>NZ_JQNB01000001.1:0-1332500 GCF_000745005.1 Luteibacter sp. 9135 | reverse complement strand
GGAAGCATCTTCCACCACCTCTCCGTCGATACGCACCGCGCGCTCCTTGAGCTTGCGGTTCGCCTCGGAGTTGCTGGGCGTGACGCCCGCGGCGGTAAGCAGGGAGGCCAGACGGAACCCTTCAGGGGGCACGGCGATCTCTGCAAGCGGAAGCAGGCTGGTATCGCCCTGCCCCGTTACCACGGCGTTCCAGCCGGCGATCGCCTGCTCGGCGGCACCGGCATCGTGGAAGCGCGTGGCCAGTTCACGGGCGAGGCGGAGCTTGGCTTCCCTGGGATTGAGCGTGCCGGAGGCGACGTCGGCCTTCATGGCGGCCAGCTCATCCAGCGATACGTCGAAACTGAGCAATTCGAACCAGCGCCACATGAGGTCGTCGCCGATCTTCATCGTCTTGGTGACGATATCGATGGCTGGCTCGTTGATACCTATGTAGTTGCCCAGGGACTTGGACATCTTGTTGACCCCGTCCAGGCCTTCCAGCAGGGGCATGGTCAGGACGATCTGCGGCGGCTGGCCGTGGTGCTCCTGCAGGGCGCGCCCCATCAGCAGGTTGAACCGCTGGTCGGTGCCGCCCAGCTCGACGTCCGCCTTGAGGGCCACGGAGTCGTAGCCCTGCACCAGCGGATAGAGGAACTCGTGGATGGCGATGGGCTGCTCCGACTTGTAACGCTTGGCGAAGTCGTCGCGCTCCAGCATGCGCGCCACCGTATGGGTGGCGGCAAGGCGGATCATGTCCGCAGCCCCCATGTTGCCGAACCACTCCGCGTTGAAGCGCAGCTCGGTCTTCTCGCGGTCCAGCACCTTGAACACCTGCTCGGCGTAGGTCTCGGCATTGGCCAGCACATCCTCACGGGTGAGCGGCTTGCGGGTGGCATTCTTGCCCGTGGGGTCGCCGATCATCCCCGTGAAGTCGCCGATCAGGAAGATAACCTGGTGCCCCAGGTCCTGGAACTGGCGCATCTTGTTGAGCAGCACGGTGTGGCCGATGTGCAGGTCGGGGGCCGTGGGGTCGAATCCGGCCTTGATCCGAAGGGGGCGACCCGTCTTGAGCCGTGCCTCGAGGTCGTCCTTCTTGATGATCTCGTCCGCGCCACGCGCGATCAGCGCGAGGGCCTGCTCCAGCTCGTTCATGCGTTCTCTCTAATGGATGTAGTTCTGCGTCCTTCACATTTGTCAGTGAAGACGGCGTGGGGGTTAATTGTGCGTTAACCCCACGATGTGTTGCAAAGCCTTGATGGAAAAGGCGTTGACGGCCTTTACACGCGGCCGTTATGGTACGCGACAACTCGGGGCGAGCGGATAGACAAAGACGATGAGTGACGCAAACCGCAGGGCACACAGCGCCCGCAAGCAGGCCATCCGGCGCAAGGCACAGCGCAGGCATTCGCACTTCTACGACTCGCGCGCCCATTGGTCGTTCAGTCGTAACGCCTCGGCCGAGCCGCTGAGCTGGAGTCGTGAGCGCTGGATTCTCGCCGGCACGGCGTTCCTCCTGGTCATCCTTTCCGCCCTGGTGATCCCTGCCTGGGCCGGCGCCATGAAGAAGCAGACGACGGTGACCGGTTCCGCGGTTACCGTGCCCATGGCCTTGTCGAAGTCCCACGCGGTGGTTCCGCTGGCCCTGCCGAAGATCGACCCCGCGTCCATCAAGCCGATCGCCCCGATCGAACAATGGCAGACGGTGCAGGTGAAGCCGGGCCAGACCCTCGCCGATATCTTCCTGGCGCAGGGTCTGACCATGACCGACCTGCAGCACGTGATCGACGGTGCCGGCGGTGCGAAAGTGTTCCACCAGATCAAGCCGGGCCAGGAGTTCCAGTTCCTCGTCGGCGACGACCACACCCTCGAGGGCGTGCGCTTCGACCAGGACGAAGCCACCATCGCCACTCTGCGCATCGACGGCGACAAGCCCCAGCTGACGACGCAGACGCGCGACGTGCAGCATCGCGAGCACATCGTCCACGGTGTCATCGACGGCTCCCTGTTCGGCGCGGCCTCCCAGGCCGGCATGAGCAACGCGATGGTGCTGAAGCTGGCCGAGGTGTTCAAGTTCGACATCGACTTCGTGCAGGACCTGCGCGTCGGCGACAGCTTCACCGTCATCTACGACGATGTGTACAGCGACGGCTCGTTCCTGCGCGACGGCGATATCTCCGCCGCGGAGTTCGTGAACCAGGGCAAGCGCTATACCGCTTACCGCTACAAGAACGGCGACGGCAAATACAGCTACTACAGTGAAGAAGGGCGGCCGCTCACCGGTTCGTTCCTGCGTATCCCGGTCGACTTCACCCGTATCTCCTCGCAGTTCAGCGCCGGACGCATGCATCCGATCCTGGGCAAGATGCGCGCGCACAAGGGCGTGGATTACGCGGCCCCCACCGGCACGCCGATCCATGCGGCGGGCGATGGCGTGGTCAAGTTCCGCGGCTGGATGAACGGCTACGGCAACTTCGTAGTGATCCAGCACAACGCCACCATCAGCACGGCCTACGGCCATATGTCCAAGTTCGCCAACCTGCGCGTGGGCCAGCGGGTCAGCCAGGGCAGCACCATCGGCTTCGTCGGCATGACCGGCCTGGCCACCGGTCCCCACCTGCACTACGAATTCCGCGTCAACAACGTGCAGCGCGATCCGCAGACGGTGACGCTGCCGAAGCCGGAGCCGTTGCCGGCCGCCCAGCTGGCGAAGTTCCGGAAGGATGTGGTCGGACCGCAGCTGGCCCGCCTGAAGCAGATCGACAACAGCACCAAGCTCGCCCGTGCCGACACCGGCGCGAACGGCGCCGACTGATCCATGGCGCGTGCGGACGGCCTGTACATCGGCCTCATTTCAGGGACCAGCGCCGACGGCATCGACGCCGCGCTGGTCCGCTTCGAGAACGAACGCCCGGCCCTCGTCGCCGGGCTCACGTATCCCTGGGATAACGCCCTGCGCCAGCTGATCCTGGCCGTGGCGCAGGATGAGGAACGCCTCGACCTGGACCGCTATGGCCGGCTCGATGTGGCCGTGGGCATGGCCTTCGCCGAAGCGGCCCAGGCCGTGCTGGCACAAGCCGGCGTCGCCCGCTCCGACGTTACCGCGATCGGCTCGCACGGCCAGACGATCCGCCACCGTCCCGGCGGTGACCACCCCTTCACCCTGCAGATCGGCGACGCCTCGGTGATCACGGAACGCACCGGCATCGACACCGTGGCCGATTTCCGCCGCGCTGACGTCGCCGCCGGTGGCCAGGGCGCTCCGCTCGTGCCGGCCTTCCACGCCACGGTGTTGCGCCCCGTGTCCGGCACGCGCGTGGTACTCAACCTGGGTGGCATCGCCAACATCACCCTGCTGGACGCCGACGGCGGCGTGACGGGTTTCGATACCGGCCCCGCCAATGGCCTGATGGACGCCTGGTGCCTGCGGCATCGGGGGGAAGCCTTCGATCGCGACGGACGTTTCGCCGCGTCGGGCCGTGTGGATGCGCCGTTGCTGCGCGAACTGCTGGCCGATACGTATTTCGCGCTCGCTCCACCGAAAAGCACGGGACGTGAACACTTCCATCTCGTCTGGCTGGCGGCACACTCCCGCGTGGGCGAACTGCCCCCCGAGGATGTGCAGGCCACCCTGCTGGCCTTGAGCGCGGTCAGCGTGGTGGAAGCGATCGAACGGCACGCGCCCGACGCCATCGACGTCGTCGCCTGCGGGGGTGGTGTGCACAATGCGGGCCTGATGCAGGCCATTGCCGATCGACTGGATGGCCCTCGGCTGCGGATGAGCACCGATTTCGGCATCGACCCCGACATGCTGGAAGCCATGGCGTTCGCCTGGCTGGCGTATCGCCGCCTGCGGGGCGAACCGGGCAACCTGCCGGTCGTGACCGGGGCGCGCGGCCCGCGACTACTGGGCGCCCTCTATGCGGCGCCTGCATCAGGACCGCTCGGCGGCTAGACCCGCTCGGCGGGGCTCGCGTCGCTACGCGCTGCCGCGTCCGCCAGGGACGACGGCGAGGCCTGGGTCAACGCGGACAGTGCCTCCTGGAAAGCGGCCTGCTCCTGGGCATCCCAGGCACCGGTGAGGTGCGCGATGTCGCCGGGCTCGAGCAACAGTTCACTGAACACGTCGCCGGGACTGAGACCCAGCCCGTAGCGCAATGCGTGGAGGATCACTTCGTTGATCGACCAGCGGCGCTCGCGCGCGAGCGACTTGATCCGCTCGGCCATCTGCTCGTCGATGTGTCTCACGATAATATCTGGCACGTGCGTTTTACTCCTCGCGCATGCCCCCTGTGCCGGAAATCTTACACACATCCGGCCGGTGACCAAAACCGGCCGTGCGGCCTACACCGCTTCGACGGCCATGGGGCGCGGCATCCGGTGCCACAGCAGCGCCAGCAGGACCAGGGTGGGTACGATGGATACGGTGCTGACGATGAACAGCGCCGCGTAGCCCGAATCCTTGACCAGGAAGCCCGAAAGCCCTCCCAGCAGCTTGCCCGGCAGGTTGGCCAGCGCACTCAGCAGCGCGTACTGCGTCGCGGTGAACCGGCGGTTGACCAGCCCCGACATGAAGGCCACCAGCACGGGCCCGGCAAAGCCCTGGGCAAAGTTGTCGCCGGACAGGGTGGCCACGAACGCCCAGGTCTGCCCGGGGTTCATCGCCATCAGCAGGTAGAGCAGGTTGGACACCGCGACGCCGATGGCGGAGATCACCAGTAGGCGGCGCATGTCGAAGCGGGTGACCGCCCAGCCGCCCAGCAGTGCGCCGACGATGCCGACGATCACGCCGTACACCTTCGACACCTCGGCGATCTGGGTCTTGCTGAAACCGGCGTCCAGGTAGAAGGGGTACGCCATGACCCCGAGCATCTGGTCGGGCAGGCGAAACAGGGCGACGAACAGCAGCAGGCCCAGCGCCAGCCCCAGCCCGTAGCGCGACAGGAAATCGCGGAACGGTCCGACGAACCCCTCCTGGATCGCTACCCGCATGGGCACACGCTCGCGCACGCGATGTTCCGGCTCGCGGGCCAGCAGCACGGCGATGACAGGGATGACCAGCAAGGCGCAGATGGCCACGTAGCCGCGTTGCCAGCCGAGCGCATCGGCCACGAGCAGGATGCCGGCACCGCCGGCGATCAGGCCCAACCGGTAGCCGAGGGTGTAGGTGGCGGCCAGCGCGCCCTGGGCCTCGGGGGGCGCGATCTCCACGCGATAGGCATCCACCACGATATCGATGGTGGCACCGGCGAAGGCGGCCACCAGGGTGACGGCCATGAAGCGCGCCAGCGAGAGCGTCGGCGGGAAAGAGGCCATGCCGAGCAGGCCGACACCCAGCAACAGCAGGGCGAACATCAGCCAGCCGCGACGCAGGCCCAGGCGACCGAACAGCGGCAGACGCCACTTATCGACCAGCGGCGCCCACAGGAACTTGAAGTTATAGGCAAACGTGACGTAGCTGGCGACGCCGATCGCACCGTAATCGACACCCGATTCCTTGAGCCACGCCGACAGCGTGTTGCCTACCAGCAGGAACGGCAGCCCGGATGCCAGACCGAAGAAAAGCAGGGTGACGGCGCCCGGCTGGGCGAACGCGGCGGCGATACCACGCAAGCCCTTGTAGCGCGGCGCCGCGGCGGTATCGCTCACTCGGCGTAGTCCACGATGAAGGGCGCGTGGTCGGAAAAGCGTTCGTCGCGGTAGATCGAGCAGTCGCGCAGGCGATCGCGCAGGCCCGGGGTCACGATCTGGTAGTCGATCCGCCAACCCACGTTGTTGGCGCGGGCCTGGCCGCGGTTGGACCACCAGGTGTACTCGACCGCCTCCGGCTTCAGCGCGCGGAAGCTGTCGATCCAGCCGATCTCCTTGAACAGGAGGTCGAGCCAGGCACGCTCCTCGGGCAGGCAGCCGGAGTTCTTCTGGTTGGAGGTCCAGTTCTTGATGTCGTTTTTGGTGTGGACGATGTTCCAGTCGCCGCACAGCACGTAGTCGCGCCCGCTGGCCGCCCATTCGCGGAGGATCGGCGTCAGCCACTCCATCACGCGGAACTTGTACTGCTGGCGCTCGTCGCCCGAGGAACCCGACGGGATATAGAACGACACCACGCTGAGGTTGCCGTAGCGCGCCTCGATATAGCGACCTTCGCAGTCGAAATCCTCGCGGCCCAGCGACACGCGCACTTCGTCCGGCTCACGGCGCGAGTAGATCGCGACACCGCTGTAGCCCTTCTTGCTTCGCGCATCGTGGTAGAAGCAATGGTGTCCGTCGGGCCGGAACATCGGGTCGGTGAGCTGGTATTCCTGGGCCTTGGTTTCCTGCAGGCAGACCACGTCCGCCTCCTGCGTACGCAACCATTCGAAGACACCCTTGGTGGCGGCGGAACGGATACCGTTGGCGTTGAGCGAGATGATGCGCATGGGACCTTGATCGGGCATTCGATGACCCGCCCATCATACCTGCGCCTACAATGCGCGCATGAGCCCGCCTGTCCGCGTCATGCCCGTCACCGCCGAACTTCGCGCCGCCGTCCTCGCGGTGGCCGTGCATCCCGGGCAGTTGCCGTTCGCCGGGCGCACCGCCGATTCGCTGGCCGATGCCGCGGTGTGCCCGGGTAGCGAGGCACTGGCGCTGCTGGTCGACGAGATGGTGGTCGGCTACGTCCGCATCGACCGGCGCGCGACCGCCCTGGGCGATCATCCGCTGGCGGAGGGCGCGGTGGCGCTGCGCTCTTTCATGATCGACGCGGGCCGGCAGGGACAGGGCCTCGGCCGCCGCGCCCTGGATGCCATCCAGGCCTATGTGGAAGGCCGCCATCCCGACCGCGAGCGCATCGTGTTGACGGTGAACCTGCGCAACGAGGCCGCCGTGCACCTCTACCGCCGCGCGGGCTATCGCGAAGACGACGAGCTGTACCATGGCGGTCCGGCCGGCCCGCAATACGTGATGTGGCGCCCGTTGCACCCCTGGACCCACTGAGAGATCCCCCGTGTACGACTACCAGCGCGAATTCATCGAACTCACCCTGACCCGCGACGTGCTGCGCTTCGGCGACTTCACGCTGAAATCGGGGCGCAGCAGCCCGTATTTCTTCAACATGGGCCGGATCGATTCCGGTGCCGCCCTGGCCGGTCTCGGCCGATCGTACGCGGCCGCGGCCACCCGCTCGGGCGTACCGTTCGACATGCTGTTCGGGCCGGCCTACAAGGGCATCGCCCTGGCCGCCGCCACGGCCATCGCGTTGGCCGACACCCAGGGGCGGGATGTGCCGTGGGCGTACAACCGCAAGGAAGCCAAGGATCACGGCGAAGGCGGCCACCTGGTCGGCGCGCCGCTGACCGGCCGCGTGCTCATCGTCGACGACGTGATGACCGCCGGCACGGCGGTACGCGAATCCCTCGAACTGATCCGTGCCCAGGGCGCGGAACCCGCCGGCGTGCTGATCGCCCTCGACAGGCAGGAACGCGGGCAAGGCGAGCTGTCGGCGGCGCAGGAAGTGGCCGCCCAGTTCGGCATTCCGGTCATTGCCATCGCCACACTGGCCGACGTGCTGACCTATGCCGGCGAGCGGCCCGATCTGGCGACGGAACATCAGCGACTGCTGGCCTACCGCGAGCGATACGGCGTCCAGGCCTGAGCGTATCCGGCCAGGATGTCGTCGGTGTCCAGCTTTGGGGGAGGCGGGCGTAGCCTGTCACTCCCGGCTGGCTATACTCCTTGCACAGGAGGGGACACCATGCGAGCAGTGCGTTACATGATGGCGGCCACGGCCCTGTGCTTCGGCACGATGGCGCTGGCCCAGGACAACACCGCGAACAACAACAACTTCCGCTACAAGTGGAAGGACGCCGGTGGCCATTCGTTCTTCAGCGACAGCCTGACCCCCGATGCGATGAAGGCAGGCTACGACGTGGTCAATGCGCAAGGCCTGACGGTGCGCCATGTGGATCGCCAGTTGACGGCCGACGAACGCGCGGCCGCGCGCAAGGTGGCCGATCAGCAGGCCGCGGCCCAGGCGGCGGCCGACCAGCGCAAGCGTGACGATGCCCAGTTGCTCAATGCGTATCCCGATGAAGCGGCCTTCTCGACAGCCAAGCAGGCCGAACTGGACAACGTGGAGCAAGCCGCCCGCACCACGCGCATGAACCTGCAGGGCCAGGAAAAGGCACTGGCCGACCTGCTCAACCGCGCCGGCGATCTCGAGCGCGGCAAGCAGCCGGTGCCCCCTTACCTGAACGACCGGATCACCGAGCAGCGCAACACGGTGGCCGGCCTGCGCGCGGCGCTACAGCGACAGCAGGCCGCCAAGGATGCCGCCCAGGTGACCATGGATGCGCAGCTGAAGCACTATCGCGAACTGAAGGCTGCGGACTCGTCCGGCCGCTGATCCCGCCCCGACCGAAACCCGCCGGTCAGAACGGCAGGGGCAGATCCGGAGCCACCGCCAGCAGGCGCTGGCGGAAGGCCTGCTTGATGCGCTCCAGCGCCTTGCCACTGTCCGCGTCGAAACGGAAGATCAGCGCGGGCGAGGTGTTGGATGCACGCACCAGGCCCCAGCCGTCGGGCCAGTCCACACGGACACCGTCGATCGTCGTTACCCGGGCGTCGTCGAACGTGGCCCCGGCGCGGAACGCGTCCATGAACCGGAATGCCTCGCCTTCCTCCGCCACCGGCATCTTCAGTTCGGGGGTGGACACGCTGCGGGGCAAGGTATCGAAGAGTTCGGCGACGGTGCGTTCTTCCAGATCACCGGCGACGATCTCCAGCAGGCGCGCCGCGGCGTAGATGCCGTCGTCGAAACCGTACCAGCGGTTGTTGTCGGCGAAGAAGAAATGGCCGCTCATCTCGCCCGCCAGGGCGGCGCCGGTCTCGCGCATCTTCGCCTTGATCAGCGAGTGCCCGGTACGCCACATCAACGGCACCCCCGCGGCATCCTGGATCACCTTGCGCAGGTGGCCCGTGCATTTCACGTCGTAGATCACCGTAGCCCCGGGATTGCGCGAGAGCACGTCGCCCGCGAACAGCATCAGCAGCCGGTCCGCGTCGATGACCTCACCCTTTGCGGTGACCACGCCGAGGCGATCGCCGTCGCCATCGAAGGCGACGCCCAGGTCCGCGCCCAGTGCGTGCACCGCCGCGATCAGGTCCGCCAGGTTGCGCGGATCGGACGGATCGGGGTGATGGTTGGGGAACGTGCCGTCGACATCGCAATACAGCGGGATGACTTCACAGCCGATCCCTTCGAGGACGCGGGGGGCCACCAAGCCGGCCACGCCGTTGCCGGCATCCACGACGACCTTGAGTCGGCGCTCGGCGGACACGTCACCCACGATGCGGGCCACGTAGGCATCGAGCACGGGTTGCTCGCGCCAGGTGCCGACGCCGTCGTCGCGCAGTTCGCCCTCGACGATCCGGCGGTGCAGGTCGGCGATGGCCGCTTCGGCCAGGGTCTCGCCGCCGACCACGATCTTGAACCCGTTGTGGTCGGCCGCGTTGTGGCTGCCGGTGACCGCCACGCCGCAGCCGGTGCCCAGGTGGAACGCCGCGAAGTAGACCAGCGGCGACGGCGCCAGGCCGATATCGATCACGTCGATGCCGGCGGCGCGCAGGCCCTCCGACAGGCCGCGCGCCAGCGACTCCCCGGAAAGCCGTCCGTCACGCCCGACCACCATTTCGTGCAGGCCACGCTCGGCCATCAGGCCGCCGATCGCCTGGCCGATGCGATAGGCCACATCCGGCGTGAGCGAGGTGCCGGCCACGCCGCGAATGTCGTAGGCGCGGAACATCGACGCGTCAAGCGCCGTCGCCATGGCGGGGGTAGACGGCGGCGCCGGTGCGACCCGCGCCCGCTCACCCGGGGCATCACCCGGGTGGGCCGATGCCGGCGGCAGGCGAGGCTTGCGCGGCACCTCGGCCACCAGGAGTTCGGGCTCCGCGGGCGCCTCGATCCGTACCGGACGGCGCCGGCTGGACCACAGCAGGAACCCACCCGCGCCCAGGCCGATCAGGCTGAGCAGCGCCGCCAGCGGCACCGAGTGCGGAATGACGATGAAGGCCTGCGGCATGGCCGCCACGACATACAGGGACGTGCCGGGGACGACCGTCTCCTGGCCGTCCGAATCGACCGAGGTCGAACCCTTGGCCAGCAACGTGATACCACTTTCCCCGCTGCCCTGCCGGAGCGAGAGGCGACCGCCGCCGGGCGAGGCGGCGTCGAACCGCGCCACGATGTCTTCGAACGGGTACTCCAGCCAGACCCAGGCGCGCAGCGTACCGCCGACGGCGATCGGCTCGGCCACGGAAAGGAAGCGCCGATTGCCGCGTACGGCGGTGGCGGCGACGGGCGGCTCGGACGAGCCCAGCGCGGCCAGCAGCTGCGCCGCCTTGGCGTAACCGAACTCACGGAAATTGGCGCGAACGACCTCGTCCAGGCCGGCGCTGTATACCTCGACCACGGCGGCGGCCGGCAGCAACGCATGCAGTTGCGCGGCCGCGGCGGCGTGATCGTCGATCGCCGCCTGGACGGCGGGGGCGGCGGTCGCCTGCAGGAATTGCTGGCGTTTGGCGCCATAGAGCTGGCCGAGATCGCGCACGACCTGGCGCTGCGCGTCGCGCGTGCGCTCCGCCGCGGCGCCCTCATCGGCGATCAGCCAGGCCTGCCAGGCACAGAACGCGCCCACCACGATGAACAACGTCGCGCCGGCCAGCGGTAGCAGACCTCGCAGATCGGCGCGGGATGCCCGCCCTTCCCCGCCCTTTTTCCCAGCCATGGTGCCCCTCGTTTCCCCTGGCGAATCAGCCGATACCGGTCGAGCCGAACCCGCCTTCGCCCCGCTGCGACGGCGTGAACCCTTCCACCACGCGCAAGCGTGGACGCCCCACCGGCACGAGCAGCAACTGTGCTACCCGATCGCCTGGGGCGATGGTGACATCGGCGTTACCGCGATTCCAGCAGGAAATCATCAGGGGGCCCTGGTAGTCGGCATCGATCACGCCGACCAGGTTGCCCATGACCAGGCCCTGCTTATGGCCCAGGCCCGAACGCGGCACGATCAGCGCGCACCAGGCGGGATCGCCGATGTGGATAGCCAGGCCGGTCGGCACCAGCCGGCTCTCGCCCGGCGCGAGCGTGACCGGGGCATCGACCGCCGCGCGCAGGTCCATGCCCGCGCTGCCTGCCGTGGCCGGCTCCGGCAGGGGAATGCTGGTGCCCAGGCGCGGGTCGAGGAGTTTCAGTTCGATGTCGATCAAGGGGTGCTTCCGTGTCCGGCGAGGAAATGTCGGGCGACATGCGCGATGAGATGACGGGCCAGCTCGGTCTTGGCCGTACGGGCCAGCGCGATGTCGCCATCGCGCCAGTAGAGGTGCAGGGCGTTGTCCGCCACCTCGAAACCCTTGCCCGCGCCCACGTCGTTGGCGGCGATCATGTCCAGGCCCTTGCGCCGCAGTTTGTCCTGCGCGTAGCCGGCCACATCGCGCGTTTCGGCGGCGAAACCTACCAGGAAGGGATGGACCGGGCGCGCGGCCAGCGCGGCGATGATGTCGGGATTTTCCGTCAGCTCGAGACGCAGCGGCGAGCCGGCGGTCTTCTTCAGCTTGTGCCCTGCCAGCTCCGCGGGACGGTAATCGCCCACCGCGGCGGCGCCGATGTAGATGTCCGCGCTGTCCGCCGCGTCCAGCACGGCATCGTGCATCTGCCGTGCGCTGCGCACGTCCACGCGGCGCACGCCGGTGGGCGTGGTCATCGCGACGGGGCCCGCCACCAGGGTGACGTCCGCACCGGCGTCCCGCGCGGCGGCGGCCACGGCGAAACCCATGCGCCCGGAGCTGCGGTTGCCGATGAAGCGTACCGGGTCGATGTCTTCATACGTAGGGCCGGCACTGACCACGACACGCCGGCCGCGCAACGGCTGTTCGCCGAACGAGGCGACGAGGATGTCGCGCAGTTCGTGCGGCTCCAGCATGCGGCCCGAGCCGATATCGCCACACGCCTGGTCGCCATCGGCCGGGCCAAGCACTTCGACGCCGCGCACACGCAGCGTACCGATGTTGGCCTGGACGGCGAGATGGGCCCACATCTGCTGGTTCATGGCCGGCGCGACGTAGACGGGCGCCGCCGTGGCCAGCACCACCGTGGTGAGCAGGTCGTCGGCATGCCCATGGGCCAGTCGCGCCAGCGTGTCCGCACTGGCCGGCGCGATCAGCACGCGCTCGGCCCAGCGGGCGAGTTCGATATGGCCCATCGCGGCCTCGCCCTGTTCATCCCACAGGCTGACCCGCACGGGCTGGCCCGAGAGCGCCTGGAAGGTGGTCGGCGTGACGAAGTGCGTGGCGCCCTCGGTCATCACCACACGTACCTCGGCCTGCAGGTCGCGCAGACGGCGAACGAGCTCGCAGATCTTGTAGGCGGCGATGCCGCCGGTGACGCCGATCAGGATGCGACGCTGATGAAGACTCATGGCGGAACGGCGCGGTGGCGGGGGTCGGTCAGCTTAACGGATTTCCTCGCACCAGGCGGCGCGAGAAAGGCCTCGCGAGATACCTCGCCTCACGGCTTCACCACGGGCTCGTCGCCGGCGTGGGCCGAGACCGCGCTTCCCGCCGCGCTGGCCGCGACCGCAACGAACCGGTCCACGGGGCAGAGCGTCACGCCGCCACACGCCGGCTGTGCCAACACCTGTCGCACCAGGGCACCGGCCGCCGTCATGTTTCCCGCTCGCAACGCATTCAGCGTCGGCATGACGACCGCGAGGCGAACGGCCTTTCCGGTGGACGTCTGCACCAGGTCGTAGACCAGGGCACCGCCGGGCGGGTAGTCGTCACCCCGGGTGGCCTCGTGCCAGTCCAGCCCGAGCAGGCCCGCCTGCGCCGCCAGGTCGGTATCGTGACCGAGCAGCACCAGCACGCGCGTGCCCGACGGAACGAGGGTTTTGGCCGAGGTCGGTTGGGCGGCCGCCTGCGCCAGCGTCGCCGTGACATACGCCAGCATCGTGCCGCCACGCGGCCGCGAGGCGGCGGGCGTGGCGTGCGCCAGCCGGAACGACGCATTGTGCAGTCCGATGAGGCGCGCGACGCCCGCGGCGTCGAGTCGACCCCAGCCGTACTGCGCCGCGGGCATGCCTTCCGCGTAGCCGAGCATGATGTTCTCGGACAGCGAGCCCGCCGTCTTCAGGGCCTTCGCCGCGTCACCCCCCAGCAGCACCTGCTTGCCCCCGGCCTTCGCCCGGGCGATGCAGGCGTCGTCGTGGCAATCCAGCAGCACCTGCTGCAAGACGGCCAGGGTCTGAAGGATCTGCGTGTCGATGGCCGCGGCCTGGATGCCACCGCCATCGTCGTCATCGCCGGCGGCCGCGCCGCGGAACAGCGGATCGTCCTGACCCACGGGAAACGCCTGGTAGACGGGCGCGCAACCGGGGGAGAGGCCCGCCAGCAGCGCCACGGCACTGGCCTGGTTACGTGCGGTGCTGTCCGCGATTACCCGCACTTCGCCCTTGCAGCTGTCGTGAGGCAGCCCCGCGTCACGGAGGTCCTGGCTCAGGCGTCCACCGAGCGAGCGCAAGGTGTCGCGGCCATGGTCCGTAAGTTGCCCAGGCGGCACCGGCCACGAGGGCCAGGGATCGCTGGCATACCGAGCCAGGTCCGCCGGTGCCTTGGTCGGCGAGCGGATGCCATGGCGCATCAGGATCACCCGCTCCAGCACGCGCGGCGACGTGCCGGCGTCCACGGCCCCGGCCGTCGGTGCGGCAAGGCCCAGCATCGCGACCGCGGCCAGCAGGCGCCACACGGTCGGCGCCCTCACAGCTTCAACGACAGGTCGAGGAAGACGCCGCGCCCGGGCAGGCCCCAGTAGAGGGCGTCGCCGCTGACGCTCTGCGTACCCGCGTAGCCGATGAACTTGTGGACGTTGAACAGGTTGTTGACGTCCATGCTGACGGACCAGCCCTTGCCGGTGGGACCACCGTCGGCACTGCGATAGCCCAGGGCGGCGTCGGTGGAAACGTACGCGGCCAGGCGGTGGTCGTCGACGAACACCGTATTGCCGCTACCGTCCGTCGCGTTGTCGCTGCCGTACTGGGCACCGATGAACTTGGCCATCACCGAACCGTAGTAGCCGAGCGGACTGCTGTACAGCAGACCCAGCGCGGCGGTGAGCTTGGGCGTACCGGCCACGCGCGTGTCGGTGTGCTTGTAGGTCGCCTCGTTGTAGGTCGCATTGCCGTAGAGGCTGAGCGTCGGCGTCAACGCGAAGGTGCCCTCCACTTCGGCGCCCTTGTAGATCGCGCCGCCCGCATTCAGGTAGGTCGGCTGCTGACCCACATCCGTGTTGACGAGCGTGGAAGCCAGATAGTTACGGAAGTCGATGTAATAGACATCGGCCCCGAACGTCACCCCGCGATCGGCGTACGCCGTGCCGATCTGGTAGTTCGTGGTGGTTTCCGGATCCAGCTTGCGCGAGCCCGACAGTTCGATCACGTCGATGGGCGGCGCGAGGAACCCCTTCGCCACCTGTGCATAGCCGGCCCACCGGTCGCTGAAGCTGTCGTGCAGGCTGAGCGACGGCAACAGGGCGTTGTAGTTGGCGGAGTCGTACTGCGATACCCGTGCATTCTGCTTGCTGACGGGCGCGCTCATCTGCCGCGTGACGGTGCTGTAGCGCGCACCCGGGCTCAGGGTGAGGGCATCGGTGATCGACCAGTCGTACTGCACATAGGGTTGGAACGTGTCGGTGCGGTCGCGCAAGAGATAGTTATACGTCGAGCCGTACTTGGTGCCCGTCGCCACGCCGGTGGTCAGGTCGAGCGGGTACTGGTAGCGGGCGTCCTGGCTGCGTTCCAGCCACGCGCCGGTCTGCAGCTGCCCGGGACCGAGTTCCCGTTCGAACCGGAGCACGTCGCCAAATGAGTGAAAGCCGGAGTCGGACAGCTTGCCGGGCACGTCGTGCTTCAGCGTGGAAACCTTCTTGCCCGCCGCGTTGTACACGGTCACCCCGTTATCCGCCGGATTGTCGTCGGTCGCGTCGGTGGTCTTGCGGGCCCAGTGATCGAACGTATTGAGATAGGCCTTGTTGTCCATGGTCCACGCACCAAGCTGCGTCACGAGACCCACGTAGGTGAAGCTGGAGTAGTACGCGGCGTTGTTGTAGCCCTTGTAGCTTTGCAGCGACGGATCGTCGGTCAGGCCGCGCCGCCAGCCGAACTGGTCGATCTGCTGCTTCGTCGCGCCCTGCACCGTGTTCTGGTGTTCGCGGTTGTAGCTGCTGACGAAGGTAAGCGTGGTGCCCGGCGACAGCGTGGTGAGGGTTTTGATGAACGCATGCTCGCGCTCGTCTTCCACCCCCTTCAGGTAGGTATCGCTCTTTTCCTTCGAGATGTCGGCAAAGATGCGCGTGTTGCCGATCGTCTCGTCGGCGCTCACGCCGCCGGCCAGCGTGTTCCAGCTGCCCGCGGTGGTGTAGAGCGTCACCCCGTCGACCTTGGCGGGATCGCGCGAGCGCAGGCCCACCGTGCCGCCGAAGGTGGCGTTGCCGAGGGTGGCGCCACCGCCCGGACCGCGATCGATCTCTGCCTGGCCCAGCACGTGATTGTTGAAGTAGGCCGAGGTGGTGTGATGCAGGTCGCTCGCGTCACCGAAGGGAATGCCGTCGAAGGTGATGTTGAACTGGCCGTCCTGGAAGCCGCGGATGCTGATGCCTTCGTTCTTGCCCATCCCCGGGCCTTCCGGCGAGGTAACGGTGACACTGGGCGAATACTTGATGATGTCGTCGAAGTTGGCGTTGAAGCGCAGGCCGTCGCGAATGAAGCGTTCGTCGATCACCGACGTGGGCTGCGTGGCTTCCAGCGGCGGCGCGCTGGGCGCGAGCGTATCGACGGTGTTGGCCTGCACGCTTACCGGAGCGAGATCGCGCGGTGTGCCTTCGGCCCCATCGATCGGGGGGAGCGTGTCGGCGCGGCGAGCGGCCGCGACGCTTTTGTCGGGATGGCCTGCCGGCACCAGCGTGACCGTGGAGGCGGTGACGAAGCGATAGTCCAGCCCCGTTCCCTCCAGCAGCGCATGCAGTTGCCCCCGTGGTTCCAGGCCGGCGGAAACCGCCGAGCTGCGCAGGGCGTGCACGGCATCCGGCGTGTACACCACCTGCAGGCCGGTCTGGCGCGCGAACGTGTCCAAAGCCTGATCGAGCGGCAGCGCGGCGATCGGCGCCTCGTTGGCGACCTGCGCCGCAAGGACCGACAGCGGCAGCGTACCGAGCAGCACGGCAAGGGAGAAGGCGAGTGTGTTTCGCATGCGGGAGAACTCGTGAAGGGAGACAGGGCGCAACGTGGCGCATGTCACATACGAGTCAGGGGGAACCAGGTCGGGTACCGTTTTCTTCGTGAATCTTTTCTTACAGCCGCGCCGCGGCGCCGCCATGCCCGCGGCGGGCAATGTGGATACCCTCGCCGTCACGGTGCACCTCCACCCCCGGAAGCGTCTGCAGATAGGCGATGAAACCGGACGGGTCACGCGCGTGGAAGCGCCCGCTGATCCGCGTGCCGGCCACCTGCGCATCGTCGATCAGCAGGGGCGGCTGGCCGTAGTGGTTGAAGCGCCGGGCGACGTCCGCCACGGGCGCATCGTGGAAATCGATCTCCGCGGGCAACCAGGCGAGGTCGGTCGACAGGTCAGCGTGCGGCTCCAGATGGGTGAGGCTGCCGTCGCTGGCCAGGGTGGCGTGTTCGCCGGCTTTCAGATGGGCGACGACCTGGGGTGCGCTGTTCGCCGTCCACGACCATGGTCGGTCTTCGTGCGGCGCCATCACGTCGACCTGCCCGCTCAGCACGATGACCTCGCCCGCACGGGGTGTGGCCGAGACCTGGAAAACGGTGCCGATGTCGCGTAGCGTGGTACGCCCCAAGGTCACCGTGAGCGGCGCGTCGGAACGGTGGCCCACGTCGAGCAGCATTGTTCCGTCGAGGACGGCGATGTCGCGGCGGGTGGCGTCCAGGTTCACGCGGATACGGCTGCCGCGATCGAGCTGGACACGGCTGCCGTCGGCCAGGTCGATGCTGCGCACGGCATCGATCGGCGCGGTGTAGACGATGCCGGGCGGCGCGTCCTGCCGGGGCCATGCGGTAACCACGACCCACGCGACAGCGGCGGTCGCGGCTACCGCGCCAGCGATCCACGGCCAGCGCCGGGCGCGCTTCGCGTCGCGGCGTGGCGGCGCGCGGCGGACAGGCTCCACGGCACCCGGACGCAGCGCGACCACCGCGGGTTCGCAGGCCGCCTGCGCGACGAGGACCGACGCGGCGACCGGATCGCGGGCGGCGGCCTCCTTCATGTCCTGGTCGAGCTGCACCGCGGCCATGTATTCGGCGACATGCGCCGGCGAGTGGCGCAGCCAGTTCACGAAGGCGACGCGCGAGGCTTCGTCCAGCCCCTCGCGACTGGCAAGCAGCCAGTGGCCGGCTTCCTCGGCGATACGCCGTGCCGCGAGCGTGGTCGGATCATGCATAACGCGCCATCCCTTGCCGGCACGCGGCCAGTCCCTTGACGATGTACTTCTTCACCATGTGCACCGACAGATCGAGCTGGTCGGCGATGTCGCGGTAACTCAGGTCGTCGCGGTAATGCAGCAGCATCACCGCCCGGCACTTCGGGGACAGCCTTTCCATCAGCGCCAGCAGTCGCTTGCTGCGCACATCGCGGTCCACGTCGGCTTCGGCATGGCACGGCGTCGCCAGGCGCTCCAGCAGGTCGTCGCGGCCGCCCTCCTCCCGCGCGCCCGGCTGCCGACCGCCCGCCCGCTGGCGGAGCAGATTGGTGGCCACGGTGAACAGGTAGGCCTCCGGGTTGCGGATGCTCTCCGGGTCGGCGGATAGCAGGCGCAGGTAGGTCTCCTGGACCAGGTCCTGCGCATCCCAGGCATGGCCGGTACGGCTGCGGACGTAGCGATGCAGCGGCCCGTCCTGTTCGAGCAGGACGTGGGCCAGGCCGTTGGGGGAATCGGACATCGGACTCACAGGGACGGAGCGGCACGTGAGGCGGTTACGCCTCGGCAGAGCCTGGGAGGCTGAGCGTAGGTAGGGTTGGTTACCGGGGTATGACGTTGGAGCGGACGCTACGGCACCTGCGGAAATGAGGTCTTCGCGTAGATGCCCGGCAGCATGGAAGCGAGGTCGTCACCATCGACACAAAGCTTCAGGCCGGACGATTCCCCGTAGACCAAGTTGAAATAGGGCTGGTGCGAAGACTGCTGCGCGCACACAGCCAGAAACGACTCGTCGTGAACGGCAGCGTCTGCCAGGCGGAATGCATCGGCCAGCTCGCTGGCTGCGCCAGCCTCTTCAACAGGGGCGTCCGACAGGCCACAGACGTGAACCGCCTCGGCAAGAAGCGCAGGCAAGCTCGATGCGTCGCACCGAAATAGCGGGGATTCATCGGCACGCCCATGCACCACGACCGTATATCTGCGTGACGCATCGCGATAGCCGTCGATCTTTATAAGCACGGGGTTGCCCAACCGTGCCATGCCGCACAGTAACGGCACGAGCCGAGCGACCTCCTGCCATTCGGCGGCCGTCATGGTCCGCCGGTGTTCATAGGTAAGGCTCATGAAGCCATCCCTCATGCATGCCCGGGGCGAAGCCCACAGGGTACTCGTCGCACCCGCCTTGCATGCACCGCGATTGCCCCCTCTTTTTCAGAATCGTTCT
This sequence comes from Luteibacter sp. 9135, assembly GCF_000745005.1. Taxonomy (NCBI): domain Bacteria; kingdom Pseudomonadati; phylum Pseudomonadota; class Gammaproteobacteria; order Lysobacterales; family Rhodanobacteraceae; genus Luteibacter; species Luteibacter sp. 9135. The sequence continues at coordinate 1,313,835 of NZ_JQNB01000001.1, read as the reverse complement.
ATCGCCACCGGCACCCGGCACGCCTACCGTGGAGATCACGCCAGCCGTCGGCCGGCCTACGGAAACCAAGCCCATGAAGCAGGGCCATCACCCTCACTCGGCGGTGCGCGACGGTGCACCGGCTTTTGTTACGCGGGCGCCGCCCGCCCTGACCATCCGGCAGTGGCCGGTGGGCGATCGGCCGCGCGAGCGCCTGCATGCCCACGGCGCGGCGGCGCTGTCCGACGCAGAGCTGCTGGCGGTCGTGCTGGGCAACGGCGTGCCCGGGCGCGATGCCGTCGCCACCGGCCGGGCGTTGCTGGCGCAGGCGGGCAGCCTGGGGCGACTGCTGGCGGACCCGGATCACCTGCCCAGGCTGGCCGGTGTCGGGCCGGCCAAGCGCGCACGGCTGGTTGCCACGATCGAACTGGCACGCCGGTCGCTACGCGAGAAGCTGGCCGACCTCCCGGCCATCACCTCACCCGAGGACAGCGCGGACTACCTCACGGCGCGGCTGAGGCACCTTCCCTACGAGGTGTTCGCCTGCCTGTTCCTGGACAGTCGTCATCGAGTGCTCGGGTACGAGGAACTGTTCCGTGGGACGCTGGACGGCGCCAGCGTCTACCCGCGCGAGGTGGTGCGTGCCTGCCTGCGCCACCACGCCGGTGCCGTGATCCTTGCGCATAATCACCCCTCGGGCGCCGCCGAGCCCAGCCGGGCGGACTGCGAGATCACCCGCGTGCTGGTGGACGCCCTGGCGCTGATGGATATCCGGGTGCTGGATCACCTGGTCATCGGCCAGGGGGCACCGGTCTCGATGGCCGCAGTCGGGCTGTTGTAGGCCGGACGGCAGGCAAAAAAAACGGCGCGAGTGCCGCTCGCGCCGTTGGGGGTCACCACTTCGAGGGAGGGGCGCGGTGAGCCCGTGTGCCCTTGGGCCGGGGAGACGCCGGGGCACGGAAAGAAGTGTGGCCAATGGCGATGACAACGACATGACGACCGGCCATACGGTCCGTGACGACGCGCCGGGGCACTTGCGCGATTCGACTTATGCACATTCCGAAGAATTGCCACTTGGACGTCACACTTGCTGTCCTGGCACAGGAGATTGACTCAACCAATTGTTTTGGATGGTGTTTTCTTGTTACGCAAACGTGTCAGACGGCCGTCGTGGCCTTATGGCATGTCGGCAGCACTTATTGCCCACAGACTTATCCACAGGCTGGCGCAGGCCAATGGCGATCCCCGCGACCGGGTTTCGTGCCCCTTCTGATAGGATTGCCGGTTCCATATCCGCGTCGCCCATCCCGTGAAAGCACAGCTTAAACAACTCGTCCTACAGGCCATCGGGGCCATGCGGGAGTCCGGCAAGCTGCCGTCCGACTTCGTCGCGCCGACGTTCGTGATCGAACGCACGCGCAGCCGCGAGCACGGCGATTTTGCGACCAATGTCGCGATGATGATGGCGAAGGCCGCCGGCCGTAAGCCCCGCGACCTGGCAACCGACCTGGTCGAGTCGCTGCCGGCATCCCCGCTGGTCGGCAAGGTGGAGATCGCCGGTCCCGGGTTCGTCAACTTCTTCCTGGCCCCGGCGGCCTTCCATGCCGAGATCGACAGGGCGCTGGCCGAAGGCGACCGCTACGGCCACAACCGCGATGGTGGCGGCCGCACGGCCGGCGTGGAGTTCGTCTCGGCCAATCCGACCGGCCCCCTGCATGTCGGCCACGGCCGCGCGGCGGCCATCGGCGACAGCCTCAGCCGTTTGCTGGCCGCCAGCGGCTGGAAGGTGTTCCGCGAGTTCTATTACAACGACGCGGGCGTGCAGATCGCCAACCTGGCGCTGTCCACGCAGGCGCGCGCCAGGGGCATCGCACCGGATGAGGCCGGCTGGCCGGAGTCCGGCTACCGCGGCGACTACATCGCCGAAGTGGCGCGGGCCTTCCTGGCCCGGGAGTCGGTCGACGCCGATGGCGAGACCGTCACCGCCAGTGGCGATGCGGACAGCCTGGACGATATCCGCCGTTTCGCCGTGGCCTACCTGCGCCATGAGCAGGACCTGGACCTGAAGGCGTTCGGCGTCGGCTTCGACGTCTATTTCCTGGAGTCGTCGCTCTACAGCGAGGGCAAGGTCGACGAGACCGTGAAGGAACTGGTCGCCCACGGCCATACCTACGAGGAAGGCGGCGCGCTCTGGCTGCGCTCGACGGATTTCGGTGACGACAAGGACCGCGTCATGCGCAAGTCCGATGGCACGTTCACTTACTTCCTCCCGGACGTGGCTTATCACCGCACCAAGTGGCAGCGCGGCTACGAGCGCGCCATCACCGAGCTGGGCTCCGATCACCATGGTTCGCTGGCCCGCGTGAAGGCCGGCCTGCAGGCGCTGGACACGGGCATCCCCAAGCACTGGCCCGAGTACGTGCTGCACCAGATGGTGACGGTGATGCGCGGCGGCGAGGAGGTGAAGATCTCCAAGCGCGCCGGCTCCTACGTCACCCTGCGCGACCTCATCGACGAGGCCGGGCGCGACGCCACGCGTTACTTCCTGATCGCCCGCAAGGCCGACTCGCAGCTGGTTTTCGATATCGACCTGGCGCGCTCGCAGAGCAACGACAACCCGGTCTATTACATCCAGTACGCGCATGCCCGCGCCTGCCGCGTCTTCCGCGAACTGGCCGATCGTGGCCTGTCGACGGATCGGGGCAACGGGCTGGCGAAGCTCGACCTGCTCGCTACCGAGCACGAGTCCGCACTGATGGTCGAACTGTCGCGGTACCCGGAGATGGTCGAGTCCGCGGCGGCCAACCTGGAACCGCACCTGATCGCGCAATACCTGCGCGAGCTTGCCGGCGCGCTGCACAGCTACTATCACGAGCACAAGTGGATCGTGGACGACGCCGACCTGCGCGACGCCCGCCTCGCCCTGGTGGCGGCAACGCAGCAGGTGCTGCGTAACGGCCTGGATCTGCTGGGCATTTCCGCCCCGGAGAGCATGTAATGGCGACACGCAAGAAGGCGACGAAGGGCCGTCAGGCCGTACGCAACGGTTCCAGCGGCATGCCCGGCTGGGGCTGGGCGCTGATCGGCATCCTGGCCGGCGCACTGCTGATGGCCTTCGCGATGCGCGGCACGTTGATCCCCATGATGCAGAAGCAGCAGGGGCCGGCGCCGAATCCCGAGGCCACCGCCCAAAAGGGCAGCGATCCGGGCGTGGTCGAGCAGACCGCGCCGGAGAAGCCCAAGAAGCCGTCGTACGACTTCTACTCGGTGCTGTCGGAGAAGGAAGTCCGCATTCCGGATGCCGAGATCCGCGCCCAGGCCAGCGCCGAGGCGCAGCAGCAGAAACAACAGCAGCAGCTGCAGGCCACGCAGCAGGCGCAGGCCCAGCAGGCGGCCGCCGCGCAACAGCAGCAGGCACAGGCCCAGCAGGCCGCGGCCAACCTGCCGAAGGCCGCGACGCAGACCGTCACCGCCGTGCCGGCCCAGCCGGCCGCTCCCGCCGCGACGGGCGGTTCAGGCTACCTGTTGCAGGTGGGTGCGTTCCCGAGCGCGGCCGACGCCGAAGCCCTGAAGGCCAAGCTGGCCCTGCAGGGCTTTGTCGCCAACGTGCAGTCGGTGAAGGTGGGTGCGCAGACCTACAACCGCGTACGCCTGGGGCCGTTCAAGTCGGCGACCGACCTGGAAGGCACCAAGCAGCGGTTGCAGTCGGCGGGGATCAGCGCCATCGCCTTGAAGGAAGGCAGCTGACCCCCGCAACCCGTAACCGGTAACGCCCCTTACTTCGGGGCGTCCTTACCGACGGTCTCCGCCAGATAGGTGTAGCCGGTCAGGCCCTTGTCCAGCGATGCCGACAACACCTCCGCTTCCTCGCCGGTAATGCCGGCGGCGGCAAGGCGATCGGCGTAGGACTGGCGCAGCTGTTTCACGTCGTAGCCGACGTAATCGAGCATGAGATCAGTGGTATCGCCATGGCGGATGTGGGCGAACTCGTACCCGCTGGCCGTGGCACGGACATTCACCGCGTCGGTGTCGCCGAACAGGTTGTGGATGTCGCCCAGGGTCTCCTGGTATGCGCCCACCATGAAGATACCTAGGCGATAGGACTGGTCGTCCCGCAGCGCATGCAGCGGCAGGCTGACGTCCACGCCTTCGGCATCCACGTAGTGGTCGATGCGACCATCCGAATCGCACGTCAGGTCGGCGATCACGCCGCGCCGCGTGGGCTCCTCGTCCAGCCGCGAGATCGGCACGATCGGGAAGATCTGGTCGATCGCCCAGATATCCGGCACCGACTCGAACACCGAGAAATTGACGAAGTACTTGTCGACCAGCTTCTCGTCCAGGTCGTCCAGCGCCTGGCGATGGGCACGCTCCGCCGGCAGCAGGCGCGGGCGCACGGCATTGGCGATGGCGTAGAACAGGTCGTCCAGCTTTGCGCGGTCACGCAGGTCCAGCTGGCCCAGTGCATACAGCGCCTGGCCTTCGGCGAAATGGTGCTGCGCCTCGTGGAACAGCTCCAGCGGCGGGCGGGTATCCAGTTCGGCATGGGTCTCGCGCAGGTGGCGCAGCACCGTGGGCTCGTCCGCGCGCGGTGCGGGTATGGCGCCCTCGGGCACGGGCTCCACTTCCGACACGTTGACCACCATCACGGCGTGATGGGCGGTCATGGCGCGACCGGACTCGGTGAAGATGGTAGGCGCCGGCATGCCGTGCTCGGCCACGGCCTCGGCCAGCGGCTGGACGATACTGGCGGCGTACTGGCCCAGGCTGTAGTTGATCGAGTTGTAGCTGCGCGAGCGCGTGCCCTCGTAGTCCACGCCCAGGCCACCGCCGACATCGACCACGTCGATGGGCACGCCCAGTCGGTGCAGTTCGACGAAGTAACGCACCGCTTCGCGCATGCCGGCCGCGATATCGCGAACGTTGGAGATCTGCGAGCCCATGTGGAAATGCTGCAGCTTCAGCGTGTGCTTGAGGCCCGCGGCCTCCAGGCGCTCGATCAGCTCCAGCACCTGGCCGGGGCTGAGGCCGAACTTGCCCTTGTCGCCACCGGTGTTCTGCCACTTGCCGGCGCCGATCGAGGCCAGGCGCACGCGCACGCCGAGCAGCGGCTCGACATCCAGTGCCTTCGCCTCGGCGAACACGTGGTCGAGCTCCGACAGCTTCTCGATCACGATGTGCACGCGCAGGCCCAGCTTGCGGCCGATCAGGGCGAGGCGGACGTATTCGCGGTCCTTGTAGCCATTGCAGACCACCATGCTGCCGGGGCGGGCGTAGGCCAGCACCGCCATCAGCTCGGGCTTGGAACCGGCCTCGAGGCCGAAACCCTCTTCGCCCGCCGCGACCAGCTCGCTGACCACGCCACGCTGCTGGTTCACCTTGATCGGGTAGATCGCCGTGTAGGAACCCGCGTAATCCACGTCGTCGATCGCCTTGGCGAAGGCTTCCTGCAAGCGGGCGAGGCGGTCGGCGAGGATGTCCGGGAAACGGACGAGCAGCGGCAGCCGCAGGCCTTCAGCCGTGGCCTGTTCGACGATGGCGGGCAGGTCGAGGGTCGGGCCCTCGTCGCCGCGCGGGCGCATCTGCAGGTGTCCGTTGGCCGCGACATCGACATAGCCATTGCTCCAGTGCGGGATGGCGTAGGTCAGCTTCGCGCGTTCGGTGGTCCAGTTCGTCATGGTGGCGACGATCTCCAAGTGATTGTGTCGTGTCCCCGTGGGGGGCGCGGAACAGTCGCAGCGGCGAACCTTGACCTGAAGCGGGTCTGGCGACCGGGAGCCTCGCACGCCGCGGGGCCGACCAGACTGGGCCCGCCCCGCCGGTTAGGGCGGGACAGACCTCCTAGTGTAACGGCGCCGGATGACATCCGTGTATCGCGCCTACCGGCCAGGCAGGGCGGCGACTTGGCCGATTTCGGGCCGGGAGCCGGTACAATCCCTGGTTTGGCCCCCTACCTCCTTTCAGGATTCGAGTCATGTCGCAACAGCAGCTCACCTGGTTCACCGAAGCCCATCAGGCATCGGGCTCTTCCATCGGTTTCCGCGTCGAGCGCCTGCTGCACGCCGAAAAGACCGAATTCCAGACCATCGAGATCTACCAGACGACCGACTGGGGCAACCTGATGGTGATCGACGGCTGCGTCATGCTGACCAGCCGCGACAACTTCCTGTACCACGAGATGATGACCCACCCGGCGCTGTTCACGCATGCGCGGGCCAAGCGCGTGGTGATCATCGGCGGCGGTGACTGCGGCACGCTGCGCGAGGTGCTCAAGCACGAGGAAGTGGAGAAGGCCACGCAGGTGGAGATCGACGAGCGCGTCACCCGCCTCGCCGAGGAATACTTTCCCGAACTGTGCGAGTCCAACGGCGATCCGCGCGCCGAGCTGCTCTTCATCGACGGCATCAAGTACATGGCCGAGGCGGACCCGGAATCCATCGACCTGATCATCGTCGACTCCACCGATCCGGTCGGCCCCGCCGAAGGCCTGTTCAACGCCGCCTTCTACACCAGCTGCTACAAGGCACTGCGTCACGGCGGCATTCTGGTGCAGCAGTCGGAGTCGCCGCTGGCGCACATCGAACTGATCAAGGCCATGCGTTCGGCCATGCGTACGTCGGGCTTCAAGGCCGTGCGCACCCTGCCCTTCCCGCAGCCGTGCTACCCCACCGGCTGGTGGAGCTGCACCATGGCGCGCAAGGACGGCGACCTGTCCGGTTTCCGCGAGCGCGGCGCCATCAGCAAGGGCTTCCCGACGAAGTACTACAACGCCGACATCCACAAGGGCGCCCTGGCCCAGCCCGAGTTCATGCGCGAGCAGCTGGGCGACTGAACGTCGCCGTACGATTAACGGACTAGATGTCGATGTAGGAGCGCACGATGTGCGCGACATGTTTTCGCGAAACCTTGGAGCTGGCGCGCCAGCTCCGGGGTTTGGCCTTAAAACATGTCGCGCACATCGTGCGCTCCTACAGCGTTTCGGGCGTTCGGACGTTTCGGACGTATCGAACGTTGCCGTTGTTGCCATCGTTGCGAACGTTTCTGGACGTTGCCGTCCGATACAGGATTACTGCTCGACCTTGGCCGGCTCCCAGCCGGCCGGTGCTTCCGCCGGCATGCCGTACGTGCGCAGCGCGGCCAGCACCACGCTCATTTCCGTGCCGCCGCTGCGGGCCAGCGAGAGCAGCTTCTGTGCCGTGGCCTTGTCGCCCTGGGCCTGGATATTGAGCTGGGCGAAACGCTGCATCTGCCAGATCAGGTTCATACGCGCGGTTTTCGCGGACTGCTGGTCGGCGGTATCCGTCGACAGGGTCTCGCGCAGGTGCAGGCCCAGCGAGCGGCCCAGCGGGCTGCTACCCCATTCCAGCACCTTGGCCAGTTTCAGGCAGTCGCCCACGACGCCGGCGTCGGCTTTGTTGTCTTCGCAATACTTGGCCGTGACCTGGAAACCGGGTAACGGCTGCGAGCTGGCCAGCCCGTAGACGATGACCATCTGCACGCCGGCCGCACCGGCGCCCTGCAACGGGTTGAACGTATCCGCGGGAGGCGGCAGCTGGCTGACCGAGTTGGCCAGCGCCTTGAGGCTGGAGCCGAGGTAGTCGTCGTAGAGCTTGGCATTGGCGGCGCGGGTGAGGTCCCCGCGCACGTCCTTGCTCGCGCCGTTGTGCTCGTCCACGCCGAGCTTGAGCAACCACACGGCGGCGTTGTCCGGCGCCTGCTTCTGCAGGGTGGCCAGGGCTTCCGTGTTCGGGCAGGCGCCGGCCTTCGCATCGCAGTCGGCCAGCAGGGCCCAGGTGACGGCCGGGCCGGCGTCCGCGTTACGCGACGCGCGCTCCAGCAGAGCGTGATAGCTGAGCACGGCAGGCGGGTTGGTCAGCGGACGCGCCAGCAGGGCCGCGCCCAGCAGGGGCTCGGCTTCGGTACGCAGCGCCAGCACGCTGGCCAGGTCTTTCTGGAACTGCAGCAAGGCCTTGGTCTGGTCTTTCTGCACCGCGGCCCCCTTGACGGGACCTTGCGCGGGGCCCTGGGCACCCGCCCATGGCGTTGCCGCGAAAGCCGGCAGCGAGAGCAGGCCCGCAAGGGCCAGGGTCAGCACGCGACATCCGCGCATCAGCCATCTCCATGAAATAAAACGACAAGAATACGGTTCGACCATGAACGCAGCCTGCGCCGTTTCGGCCCGGTGGACGACGGACATTGCTACCATCGGCCTCCGATGCGGGGGGACCGCCGATCTCATGCCAGCATGACCGCTGCACAATCCTGCGATAGAACAGGAGTTTACGATGGACCAATTCGCACTCTTCGCCAGCGAACGCGCTGGCTTCTTTGTCGGCTGGGGCACACTTTCCCTTATCAACGCCGGCCTGGCCCAGGGCAAGAACCGCGGTGGCCTGGCCTGGTGGCTGCTGTCGCTGTTCCTCGGACCGATCGCCACGCTGATCCTCGTGGTCATGCCCAAGGTCCGCAATAAACTGTTCTGATCGCCCTTGCCTGTGGCCCACGGGTGTGTAGGCTAGGGGCCAGCCCAAAGCAGGTGCGCGCAAATGCTTACGACGCTCGTGGCAAGCAGCAAGGGGGGTTGCGGCAAGACGACACTGGTCACCCAGCTCGCCACCCATTGGGCCCAGTCCGGCAAGCAGACCGCCATCATCGATGCGGACCGGCAACATTCCAGCCTGCGCTGGGCCGCCCGGCGGCCGGAAAACGCACCGGCCGTCACCGCCCTGGAAGGCAGCCGCAAGGCCTTCGATCGCCTGCCCGAGACCATCCAGCGGGTGATCGTCGACACCCCCGCCGGGGTGGACGAGAAGGACCTCGAACCCTACCTGGACAAGGCCGACGTCATCCTGGTGCCGGTGCTGCCCTCGCATTTCGACCTCGATGCCACCCTGGACTTCCTGGCCGTGCTTCGCGCCATCCCGCGGGTGAAGCGCGGCAAGCTGCCGGTGGGCCTGGTGGGCAATCGCCTCAAGCCGTGGACCAACGCCAGCCAGGCCGCCATCGTCGAACTGGGCGAACGCGCGCCGTTTCCCGTCGTGGCGGAACTTCGCGACTCGCAGGCGTACGTCTTGCTCACGGCGCTCGGTAAGGGCATCTTCGATTACCACTCGGAAAACGTACGCGGACACCAGGACGACTGGGGAAAACTGCTTCGCTGGATCAAGCGGAACACCTGAGCCGGCTGGGACGCGTCATGACCTGCCACACACGTGGCCTAGCGGAGGACGGTACCCATGCACGAACTCATCCTGTTGCGCCATGCCGAGGCGGAGCCCGGCACCGACGGCAAGGACGATCGCGAGCGAAAACTGACCGAGCACGGCCGTAACGAAGCGCGCGCCGCAGGCGAATGGCTGGCCAGCCACGGCGTGAAGTACGACCGCATCCTCTGCTCCCCCGCGGAGCGCACCAGGGAAACCGCCGCCCTGGCGCTCGGCCAGGTCGAGCCCTCCTACGAGTCAGGCATCTACGACGCGACACCGGGCGACCTCTACGACCTGCTGGACCAGCAAGCCGACGTGGAGCGCGTGGTCCTGGTCGGGCACAACCCCGGCATTGAACAACTGGTCGCCTTTCTTGTCGAAGGCAGGTCAGAGGATTATCGCGGCATGCCGCCGGGTGGCATGGCCCGACTGGTATTCAGTGGTGGACTGGAACCGGGCAAGGCCAAACTCGAGACCTTCTGGTCCCCTCCCAACTGAGTCCCATGAATGCGCCACCTGCTCTGGGCGATCGCCTTGCTGCTGTCGACGATGCCGGTGTCGGCCGCCGACCTGCGGATCGACCCGACCCGTTCGCGGGCCGAGTTCAGCGTTCGCCTGCTGTGGGTAAGCACGGTCGCCGGCAGCTTCGAAAACATCCGGGGTGAGCTGGCCATCGACCATGAGGCGCGCACGGCCATCGTGCGCGCCGACCTGGCCACCGAAAGCATCACCATGGAATCGGCCCGCCTGCGGCGCTGGGTGCTGGCGCCGGAATTCTTCGACGCGGTGCATTACCCACAGATCCAGTTCGTGTCCGAGCCGCTTCCGCTGGACCTCATCAGCCAGGGTGGCGACGTGAAGGGCCAGCTGACCATGCGCGGCATCACCCGCCCCGTAACCTTCCACCTCCAGGCCAACCGCTGCCCGTCGGACGCGCTGGCCGGTTGCGTGCTCCAGCTGCAAGGCATGATCGACCGCACCGACTTCGAGATGCGTGGGCGCCGGGGTGCGCTGTCCGACCGGGTGAACCTCGGCATGGCGATCGTCCTCAGCCCGCCCTGACAGACACTCACGTCGCGTTGTGACGGGTCACCTATGATCCCCGCCATGCGACGCCACCACTTCCTCTTTCTCATCATCGCCGTCCTGGCGGTTTCGGGCTGTTCGCTGTCCGCACAGCGCATCCGGAAGGCCGACGCCGTGGTCGCGCTGACGGTGGACCGGCAGAGCAGTTGCGCCCAGGAGGCTGAGCACTGCGCCGCGCCGTCTACCCTGGTGGACGCGGCCCGGGAAGCGGACGCGGCGTCCACCGACACGCGGCCGGTGCACGTGGCCACGCTGCTGGAAGACGGCGAGACCGCCATGGCCGCGCGCATCAACCTGATCCGCGCGGCGACGCAGACCATCGACGTGCAGACCTACATCTGGGAACAGGACGACGCGGGCAAGCTGGTCCTCGACGAACTGGTGCGGGCGGCCCGCCGTGGCGTCCGCGTGCGCATCCTGGCCGACCAGCTGTTCTCCTTCCGCGATGCCGGCCTGCTGGCCGGGCTGGCGCGCGCCAGCGACCACCTCGAGATCCGCCTCTACAACCCCACCTTCCACAGCGCTCACACCACACCGATGGCCTTCGCGGCGGGCATCGTGTGCTGCTTCTTCAAGTTCAACCAGCGCATGCACAACAAGCTGATCGTGGTGGACGACGTCATCGGCATCACCGGCGGCCGCAACTACGAGGATCGCTATTTCGACTGGGACGGCACGTTCGACTACGTGGACCGCGACGTCATGATCGGCGGCCCGGCCGCCCGGGCCATGGGTGCCAGCTTCGCCCAGTTCTGGAACCACAAGCGCGCCGTGCAGCTCACGCACCTGCGCGACGTCAACAAGGAACTGGTGCGCGACACCGACGACCCACGCCATTGGGTCACGCCCACCTACGAGCATCCCGAGCGCGTGGTCGACATCGTCGCCGATGCGGAAGACCCCGAGTGGATCGCCGACCGTATCCAACGCGACACGTTGCGCATGAACCGCGTCGAATACCTGTCCGACCTGCCCGGCAAGACCGACGAGCCGAAACGGCGCGAGGCGCGTGCGCTCACCCGCCACATCATGGGCCTGGTGCGTAACGCGCACAGCGAGGTGATCCTGCAGACGCCGTACCTGGTGATGAGCAAGCCGGCGAAGAAGATCTTCAGCACGCTGCAACGCAAGCCGTCACCGCCGCGCGTGGTGGTCTCGACCAATTCCCTGGCCTCCACCGATGCGTTCGCGGTGTATGCCATGTCATACAAGCATCGCAAGCGTTACCTGATCGACTACGGCTTCGAGATCTACGAGATGAAGCCGCACCCGGCCAATGGCGACCCCGACGCACGGGAATGGCAGACCGGCGAGGAACCGTCGCCCCCCCTGCTGACCGCCAGCGGGAGCGGCAGCGGCGCCAGCAAGTCGGGACGGCGCAGTGGCCGCCGTGCGTTGCCCGCGGCGGCGCCCTCGGAATCCGCCGGCTTCATGGCCTTCGGCGGTCGCCGTCCGCACCAGGGGCCGCGATCCCGCCCGGCACCGCTGCTGACCGAGGGAGTGCGCTTCGGGCTGCACGCCAAGTCGATCGTGGTGGACGACACCTTCGCCATGGTCGGCACGCACAACTTCGACCCGCGCTCGGACCACTACAACACCGAATCGGGCGTGATCATCTACGACAAGCGTTTTTCCGACCGCCTGCGCGATTCGATCATGCAGGACATCCGCCCGGAGAACGCGTGGTCGATCGGGCCGCGACAGAAAACCATTCCCGTGCTGTCGTCGGTCAACGAATTCATCGGCGACGTCTCCGAGCGCCTGCCGTTCTTCGATCTGTGGCCGTTCCGCTATGCCACCAGCTACCAGCTCAAGCCCGGCTGCATCCCGATGCGCTGGAAAGACCCGCGCTTCTTCGACTGCTACGAGGCCGTGGGCGACTTTCCCGAAGTGGACGTGTCGCTGAAGCTGATCTACACGCGCATGATCACGGCCTTCGGCTCATCGGCCGCGGGCATCCTTTGATGGACTGCCGCTGAGGATCAGTCGGGGCGGGTGAGCTCGAAGCGCACCGGCAGGTCGGCGGTATAGCGCGGCCCGCGGTCTTCCGCGCTGGCGAAGCGCCAGTTGCGCACGGCCTCTTCGGCGGCGCGATCCAGGTCCGTGTCGCCACTGGAACGTCCCACGGCGACATCCGCCACGCCACCCTCCGGCGTCACCGTGACACTGAGGACCACCTGGCCCTCGCGGTGTGCACGCAAGGCCGACATCGGATAGCGCGGCGACGGGGTGTAGACGGGTACCAGGTCGTTCGGTGCCTGCCGGGGCGTCGCCGCGACGCGCGGGGCGGACGGCCGGACAACCGGCGCAGCACGGGGCCGCTCCCGCAACGAACGGTTCTCCGTGACGGCATCCGCCACATCGGTGCGTGCCGACCGGGCCGTCGGTCGCGGCAGGCCATGGCCCGTGCCGGGCATCACGACTTCGGCGAACGGCCGCGTGGCCGGCGCCCGTTCGTAGGTCAGGGCGGTGAGCCAGCTGGTGCCGGCAATGCCGATGACGAGCCCGAGGGCGCTGAGGGACGTGCTGGTACGAAGTGCGAGCATGCGGTCTCGGGAACGGACAGGATCAGGGACGTTCGAGGATCGCCGTGACGCCCATGCCGCCTGCGGTACAGATGGAGATCAGGCCACGGCCCGAACCCTTCTTTTCCAGCATCTTCGCCAGGGTGGCGACGATGCGTGCCCCCGTGGCCGCGAACGGGTGACCGGACGCGAGACTGGAGCCGTTGACGTTGAGCTTGGCCGGATCGATCGAACCCAGCGGACCGTCAAGGCCCAGCCGGGTACGGCAATAGTCGTCGTTCTCCCATGCACGCAATGTGCACAGCACCTGCGCGGCGAAGGCTTCGTGGATCTCGTAGAAGTCGAAATCCTGCAACGTCAGCCCCGCCCGCTTGAGCATGCGCGGCACCGCCACGGTCGGGGCCATCAGCAGGCCCTCGCCGTGGACGAAATCCACCGCCGATACTTCCGCATGCGTGAAATAGGCCTGGATGGACAGGCCGCGGGCCGCAGCCCACTCGTCGCTGGCCAGCAGCACCGCGGCGGCGCCGTCGGACAGGCCCGTGGAATTGCCGGCCGTGAGCGTGCCCTGCCCCGAGGTCTTGTCGAACGCGGGCTTGAGCGAGCCGAGTTTTTCCAGGGTGGATTCCGCACGCAGGAAGCCGTCGCGCTTGAGGCCACGGAACGGCACCACGAGGTCATCCAGCAGGCCGGAGTCATAGGCGGCGGCCAGGTTGCGGTGACTGGCCAGGGCCAGTTCGTCCTGCTCCACGCGACCGATCTTCCAGGTTTTCGCCATCTGCTCGCAGTGGTCGCCCATGGACTTGCCGGTACGCGGCTCGGCCACGCCGGGGAACGAGGGCTTGAGTTCCTTGAGCGAAAAGCCGCGGGTGGCGACCTGCAGTTTTTCCTTCAACGAGCGGGCGCGGTTGAGCGCCAGCAGCCGCTTGCGCAGCTTCTGCCCGTAGACGATGGGGACGTCGCTGGTGGTATCCGAGCCCCCGGCGATGCCGGCCTCGATCTGGCCCGTGGCGATCTTGTTGGCGATCGCGATGGCGTTGTCCAGCGAGGTGCCGCAGGCGCGCGCCGAGGTGATGCCCGGGGTGGTCGGCGCCAGGCCGGACGAAAGCAGCGCTTCACGCGCCAGGTTCCAGTCCGACGAGTGGCGGATGACCGCACCCATGGCCACTTCGCCCAGTTCGACGCCATGCAGGCCGAACTTCTCGACCAGGGCACCCAGCACCTTCACCGACATTCCGAAATTGCCGACGTCGGCGTAGGCGGTGTTGTTGCGGCAGAAAGGAATGCGGACGCCGCCGACCACACCCACACGCTTTTGCGTCTTTTCCATGCTTTATAAAGGACCGGATCGAAGGCGAAGGGATCGCGGACGCCGACGATCGCCGACGAACGCGTATCGGCAAGGCTAACCCGCATCCCGTCCCGGGGAAACCCCGATAAACCCCGATGGTAGAATCGCATTCCTTTGCCGTTCGGAAATCCCCGCCGTGAACGAGTCGCTGATCGCCTGCCCCGCCGTCCTCGCCCTGGAGCTGGCCGACGGCGAGATGCCCGACCGGCTCGAGCTGACCCGCGACGAGGCGCAGGCCCTGGCCGACCTGGTGGCCGACGACCTGCGCACCCTGCTGCCCGGCGTCGAGGCCTCGCGTTTCGCGCTGGCTGGTGCGCTGTTCGACGGGGTGGAGCTGCTCCGTCCGGGTTTCCCCGTGTTCGCCACGCTGGAGGAACTGGCCCGCCGCGTGCCGCGCGTGGTCACCGCCGGTGGCGTGGTGGCGTTCGGCTCGCACGAGGGGCACATGCCCGCCCAGCCGCTGGTGCCCGACCCGCATTACGCCGGCGGCCCGATGCGCCTGGTGCCATGGATGCTGCTGGCACCCGCCGACCAGGCCGAGGACCTGTCGCAGGCGATGGAGCGCGAGCTGGCCGCCAAGGGCGAGGCCGGCACGGCCACGGCCGACTTCCTGATGCGCACGCTGGGCATGCGACTGGAGCACGCGCGCTACCTCAGCCGCGACGACCTGCTGGCACTCACCTGCGTGCAATACGAGCACGTCAACCTGGCCCCCCTGTGGACGATGCTGGAAGCCGCGCTGCTCACGCCGTACAAGCAGGAAACCGCGCTGGGCTCACGGGGCCTGCCGCTGCGCTACGCCGAGGGGCGGGTAGGCATCCCCGCCCTCGCCGGCTGGTTCGCCCGGGATGCGAACAAGGGCGGCAACGCCGCGCACGAGTTTGCCGGCACCCTGTTCGAGCTGCGCCAGTACGCGGCGCTGCTCGCGGCCCATCACCTGCACCTCGATATGGACGGCATGCCGCCCGGCCCCGCCGGTTACCTGGTCGAGGCGCTGGCCGAGGCCGATCCCGCGGCCGAGGCGCCGCGACTCTATGCCCACGAGGCGCCCGGCCTGGGCATGGCCGCGATCACCGTGGCGCAGCCGGTACCCGGCAAGGCGCGCATCCTGGCCCATGGTTACCCGCTGGCACCCGATGCCCTGGTGCCGCTACTGGAAACGCTGGCCGAGCGTTACGGTGCCGCCAGCGAAGTGCAGACCCTGGGCCGGGTGATGCTGGACGGCGACGGCACGCTGACGGCCCCGGCACCCGCGCTGCACTGACCCTGCCGGTACGGCCCCACGATTAGGACGTCTTCGCATAGTTAAGCGTAGACGGACGGACTAGAGTGGGACGACGTGAACAGCGATCATCCCACCGACTGGCCCGCCTACCTCCTGGATCGCTCATTGGCGATGCTGGCCTACATCGATGCCGATACGCGCTTTCGCTATGCGAGCCCGGCGTTCCTCGCGTGGATGGGATCGGATGGCGCCTCGCTGGTCGGCCGCCGCGCGGACGATGCCCTGCCCGCGCCGATCGGTGCGCTGATGGCCGACGGGATACGCGAGGTGCTGGCCTCCCGGCCGTTTTTCGACCAGGGCATGTCCAATGCCGCGGGGCGGTACGCCCAGGCCACCTTCACCCTCGACAAAGACGACACCGGGCAGCCGATCGGTGTGTCCATCGTGCTCGCCGACATCTCCAGCCGGCGGCTGCTCGAAGGGCGGCTGCGCGAAAGCGAGCGTCGCTTTTCACTCGCGTTCCGCCACGCCTCCATCGGCATGGCGCTGGTCTGGCCGGACGGCCGCTGGCTGCAGGTGAACGACGCCCTATGCGGCATGCTGGGCTATACCGAGAACGAACTACTCAGCACCGCCTTCCAGGACGTGACCCACCCGGACGACCTGGCCGGCGACCTGGCGCTGGTCGACACCTTGCTGACCGGCGACCGCCCATCGTACCTGCTGGAAAAACGCTACGTGCATCGCGACGGGCACACGGTGCACGGCCTGCTCAGCGCATCGCTGGTGCGCGATGAACATGGCGAGCCGCTGTATTTCATTTCGCAGGTGCAGGACATCACCGAGCGCAAGGCCTTCGAGGATGCGCTGTTCCGCGAGCGAGAGCTGGCGCAGGTGACGCTGAAGTCCATCGGCGATGCCGTGATCACCACCGATACGAACCTGGTCGTCACCTCGCTCAATCCCATCGCCGAAGCCATGACCGGCTGGTCCAGCCAGGAAGCGGTCGGCCGGCCGATGGACGAGGTATTCCATCTGCGCGAGCCCGTGTCGGGGCTGCCGCTGGCCAATCCGCTGCGGGCCGCGGTGGAGAGGCACACCATCGTCGGCCTCACCACCGGCGCCATCCTCATCCACCGCAATGGCTTCGAAAGCCCCATCGAGGATTCGGCCGCGCCCATCCACGACCATGCCGGCAACGTCGTCGGCGGGGTGGTGGTGTTCCACGACGTGAGCGAGACGCGCGCGCTGGCGCTGAAGATGGCGCATCTGGCCCACCACGACACCCTGACCGGCCTGCCCAACCGGGCCCTGCTGCAATCGCGCATGGAGTACGCCACCACGGCGGCCACGCGACGCAACCAGCGTGCCGCCCTGCTCTTCGTCGACATCGACCATTTCAAGCAGATCAACGACAGCCTGGGCCACGCCGCCGGCGACGCCCTGCTGCAGGAGGTGGCGCGACGTATCCGCGCGGCGGTGCGCGCGGACGACACGGTAAGCCGACTGGGTGGCGACGAGTTCGTGGTGTTGCTGCCGGTGATCGATGGCCCGGCGGATGCCAGCGTCGTGGCGGAGAAGGTGCTGGCCGCCTGCAGCCGGGCGGTCAGCGTCGACGCCGCCGCACTGGCCATCAGTTTCAGTATCGGCATCAGCGTGTATCCCGAGGACGCGGCGGATGCGGAGTCGTTGTTGCGCCACGCCGACGCCGCCATGTACGAAGCGAAGATGCAGGGCCGCAACGGCTACCGCTTCTTCAATCCCAGCATGAACGAGCGCAATGCCGCCCGTGTGCGGATCGAGGTGGAACTGCGCAAGGCGCTGGCGCGCGGCGAGCTTTGCCTGCATTACCAGCCCAAGGTGGACGTGGACCTGGGCGCCATCGTCGGTGCCGAGGCGCTGCTGCGCTGGCAGGTGGACGGCGTGGACGTCTATACGCCCGAGCAGTTCATCCCGGTGGCGGAAGACTGCGGACTGATCGTGCCGATCGGCGAGTGGGCACTGCGCGAAGCCTGCCGCCAGGCGGAGCTGTGGACGCGGCGCTACCGACCGCTCTCCGTATCGGTCAACGTATCCGCCCTGCAGTTCCAGCACACGCGCTTCTTCGAAGCGCTCAGCGGCATCATCACCGACAGCGGCATCCATCCCACCCTGCTGGAGCTGGAGCTGACCGAGCGCACGGTGATGGAGGGCGGCGACCACATTGCCCGGCTGTTGCACCGCGTGAAGTCGCTGGGTGTGTCGCTGAGCCTGGACGATTTCGGTACCGGCTATTGCAGCCTGTCGTACCTCAAGCACTTCCCCATCGATACGTTGAAGATCGACCGCGCCTTCATCCGCGACGTGGCCTGGGACAACGACAGCGCAGCCATCGTCAGCGCGATCATCGCGATGGGCCGGGGCATGAACAAGCAGGTGCTGGCCGAAGGCGTGGAAAGCGGCGAGCAGGCCCGTTTCCTGCGCGATGCGGGCTGCCCGCAGATGCAGGGCTTCCTGTTCGGCAAGGCCATATCGGCGCGCCAGTTCGAGGCACGCATCGCGGCCGTGGATACGGGCGAGTTGCGCCTCCTGGTCGGCTGATCAATCCCCCAGCGGGGCCTCGTACATGTGGTAATGGCAGCGCTGCATGCCCAGCCCGCTGTAGGTGCGCTGGGCGCGTTCGTTTTCGTACTCCACGTACAGCCGCAGCCCCACCGCCCCCGCGCCTTCGGCCAGCGCCTTCACCTGCCGGTAGAGGGCGCCGAACACGCCGGTGCCGCGCGCTTCGGCTTCCACATACACGCTCTGCACCCACCAGAAATCACCGCAGCGCCAGTCGCTCCATTCGTAGGTGACCATCAGGCAACCCACGGCTACGCCATCCCGTTCGGCCACGAGGTAGAAACCACGGCGTGGCTCGTCGAGCACGACGCGCACGCCGCGCGCCACCGTGGCGGGATCGAGCCGTTTTTGCTCGGTCTCCCAGGCCATGGCGGTGTTCCAGCGGGCCAGGTTATCCGCGTCGGCAGGACCGGCGCGACGAATGTCGAGGCTCATGTGGGTTGTCCGTTGGACGGCCGCCGCTTGCGCGACGCACCGAGTTTGCGTGTGAGGGTGTTGCGGCCGACACCGAGCGCCGCCGCAGCGTGCTGCCGGTGGCCGTCGTTGGCCAGCAGGGCGGCCTGCAGCAGGGTCTTGTCCAGCGCCTCGCGGGCACGCGCGTGGATATCGGGCTCGCCCTGCGCCAGCGCGTCCTGGGCCCAGATGCGCAGGGCATCCGTCCATTCCACGCCGCGCGTCTCCCGCGCCGGCAGGCTGCCCAGGTCGCTGGCCAGTATCTCCAGGCCCGGCGCCACCACGGCAAGGCGACGGCAGAGGTTTTCAAGTTCTCGCACGTTGCCCGGGTAATCGCGCTGCTCCACCGCCTTCATCGCGCCACGCGAGAAACGCTTGGGCGGCACACCCAGTTCGGCCGCCGCACGGGCGAGGAAGTGCCGGGCCAGCAGGGGGATGTCGCCGCTGCGCTGGCGCAGCGACGGTAGCTGGATGCGCACCACGTCCAGACGATGCTTGAGGTCCGCGCGGAACAGGCCCTGCTCCACCCGCGCCTCCAGGTCCTGGTGCGTGGCGGCGACGATGCGCACGTTGCTGCGGATCGCCTCGCGCCCACCCACACGATAGAACTCGCCACCGGCCAGCACGCGCAGCAGGCGGGTCTGCAGGCCGATCGGCATGTCGCCGATTTCATCGAGGAACAGCGTGCCGCCTTCGGCCTGCTCGAACCGCCCGGCTTGCCGCCGCGTGGCGCCGGTGAACGCGCCGGCCTCGTGGCCGAACAACTCGCTTTCCAGCAGCTCCGACGGAATGGCGGCAGTGTTCAGCGCGACATAGGGCTTACCGTGCCGTGCGCTTTCCTCGTGCAGCGCGCGCGCCACCAATTCCTTGCCCGTGCCGGTCTCGCCGGTGATCAGCACGTTGAGGTCGCTGGCCGCGACACGGCCGATGAGGCGGAATACTTCGCGCATGGCGGTGCTCTCACCGAGCAGCGCGTGTTCGTCCTCGCGCGGCGCGGGTGCGATGACTTCCTCATGGGCGGCGGCCAGCGCGCGACCCACCGCCTCCACCGCCCGGTCGAGGTCGAACGGCTTGGCCAGGTAATCGGCAGCGCCAGCACGATACGCCGCCGCCGTGGTGGCGACATCGGTGAACGCACTCATGACGATTACCGGGCCGATGTTGCGCCGGGTGAGGTCTTCGAGCAGGCGCAGGCCGTTCTCGCCCGGCATGCGCACATCGGTGACGAGCAGCGCTGGACGACTCTCGTGCAGCGCCGCGCGCACCGCATCGCCCGCGCTGAATTCGCGCACGCTGTGACCGGCATCGCGCAGGGCCTCGGCCAGCACGAAACGCACCCCGCGATCGTCGTCGGCGATCCATATCTCAGTCATGCGGACGCTCCATCGGGAGGTAGAGGGAAAAGACGGTCTCGCCTTGACGACTGGTGTAACGAAGGTCGCCGCCGTGTTCGAGCGCGATCTCGCGTGACAGCGCCAGCCCCAGCCCGGTGCCGTCGGGGCGACCGGATACCAGCGGCTGGAACAAGGTGTCGCGCAGTTCGTCAGGCACACCCGGGCCGTCGTCGATCACGTCTACGCGCAACGCGGCGCGCACGGTACGTTCGCCCACGCGCGCGCCGTGCTCGACGCGGGTGCGCAGGGTGAGCGTGTCAGCACCCGCTTCAGAGGCATTGCGGGTGAGGTTGAGCAGCACCTGGAGCAGGCGGTCGGCGTCGCCCAGCGTATCCGGCAGGCTGGGGTCGAAGTCGTGGCGCACACGCGGGGCGTTCGCTTCGGCGACGACCAGGCCTTCAAGGCGCTCCAGCAGTTCGTGGAGGTTGACCGGACCCAGACGCGGCGCACCGCCGTGGCGGAGCAGACCATCGGCGAGCGCGGCAAGCCGGTCGGCCTCGGCGATCACCATGGCGGCGAGCTGGCGCAGGTCCTTGTCGACGACGCGGCGTTCCAGCAGTTGGGCGGCGCCGCGCAGGCCGGCGAGGGGGTTCTTCACCTCGTGGGCGAAGCCGCGCAGGGTGGCGGAGAGCGGGGTGCCGGCGCTGGCTGCCGCGAGTTCGGGCGCAAGCGGATGGACTTCGACGAGGATGCTGCCGTCGTCCAGCGGCTGCAGGATCAGGTCGGCAGTGAGTTCACGGCCACGGGCGACGCCGAAGGTGACGGCGCGGAGGTTGTAGGCGCGGCGCTCTAGGGCGACGCGATCGAGTTGCGCCGCCAGGGCTGGGTTGCGCATCAGGGCGGTGAGCTCCTGCCCGGGGGCGGTGCGGGGGCCGACGTCGAGGAGTTCGCCGAGGGCTGGGTTGATCCAGCTGACGCGGCCGTCCGTGGAGACGACGGCTAGGCCGGTGCCCAGGAGCGTCAGGAGGTCGGCTTGGGTTGGTGCTTGCATTGCACCAATTTAGGGAAGGGGTTGGGTGGATGCAATGGCGTCCTTGACCCCTAGTCTTCTTCCGCCGCCTCACGTCCCTGCTGCCGTATAAGCATTTCTTCTCTTGCGTCATTGATGGACTGCCGGATGCTGTCCAGATCGACCTCGGACTCATCCGGCTCGAAATGACCGGTCAGTTCCGTATCGGCGCGGAGATCGCCGGCCTGCAGCAAGGCCCACATCTCCTCGCCGTACCACGTCTCCAGCAACTCGGGCGCCGAGCGTCCAAGGTAGGCGGTGAGATTGTTGACGTCACGCAGCAGCATGTTGCGCGCCGCATTATTTCCCGTAGCACTGACGACTTGCGGAAAATCGATCACGACAGGGCCATCCGGACCGACAAGGACGTTGTACGGGGAAAGATCGCCGTGGATCAATCCCGCACACAGCATCAGCACGACCTGCCGCACGAGGATCCGATGGTATTCCCGAGCCTCATCGGCGCTGAGATCGACCTCGCCCAGGCGGGGGGCGGACAGGCCATCGGCGTCCGTGACCAGTTCCATCACCAGCACGCCGTGGAAATAGCCGAACGGCTCGGGCACGCGAACACCGGCATCGCGCAACTGGTAAAGCGCATCGACCTCAGCGTTCTTCCAGGCAACTTCCTGCTGCTTGCGCCCGTACTTGCTTCCCTTGCCGATGGCGCGCGCCTCGCGGCTGCTGCTTACCTTGCGGCCTTCCTGATACTGCACGCGCTGCTGAAAGCTTCGATGCGCCATGTCCTTGTAGACCTTGGCGCAGCGGACGTCGTTGCCGCTACGGACAACGTACACCGCCGCCTCCTTGCCGCTCTTGAGTGGCCGGAGCACGTCGTCAATGATGCCGTCATCGATCAACGGCTGCAGGCCTTGGGGGGTCTTCAATTTATTTCGGGGACCGGTGGCATAAAGGAGGCGTTCAACCCTTGATTTTTACATTTTACTGAGCGTAGCGCCAACCCGCCAAGCGGTCGTTCAGAACCTGGCCAAGATCACGTAATGTCACCATCCAGACGGCAATACCCACATCGCCAGGGATATCGCGTCGTGAAAAGATCGACCCGAGCGCTATTGATCTGCATCTTTCCTCTCTCCGTCGCCATGCACGGATGTAATGCCGTGAGTGGAAACGATCCAAACGACACCTTCCAGCCACAGCAGTCAGCGCGCGAAGCGAAGGCTCAGATTGAGCAATGGATTCCGAATGGCATTGCGCTTGCAAACGCAGTAAACGCAGTAAACGCATTAGAGCGACATGGCTTTTCTTGTCGGAGGCTGAAGCGGTCTTGTGACGCGGTGAATTCACCTATGGAATGTGGCGACCAGCCGCATGCATACCGAGCTTGACTCTCGCGTCGGTCCATGTCCCATGCTTGGCGCCGGAAGCGGTGGATTCACCCACACCGCGCTCCACACTCACCTTTCCGTGTGAACCTCCAAGCCGATGACCACCAGGACTGACATGCCTACATTCCGACGCCTTGCTGTCACGTGGCTCGGCCTTGCCGCCTTCCTCCTCAGCGGCAGCGCCCTCGCCCACCCCAAGCTCATCTCCTCGACGCCCGCCGACAAAGCCGTCGGTGCAGCTCCTCGTAGCATCCAGCTGACCTTTTCCGAGGCGTTGATGCCGCAATTTTCCGCTGCCGACGTCATGATCACAGCCATGCCCGGCATGGCCATGGCGCCGGCGAAGGTCGCTACCGCGGTCGCGACGGGGACGGACGGCCAGACACTTGTAGTTACGCCAACCCGTCCGCTGACGCGAGGCAGTTACCGCGTTGACTGGCACGTGGTTTCGGTAGATACGCACGCGGTCAAAGGTTCGTTTACGTTCGAAGTGAAGTAAATCGGTGGGTGACGCGCTGCCGATGATCGTCTTGCGCTGGGCACTCTACGGCGACTTGATGATGCTGTTTGGCGTGCCGCTCTTTGCACTCCACACCTTGCCTGAGGCGCACCGCGCAGGCAGGGTGGGCAGGTCGTATAGCCGGCTGATCGCCTTCGGATCGATATCAGGGCTTGTGCTCTCGGTCGCTGCTCTGGCGTGGTCGGCCAAGGGCATGGCTGGCGCCGCGGCGTGGTCCGACATCCCTATGTCGACGTACGCCGTGCTGGTAGTCGACACCACGATGGGTTGGGCTTGGCAGGTCCGTATGGTGGCGCTGCTGGCGTTGCTGTTTATGGGGCACGCGCTGCGTCGGCCGGCCAGGCCGATGTGGACTATCGCGTCCGTCGCCGGTGCGGCTTCGTTAGCCAGCCTTGCCTGGACCGGGCATGGCGCGATGGATGCGGCGGCGCGCGGCATGGCTCATCTGGCAGCCGATATCGTTCACCTTTGGGCCGCTGGTGCCTGGTGGGGAGCACTCGTGGCGTTCGTCCTGCTTGCCCGAGACGCACGGCGCGGGCATCCACAATCCATCGACCTCCTAAGCGAGGCCGCACATGGCTTTACGCGTGTCGGTGTATGGATCGTCGCGCTGCTCATGCTGACGGGTGTCATCAACTACGTGATGATCGCCGGAGTCTCGTGGGAGACGCTGGCGAGCACCCGCTATGGCCATCTTCTCGTCATCAAGCTGTGGCTGTTCGGGATGATGCTCGTGGTGGCGAGCATGAACCGCTACCGGCTGGCTCCCGCGCTTACCATCGCAAGGCAGCAGGGAGAACCCAGCCGGGCCTTGCGTCTCCTTCAGCGCAGCGTGTTGGTGGAGACGGGTTTGGCCGGGATGATCCTTGGGCTCGTGGCGTGGCTGGGAACACTCTCTCCTGTAACGTGAGACCAGCAACACCGTCTTTCAGCGGGACGCGATGTGCTCAGCGAACGACAAGCCTACTTCGCTCATCGCTATGCCCTTGTTGCTAAACGGATGGACGGATCACGACAACGGGCACCTGGAAGACAACCTCGTGTTGCTCAAGCAACTGGGCGTATACAAGTAAGCGACCTCATCCCAGGCAAGAATAGCGTCATCGCTTCCGCACCCGTTACGGAGAAACACACCCCATGAAAGCCGTCGGCTTCTTCAAGAACCTTCCCATCGACCAGCCCCAGGCGTTGCAGGACGTCGACGTGCCCGAGCCGGCGCTGCGTGAGCACGACCTGTTGGTCGATGTGCGCGCCGTGTCGGTCAACCCGGTGGATACCAAGGTCCGTGCCCATGGCGATGTGCCGGCCGGACAGCCGCGCATCCTGGGCTGGGACGCCGCCGGTATCGTCAAGGCGGTCGGCCCGGGCGTGACGCGCTTCAAGGCCGGTGACCGCGTGTGGTATGCCGGCGATATCACGCGCCCGGGCAGCAACGCGGAACGGCAGGCCGTGGACGAGCGTATCGTCGGTCCCATGCCTGCTTCGCTGGACTTTGCCGAGGCCGCATCGCTGCCCTTGACGGCGATCACCGCCTGGGAACTCCTGTTCGACCGGCTGCGCGTGCACGAAGCGGACCCCACGGAGCACCGCGTCCTGCTGGTGGTGGGCGCCGCGGGAGGTGTCGGCTCGATCCTGACCCAGCTTGCGCGTGCGCTCACGGGCCTGACGATCGTTGGTACAGCGTCGCGCCCGGAAACGCGCGACTGGGTGCTCAATCACGGCGCCCATCACACGATCGACCACCACCAGCCCTGGAAGCCGCAATTGCAGGCCTTGGGTATCGACGGGCTCGCCTATGTGATCGGCCTCAACCACAGCGCGACGTACGTACCGCAAGTGGCCGAGACGCTGGTGCCGGAAGGCCAGTTCGCCTTGATCGACGATCCGGCCAGCGTCGACATCACGCCTTTCAAGGGCAAATCGATCTCGATCCACTGGGAGCTCATGTTTACCCGTGCCATGTTCGGCACAGCCACCATGGCGCGCCAGCATGCGTTGCTGCGGCGGGTGGCGGAGTTGGTCGACCGGGGCGACATCACGCATACGCTGACGCAGCGTATCGACGGTATCGATGCCGCACGCCTGATCGAGGCGCACCGGCAGCTTGAAGCCGGCAGCATGCTCGGGAAGCTGGTGCTCGTCAGGCCGGATACCCAGGAAAGCTGAACCGACAAGGCCGTCATCGCCGGACTAACACGGATCCACGACGAACTGCTCCAGCTTCGCGTCTGCCGCGAAGCCGCTTCGAAAATAGCTGTAGACGACTGGTCTAATTGAGGGTATGGTCTCTACCCATGACCACCGCCACCGCCACCATCGAAACCTTCGACGTCCGCGAGAAGATCCTCGCTACGGGCCAGCGCATCATGGGCGGCAAGGGCTTCTCGGCGGTCGGCCTCAACGAGGTGCTTGCCTCCGCCGGCGTTCCGAAGGGCTCGTTCTATCACTACTTCGCTTCCAAGGAGGCCTTCGGCGAGGCCATGCTTGAGGCCTACTTCCAGGATTACCTTGCGGATATGGATCGCACGCTCCGGCAGGCCGGCGGTACCGCGGCGGAGCGGCTGGAGCACTATTTCCAGGCGTGGGAGCACAACCAGTCGTTCGAGGATTGCCAGGGCAAGTGCCTGGCGGTGAAGCTGGGTGCCGAGGTGTCCGACCTGTCCGAAGCGATGCGCGCGTCGATGAAGCGCGGCACTGCAGGCATCGTGACGCACCTGTCCCAGGCGATCGAGGCGGGCATGGCCGATGGATCGCTGTCCGTCGACGATCCAGCGTCGGACGTGGCACAGAGCCTCTACCAACTCTGGCTCGGCGCCAGCGTCATGGTCAAGATCGTCCGCAACGTCGAACCGTTCCATAAGGCCATGGTCACTACTCGCCAGATCCTGCACCTTCCCGCTTGATCCGGGGGAAGGGCCCTACCGGGCGCTTCACAGCGAAGCGCCTTTTTAAACAACCGTCTTGTAGACGACCGGTCTACTTAAACTCACTCAGGAGTTCATCATGAAAGTCCTCATCGTCCTCACCTCCCACGACCAGCTTGGCAACACCGGCCGCAAGACCGGTTTCTGGCTCGAAGAGCTCGCCGCGCCTTACTACACCTTCAAGGATGCCGGCGCCGAGATCGTGCTGGCCTCGCCCTTGGGCGGGCAGCCGCCGCTGGATCCCAAGAGCAACGAGCCGTCCTTCCAGACCGACGTGACCCGCCGCTTCGAAGCGGATGCTGCCGCCAATGCCCAGCTTGCGAACACCGTCCGCCTCGACACCGTGTCACAGGCCGACTTCGACACCGTCTTCTACCCGGGTGGCCACGGCCCGCTGTGGGACCTGGCGGAGGACACCCACTCCATCGCGCTGATCGAGTCGTTCATCGAGGCGGGCAAGCCGGTCGCCCTGGTCTGTCATGCGCCGGGCGTGCTGCGCCATGTGAAGGCCCCCGACGGCAAGCCGCTGGTGGAAGGTAAGCAGGTCACCGGTTTCACCAACACCGAGGAAGACGGCGTCGGCCTCACCCAGGTGGTGCCGTTCCTAGTCGAGGACGAGCTCAAGGCCAAGGGCGGCGTCTACTCGAAGGGTCCGGACTGGGGCTCGTACGTTGTGACCGATGGCCTGCTGATTACCGGACAGAACCCGGCTTCCTCGTCCGAAGCGGCCGCCGTGCTGATGAAGCAGCTCGCCGGCTGAGAGTACGCCAGCCGACACATACACATCCCTTCCTGCTCACGCACATCCCTTTTCTGGAGAATCCCATGAAGCTGTCGTTTCGTCGTACGCGTATCGCCGCTGTGCTCGCCCTGGCCCTGGGTGCTTTCGGTGCGCATGCCGCCCCGGCGCGTCCGGTGAAGAACATCGTCCTCGTCCATGGTTTCTTCGCCGATGGCTCGGGCTGGAAGCCGGTGGCGGAGATCCTCACCCGCGACGGCTACAACGTCTCCGTCGTGCAACAGCCGGAGACCTCGCTTGCTGACGACGTCAAGGCCACGCTGGCTGTCCTGCACATGCAGCAGGGCCCCAGCCTGCTGGTGGGCCACAGCTACGGTGGCGCCGTTATCACGGAGGCCGGGAACGATGCGCAGGTCGCCGGCCTGGTGTACATCGCGGCCTATCAGCCGGAGACCGGTGAAAGCCTGGCCACGCTGACCGAGAAGATGCCGGGCGCCACCAAGGCGATCAAGAAAACGGCGGACGATTTCCTCTACATCGTGCCGGCACAGTTGCGAGCCGACTTCGCCGCCGACGTACCCGCGACGGAGACGCGCTTCATGGCGGCCTCGCAGGTGATGCCTTCCGTGCATGCCTTTACCGATACGGTTTCGACGGCGGCATGGAAGACCAAGCCGAGCTGGGCACTTGTCGCCACCGCGGATCGCACCGTCAATCCGGATCTGGAGCGCTTCATGGCGAAGCGTGCGGGCAGCACCGTTGTCGAGGTGAACTCGAGCCACGTCGCCTACCTCTCGCATCCGGACGACGTGGCCCGGCTGATCGAAAAGGCAGCGATCGCCTCGGGCAAGTGAAGGCACAGCGTGGCGGCTCGCGGGAGCGTGACCGCCACGGCTGGTTCCGTAGGAACGATCACGTCGCCGAATGGCGCGCCACATCGGTGGCAAACTCGCGATACGAGCGCAGCGGCCGGCCGAGCATGGCCGTCAGGCGTGCCACGTCACCCTGCTCCGGCTGCATGCCCTCGGTGACGAAACGCTCGGTCATCATGCGCATGTCGTACGCCATCCACGACGGCATGAATTGGCGAAGGTTGCCCTCGAAACCCGCGAAGTCCTCGCCCGGATAAGCGATGGGGCGGCCCAGCACGTCGGTCCAGATCTGCGCGATGGCGGCGCCGGTGAGGGTGTCCGGCCCCACCACGTTGATCCGCTCCAGCGGCAATGGCTGCGCGGCGTTCTCGCGACGCAGCAGTTCGAGTGCGGCAACCTCGGCGAGGTCGCGCGTATCGATCATGGCCAGGCCCTTGCTACCCACCGGCATGGGATACACGCCGTAGCCAGTGATTACATCCTTGATGCTCAGGTCGTTACCGATGAAGTACGCCGGACGCAGGATGGTGGCTTACATGCCCATCGCTTCGAGCATGCGCTCGACACCGAACTTGCCGGCGAAGTGCGGCACGTTGACGTAGCGGTCGCTGTGGATCACCGAGAGGTACACGATGCGCTCGATGCCGGCTTCGCGAGCGACGTTGAGCGTCACGATGGCCTGGGTGTATTCGTCAGGGGTGACGGCGTTGAGCAGGAACAGGGTCGTTACGCCCTGGAAGGCACTGCGCAGGGCGTCCACATCGAGCAGGTCGCCCTTGGCGACATCCACGCCGGCGGGAAGCTCGGCCTTCGACGGATCGCGGACGAAGGCACGCACGTCGGCACCGCGCTGGACGAGCTGGTTGACGACTTCGCGGCCTACCTGGCCGGTGGCACCGGTAACGAGAATGGTCATGACATGACTCCTTGAATGGCCGGGACGGCCGTGGGTTGGTTGGGTGGAAAGAACGATAGGTGGTAGCGGATAAGAAACACAGCCACTAAGATCGAGACTATCCGTATCATTATTGAGACACCATGGACCTGAGCGCGCTCGAGGACTTCCAGTTGGTGGCGAGGCACGGCGGCTTCGGCAAGGCCAGCCGGGCCAGCGGTCGATCGAAAGCCACGCTATCGCGACGCGTGGCGGACCTGGAGGAAGCACTGGGGACCCGGCTCATCGAACGGGGCGGCCAGAGCCTGGCCCTGACCGTCGCGGGGCGCAGCCTGCTGACCCGGACGGAAGGCCCGATGCACGAAGTGGCCGAGGCCCTGGCGGCGGCGCGTGATGGGATGGATAGGCCGCGTGGGCTGCTGCGCGTGGCCGCACCGCAGTTGTTCGCGCAAGTGGCGCTGGCGAGGTTGGCGGCGGAGTTCATCGCACTTTACCCCGACGTGCAGATCGAGGCCGTTGCCGAAGATCGCATCGTCGATCTCGTCGACGAACGCTTCGACATTGCCATCCGGATCAACCCACGGAAGGACTCCGACCTCGTCGGTCGTTGCTTCGCGCACGACCGGTTGCTGCTTGTCGCGCCACCGTCGATCGCGAGACCCAGTGACGGCGACAGCGATCCCTTTCCGATCCGCGCCGTGGTGACCTCGAGCTATCGCGATGGCGACGTATGGACCGTGCGAGACATCAAGCGCGCCATCGCACCGCAACCGGTATTGCGCCTTTCGTCGCTATCGATGGTGCGCGACGCCGTCGCGGCCGGCGCAGGTGCCGCGTTGCTGCCGCAGTCGATCGTCGGCGACATGCTGGAGAGGGGACAACTGGTGACGTGGGGCGTGGCCGGTGATGACGTCGACCTCTGGGTGCTGCATACGTCTCGGCGACTCGAGAGTCCCAAGGTCCGCGCCTTCGTGGAATTCATGGCGAGCCGGTATCCCGACGGATCGTTCGTAGCACAGGCCTGACGCGCGTCTCCGCCATGACGTAAAACGGCGCATTCGTCGTCTTCGGCGGCGCCACACGCGACATCGCAATAATTAACGGTGCTGCATAGGGCCTTCTATCTGGGACAGACGTCACAGCATTACCTTTCGATGAGCGCTTGAACGCCGCCGTGCTGGCACTCGAAGCAGCGCACGAGTAGAACCGCTGACGTTGACATTTTACTGACACGGATAGCGGAGATAGGACGTATGAGCGTTTCGCGTAAAAGGATAGTCGCCCAAGGGATCGCGCTGGCGATCGCAGCCTGCATCATGGCGCCGAGCCACGCCGGCGATACGGGATTACCCACCGCGTTATGGGCATCGCAGCCCGTGGTCGCCGGCGACACGATCGTCGTCAGTGCCGCGCACACCTCACCGAATACCGTGGTCAGGTACCAACGACTGGCCGACGACGATGCAGGCAGTCCCCTGGCCCATGCTTCGATATCGGAGGCCCAGACCAGCGATATCGTGCCGCTGCAAGCCAGTACGCACTCAGTCAAGTTTCTGCCCCACGACCCGGTATCCGGCGTCTACGCCTTCCGGCTGGTCGAACCGGGCTCGGGGGCCGTGGGGCCGATGAGCCTGGTGAACGTCCCGGATATCTGGTTCGTGCAGGGTGACCGGGGCTCGACGGCATCACCTGGCGGGTATCTTCGTTTGTATGGCACCGCGATGGGCGGCGTATCGGCCTCGGCACGGTCGCCTCTCCTTGCGCTGGTACAAAACGGGGCGGTTGTGAGGACGTTGACCGCGGATCGACCCGGTTCGGCCATCGACAGCAACTACAGCGCGAGCTTCGCGCTACCTGCCGACCTCCCTGCCGGCTCGTACGACCTTTATTTCCATAACGGATCGGGAGGCCCGGCCGCGTGGAAGAAGTTCGACCACTTCGGCCTGGGCGCGGACCGCTCCATCGGACCCACCGCCGACAGTACATTTACGATCGCAGCGCCCGTCGCCTGGCCGGCACGGACATGCACCGTGGCCGGCCCCCACGGCGGAGGACTGCCCGACGACGACAGTTTCGACATCGCCTTCAACTGCGCGAGGGGCCTGGACGCCAAAGGGAACGGCACGCGCGCCACCTGGGAGAACGAGGGGGCGACCATCACGCTCGGCTATGGCGCGTACGTTCTTTCGGGGAAATACGCCCAGGGCTTTGAGCACGCCATACCCAACCACTCGATCATCGACGGCGGGAAGAGTTCGAATACCGAACTGCGCTTCCCCGACGCCAATGGCGGCGAACTGTTCAGTGGCGAGGCTAACTTCGTTAGCCAGAACAACGTCGACAACAACTACGCCCAAGGTGTCTTCGGCATCAGGAACGTCAAGATAACCGCGCCCAACATGACGAACGGCAAGGGTATCGTGTTCGACTACATGGCGATAAACGATGTGCATTCCGTACCGTTCGTGGATAACGTCGTCATGAACCTCGGATCGTCCGGCACGACCATGGCGACAGGCGTGCAGGCCGGCAACGTGTCCAACCTGCGCATTCGCGACAGCGAAGTGACGGCGAGCCAGCCGATCTTCATGAATGGTCATGTGTATGGCGCGTCGGTGACCGGGTCGACGCTTACATGGCGTCACATCGCCCTGTCGTTCCGCTATTACTCGGAAAACGGCGTATTCACCGGCAACACGCTCATGCAGGCGGCGTCGCCGGAAGGGGGGCTCGATGTCGAAAGGGGATTTGCCATGCCCACGCGCGATGTCTACTACGCGGACAATTTCAGCCGCCGGGCTTCCAGCAGCAATCCGTCCGTATGGGGACTAACCTTCGACGAGAACAAGAACATCTATTCCGGCAGCGTGGCGGGGGTGAACGGGACCGCACTTACGCTCACCGGCAACATCACCGATGAAGCCGAGTTCCCTGCCACCGGCTTTTCGGCCATGGTGGTAGCCGGCACCGGTTCCGGCCAGATGCGCTTCGTCACCGCCAGCGACCAGCGTCGCCAGGTGACGGTCGATCGGCCCTGGGACGTCGATCCGGACGCCACGTCCGTCCTGACCTTGACGGGTACCCTCGGACGCATGTTGTTCGTCAACAACGACTACGGCGTGCCCGGTATCCAGAACGTCTTCTATCCATCCTCGGATGTGATCCAGGCGGGCAACCGGTTCACGGCCGCTGGCGGCATCGTGCAGCAGGCCGGCGAGTACGTGACCGGAACCGGCTACACGCCGGGCTGGCACTTCCAGTTGCTCGGCAACACCGTCTCGCAGACTGCCGACGCCCAGACAGGACTGTCCGGGCAAGGGCCCACGCGGCGAGACGGCCAGCAGGCACCTGGCACGGGTTACGACGGCACCGTGACCCAGACGAATATCATTCGGCACAACGTCTTCGCTGGGGATGGCGAGGTGGGCCTCTGGGATTCGGTGGGCAACTCGCTTATCGAAAACAACTACGTCCGCAGGGTGAGACTGCAGAACGCCTTGTCGATGAAGGACGTGCTGATCCGGCAGAACCAGACGCAGAATGGGCCATCCCAACCGGAGGACAACCAGCCGTTGCCGCAGGATGTGTTACGCCAGTAGGTACCTCGTACGCAGTGCCCATCGAGGAGCAGTGGACCCATGGCAGTTACGATAATTCAGGCGTAGGGCGTGCCGACCAGCGCGGCCTGGATGCCAAGGGTGCCCTGGTCGACCAGGCGGAGGAAGGTGGCTGCGGCTTCGCCGGCGTCGGGATGCTGGCGATAACGCCGGTGGGCCTGCCACATCGCCACCGTATAAGTGGCCAGCAGCATGTCGGCAGCCAGGTGGGCCTCGGCATCGGCCGGATCGCGGCCGACCCGCTCGGCCAGCCCGACGGCGATCAGCTGGGCGATCTCGTCCCGAATGGCACGAATGCGCGACTTCAGGGTCTCGCTGGCCTCGATGGTCTGGACATAGTTCTGCCGCGCCGAGGTAAAGCGGATATACGGACTTCCCTGCCCGACCAGTTCATGGGCGAACAGGCGCATCGTTTCCAGCGGCCCGATGGCCGGATCGTATCGGCGGATGGTCTCGCGGATCAGCTCCCTGCCCGGCTCGTCGTGTTCGAAGAACATATCCTCCTTGCGGGGGAAATGATTGAACACCGTCATCCGCCCCACCTCTGCGGCCGCCGCGATTTCTTCGATCGTCACCTGATCGAATCCCCGCTCGAGGAACAGCCGCCTCGCTTCACGGGCGATAGTGTCACGCGTGACGAGACGGCGCCGGGCGCGAAAATCGAGGGTCTGGGAGGAAACGGTCACTGTGTCGGGTAGCAAGGTGTGAGATTCAATGGCGCATTAGAGCGTGAAGTACGTGGGGCGGCAACACTACCGACGGCTAGCGCACGCCTTCGTCCCGCTTGGATATCTCGTCCATCTTTCGCTCCCCTTCCTCGATCGCCTTGTCGCGCTTGACCTGCTGGGGCTTGTCGTTGCGGGCGACATAGTCGTTGTTGCGATCGCCGGACTGCGGTTTGTGTTCCTGATCGGCCATAAGGGCTACTCCCGGTTCAACCGTGGTCTTCGTTGTCGTGCTGCTGCTGGGGGGACTCCGGCGTCTTGGGGTTCTTCTCAACCCGGTCGCTCGTGCCGGCGTCGTACTCGCGCGGGCTCTTCGGTTTCGTGGATTCGTTCGACTCGGCCATGGGGGGCTCCGGTGCGGGGGATGCCCAGCTTCCCCCTTGCCCTGTAAGGCGGGGTCGAGTGCACGTGAAGATCGCGCCACGAAACGCGTTCGTTCAGAACAGCTGGGTCTGCTGCGACACCAGGGTATCGAACCGGCCGCCGACCAGGGGCAGGATCGCATCGGCGATCGGGCGCAGCTGGTGTTCGACGTAGTGGTCGTAGTCGATGGCGGCGCGCCGCGCTTCCATGGGTTCCGGCCCGTTGAGGGTCATGACGTAGCGAATCCAGCCGCCGCCCTGGTACTGCAAGGGGCGGCCAAGCCGTGCGTTGTGCTCGTCGGCCAGCCTGGCGGCCCGGACCTGGGGTGGCGTCATGCGGTCGTACGAGTCCAGCTTGCCGCGCAGGCGCTTGCGATAGACCAGACGCTCGTCGAGGCGGCCCTCCCGCAGGTCGCGCACATAGGCCTGGATGTACGCTTCGTAAGGCTGCCGCCGGAAGATAATGCCGAACAGCTCTTCCTGGAATTGCCTGGCCAGCGGTGTCCAATCACTGCGAACGGCTTCCAGCCCGCGGAACACGAGCTGCTCGTCGTCGCCGTCACGCACCAGCCCTGCATAGCGCTTCTTGCTACCCGTCTCGCTGCCGCGAACGGTCGGCATGAAGAAGCGACGGTAGTGCGTGTCGAACTCGATCTCCAGGTAGGAGTCGATCGCCATCTCCTGGCGTAGCTTGGCGGCCCATGACGTGTTGATGCGCGCCACCAGCGTGTCGGCCACCGCCTGCGCCTCGGCTTCGTCGTGCGGACGCCCCAGGCCGATGAAGATCGAATCCGTATCGCCGTAGATCGTCTCGTAGCCGTCGGCTTCGATCCACGCACGCGTCTGCTGCATGATCTCGTGGCCACGCAGGGTAATGGCGGAGATCAGCCGGGGATCGAAGAAGCGCGCATCCGGGGCGCCCAGCACCCCGGTAAACGCGTTCATCAGCAGCTTGAATGCCTGTGCGAGCGGGGTGTTGCCCTGCGCCTTCGCGGCATCGCGACCCGTCCACAACTGCGCGATGAGCGCAGGCAGGCAATGGGTCGTCCGCGAGAAGCGCGTATCCAGCGGGCCGGGTATCCAGGCACCGCGATCCACCGCCCGCATGCCTTCCACCAGGCCGATCGGATCGACCAGGAAGGTGCGGATGATCGACGGGTAAAGGCTTTTGTAGTCCAGTACCAGGATCGAATCGTAGATACCGGGACGGCTCTCCATCACGAAGCCCCCGGGGTAGGATTCGCCCGTGGCGCGGCCGGTGCGTGGTGCGACGTAGCCCTCCCGGTGCATGCGCGGCAGGTAGAGGTAGGTGAACGCGGCAATCGAGCCGCCGGAGCGATCGGCCTGCAGGCCGGTCACGTCGGCGCGCTCCAGCAGGAACTCGAGCAGGCGCGTCTTCTGGAATATCCGCGTCACCAGTTCGCAGTCGTGCAGGTTGTAACGCGCCAGCGCCGGCTTGTCGTGATGGAAACGCCGCTCGATCTCGGCCATGCGGCTGTACGGGTCGTCGATGTCCTTGCCTTCACCGAGCAGCTCGCGGGCGACGGCCTCCAGGCTGAAGGACGCGAAGCTCAGCGAGGCCGAACGCAACGCCTCGATGCCGTCGATCGGCAGGCGGCCGGGGATGGACGCGAACACGTAATGGTCGCGATGCCGGTGTTCGCGCCAGTCGATGGGCGTGCCGCCCCGCCCGAGGGTGAGCACGCGGCCGCAGCGATCCGCGCACGCCTGCAACAGGCGCAGGTCGAACTGGATCAGGTTCCATCCGATGATGACGTCCGGATCATGGTGGCGGAACCAGTTGTTCAGCGCGACGATGAGCGCCGCGTGGTCGTCGACATAGGCCAGGTCGAAATCGTGCGGCGTCTCGTCGCCCGCAACGGGCACCCCCAACATGTACACCTGACGCTGGCCGCAGCCTTCCAGTGCCACGGAATACAATTGGCCCTCCGCGCTGGTTTCGATATCCAGCGACACGGTGCGCAGCGTCGGCCGGTAGCGCTCGCCGGGGCGCAGGCGCGGATTGACCAGGGTGGCGGCATCGGCCTCCGCCGCCTCGATCGTCACCGACGCCGTGATGAAGCGCTCCATGAGGTAGCGATCGTCGGGGCGGATGTCCGCCTCGTGCAGCACGACACCCCGCTCCGAGAGTTGCTTCTCCAGCGCCTGCATGACCCGATGCCCGCGCGTGTAGACGCCGAGCACCGGCTCCTGCGCGAAGGTCTTCAGCGGCAGGGGTGCCAGCTCGACGGCGGCATCGCGCCGGATCGCGGATTCCACGGTTTCACGGGCGGAGGCGGCCACGAAGGCCACGCTGCGCTGCCCGGTGAGAACGACACGGCGGGCGCCGCCTTCCATGGCCACCCACAGTTCGACCTCGCTACCTTCCCGCGTGTCCCGCCATTGGCGCGTCAGGATGTAGCCGTTCTGGGTGGGGGTGGTCACCCCCTTAGTTTAACCGACCGGTGGGCGGCCTACTCCCAGTGCACCGCCGCCCGGAAGTCCACCCGCCAGCTGTCCTGTCCCGGGATCACCTTGGTGAACGCGTGCGCCACGTCGCCGTTGAAGCTGAGCCAGTGACGGAAGTTCCACAGCACGCCTAGGCCACCGCCGGTGATCTGGCGGTCGCGCGGGAAGGCCGCGAAGACCGCACCGTGGTCGGCGAAGGCGTAAAGATCCGCCGCACCCACCTGGCGGTGCAGCTCCAGGTCCAGGAAATACCCTCGGGTGCCGGCCACGATGCCGCGGTCGTAGCCACGCACGCTGCCCACGCCACCCAGCTGGAACAGCGACGACGACGGCAGGGCGTCCTTGGAGGTGTACTGCCACCCGGCGCCAAGCCGCAGTGCCCAGGCGCCGCCCAGGCGCTGCACGCCGTCGAAGCTGCCGGTGGCGGTGAGGAACGAACCGGCATCGGCGATGGGCTGGTCGCTGTTGAGGTGCGTAACGGACTGGGTCAGCGTCCATTCGCGCCCCTCGACACGATGGTTGAGCAGGATGCCCACGCCGAGGCCGTTGGTGGTGATATCGGCCACCGACGTGCCGGCGATGTCCGTGGACGATTTGGCGTGCGAATAGGATGCCGTGCCCTCGAACAGCCAGCGCTGGTTGGCAATGAACGGCTGGGTGAAGTTCAGCGCCGCCACCGACGAATGGCCGACGATGTCGAGGTCGCGGTAGGCGCCATTGACGATATCGATCTGGCTACGTGAGTAGCTGGCGCCCAGCATGCCGTTGGACGGAGTGACGACGGCCGCGTACGACAGCGATCCGTCGGTACCGCCGCGCGCCTTGGCGATGCTCAGGTCCAAGCGGTCGTTCACGCCCAGCAGGCCTTCCGCATGGCCTTGCACGCCCACGCGCGTCGTGCCGCTGGTGTCGACACCGGCGTTATCGACGAAGGCGTCGAAGCTGCGCGGTGCCGGCTCGGTAACGTCGACCAGCAGGTCGGTCATGCCCCGCGAGGCGCCCGGCTGGAGCAACGCGGCACCGTGCAGCGACGTGGTGCGGTTGAGGTAGACCAGGTCGTCGCGCAGCGCGTTGGCGTCGAACAGCTCGCCCTCCTGCGCATGGATACGACGCCGCACGAAGGCTTCCCTGGTGCGGTGGTTGCCCTGGATACGCACCGCACCCAGGTGGCCTTCGACTAGATCGACGTGGACCACGCCATCGACGACACCCTGCTTGCCCAGGACGGCACGTGCCGTGCTGATGCCCTTGGCCGCATACAACGCGTTGACACCGTCGACGATGGCATTGAGTTCCGCCGCGCCCACTTCCCTGCCGGTGTACGGCTGGGCCACGGCACGCACGGCAGCGTCATCGAGGAAAGCCGAGTGGTCGAAGGTGACCGACGTGAGCACGAAACGCACGTCGCTTTGCACCGTGGCCCTGGCCGGCGCGGTGGAGGCCGGAAGCGGATCGGCCGTACGTCCGGGCGCCGGTGGTGCCTGGCGCTGGTCGTAATAGCGGTCCGTGCGTTGCGCGGGCTGTTGCTGGGCCTGCGCGGGAAGGGTCTGTGCATCCACGTCCGCCTGCGTGCCCAACAGGAGCAGGCAGGCGCTTACCAGGGTACGGCGTTTCATCGTGCGATAGGTCCGAAGCATCAGTTGACCGACCCCAGGTTGACGGCGCCCGCGGCATCCGGCGCGATCAGGTCGTCGTCATCGCGCTTGCGCTGGTCGTCCTGGCGGACGGGCATAGGCACGTCGTCATGGGCCGGTTCGTCGTTGGTATGGAGCGTGAGGGTGCTGCCCAGGTAGCGCAGCACGCTGCCGCCGTAGTAGTCGAGATCACCCGACTGGTGGTTTTCGATGTAGTTCGGCATGGTGACGTCGTAGCCCACCGTGTAGCGCGAGACATAGGCATCCGACATCGCCGCCTTCGCATCCAGCGCGAACGTGAAGCGGGTATCCGGCTCGAAGTACTGGATGTCGGCCATGACCAGTTTCGGCGTCACGTTGTTCATGTAGACGCGTGCCTGCGGGGTCACCAGCAGCATGTCGCCCTGCACGACGCCATCGGCGATCGTTACCTTGGTGGCCGATGTATCGAGCACGGCCTGCACCGTGGCCAGCCGCTGGATCATCCAGCTGTCGGCGTTGCGCAGGTCGATGACGATCTTCTTCGCGACATTGCCGTGATAGCCGGTGAGGGTCATCGTCATCGGCTTGCCGGCCGCCGTCTGCAGCGTATGCACGTCGATGTCGCTGGCGGCCAGGTTGAGGCGGCTGCCGATGTGCGAGCTGTCAAGGACGATGGCCTCATGGGCACCGAGCGTGGCCGTGTCGGTAACCAGGTCCGCACCATGGATGGTGCCCGTGGACGAATCGATGGCGATCGGTCCACGCGACGACAGGCTGGCGAAGTCGAGGTTGCGTCCCAGGCCCAGCGTGAGATTGCCGCCGTTGCGACCGTTGCCAAGGCGCATGTCGCGACCGGCCACGAGCGATACGTCGCCGGAGACGTCGTAGGCCGACAGGGCCAGGTCGCGACCGGCCGTGCCTTGCAGGTTGCCCTGGAGGACGTTCAGCGTACCCAGTGCCATATCGTTACCGGCGGCCAGGCGGGTACCGGTCTGCGCGGTGGCGTTGCCCAGCGCGATGTCGTGTGCGGCGTCGATGCCGACGACGGTACCGGCGGCCATCGTACCGACCTTTACGTCATTGCCGGACGCGAGCGTGACATCCTGGCCTGCCGTGAGCGCATCCGCGACGAGTGAACCCGCCGCCGTGCCCTGCAGGCGTCCCGCAGCATGCGCCGTGCCGCCGAGCACCTGGCCGTGCAGCGAGCGCAGCATGATGTCCCGACCGGCATCGATGCCGGCGAACGAGAGATCGTTGTTGCTCGTGGCGACGGTGTCCCGGCCCGTCGACAGCATGCCGAGGGCGAGCTGATCGGCAGCCTCGAACAGGCCGTCCCGGCCCACCGTGGTCGTGCCGAACGTCGCGTTGCCGGTAAGCATGGCGCTCAGGTCGTGGCCGACATCGAGGCGCGTGCTCGACGTGGTGCCACCGACCGACGCCGTCAGGTCGTGATTCACACTCATCTGAGCGCTGGTCAGGTCACTGCCGACGGTGAGGGTCGCGTCATTCGCTACCGAGGTGGTGCCGAGCACAGCCGCACCCGTCACGGCCGCTGCCAGGTCGTGACCGACGGACAGGCTGCCGCTGTTCAGCACATCGGCCAGCGTGAGCGAAGCATCGCCACCCACCGTGGTCGTCGCCAGTGTCGTCTTGCCGCCAACCTTTGCCGCCAGGTTGCCTGTGACGTCGAGATGGCCGGAGTTGAGCGTACCGGCGATATCCGCCGTTGCATCGTTGTGGATCGCCGAGGTATCGAACGACGCGTTGCCCTTGACCACCGCACCAAGGTCGTTGCCCACATCGAGCTGCTTGCTGGCCACATTACCGCTGACAGCAGCCGTGAGGTCGTGACCGACGCCCAGCTGCATGCTGGTGAAGTCGCCGCCGAGCGTCAGCGTCGCGTCGTTGGCGACAGCCGTCGTGCCAAGCGTGACCGCACCGGTCACGGCTGCGATCAGATCGTGGCCTACGGTGAGGCTACCGCTGTCCAGTGCATCGGCCAGCGTGAGTGAAGCATCACCACCCACCGTGGTCGTCGCCAGTGTCATTTTGCCGCCAACCTTCGCCGTGAGGTTGTCGGTGACGTCGAGCTTGCCCGAGTCCAGCGTGCCGGCCACATCCACCGATGCAGCATGGTGAATCGTCGAGGTATCGAACGACGCATGACCCTTGACGGTCGCACCGAGGTCGTTGCCGATGTCGAGTTGCGTGCTCTGCACGTCACCCGTGATGCTGGCCATGAGGTCGTGGCCCACGCCCAGCTGCGTGCTGGCGAAGTCACCACCCAGCACCAGCGTCGCGTCGTTGGCGACGGAGGTCGTATCGAGCGCCACCGCACCCGTCACCGCGGCCATCAGATCGTGACCGACAGTGAGGCCGCCGCTGTTCAGTGCATCGGAAAGGGTCAGCGAGGCATCGTTGCCGACCGTCGTCGTCGCCAGCGTCGTCTTGCCACCGACCTTCGCCGTGAGATCGTCGGTGACGTCGAGCTTGCCCGAGTCCAGCGTGCCGGCCACATCCACCGATGCAGCATGGTGAATCGTCGAGGTATCGAACGACGCATGACCCTTGACGGTCGCACCGAGGTCGTTGCCGACATCGAGCTGCTTGCTGGCTACGTTGCCCGTGATGGTCGCTGCAAGGTCATGCCCCACGCTCAGCTGCGTGCTGGCGAAGTCACTACCGAGCGTCAGCGTCGCGTCGTTGGCGACTGCGGTCGTACCGAGTGCGACCGCACCCGTCGCCGCCGCCATCAGATCGTGACCGACAGAAAAGCTGCCGCTATCGAGTGCATCGGAAAGCGAGAGCGACGCATCGCCACCGACCGTCGTTGCGGCCAGCGTCGTCTTGCCGCCGACCTTCGCCGTGAGGTTGCGGGTAACGTCGAGCTTGCCCGAGTCCAGCGTGCCCGCCACGTCCACCGACGCATCGTGGTGGATTGCCGAGGTATCGAACGAGGCGTTGCCCTTGATCGTCGCACCGAGGTCGTTGCCGACATCGAGCTGCTTGCTGGCTACGTTGCCCGTGATGGTCGCTGCGAGGTCATGCCCCACGCTCAGCTGCGTGCTGGCGAAGTCACTACCGAGCGTCAGCGTCGCGTCGTTGGAGACTGCGGTCGTACCGAGTGCGACCGCACCCGTCGCCGCCGCCATCAGATCGTGACCGACAGAAAAGCTGCCGCTATCGAGTGCATCGGAAAGCGAGAGCGACGCATCGCCACCGACCGTCGTTGCGGCCAGCGTCGTCTTGCCGCCGACCTTCGCCGTGAGATTGCGGGTAACGTCGAGCTTGCCCGAGTCCAGCGTGCCCGCCACGTCCACCGACGCATCGTGGTGGATTGCCGAGCTATCGAACGAGGCGTTGCCCCCGATCGTTGCCGCGATATCGTTGCCGACATCGAGCTGCTTACTCAGCACGTTACCCGTAACGGTAGCCGTGAGGTCATGCCCCACGCCCAGCTGCGTGCTGGCGAAATCACTCCCAAGCGTCAGCGTCGCGTCGTTGGCGACCGAGGTCGTATCGAGCGTCACCGCCCCGGTTACCGCGGCAGTAAGGTCGTGACCGACCGTGAGCGTGCCGCTGTCCAGCGCGTCGGACAGCGTGAGCGTGGCATCGTTGCCCACCCCCGTCGTACCGAGTGTCGTCTTGCCGCCGGCGCCGACCGTCAGGTCGTGCCCGACCGTGAGGCTGGTGACGCCGAGCGTCGTGCCGCCGGTCAGCGATGCGTCGCCGGTCGCGGTCAGCGTGCCCACCGACGCATCCGCGCCGGCCTGCAATCGCGCCGCACCGTTGGCAGCCAGCGTGGTGACGCCCAGCGAAGTGCCGGCCTGCATCGACGTGTTCGCACCGCTAACGCTGCCGAACACCACGTCGCCCGTGGCCGCCACGGTGATATCGCCGCCGGCCTGGATGCTGCTGCCGTGCAACGAGTTGCCCGACAGGGTGAAGGCACCGCCGGCGTTGAACGTGCCGTCCTGCAGCCCGGAGACCATGTCGAGCATCAGGGCACCCTGGTCGGCGCGCGCCTGGACGGCGACCGCGGAGACCCGCAGCGGCGAGCCGATGCTGCCGCCCGCGTGAAGCTGCAAGGTGGCGCCGGTCAGCACGGTGGCGTTGGCGACGCCACTACCCAGGTCGGTCGCGGTGATGTTGCGCCCGGCCTGTACCGCGAGCGTGGCGCCCTTCACCGTGCCCAGGGTGAGGTCGCGCACGGCGGTCAGTGCCACGTCGCCCGTACCGGTGACGGTGCCGAGCGTCGCATCGTTGCCGCTGGACAGGTTCACGGCGCTGCCGCCGATGGAGGTAACCGTCAGGTCGCCGGTGGAGACCAGGTCGACCGTGCCGCCGGCCGTCAGGTGGCCGATGTTGAGTGCACCCGCGCCCGGGCTGGCGATGCGCACCTTGCCGCCCACGGTGCCATCGAGGGTGCCCGTGCCGGTCGCCACCTGCAGGTAGCCGGTGCCGTCGTAGTAGCCGACGTCACCGCCTGCGTTCAGCGTGATGGCGCGGCCGCTCAGCGCCAGGCCGGCCAGCTGCTGCACGATCGAGCCGCTGCCTGCGTCCAGCGACACCAGGCCGTTGGTGCGGATGCGGTCGAAACGCAGGTCGTGATCCTTCGAGCGCAGCACGATGTCCTGCGATGCCGTGGCGTCCACCAGCAGGCCACCGATCGAGTAGACCAGCGCACGCTGCGGGATCTGGTTGGCCACGTCCAGCGCCTGGCCGATGCTGCTGCCGGAGCCGGTCAACATGGTCAGGTCGCCGTTGGCGAGCACCTGCGCCTGGCCGTTGTCCGCACCGGCGGCGCGGATGTTCCCCACCGCCGCAAGGCGCACATCGCGGTCGGCGTTGATCGTACCGATAGTCAGGTCGCCATTGGCCTGCAGGTAAACCGAACCGCCCTGCCCGGCCTGCGTGGTGGCCGACACCGTGCCGCCCGCCGTCAGGAACAACGGCTGCGTCTGCTTCACGTCCAGGCGAACGATGTTGCCGTTGGCGTCCTTGACCACGGAGATGTCGCCCGCCGCATTGGCGGTGGCCAGTGCGGCGGCCTGCGCATCGGTCACCGTACCGTCGATGAGCGACTGCCCGGTGATGCTCACGGCATCGCCCGGCGAGCCGATGTTGCCGCGCGCGGAGAGCGTCACGTCACGGCCCTGGATATTGGGCGCGGCGCTGCCGACAAACGAGAGCGGCGGCGGCGTGGTGCTACCGGCATCGACCAGCGCCGCGCTGTTCACCGAGCTGGTCAGCCAGCCGAGCTTCCAGTAGGCATCCTGGGTGATCGCCGCGAGCTGCGCGTCCGTCGCGTGATAGGCGAGGTCGGCCACCGGGGTGACGAAGGCGGACGAGCTGGCGTAACCGTTACCCAGCAGGCCGGTGAAGTAACCGTCCAGCGTGGCGTAGCGCGCGGCGGCATACGTCAGCGTTTCGGCATCCGACGCGGCATGGCCGAGCTCGGCGCTGGCCAGGCCTCGGTAAAGCGCGATCTTGCCCATGTCGAGCACGAAGTTGCCGCCCACCACCGAGCCGTTGGCCATCAGGCCCTGGTACTGCGTGTAGTTGCCGTCGGCCGTCTGCTCGATGCGCTTGCGGTTGGCGGCTGCGATGGCGCCGTTGG
The DNA here is from genome assembly GCF_000745005.1 of Luteibacter sp. 9135. Taxonomy (NCBI): domain Bacteria; kingdom Pseudomonadati; phylum Pseudomonadota; class Gammaproteobacteria; order Lysobacterales; family Rhodanobacteraceae; genus Luteibacter; species Luteibacter sp. 9135. The sequence continues at coordinate 1,271,298 of NZ_JQNB01000001.1, read as the reverse complement.
CATCGTCGTCCGTGGTGAGGTGCAGCGTGTCACGCACCTGGACCAGCTGGGCCTGCGACAGCGCCTGGCCCGAGGTGACACCGGCGGCATCGACGATCGCACCGTCCGGCACGTCGATGTTCACCGAGCCGCCGTCGGACTGGATCAGGCCGACCCGCAGGTCGCCGCCCTGCTGGCGCAGGTTGATGTCGTTGAGCGCATGCACGTCGACCACGCCGTGGTCGATACCGTGCGAGGCATTGGTCACGCCATGCGCGGCGATGTTCAGCGACTGCCCGGTGTTACCGACCGCACCGCCCGCGTTGACGGTGATATCCCGGCCGCTGATCGTCGTGCCTGTGCCGCCGGTCACGCTGCCGACGGCGTTGAGGGTCACGTCGCCCCAGCCGCTCGCATTACCCGCGTTGACATGATCGAGCTGCAGTGCGGTGGACGCCTTGATGTTGACGCCCTGCGCACCGGCATCGGCGGCCAGCGTGCCACCGGTCATCACCAGTTGCAGCGGATTGACCGCGTCACCGATGCCGCCGGTGGCCTTGAGCGTCACCCCGTTGCTGGTGATCGCGCCATGCACGCCGGCAACGATGGCGCCGCCCGCCCCCTGGGTAGCGTCGATCGTAGTGTTGCCGCTCGGGTTGTAGATGTTGCCCGAGAGCAGCACGTTGGCATTGGAATTGACCAGCACCTGGCCCGACGCATTGCCCTGGAAGTTGATGCGGATGCGGTTGTCGGCCTTGACCGAACTGGTCAGCAGCAGCTGCGCATCGGTGGGCAGCACGTACTGCCACACGCCCGCGCCGTGGCTATCGTTGTGGATGTCGCCCGCCGCATCCGTCGTACGACTGAAGCCATAGTGGCAACCCGAGCCGTTGCTGCCGCCGCAGCCGTGGTAGTACACGTCCACGACGCTGGCCGTGTTGGAGTTGCCGACCGCGCCGTAAGTAGCGGTGGCGGCGATGGACTCGGTGAAGTTGGCGGAGATGCTGCTGTGCTCGATCACGCCCGAGGACACCAGCAGGTATTGCGGCGTGGCCACGGCCACGCCGCTGGCGTCCACATAGCCCCAGTTGGACACGCTCTGCAGCGTCGGGATGCTGCGCTTGAGGTTGACCTGCTGCTGCCACTGGTAGCGAAGGCCCGCTTCGGGGTCGTAGTACAGGCCGCTGGCGTCGCTGGACGGCGCCACGGCCACGGCACCGGCGAGGTCGGTGGCCCGGTTGCTGTTGGTGTACACCTTGGTGCCGGCACCGCGCGTGTCGACGTACCACTGCGTCTGGCTCCAGCTGCCGTTGGCATCGGTGTACTGCTTGAACGTATCCGTGATCTTCAGCTCACCGACGGCGTTGTTGCCGGTATTGATGTCGGCCAGCTGCACGGGCAGGCCCAGCGCATTGTTCAGCGTGACATGGCCGTAGCCGTCGTTGATGGTGATGTTGCCCAGCGCCTTGGTGCTGATGATGCCGCCATCGAGCGAGACGAAGCCGCCACCGGACGCGTTGACGTTGGCGATGACGATCGTCTTCGTGCCCAGGTCGTACTTGACCAGGCCCGGCGTGCAGGTGGCGCCGCCGGAGGCGCACCACAGGTTGGTCGGCAGGTCGACCTGGCCACTGCTGCCGCTCTGGCCGTCGATGAAGGTCTTGGCCGCCGCGCTCAGCGTGATGGTGTAGTCGGTCGGGCGGCCGGCGGTCATCGCACTGTCGATGTCGATGAACTTGGCCTTCACCGCGATGGTCTGGGCGATCAGCCCGGATGCGCTGGCATTGGTCGGCGTCGGATCGGCGGCGATCGTCTTGGTCGTCGGCAGCACCCACAGCTTCGGCAACGCCTGGCCGTGGAAGTCGTAGGTACCGGCGGTACCGGGGTTGGTACCACAGGTGCTGTTGGCGTACGGCAGGCAGGTGCCGAGGAAAATCATCGATACGCCGCCCTCCTTGCCGTTGTTGAAGGCGAGGTTGCCGGTGCCCAGGGTGTTGTAGAGGCGGTTGGAGAGGTCGTCGTTGCTGGTGTACTGGCCGTTGGCGTTGTAGATCGCGTTCACCGCGTACATCACGGCGTTGGTCGCGTTGCCCAGGTCGATCTGGTACGGAAGGTACGACGCCACCGGATCGGAGCCGGAGTGGTACGCGCCGTTGGGCAGGTACACGGCCACAGCGCCGTTGGGCACGTATTCCTTGATCTGCTGCGCGGAGATCGGTGCGAACTGGCCGACCGAGCCGGTGGCGTTGCTGATGTCGACCAAACCGCCCAGGTTGGTGATGGTGCCGCCCAGCAGCATGGCCGGGCCCTGGGTCACCGAGGACGGCTGGTTCGGCATTGAGCCGGTGTAGCTGTTGTTCAACGTCACCGAGGGCGCGATGCCGCTGGTGTCGTTGTGCACGCCCATCGCCGCATCGCTGGCCGCGTTGGCCCCACCGGTGAAGGTGACCGCACCGCCCGCGTTGGCGGACACGTTGATGTCGTTGAGCACCAGGTACGCACTGCTGGCGTTGTTCACGGCGACGGACGGGCTGCCGTTGGCCGCAAGCACGCCGCTGCCGCTGATGTTGCCGGCGTGCACGGTGAGGTTACCGCCCGAGGCGAACATCGAGCCGAGCGTGAAGGCGGAGGTGGTACCGGGCGTGGTCGTGCCCTTGAGGATCTCGGCCACGGACAGATCGTCCGCGCTGGCCGAGCCCGGCGATACACCGGTGGTGCCGGAACTGGCTGCGGGTGCCACGTCCGAGTCGCCGTTGTTGTTGACCGGGGTCAGGCCGGTCGGCGCCTGCAACTGGCCCGCACCGGTCACGACCGGTACGCCCTTGTTGCCGCTGCTGTCGGTATTGGCGCCCAGGCCGGCGGCATGCTGGTCGATGTACGACCAGGGGCTGAAGTTGTCGTCGCGGTTGTAGAGCAACGGCGCACCGTGGGCATGCGTGAGCTGCATGCCTGCGTCGATGTTCACCTCGTTGTCGGCGTAGATGCCCGCGGTGACGGACCCGCGCAGGGCCAGGTTCTCGCTACCGTCGGCCGACGCGTTGCTGTCGGTCGTGGTGACCGGGATGAAGCCCAGCTCGTAACCATGGCCTGCGCCTTCCGCCGTGACATTGGCCGTGCCGCGATAGCTGCCGAGGTTGATGTCCGCACCGCCGAGCACGCGCGCGCCGGTGCCAATGGTGGTGTTGGCCGTGCTGTGCACGGTGGTGGTCGCCGAGCCCGTGGCGATGGCGATGATGCCGCGCACATAGGCCTGGCCGACGCTGTCGGCGGAGAACACCGTGGGTGCGAAACCGGCGGGATCGATGCCCGCGGTCAGGTTGATCTGGCTGAAGGCGAGCAACATCGAGTTGTCGCCGACCGTGACGTTCTGCGTCGCGGTGATCGACGTGGAGGCCGAGGCGGCACCCAGCGCGCCACCGCCATAGGTATGCGTCAGCGCCGACTGCGAGGTCATCGACTGCACGTCGCTGCCCAGGCCGATGGCACCGTTGGTCAGCAGCTTGTCGTTGCTACCGGTGCCCACGTCGTTGGTGACCGTCGCGGTCAGGCTGTTGCGCACGCCCGAGCCCGCCACCGCGCCGCCGGAATCCAGCGACACCGTCGCGTTGTCCACGATCTGGGTATCGGCGCCGATCAGGATGCGACCGGGGTTGGCGAAGGGATCCGCACCGCTGGTGTACACGTAGCCGTCGTACTGGTTGGCGAGCGCGTTTGCCATGCCCGCGTCCAGACCGGAGACGATCGTGCTGCTGTCGCCGACCCGTGCCGAGGCCGTGCCGCCCAGGCTGGTGCTGTTGGTCGCCGCCGCGCCCGAGAGCACGCCACCGCCGCCGCCCTGCACCTGCGGTGCCGTGCCGACGTTCATGAAGTGGTTGCTCGAGCCGATGTCGATGAAGCCGGAGCCGTAGAGGGCGGCGCCGTTGCCGAGGCCCGCGCTCACGTTGGAGGTGACGTTGGTGGAAGCGAAGCCGCCGCTCATGTTGGCGATGCCGGCGCCCGCCGCGTTCACGGCCACGGCGTAATCGGCCTGGTGCGACGCGGTGATCGCCATCGCGCCGCCGTGGATGCTGCTGCCGTCGCCCACCGTGGCGGACGTGCTGCCCGTGTTGGACGTTCGCGCCACGGCCGCGTTGCCGGAGATCACGCCGCCGCTGCCGGCGGTGGCATCGGCGAGGTTGGTGTCGCTGCCTTCGGCGTCCAGGTGCAGGGTGCCCGTGCGGGTGCCCCCGCTCAAGGTATTGGTACCCAGCGACGCCGCGGTCACGGTGGTCGCGTCGGCTTCGGCCACCGCAGCGCCCACGCCGATGAATCCCGCCGCGCCGGCCGTGGCCGAGGCGGTCTGCATCGTGGTGTTGATCGCCTGCAGGGTCAGGTTGGCGTTGGGCAGGCGCACGCTGTCGCCGGTCAGGGCCTGCACGCTGGCGTTGGATGCCGCCGTGGCCGCGCTGGCATTGGCGCCCAGCAGCAAACCGCCGGCACCGCCGACAGCCGTGGCGCGTACGCCATTGCCGGCCGTCGTGCCGTTGGTGGCGAGGATACGGCTGTCGCCGGTGGCGGTGAGGTAGGCGGAATCGTCCACCTTCGCCAGCACCTGCTGGTCGCCTTCCGCCGTGGCGACGGAGGCGCCCAGGGACACGCCACCCGACACGGCGACACCGAATGCCTGCGCGTCCACCTGCGGCGTGGACACCGCCTGCACCGCAAGGGCGTAGGCCGTGACATGCGCTTCCTTGCCGACGATGGCCGTGATGCTTTCACGGTCGCGCGCATTCGCATCGGCACCGTTGGCCGCGACGAACAGGCCCGCCGCGACGGCGGTCGCCTTCGCGCTCACCGCGCCGGTGGAGCCGGCGTTGACACCGACCGCGCCGGCCCCGGAGACCGACGCGTTGTCGCCGATCGACGCCGTGGTATCGCCATGCTTGTCGGCCTGGCTGACCACCACGCCGCCTGCGAGACCGCCGGCTACCGCGCCGCCGCCACGCGCCGCGACAGCCGTCTGGTCCTGAGCCGTGATCGCCAGCGCACTGCCGTTGCCGAGCCGGATCGTGCCGGCACCGATGGCGCTGACGTGATTGGACAGCTCCGAGATGGCGATGGCACCGCCGAGGCCGACGAAGCCGGCCGCGCCCTGGTAGGCGCTGGTGGCGACCGAGTAAGTGCCGCTTTCCGCCTGCAGGTTGGCGCCGTAAGCGTGCGCCGTGCCGTTAAGCGACTGCGCGGTGACGTTCATCGCCCCGCCGCTGGTGACGGTCGACTGCGCGTCCACCGTGGCACCGACGTTCTGGTCGACGAGACTGAAAGCGATGGCGCCACCGGCGCCGAGGAACGCGCCGGCCGCCACGTTGCCGACCACGTTGGTCAGCGAGGTGGTGCCCGTGGCGGTGACATCGAGACTGCCGGTGACGAGCGTGCTGTTGCCGATCGTCGCCTGCGTACCGTCGCGCTGGCGCAGCAGCTGATGGTTGCCATCCAGCAGGCCGACCTTGGTCGCCGCGTTGACGGCATCCGCATCGGACTGTGAGAGATGGCCGCCCATCTGCGCGCCGCTGGCCAGCCCCTGGCCGCCCATGCCGTTCATCGCGCTGAGCGTGCCGTTGCCGCCCTTGTCCAGCTCGCCGAGCGGGTTGCTACCGGACGCGCTGTCGGTGAGCGAGCCGTTGCCGATGATCGCCAGGCCCAGCGCGCCGCTGAGGCCCACGCCGGCACCGAGGCCGCCGGACAACGTGGTGATGTCGAGGGTCTTGGTGCTGGTGGCCGCCACGTCGGTATGGCCGGCGACGCTGGCCGCGCTGTCCAGGATCGATGCGCCGACCGCGCCTTGCACGATCACCACGTTGGCGGCGGCGCCCACGCCGGCACTGCCGAAGGAGACGGCGGCACTGGCGGCATCCGGCGTGACGCCGATGGTCTCGGCCGCATGCACTTCGAGGCTGCTGGCCGCGGTGTCGGACGCATCGCGATCGAGCTGCGTGCGTTCCAGCGTGGCCGTGGTGGTGTTGCCGACCACGGTGACGGACGCCATGCCCGCCACCGCCGTGCCGCCGGCACCCGCGCCGCTGACCATGGCGCTGCCGAGCGTGACATCGGAGCGGGCGTCCACGTCGACATCCCCGCCGACGTGCAGGGTGGTATCACCGGCGGTATCGCCGATGCTGGCGGAAGTGGTGTTGTGGCTATCGGACAACAGGAACGCGCCGGCCACGGCCACGCCACCGAAGGCGCCCGCACCACCGATCATGTTGGCCTGGCTGAGCGAGTGCGCCGTGACGTCGAGCGAACCGGCGCTCAGCGTGCCGTGGGTGACGGCCGCCGACGTACCGGCGTCGAACACGTTGACCACGCCGGTGCCCGCACCGCCGGCCAGGCCGGCGGCGAGGCCGACGACGGCAGCGACGCTGCGCTGGCTGGACTCGGCATCCACGTTGGCGAGGCCGTTCGTGGTGACGGTGGCATCCTGGATGGATGCCTGCGTGCTGCGCTGGAACGCGTTGGCACCCAGTGCACCGCTGCCGGCCACGTTGGCACCGCCCGCGACGCCGGCCACGAAGGACGCATCGTAGGCATGGCTGCTGGCGCGCACGTCCACGGCCTGTGCCGCGCCGGCACCCGTATTCGCGTTGTCCTGGTTGACGCTGGCATCGGCGATATACGCGCTGGTGGTGCCACCCAGCACGTTGGCATTGCCCATGACCGCGATGGCGGCGGATCCGACCGGATCGAACGCCGCGGCGACGCTGGCGCCGAGTGTGGCCACCGCCTGCGTCGAGCTGGCATTCACGGCCAGGCCGCTGATGGCGACGTTGCCCTCGGACAGGTCCGGGCTGACGTAATCGCCGCTGCCATGGATCGTGCCGGTATCGAGTTTTTCCGGGTGCGCCAGCTGGCCGCTGGCCACGCTGACGGTGTCGCTCGCGTCCTTGCCGAGCGCGTTGACGTGCGTGCCCGTGCCGTCGATGTACGCCGTGGTGGTGTCGTGCAGGTAGTTGACCACCGCACCGAGGCCGACGCCGACCGCACCCACGCCGATACCGGCGCTGCCGGCGAACACGTCGATACCCTGGCGGTTCACGGCCGTCACGGCGATGTTGTTCTCGGCAGTGACCTGCGCGCCGCCGGTGATGGCGGCGCTGACCTTGGCGCTGGACAGGTTGGTGGCCGCGGAGGCCGCACCGCCCACCGAGCCGCCGCCCACGCCGGCCGCTACCGTGCGGATGTTGGCGCCGGTACCCGGATTGCTGCTGTCGGCGGCCACGGTCACGTTCTTCGCATGCCACGTGGCGCCGTCGAGTTCGGCGGCGGTCGTCGTACGGATATCGTTGACCGCGATCGCCGCGCCCAGGCCGCCACCGGCGGACACGCCCAGCGAGCCGGCCATGGACAGGATGGACGCGTCGTCGGACGCGGTGACGCGCGTTGTATTGCCCGCGCTGTCCTGGCTGCCGCCGGAGATCGTCGCGGCGATGTCGTTGCCGATCGTGTTGACGGTGAGTGCACCGGCCAGGCCCAGGCCTTCGCCGCCGGCGGCCGCCGCGGCCAGCGAACGGATCGCCGCCGTCGAGGCCGCTTCCACCGTCGTGCTGTCGCGTACATCCAGCACGCTGTTGGACAGCGTGGCATGGGTAAGGTTGGCAATGCCGTTGACCGACGAGGCGGCGCCCACGCCGCCGGCTTCGAGGCCGATCGCGAGCGCGCCGGCCAGGGAGTCGATCGATGCACTGTCGGTGGCGCTGACATCGAGGCTGGTCATGCTGGCGCGCGTGGCACCGCCGTAGCCGGACAGCCCGTCGACGGTGGCCGTGGTGTGGTTGCCGATCAGGTTGGCCGTGACCGAGCCACCCACCGCGACATCACCCGAGAGCGCACCGCCCACGGCGATGGCATCGATGCTGCCGGTGGAGGCGGCACCGACATTCACCGCGCCGCTTGCTTTGACCTGGCTGGCGGTGAAGCCGGCGCTCGTGTTGGCGCCGATGTTTTCCAGCGCAAAGCCCGCGCCGGCTGCCGCCTCGCTCGACCCGGCGATGGCACCGGCCAGCGTGTCGATGGTGGCGCTGTCGTTCGCGTGCACGCCGATGCTGGAGGTATCCAGCCGGCTGGCGTCGATGCTGGCGCGGGTGAAGGTCGGGCGCAGGGCGCTGGCGAGACTGCCGATGGCACCGGTGTCTTCCAGGCCGATGTCGTTGATCGCCAGCGACCCGGTCAGCGCCACCTTGTCCGCACCGGCCACGCCGACGGCTGCCGCGTTGATCGTCCCCGTGGCGCAGGCGGTGGCGGAGACAGCCGCCGCGGCACCGGCGCAACCGGCCGCCGTGGCCGAGCCGTTCGTGGTGATGCCCGCATCGACGATGCTGGCCGAGGTCTGGCTGCCGATCTCGTCGAAAGCCACCGCCAGTCCGGCCGATGCACCCTTGGTGGACACCGCGACCGCACCGGCCAGCGTGTCGATCAACGCGGCGTTGGTCGCCTGCACGGCCACCGTGGCGCCACTGACCGTGGTCCCGGTGAGCTTGCTGCTGTCGCCGAGCGTGGCCGTGACATTATCGTTGATGAAGTTGGCCGTCATCGAGCCCGCGCCGGCGAACTGGCCCTTCGAACCGCCGATGCCGGCGGCGAGGGCCACGATGCGCGTGGCGTCGGTGGCGGTGACTGCTACGTTGCCCGTGGTGGTCACCGAGCCGCCCGACAGCACGGCCGCGTAGCTGTCCGCGATGGTATTGACCGCCGCGGCCATGCCGGCCGACTCGCCGCCGACGGCAATGGCGCCGGACACCGCGAAGATCGCGGCGCCCGTGGGCGCGACGCCGCCGATCGCGGAGCCGCTGAAGTCGATGACGTTGGCCACCGAGCGACCGTGCGATGCCAGCAGGTCGTCATAGGCCTGCACCGGCGCGCTGCCGCTCGCCTGCACGGTGACATCGCCCTGGCCGCTGGCGATGGTGGCGTTGGTGACGCGCGCGGATACGCTGTTGCTCACCTGGTTGAAGGTGAACGACCCGCTCAGTTCCTGGCTGTCGGTGGTGTTGGAATACGCGGTGCCGATGGCCGCCGCCGCGATGCGCGAGGCAGTCAGCGCCTGCACGGACAACCCGCCGAAACCGCTGTAGGTGCCACAGGAAATCGAGGCGGCGTTGGTGTTGGTGATGTCGCTCCAGGTCACGGCGACACCGAAGCCCTTGCTGCCACCGATCGCGAACGCACCGCCACCCGCACCGATATCGGTGTGGTCATACGCGGTGACGCCCAGCGACGAGGTGGCATCCGCGGCGGTCAGGGTGGACGCGGCGATACCCGCCGAGGTGTCGTTGTTCGTGGTGCCGATGGAGAACGAGCCGGCCGCCGCGGAGGCTTCCTGGTCGCTGTTGGCGTTCTTCGCCAGGCCGAGGCCCAGGTCCAGGATCGACCCGCCGGAGAACGCGCGCACCGTCACATCGCCCGCATGCGGGGCGGTGACATTGCTCAGCGTCGCCGTAGTGTCGTTGTCCATGACGCTGTAGGCCACCGCACCGGCCAGGCCCGTGCTGGCCTTGCTTTCGGTCTTGGCCGAAGCCAGTGCCGCCGCGCCGCTGGCGCTGATCAGATCGGTCTGGTTAAGCGCGGTCACGCCGATGTCGCTGGCCGTGGCACCGGTGCCGCGGTCGATGGCGATACCGTCGATCGAGGCGCGCGTGTCGAGGTTGCCGATATCCACGGTGGCACTGCCCGCCACACCGACGGCAACTTTCGGCTTGCTGGCCGGGGGTGGCGTTCCGGTGTCGGAGCTGCCTTCTTCTTTCTTCGCCGTGCCCAGCATGTCGCCGATGACCGGCAGCTTGGCCAGGATCGTATCGATGCCGAAGCCGCTGGTGCTGCTGTCGCTGCTGGCCTGGGTGGTCTTGAGGAAATCGGGGCTGAGGTCGTTCGAGATACCTTCCGCCGACGGCGTGCTGCCGCTCGTCGTGCCCGTGCCTGTGCCGCCGGTACCGGTACCGCCGCTGCCGCCCGAACCGTCCGTCGGCTTCTTGTCCTCGCCCTTTGCCTGCGCCCCGGAAATCGCGATGGCGCCGCTGCGCCCGTCGGTGGAGGCCAGCACGTTGACGGCACCGGCAGCGATGCCGGCGGTCGGCATGGCCGTCGCCGCGGCCATGGCCGGATCGACCTGCGTCGCGTCGGCCGCGTTGTTGCCGATATACGCCCGCGTGTCGCCGTCCAGGTGATTGATGGCGATACCGACGCCCACGCCGACGCTGGTGCCCTGGGCGATGGCGCCCGCGATGGACCAGATGCCCGCCCCCTGGTGCGCGGTCACATCCACCACGTCGGCGACGATGCGCGCCGTATTGGTGATGGAGGCATGCGTCGTGTTGTCGATGTTCGCCGTGGCGAAAATGACGTTGCCCGACACGCCCGAGCCACGACCGGCCGACGGCGTGATCACCACCATCTGCTGGGTGTCGTTGGCGTCGACGCTGACACCCTTCGCCGTCGCGGTCACGCCGTCGCCGATACCGGCGATGGTGTTGTCCGCGTAGTTGGTGAGGTTGACCCCGCCGCCCACGGCATCGGCATCGGTGGATGTGCCACCCGTGCCGTTGACCTTGAGCAGGTCGATGTTGCCGCTGATGTCGATGGTCTGGACCGTGGTATTCGCGGTCACGCCGATCGCGTGGTTGAACGACAGCGCCACGGGCGCGATCGCTGCCCCCTCCGCATCGTTGCCCAGCGCGACGCTGCCCGTCCACGCCGCGTCGGTGGCCGCCGTGGCGTTGAGCTTCGCGCCGCTGCCGACCCACGCTGTGTTGTCGTTGGCCAACGCGAAGAAGCTGATGGCACCGGCTAGGCCGACATCGGCACTCTGCGATTTCGCGTTGACGTAGCTGGCCGCCAGTGGCCCGCCGTTCTTGGAAAGATCGGTGTAGATGTCCTTCAGGAATTCCGGGATATTCGAGAATTCGTTCAGGCCGGACGTGGACGGAAGGTCCCACGGCACCGACACGTTGCTGCCCACGCCGATGTGCAGCGCCGTGAGGTCGGCATTCGCGCCGATGGTGGCGGAGGCATCGTTGTGCAGCAGGCTCACGCCGATGGCGAGGCTGGCCGACACCTTGGCCGCGTTGTCTTCGCCCGATTCCGTCTCCGTGGTCGCTGCGATCTTCGTGCCCGCGCTGACCAGGTTGGCCTGCACGACCAGGTCGCCGCTGGCTTTCACCACCGCGCCGTTACCGATCGATGCGTGCGCGCCCTGGTCCACGGTCGCCAGGCTGATGCCCACGCCACCACGCAAGGCGCTCTTTCCGGCGGCGTCGTCGCCCTTGGGCTGCGCCGGCTGGTTTTCCTGCTTCGCGGTGGTGTCGTCGGCCTTGGACAGGTTGTCGCCCAGCTTGCCCTGCAGAAACGGCATCATGCCGTCGCCCGCGGAAGCGACCACCGGCTTCGGCGCCGCGTCCTTGTCCGCACCACCCACCGAGGTCTCGGCACCCACCTCGGTCTTTGAGGTGACGGAGTCGGCCAGCACGGTAAGCGAGCCGACCGGCTTGGCGGTGGTGCCCAGGTTGGCGCTGTTGGTCGCGTTCGCGTTGGTGTCGACGAACAGCAGCGCCGCGTTCGCGCCGACCGGGCTGGTGCTGTTCGCCTCCACCGTGGAGGTGACACCATAGCTGCCGCTGTTATGCGCCAGCACAGCGATGCCGTTGCCCGTGATCGTGGCACCCTGGGCGATGCTGGCGTCCGTCTCGGCGGACACGTTGCCAATGGCCGCCGCGACGGCCACGGTGTTCTTGCCCGAGACCTTGGCGGTGATGTCGAGATCGCTGCTGTGCAGCGCCTTCACCGAAACGTTGCCGCCGGCGGCGATGCTCGCGCCCGACTGCACCGTGGCAGTGGTGGTGCCGGTGGTCTCACCGTAGACGCCGGCGGCGAGCAGGCTCTGGCCCGCCTTGTCATTCAGCGCGGACGTGGCGGCCTTGGCGGCCGTGGCGGCCTGCACCACCACATCGCCATCGGCGACGATGATCGCGTTGGCACCGAGCGTCACGGCGGCATTGCTGGCCGCGGCAACCACACCGATCGGCAGGTTGCTCACACCGAGCTTGGCCGCCGCGTCAGTGGCGACGCTGCCCAGCGTGGCAATGGCGTCGTCGGCGTTCTGGTAGTCCGCGGTGGCCGCGCTGGTCGCACCGATGCTCACGTTCTTGCCGGCAAGCGTGCCGTTGACGGTGACGCTGCTGTTGGCGCTGGCCTGACCGGAAGTGACGGTGGCCTCGCCCGAGGCGGCCAGGGTCACGTCGGCTACGCCGGTGCCATGGCTGTCCACGGCCTTCACCTGGGCGCCCTGCTTGATGGCGATGTCTTCCGCCACCAGGCGGATGCCCTGGTCGTCCTTGACGACGGTGACCGTGCCGTCGCTGCCGGTGTTCACGGCGGTATCCAGCCCAGTGCCCGTCGCGCCGCCCGTGACGAACACGGTGCCGGACGCATCGATGGCATGCGCCTGGATGCGCACGCCGGAGGTCGCGGTGATGTGCCCATCGACGACCACCGAGGCCGCGTCGTGGTCGATGCTGCCGTCGAGCAGCTTCGAGGTGAAGGCGCCGCCGCCCAGCAGGGCCTCGCCGGACAGCGCATCCATCGACGCCTGGCTGGGCGTGGCGATGGACAGGGCGCCGACGTTGATCGCGCCGGTGGCCCCCACGACCATGCCGTTCGCGTCGGCGAAGAACACCCGCCCTGCGCCGCTGGTCGTGCCGACCATGCCGTTGACCGTGCCGTTGACGATGGCCTGGCTGTCGACCAGGTTGACCAGGTTGTTCGCGCCGGTGGGCAGGTGCAGGTTGACCGTGTCGCCCTGCCCCACGTTGAAGTCGCGGAAGCTGTTGAACGCCGTCGTCGTGCTGCCATTGGCGCGCACCGTCGTCACGTCGATGGTCGCGCCATTGGCGGCAACCTGGGTCATGCCCGTGGGCAGGCCGGCGCGCGCGGTAACCGTCGAGGCCGCGAGTACCGCGTGGGGTACGCCGATCGCCATCGCACTGGCCAACGCCACGCTGAGCTTGCGCAACGGATGGGCGGCAATACCCTGCGGGATGACGGCAACGCGCTCGACACCCTGCGGCCCGTGGGAACGGGTCGGCGACCTGGACATGATTTTTCCCCTGTTACGCCGCGACGATGCGCCGCGACGGTCGAACGAAAGTACGAAGGCTCAGTTCAACGCGGTCGCGGGCGAGCGGCGGCGGTCGAGCCGCGCCGAGAGCCGTGCCACGTTGTTCAGCGAATTCAGGTGCGCATGGATGGCGGCGAGGTCGCCGCTGGTGTGCAGGGCGGCCAGCGCCTCGCCCTCGATCGCCGCGAGGCGCTCGAGGGATACCACCTGGAAACCGTCCAGCGTGGTGGCGTTGCCCTGCGCCGGCTGCACGTGCAGCGTGCGCGGCTCGAGCAGGTCCAGCTCACGCAACCGGGCGGTGAACGCCTGGGTGGCACGCAGGCCCGCCTGGAAATCGGACAGGAACTTCACGGCATGACCGAGCAAGGCGGTATCGCTGCCGTCCTCGTTGAACAGGGGCTCACCCAGGGTGGTGTCGAAGCCGGCATAGGCCTCGTCCACGCAGACGGTGAAATCCTCCCCGCCATCGACCTCGGCCAGCACGAACGGGTAGCGCCGCAGGAATGCCGGGACGTAGGCCTCCAGGGCCCAGTGGCCGGCCTCGTCGACGAACAGGTTATCGCCGCTGTGCAGCCCGAGCAGCACCGCCGGCTGCTCCTGGCCCGGGGCGCCCGCGAAGACGAGGGGATAATCCAGCCCGGCGTTGGCGAATTCCGCCAGCACCATGGGCACGGAATTCACCCCACGCGCGAACGTCCAGTCCGGCATGCCGGGAACGAGGCGCAGCGAGCGGTGCGCCTCCCGGTTCAATGGCCGGGGGCGGTCGTAGATGAGCAACTGCTTCACGGTGTCCCCTCAGCCAAAGTGTGAGCTGTGTCACATTATGGTGAAGATTCCGTTGTGCTTCGTCAATCGGTCGTTGGGGGTACTTGACGATTTGGGAGTGGCGAATTAGCAGCAACCCTAAATCGCAAGAACTTGCCGGATCGCTTATCCATGGTCAGCGGTGATCGACCATGCCTGATTCGCGATTTTCACGGGTGCCACGCCCGCCATCAGGGGACCTTTGCCTTCTGCACGAGATCCCTTGTGTTGACTACCCGAATAACGCCTATTATCACGCCATGAATACATCTTCCGCGGCTTCCGAGACAAAACGCCCAGGCAGCATTGCCTGCGTAGGCATGGGTATTACGCTTGGCTCGCACCTGACGCCCATATCCCGAAACCATATCGAAACCGCCGACGTGGTGTTCGCCGCGCTGGCGGACAAGGTGACTGAATTGTGGCTCGGGCGGATGAACGCCAATATTCGTAGCCTCCAGCCCTATTACAAACCGGGCAAGTCGCGGATGAAGACCTACCGCGAGTGGGTCGAGGTGATGATCGCAGAGGTTCGCGAGGGCAAGCGGGTGTGTGCCGTCTTCTATGGCCATCCGGGCATTTTCGCCTGGTCGCCGCACAAGGTGGTGGCCCTCGCCAGGGCTGAAGGGTACCAGGCAGTAATGGAGCCGGGCGTTTCGGCCGAAGACTGCCTCTATGCCGATCTGGGTATCGATCCTGGCAGCCTGGGGTGTCAGCATGTCGAGGCCAGCCAGATGCTCTTCTACGAGCGGGTGCTGGATACCACGGGACATGTCGTCCTCTGGCAATTGGGCGTGCTCGGTGACAGGTCGCTGGGGCGATTCACGACACCGCGGCCCTATCGCGAACTGCTGGTGGAACGCCTTTGCAAGGATTACTCGCCCGATCACGAAGTGATTCTCTACAGGGCAGCCACGCTGGCGCTCGAGAAGACCTTCATACAGCGTATGCCACTACGCGACTTTCCGGATGCCACGCTCACCGGCCAGGAAACCCTGGTACTTCCACCCGCTGGCCCATTGAAGCGAAACGGCGTCATGCGTGCGCGCCTCGACGAACTCGACGCGATCCACGGCACCGGCGCCGAACTTCCAGCAACAACTTGACCGACCCGATGTACCCCCTCAGCCCCAAGGAGAGATGCATGCGTGACACGATCGAACTACTCGAAACATTTGGCCGCGATGCCACCCTACGCTATGCAACCGCCGATGAAATGGCGCGCACCTTGACGGCAACCGGCGCATCCGCCGGCTTGCACGAGTTGCTCGCTAAAGGTGATGGCGGTGCGATGAAACGCGAACTCGGATTGGGAGGCGACGGCTGGGGATGGCAGGTCGAACACCAAAGCCAGACGGGCGCGCACGAGGACGAAGACGATCTTCTGATGCATTGACATGGCGAGGCCGGGCAGGTCTTGCAATGAGATCTGCCCGATTGCAGACATGTAAAAAAGCACGCTGGAAAATCGGTTTCACATATCGCCATGAGTGCTTCCACACCGATAGCCCTACAACCGACTCGTGGCCGTATTGCCTGCGTCGGCACGGGCATAACCCTCGGGTCTCATCTGACCCCGCTTGCGCGTACCCACATCAAGCAGGCAGACATCGTTTTCGCGGCGCTCTCCCACCGGCTCATGGAGCTCTGGCTGGAGAGAATCAATCCCGCATTCCGGAGTCTCCAGCCCTATTACGCTGAAGGAAAGTCCAGGGCTACGACCTATCGCGAATGGGTTGAGCTCATGATGAGCGAAGTACGGCTAGGCAAACGCGTCTGTGGCGTTTTCTATGGCCATCCGGGCGTCTTTGCCTGGTCGCCGCATCGGGTGATCCAGGTGGCTCGTGCTGAGGGTTACGACGCCCATATGGAACCGGGCATTTCCGCGGAAGACTGCCTGTATGCCGACCTGGGGATCGATCCGGGCGATCGGGGTTGCCAGCATCTGGAAGCAAGCCAGATGCTGTTCTACGAACGAAAGCTGGATACCACCGGCTACGTCGTGATCTGGCAAGTCAGCGCCATAGGGGATCGGTCGCTTACGCGTTTCAGCACATCGAGCCCCTATCGAAGCCTGCTGATCGAGCTGCTGCTCAACGACTACGCACCCGAGCATGAGGTAATCCTGTACAGCGCGGCGACGTTGCCGATCCAGGGGCCGGGCATACGACGGCTGGCGCTGCGCGATCTGGCTGACGAGAAGGTAACCGGGCAGGAAACCCTGGTCATTCCTCCGGGGAAGCGACTCAAGCCGGACAAAGCCATGCGCGCCCGACTGGACCGGCTCGACGCCATCCAGGAAGACACGAGGCCGGGCGCCCGTAGCATTCCCGGCTAAAGAAGGTGCATCATCGGCCGACAAACAGTCGGTTAAACAGCTTTCGTCAACGGGTAGGGGACAACATGAGCGATACGATTGAACTACTCGAAGCCATTGGCAGCGACGCGTCCTTACGGCATGCGTCCAGCGACGAGCTTGCGCGCGTGCTGGAAGAAGCCAGTGCGTCCGAGGGCCTGCGTCAGATGGTCGAAAACGGCTCCTGTGATCTCCTTACACAAGAGTTGGGCCTCATCCAGATGCATACCGAGCACGCTACCCAAACCGGTGCGCACGAGGGCGACGACGACGATTGCCAGCCGGACGACGGGGACGACGGGGACGACGAAGAGTCGGATAAGGAGTCGGACCGCCAGCGTGCCGACACCGAAGACGCACCCGGGAACTGAGGCCGTGATATGGCTCGGTTGAGCCGACGCTTCCTCGCTTCACGGTCTGCCCTCACGGGCCTTGTATTGTGCGCGGCCATGGCCTCGGGCCGCGCAGCGACCGCCCCTACTGCCGACGTGGATGCACGCCTCAGCCGCGTCGAAGCGCTGAGGACGAAGGATCATGCGCGCTTTGTCGAGGGCCTGGACCAGTTCCACCGTGACGCCGTGACGTTGAGCCCACGTCAGACATGGCGACTGCGTTACCTCGACGGATGGGAATTGAATTTCGAAGGGCGGTATCCCGAAGCCGAGGCGATCCTGCGCGATGTCGTCGACCATGCGAATGACGATTCGATCGCCACGCGTGCGACAGGTCTTCTCATGAACAACCTGAGCCTCCAGGGTAAGTATGCGGAGGCTTACGCGATAGCGACACGCGCTGCGGAAACGCTTCCTGCCGTGACCGACCCGGTCGCGCGTTTCGTGCTGCTGGCCAATCTTTCGGAAATGCTCACCTTCGCCGGGCAGACCAGCCTTGCGCTCAACTACGCGAAAATGATGGAGGCTTCGACTCCCGCGGGCGAGCCACCTTGCCAGGCCTACGCGCAGAAGGTGGTGGCTATGGAGGGTGGGCGCGAACTGAGTTCGACCAGCGCAGAGCTACTCAACGCCATCACTATCTGTACGGCGGCAGGGCAGCCCGTTTACGCCAATGCGATGTCGTTGATTCTTGTCGACCGATTGCTTGCCGAACATCATCCTGACCAAGCCATGGCCATGCTCGACAAGGTCGCGCCGTCCATCGAGGCGAGCAGATACTTTCCTCATCTGGTGGGTCTTGAAAACCAACGCGCGCAGACGTATGCCCAGCTTGGCAACGAGTCGCAGGCACGTGCGGCTGCGCTTCGGGCCGTCGCACTGAGCCACCCCGGTGATGTCAACGAATGGCTGCGCGGGGCATACCGCATCCTGTACAAGCTCGAAAAAGCGGGCGGCCATTACGCGAGCGCCCTCAGCTATTACGAGCAATATGTAACCCAGGACCAGGGATACCTGCAGGATGCAAGCGCACGCAACGTCGCTTACGAAGCAGCTCGCCAGCACTTTCTGACGGAAAAACTGGAAACGGACGGGTTAAGCAAGGAAAACAGCATCCTGCGCCTGCAACAGGCTCTCGATAGCAAGGCCGTCGAAACCAGTCGCCTTTACATAGTGGTGCTGGGCCTGGCATTGGCGTCTATCGTGCTCTGGATGGTACGCATCAAACGGTCGCAGCTCCGCTTCAAGCGGCTTTCCGCTTGCGATGGCTTGACGGGCATCTTCAACCATCAACATTTCATGACCGAGTCCGGGCGCGCTCTGCATGTTCTCGAGAAGCGCCAAGGGCAAGGCTGCCTCGTGTCGTTCGACCTAGACCACTTCAAGCAGGTCAACGACACGTTTGGACACGCGGTGGGTGATGCCGTGCTGAAGCATGTGGTGGAAATATGCAAATCCCACCTTCGTCGAACAGATATTTTCGGCCGCCTCGGCGGAGAGGAATTCGGCATCCTCCTACTGGATGCACCCTGCCTTCAAGGGTCGGTCATAGCGGAGCAGCTTCGACTTGCCTTTGAAAAGACGCCTCTCGTCGTCGACCAACTGACCGTGCCGTTCTCGGCAAGCCTTGGACTGGCATGCACCGAAGCCGTCGGCTATGACCTCGCCCAGCTTTGTCGCGCGTCGGACGCCGCGCTTTATGAGGCGAAGCGTACGGGCCGCAATAGACTGGTGACGGGTGACACCGTGAATGCCGACGTTACTGGGCCGTTCTCTTCAAATCCCGCGATTCGGTGGGAATCGGTGTGACCGCACTCAAGCCACCTCCCCCTCGAAATACCCCAGATACCTGAGCCCCGCGGCGCCCATCGTGGCCGGCGAGGCGAACGACGAGCCCGATTCCTGCAATGCGCCCAGGGTCTGCGACCGGTTGCTCACCAGCTGCCAGGACATGTCGGTGGCCAGGCGCTCGTCGCCATCGCTGCCGAGGGTGTCGCTCAAGGCCGCCAGGACCGCTTCACGCGATGGCGAGAAGATCACCATGCCTTCGTTGGACAACGCCGCCGTGGCGCAACCGAGCGCGGCACACAGCTGACGCTTGAGCACCGCGTCGTAGGCATCGGCGTCGCGCGCGCAGACGATGGTGGCAGCCAGGTCCGCATTCGCCCAGCGGCCGTCGTCCGCAAGGATGGTGGTCTCGCCCTGCCACGCCTCGGGCGGACAGAGCTTCACCGCCGGGTCCAAGCGAATGAACGGATTCACCTCGGCCGGATAGATCCGGCAGGTGGCGGGGCGCCGGTCGTAGATGCCGCAGCGCATGTCCGGTTGCAGGTTGGGGCACGGGCCGTCGAAGGAGGCCATCAGCGTGGCGATCACGCGCACCGGCAGGGTGCCGCTCACGGCCTCGAACGAGCGGCGCCGCTTGTGCATCGCCGGCAGGTTGTCCTCGGGGGGCTCGGACGGCCAGGGAATCGCCTCGCAGAACAACTGCACGTCGTGGCCGTCGCGCAGCCAGCCCATGGCTTCCGCAAGGCTGAGCGGCAGGCGCAGGCCGTGGCAGCAGCGGCCGCACATCGTGCAATCGAACTGGACCATGCCGGCTCAGCCAACCGCCGGCAAGCGATCGAGCAGCTTGTCCAGCGTGACGGGGTAGTCGCGTACACGCACACCGGTGGCGTTGTGCACGGCATTGGCGATGGCCGCCGCCACGCCACACAGGCCCAGTTCGCCGACGCCCTTGGCTTTCATCGGCGAGGAGATGGGATCGGCTTCGTCGAGGAACACCACCTCCTGGTGCGGGATGTCGGCATGCACCGGTACCTCGTAGCCGGCCAGGTCGTGATTGACGAAGAAGCCCAGGCGCTTGTCGACCACCAGTTCCTCCATCAAGGCCGCACCGACACCCATCGTCATGGCGCCGATGACCTGGCTGCGCGCGGACTTGGGGTTGAGGATGCGGCCGGCGGCACACACCGCCAGCATGCGCCGGACGCGGATCTCGCCGGTGGCGGCGTCCACGCCCACCTCGACGAAGTGCGCGCCGAAGGTGGATTGCTGGTACTTCTTGGCCAGGTTGCCGTATTCCATCGTGTCTTCGGCCACCAGTTCGCCGTCGCGTGCAGCCTGCGCCAGCGGCAGGCTGCGGCCACCGGCGGTGACCTTGCCGTCCTCGAACACGGCCGTGCCTGCATCCATGCCCAGCTTGCCCGCGATGGCATCGCGCAGTTTTACGCAGGCAGCGTAGACACCGGCGGTCGAGCTGTTGGCGCCCCATTGCCCACCGGAGCCGGCGGAGACCGGTAGCGAAGAATCGCCGAGCACCACCTTCACTGCCTCCAGCGGCAGCCCGAGCATCTCGGCCGCCGTGGCGGCGATGATCGTGTAGGTGCCGGTGCCGATGTCCGTCATGTCGGTTTCGACGGTGGCGTGGCCATCCGTACCCAGGCGCACCCGCGCGGCGGAGGTCATCACCAGGTTGTTGCGGATGGCGGCGGCCACGCCCATGCCCACCATCCAGCGGCCGTCGCGCAGGCTGCCCGGCGCCGTGCCACGCTTGCTCCAGCCGAACCTGTCGGCGCCGTCGCGCAGGCACTTCACCAGCTGGCGCTGGGAGAACGGGCGCTCGGGATGTTCCGGGTCCACCTGGGTGTCGTTGAGTATGCGGAACTGCACCGGGTCCATGCGCAGCTTCTCGGCCATCTCGTCGATGGCGATCTCCAGCGCCATCAGGCCGGACGCTTCGCCCGGCGCGCGCATGGCGTTGCCCTCGGGCAGGTCGAGCACGGCCAGCCGCGTGGCGGTCATGCGGTTGGCCCCGGCATAGAGCAGGCGGGTCTGCTGCACCGCCGTTTCCGGCCCGCCGCCGGGCAGGTCACCGGACCAGCTTTCGTGGGCGATCGCCTGGATTTTCCCGGCGGTGTCGGTGCCGATACGGATACGCTGGATGGTGGCCGGGCGATGCGTGGTGTTGTTGAACATCACCGGGCGAGGCAACGTGACGGCCACGGCGCGCTTCGCCGCACGCGCGCCGAGCGCGGCCAGCAAGGCGTCGGCGCGCACGAACAGCTTGCCGCCGAAACCGCCACCGATGTAGGGCGAGATCAGCCGCACGTTTTCCTTCGGCATGCCCAGCGTGGTGGCCACGTCGCCCTTGCCCCAGGCGATCATCTGGTTGGATGTCCACAGGGTGAGCTTGTCGCCGTCCCACTTCGCGATGGACGCGTGCGGCTCCATCATGGCGTGCGCGTGGTCCGGCGTCGTGTAGGTGGCATCCAGCGTCACTGGCGCCGCGGCAAACCCCGCCGCGAAGTCGCCGTGCGCGCTGTCCGCATCGGCATCGTCGGGCTTCACCGCGCCGGCCTTGACGGCGACCAGGTCGAACTGCCCCGGCGTACGCACGTAATCCACATGCACCAGCGACGCGGCCGCACGTGCCTGTTCGAAGGTCTCCGCCACCACCACGGCCACCGCCTGGTGGTAGTGCTGGATCTCCGGGCCGCCGAGCAGCCGGGCGGTGTTGTACTTGCCCTTGCCCAGCTTGCCGGCATCCGCGGCGGTCACCACGGCCAGCACACCGGGCGCACGGCGCGCGGCCTGGGTATCGATACCGGCGATGCGGCCACGCGCGATGGACGACGCCACGATGTAACCGTAGGCATGGTCGGGCGTGGCAGCGTGCTGCTCGTACGCGTACGGTGCGGTGCCGGTGGTTTTCAGCGGGCCGTCGATGCGATCGTGCGGCTGGCCAACGACCCTCATGCGGTCGATGGGATTGGTGGTGGCGGGCGTGTCGAATTTCATGGCTCAGCCCTTTGCCTCGGCCAGTACCGCGCCGAGCGTGCGCTCGACCAGGGGAATCTTGAAGGCGTTCTGCTCAGTCGGCATGGCGCCGGCCAGCAGCTGCGCCGTAAACGCCTTGGCGCCCTGCGGCAGCGCCGCCTCGGCCGCTTCCACCCGCCATGGCTTGTGCGCCACGCCACCCACGGCGACCCGCCCCGTACCGTCCTTCTGTATCACCGCGGCGACGGAGACCAAGGCAAACGCGTAAGACGCGCGGTCGCGTACCTTCTGGTAGATGTGCGTGCCGCCGGGCGGCCGGGGCAGGGTCACGGCGGTGATCAACTCGCCGGGCACCAGCGTGGTCTCGACCTGCGGCGTGCTGCCGGGCAGCGTGTGGAAATCCGCGATGGGAATCTGCCGGGTGGTACCGTTGGGCTGCACGGTCTCGACCCGTGCATCCAGTGCACGCATGGCCACGGCCATGTCGCTCGGGTGCGTGGCGATGCACGAGGCGCTGGTGCCTATCACCGCATGCGAACGGCTGAAGCCGCCGATGGCCGCGCAACCGCTGCCCGGCAGACGCTTGTTACAGGCCTGGTTGGTGTCATAGAAATAGGGACAGCGCGTGCGCTGCAGCAGGTTGCCCGCCGTGGTGGCCTTGTTGCGCAGTTGGCCCGAGGCACCGGCCACCAGCGCGCGGGTGAGCAAGGCATAGTCGCGACGAACGCGGGCATCCGCGGCCAGGTCGGTGTTGCGTACCAACGCACCGATGCGCAGGCCGCCCTCGGGCGTGGCCGCGATGGCGGCCAGGTCCAGCCCATTGACGTCGATGAGGTGCTCGGGCTGCTCGACCTCGATCTTCATCAGGTCCAGCAGGTTGGTGCCCCCGGCGATGAAGCGGCTGTTGCGCTGGCGCACCGCGGCGGCCGCAGCGGCGGCCGGGCTGGTGGCGCGCTCGTAGGTAAAGGGTTTCATGCCTTGCTCCCGGCTACCTCGGCGATCGCCTCGACGATGTTCGAATAGGCGCCACAGCGACAGATGTTGCCGCTCATGCGTTCGCGAATTTCCAGCGGGCTGGGCGTGGCGTGTACGCCCAGGTCGCCGCTGACATGGCTGGGGATGTCGTCGCGGATCTCGTCCAGCACCGCCACGGCGCTGCAGATCTGGCCCGGCGTGCAATAGCCGCACTGGTAACCGTCGTGCCTGACGAAGGCCGCCTGCATCGGATGCAGGGCCCGCGGCGTGCCCAGGCCCTCGATCGTGGTGACCCGGGCGCCTTCGTGCATCACCGCCAGGCTGAGGCAGCTGTTGATCCGGCGGCCGTCGACGATCACGGTGCAGGCACCGCACTGCCCGTGGTCACAGCCCTTCTTCGTGCCGGTGAGGTGCATGTGCTCGCGCAAGGCATCCAGCAGCGTGGTGCGCGTGTCCAGGGTAAGCGTCTGCGGCTTGCCGTTGACGTGCAGGGTAACCGTGGCGGTCACCGGGGGACGCGGCGCGGCAGGAGCCGCGGCCTTGGCGACCAGCGGCGGCACGGCGCCGGCGGAGGCCGTCGCGGCACTCAGCTTGAGGAAGCCGCGGCGGGAAATCTTCAGTGTGTCTATCGTGTCCACTTGGGTGGGCCTGTAGTCTGTGTCGATGTGATCGACCGGGATGGCCTGCCTTGCCCGCCGAAGGTCCGGCGGAAGGTAACGCGGGATTCATAGCAAGAATCGAACGACGCGATGTGTGGATTTCATGAATACGAAGTGCGACCCAGGTCTCACTTCACGCCCGCGGGTGTCCCACTCCTGTCATGGATCGTGGCAACAATACCCGGGCTCGCGAGCAGGGGAACTGCCATTCGCTTGGGGAACATCATGCAAAACCGCTTTTTGAGTGCCGTTGCCGTCGTCATCTTCGCCGTCGCCGGCACGGTGCATGCGTCCGATACCGCCTGCCCGCAGTTCTTCCAGGGCCAGCAGGCCCCGGACCTGATCGACACGTCGCTGGCCGAGCGCACCACCGTGGTGTGCAACGACGCCTATGCGCTGATCGCCTCCGGCGTGACCAAGGGTCCGCTGTGGTCCGCGGAGCACCTGACCGCCACGCAGATCGCCAATGCCAAGAACACCCCGCGTACCGACGCTTTCCATCCGGAAACGGCCATTCCCGCGGAAGACCGCTCGCAGCTGGCCGACTACAAGGGCAGCGGCTACGACCGCGGCCACATGACCCCGTCGGGTGACGAGCCCAACGCCACCGCGCAGCGCCAGAGTTTCTCGCTGGCCAACATGGTGCCGCAGGACCACCTGCTGAACACGGGCAAGTGGGAGCGCATCGAAACCAGCCTGCGCACCATGGTGACCAACGACGGCGAAGCCTGGGTCGTGACCGGCCCGGCCTTCGACGGCCCGACGCCCAGCACCATCGGCGCCGACGCGGTCATCGTGCCCAACTACACCTGGAAGGCGGTCTATATTCCGGCGGAAGGCGGAGCGGCCGTGTGGCGCTGCAGCAACGTCGATGCGACGGTGTGCACGGTGATGTCGGTCAAGGCGATCACGGACGAGACCGGTATCGACCCGTTCCCGGCCCTGAGCGCCGCGGTCAAGCAGAAGGCCATCTCGCTGCCGCTGCCGAACTGACGTCAGCCGGAAGCCTGGCGATACCGACCTACCCGGGCGATCCACCGATCCGCCCGGGCAGGTCGACACCAAGCCGCTAGCGCAACTGGCTGTCCTTGCTGCCGCGCCGGTTATAGCCGGTGGCCACTGCCTCGCCGAGATCGGCCTTCTCCTGACAGGCCACGCACAGGCGAACCCCGGGTATGGCCTTGCGCCGACCCTCGGGGATCGGCGCATCGCATTCCTCGCAGTGCGTCAGGCTGGGCCCTTTCGGCAGATGGCTGCGCGCCCGCTTGACCGCATCCTCCACGGTGGCGTCGATCTGGTCCTGAACGGCGGTATCACCCGCCCAGCCGGTCGCCATGGCGATTCTCCGGTTCGGGGCGGTGTTGTGGATCACCGGAGCCGGTGGTGACCGGTTCCTCCGGTGCGCCGCCGGGCGTGCGGTGCTGGGGGTCGCCCGAGCCGGTGGTGGGCTCGTCGTCGGGATCGCGCTGGTGCATGGCGGTGCTCCACGAGGCAGGACGCCCAGCAGACCACCTACCCCGTCAACAGCGCGTCCAGCCCGTCAGAAGCCCTTCTGCACCTGCACCCAGGCGCGCACATCGTGCGTCTGCCCGAGGATGGCCGGCCGCGCCCCGATCGGATGCGCCACATCGGCGCTGACCGACCACTGGTCGTCGCCCAGCCAGCGCAGGCCGAGGCCGGCATCCTGCATGTGCACGCTGTTGGTACCCGGCGCGAACGTATCCTTGTAAATCGACACACGGCCGCCGTCGACGAAGGCCAGGGCCACCCAGTTGCCCGGCGCGCCAATGTTCAGCGTACGACGATACTCAAGGTTGACCATCTGTCCCTGAGTACCGGCGAGCGCACCGGTATCGTAGCCGCGCACGTTGTTCGCGCCGCCGAGATAGAACTGCTCGGCCGTGTCGACATTCCGGTTGGCCCACTGGCCCTGGAAGCCGACGTACAGCGCGTTGTTCTCGGACAGCTGCTGCAACCGCGCGATGGAGAACGAATACTTAAGGTAATGACCCTTGGTCCGCGCACTCACCGCATCGACGAATTCGGCGAACGCGTCGTCGAAGCCGAGCATGCCGTACGTGGCGGCCAGGTTGAAGTTGGTCACGCCGTGGGCGTCGCGCTGGTCGCCGGCAAGCGTCGCCGTCCAGCCCTGTGTGTGCCGCCGGGTCCGCACCGCGACCACGTCCACCATGTCGTTGAGACGGCGACGGTCGTAACCCAGCTGGCCGTACAGATTGCCCTGGGCGCTGCGGATGAAGGGGTGGCTGACGAACACGCTGGCCACCTGGGCCGTGCCATGCGCGTCGAGCACACGCAGGTCGCCCTTGAGCTTGTAATCGAGCGTGGACACGGCGGCACCGACCACGGTGCCCTGGCCGTTGAGCAGGTAGCGATACCCCACGCGCCCGTAATTCATGTTGGCGCCGGCGCTCAGCGCAGTCAGGTCCAGCACGTCGCCCTGGTGGAGCAGGCTGTTGACGCTGAACGTACCGGTGGCACGCACGCGGCCCGTGTACCGGTTGCCGTAGTCGTCCAGGGCCACCAGGCCGGTGTAGCGCGGCCGGTCGTCGGTACGCACCGCCAGGTCGGACGTACCAGGCTGATCGCCGGGCCGCAGCACCGAGGTTTCCGTCACGCCGGGCACGTCGCCGAGCAGGAGCAGGCTGCGATCGAAACCGTGCGTGGAGATCGGCATGCCCGAGGTGAGCGGGTCGAGCGTGGCCTGCAACGGTGCGTCGTGCGTGCGACTGTGGTTTTCCAGCGTGACCTTGCCCAGCCGCGCTTCCTGCACCGCGATGCGCACGGTGCCGCCGGACAGCGTTTGCGCCGGCACATAGGCCACGCTCAGCGGGTAGCCTTTTTCGCGATAGGCGGCGGTGATCTTCGCCGCCAGCGCCTGCAGCTGGGACAGCGTGAGATCGCTGCCCTCACCGGTCGCTACCAGGGCATGCAGTTCGGCAGCGGGCAGCAGCGTGGCCCCGGTGACTTCGATGGTGGTGACGTGAAACGGGGCGCTGTCCGCGGTCGCCACGGCGGGGGCAGGCGCCACCTCGAGGCCGGTGTCGTTACCCCGGGCGGGCTGCGGCGCCGTGGGCACCTGCCGCAGCAGGTCGCCAGCCTGCGGTGCGCGGGAAGACTGCGCATGAACGCCGCCGGCAAGGGCGAAGAGGATGCACGCGCCCAGGAGGTTCACGGTGCGCGAGGGAAGCAAAGCAGTGTTCATCGATTGACCGGTACGAAGGGGTTGAATGGGGTCGGCGGTGGCGATGCGATGCATCAGTGCATCGCATCCGCCGGCAGGCGCACGCCGCCTTCCACCACCTGGAGGGAAAGACCGGGCG
This sequence comes from Luteibacter sp. 9135, assembly GCF_000745005.1. Classification (NCBI taxonomy): domain Bacteria; kingdom Pseudomonadati; phylum Pseudomonadota; class Gammaproteobacteria; order Lysobacterales; family Rhodanobacteraceae; genus Luteibacter; species Luteibacter sp. 9135. The sequence continues at coordinate 1,244,872 of NZ_JQNB01000001.1, read as the reverse complement.
TGAAATCCGCACGCTGCACGTTCTTCTCCACGGGCTGGCGCGTCTTCTTGTGGTTGCCCGAGTACTGGCCGACGGTGACATTGGAGGCCACGCCATACGGGGTGGCGATGGACTCCGGGTTCAGCACCGCATCGATCTGGGTCAGCGCAGTGGCGGACGCACCCTGCGACGCGTTCTGGTGGACGCTCGCCTGGGTCTGGGTGGTGGTGTTGAACGCGTAGTTGCCACCATCCGCGCCGCTTGCGGCGATATCGCTCACCTGCACCGACTTGCCAAGGCCGACTGTCGGATCGGCGAACGTCGCGCTGCCCGCCGCGAAGCCCACCTGGTCGCCCGGCAGGATGCCGTCGGCACTCAGGCGCACCGTGTCGTTGCGGCTGCCGTCGAAGAACTTGTCAGTCCCCTGCGCGGCCACCGTCACCGACCGCTTCACGATGCTGGCAGTGGTGAGCGGATTGAAGGACAGCACGTAGTTACCGGCGTCGCCACCGTCGATGCGCCCCGCCACGGTCACCGACTTGCCGTTAGCGGCGTTCTTGTCGACGAACTGGCCCAGCGTGGACAGGCGCACATCGTCACCCGCCACCACGCCACCCAGCGAACCGCGGGTGAGGGCTGAGGCGTTGCCGTCGTACACCTTGTCGTCGGCCGTGACCGCCGCCGTGATGCCCAGCGGCGTCACCGTGGCGACGTCGCGGCCACCGGCCAGCGTGTAGTTGCCGGCAAGCGTGGCGCCGTTGCCGGTCAGGGCCAGCGTGCCCAGCGACGCGAGCGGACGATCCGTGGCCACGTTGCGGGTGGCCAGTCCACCGCTACCGGACAGGGTGAGCGATTCGCCGGCAATGCCGCCGAGCACGCCGTGGTCGCCGAACATACCGGCCCCAGCGAGCGTCGTCCCGTCGTACACCCGCGTGCCGGCCAGGTCGAGGACGACCTGGCGAATGTCGGCCGTGGTGGCGGCGTTGGTGGTCAGGGCGTAGTTGCCGGCATCGACCCCGGTCAGCTGTGCACCGACATCCACCCGCTTGGCTGTGCCGGCGTTCTTGTCGGTGAACGCACCCTGCGTGGTCAGGCCCAGGTCGTCGCCGGCCAGCGTGCCGACAAAGCTGCCATGCGTCTGCGCCGCGGCGGTGCCATCGTAGGTCTTGCCATCCGCGGCGATCGTGCCCGTGATGGCCAACGGCGTGATGTCGCCGGTCGTCACCGCCGCGGTGTTGATCGCGTAGTTACCCGCGTCGGCACCCGAAGCGGCGATACCGCCTACCGTCACCGCCTTGCCGTTGCCGACGTTCTTCGTGTCGTAACGCGTGCTGGCGGCCGTGAAGGCGACCTGGTCGCCCGACACGATACCCGTGGACGACAACGCGGCCGTCGCCAGCGTGTTGGCGTCGTAGACCTTGCTGGTACCCGTGGCGTCGACGACGATCTGCTTCGGCGTGATCGTGGCCGTGTGCGTGCCACCCAGCAGCGTGTAGTTGCCGGCGAGCGCGCTGCCGTTGCCCTGCAGGCCCAGCGTGCCCAGCGACGTCACCGCCTTCTGCGTGCCGACGTTCTTGTCGCCGACGGCACCGATGCCCGACAGGGTCAGCGTGTCGCCGTTGATCCCGGCCACCTGCGCGCCGGGCCCGAAGCTATCCGCCGCCACGGTAGTGGAGCCGTCGTAGATGCGCGTGCCCTGCAGGCTGATCACGTAGGGCGTGATGGACGCCGTGGTGGTGGAGGCCGCGTTCCAGAGGTAGTTGGCCGCATCGGCTCCGGACGCCGCGATGCCCGACGTGGTCACCGTCTTGCCCGTGGCCGCATTCGCGTCGCTGAAGTGGGCACCCGTGCTGCTGAAGGTCACCACATCGCCACCGAGCATGCCGGTCGGAGCCAGCACCGTGGTCGCGGTATCGGTGCCGTCGTAGACCTTGTCGGCGGCCGTCGTGTCCACCTGGATCGCCGCACGGGCGATCAATGCCGTCGTGGCGTTGTTGGCGGCTACCGTGTAGTTGCCCAGGTCAGCGCCGCCGAGCACGCCGGACACCGTGACCGTCTTGCCCGCACCCGCGTTCTTGTCGGCGAAGCTGCCGCTCGTGCCGGTGTAGCGCAGATCGTCGCCGGCGACCACACCCGAGAGGGTGCCGTGCGTCGTGGCGTGGGTGGTGCCGTCGTAGGTGCGGTCGTCTGCCAGGATGCTGCCGGTGATCGCCTTGGGCGTAATGCTGGCCGTATGCGTACCGCCGATCAGTGTGTAGTTGGTCGCAATCGAGCCGCCGGTGCCCACCAGGGCCAGTGTCCCCAGCGATGTCAGCAACTTGGCATTACCCACGTTCTTGTCGGCCACCGCGCCGGCACCCGAGAGCGCCAGTGCATCGCCGTTGATGCCGGCAACGCGGCCATTGGTGGACAGCACGCCCGCGGCGATCGCGTCCGACCCGTCATACACACGACTGCCGGTGAGGCTGATGACATAGGGCGTGATGTTCGCCGTGGTCGTCGAGACGGTGTTCCACGTGTAGTTGCCGGCGTCGGCGCCGCTGCCGGCGATGCCGGTGGTGGTGACCGTCTTGCCATTGGCTGCGTTGGCATCGCTGAAGCTGGCGCCCGCGCTGGTGAAGTCCACGACATCGCTGCCGAGCACGCCACTCTTGACCAGCGAGGTCACGGCGCCGGACGTGCCGTCGTATACCTCGTTGCTGGCCGTGGTGCCGACGACAATCGCCGCCTTGGCGATCGACGCGGTCGTCGTCGCGTTGGTCGTCACCACGTAGTTGTTGCGGTCGGCACCGGTCAGCACGCCGGAAACGTTCACCGTCTTGCCCGTGCCGGCCGTCTTGTCGAGGAAGCTGCCGGTCGTGGAGGCGTACGACAGGCTGTCGCCGACGATCACACCGGACAGGCTGCCGTGGGTGGTCGCGTTCGTGGTGGTGTCGTAGGCGCGGCCGTCCGCCACGATGCTGCCGGCGATGGCCTTCGGCGTGATGGTGGCCGTGGTGCTGGCGGTGGTGTTGACCGTGTAGTTGGCGGCGTCCGCACCCGAGGCGGCGATGCCACCGACGGACACGGTCTTGCCGGTGCCGGCATTCTTGTCGCCGAACAGCGCCGTGCCGTACGCCAGGTTCACCGTGTCGCCCGTGAACACCCCACCGGAAGCCAGGGTGACGGTCGCATTGCGGTTGGCGTCGTAGACCTTGTCCACGCCCGTGGCAGCCACGGTGAGCGCGTACGGCGTGATGGTGAGGCGATCCACACCGCCGGTCAGGGTGTAATTGCCCGCGCTGGCGCCGCCGTTGCCGGTCAACGCCAGGGTGCCCAGCGACAACGTGCCCGTGCCGTTGGCGGCCCGGTTGTAGGTGCCCACGTTCTTCGCGTTGGTGACACCGCTGCCACCCAACGTCAGCGTCTCGCCGTTGGCGCCATTCAGCACGCCGTTGCTGCCGAACAACGTCGCCGCCACGGCGGTGGTACGGTCGTACACGCGCGTGCCGGTCAGGTTGATGACGAAGGGCGTGACCGCAGCCGAGGTGGTGGTCGTGGTATTGGCCAGGGTGTAATTGGCCGCATCGGTGCCACTGGCAACGATGCCCGTCAGCGACACCGTCTTGCCGGTACCGACATCCTTGGTATCGAACGTATTGGTGCCGGCGCTGAAGCTCACGCTGTCGCCGGTGGCGACGTCGCTGCTGCCCAATGTGGCGGCGGACGCCGTGGTGCCGTCGTAGACCTTGTCGACGCCCGTCGCGGTCACGGCGATCGACTTCGCCGTGATGTCCGCGCGCACGTTGGTCGGCTGCGACAGGCTGTAGTTGCCCATGTCGCCGCCAGCAAGGCCGATGGCGATGGTGACCACCTTGTTGGTGCCGACGTTCTTGGTGTCGAACGTGCCCAGCGCCGCGTTGGTCATGCTGACGTCGTCGCTGCCCAGCACGCCGTTGAGCTGCGAGCCCGTCAGGGCCGCGTCGCGGTTGCCGTTGTAGATCTTGCTCGCCGCCGTCGTGCCGCTCACGGTCAGCGCCGCCTTGGTCACCGTGTAGCGATCGGCGCCGCCGGCCAGCGTGTAGTTGGAAGCAAGACCGGCGTTGTCGGCAAGGGTCAGTCCGGTGTTATCGAAACCGGAGCCATTGCGGTACACGCCGACGTTCTTGCTGCCCAGCGTGCCGGCACCGCCCAGTACGAGCGACTCGCCGGATACCAGGTTGCCCAGCACCAGGGTGCTCGCCGCCGCAGACGTGCCGGCGTCGTAGACGCGGCTGCCAGTCAGCGTGAGCACGCGCGGCGTGATGTTGGCCGTGGTAGTGGCGCTGGTATTGCCCAGCGAGTAGTTGCCGGCGTCACCGCCGCCGGCCGTGATGCCGGACACGGTGACGGTGCGGCCATTGGCCACGTCCTTGCCGTCGAACGTGCTGGACGTATCGGCGAACGTCACGTTGTCGCCGGTCACCACGCCCGACGAGGCCAGCGCCGTGGTCGCGGCGGTGGTGCCGTCGTACTGCTTGTTTTGCGCGGTGGCCGTGGCCGTGATGGCCTTGGGCGTGATCGCCGCCGAGATTCCGGTGGGCTGCACCACGACGTAGTTGGCGGCGTCGCTGCCGGTGACCTGCATGGCGGTGGTGACGTTGCGCGTGCCGACGTTCTTGCTGGCGAACGTGCCTGTCGTCGTGGTCGCGCCATCAAGGCTCACGGTGTCACTGCCGAGCACACCGGCCAGCTGTGCACCGCTGAGCTGCGCCACGGTGTTGCCGTCGTACACCTTGTCCGCCGCGGTGGTATTGATGACGGTGAGCGCGGCCGGGGTGATCGTCACCCAATCGATGCCGCCGGCCAGCGTGTAGTTGCTGGCGGTACTGCCACCGTTACCGCCCAGTGCCAGCGTGCCGAAGTCGGCGAACGCGCGCTGCGCGCCCACGTTCTTCGTCACCAGGTTGCCGGAGCCGGTCAGCGTCAGTGTCTCGCCGTTGACGCCGGCCACGGTGCCGCCGCTGGTGAACAGCGACGCATCGGCATGCACGGTGGCGTCGTAGACGCGCGTACCCATGAGGTTGACGATGAACGGCGTGATCGTGCCCCGCGTGCCGCTGGCGGCGGTGGGCAGGCTGTAGTTGGCCAGGTTGGTGTTGCTGCCGGCGACGAAGTCCGAGACCGAGAGCGTGGAGCTCAGGCCGACGTTGCTGCCTGCGTTCACGTCGAGGTAGTTCGCCGTCGACGACTGCGGAATGGTCGCGCTCTGCATGCCGACGAAACCATTAAGCGTGTAGTCGGAAGCAAGCAGCGTGACGGAATTCGAACCGTCGTACGGCTTGGTCGGGTTACCAGTGATCGACGCGGTCACCGTGCGCTTGGCGATATCGGCAGTCAGACCACTGACCTGGTCCACGCGGTAATTGGCGGAACGGCTACCGCTCAGCCCCAGCCCGGAGACGGTGACCGCCTGGCCCGAGATGGCGTTCGCCGAGCGCACGCTGCCGCCGGCGCTGGAGGTATCCAGCGCCACGTTGCCCGCGTCGCTGGCGAACACACCGTGCAGGGCCCCGTTGCTCGTATCCAGGCCGATCGCGGTCGTGGCGTCGTAGACCTTGTTGACGGCCGAGACACCGCTGATCGACAGCGTATACGGACTGATGGTGGCGGTAAGGCCGGTCAACGGCTGCAACGCATAGTTGCCCGCTTCGCTGCCGGAGATCGAGAAGCCGCTCGGCGTTACGGCGATGCCGGTACCGGCATCGCCGGTGGCGAAGGTGCCGGTGGTGCCCTTGGCCAGCGTGACCTTGCCGGTATCGGTGTCGGTGGAGACCAGACCCAGCAGCGATGCCCCGGCACTATTGAGCGTGGCCGCGGCGGTCGTGTCGTAGGTCTTGTTCTGCGCCGATACACCCAGGATGTACAGCGGCGCAGCCGTGATCGATCCCGGGCCTTCGGCGGTGAAGTCCAGCGTGTAGTTGGACAGGTCCGTACCCGCGTTGGCCAGATAGGACGTGGTCGCCATCTGCGCCGTGATGGTTTTTCCGGTGCCTACGTTCTTCGTATCGAACGCGACCAGCTTGGACGGCACGATCTGTGCGCCTTCGTTGTTGGCGAAACCGGAGATGGCGTAATCCGTGGCCGCCAGCGACATGTACGTGGTGCCGTTGTAGACCTTGGTCGGCGTGTTGATGATCGCCGCGGTCAGCTGCGCCGGGGTGATCTCGCCCGTGCCGTACGCCGAGGTCGGCAGCGGCGTGTAGTTGGACAAGCTGGTGCCGCCGTACGGGGTGTAGTCGCTGTCGGCCAGCGACACCGACACCGGCTGCTTGCCGACGTTCTTGCTGGCGTAGGTACCCGTGGTCTTGGTGATGTAGACGCCTTCGCCGGGCGCGAACGCTTTGGAGGAATCGTTCACCGTGAGGGTGTAATCGCCACTGCTGTTGGCGCTGCCGGCGATCAGGGTGGCAACGGTGGTGCCGTCGTAGGCCCGGGTCGGGTGCCCGCTGATCACCACCGACAGCGCACCCAGGTCGCGCGGGGTGATCGTGCCGTAGCCGCTGATGCTGGTCGGCAGCACATAGTTGGAGAGCAGCGTGCCGCCCGTGGCGGCGAAGTCGCCGCTACCCACGGTGGCCGTGACGCCGCGCGTGCCTACGTCCTTGTCGCTGTAGGTGCCGGCGGTCTGCGTCACCGTGGCGCCTTCGCCGGCGATGAACCCGTAGACCCGGTAGTTGTTCGTGTCGAGCGTCGCCGCCGTGGTGCCGTCGTACTGCTTCGCGGGGTTGCCGACGATGGTCCAGGTCAGCGGTGCCTGCGCGATGCTGCCGGCACCGACGACGGTGCTGTCGAAGGTGTAGTTGGACAGCGACGCGCCGTTGCCCAGCGTGAAGTCGGACCCTTCGAGCCATGCGGTGACCGTGCGCGCACCGGCGTTGGCGCTATCGTAGGACGCCGACGATGCCTGCTTCACGCTGGCGGTCTCGCCCCCCTGAAGCCCGGCCACCTGCACATTGCTCTCGGCGAGGTTGGCGGTGGTGGTGCCGTTGTAGGTACGCGTGGGGTTGTTGACGATGGACAGGTCGAGGCGGCGCGGCGTGATGTCCGCCGTCAGGCCGGCGGGCTGGGTGAGGGTGTAGTTGCCCAGGCTGTTGCCGGCCAGCGAGAAACCGCTCGCGGCCACGGCGATGCCGGTGCCGACGTTCTTCGTGGCAAAGTTGCCGGTGGCACCGGTGGTCACCAGCGAGATGGCGCCCTGGTCGGCGGCCACCAGGTTCATCAGCTGCGGGTTGGCGAGCGCAAGCGCCGCCGAGGTCGTCGCGTCGTACGCCTTGCCCGTGGCCGACACGCCCTGGATTGTCAGGGTGCGCGGCGTGATCGCCGCAGTGATGTCCGTCGGCAGCACAAGGTCGTAGTTGGAGGCCTTGTTGCCGGCCAGCCGGAAGCCGATGGCTCCCACCGCCTTGCCGTTGCCGACGTTGGCATCGGCAAACGCGCCGCTGCCGGCGGCGGTATCGAGCGTGGCATCCGCCGTGTCACCCGAGATCACACCGAAAATGGTGGCGTGCGAGATGTCGAGCGTGTCGGCCGTGCTGCCGTCGTAGGTCTTGTCGGTGCCGATCAGGCCGGACAGCTGGACCTTGGCCTTGTTGATCGTACCCATGCCCGTGGCGACGCTGGGCAGCACGTAGTTGGACAGCTTCGTGCCGTTGGCGGCCACGAAATTGGAGGCCACGAAGTTGGCGGTGACGTTGGTGGCGCCGGCGCTGGCCGCGTCGTAGGCCACGCTGTTGGGCTGGCTGAAGCTGATGCCCTCGCCCGACACCAGTCCGCTGGTCTGGTAGTTGCCGGCCACCAGCGTCGCGGTGCGCGTGCCGTTGTACGTCTTGGTCGGGTTGTTGACGATGGCGATGCCGAGCTGTCGCGGATCGATGACGCCGATGGCGGCGGTCCGTCCGGTGCCGGTCACGGTGTACCCATAGACGGGCACCGCACCCGTGGCGTCGGTGAACGTGTAGGCCGAGGTGGCCGAGGGTGCAGTCACCTGGATGCCGCTGGCCGCATCCTTGCCGGCGTAGGTGCCGCTCACGACAGCCATCGTGTTGCCGTCGACGAGGCCGGTCTTGCTGAAGTTGGCATCGGCCAGCGACGCGGACGTCGTGCCGTTGTAGGTTTTCTCCACCGTACCGGTCAGGCCGGTGATCGCCACGGTGGGCGCCAGCGCGTAGAGGAAACCGTTGCCCGCGCCCTGCACCGTGGTGCCGGGTGTCGCGTTGTACTGGATGAACTGCGGCGTGAGGCCGCCGCGGGTGTCCGTCGACGGGCTGGCGGAGTAGACGCGCCACGTGCCGGAGGCCGAGGAGAGCGCGGCGGAGCCCGCGTTGTTGACGAAGTTGTTCGCGGCCGTGAGCGTGACGCCCGCGCCACCGGCGATCGTGCCCGAGCTGCCCAGCGTGATGTTGCCGTTGCCGCCGTTGCCGTTGGCCTTGATGACCACGGTGCCCGCGCCGGTGATCGCGCTGTTGACGTTCACCGCGCGGTACGCGTCCAGCGTGAGCGTGGCCGAGGCGTTATTCCAGCTGATCGGGGCGTTGACGGTGATGTCACCGGCACCGGAGGCGTTCTGCACGCCGGCGCCGCTGGCACCCGTGGCGGTGGTCTGCTCGGTGACGCTGGTGCCGCCGTTGAGGGTGCTGGCTATCGTGCCGGCTGCCGTGCTGTCGATGGTCAGGTCGTACGGATCGACCAGCCACGCGCCCGCGGTGCCCTTGGGCGCGGCGGCGGTGATGGTGGCCGCGCCGATGTGGGCGAAGGCGCCGGACGTCTCGATGCTGCCGCCGTCGCCGCCGTGCGGGGCGCTGGCGTCCAACGTGCCGGCCACCTCGACATGGCCGGCGGCCATACCGCCCAGCAGGACGATCTGGCCGTGGCGGTTCTCGACCGTCTGCGCGCGTACCACGCCGGTGTTGTTCACCGTGCTGGCCAGCAGCGAATCCGCCGCGCCGGCGGTCATGAACACCCGGCCGCCATCGGCCTGCACCAGCTGGCGGTTTTCCACCAGGTTATCCAGCGTGCTGCGGTCCACCTGCAGGTGCATCAGGCGGCTGCCGTCGAAGGTCAGGGTCACGGCGCTGCCACCACCCATGGCCACCGTACCCAGCTGCGCCGACACCGTCCCCTGGTTGGAGACGGTATTGCCCAGCAGGGCGATGTAACCACCGCTGGCAGCACGCAGGCTGCCCTTGTTGACGATGCTGCCCTTGCCGTCGCCGCTGAAACGGCGCAACGAGGTTCCGGGAGCGTCGTCGGAGGTGTCGAGCGTGGAGGCCACCAGGCCGCCCACGTTCACCTGCGCGCCTTCCCCGAACAGCACGCCGTTGGGATTGATCAGCCACACCTGCCCGTTGGCGTTGAGGTGGCCGTAGATGTCGGATGCCTTGTTGCCGAGGATCCGATTCACCGCGATGGCATCACGGCCCGGCTGCACGAAGTTGACCGTCTCGTTCGCACCGATGTCGAAGCTCTGCCAGTTCAGCGACAGACGCTGGCTGGTCTGGTTGACCGTGGTGACAGAGCCGTCCTGGTGGATCGTGCCCACGCCCGCGGCCACCTGGCCGCCGGTCTGGCCGGCATGCACCACGCCGGCGCCCAGCGCCAGGGCAATGGCCAGTGCGATCGACGATGTCCGAGGGCTGCCTGTCCGGGTTGTCGTACCCGTTACGGCGGGGCGGCTGCCACGGGCGAGTTCACTGGCGGCCACCCACTGTGAGGTGGCGACGTTCCAGCACAGGCGATAAATGCGATTCATTCTTACAACCTTGGTTTCGGGGCGCATGCACACGCAGGGGCGCACCCGGCAAGGAAGCCGAGCGGAACGACGGATGTCGGGAGCCCCCTGGACTCGGCGCGGCTCGTTCGAAGGAGTCAGCGCATTTTCGGCAATATTAAATTACGAATGTGATCCACGTCACAATTAATATGTGAAGGAACCGACCGATTCGGGGGGTTACGCCCGGATCAAAACCACAGGCGGATGCCGGCCACCCATCGTCGATCGGTGACACGACGCCCCTGGCCGGCGGCCAGATCCGCCGTGCCGCCCGTCAGGTGTTCCCAGGCGATGCCGACGTAGGGCGCCACCGAGCGGCGGATTTCGTAGCGGAGCCGCAGCCCTGCTTCGACGCCCGATAAGCCCGCGCGGATACCGCGAGCCTCGTCGTCCTTGCCATACGCGTTTACTTCGATCTCGGGCTGCAGGATCAGCCGCTGGGTGAACAGCAGCTCGTATTCCGCGCGGAAGCGTGCGGCCGTGCGCCCGCCGGGCCCCGCGTAGGCGGTGGCCTCGATCTCGAACCAGTATGGGGCGAGCCCCTGCACACCCGCCGCCACCCAGTTGCGCTCCGGTCCGGCCCCGAGGTCGTGACGGACGCCCAGTTGGGCGTCCCAGAAGGCCGCTACCGCGTGGCTCCACGCGAGCGTGGCGTCGCCGCGGGTGGAACCGTCGGCGCGATCGCCCTCGCTGCGAAAGGCCAGCTTGTCGCGGTCGTTGCCGTACCAGCCCTGGGCCTCCCACGATTGCCCATGCGCACCTTGTCCCGCGAAGGATTCCAGGCGGTCCAGCAGTAATGTCCCGGACGCCGAGCTGTCGTCCATGTTCATCATCGACATGCCGTGCGCCGACATCGGCGCTACCCCGTCGGACCAGTCGCCGCTACGCGCGGTGGCCGGCGCGCTACCGCCCTGCATCGAGTCCATCGACATCTCGCCCATGCTCGATTGCGCCTGGACCAGGCACGGGGCGAGGGCGAGCAGCGACCCCACGATCCACCGCGTCACGAGACCACCACCTCGCGGAACATGCCCGCCTCCATGTGGTAAAGCATGTGGCAGTGGAAGGCCCAGCGCCCGGGGTTGTCCGCCGTGACGGCATAGCTGACCTGTTGCGCCGGCTGCACGTTGACAGTGTGCTTGCGCACCTGGAAGGTGCCCGAGGGCGATTCGACCTCGCTCCACATGCCGTGCAGGTGGATCGGGTGGTTCATCATCGTGTCGTTGACCAGCGTGACGCGCAGTCGCTCACCGGCGCGAAAGTGCACCGGCTTTGCCGCGGAGTACGGCAGCCCGTCGAACGACCACGTGTAGCGTTCCATGTTGCCGGTGAGGTGCAGTTCGATGCTGCGCCCGGGCGCGCGCGTATCCAGCGCACCACCGAGGGTATGCAGGTCGGCGTAGGTCAGCACGCGATGGGGACGCTCGCGCAGGCCGACACCGGGGTCATCGAGGTTGGTGCGCGGCATGTCCACCCGCATGTCCACACCGGGGCCGTACTCGGCCCGTGCGTGCTCGGCCATGACCATGTCGCCGCCCTGGTCGGCGTCGTCCGCCATGGCGCCCATCATGTCGCGCATGGCCAGACGGGGCCGCGGATCCAGCGGCGGCACCGGCGCGGTCATGCCCTGACGCGGCGCCAGCGTGGCGCGCGCGTAGCCGGAGCGGTCGATGGACTGCGCCATGATGGTGTAGGCGCGATCTTCCGTCGGCGTGACGATGACATCGTAGGTCTCGGCCGCCGAGAGGCGCAGCTCGTCCACCTCGACCGGCACGATGTCCTGCCCGTCGGCGGCGACCACGCGCAGGCGCAGCCCCGGGATGCGCAGGTCGAAGATGGAGTTGGACGACCCGTTGACCACGCGCAGGCGCACCCGCTCACCGGGGGTGAACAGGCCGGTCCAGTTGGCGGCGGGCGGCGCACCGTTGATCAGGTAGGTGTAGGTGGCGCCGGAGACATCCGCCAGGTCGGTCATGTTCATGCGCATGCGGTTCCACATGCGGCGCAGGGCCATGGCATCGCCGAAACCCTTATCGCGCGCGTCCCGCAGGAAGTCGCCCACCGTGGGGCGACCGGTGTTGTAGACGTCGCTACGCGTGCGCAGTTTCGCGTAGACCCGCTCCGGGTCTTCGTCGGTCCAGTCGCTGATCAGCAGGACGTGGTCGCGCTCGGCCGCATGGCGTTCGCCGTCCCTGGGTGCGATGACGATGGCACCGTACAGTCCGCTTTGTTCCTGGAAGCGGCTATGCGAGTGGTACCAGTAGGTGCCCGACTGTTTCAGCGGAAAGCGGTAGGTGAAGCTGCCGCCCGCGGGAATGCCGTCGAAGCTCAGGCCCGGCACGCCGTCCTGGTCGGCCGGCACGATCAGCCCGTGCCAGTGGATGGACGACACGACGTCCAGCCGGTTGTGCACGCGCAACTGCACCGTGTCGCCTTCTTTCCAGTACAGGGTGGGGCCGGGCACGCCACCGTTGACGGTGACGGCGCGCCGCGCACGGCCGGTGAAGTCCACCGCTGCCTCGCACACTTCCAGATCCATCGTGCTGCCGCGCAGCGGCGCCACCGGTGCCATTGCGCGGGTGGCGGATACGGGCCGAACGACGCCGGCACCTAAACCGATGCCGGCGACGGTCAGCCCCTGCACGAAACGGCGGCGGGGCAGGTGCACGGTGGGAGCGGCGGGACGGCGCATGGGCAGAGGCTTCGTGACGATCGAAGGACAGCCTAGCCACGGCGGGCGCGTGGCGACAACTCTGGACGTGGCTCCGCGCGCCGCCGCGGGGTTATCGGTAGGCGACGTTGACCGTGATGCGGGCGTTGGCGGTACCCGGCACCAAGGGGGCACCCGTGGTGCGGTAGCGGGCGCGGAAACCGAACGCCTGCCCTTCGCGCTGCGCGGGCAGCACCAGGGGCGCAGGACTGTTGGGGATGGCCTGCACATCGGGATCGACACTGCGCAGTTCCACCGCCACCCCGCCCGCCGCCCCGGACCCATCGAGCTGGAATAGCGACGCCTGCCGCGTATCGGGCGTGCCACGGAAGGTCATCAGTATCTGGGTGGCACCCGTGCAGCCGGTGACCACCAGCGACTGCGTAGCCCATGCGCTGCTGCCGGCCACGGCGAGATCGCGCGCATCCACCTTGCCCAGGGCAAACACCAGCCGCTTGGCGGCGAAGGCGCAGGTGGGGCGTTGCGGCTCGACGCGGCCCTGAACGAGGTCGACCCGGACCTGCGCCTGGTCGTCGTAGCCGGCGTGGGCCAGCGTGCCGTAGAGGAGGCTGCCGCCGGCGGGAATGGCCCCCGTCTTGATCAATTGCACGCGGAAATGCGCGTTGGTCAGCTGGGCCTTGAATATCCAGGGAATGAATTCGCTCTCCGGCAGTACGCGTTCCCCATAGTTGCTGTTGTAGAAGTAGACGCGGATGCCCACGCCGGGGAGGTTGGTGGCGCGGACGTTATCGCCTCCCGCGGCCGGCGTGTTGAACAGGGCCAGGCTGCCCGTACGCCTCGGCTTGACGCATTTGAAGGCGGGCGAGCTCCAGGCGGCCGTTGTTCGTTCGGCGATCACCGCGCCGACGGGCGCATCCGCCGCGACGGACACGGTGCCGAAAGACAACGGCTGCGCGATGCCCTGCGAGGGATGCGACAGGCAGCCCGCGAAAGCTTCCGGCGAGACGACGAGGCAGGCGAAGGCAAAGGAGACGGTAGCGAAAGGGGCGAGGACGAAAGCAGGAGCAGGACGGGTCGACATGGGTGCACCGCGTGGAAGAGGGCTGCCTTAACTGTGCTCGCGTGCCCCGGGCGACCCCATACGACGGTTCTGAAATCGGGATGTCGGCGCTATGCCCGCTGCACGGCCCATTCACCGGGGCTCACCAATGATCCGGGCATGAGCCTGCACGAGTACAAGCGCAAGCGGAACTTCGGGCGCACCCGTGAACCGGCGCCGGAAGACTCGGCACGCGGCGGCCGCGCCATCTTCGTGGTGCAGCTGCATCACGCGTCGCGCCGGCATTTCGATTTTCGTCTGCAGGTGGGCGACGCCCTGCGCAGCTGGGCGGTGCCGAAGGGCCCCAGCTACGACCCGAAGGTCAAACGCCTGGCCGTGGAAGTCGAGGACCATCCGGTGTCGTACGCGGACTTCGAGGGCGACATCGACGAAGGCTACGGCAAGGGGCATGTCGACCTGTTCGACAAAGGCGTCTGGGCAACGCGTGGCGATGCGGAAGCCCAGCTGGCCAAGGGCCACCTGGAGTTCGAACTGTTCGGCGAGCGTCTCAAGGGCCGCTGGCACCTGGTCCGCAGCGGCAGGAAGGAGCGCCAGCCGGCGTGGTTCCTGATCAAGGTCGATGACGCCTATGCCGGCGAGGTGGAGGCCGACGACCTGCTCGACGCCACGATGCGCGAAAGCACCCGGCGGGCGGCGAAGACACCCGCCACCCGTGCCGCCGCGAGCCGCTCCACGGCGCGCCGGAAGGCGACCCCGACGACACGCCGCGTATCCGCGGCAAGCCTCGCCAAGGCGGCGGCCGCACTGGGCGGCGCGCGCGAGGCCCGCGCATCCGGCGATTTCTTCCCCCCGCAACTGGCGCGCTTGCGTGAAACCCCGCCGCAGGGCGATGCATGGCTGCACGAGGTGAAATGGGACGGCTACCGCATCGTGGCCGCCGTGGCCGACGGTGCCACCCACCTGTGGTCGCGCAACGGCCTGCCGTGGAACGATCGCGTGCCGGAGATCGTCCAGGCTATCGATGCGCTGGGCCTGGACAGTGCGCGGCTGGACGGCGAACTGATCGCCCTGGACAGCGAGGGCCGCAGCGATTTCAACGCACTGCAACGCACGTTGTCGGGCGAGGCGCATGCCCCGCTGGTGTACATGGTGTTCGACCTGCCTTACCTGCAGGGCCATGACCTCAGCCGCGTGCCGCTGATCGAACGCAAGGCGCTGCTCGCGCGCATGCTCGCCCATGCGCCGGCCCACCTCAACCTCAGTTCGCATACCGTGGGCCACGGCGACGACGTGTTCGCCATGGCGATGGCACAGAAGCTGGAAGGCATCGTCGCCAAGCGCGTCGACGGTGGTTACCGCGGCGGTCGCGGCGACGACTGGCAGAAGATCAAGCGGCTGGAAAGCGACGAATTCGCCGTGGTCGGCTACACGCCAGCCAAGGGCTCGCGGCTGTCGTTCGGTTCGCTGCTGCTGGCCCGCCCCGATCCGGACGGCGGCTGGACATACGCGGGCCGTGTCGGCACCGGCTTCACCGACGCGATGCTGCGTGAGCTGGGCGACACCCTTGCCAAGGGTGGATCGAAGACACCGACGGTCCGCATCGACGCGGTGGACACCATGCTCCGCGGCGCCCTGTGGGTCCCGCCCACCGTGGTGGCCGAGGTGTACTACCGCGGCATCGGCAACAAGGATCTGCTGCGCCAGCCCAGCTTGAGGACACTGCGTATGGACAAGTCACCCGACGACCTTCGCGACAGCGATCGTGACGCGCCGAAAGCTACCCGCAAGAGGACAGCCGCAAACAAGGCTACCGCCAAGAAGGCCACGAAGCCGTCCCCGCGGGCGACGGGGAAACCGGCAGCGGAGCGACGCACCGGCCATGCCCCTGTTCCGGCCGCCGATCCCGATACCGTCGTCATCACGCATCCGGATCGGAAGGTGTTCCCTGCCGACGGGCTGACCAAGCAGGACGTCGTGGATTACTACAAGGCCGTGATGGCGTGGCTGCTTCCGGGTATCCACGATCGCCCCACGTCGACCATTCGCTGCCCCGGCGGTATCGATTCACCCTGCTTTTTCCAGAAACACGTCATGGCGGGCCTGGACCACGTCGGCGTCGCGCGCCTAAAGGAAGAAACCGGGGCCACGGCGGATTACCTCTACCCGCGCGATGCGGCGGGCGTGATCGAGCTGGTGCAGTTCGGCGCCGTGGAATTCCACCCGTGGGGCTCGCACGTGGACGATGCCGACCGCGCGGATCGCGTGGTGTTCGACCTGGACCCCGGCGACGGCGTGGCCTGGGCGCGCGTCGTGGCGGCGGCACGCATGACCCGGGGCTTCCTGGCCGAACTGGGCCTCACCTCGTTCGTGCGCACCACCGGTGGCAAGGGCCTGCACGTAGTCGTGCCGTTGCGTCCCGGCGCGGGCTGGAAGGAGGTCAAGGCCTTCGCACGGGGCTTCGCCGACGCGCTGGCCGAGGCGCATCCGCTGGAGTTCGTCGCCACCGCCGCCAAGCGGCTCCGGAAGGACAGGATCTACGTCGATTACCTGCGCAACGGGCGGGGCGCCACCGCCGTGGCGTCCTATTCGCTGCGTTCCCGCCCCGGCGCGCCGGTGGCCGTGCCGCTACGCTGGGAGGAACTGGGCAAGGTGCGCTCCGGTGCGGCGTTCGATATCCACTCGGTGCCCAAGCGCCTGGCCCGGTTGAAGAAGGACCCCTGGGACGGGATCGACACACTTCGCCAGGACCTCGCCGCCGTCAACCGCAAACTCGCCGGTAAGTGACCCACCCGGACCTGCGCGGGGTCACTTACCCACGGGCGTGCAGGGGGTAAACTGCGGCATCCTCACCAAGCCGGCCCTTCATGCTCGCCTCGCTTCCCGCCTTTTTGCGCATTCCCCTCGCTTGCCTGCTGCTGCTCGTCAACACGGTGCTGCACGTCACGCCGTTGCTGCTGCTGACGGTGATCCGCCTCATCGTGCCGCTGCGCGGGTTTCGTCACGCCGTGTCGCGCGTGCTGGTAGGGATCGCGGAAAGCTGGCTGGGCGTGAACGGCTGGATGTTCGGCGTGTTCACCCGCACGCAATGGCGCGTGGAAGGCGACCAGGGCCTCAGCCCGCGCGAGAACTACCTCGTGGTATGCAACCACCAGAGCTGGGTTGACATCCCCGCGCTGCAGAAGGTGTTCAACCGGCGCATTCCGTTCATGCGTTTCTTCCTCAAGAGCCAGCTGATCTGGGTGCCGCTGCTGGGGCCCGCCTGGTGGGCGCTGGATTTTCCGTTCATGAAGCGGCATTCGCGCCAGGAGATCGAAGCGCGTCCGGAGTTGCGCGGCAAGGATCGTGAAGCCACGCGCCGCGCCTGCGAGAAATTCCGCCACCTGCCCGTGGCGATCATGAACTTCACCGAGGGCACCCGCTTCACCCGCACCAAGCACGATGCCCAAGGCTCGCCTTATACGCACCTGCTCCGCCCGAAGGCCGGCGGCGTGGCGTTCGTCATCGATGCCATGGGCGAGGCGATCCGCCAGATCCTCGACGTGACCATCGTCTATCCGGACGGCCCCACGTCCATGATGGACATGATTGCCGGCCGCATCCGCGAGGTGCGCGTGCACATCCGCCGGCTGCCCATTCCGGCGGCCATGCGGGGCGATTACGAAGGCGACGCCGCCTTCCGCGCGCAGTTCCAGGCGTGGATCAACGCGCTGTGGGCCGAGAAGGATGCGCGCATCGCGGCCACGCTGGCCGTGCAAGGCTGATCGCGGGCCGACCGGCGCCGTCCGCAGTCAACCCGTGGCGGCGGGGCGCTTCAGCCGACGGCGCCAGAACAGCACCCCGGTGACCAGCAGGAAGGTGGGCAGCAGCCCGCCGATACAAGCCACGATGCGCCACGTCAGGCCGCCCACGGCGGCGGAATGGATCGGGAACAGGGCGTTGGCCAGCCGGCTGCCGGTGCCCAGCGTCGTGGCATCGTCGCTCCCGATCACCGTGGCCGTCCGCGGATCGATCCACAGGGTGCTGCGCCCGGCGGGGTTCCATTCGCCGGGGCGCCGGATGCGCGCCACCACCGTGCCGTTGTCCTTCGACGGAAGCATCAGCCGGGTGATCGCCGCATCGGGCGCAGCGGCCTGGGCCGCCACGAGCACGGCCGCCCAGTCCACCGGCCCCTGCACCGGCACGGTTTTCGGCGGCCGGGGGCGCGCCGGCTCGGCGAAGGCCGCCGCCAGCCCGTTACGCACGGCGCCCCGGTACGCCATCGTGGTGCCGGTACCGATCATCACGATCAGCAGGGGCAGGGCGACGACACCCACCGCGCGATGGAAGCTCGCCCAGCGCAGCAGCGGCGGCTGGGTGTGCGGCCGGAGGTGCCTGAGCGCGCGCTGGCGTCCGGGCCAGTAAAGCCAGACGCCCGAAAACAGCATGAACAACCCCGTGCAGGCCACCACGCCGAGCACCGTTTCGCCTAGCTCACCGCCCAGCAGGTGCGTGTGCCAGTCGAGCAACACCAGCAAGGGATCGCCGGCCTGCGTGCGCCGCAGTAGCAGCGCGCCGGTGGTGGCGTCGTAATAGGTACGGCTGCCGCCGCGTTCCTGGGCCTGCCATACGGGAAGGTCATGGTCGGGCAGCGACACCCCCCGCCAACTCTTGGCCGCGGGTGTGGCGAGCATCGCTGACAGCGAGTGGCCCTGTGTCGCCAGGTCCGGCAGGGGACGCGCGACCAGGATGGGGTGCATGGCCGCGAACAGCGGTTGCTCGAACAGCAGCACGCTGCCCGACAGGGTCACCAGCGCCAGCAGCAACCCCAGCGTGAGGCCCAGCCACAGGTGCAGCGTCTTCAGCCAGCGGCGTAGCCGGCGCGGGTGAGCTGCCATGGTGACGGTCCGACGGGGCTGGAAAGGCCGTCATCGTAAGTGCGAATGATTCTCGAATCAAACGCGACAAGCACGCGGGCATCCGGCGATTGACCCTGCCGTCACACCGGGTCGACCCCACGAGCGGAAGGATGGCCAACCCATGTGCCCGAGGAACATGCGATGAAGACCCGCCACGTTTACAGCACGTCCGGTCTGGATCAGGCACGCGCAGCCATGCGCGCCGCCCGCGATGCGGGCATTCCGGACGCGGACCTGTCGCTCATCGCGCGGCACGACATCGAGCTGGATGCCATTCCCGAGCACCGCAAGGACGAGCACTCCGACTTCGCCCCCGCTGCCGCGCGTGGGCTGGCCGAAGGTGGCGCCACCGGCATCCTGGCCGGCCTGGTCGCCATGGCGATCCCCCCGCTGGGCGTGACCATCGCCGGCGCGGTGGCGGCGGGTGCGGCGGGCGCCCTGGTCGGCGCATGGACCAGTGCGCTGATGGGCGCCTCCGCACCGGACCCGGTGCGCCAGAAATTCGAGGGCGAGATCGAGGCCGGCCGCATCCTCGTGGTGGTGGACGGCGAGGGCGATGCGCTGGAACGGTCGCAGCGCGAGATCCGCGCCACCGGCGCCATCGACCTGCCGTTCGAGCAGCCCACCGCGCTGAGCTGACCCTCCCGGAGGCTCCGACCATGGCGACCCGACGTTCCCCCGCGACGCCGCGGGCCTCCGGCCATGTCCGCACGGGCATGGGCGGCTGGACCTACGTGCCCTGGCGCGGGCTGTTCTATCCCGACGACCTGGTGCAAAAGCGCGAGTTGGAGTACGCCAGTCGGCAGGTGTCCACCATCGAGATCAACGGCACCTACTACCGCTCGCCCGGGATCGATATCTACCGTCGCTGGGCGGCGGAGACCCCTGACGGGTTCGTCTTCTCGGTGAAGGCGCCGCGGCACATCGTGCAGAGCCGCGCGCTGGCGGGCACCGGCGAGCGCATCGGCCGGTTCCTCGACGGTGCGGTGGGCCTGGGCGATCGACTGGGCCCCGTGCTCTGGCAGTTCCTGCCGACGCGGCGTTTCGATCCCGACGACATGACCGCCTTCCTCGACCTCCTGCCCGACCGCCACGGCGGCCTGGCCCTGCGCCATGCCGTGGAAGTGCGCCACGACAGCTTCATGGACCCGGCCTGGCTGGCCCTGGCGCGCCAGCGCGGTGTCGCCACCGTGTTCACCGACTCGCCCGACCATCCGTCGTTCGCCGACCTCACGGGGCCCTTCGTGTACGCGCGTCTGATGCGCAGCCGGGCGAAGGAGACGAACGGCTATCCCGCCAGGGAGCTGAAGGCATGGGCGTCGCATGCGAGCGACTGGCAAGCCGGCGGCGATCCGACCGACCTGCCACACGTGTGCGAGGCGCTGGCGCCCGGCCCAGGCCGCGACGTGTTCGTGTATTTCATTTCCGCCGCGAAGGAACGCAACCCCGCTGCGGCTGTCGCACTCGGCAAGCGCGTCGAAGACGCATAATCCTCCCATTCCCCCACCGGACGACCCATGGACCGACTTATCCAGAACCACCTGATCGACCTTTTTGCCGAACACGCGATCCCGCTCGAGCCCGACGAGGACTGGCTGCTTACCGAAGGCGACGATTACCCGGCGCTGCGCGGCATCTGGCACGAGGGCAAGGAGGGCGGCATGGGCCGCCTGGACATCGATATCGTCCTCGACGAGGAACGCACCATCGAGGAAAGCTTCGGTGGCAACGGCGGCGGCAAGGCCGGTTGCCGCGACGCGCTGGACAGCTTCGCGCGCAACGATTTCTACGTCGTGCTGGCGGCCTGCTGGCACACCGTGGACAAGGACAAGCTGGACGTGCGCGAAGTGTCCGCCGGAACGCAGCGCTTTACCCTCTACGTGGGCGATTTCACGGTGCGCGGCGAGAAAGACGCACCGGTAGAGATTCCCGAGGAAGGCTTCTCCGCACTGGAGGCCGCGATCGCCACGGCCCCGCTGACCGACGACGTGCACTGGATCCGCGTGTTCTACGGCAACGTGGGCGACGGCAGCAGCAAGATCGAGGTGCTGCTGGACAACGAGCCGTGGGCCGCGGGGCACAAGGCCATCGCCTCCGTGGACTGGCCACGGCACGACCACTACTACAGCCTGCGCAACCTCATCGCGCTGGTTCCGCGGGACTAAGGCAAGGCAGGGGTTCCGGCGACCAGTCTTGCGGACGCAGGATCCGGAACCCGCTGTCGCGCGCGGCGCGTCGTGCCAGCTTCAGCACTTCCGCATCGCGCGAGAACAGGAGGCCCGCGCCAGCGGTCGACGCCAGCTCCAGGAACTTCTGGTCGTCCGGGTCACGGCAGCGCGGAAGCCTCGTGGCAGTGGCCTCATGCGGCAACAGCATGACCAGGCGATCGAAGGCGGCCACGGCGGCCGCCCGGCGCGGCGGATCCAGCTTCAACGCAGGGTAGTCGAGCACCTTCAGCCACTCGTCCCGGCAATCCGGACGCGTCACGGCGTGCAGCGTCCCCGACGCCATGGCCTCGACCAGCGCCGCCGCGCTCGGGTCGGCAAAGACGAACGCATCCAGGCACACATTGGTGTCGAGCACGATGCGCACGCGCTCAGGCCGCGGCGCGTTCGGCCAGGGCGTCGCGTTGCTCGGCCACGAGGGTGTACGAACGCTTGCGCGCCTCGTGATCGAAGACCTGCGCGGTGATGATCAGCTCGTCGGCGCCCGTGCGCGCGATGAACGCGGCCAGGCCGTCACGCACGGTGTCCGGCGAGCCGACCACGGCACAGGACAGCGCGTGGTCCACCTGGGCCTTCTCCATGGACGTCCACACGCCGTCCATCGAGTTCACCGGCGGCGGCAGCTGCCCCGGCGCGCCGCGACGCAGGTTCCAGAACGCCTGCTGCTGCGAGGTGAACAGGCGGCGGGCCTCCGCGTCCGTATCCGCGGCGACCACGTTGATGCCAAGCGCGGCGTAAGGTTTGTCCAGCACCTCGGACGGCCGGAACATGTGCCGGTACACCTCCAGCGCCTTCATCATCATGTCCGGCGCGAAGTGCGAGGCGAAGGCGAAGGGCAACCCCAGGTGCGCCGCCAGCTGGGCACTGAACAGGCTGGAGCCCAGCAGCCACAGCGGCACGTTGGTATCCATGCCGGGCACGGCGCGCACGGTCTGCCCGGGCCGCTGCGGGCCGAGGTACATCTGCAGTTCCTGCACATCGTCGGGGAAGCGGTCGTCACTGGGGCCCATCGAGCGGCGCAGCGCGCGTGCCGTGCCCTGGTCGGTGCCGGGTGCACGGCCCAGGCCCAGGTCGATCCGCCCCGGATAGAGCGACGCCAGCGTGCCGAACTGCTCGGCGATCACCAGCGGTGAGTGGTTGGGCAGCATGATGCCACCCGAGCCCACGCGGATGCTGTGCGTGCCCTCGGCGATATAGCCGATCACCACGGCCGTCGCCGCACTGGCGATACCGGTCATGTTGTGGTGCTCGGCCAGCCAGTAACGGTGGAAGCCCAGCGACTCCGCGTGCCGGGCCAGGTCGCGCGAGTGGCGCAACGAGTCGCCCGGCGTGGAACCACGCGCTACGGGGGAAAGGTCCAGTACCGAAAACGGAATCATCCGAGCACACCTCGACAATAAGGGGGCGGACGAACCGCCGATGATTCCAGATGGGCGGCGGACGCCCGGATTGCAACCCACGGGCTCGCCACGGAAACAGTCCGTTTCGGCCAGCGATGCGCCGTGGCGCGCGCGGAGGAGGAAAATGCACCCATCCACTCATCCAGTCCGGTATTGCCGGGGGAGCACGACATGATCGACATTCGCCGCTTTGCCACACTCGGTGGCGCGAACCACGGCTGGCTCGACGCGAAGCATCACTTCTCGTTCGCGTCCTACCGCGACGAGGCACGCATGGGCTGGGGTGCGCTTCGCGTCTGGAACGACGACACCATCGCCGCGGGCACGGGTTTTCCGGCGCACCCGCATTCGGACATGGAAATCATCACCTACGTGCGTGAAGGCGCCATCACCCATGAGGACAGCCTGGGTAACAAGGGCCGCACCGAAGCGGGCGACGTGCAGGTGATGAGCGCTGGCACCGGCATCCGCCACGCGGAATACAACGCGGAAAACGAGACAACGCGCATCTTCCAGATCTGGATCATTCCCGACGGCGAGCGCAAGGCACCGTCCTGGGGCACTCGTCCGTTCCCGAAGGGAGAGCGCTCGGGCCAGTTCATCACGCTGGCCAGCGGCATGCCGGGCGACAGCGACGCCTTGCCGATCCGCACCGATGCCCGCGTGCTCGGCGCCAGCGTCAAGGCGGGTGAGACCATCGAGTACGCCCTGGGCGAAGGCCGCTATGCGTACATGGTGCCGGCCTTCGGTTCGGTACAGGTCAACGGGCAGGTGCTGGACAAGGGCGACGGCGCGGCGATCCGCGACGAGACGCGGCTGAGCATCACGGCAACGACGGATGCGGAGCTGGTGCTGGTCGATACCGCGGCGTAACCGGCTCGGCAGGCATGCCGTGGGTCGTGACGACCCACGGCATGCCTGCCGTAGCGCGGCGTGGCCTGGCTAAGGCGTGGCCGCCGTCTGGTGCGGCGCGCCGTGCTTCATCAGGCCCTTGGTGAACAGGTAGGCCGCCGACTGGTAATAGGTGATCGCGGCGTCCGCATCGGCCTGGTTGACAGACGTGACGGGCGTGGCATCGCCCGTATCGCGTTGCGGCAGCATCTGCTTCACCGGCTGGCGCGGCACCAGCGAGGTCAGCGTGTCACCGCGCAGGTAGCCCAGCTCCTGGTAGGTGCTGATGAAGGCACGCTCGCGCCCGGGCTCCAGCTTGAACAGGTCGTAGCCGTAGAAGCGCGACGTATAGCTGAAATGCAGCAGGCCCAGCACGGTCGGCGGGATGTCGATCTGGCTCATCAGGCGATCCACGCGTCCCGGCGCGATGTGCGCGGGAGAATAGATGTACAGCGGGATGTGGTAACGATCCACGGGCAGGCTGGTCTTGCCGGCGCTGGTGGCGCAATGGTCCGCGGTGATGACGAACACGGTGTCCTTGAACCATGGCTTGGTCGCCGCGCGTTTCAGGAAATCGCCCAGCGCCCAGTCGGTATAGGCCACCGCCGCCGTGCGACGGCCCTGCGGCAACGCCACGCGTCCTTCGGGGAAGGTGAACGGGCGATGGTTGGACGTGGTCATCACGTGCCCGAAGTACGGCTTGCCCTTCGCGTAGGAGGCGTCCATGCGCTTGATCACCAGCGTGAACAGGTCCTCGTCGGCCACGCCCCAGACGTTCTCGGTATGGATGTCCTTGCTGTCGATGGCGTTGCGGTCCACCGCCGTGTAGCCGTTGCTGGCGAAGAAATGGTTCATGTTGTCGAAGTAGCCGTAACCGCCGTACAGGAACTCGGAGGTATAGCCCTTGCCATTGAACACGTCGGCCAGCGACCAGAGGTTCTCGTCGTCCGGGCGCTTGACGATGGACTCGCCGGGCGTCGGCGGGACCGAGAGCGCCAGCGCTTCCAGCCCGCGCACCGTGCGCGTGCCGTTGGCATACAGCTGGCTGAAGAACAGGCTTTTCGACGCCAGGGCGTCGAGGTTGGGGGTCAGGTGCTTGTGCTTGCTGACATCCAGGCCCTCGACGTAATCGCCCGACAGGCTTTCGACGCTGATCAGCACCACGTTGAGCTTCTGCTCCGTACCGTCGCCGGCGATGCGCCGCGTGATGTCCATCGGATCGTCGCTGGCGAACGTGGCGTCCGGCGTCGTCAGCTGCTTGCGCAGGTTGGCGAACATGGCCGTGTCCGGCAGGGTCGGGTAGTACTTCGCATAATCCAGCTCGTTTTCGCGGAACGCCGCCACGAACTGGTAGGGGCCGTTGCCAGCCAGTTCGTTCACGTAGTTGTTGTCCGAGCGATCCTTCATGGTGCCGTCGACGGCGAAGCTGACCACCACGGTGAGCACCAGCCACACCGCCACCACGAGGCTGCGGGCACCGAAACGCGAGCCGTCGTCACGCGCGGCGAGCATGCGCCGGCTGAAGAACACCACGGCGATGGTCGCCGCCAGCAGCAGCAGCGACCAGGTGACGATCGGATACGACTCGCGAATGTTGCCGACCACCTCGTGGGTGTAGACAAGGTAATCCACGGCGATGAAGTTGAAGCGCGCGCTGAACTCGCCCCAGAACACCAGCTCCGCCGCGCCGAGATAAAGCACGACGAAAGAGAGAATGAAACAGAAACCGAGGAAGATGCGGTGGCCCCAGCGGGACACGTAGGCACGCCGGGGCAGCAGCCAGAGCACCAGCAGCATCGGCCACGCGAAATAGACGTACTCCACCACGTCGTAGCCGAAGCCGACCAGGAAGAGGTAGAGCCACTTGCCCGGGCTGGGCGGTATCTCGTGTCCCGTCTTGATCAGCAGGATGAGACGGACGAGGAACGCCACGCCGACGAACAGGATGCCGAACCAGACCAACGGCCGGAAGCGCTGGCGGAGCGCACCGGGGGCCGACGAAACAGGAGTCATGACGCCTCGCAGGAAAATGCCGGTCGTCGATACGCCCGGGTTCGGCCACGAGGGTAAGCAGGTGGGCTTACGTGAGGCTTTCCCGAAGCTTAGATCGAGCTTTGGCCCCCGATGTCGGCTATCGTGACCCCGTAGGAAAAGCCGATCTGCCGCGCGAACGTGCCTTGTGGCACCCTACCCGGCCTTACGATTCATATCTGTGGGAGCCACGGCACTGTGGGAGAAGAAACAAGGGCGGAGCTCCCGATGAACGACCAGCCGCTAGCCGGCAAGCCGGCGCTCTACGTCACCCTGTTCCGTCGCGCGGGCGGTCCCCTGCTGTCTGTCGTGCTGCTATGCCTGGCGCTGTGGGCGCTCAAGGCCATGGCCAGCGAGGTGACCTATCGCCAGATCGGCGGCTACGTGCATGCGCTGCCCAACAGCGATATCGCCCTTGCCATGCTGCTGACCGGCGCCGGGTTCGCCGTGATGACGCTGTACGACTGGTTCGGGCTGGCCAGCGTGGGCAAGCGGCTGCCGGCCCCCCGGGTCGGCCTGATCTCCTTCATCAGCTATGCGTTCTCCAATGCGCTGGGCATGTCGCTGCTGGTGTCCGGGTCCATCCGCTACCGCTTCTACGTGCAGGCCGGGCTGACCCCCGGCGAGATCGCCCGCGTGGTGCTCTACACCACCCTCAGCTTCTGGCTGGGCCTGGCGGCGATCACGGGCGTCACCCTGTTGGCGGTCCCGATTCCGCCCGAGGTACCCCTGTCGGGCCTGCGGATTCCTCTGGCGATCGTGCTGTCGCTGGTGCCGCTGGCGTGGTTCGTGGTGTCGCTTACCGTGCGCCGGCCCATCCGCCTGTGGCGCTGGGAGATCGCCACGCCCACGCCCGCCATGGCCGCCCGGCAGATCCTGATCGGTGCGCTGGACTGGGGCCTCGCCTCGGGCGTGCTCTACGTGCTGATGCCGGAGGCGATCTCCGGTGGCTTCGGCCACTTCCTGGCTATCTTCGTGCTCGCCCAGATGGCGGGCCTGATCAGCCACGTGCCCGGCGGCCTGGGCGTGTTCGAGGCGGTGATGCTTGCCGGCTTCGGCGCTACCGGCAACCACGGACTGGAAGCGCCCATCCTCGGCTCGCTGGCGGCGTTCCGCGCCGTCTATTACCTGCTGCCGCTGGGCGTGGCCACCGTGCTGGTGATCTGGCGCGAGATCCGCGCGCTGCGCCATGCGGCCATGATCGCGCCCTGGTTCAGCGGACTGCTGCCGCCATTCTTCGCCGGCCTGACCCTGGTCGCCGGCGCGGTGCTGCTGTTCTCCGGCGCCACGCTGGCCATCCCCGGCCGCATGGAGATCCTGCGCGGCTTCGTGCCGCTGCCGCTGGTGGAGGTATCGCACTTCCTCTCGAGCGTGGTCGGCATGATGCTGCTGATCCTGGCCCGCGGCCTGCAACGGCGGCTGGACGCCGCCTACGTGCTGACGCTGGTGCTGCTGGTGCTGGGCGCCGTGCTGTCCATGCTCAAGGGCATCGACTACGAGGAAGCCACCCTGCTGTCGCTGCTGGCCCTGGCCCTGGCACCGGCCCACCGGCACTTCTATCGCCGGGCCTCGCTGTTCCGTGCCAGCTTCTCGCCGGGCTGGGTGCTGGCCATCGGTGCGGTGCTGGCCTGCTCCACCTGGCTGGTGTTCTTCAGCTTCAAGCACGTCGAATACAGCAACAACCTCTGGTGGGAGTTCAGCTTCCATCACGGTGGCGCACCGCGCGCGCTGCGTGCGCTGGTCGGCGCCACGGCCGCACTTTTGCTGTTCGGCCTGGCCAACCTGATCCGCCCGGCCCGCGCCCGTCGCACCCGCCCCGGCGACGCCGAGCTGGCCCGCGTGCTGCCCCTGGTCAAGTCGTTCGACTCCGCCCAGGCCCATCTGGCGCTGGTCGGCGACAAGATGCTGCGCTTTGCGCCGGACGACCGTGCCTTCATCATGTACGACGTGGAAGGACGCAGCTGGGTGGCCATGGGCGACCCCGTGGGCACCGACGAGGACGCCCGCCGCGAACTGGTCTGGAGCTTCCGTGAGGAATGCGAGCGCGCCGGCGGCTGGCCGCTGTTCTACCAGGTACGCCCGGCCGACCTGGACCTCTACCTCGACGTGGGCATGAGTCTGCTGAAGATCGGCGAGGAAGCCCGCGTGCGCCTGGAGACCTTCAACCTGGACGGCAAGTCGAAGAAGACGCTGCGCGGCACGGTCAACAAGCTGCAACGTGACGGCCTGCGCATGGAGATCGTACCCGTGGAGGACGTGCCCGCGCTGCTGCCCCGCCTGAAGGTCATCTCCGATGTCTGGATGGGCGACAAGAAGGTACGCGAGAAGCGCTTCTCGCTGGGCCTGTTCGATGAACGCTATCTATCCCGCACGCCGATGGCCGTGGTGTGGCAGGGCGACCAGCCGGTAGCCTTCGCCAACATGTTCCTTACCGAGTCGATGGAAGAAGCGTCCGTCGACCTCATGCGCCACCTTCCCGAGGGCCCCTCCGGCATCATGGATTTCCTGTTTATCGAGCTGATGTCCTGGTCCAAGGCCCAGGGCTACCGCTGGTTCAACCTGGGCATGGCCCCCCTGTCGGGTCTGCAGAACCGCCGTACCGCGCCCCTGTGGAGCCGCTTCGGCGCCATGGTGTTCGGTCGCGGCGAGCGCTTCTACAACTTCCGTGGCCTGCATCGCTACAAGGAGAAGTTCGATCCCGAGTGGGAGCCGCGCTATATCGCGGTACCCGGCGGCATCGCGCTGCCCCTGGCGCTGGCCAACGTGGCCAGCCTCATCTCCGGCGGCCTGGGCGGCGTGGTGCGCCGGTGAGCACGCCAAAGAAGAGGAACGTGCTGCGTATCGTGCTGTCGTGCGTGGCCGGTGCCATCGTGCTGGCCCTGCTGGCCTGGCACCCCTGGACCCACGCATCGATGGAAAAATCCACCGTGGAGCTGCCGGCACTGGCCGCGGCGCCGGCCGGACAGGAAGACCTGCTGGTGGTCATCTATTCCGGTGACGGCGGCTGGTGGGACCTGGACCAGCGCCTGGGTGCGGTCTTCACCGGTCGAGGCCTGCCCGTGGCCGGGGTCAGCACCTTCAAGTACTTCTGGCGTTACCGCTCGCCGGATGAATCCGCCCACGACCTGGACGGCCTGCTGGACCGCTACACAAAACAGTGGAACAAGCAGCGCGTTCTGCTGATCGGCTATTCGTTCGGCGCGGACGTATTGCCCACCATCGTCGGCCGTCTGCGCCCCGACAACCGGGCGAAGCTGGCCCAGCTGGTGCTGCTGTCGGCCAGCCGCGACGTGAATTTCGAGATCGAACTCGAGGGCTACATGCAGCAGGGCTGGTGGACCACCCACACCCACAACTTTCTGCAGTGGCTGAATCCCGTGGTGCATACCGATGCCATCCCGCCCATCCTGGCGCTGGCCGGCCGGCCACCGATGGCCTGCTACTACGGCACCGAGGACGCGGACGACAGCGGCTGCACCGATCCGAAGCTGCCGTCGTTCGTCACCGTATACAAGAAGCCGGGCTCGCACCACTTCGACGAGAACTACGAAGCGCTAGCCACTGAGCTACTGCAGCGCATGCCGCCGAAGGCCTCCACGTCGCCTTAACTTTTTCAAGGCGCCTGGCACGTTTTCGGCTGTCACGGAACCTTCACCGTCGCGCCACTCAAATTTTCGTCTTTTCGGTGCAACTTGCTCGTAAGGCGGGGAGTCCGACTGGAGAAGGTTTTATGCAACGCACACCGGGAAAACGCGATTACGGTTCGTCCGACAGCGCGCATCTGCGCAGCCTGGCCAGTCGCGGTCTGCCGCCTTCTTCGCCCCAGGCAAGGCCTGCGGGCAGCAAGCACAAGGATCGTCCGGAGGGCAGCCGAGTCGTCGTGCCCGGCGTCCAGGATCGCGGCAAGCGCGCCTCTACGTAAGGGTAAGCTGGCGCTCTTGTAGGGAAAATAGCAGCCAACTTTAAGAATCCTCCTATATCCGTCATCGGACCAGCCAAGGAAGATAGCGTTACGCCCACCGGCTTATACCGGCGGGCCAACGTATCGCCGATGACCGATCCGACGGCAGGATGCCGTCTGTCCCTAGAATCAGGATCGATCCCCCCCTTCATCGGCGGTGACGCTGCGCCGGCTTCGCCGGGCCGCGTTCTGGTGGTCTGACCACCCAACCCAGGGACGGTCGTCATGGCCCTCCGCGTGAGCGCGAGGGCCATGTTTTTTTGTAGCATCGCCCGATGGGCTGCCTACCGATTCCCCTCTTCGCGCTGCTCGGCTTTGGGCTGGGCTACCTGATCGACGATCGTCCCGGCTCGCTCTGGGGCGGTGGCGTGGGCCTGCTGATCGGATTGGCCGGCACGGCGCTGGTCGTGCGCGCGATGCGGCGGGCGAACCGACCGGGCTAGGCCGTCGTCCGCGATGCCGGTCAGGCCTGGCGCGATCCTGGGGCGGCAACGGTCGCTTTGGCATGCGCCTGCCGAAGCTGGTCGGGCGAGCCCGGAGGAATCCACGACGCCAGCACGGCAGGCGCCTCGGCGTTGGCCGGGGCCACGGAGACTTGCACCGCTTCGACGATATCGCGCGTCGCTCCGGTCACCCGCAGCATGACGGTCAGGGCGTTGCCTTGCTTGGTCCAGCCGACGAGGTTGCTCGGGAGGACATGGCAAGCGGGCTGGCCCCCGTCGAAGAGGGTAAGGACCCCTGAGTTGATCTCATCCATCGTATGCACGGTTCGCTTCCTGACAGGGGCCGCCCGGTGGGCCGTGGGCTATTTTCTCAGGAGGGGTTGGCTTACGTCTGTCGGGGGAGGACTACACAATTTCGGTGTGTTTACGCGTCCTCAAAAGAGCTACTGCAACGAATGGACATGCCGATACAAGCGCAACTACACCAAAGAGTATTCCGACGGGAAGTATGTAGTTGATACGGGCGACGGCTGGCATGAACATTAAAGCAAAGGCTGTAGACCCCATGAGCCACCACGTCGGAGCAAAGATGAATTCGGCGACGACAATCGCCATAAAGGCAAGGTAGATCTCTATGAGCATGACGAAATCCGGATAGCTCAAGTACCACATGAATCGGTAGGCGTAGACGAGGTAGTGAACGACGAACGAGATTGCCAATGCCAGGCCGGCCTTCCATGGAAATCTTTGGATTTGCATTGCCTTAAACATCCTTCGTGATCTGAAGCCAGACCGCTCCCTCGATGGTCGATGGTCGATGGTCGATGGTCGATGGGTATCATCGCAGCGCATCTGACGAATCGCGAGAGCGACCGGAGATAATCTACCTCATGGGCCGGATGCTACGCCGACAGCCGCAATGACACCCAAAAAGGCTCCGATGGCCGCAAGAAGCGCGCTGGCCACATGGCGACGCAACGCCTGCGCCTAATCGAAAGCAGCCGTGACTTTGCCAGACGAACGCCAACACCGTCTTCCGGGCGACTGAAGTGCCTAGGCCTGAATATGTAGTCGAAGCGAATCGACGGGGAAGAATCGACATCCAACCACTCGCCGTGATCGCGAGCGATCCTTTGTGCTTCCTTCACAACCCGCTGAACGCGAGATAGGTTCCATAAGCCGTAAGCGATGCCAGGTGCGCTTCCAAGAAAAAATCCGTATGCCCCGTAGTCAGGCGCACTCATGACCGATACCACAACAGTGCAGCGAACAAGTAAGACTCATGGAGGTGAGTGAAATGGAAAAGGGCCGCGCTCTTTTACATCAAGGTTTTTTGACATAGCGACTCGATGGAATGCGGCAAAGACGTTGAGGGCATATTTGGATTACGCCAACTTGAAGCTGACCATACCGGCAGGCCAGACAGGGTTGTAAGCCAGCTCATCCAGACGGCGATATCCCGCTGTTAGCATAGCGAACCAGGACGCCCTTCCGCATGCCAACCGGAGTGCGTCGAAGCAATTCATCGGTTCGTGGGTCTCGATAAAGATATCGCACTCCGCCGCTCCAACATCGTGACCGTCAATCTCCCCATATTGACCGATGACAGCGATCAGTGACTCTTCGATGGCGATAAGCTGATCGAAGTCCGGAAGGTTCGGTTCACACCACTGGAGCACGAGCTGGGATTTCATCACTGACACGTCCTCGCTTCAACGCGACGTCCCCCCGCCTTCAGTAGCGGTCCGATCTTGAGTTCAGGATTAATGTAACTGTTTCGCGTAGGCAGCGGGAGTCAGTCCGCCGAGTGCCTTCTTCGGTCGCTCCTCGTTGCATTCCCGTCGCCAGTTTTCGATTTCGGTTCGGGCATGCAGCAGGCTGGGAAACCAGTGTTCGTTGAGGCATTCATCGCGAAGCCTTCCGTTGAATGATTCGATGTACGCGTTCTGATTCGGCTTGCCGGGCTCGATCAGGCGCAGCTGTACGCCGCGTTCGTGCGCCCATGCGACCATGGCCTTGCCACAGAACTCCTTTCCGTTATCGCTGCGTATGATTTTCGGTAGGCCCCGAGTGACCGCCAGGCGGTCCATGACGCGCGTTACGCCGACGCCTGATATCGCCCGCTCGATCTCGATGGCGACTGCCTCATGCGTGGCGTCATCGACGATCGTCAGGCACTTCAAGACGCGCCCTTCGGCGGTGCGGTCGAAAACGAAATCGATGGACCAAACCTCGTTCGCGACCGCGGGCCGGAGCAGTGGCTGCCTGTCGGCCGGAAGCACCTTTTTCCGTTTCCGCCGGCGCACCTGCAGATTCGCCTCCTGGTACAGGCGCTCAACTCGCTTGTAATTGACCATCTGTCCGGCCTGGCGGAGTTTCAGGTAGATCATGCCAACGCCGTAGCGTTTGTGGCGATTCGCCAGCGCGCAAATCATCTCGCGCAGCGAGACGTTGCGGTCGGGCCGCGGTTCGTATCGGTAAGCGCTTGCGCTCATGCCGGCGATCGCCAGCGACCGACGCTCACTCAGTTCCTTGCCGATCAAGTAGCGCACCAGCTCGCGCCGGTCCGGTGCGCTCACCATTTTTTTCGCAGAGCTTCCTTGATGACCTCGTTTTCCAGGAGCTGCTCGGCCAGCAGCTTCTTAAGCCGGCCGTTCTCCGACTCCAGATCCTTCAGCCGCTTGGCCTCGGGTACGCTCATGCCGCCGAACTTGCTTCGCCAAAGGTAGTACGAGACCTCGCTGAAGCCGTGCTTGCGGCACAGGTCCTTGACCGGCATGCCTGCCTCGACCTCGCGCAGGAAGCCAATGATCTGCTCTTCGGAAAAACGCTTCTTCACGTCCAATCTCCTTCTCGTGGGGGATTGAACTCGAAACCGGAGCGCTACTCAAATTTGGGGGGACGTCGAACGGAACCGCAAGCGAACCAGCGAAACCGGATCTCCTCATGCGGCATAGGTGAGCAAGACGACTAGCGCCGCAAGCTCCACCATGACGAAGGATACTAATCGTATGACCAGGATGTCGTGCCCCTTCCGACACAGCTTGTAAGCAGCCCAGAAATTCGCAATTGGCCACGCAATAAAGAAAACATAGCTCACCAAGGACCCTTGCCTGAAGATCAGTGCCGACAGAACGTGACCCAGCACGATCATCGGAAGCCACAGCAGGATCAGTAGAACATTCTTCATGATCGATGTACGGGCACCTTGGATGTCCGACGGTATGCGGCCACTCATAGTCTGCTGCGATGGACTGAATGGCTCGACTAACCTTCGAACATCTTGTCGATCAAGTCTTCCAGTAAGACCCCATCGCTGTTGGGATAATAGCTCTCGTCCAGACCAAGCCGTATCAAAACATCTTCGCATGCGTCGCGAAACTCGGACAAGGCGTAGCCTGTTCCCTCCAACACGAGGTCGGGGCCGGCAACAAGGAATGAGGGAAGTAACGTCATCGTTTCTTCCGACGTCTTCAGAAGCTCGTATTGCCTCTGGCTGATTCGCACTCTCATTCCATTCCTGACTTCTCGTTGCTGTAAAAAACAGCGTTTGAATGAAGCCTGCAGATCGTCGCGTTACAACAGCGAGCAAGGAGGAAAAGGCTCGGCCTTAGAAAGGTTCACTCATACAACCTGTACTCGTAAAGCACATCGAGGAACTCCGCCACGCTGGAACCCACCGGCAGCGCCTCCTTCCAGTCCATCCCGATGAAAGGAACCATGACCAAGGACCGGGCAAGCTCACAAGATGCCCCGGCGTGGTCGTCCTGCATCAGAAAAGAGGCGATGGCACCTGGATCATCGGCACCCGTCGCCACCAGTCCTCCGAAGGACCCGGCGTCGGAGAAACAATCCGCTGGGTCTGGAATCGTCAAGAACATGGCAAAACGGCCGCGAATCGTTTCCTGCCGACAGAGCGCATGCTTCGCGGGTGGTTTCAGGCAAGAAAAGGGCTGTGTAGTCGGAGTAGAAAAGAATTTGCAGGCGCGACCGACAGCATCTTCAAAAGGTTGTTCAGGGTCGTCACCAGACAAGGTGATCCAGCCACGCAACTCGGCACGGTCTGCAAGTGATCTCAACATCAGTCATGGACTCCGACCCTGATCGAAACTCAATTTCACGACAGTGAGCCTTGTGCACGCCGTAGTAGAAATCACTCGTAGGTCCGCAGATTTTTGAAAACTCCCCCCATTAAAAATCTTGGCGACCCTGTCCATCTCAGTTAGGAAATCGTCGCGTCGGGTCGGCTTGCGGTGCGTTTCGAAAGAGCTATAGGCTTGCGTGCCGAAAATCAGTTGGTCGGGCATCGATCAGGATCAGCAAAGCATGTGCCGTCTCAGACAGTGAAAATTGTTCGGAGCTTCCCTAGAGAGGAGGCTGCCAAGCGAGGAGTTCAGCAGACGTGAATACGTCACATGATTGGAGGATAGCCGCAATCTTCGCAGATCCAGTCACTGATTTGAGACTGAATCTTATGTTGTCATCAATGCTTATCATTACGTCTGAGTCGCCGTTGATTGAACGAAACACTATTGCATATAGAGATGTACCGGCAGATATTGCGTCGGCGGGCACCTGCGCTAGGCGTCCAGCCTCCTCGATAACCTGCTCATAGTGCGACGGGACCTCGCCTGGACTAGCTGGCCTTGTCCATTCTGTCCTGACACAAAAATCTATTTTTTCAAACTCAGGGATGCTTCCTACGTCGAGCAAAGCCGTCGGGACCTTCCTCACCACTTCTCGTGAAATTCCGAAAGTTTCAAACTTGAACTCAATATCGAAATAGTTCCAAGTAAGTGCAATCCATTCTTCATTGCCACTTCGGAAATATACCGACTCCCACTTTGGGTTGTTGTCGCCATCGATAAAGTACGAGCCACCCTTAATCGCGCCGAGAATCTCAACATCATCGCTTCCCGGGAAAAAACTTTTCCATATTTTCATTGAGTTGGCTTCAGGTCATCGGGAACAGGAGTATCTTCCGGAAAATGAATGATTTCTGTTGGTTTGGAGTCATTCGCAGGAACCTCGATTCTCGGCCCGTCCTTGCCACCTGTCCGAACGCTAACTCCGTTGGGGGCGATGCTTCGTCCTTTGCTGTCGGGAGTGGTGAGAGCTCCCCCGGTCAGCTTCTTTACGGTGTCAGCAAACTTGTCGGATGGTAATGACGTGCCAATTGCGGTACCGCCATACTTCCCTGTTTCGCGTGGCTTATCACCGATTAGTCCAGTTGGTAGAGCTGGTGCAACGTGAACTTGACCATCTGTATTGCTCTGTGACTGCTGTGAGTGTGGCGAACTATCTGTAAGCGCATTTTGAATAAGGCGAGCAGCCACAATCGTACCGACGTAAATGTATTCTAGACCCCTACCGGCGATCGTTGTTGCTTCAAGGGTGCATGAATTGTCATCACATGTAACCTTTCCATCTGGATCCATGCGGCTACTTGGGTTGTTGTTCGCATAGGCCTGCCGGTTGAAATTGTAAATATCGCCAAGCTTTGGCTCGACCGGATCCACTGAAAGAAACCGGCCGACGCTCGGGTCGTAGTATCGGGCTTGCATGTAGACCAAGCCCGAATCCACATCGTTCACATGCCCCGTATACCCCGGCCCTTGCTCCGGCGTACCCAGCGCCTGCGTGCCGTAAGGACGGTAATCCGCACTACTGAGGATATTCCCCGACGCATCAGCCTTCGCCAGCACCGTCCCCTGCGGACTCGTGTAGTAGTAGGTGATCGTCTCCGCCGCATGGGCAACGCCCATGCTCGCGCAAACCATCGCCATCAAAAGCAGCAATGCTGTCAGCCACGCCGACCCCGGCCGCAAGCAACGACGAACGATCGACATCGCGGAAGTTTCCATCATCACGCTCCTGTGCCGGGTCATCACGGGCTCACACTGTTGGACGGGCTGTAGGCGGAGCAGCCCACGGCGTTACACGCGCGCACTTTGTAAGTCAGCGTGACGCCGGGTTGCTGCAGCGAGCTGTAGGACAGCCCCGAGTCGTTGTAGACCAGGGTGTTGTTCTCCATGAGCTCGTAGCGCGTAGCGGATGCCTGCGCCGTCCACTTGACCAGCACCGTGGGCTTGGTCGGACCGTGGTAGGTCGTAGTGAAAGTCGGCGCCGCCGGTGCCGATGGCACGAGGGATACCGTTACGGTGGTCACATTGCTCCAGGGTCCGCACGACAGATCGTTACACCCCTGAACCTGATAGGCGTAAGTTCCATTGCCACGACCTGAAACGGACCAACTGGTTGCCGCGTTCCATTGGACACGCTGGAAGCCACCCCCGTTGACCGACTCGCCAAGGTTGTAACTAGTTCCATCACTTACAGCAGACCAGCTGATGGTGTAGGCGCCCGTGTTACTCGTGCCACCACCGGTGATGGTCGGAGTCCCCGGTGTCCGCATCACGCTTACCGCACCGCTGGTCGCGTAGCCGCCACAACCGTTCGCATTGCACGCACGCACCCGATACCACCAGTTGCTCGACGCACCTTCGGACACGGTCGTGGAGGTATTAGTCCCAGACCATACATTGGTCCAGTTGCCATCACTGCTGTGGTCCACCTGGTAGGAGGTGGCATAGGTCGTCGCGGGCCAGCTCACCGCCACGGCGCCCGTCGAGTTGGCGGGCACGCTGATACTGGCCGGGGCAGGCGGAATATGGGCAATGGTGACCGCGTTTGATGTGGTGGGCGAACTGCATCCGTTGGCGTTGCATGCCGAGGCGCGGAACTGGTAGATGCCGTCACCCGGGGCACCCCACGACGTATTGGGCGCCGTGCCGTTATAAAGCAACGACCAGCCACCATTGTTTATGGAGTACTCCGCCTTGTAGCTCGTCGTATTGGTGGTGGCTGGCCAGCTGACCGCGATGTTCGACAGGTCACTGGCAGGCGTAGCCGTCACCGAGGAGGGCGAGGAAGGCGCCAGCGTGGATGGCGGGACAACGAAGCTTCCGGACTGGGCCAGGGCATTGTTGTAGCCGCCCGTCTGCGAGATGCCGTACACATAGATGGCCTTACCGGCATACTGAACACGCTGGGCCTCTGTCAGCGGGATGCTGAAGCGATGCTTCGTCCCGCTCGAGTGGCACGCCGTCTGCACGGCCGCCTCGCTGAGTTGATTCGCCGTGAACCCGCCGACCATGGTGGCTGCTTCACCCGGAGAACTCACATACAGATGCACATCGATCGATGCCGCTAGACCACTGGCGCACGCCCAGCCGGTGATGGTGGCATTCGCCCCCGTCGTCACTCCATCAATGTTGCCCATCACCACCGACGTCGTAGCCTTCCGACTGGCGACAAGGGTTTTGCCGAGGTAGACATAGCTGGTGCCGTTGGTGCTGCCGTTGTCGTACTCCCACATCAGCTGACCGCTGCTGCTGTAGGCGTAGTAGGTCGTGCCGGACGACGTGACCGCCTTCACCCGGTGCCCCGTAGCGTCATACAGGTAATCGGCCTTGCCGTTGACCGAGAGCAGCCGGTTGGCCAGATCGAAGGTCATCGCCTGGCTGTCCTTGGTCGTCGTGTTGCCCTGGGCGTCGTAGTTGAAGCTGTGCACGGTGGCGCCGTTGTTACTGATCGTGCTCAGCAGGTTGTTGACGTCGTAGTTGTAGGTGTTGCTGCCATTGCTGTTGGTCAGGCTGCGCAGGTTGTTCAGCGTGTCGTAGGTGTAGGTCTCGCTGCCCCACAGGTTGGAGGCGGTGGCCGACACCAAGCGGCTCAGGCCGTCGTAGGTCATCGCACGGGTGCGCTGCGCCGAACCCGACTGGTCGGTAATCGACAGGATGTTGCCCACCTTGTCGTAGCCGAAGTCTTCGCTGACCGCGATCTTGGCGGACGTGCCGAAGCTGAAGTTGGACAGCAACTGCCGCGCATTCATGCTGGCCGAATACAGCGCGCCGTTGCCCAGCGTGTAGGCCTGCACCGCACCGTCCGGGAAATACGTCGCGCCGCTGACGAACGAACCCGCCGTCGTTGGTTGACCCAGCGCGTTGGGCGCCATCGCCACGGTGTTGCCATCGGGATACTGCACGCTGGCCAGGTGGCCATTGGCGTCATACCCGTAGCCCAGCGTCCAGGACCAGCCATCGACCGACAAGGCTTCGGCGGTGAGCAGGCCAAGCTTGTTGCGACCGTAGGACCAGCCTACGGTACCGGTGCTGTTGGCATTGCTGGACGAGGTGGCCGACGTCGACGTCGCGGGCCGACCCAGCGCGTCGTAGGTGAAGCTCGTGGCCAGCGTGCCATTGGGATAGGACACCGAAGTGACGCGGTTCATCGCGTCGTAGGCATTGGTGGTGCGGGCCGCCGTGGCGACCTGGTCGTAGCCGCACCCGGTGCCGTTGAACGGCTGACCGGCCGCGCTCCAGACCACGTTGTCGGCGCCGTCGTAGGCCGCCATGGTGCTGCCTGTTTCCGGCTCCCATGAACGACAGAGTCGGTGCTGCGCGTCATAGGTCATCGTGCGCGTGACACCGCCCTGCGTGAGCGAAAGCACGTTGCCATAAAGGTCTCGACTGATGACCTGAGAGACACCCTCCGGCGCGTCAACCTGCACGACCGCATCCATGCTCGGCGTGTCGAAAGCCTGGAAGTGCGAAACGGTGAGGTTCTGATTAGCGTCCGCCACACGCCTCGCACCGCCCGTGACATACGCCATGGTGGAAACGAGGTTGCCCTGCTCCGAGGCCTGGATGCTGGTCACAGGCCGACCCAGGACGTCATAAGCCGTTGCCCTTCCGGTATCCATGCTGGCGCGATCCGGTGTCCCGGAGACCGCATAGGATTCGAAGGTTTTTCGACCCGCCCAGTCGTAGTCGGTGCGCGAAGAGGTGGACAGTCCGCTGCCCGCATCCGATTGCGTCGAGATCACGGGGCGCAACAGGACATCGAAATCCGTCCGCTGACTCAGGTTGCCCTGCGTCGCGGTTCGCACCCAATGGTTGCCGCCCATGCCGCGGGCATCAGGAGAGAAGACGTAGCTATAGGTCTTGGGCGCCCATGCCACGCTGTCGCCCGTGGGATAGTCGATGCGTGCGATGCGCCCGATCGCGTCGTAGCCGTAGCTCGTGGTGGCGCCGGCCTGATCGGTAATGGCCGCGATCTGGCCCAGGCCATCGACCGCCACCGCCTGGCTGGTGCCGTCCGGGTAGCCGATGCTGGTGGGAATCCCGCGGGTGTAGTTACCCAGCGTGGTGGTCTTGCCGTTGCCGTCGGTGAAGCTGGCAAGTTGGCCTTGCGCGCTGAAGGTATACCCCATGACCTTCACCCCGAACCGGTCGCGCTCGGTCGGCGTGGCCGTGCCGCTGTCGTAGAGCATCTGGCTGACCGTCTCGCCCGTACTCAGGTTGATCGACTGCGCTGGCAGGCCGATCACCCAGAGGCCGGCGTTATCGGTGTAGGTAGAGCGATCGCTGACGCTGTAACCGAAATTGTTGGACCGGGTGACATCCTGCGGCCGCGCGAAGGCATCGAACGCGGTGGCGTTCCAGGCGTAGACGTCCGGCGTGGTGCTGGCCGAGGGGTCCATCGTGATCTGCTGCGTAGCCTTCGGCAGTTGCTCCTGCAACTGCGCCGTGTTGACGCGCTGCTGCGGCGCATAGCCCCACGGGTGGGCATAGGCGCCGGACCGCGCATCCTGGGCCGGCGTCGGATTGACGTAGGCGTAGGCCGTCGAGCGGCGTATCGCAGACGAGGCGCCACTGTCGTAGACGTCTTCCTTCAGCAGCTGGCTCTCGGTCCAGTCGTAGCGGTTGGAGAACGTGCTCCGTTCCAGATGGCCATCCGGATAGCTGACATCCGTGGACACCTGGGTGGCGCAGGCCGTCGAGGTGCAGTCCTTGGACCAGCTTTCATTCGCGGGCGAGTAGCTGTAGCTCCAGGACAAGCCGCTGGCGGGAAGCCCCGTGCCCGAGAGCGTGCGCTGGCTGATCGCCATGCCATACGACGCGTTGGGCACGGCCGCCCAGGTGCTCGGGCCGTTCGGTGTGGCGGCCATGTTCGGGCCGGCCATGCATTGCTGGGGCACATAAGAGCGACCGCGCTTGAGCGGTGCGACGGTGTAAGACGCCGCCAGGCCCGACGGATGCGTGACCGTCGCGGTGAACGTGCTGCCTACGTTGCCAGGCACGCCCACGGCCGCGCAGGTGCCGCCGGACTCACGCGAATCCACCCAGGCCCCGTTGAACGGATCGAAGTTGTAGCCCCAGCTGCTGCCGTCCGGCTGCTGCACCGACGTCAGGGTGTAGACGAGGTTGGCGGTGGACTTGACGTAGCTGTAGGTCCAGGTGCGGTTGCCAGCGGCACCGCCTTGCTCGGTGATCGTGCTCACCCGATGGCTGCTGCTACCTGTGCTGGCATCGTTCTCGTAGGTCAGCGTCACATGGCGACCGTCCGACGCGGCGATGTCCGTCACATCGTCGCCGCTGTAGGTATAGGTCACCGAGTTGCCGAACCGGTCCTCGATACGCGTGACCAGCATCCGGCCTTCGCGACGCAGGAGTAGATCTTCCGCCGTGGCGAACACATGGAAGCCGGAACGCGCGGCTTCCGGACTGGAGCCCAGCGGCCGCGTCAGCGACGGCATGTAGCGATAGGCGATGTGATCGAGCCAGTACTTCGTGCCATCCGGGGAGACCGCGAGAAAGCCCTCGATCGCAGTGTCGTTGGCAGCATGCGCCAGGCAACCCACCGCCCAGTTACCGCGGGTCACGATCGGATAGGTCAGGCCCGCGACGCCGGGTGTGGCCGTGTTGGCCGTCGAGCGCGCCAGCAGGTCCTGGCTGGCCTGGCCGGGGATTCGTAGCTGGTAGCCCTGCCACCAGGTCTGCGGCTCCCAGTCCGAGCGTTTGGAGTCCCCGTTGGGCGCTGCCACGCTAGGGGGTGGACCAAAGCTTGAGCAGATGGCACCCGGGTTGCTCGCTGCGACCCGCCAGCCCGGGACGTTGTTCTGCTGGGCCGTGACCGTAAAGATCTGCGGCAGGTCCATGTCCCAATCGCCGAAGGCACGCGCCTGCAGGTCGGGGCGATCCTCGACGCCGTGGAAACTGAAGCTGCGGCCCAGCGTCAGTGCCGGGCCGGTGCCGGTCAGCGATACATCGGTCTGAGAGAAGGACAGGGAGCCGTCGTAGAGGCTGATCTTCTCGCCGAAAGGCGTGTCGCCCAACGGCTGGATGTCTTCGTTGACCTTGATGAGCTTCTTGTACTCGTCTTCGGGCTTGACCGTCGTCTGCGCACTTGCCGCGAAGGGCAGCGCCAGCGCGACGATCATCGACATCCCGAGCGCCATACGCGCCCACGAGCGCACGATCAGCGCCCTCCCCTGATTGGACCCTGTCATCGTGCTTCCCCTGACCGTGAGCGACTGCTCAGGGCGGGGAATGTAGGCGTCTCTTTTTTACAGCGTCAAGGCAAGGCAGACACAGGCAGGACGGACGAGCCTGGGTCTTTTCGGCAGGAAACGCAGATGCGGCAATCGCTTACCAAGCATGATGCCTATTAGTTGTAGTCCTTCCCCTACACAACACGATGGCGTGCGCCTACACAGGTGCGGCTACGTTCTCAACGCGTACCGCCGAAAAAGACCGACACGCCCAGACCCGCAATCATCGACGGCCCATGCCTACCGATCCGGTGCAACGCATAGGCATCCAACTGCGCATGGTCACCGATGGTGTACGCCACGCCACCGCCCGCCTGCACTTCGTTG
The DNA here is from genome assembly GCF_000745005.1 of Luteibacter sp. 9135. Classification (NCBI taxonomy): domain Bacteria; kingdom Pseudomonadati; phylum Pseudomonadota; class Gammaproteobacteria; order Lysobacterales; family Rhodanobacteraceae; genus Luteibacter; species Luteibacter sp. 9135. The sequence continues at coordinate 1,203,804 of NZ_JQNB01000001.1, read as the reverse complement.
CCGTCTTCGGCGTCATGGATGGCGTCCGCTTCCAGGTAGGCCATCCAGTTCTCACCGAACTTGCGCCCGAAGGTGGGTGCCAGTGTCCAGCTGTTGCGACCCTTCAGACGGTCCACGTTGGCATACAGCGTGTTCTGATGGGTCTCGTCGACCTGCCACTGGCCGGTGGCACCCAGGCTGACTTCCCGGGCGCCATTGCCGAAGTCCTTGTCGCCATTCGCGAACGTGACATTACCCAGCGCCGCCCAGCTGAAGTTACCGCCATCGTTGGCACCACCGGGGGCGATCTTGAGGCCGACGCTGGTGTCGCCGTGGCCCACCGCGTGTCGGCGTGAGCCCATGCCGCGCTCTTCCAGCCGGTTCCAGGCCGAGCCGGCCACCTGCAACTCCGCTGGTCCACCCAGACCGATGCGGATGACGCTGTCGGCCGTATAGGTGCGATCGAGGTAGCCGTCCTGGCGTTGCCGCTGGTATGACGGCAGCCCTTGTTCCAGGGCCAGTGTGCCAGCGGGCAGCACGCTGGTGGCGAAGCCGGCACCGGGGCGGTCGAAGTCGGGGGCATCGGCAAAAGCTGGCGCTGCGATGGCGAGGAGTAACGCGGCGGTGAGGGCAGGGCGTAGGTTCATGCGGGCATTGTGCCCGTGGGGCGTCGTTGTCGTGTGGAGGTGGCAATGAAGAGGCGTGCGGCTTGGCGGGATCGCCCACATCGTGGGCTCCTACCCCCCGGGCCGGAGGCCTGCAGGGTTTGCCTGCAGACCCCTCGAGATGCCTCAGTTCGGCGCCTTCATGACCGGGAAGCTCTCCGCCACCGTCACCGTCTTCTCGCCGGCGATGTCCGTGGCCGAGCGGCCCAGGCGCACGGTGTAATTGCCGGGGGCCACGCGCCAGCGCTTGCCGTTCGCGTCGTAACGCGCCAGTGCCAGCGGCTCCAGCGGGATGTCGACACGGCGGCTGGCGCCAGGCTTCAGGGCCACCTTGCTCCAGCCCGCGAGGCGCTTCGTCGGCGCACCGGGGGCGGTCACGTAGATCTGGGGCACGTCGGCCGCGGCGACCTTGCCGGTGTTCTTTACCGTGACATGCGCCACCGGCTGGCCCTTGGCGTCCTTGTCCACGGCGAAGTCGCTGTAGTCGAAGCGCGAGTAGGTCAGGCCATAACCGAAGGCGAACAGCGGGTCGCGGTGGGTCTTCTCGAACCAGCGGTAGCCGACATCGGCGCCTTCGATGTTGTAGTCGATGGTGTCGGCCGGCGCGTCCTTGTTGCCCAGGCCGGCGGCCTGGATCGTCGGGCGCGGTAGCTGCGATTCGTCCTTGGGCCACGTGACCGGCAGGCGGCCCGATGGCGAGACTTCGCCGTAGAGCAAGCGCGCGATGGCATCGCCACCGCCGGAGCCGGGGAACCAGGCCTGCAAGACGCCGCCGACCTGGTTAAGCCAGGGCATCTTCACCGCGCCGTTGGTTTCCAGCACCACCACCGTGTGCGGGTTGGCCTTGGCGACGGCCGCGACAAGCGCATCATCCGCGGGCGCCAGCGACATGTCCGGTGCGTCGTACGATTCGGCGGCCCACTTGGAAACGAAGACCACCGCCACATCGGCCGCCGCGGCGGCCTTGGCGGCGGCGGCTGGGTCCGTGCCGGCATCGAAGCTGACCTTGTCACCCAGCTGCTTCATGAAAGTGAGCGGTGCCGAGGCGTGGTAACGAACCGGACCCGGCCAACCGGTCGGCTCGAGACCCGGCACCGGGTCGCCGCCTTCGTCGGTGACGGTGGAGGAACCGCCACCGGCGAGCACGCCCTTGTCGGCATGCGCACCGACGACCACCACCGACTGCCCCTTGCGCGACAGCGGCAGCAGGCCGCCTTCATTACGCAACAGCACGGCACCGGCCTCCAGCGTGTCCCGCGCGATGCGGCGGTCGGCGACGTAGGGCACCGGGGTTACGACCTTGGTCGGAATGGGATCGTCGATGACGCCGTGGGCGAACAGGCTACGCATGATCCGCTTCGCCATGTCGTCCAGGCGCGCCTTGGGCACCTCGCCCGAGGCGATGGCCTTGCGCAGCGGCTGATCGAAGTACAACTCCTTGTCGAAAACCTCGCCAGCCGATTCCTGGTCCATGCCGGCCAGTGCCGCCTTGCCGGCGCTGTGCACGCCACCCCAGTCGGACATGACGAAGCCCTTGAAGCCCCATTCCTGCTTCAGCACCTGGTTGAGCAGCCAGTCGTCCTCACCGGCGTAGGTGCCGTTGATGCGGTTGTACGAGGACATGACGGAACCGGGGTTGCCGTGACCGATGGCAATCTGGAAGGCCAGCAGGTCGGACTCGCGCATCGCGACCGGATCGATCTCGGCGCTGTGCGTGTTGCGACCGGTTTCCAGGTCGTTCATGGCGAAATGCTTCACCGTGGCGACGATCTTCGCTTCCTGGATGCCTTTTATCGCGGCGCCCACGATCGTGCCGGCCAGCACCGGATCTTCGCTGGCATATTCGAAGTTGCGGCCGTTGCGGGGGTCGCGTACCAGATTGACGCCACCAGACAGCAGCACGCCGTAACCCTTGCCGCGCGCCTCGCCGCCGATCATCCTGCCGCCGGCGTGGGCCACCGTGGTATCGAAGCTTGCTGCGGTCGCCAGGCCGGCCGGCAATGAAATCGCACCCTTGCCGTCGATGCCGGGTTTGTTGACGCCCAGGCCAGCGTCGGTCTCGTTGATGGCAGGCAGCCCGAGCCGGGGCAGGGCAGGCACATAGCCCGCGCCACCGACCGCGCCGTCCGGCACGCCATGCTTGTCGCTGGCCAGGCCGAAGTCTGCCCGGATCACACGGAATTTCTCATCGTCGTTCATCGCGGCGACCAGCAGTTCGGCCCGGCGGTCCGGCGACAGCGAAGAATCCATCCAGGGACGGGCAGGCGGCGTGGCTGCGCCGACGGAGGCGGTAAGGCCCGCGGCGACGGCAAAGGCGAGGGCGGAGCGGCGCAGGGTAGCGGACATGATCTTCCATTCGATCCGGGGGACAGGCCTACACCATCGCCAAGTAACGGTTTCATCGCAACCCACGAGACCCGGACGGCGTAAGCTGAAACCTTGACCGTCCCGCCCCGCGACCCCACTTAAGTGGTTCAATGAATTCACAAAAGTCGATGCCGCTCGCCGCCTTCCACCCCGCCGTCGCCGGCTGGTTCGCGCAGACCTTTCCGGCGCCCACCGAGGCGCAGGTGGCCGCGTGGCCGGCGATCCGCTCCGGGCGGCACACGCTGGTGGCCGCGCCGACGGGCTCAGGCAAGACCCTGACCGCCTTCCTTTCCGCCATCGACATGCTGGTACGCGACGGGGTGCGCGACGGCGGGCTGAGCGACCGCACCGTCATCCTCTATGTGTCCCCGCTCAAGGCCTTGTCGAACGACATCCGGATCAACCTCGAGGCACCGCTGGCCGGCATCCGCGAGCAACTACGCCAGCAGGGCCTGCCCGACCTGGAGATCCGCACCGCCGTGCGCACGGGCGACACCCCGGCATCGGAACGCGAGCGGATGAAACGGCGACCGCCACACATCCTGGTCACCACGCCCGAGTCGCTTTACGTGTTGCTCGGCTCGGCGTCGGGACGCGCCATGCTGAGCCATGTGCGCGAGGTGATCGTCGACGAGATCCACGCCGTGGCGGCGAGCAAGCGCGGCAGCCACATGGCGGTGTCGCTGGAGCGCCTGGAAGCGCTGGCACAGCGACGCATCACGCGCATCGGTTTGTCCGCCACGCAGAAGCCGATCGAGAAGGTGGCGGCCTTCCTTACCGGTGGCGCCACGGACGACTGCGCCATCGTCGACATCGGCCACGCACGTCGGCGCGACCTGGCACTGGAGGTGCCGCCCGTGCCGCTCGAGGCCGTCATGTCCAACGACATGTGGGAGCTGGTCTACAACCGGCTGGCCAACCTGATCGAGCAACATCGCACCACGCTGATCTTCGTCAACACGCGGCGCATGGCCGAGCGGCTGTCGCGCCACCTGTCGGAGCGGCTGGGTCGCGACGCGGTGACGGCGCACCACGGCAGCCTGTCGCGCGAGCAGCGCCTGGATGCCGAGCAACGCCTGAAGGCGGGCCAGCTGCGCGCGCTGGTGGCCACCGCGTCGCTGGAGCTGGGCATCGACATCGGCGACATTGACCTGGTCTGCCAGATCGCCTCGCCACGCTCCATCGCCGCCTTCCTGCAACGGGCCGGGAGGGCCGGCCATGCCGTGGGTGGCACACCGAAGGCGCGTCTGTTCCCGACCTCGCGCGACGATCTGGTGGAATGCACCGCGCTGCTGGACTGCGTGCGCCGTGGCGAACTGGACGCGCTGATCATGCCGCACCAGCCGCTGGACGTGCTGGCGCAGCAGATCGTCGCCGAGGTGTCGTGCCAGGAGTGGGACGAGGACGCGCTGTTCGACCTGTTCCGCCGCGCGTATCCGTTCCACGACCTGCCACGCGCGACGTTCGACGACACCGTGCGCATGCTGGCCGACGGTTTCACCACACGGGTGGGGCCGCGTGGCTCGTATATCCATCGCGATGCGGTGAACAAGCGCCTGCGCGAACGGCGCGGCGCGCGACTCACCGCCGTGACCTCGGGCGGCACGATTCCCGAGACGGGCGATTACAACGTCGTGCTGGAGCCGCAGTCCACCGTGGTCGGCACCGTCAACGAGGACTTCGCGGTCGAGAGCCTGGCCGGCGACGTGTTCCAGCTGGGCAACCGCTCCTATCGCATCATGCGCGTGGAGATGGGCCGCCTGCGCGTGGAGGATGCGCAGGGCCAGCCGCCGAACATCCCTTTCTGGCTGGGCGAGGCGCCCGGGCGTACGGACGAGTTGTCGATCGGCGTGTCGCGGTTGCGCACGGATATCTCGGCCAAGTTCGACGAGGGCGGCCGTGACGGCGCCCTGCGTTGGCTGATGGACGACCTGGGCCTGTCACGCGCCGCGGCCGAGCAGATCGTCGACTACCTGTTCCGTGCACGCGCGGCACTGGGCGCGCTGCCCACGCGCGAGACGCTGGTGATGGAACGGTTCTTCGACGAATCCGGCGGCACCCAGCTGATCATCCACACACCCTACGGCAGCCGCATCAACCGCGCGTGGGGCCTGGCATTGCGAAAGCGGTTCTGCCGGAAGTTCAACTTCGAACTGCAGGCCGCGGCGACGGAAGACGCTATCGTGCTGTCGCTGTCCACCAGTCACAGTTTTCCGCTGGACGAGGTGGCCCGCTACCTGCATTCGAATTCAGCCGAGCACGTGTTGATCCAGGCCTTGCTGGATGCGCCGCTGTTCGGCGTGCGCTGGCGCTGGAACGCCACGACGGCGCTGGCGCTGCCGCGGTTCACCGGCGGTCGCAAGGTCGCGCCGCAGTTGCAGCGCATGAAGAGCGAGGATCTGCTGGCCACGGTGTTCCCGGACCAGGTGGCCTGTGCGGAGAACCTCGTCGGCGAGCGCGAGGTGCCCGACCACCCGCTGGTGAAGCAGACACTGGAAGACTGCCTGCACGAGGCGATGGACAGCGAAGGGCTACTCACCATTCTGCGGGGCCTGGAAGCGGGCACCATAGCCATGGTCGCGCGTGACCTGGCCACGCCCTCGCCACTCGCGGCGGAAGTGCTCAGTGCGGCGCCGTACGCGTTCCTCGACGATGCGCCGCTGGAAGAACGACGCACCCATGCCGTGCAGTCGCGCCGCTGGAACACCGCCGAAACGGCAGACGACCTGGGCCGGCTGGATGCCGAGGCCATCGCGTCGGTGCGCGAGGAAGCCTGGCCGGAAGCACGCAGCGCCGACGAGATGCACGAGGCGCTGGTGCAGCTCGGCGCGGTCACGGCCGACGAAGCCACGCGCGAGCCGGGCTGGAAAAAGTTGTTGACCGCCCTGGCGAAGGATGCCCGCGCCACCGCGATGACGATCGGCGGCACGACGCTGTGGATCGCCGCGGAGCGTTTGCCCGCATGGCATGCGGTGCATCCGCAGGCCATGCTGGCGCCGGCCATCGTGGCGCCGGCGGACTACGCGGCCCAGGCCTGGACAGCCGACGCGGCGCTGATCGATCTGGTGCGTGGACGCCTGGGTGGGCTCGGCCCGGTGCCGGCCGCCGTGCTTGCGACGTCGCTGGGCGTCGCCGCGGGCGACGTGGAGGCCGCGCTGACCTCGCTGGAAACCGAGGGCTACGTGATGCGCGGGCCGTTTTCGCCCGGCGTTACCGAGGTCGAATGGTGCGAGCGTCACCTGCTGGCCCGTATCCACCGCTACACGATCGGTCGGCTGCGGCGCGAGATCGAGCCCGTGGCGCCACGCGACTACCTGCGCTTCCTGCTCGACTGGCAGCACCTGACCCGCGCCACTCAGGTGGCCGGCCCCGATGCGCTGGCCGGCGTCATCGCGCAGCTGGAGGGTTTCGAAGCGGCCGCGGGTGCTTGGGAAGCGGAACTGCTGCCCGCGCGGGTGGGCGACTACGGCATCGGCTGGCTGGACGACCTCTGCCGCGCGGGACGCGTGGTGTGGAGCCGGCTGCGTCTGGGCACGGGCAGCGGCGGGCCGGTACGCGCCACGCCCATCGTGCTGCTGCCGCGGCGGCAGTTGCCGATCTGGTCCGCCGCCGTGCCGTTTGCCGAGGGCGAAACCGCGCTGTCGTCGCGTGCGCAGGCCGTCGCAGACGCACTGCGCGACGACGGCGCCCTGTTCTTCGACGAGATCGCCACGACCACCCGCCTGCTACGCACGGAGCTGGAAGACGCGCTGGGCGAACTGGTGGCGGCCGGACGCGTCACCGCCGACAGCTTCGCCGGCTTGCGCGCGCTGTTGCTGCCCGCCGCCAAGCGTAGCGGCAGCCGCCAGCGACGCAGCCGCCGACACATGCTCAGTGGCATCGAGGACGCGGGCCGGTGGTCGCTGGCGCGGCGCCCGCGCGACGAGCGCAACGACGCCGATGGCCTGGAGCACATCGCCCGCACGCTGCTTCGGCGTTACGGCGTGGTCAGCTGGAAGATTCTGGAACGCGAGGCCAGCTGGCTGCCGTCGTGGCGCGAGTTGCGGCGTGTGTACCACCGACTGGAAGCCCGTGGCGAGATCCGCGGGGGCCGCTTCGTCGACGGCTTGGTCGGCGAGCAGTTCGCCCTGCCCGAGGCACTGCCGGCGCTGCGCCAGATCCGCCATCGCGACCACGACGGCGATATCGTCTGCATCGCCGGCACGGACCCAGCCAACCTGATCGGTGCCATCATCGCCGGCGCCAAGGTGCCCGCGGTGATCGGCAACCGCATCGCCATCCGCGACGGCGTGCCGCTGGCCGCCATGATGGCCGGCAAGTTCGTCGCGCTCACGCCCCTGGAAGGCGACGACGAGCGCGACGCCCGCAAGGCCCTGCAACGCCACGCGACATTCCCCGCCGCGTTCGCCTGATCCCTCCACCACCCACCTGCCGCCGTAGGTAGGAGCGCACGATGTGCGCGAAAAACCAACAACGCGGCGACGCGCCCACCCATCGGGCGACCCCACCGTTCAACGTCATCGTTCGACGGCGCGCTTCATCGCTCGACGGTGCGGCACGGCTATCGCGCACATCGTGCGCTCCTACATGGCTGTTTGCTTCTTAACGCAGTTGTACATCCCCGATCACCCATAGCTTCGGGCCGGGCTTGCCGGTGATGACGAAGCAGAGGTCGTGCGTGCCTTCGCGCTTGGGTAGCGTGCCTTGCAGCGTGGCGCGGCCGTCCTTCGCCTTGGCCAGTGGCAGCGTGGCGAGTTTCGGGCCGGTGCAGGTGTCCTGGTGTACCTCGATCTCGCCAGCCGCCGAGCGTGCCTTGCGCGACACGATGCCGGCCGCGTCCTTCCACAGGGCGTAGTTGTAGGGCAGGCGGTCGACCGTGATGTCGATGCCGTAGCGGCCATCGAGGTTCACGCCCTTCCACATCCAGCAGGTGTCCATGATGTCCACCTTGTGGACCGGGCGCGCACCGTCCACCGCGTTGACCGCGGATAGCCGCAACGCCAGCTTGTCGGTGCAGGTGTCGAGTCCGTCGCTGGTGCGATGCAGGAGCGACGCCGCGTCGATGCTGCGATCGCGTGGGCCGGCCAGGCCAAAGCCGTTCTGGAACGTATTGGCGCGCACGGTCGTCGGCAACGCCACCTCGAACGGCGCGGTGTACGCGGTGGACTGCGAGGTGGGTGCGGTGCCGTCCGTGGTGTAGCGAATCGTGCCGTAGCCGCTCTGGTTGGACAGGGTGACGCGCGCCTTGCCGTCGACCGCGGCTTCGCTGGCGATGGCCACGGCGAACACCCCGTCGGCCGGCACGATGCCCGCCGCGCGATAGCGCGCCATCTGCGCGGGCAGGCGCGCGATGAAGCTGTTCCAGTCGGCCTTGGGCGACCAGGTGCGCTCGGCCACCGCCGCCATGCGCGGAAAGATCGCATGCTGCGTGCTGTACCAGTCCGGCAGGTATTCGGTGAACACGGTGACCTGCTCGCCGAGCACGTGCTGCGCCTTGTCCGGCGCGATGCCAGCGGGCACGGGGTCGAAGTCGTAGATGGTTTTCAGCGTCTGTCCCGAAGGACGCCCTGCCGGTTCGTCGGGCAGCGTGGACTGCAGGCGATCAAGGTACAGCGTGGGCGACGGCGCCATGACCACGTCGTGCCCGGCATTGGCGGCCTTGATCGCTCCGGCGGTACCGCGCCACGACATGACGGTGGCGCTGGCCGGCACCTTGCCGTCGAGGATCTCGTCCCAGCCGATCAGACGACGGCCGTGCGCTTCCAGGTAATCGCCGATGCGCGCGACGAACCAGCCCTGCATTTTCTCTTCATCGGTGATGCCCAGGGTCTTCATCCGTGCCTGCACGGATTTCGAGTGTTCCCACTCGTCCTTGGCCGCCTCGTCGCCACCGACATGGATATACGTGGACGGGAAGATCGCCATCACCTCGTCCAGCACGTCCTGCAGGACCACGAAGGTGGCGTCGTCGGTGTTGAACAGCGCGGTGTTGACGCCCCAGTCGGACGACACGGTCAACTTCTTGCCGTTGCCCAGCTTCGGATACGCAGCGACAGCGGCCTGCGCATGGCCTGGCATCTCGATTTCCGGTACGACGGTGATGTGTCGCTCGGCCGCATAGGCGACGATCTGCTTCGCTTCGTCCTGCGTGTAGAAGCCGCAATACGGTGTATCGGCACTACCGGTCAGCGCGATATCGGGGCCGACCGTCTTGCGGCAGGCACCGATCTCGGTCAGCTTCGGGTATTTGGTGATCTGCAGCCGCCAGCCCTGGTCGTCGGTGAGGTGCCAGTGGAACGTGTTGAGCTTGTGCATCGCCATCTGGTCGAGCAGGTGCTCGATCTCGCTCACCGACTGGAAGTGTCGGCTGGAGTCGAGCATCAGGCCGCGCCATTCGAAGCGCGGCGCATCGACGATATGCAGGCCCGGCACGCCGGCCTGGGCGGCGGGGTCGGTCAGCAGTTGCGCATAGGTCACCGCGCCGTAGTAAAGACCGGTCTCGTCGTTGGCGGCGATGCGCACACCGTTGCCGTCCACATCCAGCGTGTAGGCTTCGCGGCCCTTGATCGCCGCGCTGGTGGCCAGCACGATGCCGCCGCGCGGCTTGCCTTCGACGATGGCGAGGGTGATACCACGCGCCTGGCGGACCCACCCCTGCAACTGAGCGGCCACATGCCGGGCCGCGCTATCGCCCGGCGTCACGGTGATGGCCGCCTTCGGGTCGAGCTTATAGCGCCCCGGCAGCCGCTGCATGTGCGCGGGCTGCGGGATGAGGGAAAGCGGTGTGTCGTCGATGGGGCCCGCATCGCGTTTGGGTGGCTGCTGGGCACAGGCGCTGAGGCCGACAACCAGGACGAGCAGGAGGGTACGGCGCATCGATGACTCCGAAAGGTGCGGGAAACGGCATCGTCGATTGTGGCGAACGCCGATGCCGGTGGAAAGTGGAGGCGAGCCTCGGGGAAACGTCACCCAAAAAAACGGGCCCGATACGTCGCGTCGTCGGGCCCGAAGGGGAATGAAGCATCAGGGTGGCGGCCATCCATGGCCGCGGAAGATTTACCGCCGATCAGAGGTCGAAGTGCACCGAGGCCATGTAGCGGCGGCCCGTGGTGTACTTGGCGACCGGCAACGAGGTGACCGTGAGGTACTGCTTGTACGTTTCGTTGGTCAGGTTCATGCCGGCCAGGGTGAACGACACGTTCTTGTTGAGCTTCCAGCCGAGGGTCGCGCCCAGGTCGCCGTAGTCGGCCGTCGTGGCCGGCGGCGCACCGGCGATGTAGCCGCCGGCGAGGTACTTGCTGCGCCAGTTGTACGTGACACGGGCACTGAACGGACCCATCTCGTAGTACGGGCTGAGCGAGTACGCGTTCTTCGAGTTGTACGGCAGCGAGCCACCGGAATCCAGCGTGCCCTTGGCGTAGGTGTAGCTGGCCGTGGTGCCGAAGCCGGTGTCACCGAACGCCTGCTGGTAGCTGATGCTGCCGCCGCGGACCTTGCCCGACCCGGTGTTGCGCGGCCGGCTGATGGAGTAGGTGCAGAAGCCGTCGGCCGTGCACAGCCCCTGCGCCACCTGGCGGGCGAACGTGGTCGGGTCGTTGACCAGGCCGGAGTTGAACTGCCGCTCGTTGGCCGAGTCGACCACGGTGTAGTTGTCGATCTGCTTGAGGAAGCCGGTGACCGCGACATACGACTGCGGCGCGAAGTACCACTCCGCTGACAGCGAGTAGTTCTTCGACTTGTAGTCCTTCAGGTCCGGGTTGCCGCCCGAGCCGGTCAGCACCGAGTCGTTGAGGAACAGGTTGTTCACCTGCATGTTGTACGGCGGGCGGGCGATGACCTTCGCCGCCGCGGCACGCAGCACCACTTCGTCGGTGAGGTCGTAGGCCACGTTGAGGCTGGGCAGCCAGTTCTTCGACGTGCGCGAGGAGGTCTGCCACGAACCGGCCGGGGCCGGCAGCACGGGCGCGCCGCTGTAGTTGAAGCCGGTGCCGTCGGTCTTGGTGTCCACGTAGCGCACGCCGATGTTGCCGTGGAAGCCGCCGCCGGCGAAGTTGCCCTGCACATAGGCCGCGTTGGTCTTCTCCAGCAGCTTGTAGGTGCCGTTGAGGTACGTGCCCGGGTCCTCGTTGCCGCCGTTGGTGTTGCGCACCCAGGCGTACTGGGCGTTGCGGTCGGGCATCACGTGGCTGGCGGAGCCGTCCAGGCCACCCAGCGCATCCAGCGTGTCGGTGTAGCCGCCGAAGCCGAGGTCCTGCAGGTTGGTCGGTGCGTTGCCGCCGTAGACATGCGCCTGCATGCCTTCCTCATGGCGGTTCCAGCGGTAGCCCACGGCCACTTCGTTGAAGAAGCCGTCGAAGTACTTCGAGAAGTCCAGCTGGCCGTACGTATCCCGCGACTGCGCCGAGTAGTCACCGTAGTTGCCGGGCCAGCCGCCCAGGCCGGGCACGTCACCCATGTGCCAGTTGGCCGGGTTGCGTGCTGCCGCCGGGCTGTCGAAGTTGAAGCCCTTGTTGATGTCCCAGGTGTAGCCGCCCGCGTAGACCGGCTCCATCACTGCCTGGGAGATGTTGTCGTTACGCGCCTTGCTGTAGCCCGCCGCGCCGGCCAGCTGCCAGCCGTCGCCGTGGAAGGTGGACTTGATGTCGTGCGCCACGGTGCGCACCACGGACTTGCGGATGTTGCTGTCGAAGGTGTTCTGCGCGATGGCGGGGCAGGCCGGGTCATCGTTGCCGCAGACATGGCCGCCGGTGACGACACCGTTCGGGCCCTGGTTGAAGCTGGTCACGTTACCGGGCGTGGCGCCGGTGAACGGATACAGCGACTGGTTCCAGTTGTCGAAGTTCTCGCGCACGAACAGGTTGTTGATGTCGATGTCCCAGTTGTCCGTGGGACGGATCTGGAAACCGAGCGTGGCGGTGTCGCGCTTGCGCTTCTGCTGGAACCACGCCGAGTTGATCTCGTCGGGCACCTTGGCGTTGGGATCGAGCGAACCGTTGGCGATGCCTGCGGCGACCGCCGGGCTGGACGCCCACTTGGACACCGGGCTGTAACTGAAGATCTCGAAACCCTGGCGATCGATCTTCTCTTCGTAATGCTGGACGGAGGTGACCATGCCGAAGGTGTTGGCATCGTTCTTCCAGCTGTACAGCGCCGAGCCGTTCGGGCGCGTGCCCGGTGTGCCCTGGTCGTTGTAGTTTAGGCCGAACGAACCGCGCACCGTGTTCGCGGGCAGGTCCAGCGGCTTCAGCGTGTGCAGCAGCACGGTGCCGCCCAGGCTGCCTTCGGTCAGGCGTGCCTCGGGCGACTTGTACACTTCCAGGCGGCCGACGATTTCCGGGGCGAGCATGGTGAAGTCGAAGCCGCGGTTCGGCTGAGCGCCGTACTGCCACGGCGTCTGCGACACCGGTTGCCCGTTGAGGAAGGTGAGGTTGAGGCTGGGATCGGTGCCGTCGATCGACACGCGGTCGCCCTGGCCGAACTGGCGATCGATGGTGACGCCGGGAATCTGCGTCATCGCCTCGGCGACATTGGTATTGGGGAACTTGCCGATGTCCTCGGCGGTGACCGCCTCGACGATGGCGTCCGCGTTGCGCTTGGTGTCCAGCGACTTCTCGAGGCTGGCCCGGATGCCGGTGACGGTGATGCCCTCGAGCTGCGCCGCCTTCTCGGCGTCCGCTTTTTCCTGGGCGGTCTGCGGTTTCGCAGGCGGGACCGGCGCGTCCTGCGCGGCGGCCATACCCGTGAAACAACACAATCCGGCGATGATGCTCGCCGTGAGCAGGTTTCTACGATGCGACATGGTGTCCTCCCCTCAGAGGAATAGCGTCGACGGGTTTCGCGACCGCGCCGTGCTGCGTTGCTATCGAAGGGTCTTGCGACCCCGTGGTTTGCCGAGCCTGCTTGCCTTTCCCATCCTTCACCGGACGCTCGAACCGTGCAGATAGAGACCGGCGGCACCGATCACCCCCAACTGCCCATGGTCCATCAGCCGTACCGGCACTTGCTGGAGAAAGGGACGCATGACGCCCTTGTTGAAAAACCTGTTGGCGAAGCTGCTGGCGATCAGGTGGTCGCGGATGCGGGGAAGGATGCCCCCGGCCAGGAACACACCGCCACGCGCGCCGTAAAGCATGGCCAGGTCGCCGACGAAACTGCCCAGCACGCCGCAGAACACGTCCAGCGCCTCGACCGCGGCGGCATCGCTGCCATTGAGCGCGGCAGCGGTGACGGCCGCCGGCGTCGTCAACGTCGCGACCGATCCGCGCAGCGCCGACGTCGCGCGGTACAGATTGACCAGGCCCGGGCCGGACAGCGCGGTTTCGTACGACACGTAGTCACGGCCCCGGGCGAGCTCACCGAGGATGGCCACCTCGCGCGGGTTACCCGGCGCGAACGAGATCTGTCCGGCTTCCGTCGCCAGCACGGTCGCGTGCGGCGATCCCGGCAGGAGTACTGCGGAGCCCAGGCCCGTACCCGGCCCCATGACCAGGATCGGGCCCACGGTGGGCTCGGCGGCGGTATGGATGATCGGCGTGGTCTCGTGGCTGCGCAGGAACTGGCAGGCGTAGGCCACCGCTTCGAAGTCGTTGACCACGGCCAGCCCGTGCAGGCCCAGCGTGTCGCGGATATCGCCGATGGACACCGGCCAGGGCAGGTTCTCGTTGACGATGGCATCGCCCAGTACGTAGCCGGCGCTGGCGACCGCGCAGTGCTCGATGGCGTCGCGGGCGTCCAGACGGCCGATGAAATCCTGCAGCACCGCGGTCAGGCTGGGCCAGTCGGCACAGGCATAACGCTCGTAATGCAGTACGTCGATGGTCGCGGCACCCGGCGGCCGGCGGACCAGGCCGATGCGGGCATGCGTTCCGCCCACGTCGGCGGCGATGAACGCCCCGGTACGCGACGCACGCACGATGTCCCGCTGGTTGGCCGATTCGCCCACGCCCTGCCCCTTGGTGCCCCTGATTCGCCATGAGTCTGTGAGTGGAATGACAACGTTGTCAACAGGACAAATGGCTAGGACAACGCGGAATCCGTAACGCGCTGCAACAGGAACGATCCGCGCCGCAGGGCGGCTGTACGCGATGCATGCCTTTGCGCACGCTCTCGTGACACCGGCTCGCTTGCCGCAAGGCGCGTGACGCGCCGCCACATCGAAAGTCGCCACGCGCTGCCCGTGGCTTCGCAAGAACCTCACTGCCGATTGACAACGTTACGCAGCCGAGTCAATAAAGGGACAATTCGGGGTTCAACAACGAGGGGTAAGCCATGTCGTCCACACCGGTCGCCGTCGAAGAGACGCGCCATTCCAGCCTGGTCCCGATGATCATCATCGGCGTCCTGTTCTTCATCTTCGGCTTCGTGACCTGGCTCAACGGCCCGCTGATCACCTTCGTCAAGCTGGCCTTCAACCTGGACGACGTCAACGCCTTCCTCGTGCCGATGGCGTTCTACCTGTCCTACTTCTTCCTCGCCTTGCCCTCGTCGTTCATCCTCAAGCGCACCGGCATGAAGAAGGGCATGGGCCTGGGCCTGTTCGTCATGGCCATCGGTGCGGTGCTGTTCGGCCAGTTCGTCACCATGCGCATCTACCCCGGCGCGCTGGTCGGCCTGTTCGTCATCGGCGCGGGCCTTTCGCTGCTGCAGACGGCGTCCAACCCGTATATCTCCATCCTCGGCCCGATCGACAGCGCGGCGCAGCGCATCGCGTTCATGGGCATCTGCAACAAGATCGCCGGCGCGCTGGCGCCGTTCGTCTTCGGTGCGGTGGTGATGAGCAATATCGGCACCTTCGACAAGCAGATCGCCGCGGCCGCCACGCCGGGCGAGAAGGACGCCCTGCTGGCCGCCTTCGCCGCCAAGGTGCATATGCCGTACATGGTGATGGCCGCACTGCTGGTAGTACTGGCGATCTGGGTGGTGCGTTCCTCGCTGCCGGAGATCCGCGCCTCGCACGACAACTCCGAGCGCGCCATCGGCCACGACAAGGGCAGCGTCTTCAGCTTCCCGCACCTGTGGCTGGGCGTGCTGTGCCTGTTCGTCTACGTGGGCGTGGAAGTGATGGCCGGCGACGCCATCGGCACCTACGGACAGGGCTTCGGCATGACGCCCGAGGACACCAAGCACTTCACCTCGTATACGCTGTTCGCCATGCTGCTGGGCTACATCGCCGGCTTGCTGCTGATCCCGAAGTTCGTCTCGCAGCAGCGCTACCTGGCGATCTCCGCGATCCTGGGCGTGCTGTTCTCCATCGGCACCTATGTCACCACGGGTTACACGTCGGTCGCCTTCGTCGCCGCGCTGGGCTTCGCCAACGCCATGATGTGGCCGGCGATCTTCCCGCTGGCGATCAAGGGCCTGGGGCGCCTGACCGAGTTCGGCTCGGCCTTCCTCATCATGGGCATCGCCGGTGGCGCAGTCATCCCGCAGCTGTTCGCGCACCTGAAGCAGACCCACGACTTCCAGGCCGTGTTCCTCTGCCTGATGGTGCCGTGCTACCTGTACATCCTTTACTACGGCGCGGCCGGCCACCGGGTGGGCCAGCACGCCCGCACGTAAGCCGCGGCATCTTCGCTCGACGACGGCCATCCAGTAGGATGGCCGTCTTGCTTACGAGGTTCGTCGATTGCGTAGTCCCACCATCAAGGACGTGGCCGAGCGGGCCGGCGTGTCGCTGAAGACCGTCTCCCGTGTCATCAACCACGAAGCATCCGTGCATGCGCGCACCCGCGAGAAGGTGCAGCGTGCCATCGATGCGCTGGATTACCAGCCCGACCAGGCCGCACGCAGCCTGCGCAGCCAGCGCACCTATGCCCTGGGCCTGGTCTACGACAACCCCAACGCGCACTACGTGATCGCCATGCAGAACGGCGTGCTGTCCGTGTGCCGCGAGCGTGGCTTCGGCCTGCAGATCCACCCGTGCGATTCGTCCGTGCCACGGCTTGCGGAACAGTTGTGCGACCTGGTCAGGCGCAACCGCCTGGCCGGCCTGGTGCTGTGTCCGCCGATGTCGGAGCAGCCGGCATTGCTGACGGCGCTGACCGAGCAGAAGGTGGCCTTCGTACGCATCATTTCCGCCCGACAGGATCCGAAAGACGGCTGGCCGTGCGTGTTCGTGGACGACCGCGACGCCGCCTACGCCATCACCGAGCATCTGATCCAGCTGGGCCACCACCGCATCGGTTTCCTGTGGGGCGGCAAGGAGCATCGATCCAGCCCGGAGCGCTACCAGGGCTATGAAGACGCCCTGCGCGAATACGGCCTGCCCGTGGACCGGAAACTGGTGGTCGAGGGCGACTACTCGTTCGACGACGGTTTTCGTGGCGCACGCCGTTTGCTGGCGCTGAAGGAACCACCCACCGCCATCTTCGGTTCCAACGACGAGATCGCCGCCGGCGTGCTGGCGGCAGCGCGCTCGGGCGGGGTGGATGTGCCCTGGGAGCTGTCGATCGCCGGCTTCGAGGACAGCCCGTTCTCCAAGCAATCGTGGCCGGCACTGACCACCGCGCGGCAGAACACCGAGGAAATCGGGCGCCATGCCGCGCAACGCCTGATCGCCGAGATCGAGCACGACGACCCCTTGCACGCGCTGGGCAACGAGGGCTTCAGTCCCGACCTGGTCGTGCGGGGTTCCACGGCGCCGCGGCGCCCGCCTACGGGCGCTTAACACCGTTTTACGTATACTTCCGGGGTTGTCCGCGCCGCGTCGTGCTTCGATGCAACCTGCCGGCAACCACGCGTCCCTTTGATGGACCGTTCGCGCGCCGCCGACTGACGCGGCGCATCCCTTTCCCTTGGGCGGCAAGCACCGGCTGCGTCGTGCTGTGCCCGCTCGCGTGACAGGATCAAACATCCATGCAAGATCGCCACGGGCACGAAGCCCATTTCGGCTGGTTCCATCGCCGTCGTAAACACCTCAAGCCCGACGACCTGACCATCGTCGACCAGGCCATGTTGAAACGTGCCGTGGGTGCTGCCGCGCTGGGCAACGCCATGGAGTGGTTCGACTTCGGCGTCTACGGCTACCTGGCCGTCACCCTGGGGCACGTGTTCTTCCCCGGCAGCAGCCCCACGGCGCAGGTGATCGCCACCTTCGCCACGTTCACCGTGGCGTTCCTGGTGCGCCCCATCGGTGGCCTGGTGTTCGGCCCGATGGGCGACCGCTTCGGGCGGCAGAAGGTACTGGCGGCGACCATGATCATGATGGCAGCGGGCACGTTTTCGATTGGCCTGATTCCCGGTTACGACGCCATCGGCCTGTGGGCGCCGGCCTTGCTGTTGCTCGCGCGCCTGTTGCAGGGCTTTTCCACGGGCGGTGAATACGGCGGTGCAGCCACCTTCATCGCCGAATATTCCACCGATGCACGCCGCGGGCAGATGGGCAGCTGGCTGGAGTTCGGCACGCTGGGCGGTTACATCGCCGGCGCGGGCGTGGTTACCGCGCTGACCACCCTGCTCAGTGCGGAGCAGATGCTCGACTGGGGCTGGCGCGTGCCGTTCCTCGTCGCCGGCCCGCTCGGCCTGCTTGGCCTCTATATGCGCATGAAGCTGGAGGAGACACCGGCGTTCAAGGCGCATGCCGATGCCATGGAAGCGGCCGGCGACGCCTCGCGCGTGTCGCTGAAGGAGCTGGTCTCGGTGCATGGGCCGCAGCTGCTGAAATGCATCGGGCTGGTGCTGGTATTCAACGTCACCGATTACATGCTGCTGACGTACATGCCCAGTTACCTCACGGTGACGCTCGGCTACAGCGAGGCCAAGGGCTTGCTGTTGATCCTCATCGTCATGCTGGTGATGATGCCGCTGAACGTGGTGGGCGGTTTCTTCAGCGACCGCCTTGGGCGTCGGCCGATGATCATCGGCGCGTGCGTGGCGATGTTCGTCCTCGCCATCCCGTGCCTGTGGCTGGTGGGCACCGGAAACGACTGGCTGATCTTCGCCGGCCTGATGGGTCTGGGCGTGGCCCTGGTGTGTTTCACCAGCACGATGCCCGCCACGCTGCCGGCGTTGTTCTACACGCCGGTGCGCTACAGCGCGCTGTCGATCGCGTTCAACGTGTCGGTCTCGCTGTTCGGCGGCACCACGCCGCTGGTTACCGCGTGGCTGGTGGAGCGCACGGGCGATCCGCTGTTGCCCGCCTACTACCTGATGGGCGCGTCCGTGATCGGACTGGTCACCATGCTGTTCGTGCGCGAAACGGCCGGCATGCCCTTGCGCGGTTCGCCGCCGGCGGTGGCCGATCATGCCGAGGCGACGGAACTGCTGGCCGGCGACGCGCCACTGACGGTGGACGAGGCCTTGCCGTCGGTGCCCGAGCGCGCTGTGATCGAAGGTCACGCCGCGTGACATGACGTGACGTGCGATCCTGCGCGTCTTCGTCCCCTCGGTGGCACTGTCCATGGTCTATGTCGTCCTCGCCATCGCGTTCAGCGTGGCCGTTTCCATCCTGCTGAAGCTGGCGCGGCGTGGCCAGGTCGACATGGTCCAGGCCGTGGCCACCAACTACGTGGTGGCCGCGGCCCTGGCCTGGCTGCTGCTGGATGCCCGTCCGGACGCCGCCATCGCCGCGCCGGCCACCTATGCGCCGCTGCTCCTGCTCGGCGTGTTCCTGCCCGCCATCTTCCTCATGCTGGCCCGCTCGGTGCGCGCCGCAGGCATCGTGCGCACCGACGTGGCGCAACGGCTGTCGCTGGTGATTCCGCTGATCGCCGCCTTCGCGCTGCTGGGCGAACCCGCCACGACGCGCAAACTGGCCGGCATCGCGCTGGCGCTGGTAGCCGTGGTCTGCGTGATCTGGCGGCGCGATCGCGGCGGCTTCGAACACGGCAGCATGGGCGGCAAAGCGGACGGCACTACGGCTCGCGCGGGTTGGCTTGCACCCCTGGCGGTGTTCACCGGCTTCGGCGTGATCGACCTGTGTTTCAAGCTGCTGGCCAAGGCCGGTGCGCCGTTCGCCAGTGCGTTGCTTGTGTCGTTCCTGATCGCCATGGTGCTTTGTTGGCTGGTCGTCGTCGGCCGCGCCATCGCCGGCGCGGCGGTCTTGTCGTGGCGGAGCATCGGTTTCGGCGTCGTGCT
The DNA here is from genome assembly GCF_000745005.1 of Luteibacter sp. 9135. NCBI lineage: Bacteria > Pseudomonadati > Pseudomonadota > Gammaproteobacteria > Lysobacterales > Rhodanobacteraceae > Luteibacter > Luteibacter sp. 9135. The sequence continues at coordinate 1,184,719 of NZ_JQNB01000001.1, read as the reverse complement.
GGGCGCGGCTAACTTCGCCAACATCCTGTTCTATGTGCGCGCGCACATCGCCTTGCCGAACGATCCGTCGCGGGTGTTTGCGGCGATGAACGTGGGCGTGATGGTGCTCGGCGCGCTGGTAGGTGCGCTGGCGTTTCGCGAGAAGCTGTCGTGGATCAACTGGGGCGGATTGGTGGTGGCGCTGGGGGCGATTGCGGTGATGGCGGGCTGATCGCCGCACGATACGGTACGCGTGGATCGCCCACATCGTGGGCTTCTACAACCGTCGTAGCGGGCGGGCGGGCTCGGCGTAGAAGCGCACGCATGTGCGCGACATGTTTTCGCGTCGATCCATCGGGTTCACGCGCCAGCCTGAAGGCACGGCCTCAACACATGTCGCGCACGTGCGTGCGCTCCTACCGCACTACCGGGAACCTCAGCGCTTGGGGGCGTGAACCAACTGCGCCGCCTCGCGCGCCAGGGCTTCGATGGCCGCCCAATCGGACGTCGCGAGAAGCTTGGCGGGCGTGAGCCACGAGCCACCCACGCACACGACATTGGGCAGCGAGAGGAAGTCCGGCGCGTTGGCCAAGCTGATACCGCCAGTAGGACAGAAATGGATCTGCGGCAGAGGGCTGGCCCAGGCGCCGATCAACTTCGGGCCGCCGGCCGGTACGGCGGGAAAGAACTTCTGGAAGCGATACCCGCGCTCCAGCAGGGCCATGGCTTCGCTGGACGTAGCCGCACCAGGCAGCAGCGGCAGCTCGTGGTCGTCGGCGGCATCGAGCAGGCGGGGCGAACTGCCGGGCGACACGGCAAACTTCGCGCCGGCCTTGAACGCGTTCTCGAGATCACGCGCGGTCAGCACGGTACCCACGCCGACGAAGGCGCCTTCCACTTCCGCGGCGATCGCCCGCACGGCGTCCAGCGCCGCCGGCGTGCGCAGGGTGACTTCGATGGCGGGAACCCCGCCGGCCACCAGCGCGCGCGCCATGCCGACGGCCTTTGAGGCGTCCTCGATGATGACCACCGGCACCACGGGTGCCAGGCGCAACGCGGATTCGACACTCTGTTGCTTCGCTTCGTTGCTCATCAGGTACTGCTCCGTTGAATCAGAAGACGCCGGCACCGAGGTCGGCCGTGACGGCGGACTGACGGAACATGGCGAAAAGTTCGCGACCCATGCCGGTGTGGTGCACCGCCAGGTCGATCTGTTCGGGGACGCGGCGTTCCCACTCGTCCGCGGGCACCAGCACCTCGATGCTGCCGGCCAAGGCATCCAGTCGCACCAGGTCGCCCGTGCGGATGCGCGCGATGGGGCCACCGGCTTCCGCCTCGGGCGTGACGTGGATGGCCGCGGGCACGCGACCCGAGGCTCCGGACATGCGGCCGTCGGTCAGCAGGGCAACACGGTGGCCGCGATCCTGCAGCAGGCTGAGCGTCGGTGTCAGCTTGTGCAACTCGGGCATGCCCCGGGCCCGCGGACCCTGGAAGCGCACCACGGCGATGAAATCGCGATCCAGCTCACCGCGGTCGAACGCGGCTTTGACGTCGTCCTGTTCGTCGAACACGATGGCCGGCGCCTCGATCACCATGCGATCGTCCGGCACCGACGACACCTTGATGACACCGCGGCCGACGTTGCCCTTGAGCATGCGCAGACCGCCGTCGTGACGGAACGGCTCCGCCATCGTGCGGAGCACGCCACGGTTGCCGCTTTCCTTCGACACCGGCTTCCAGGTCAGCGTGTCGCTTTCCAGCACCGGCACCTGGCGGTAGGCGTCCAGGCCCTGACCCATGATCGTGTTGACGTCGCCATGCAGCAGACCGGCGTCGAGCAACTGGTCCATGAGGAAGGCCATGCCGCCGGCATCGTGGAAGTGGTTCACGTCGGCGTAGCCGTTCGGGTACACGCGCGCCAGCAGGGGCACCACGGCGGACAACGCGTCGAAGTCGTCCCAGCGCAGTTCCACGCCGGCCGCGCGCGCGATGGCCACGAGGTGGAGCAGGTGGTTGGTCGAACCGCCCGTGGCGTGCAGGCCGATGACACCGTTGACCACGGCGCGCTCGTCGACGATGCGGCCGATGGGGCGATAGTCGTCGCCCAGGGTGTCGATCGCCAGCACGCGCGCCACCGTGGCGCGGGTCAGCGCGTCGCGCAGCGGGGTATCCGGTGCCTCGAAGCTGGCGCCCGGCAGGTGCAGGCCCATGATCTCCATCAGCATCTGGTTGGAGTTGGCGGTGCCGTAGAAGGTGCACGTGCCCGAGCCGTGGTACGAGCGGGCCTCGGCATCGAGCAGCTCGGCACGCGTGGCCTTGCCGGCGGCGAACGCCTGGCGGACCTTGGATTTTTCTTCGTTGGGAATACCCGACGGCATCGGACCCGACGGCACGAACGCGCTGGCCAGGTGACCGAAACTCAGCGCGCCGATCAGCATGCCCGGCACGATCTTGTCGCAGATGCCCAGGTACAAGGCGCCTTCGTACATGTCGTGCGACAGCGACACCGCGGTGGCCATGGCAATCAGGTCACGCGAGAACAGCGACAGCTCCATGCCCGGACGGCCCTGGGTCACGCCGTCGCACATGGCCGGCACGCCACCGGCCACCTGTGCCGTGGCGCCCAGCGTGCGCGCGGCCTGCCGGATCAGTTCGGGGTAGCGCTCATAGGGCTGGTGGGCCGAGAGCATGTCGTTGTACGAGGTGACGATCGCGATATTGGAGGCGTGGCCGTTGCGCAACGCGTCCTTGTCGTTCTCGCCGCAGGCGGCGAAGCCGTGGGCAAGGTTGCCGCAGGACAGGTGGTGGCGCTTCGCGCCCTTGCCGCGCGCGGCGTCGATCCTGGCCAGGTAGGCGGCGCGCGCTACACGGCTGCGCTCGACGATGCGCTGCGTCACCTCGGCGACGATGGGATGGATGGTCATGGCATGTGTCCGGAGCGGCGAGGTGCCGCGCGATGATCGCGCGGCGATTTAACGATGATCAGGCTGCCCAGTAGATATCCACCGGGACGCGATCCTGCGTGAGCACCGCGGCGATCGGCAGGTCCGCACCGGCCTCGGCCTTGGCCAGCACGTCCTTCTTGTCGGCGCCTTCGATGTGCAGGTAGAGCGTTCGCGTATCGAGCAGGCGCGGCAGGCTGAGGGTGATGCGTGGTTCACCCGCGCCCTCGGCACGCATGGACAGCACGCTTTGCGTGCCCTTCAGGTCGAGTGCCTCGGCCAGTTGGTCGCCACCGGGGAAGAACGAGGCCGTATGGCCGTCCGGACCCATGCCGAGCACGACCACGTCGAACGGCTTGCCGAGTGCATCCACACGCTCGCCCACGGCATCCAGCGCGGCGTCCACGTCGTCGGCGTGCGACTTGTCGAACAACGGCAGGAACGCCGCCACGTGGGCCTCGTGCCGGATCAGGTGATCCTTGACCAGAGCGGCGTTGGAGCGCTCGTTGTCCTCATCCACCCAGCGCTCGTCGACGAGCGTGATGGTGACCTTCGACCAGTCGATCTCCTGCTGGGCGAGTACGGCGAACATCTGCTTCGGCGTGCTGCCGCCGGACACGGCGAGGCTGGCCTTGCCGCGCGCCTTGACGGCGGTGTCCAGCTTGCCGGCGATGTCCCGGGCCAGTTGGTCGGCCAGGGTGAGCTTGTCGGCGAAATCGTGCTTGTGGATCGTGGCGTTCATGCTGCGTCCTCGGCCCAGGTGCGGCCATCGCGTTCGATGAGCGCCACGGCGGCGCTCGGACCCCAGGTACCCGCGGTATACGGCTTCGGCGTGTCACCGCCGGCTTCCCAGGCGTCGAGAATGGGACCCGCCCAGTTCCATGCCGCTTCCACTTCGTCGCGGCGCATGAACAGGGTGGGGTTTCCACGCACGACATCGAGGATCAGCCGTTCGTAGGCGTCGGGCTGCTGCACGCCGAACGCCGCCGCGAAGCTCATGTCGAGCGGCACGTGGCGCAGGCGCAGGCCACCCGGACCCGGATGTTTGATGGTGAGCCACAGCTTGACGCCTTCGTCCGGCTGCAGGCGCAGCGTCAGGCGGTTGGGCAACAGCGCACCGTTGGTGGGATCGAAGATGGAGTGCGGCAACGCACGGAACGTCACCACGATCTCCGAGACCCGGCTGGGCAGGCGCTTGCCGGTGCGCAGGTAGAACGGCACACCCGCCCAGCGCCAGTTGCCGATCTCCGCCTTGAGGGCGACGAAGGTCTCGGTGCGCGACTGGTCGCTGCCCAGTTCGTCGAGGTAGCCCCGCACGCCCTGGCCTTCGGCCGCACCGGCGCGGTACTGCCCGCGCACCGTCAGCTGGGCGGCGTTGCTGGCGTCGATGGGGCGCAGCGAACGCAGCACCTTGAGTTTCTCGTCGCGCACGGCGTCCGGCGCCAGCGACGACGGCGGCTCCATGGCGAGCATGCAGACCAACTGCAGGATGTGGTTCTGGACCATGTCGCGCAGGGCGCCGGCGCGATCGTAATAACCCGCGCGATGGCCGACGCCGACCGTCTCGGCGACGGTGATCTGCACGTGGTCGATGTGCTGGGCGTTCCACAGCGGCTCGAACAGGGCGTTGCCGAAGCGCAGCGCCAGCAGGTTCTGCACCGTCTCCTTGCCCAGGTAGTGGTCGATCCGGTAGGTCTGCGATTCGTTGAAGACGCGGGCCACGGCATCGTTGATGGCGTTGGCGCTTTCCAGGTCGCGCCCGATGGGTTTTTCCAGCACCACGCGCGAGCGTGCGCCGTTGAAGCCCAGGGCGCCGAGGCGCTGGCAGATGTCGGTGAAGATGTCCGGCGCGGTCGACAGGTAGAACACGCGGATGTGGTTGGGCTGCACCTGCATCAGGGCAGAAAAGTCGTCCCAGCCTTCTTCCTTGCGTGCATCCAGCGAGAGGTAGCCGACCATGGCGATGAACGCCTCGAGCTGGGCGGGGGCGACATGGGTGACGCCCTGCTCGACCGAACCGCGCACCAGGTCGCGGTAGCCGGCATCGTCCAGGCCTTCACGGGCGACGCCGAGAATGCGGCTGCCGGGCTGGATCTGGCCATCCACGAAACGCTGGTACATCGCAGGCAGGAGCTTGCGCACGGCCAGGTCGCCGGTGCCGCCGAAGATAACGAGGTCGAAGGGTTCGATCGGGAGGAGTTGGGCGCTCACGACAGTGGCCTTTGCAAAACGGGAGGGTGCCGGAGGATCGTACCAGTGACATACCAGGACGTACCAGCCCCGTACCAATCGGCGCGACATTTCGCCTCGGAAGATCGGCGCGCCAGCGGCGCAAACGTTTACGTTGCCGATTTGGATCGTGCAAACAGTCGTTTGAATCCAAAGGGTTTGTGAGACGCGCGAATGAGTCTTGCCGCAGTGGTTGTGGATTGGTATCTTCCCGGCATGGAAACCGCCCTCGTCGCCGAGTACCAGCGCCTGCAGCACGACCCGGCCGCCCGGCAACCGCTGGCGTACATGCGCCTGCGCCGGGCGATCCGCACGGTGATCGAGAACGGCGAGGTGCAGGTCGGCCACGCACTGCCCAGCGAACGCGACCTGGCCAGGGCCCTCACCCTGTCCCGGGTCACCGTGCGCAAGGCCATCGGCGGGCTGGTCGAAGATGGCCTGCTCACCCAACGCCACGGCGCCGGCACTTTCGTATCCGAACGCATTGTCAAGCCGTTGTCGCGGATGACCAGCTTCACCGAGGATCTTCGCGCCCGCGGGCTCAACCCGCGCTCGGAGTTCTTCGAGCGGGCCATCGGCGAGGTCACCCCGGAGGAAGCCATGGCGATGAACCTCTCGCCCGGCACCCAGGTGGTCCGCCTGCATCGCCTGCGTTACGCCGGCGACGAGCCCCTGGCGATCGAGCGCAGCGCCGTGCCGCTCAGCCTCCTGCCCGACCCCAGCCTGGTCGAGGATTCCCTCTACGAAGCGCTCGACACGCTGGGCAATCGGCCGCGGCGCGCGCTGCAACGCCTGCGCGCGGTGGTGCTGGGCCCGGCCCAGACCCGGCTGCTCCGGCTCGGTGCCGGCAGCGCCGGCCTGAACATCGAGCGGCGTAGTTTCCTCGACGACGGCCGCATCGTCGAATTCACCTGTTCCTGGTATCGCGGGGACATCTACGACTTCGTCGCCGAACTGCAAAGCGACTGACGGGCACACCACTTCTATGACCACCCAGCCGCAAGACACCCTGATGTACCGCGAAGCGCACGAGACGGCCGAGGTAGTCGAACGGCAACTCGCCCTCAACGAAGGCGTGATCGGCGCCCTTGCCGACCGGCTTCGTGCCCAGCCCCCGCGCATGGTCATCACCTGCGCCCGCGGCAGTTCCGACCACGCGGCGATGTACGCCAAGTACGTGTTCGAAACCCAACTGGGCGTGGTGACCGCATCGGCCTCGCCGTCGGTCACCTCCATCTATCACGCGGCACAGCGCCTCGATGGCGCGCTGTACCTCGCCGTTTCGCAGTCGGGCAAAAGCCCCGACCTGGTGCGCAACGCGGAGGCCGCGAAGAAGGCCGGCGCCTATGTGGTCGCCCTGGTCAACGTGGTGGATTCCCCGCTGGCCGACGTGGCGGACGTGGTGGTGCCGCTGCACGCGGGCCCGGAAACCAGCGTCGCCGCGACCAAGAGCTACCTGGGCGCGCTGTTCGCGATCCTGCACATCGCCGCCCGCTGGAGCGGCCGCGCCGAGATCGCCGACGCCATCACCGCCCTGCCCACGCAGCTTCGCCAGGGCTGGGACGCGGACTGGTCGGCACTTACCGAGGGCCTGGTCGATGCGCACAACCTGTTCGTGGTCGGCCGCGGTTTCGGCTTTGCCGGCGCGCTGGAAGCCGCGCTTAAGTTCAAGGAAACCTGCAACCTGCACGCCGAGGCCTTCAGCGCGGCCGAGGTGAAGCACGGCCCGATGGCCCTGGTCGGCCCGCATTTCCCCGTGCTGTTCTTCGCGCAGAACGACGATACGCTGCCCGGCGTGCTGGAGATCGCGGCGGAGTTCCGCAAGCGCGGCGCCAATGTGTGGATCGCCGCACCCGGCGCCACGGGCGAGGGCGTGCTGCCCCTGGTCGCCACCGCGCCCATCGCCGCACCGCTGATCACCGTGCAGAGCTTCTACCGCGCCACGGCCGCGCTGGCGCTGGCACGCGGTTTCAACCCCGACGTGCCGCCGCACCTCAACAAGGTCACCGAGACCGTCTGACCTCTCGCCCCACGTATAGGAATTGCCATGACCATCGCCCTCGTCAACGGCCGTGTGCTGACCGATAACGGCTTCCAGGGTGGCTTTGCCGTGCTGGTCGACGGCGGCACCATCACCGGGCTGGCCTTGCCGTCCGATCCCCGCGTGCGCGCCGCCGAGCGTCACGACCTCGGTGGCCGCACGCTGCTGCCCGGTTTCATCGATTGCCAGGTCAACGGCGGCGGCGGCGTGCTGTTCAATGACGTGCCCACCGTCGACACCATCCGTCGCATCGGGCAGGCGCACGCGAAGTTCGGCACCACCGGCTTCCTGCCCACCCTGATCAGCGACGATGCCGCGGTGATGGCGAAGGCCATCGATGCGGTGAACGACGCGGTGGCCCAGGGCGTGCCGGGCGTGCTCGGCATCCACCTCGAAGGCCCGTTCATCGCGCCCGAGCGCAAGGGCGTGCACGATCCGGCCAAGTTCCGTATCGCCGACGCCGACGACGTAGCCATGGTCGCCCGGCGGCACGGCGGCGTCACGCTGCTCACGCTGGCGCCCGAGCGCGCCTCGGCCGCGGTGCTGCAACAGCTGGTCGCCCACGGCGTGATCGTGGCGGCCGGCCACACGGCCGCCGACTACGACACCACCCGCCAGGCCCTGGCGACCGGCGTGCGTGGCTTCACGCACCTGTTCAACGCCATGACGCCGTTCACCAGCCGCGAGCCCGGCGTGGTCGGCGCCGCGCTGGAAGACGCCGCCAGCTGGTGCGGCCTGATCGTCGACGGCCACCACGTGCACCCGAGTTCGCTGCGTGTCGCCATCGCGGCCAAGGCGCCGCAGAAGATGATGCTGGTCACCGACGCCATGCCACCCGTGGGGTCGGACGATCCGAACTTCGTCCTGAAGGGCGAGACGATCACCGTCCGCGACGGCGTCTGCCAGACGGCCGACGGCACGCTGGCCGGCTCCGCGCTGGACATGGCCACCGCCGTGCGCAACACGGTGGAGATGGTTGGCGTGGCCTATGACGAGGCGGCCCGCATGGCCTCCACCTATCCGGCCGCCTTCCTCGGGCTGGAAGCCACCCACGGCCATATCGCGGCGGGCTATCGCGCCGACTTCGTGGTGATGGACGACGACCACACGGTGGCCGAAACCTGGATCGGCGGCGAGCGCGTCTACGCCGCCTGATCCGTCGCCCCGCACTGGCTCGCTTCCGCGCGGGCCAGGCGTTAACATTGCGTTGTTCGGGTGTCCCCGCCGGCCTGAAGCGGGCGGGGATGAAACGGGAAGCCGGTGCGCCACACATGTGGCAAGGCCGGCACTGCCCCCGCAACGGTAAGCGTGAGGAGCCGCCCAGAACGGCTCCATCCACCGGCCACAGCCACTGCGCAAGCGGGAAGGCGCCGGTGCGATGCCCTCGGGCCAGCGCGAGTCCGGAGACCGGCCCGATCGGCGAATCCTGCGCTTTTAAGCGCGGGCGCCGTCCCGTTATCGGCGATTCGCGGAGGGCGAATCCGGACAGTCATCCGGGTGTTGCCCGTGGTGCCGTTCGTCGTTGTGTCCTCCCGCGCGCCTGTTGAGGCTACGCATTGCCGCACCAGCGGCGGAGGAAACCCGTTCCATGAAGAAAACCCTGCTCGCGACGGCCCTGCTGTCGACGATCGTCGCTGCCCATGCGGCCGACGCACCCAACGGCACCCTCGACCCGGTGGTGGTCACCGCCAACCGCGCGCCCACGCCACTGGACGAAGTGCTGGCCCCGGTCACCGTCATCAGCCGCGAGGACATCGAGCGCCTGCAGCCCCGCAACGTGCAGGACCTGCTGGCCGGCCTGCCCGGCGTGACCATGACCAACACGGGCGGCCTGGGCCAGCAGACCTCGCTCTTCATGCGTGGCAGCAACTCGGCACACACGCTGGTGCTGGTGGACGGCGTGCGCGTGGGCACCGTGGGTGCCGGCCTGCCCGCCTACGAGCAGCTGCCGGTCGAGCAGATCGACCATATCGAGGTGGTCCGTGGCCCGCGCTCCAGCCTGTACGGCTCGGATGCCATCGGCGGCGTCATCCAGATCTTCACCCGTCGCGGCCAGGCCGGCGAAGCGCCCACGCCCAGCCTGTCGATCGGCGGCGGCAGCCACGGCTACACCGCCGGGCAGGTGGGTCTCTCGGGCGGCACCACGCATGGCTGGTACAACGCCAGCCTGGGCGGCCAGTACACCGCCGGGATCAACGCCTGCCGCGTTGGTGCGGCCGACGCGTTCAAGGGCTGCTTCACCGACGAGCCGGACCACGACGCCTACCGCACCTACAACGGTGCGCTCTCGGGCGGCTACCGCTGGGACAACGGCACCGAACTCACCGGCAGCTGGCTGCGCAGCAAGGGCGACATCGAATACGACGGCGATTTCCAGAACCTGACCCGGCGCTCGCAGCAGGTGGCCGGCGCCAAGCTGGCGTTCGACGTGATGTCGGCCTGGCGCATGTCGGTCAGCCTGGGCCAGAACCAGGACCGCGCGGACAATTACCTCAACGGTACACAGAAGAAGTACTACGACGGCCTCGGCAACCTCGTCACCGGCGCCGACAAGGTGCGCACGGGTTACCTGTACTCCAAGCGCAACCAGGCCTCCTGGCAGAACGACATCACGCTGGCCGCCGGGCAGACGCTCACCGCCGGCGTCGATTACCAGCAGGAAAAGCTCGACAGCGATACGGCTTACCTGAAGGACACCCGCAACAACACCGGTGTGTTCGCGCTGTACCAAGGCGTGTTCGGCCCGCACGAGATCCAGCTGTCCGCGCGCCACGACCACAACACTCAGTTCGGCAACCACACCACCGGCTCGGCCGCCTATGGCTACCGCTTCGACGACGGCATGAAGATCACGGCCTCGTACGGGACCGCCTTCCATGCGCCGACCTTCAACGACGTGTACTACCCGTATGGGTTTACCGGGCAGCCCGCACCGGAACTCAAGCCGGAGACGTCACGCACGGCGGAGATCGGGCTGTCCAGCCGTCCCGGCATCTGGACCTGGGCGGTCAATGCCTACCAGACGCATGTCGACGACCTGATCGGCTTCGACCCCCTATTCGTGCCGATCAACGTGAGCAAGGCGCGCTTGCGCGGCGTCGAAGGCCAGGTGGGTGCCGACCTGGATGGCTGGCACGTGCGTGGCTACCTGACGCTGCAGCAGCCGCTGGACCTCGACAGCGGTACGGAGAAGCACAACCTGCTGCCGCGCCGCCCCCGTCGTACCGGCCGGGTAGACCTGGACAAGGACCTGGGTGCGTTCACGCTCGGCGGCTCGGTCTACGCTTCGGGCTACAGCTACGACGACGCGCTCAACAACACCCGCCTCGGCGGCTACACGACAGCCGACGTGCGCGCCACCTGGCACCTGGACGATGCCTGGAGCGTGCAGGGCCGCGTCGCGAACGTTGCCGATAAACGCTACGAAACGGCGGCGTACTACAACCAGCTGGGCCGCACGTATTACCTGACCCTGCGCTTCTCGCCCCTGCGCTGATCCGGCCCGCCGGCGGCTCCCGCCGGCAAACGGGGTACCCCTGCCTTCCGGCAGGGGCCCCACTAAAGGCACACGCCACGAAACCGTGGGAACGTCATAAAGTCTGTGGGCGCGGGTATGCTTCCCGCGATCACAGGAAGTGTCGTGAACGTTTTTGCACCTTTCATCCGCCGACCGATCGGAACCTCGCTGCTCGCGGCGGGGCTGGTGCTGTGCGGCTCCATCGCCTACATGCTGCTGGGTGTGGCGGCGCTGCCGTCCATCGAAGTGCCTGCCGTGTTCATCCAGGCCCAGATGCCCGGTGCCAATGCGCAGACCGTGGCCTCGACCATCGTCGCCCCGCTGGAGCGCCACCTCGGCCAGATCCCGGGCGTGGACCAGATGTACTCGAACAGCTCGGAGGGCAGCGGCTTCGTGCGGCTGCGCTTCACCCTGGCGCGCTCCACCGATGCGGCCGCCCGTGACGTGCAGGCCGCGATCAACGCGGCCGCCGCCGACCTGCCGGCCGGCATGCCGACGCCGCCGCAGTACTTCAAGTTCGACACCGGCCAGATCCCCGTCCTGCTGGTGACCTTCACCTCGAAGACGCTGCCGCCGGACAAGCTCTACGACGTGGTGGACACGCTCATCCGCCCGGCCGTGGCGCAGATCGAAGGCGTGTCACGCGTGCAGGTGTTCGGTGGCACGCCCCACGCGGTGCGCGTGGAACTGGATACGCGCGCACTGTCGTCGAAGGGACTGACCGCCAACGACGTCTCCAATGCGCTCAGTGCCGCCAACGTCACCTCGCCGCAGGGCGTCCTCTCGGATGGCCACAGCCAGATGACGGTGACGGCCACCGACAGCCTGCGCGACGCGAAGGACTTCGGCAAGATACTGATCGCCGTGCGCGACAACGTGCCGGTGCGCCTTTCGGATATCGCCAGGGTCTACAACGGCCAGCAGGACCAGTACCAGGCCGCGTGGTTCCAGGGCGAGCGCGCGGTCACCATGCAGATGAGCAAGCGGCCGGAAGCGAACTCCATCGCTACCGCGGACGCGATCCGAGCGGCGCTGCCCCGGTTCCGCTCGCTGCTACCGGCGGATGCGAAGGTCACCCCCATCTTCGATCTGACCCAGACCACCCAGTCGGCGCTGCACGAGGTGAAGGTGGCGCTGCTGATCAGCATCGTCATGGTGTTCCTGGTGATGATGGTGTTCCTGCGCCGGCTCGGCCCCACGCTCATCGCCACGCTGAGCGTGCCGTTGTCGCTGGCGGGCGCCTTCGTGGTGATGTGGACGCTCGGCTATACGCTCAACACCATGTCGCTGATGGCGCTGGTGCTGTGCATCGGCTTTGTCGTGGACGATGCGATCGTGGTCATCGAAAACATCGTGCGGCACATGGAGAACGGATCCAAGCCGATGCCTGCCTCGCTGGATGGCGTCCGCGAGATCGGCTTCACCGTCATGTCGATCACCCTGTCGCTGGTGGCCGTGTTCGCGCCCCTGCTGTTCGGCAACAGCCTCATCACCAAGCTGCTGCGCGAGTTCTCCGTGACGCTGGCCGCGGCGGTACTGATCTCCGCCATCGTATCGCTCACGCTGACACCGGCCCTGTGTGCCCGCTATCTCAAGCACGATGCGCCCGGGCGCCAGCCCGGTCGGATGGAACGCGCGCTGGAGCGCTTCGATCGCGGGTTCCTGCACTTTTACTCGCGTGGCCTGGACTGGGCCATGCGGCATCGGCGGGTGATGCGCTGGCAGCCGCTGATCCTGCTCGTCGCGACGTTCGGGCTGGGTTTCGCCGTGGTGAAGACCGCCGGCGGCAACTTCATGCCGGACGAGGACACCGGCATGCTCCAGGCCGAGGTCACCGCGGACGCGAACATATCCCCGACGGAGATGTCGCGCCGGCTCAAGCGGGTCGGCGAGATGATGCAGAGCGATCCCGCCGTGGCGGACGTGACCACGATCCTGGGCAGCGGCAACGACGGCGCCGCGGTGGGCAACAACGGCACGATGTTCATCGATCTCAAGCCCAAGGGTAGCGGCGCCGGGCAGCGCCACGAGTCGATGAAGGAGTTCCTGGATCGCAAGGGCAAGGAGTACGACAAGCTGTCCGATGTCCAGGTGTTCATGAACCCGATGCAGTTTCTGGGCGGCAACGGCGGCAACAGCAATCGCGGGCAGTATTCCTTCCAGCTGGTCAGTACCGGCGGCGAGCCGCTGCAACCCTGGACGCTGAAGCTGGTGCGGCAGATGCGGGCCATGCCGGAGTTCCGCGACGTCGGCAGCGACTTCGACATCGTCGGCAAGCAGCAGATGCTCTCCGTGGACCGCAATGCGGCCGGCCGGCTCAACGTCGGCATGGGCATGGTCGATTCGGCCCTGTACAACGCCTTCGGCCAGCGCCAGGTATCGATCATCTACTCCGACGTCAACCAGTACTGGGTGGTGCTTACCGCCGCGGCAGCGCAGGAGTTGAGCCCGGACACGCTGCTCAACACCTACGTGAAAAACACCGTCGGCAAGATGATTCCGCTCTCGGCCGTGGCCACCATCAAGCCGGTGGCGACGCCCAGCGCGATCACGCACCAGAACCAGCTCGAATCGGCCGACATTACGTACAACCTCGCGCCGAAGATCACGCCCGACAAGGGCAATGCCCTGGCCGAAGAAGCCGTACGCCGGATCGGCCTGCCGGCGGGCGTGCGCATGGACGTCACAGGCACCAACCAGCGCATGCGCGATGCGCAGTCCAACGGCATGGTGCTGCTCATCGGCGCCATCCTCGCCGTGTACATCGTGCTGGGCATCCTCTACGAAAGCCTGGGTCATCCGCTGACGATCATCTCCACGCTGCCGGCGGCCGGTGCAGGCGCCTTCCTGGCGATGCTGGTCACTCAGACCCAGCTCACACTGATGGCGATCATCGCCGTGCTGCTGCTGATCGGCATCGTGAAGAAGAACGCGATCCTGATGGTCGACTTCGCCCTGGTCGCCGAACGCGAGCACGGCATGTCTCCCGTGGAGGCCATCCGCCAGGCCGCGCTGGTGCGCTTCCGCCCGATCACGATGACCACGCTGGTCGCCATGGGCGCGGCACTGCCGCTGGCCATCGGCTTCGGCGTGGGCTCGGAGATGCGTCGCCCCCTGGGCATCGCCATCGTCGGCGGCCTGCTGGTCTCGCAGATGCTGACCCTGCTGAGCACGCCCGCCATCTACCTGTGGAACCACGACCGCAAGGAGCGCAAGGCCACGCGGATACATCGCCGCATGCTCAAGCGCCGCTACAAGCGCTGGAAACGCCTTCGCAAGCAACGCATGTAGGAGCGCACGATGTGCGCGAACCGTCACGGTATCTACCGCGACTGAAGCCATGCAAACCGTCCTGTCGGCGTTTCCGTGCCCCCAACGAAGCGGCTCTGACGTTGGACAAGCGAACAAAGCGCAAGAGCACTTTGTTTTGCGCACGGAAACGCCGGCATGGTTTGGTGCATGGCCTCATTCGCAGCATGCGCGTCTAGGGTTCGCGGACATCGTCCGCTCCTACCCTCCACCACGGCAAATCCATCCGCACCGCATGTAGGAGCGCACGATGTGCGCGATACGTCGTCGCGATATGTCGTCGCGATACGTCGGTGCGATACGTCGGCAAGCTACATCGCCGTAATCAGACCGACGCATCCCCCACAGGCAACATCCCCACATTCTTCCAGCTACCTCGGCGGTAATACACCGCCGTGATGCCGAGCGACACCAGCGAACCCACGGGGAAGCTCCACCAGATGGCGTCGGCTCCCCAGTACGGTTCGAGGAGCGCGGCGAACGGATAGCGCACCACCCACATCGCGATGACCAGCACCACCAGCGGCAGCATCACCGCGCCGGTGGCGCGCACCACGCCGAACATCACGAAGGTGACGCCGAACAGCAGGAACGACCAGACCACGATGTGGTTGAGATGCTGTGCGATGCCGATGGCGGAACTGTCTTCGCCCAGGAACAGCGCCAGCGCCGCCCGGTTGAACAGGTAGATCACCAGCACCAGCGTGCCGGTGAGCAGGAAATTGGTAAGGATGCCCGCGCGGCCGATGCCGGCGACGCGATCCCAGCGCCGCGCCCCCACGTTCTGCGCCACCATCGACGACACCGCCGAGCCGATCGCCAGCGCAGGCATCTGGATATAGGTCCACAACTGCGCGGCGGCGCCGTAGGCCGCCGTGGTCTGCGAACCGTGCCGGTTGACCAGCGACATCATGATGATGGCCGACGAGGAGATGACGATCATCTGCGCGCCCATCGGCAGGCCCTTGAGCAGCAGCTGCTTGAGCAGCACGGGCCGGGGCAGCAACAGGTGCAGCTCATGGCGGCCGATGCACAGGAAATGGCGTCGCCGATACAGCCAGCCGACCAGCGCCAGCAGCGAGACCACTTGCGCGATCAGCGTAGCCACCGCCGAGCCCGCGATACCCATGGCGGGTACCGGGCCCAGGCCGAAGATGAAGAGCGGATTGAGCGCGACGTCGAGCACCACGGACAACAGCATGAAGGCGAAGGGCGTGCGCGAATCGCCCGCGCCACGCAGCGTCATCATGAGGAACGTGTACAGGTACATCGCCGGCAGGGCGACGAAGATGATGCGCAGGTACGCCGTGGCATAGGGCAGCGCGTCGTGCGGCGTGCCCATGGCGGCGAGCATGACCGGCGTGGCGACGAAGCCGCCCAGCGCGACCAGCAGCGACATCACGACGAAGAAACCGAGCCCCGTGCCCACCACGCGCCGCGCCTCGGGCACGTCGTTCGCCCCCAGCGTCTGGCCGACCATGATCGTGGTGGCCATGCCCACGCCGAAGACCACGCCCAGCAGGAAGAACAGGATCAGGTTGGCATTGGACGTCGCAGCGAACGCGGCCTCGCCGAGGAAGTGGCCGATCCAGACCGCGTTCACCGACGCATTGAGCGACTGCAGCACGTTGGCGCCCAGGATGGGCAGCGAGAAACGCAACAGCGTGCTGACGATCGGGCCTTCGGTCAGCGTGCCACGCGGCGAGGTCACGCCTCGTCGCCGATGGATGGGCATGGCTACGGCCGAAGGGGAAGGAGGACGCAGTTTTACCCGGAGCAAACCGTGCGTCAATCGCCGCCCGGCGAGCCCGTGGCGACCATCGCGGACGACCAGTCCTCGACGGCGCCGTTGCCGCACAGGCTGGCTTCCAGCGCGTCGATCGACACCGGACGGGCGAACAGGTAGCCCTGCATCGCCACGCACCCTTCGCCCAGCAGCCAGCGCCGCTGGCTTTCGGTTTCCACGCCTTCCGCCACCACTTCCAGGTTGAGGCTGCGGGCGAGGAAGATGATGGATCGGCAGATCGATGCGTCGACATCGTCGTCGAGCAGGCTGGCGGTGAAGTGGCGATCCACCTTGATCTTGTCCAGCGGCAACCGCGAGAGGTAGGTCAGGTTGGAGTAGCCGGTGCCGAAGTCGTCCAGCGAGATGCTCACGCCCATGGCGCGCAGCTCGTGCAGGGTCCGGATGGCGCGCTCGGGCTCCTGCATGAATGCGCTTTCGGTCAGTTCCAGTTCCAGCGAGGACGCGCTGGCGCCGGTCTCGGCCAGGGCCATGCGCACCTCCGCGACCAGGTCGGTGTGTACCAGCTGTTGGGCGGAGACGTTCACCGCGATGCGGCACCCGGGGCCCAGGCGATCGAACACCAGTCGCTGCTGGCGGCAGGCCTCGCGCAGCACCCACTGGCCGATCTGCACGATGGCGCCGGTTTCTTCCAGCAGGGGCACGAGCTTGTCGTTGCCGGCCAGATCCGCCGGTGCGGACGGCCAGCGCAACAGCGCTTCCACGCCGATCACCCGGCCATCGTCACCCGAGTGCTGCGTCTGCCAGGCCAGCGACAGTTCGTTGTCCAGGTTGACGCCGGACAGCCGGGTGAGCACGGTGAGACGCGCCATGGCGGTGGCGTGCATGTCCGCCGCGTAGCGCTTCCACGTGTGCCGGCCCGAGCGCTTGGCGACGTACATGGCCGTGTCGGCATTGCGGATCAACGTATCGGCATCGGCGCCGTCGCGGATGGCGAAGGCCACGCCCATGCTGCACTTCAGGCGCTGCATGGTGCCACCGACGGTCAGCGGCTCCTCGATGGCGCGCTGGATACGCGGCAGCACTTCCATGGCCGTCGCCGGATGGCTGGTGAAGGGCAGCATCGCCACGAACTCGTCGCCGCCGAAACGGCCCACATGGCCCAGGCCGTCCAGCGCATCGCCCAGGCGCAGGGTGACGTCGCGCAGCACCTGGTCGCCCAGCGCATGGCCGAGCGCGTCGTTGATGACCTTGAAGTGGTCCAGGTCGATGAACAGCACCATCAGGCCCGAGCCCTCGCGCACGCTATCGGTCACCAGCTCGTCGAGTTTCTCGCGCAGGGCGCGCCGGTTGGGCAACCCGGTCAGTTCGTCGTGCGTGGCCTGGTGGTTGAGGCGCTCTTCGTAACGGCGCTGCTCGGTCACGTCACGCATGATCACCAGCGTGCCGTCGCCCTTGGTGTCCCGGTAATCGGACAGGGCCAGCTCGGCCTCGAACGGCATGCCGTGGTCGGGATTGAGCCACGCGATGAGGTTGGCGCCATCGGGTGACCCGGCACGCAGCACCGCCAGCGCGTCGTCGTCCATGAAGCCGTCCACGCGGCGGCCAACCAGGGTCTCACCGCTGCTGCCCAGCCGCTCTTCGGCGCGCGGGTTGGCGTACTCGATACCGTCGTCCCGCACGATGGCCAGCGGCAGCGGCACGCGGGCCAGCAACTGACGATAGGCGGCGGCGCTGGCGGCGAGGTCGCGATCGGTATCCTCCAGCCGGCGGCGCGTTTCGTGGAGTACGGTGACCTCGGCGATCGTACCGGCCAGGACGGGCCGGCCGTCCTCGTCGGTGATCCGCGAGGCGCGCAGGGCGACCCGCACTTCGCGCCCGTCGAGGCGACACAGCCGGTGCTCGAACTCCAGCGGGCCGTCTTCCGTGGCGAAACGGTCCACCCAGGCTGTGATGCCAGCCTGGTCGTCAGGATGCACCAGCCGGTAATACGTGCCACGACGTACCACCACACGCTCGGGCGGATAGCCGGTGATCTCATGGACCTGGCCGGACCAGACGATCTCGCCGGAGGTCAGGTCGGCTTCCCACAAGCCGATGTGGCCGGTGCGCTGCACATCGCCGAGGTGCCGCGCCGTGCGCGACAACGCATCGAACAGCCGCGACTGCTTCCGGTAGGCCCGGTCGAACGCGGTGGCGAAGAGATGGATGAGCAGCACCAAGGCCAGCGTCGCCAGCAGGGTCTGCCGGGCCTGCGTCCACCAGTCCGCCAGAACCGCCGAGCGATCGACCGAAGAACGAGCCACGAACGGGTAGACGGTCGAGGCGGCCCAAGCCGCGATACGCTCCGGGTCCTCGACAAAGCCCGTGCTGCCGGGGACCACGTTACCCGCGGTCCATGCCCTGACCGGCCCACCGCCGTTGCTGGTGAACACACGGCCGGACGGCGAGAAGATCGTCATCTCGGCCGTGTTGCCCAGCATGGTCAGGCGCATCGCGTCGCGCATGCGCTCCGCGCGGATCACCGTACCGAAGGCGGCCGGCTCCGCCACTCGGGAGTCCACCAGGATGCGTAAGGCCGATCCGGACCCTTCCGTCTCACCGATGGCTACCCGGACGCTGGCACCCAGGGCCATCCGCCGCGGAGCGGCCAGCATCGGGACCCAGTCGTAGACCGGCGTGTGCGTGGAGGCGATGACCGTACCGCGCGCGTCGAGGGCCAGAAAATTGGGCAACTCCGGGTGCCGCGCCTGCACCTCGGCAAGTTGGATGCGCAACTCCGAAATATCTGGGCGATCGACCTCGTTACGCAGTGCCAGCAGGGGGCCCAGGCTGGCATCCACCTGCTGGTCGAGCAGTCTGACCACACCATTGGCCGACGCCGCGACCTGACGCTGACTGGTCGCCAGCATGCGCGCGTATTCCTGCATCTGCAGGCCCGCGACCAGCGCGGCGATGCCGAGCGAAAGCACGACACAAACGGCCCAGATCGCCAGACGGATGGTATGGGCGCGGGTCTTTGTCGCCCCCTGTGCCGTCGCGGTCGCCACCGTATTGCCGCCTCCTCGGGTCGTAGTCCTGGCCCGCCCTCGCGAAGCCTCGTCGTCCTGTAACGGCACCAAAGGACGCCGCTTGAACGAGAAAGATTTAGCCCTCCCCCTTTTTTCACGCTCGCTCAACACTATTTACAGAACCATCCGGTTCATAAACACGTCCCAGCACAAGGACCCTCCCCCGCCATGCGTTCGTCCCGCCTCGCCCTCGGCGCTCTCGCCGCGCTTTCCCTTGCCGCCGTGTCCATCCCCGCGGCCGCCGAAACCCACATCGAGTTGCAGGGTGGCCGCAGCTACATGGACAGTTACGGCACCAATGTCTTCTTCATCGAGTCGGTGTTCGACGCCCGCCCGATGGGGGGCAGCCGCTTCACCTGGTCACCCGACGTGTCGATCGGTTACGTGAAGGGTCGCGACATCGGTCGCTACGAGCAGTCCCGTCCCGGCGTCACCAACAATGTCTGGGTAGGCGCTGCCGGTGCGCGCCTCCACTACGGCAGCGAGGGTGACTGGTACCGTCCGTTCTTCTTCAGCTTCCAGGTCGCCGGCACGGCGGGCGGGCGCACGCAGGCACTGTCCAGCGGCTACGAGTTCGTCAGCACCCTTGGCTGGCAGTACAAGAACATCAGCTTCCAGATCCGCCATATCTCCAACGGCAGCTTCCAGGAGCCGAACCGCGGCGAGACGATGGGGCTGGTGGGCATTGGGTTCGATATCTGACGTCAACCTTCAGGCTTGAGTCTGTTCTCAGCCGAGGCTTGCGATCCATAGGCGGCATTGACAGCTTGGTCGATGTGACTATGATTGGAGCCAACGACTAACCCGAAGTGACTCTGCGACAAGAACGCGGAAAGCTTTGGGGGCAAAGGCCGCCCCGTAAAACGGGCGGTTTTTGCGTATATGGAGATGGGAAATGAGCACGGATGCGTCAGGGCCGCTCACGCGGGTCTACATCGACGGATACAACCTATATTACGGCTGCTTGAAACGGTCGCATGATAAGTGGCTGAATCCACTCGCGCTGATCGATCACGTCATCCGTACGTCGTTCAGTTCAGATGATGGCGCTCCTCGGCCGTATCGATTGGCGCCGCTCGCTCTGAAGTTCTTCACGGCGCCGATCCTCCCGAAACTGGCGAAGGCGAACGATTCTCTCGCTTGCCAAACGGCCTACCATCAGGCGCTCGCAGGGCATCTGGGCGATGCCATACAGGTCATCAAGGGTTACTACGACCTGCGCCCGGTTCGAGCGCGTCAGGTCATCGAGGGTGTAGATATCCCCGATTCGCCACTGATCGATATTTGGAAGGTCGAGGAGAAACAGTCGGATGTGTCCCTTGCCCTTCATGCTTATCGGGATGTGGTCAAGGGTGACGTAGGGCACGTTGTCATTGTGTCGAATGACACCGACATGGCACCGTGCTTTCAGATGATCAAGAACGAGGGTGCAGCGACGCTAGGGCTGGTGGTGCCCACCCGTCACCGTCAGCGATCGCCCAACGGCGACCTGTCCAGGCTGGCCGACTGGACCCGCTCCAGTATTCTTGACAGTGAACTCGCCGCAGCCCACTTGCCGAACATGGTGCGATGGAACGACAAGGCCGTCCATCGGCCGATCTCGTGGTATCCACGGCCTGACCTTCTAGAACCTATCCTGATCGAAGCGACACGTGTAAGACGAAGCAGGGGGGGCGCACTCAAGTGGCTGAATAGCGCTCAGGCGCACTTGGGCGGCCGCGTTCCCATAGAAATGACGAGCACGGAAGAGGAAGCGGACGAACTACGTGCTTACATGGATAGATATGCTGACGACTTCGGGTTGAAGGTGGCACGGTTTTAGCCTTCTCAATGCCCCGAAGCCGCCGGCCCCGCCTTGGCCGCGAACGGTGGCTTGGCCAGCCACACCACGAAGATCAGCGCCACGAAAACGAAGCCAAGCAGGTAGAACACCTCGTTGAACGAGATCTGGTACGCCTGGTTGGTGATCATCGCGTTGACTGACGAAGCGGCGTATTGCGGATCGCCTCGACCGATCTGGGCCATGGCCTGCGTGGTGTTCGGGTTGAACGGGGTGAAGTTCTCCGCCAGGCGCTCGTGGTGCACGATGGCTCGGCGATCCCACAGGAACGTGGTGATCGACGCGGCGAAGCTGCCGCCCAGCGTACGCAGGAAGGTCGCCAGGCCTGAGCCTGCGGCGATCTCCCTGGGTTGCAGGTCGGACAGCAGGATGCTCAGCACCGGCATGAAGAACAACGCCACGCCCAGGCCCTGGATCAGCTGGACCATCGCCACGCTGTAGAAGTCCACCTGCAGGTAGAAGTCCGAGCGCATGAAGCAGGTCGCGCCCATGACCAGGAACGCGCCCGAGGCCAGGACGCGCAGGTCGAACTTGTGCGCATACTTACCCACGAACGGCGTCAGGATCACCGGGATGATGCCCAGCGGCGCCGCCGCCAGGCCTGCCCAGGTCGAGGTATACCCCACGTTGCGTTGCAACCACTGCGGCACCAGCAGGCCGATGGCGAAGAACGCCGCGTAGGCCAGCACCAGACACAGGGTGCCCATGGCGAAATTGCGATGACGGAACAGCTTCAGGTTGACGATCGGGTCCTTGTCGGTCAGTTCCCAGATCAGGAACACGGCCAGGCCGATGGCGGCGACGATCGCGGTCACCACGATGAAGGGCGAGTTGAACCAGTCCTCGTCGTTACCCTTGTCGAGCACCACCTGCAAGGCACCCACGCCGATGATGAGCGTGATCAGGCCCACGTAGTCGACCTTCGGCTTCTCGGTCACTTCCGGCCGGCCCTTCATCTGGTTGGCCACCACGAAGCTCGCGAACATGCCGATGGGCACGTTGATGAAGAAGATCCACGGCCAGGTGTAGTTGTCGGTGATCCAGCCGCCCAGGATGGGGCCGGCGATGGGCGCCACGACGGTGACCATCGCCAGCAGGGCTAGCGCCATGCCGCGTTTGGCCGGTGGATAGATCGAGATCAGCAGGCTCTGCGTGATCGGGTACATCGGGCCGGCCACCGCACCCTGGATGGCACGGAACACGATCAGCATCGTCATGCTCTGCGCGATACCGCACAGGAACGACGCCAGCGAGAACAGCAGCGTGGCCCACACGAACAGCTTGGTCTCGCCGAAGCGACGGGTGAGGAAGCCGGTGAGCGGCAACGCGATGGCGTTGCTCACCGCGAACGAGGTGATCACCCACGTGCTCTGGTTGGAGCTGACGCCCAGGTTGCCCGCAATCGTAGGCAGCGACACGTTGGCGATCGTCGTATCGAGCACCTGCATGAAGGTCGCGAGCGATAGCCCGACCGTGGACAGCGCCAGGTTGGGCGGTCGAAATTCGGTGCTCATGAGCCCTCTCCCTTACTTCGGGGCCTGCTGCTCGGCGCCTTCACCCGCGGACGTGTTCTCGTGGATCACGCGCGCGATGTCCTTGTCGGCATCGGCCAGCTGCTTGTCGTAGATCGGCGTGCTGAACTCGGGCTGCGTGGGCGACTGCTTCGCCAGCAACGCGCCGTTCTGGTCGTGCAGCGACACCGTGACCTTGGTCGACAGGCCCAGGCGCAGCGGCTTGTCGTCCAGTTGCTTGGGATCGGTGAACACCACGCGCACCGGTACGCGCTGCACGATCTTGATCCAGTTACCCGTGGCGTTCTGCGCCGGCAGGATGGAGAACGCGCTGCCGCTGCCGACGCCCAGGCTGCGGATCTTCGCCTTGTACACGGTGTCGCCGCCGTACACGTCGGCCGTGACGTCCACCGGCTGGCCGATGCGCATGTGGGTCAGCTGGGTTTCCTTGAAGTTGGCGTCGATCCACACCTCGTGCAGCGGCACCACGGCCATCAGCGCCGCGCCCGGCTGCACGCGCTGGCCGACCTGCACGCTGCGCTTGGCGACGTAACCGTCCACCGGCGCCACCAGGGTCGCGCGGACGAAGTCGAGGTACGCAGAGCGCAGCTTGGCGGCGGCGGCACGCACATCCGGGTGGGACGACACGACGGTGTCGTCGACCAGCACCTTGTTGCTGCTGTACGACTGCTTGGCGGAGGCCAGGCTGCTTTCCGCGGAGGTCAGCGTGTCGGCGGCGTGCGAGAGTTCCTCGGCGGAGATGGCACCCGACTTGGCCAGGTCGCGGCGGCGGTTGTAATCCTGCCGGGCGCGATCCACCGCAGTCTGGCGTACCGCCACGTCGGCCTGCGCCGAGGTCACGTTGTTGTACAGGCCACGCACGCGGCGCACCGTGTTGGCGAGGTTGGCGCGTGCGCTCTCGAGGGCGACCTCGGCGTCGCTGGGATCGAGCTTGACCAGCACGTCGCCCTGGTGGACCAGGTCGCCGTCGTCGGCACCGATCGAGGTGACCGTGCCGGCGATCTGCGGGGTGATCTGCACCACGTTGCCGTTGACGTAGGCGTCGTCGGTATCTTCATACCAGCGACCGTCCACGAAGTACCAGATCACCCAGCCGATGAGGGCGAGGACGACCACGAGCAACAGCAGTTTGAGGAAGAACCCGCGACGGCTCTTCGGGGGCGGCGCGCCGGCGGGGGCGGTGGTTTCTTGTGACATCGGAAGCGGCCTCGGGACGATTTCTTAAGGGGTTGCCGGCGTGCTGGCGGTCGCGACGGATGCGTCGTCGGCCGAGGGGCGGAACCCGCCACCCAGCGCCTGGATCAGTTGGACGGAGGTATCGACCTGCTGTGCTTTCAGCGACGCCGTGCGCTGCTCGGCCTCGAGCAGCTGCTGGCGTACCACCAGCGACTCCAGGTAGCTGCCGACGCCGGCCTTGTAGCGCTGCTGCGACAGGTCGTACGCCTGCTGGGCCGCGTCCTGCGCCCGCTGCTGGGCCTGGATCTGCGTCGCCAGGGAGTCGAGCGCGGACAGTTCGTCCTGCACTTCGTTGAGCGCACGCACCAGGGTGGTGTTGTATTGCGCGACGGCCAGGTCGTAGTCCGCATCCTTGCCGGCCAGGTTGGCGCGCAGGCGGCCACCGTCGAAGATGGGCAGCGAGAACGCGGGCAGCACCTGCCAGAAGCGCGCCTGCGAGGCGAACAGGTTGTCCGATCCGCCGGCCAGCTGCGCTGCGAGCACGCCCAGCGTCACGTTGGGCAGGAAACGCGCCTTGGCCGAGACGATGTCCTTCGAGGCGGCTTCGACGCGCCAGCGCGCGGCGACCAAGTCGGCACGGTGGCCGAGCAGGTCGGCCGGCAGGTTGGCCGGGATGGCGACGGCGGCCGGGCTCAAGGCGGCGGGACGCACGATGTCCAGGCCACGATCGGGGCCCTTGCCCAGCAGCACGCTGAGCGAGCTGCGCGCGCTGTCGATGGCGCGCTGCGCCACCGCCACCTCGCGTTCGGCCGACGCCACTTCGCTGTCCGCCTGCTTGACCTGCATCTGGTTGTCGACGCCCGCGGCGACGCGCTGCACGGTCAGCTTCTGCGACGCATGGGTGCGGTCCAGCTCGGCGTGGGCCACGTCCAGCTGGGTGAAGCCGTAGCCGAGTTGCACGTAGGCGCGGGCGACGTTGGTCGAGATCTCGATGCGCGCGGCGCGCATGTCCACCTCGGCGGCCCGCTGCGAGCCCACGGCCGCCTCGAAGGCGGCGCGACGCCCGCCCCACAGGTCCAGGTCCCAGTTGAAGTTGCCGTAGCCGTACTTGGTCCACGAGAAGTGGTTGCCGGGCGGATCGGGCAGCAACGAACCGGGCAGGTGCGCGCCGGCCACGCCGCCGCCCACGCTGAGCGTGGGACTGCGCGTGGCATCGGCCGAACCGGCCTGCGCCTGGGCCTGGCGCACTCGGGCGCTGGCCGTTGCCAGGTCGGGGTTGTCCTTCAGGGCTTCCTCGATCAGCGAGGTGAGCTGGCTATCGCCCAGTCCGGTCCACCAGTCAGCCGCCGGCCAGCCGGCCGGGGAAACGGGAACCTTCGCCAGGCTGCGCCCGGCGTGAAGGGTGGACGGATCGGTCAGCGTGCCTTGCGGATCCAGACCACGGCTGGTGACGCAGCCGGAGAGGATCAACGCGGCCCCGACGGCCGCCACGAGAGTGTGCAGACGCATTGCGTTTTGCCTCGGACGTAAGTTCAGTTCTTTTCGCGAAGCGCGTTGAGCACGCGCCCCAGGTAGTCGTGCAGCTGGTCGCGCTCGTCCTGGGTCAGCGTTTTCTGGGCGCGTTCCAGGGTGGCGATGTTGCTTTCATGCAAGTGTTTCCATAGCGCCACGCCGGCCTCGGTAAGGTCGATGCGCAGTGCGCGGCGGTCCTGCTCGTGCGGCTGGCGGCGCAGGTATCCCTTGGTTTCCAGCTGGTCCAGCTGGCGCGTCATGGCGCCGCCGTCCAGGTCCACGGCACGCGCCAGTTCCGTGGCGGTCATCGGGCCGGCGGTGGCCAGGCGCTTGAGCACGTGGAACTGCGTGAACTTCAGGTCCGTGCCCTGTGCGGCCAGGTCGGACTCGATCGCCCGGACGATTTCGCTGCGCACCATGCCGATAAGGGCACCGAGGCTGTCGGGCGTGTCGCAGAGCGGGAACGAAGACGTGGACATGCCACGCATTCTATTGCCCTAAATATAGTTGTCAAGGCAAATATGCGTTCGGCATATATTACCGTGACGGCTTTACCTCATGATTCATCGGCCAGAAGGGCCGCCAGGGCGGGGTCGCGCACCTCGAAAAGGTCGAAGACGCCCAGCGCCCTCAGGGTAGGCAACTGGGCCAGCAGCCTCGGTTCCAGGCGCCGCACCTGGTCTTCCGGGGTGCCGGGGTCGAGCATGGCGTGGGCGCAGGCAACGAAGGTCACCAGGGCTTCGCCGGCTTCCTGGCCTTCACCGGCCTCGCTGAAATCGTTTGTGACGAGACGGATCATGGGTGTCTCCTTCGTCGGGTATCCCGCCTGGGGCCGCAGATTTCGGCGGCAAGCGTTTGGATACTTGAGTAGGCAGATATT
The DNA here is from genome assembly GCF_000745005.1 of Luteibacter sp. 9135. Lineage (NCBI taxonomy): Bacteria > Pseudomonadati > Pseudomonadota > Gammaproteobacteria > Lysobacterales > Rhodanobacteraceae > Luteibacter > Luteibacter sp. 9135. The sequence continues at coordinate 1,158,947 of NZ_JQNB01000001.1, read as the reverse complement.
AGCCATGACGGGTATAGGCCTGATATCGTTACTCGGCCAATTTATAGCGAGCATCGGCCAACATGCATTCCAGCCGGGACCACGAGGTGATCCACGCCCTGCTCGAACGAGCCGACGGCCCGCCGCTGGTCGCCTACGAGGCACGCGGCGCGTTGCCGCTGATGGAGGTCGACTGGCACAGCCATGTACGCGGCCAATTCTTCTACGTGGAAGAAGGCTTCGTCACCAATCGCACGGAGCACGGCTCGTACCTGCTGCCGCCGCACCGCGCCGGCTGGATGCCGCCCGGCACGAGGCACACGGTGAGCATGACCGGCCCGACCCATGCCTGGGGCGTCTTCATCGCGCCCTGCGCCGCGGTCGGCCTGCCGGACCGGCCCTGCGTGGTAGGCGTCAACGACCTGGTCCGCTCCATCATCAAGCGCGCGGCCACCTGGCCAGTCGAGATCTTCGCGCCCGATCCGGCGCGGGAGCGCCTGTTCGCGGTGTTGCTGGACGAATTGCAGCGTGCGCCGGTGGAGTCGCTGCACCTGCCCATGCCGAGCGACCGCCGCCTGCGCCGCGTGGCCGTCGCCATGTTCGAACACCCCGAGGACACCCGCAGCATCGAGGAGTGGGCGGCCTGGGCCGGCATGTCCACGCGCACGCTGACGCGCATCTTCCGCCAGGAAACCCAGTGCAGCGTGGCGCAGTGGCGCCAGCAGGCGCGCCTGACCCGCGCGCTGGAACGGCTGGCCACGGGCGAGCCGGTGGCCGTGGTGTCCGATGCGCTGGGCTACGCGACGCCGAGCGCGTTCGTGGCGATGTTCCGCAAGGCGTTCGGCGATTCCCCGGGGCGTTACCTCGCCAGGCAGGCGGCCGGCGCCTGAGCCCGACGGTGCCCCGGCGGGTCCGCTGCGGTCGGCTCAGCCGGCCGGAAAACGGTAGCCCACGCCGGGTTCGGTTTTCAGCCAGCGCGGCGCGGCCGGGTCGTCACCCAGCTTCTGCCGCAGCTTGCCCATCACGATGCGCAGGTAATGCGTGTCCTGCGTATGGGTAGGCCCCCACACGTCACGCAGGATCTGCTGCTGGCTGACCACCCGACCCGGATGCCGCACCAGCAGCGACAGCACGGCGAATTCCTTGCGCGTGAGCGCCACGACCGTGCCGTCGAGCAGCACCTCGCGCCGGGCCAGGTCCACGGCGAGGCGGCCGTCGTCATAACGCACGGCGGCTTCGGCCTCGCCGCCCTTCGCCGCCTGGCGCAGCAGCACGCGCAGGCGCGCCATCAGTTCCTGGATGCCGAACGGCTTGGTCACGTAATCGTTGGCACCGCCATCCAGCGCGCGGACCTTCTCGGCCTCGGTGTCGCGCACCGACAGCATCAACACGGGTACCTGGCTCCACTGGCGGATCTCGCGCAGCACATCGTGGCCTTCCAGATCGGGCAGGCCGATATCGAGCACCACCACATCGGGCGACTGCGTGGCCGCCAGGCCCAGGCCCTCCTGGCCGGTGGCGGCCAGCAGCACCTGGTAGCCCTCGGCGCGCAGGCCGATGTCCAGGAAGCGGCGGATCTGCGCCTCGTCGTCGATCACCAGGACACGGGGAGCCGAGGGAGTCGGAGTCATGCGGTCTCGTCGGGGGGCGGCGGCAGGGGCAGCGAGACCCGGATGGTCGTACCTCCGCCGACGTGGGGCAAGGCCTCCACGCTGCCACCGTGCGCACCGATCATCCCGCGGCAGATCGCCAGGCCCAGCCCGGTGCCCTTGCCGCCGCGATCGCCCCGCGAGACCGAATAGAACATGTCGAAGATCCGCGCGCGCTCGTCCTCCGGAATACCCGGCCCCCGGTCGGCCACGTCGACGCGCAGGCGGCCGACCTCGCTGCTGACCGTGACCCGCACCGGCTCGCCGGGCGGCGTGAAGCGACCGGCGTTTTCCAGGATGTTGAACAGCGCCTGCTCGACCAGGGCCGGATGCACGTGCAGCAGGATCGTGTCGCGCGGCAGGTGCACGTCGACGCGCACCTCGGGAAACAGTTTGCGCATGCGCGACACCGCGGCGGCGACGATCTCGCCCGCATCCACCCAGTCGCGCGTGAGCTTGAGCGTGCCGTGGCCGAGGCGGGTCATGTCCAGCAGGTTCTGGATGTAGCGATCCAGCCGCTGGCCCTCGCCGAGGATGGCCTGCAACAGTTCGTGGCGCTCGCTGGCCGGAAGCTGGTCCTCGTAGCTGAGCAGCGTGCCCGCCGAACCGATCATGGACGCCAGCGGGGAGCGCAGGTCGTGCGAGACCGACGACAGCAGCGCGTTGCGCAGGCGCTCGGTCTCGCCCTGCACGCGCGCGCTTTCGAGTTCGCTGGCCAGGCGCGCGCGGTCCAGCGCCTGGCCGATATCCTGGATCATCGCCAGCGCCAGGCCCCGGCGGTCGGCATCCGGCTCGCGGGTGCCCGGCGGGAAACGCAGCGCCGCCACGCCGCCGCGCTGTTGCTCGCTGCCCAGCGGCAGCACCCAGCACGACGCACCGTGCAGCGTGTCGGTATAGCGACCCGCAGGCTCGGCATGGCTCTCGCACCAGTCCGCCGCCGCCATGTCCTGGGCCGACAGCGGAAACGGTGCCGGCGCGGCACTGGCAACCACGAGCGCGCCCGAGGCATCGCGGGCCAGGATGGCGACATCGATGTCCAGCGCACGGGCCAGCGCCTGCGCGCCTGCGACGCGCACGGCGTCGGCATCCGCGCTGGTGGCCAGCTGCTGGCCCAGCGCCACCAGTGCCCGGCCACGCACCTGCGCTGCACGTAGCGAGGTCACCTGCCCGGCCAGCCGGGTAGCCAGGCGGCTGCAGACCAGTGCGGCGACGAGGAACAGGGTGACCGCCAGCACGTCGTCCGCATTGGCGATGGCCAGCGTGTAGCGGGGTGGCGCGAAGAAGAAGTTGTAGCCGAAGAAGCTGAGCAGCGCGGCATAGACCGCGACGGCCATGCGCGTGCGCACCGCCACGATCAGCACCGCCGTTAGGAAGATCAGCGAGAGGTTGGCCACGGAGAGGAAGCGGTCGGCGATGAACGATAACGCCATCGCCACCGCGATGGTGGCCGTGGCGAAGCCGTAGTCGCGGCGCGACCCCGCATCCTCCACGCGCAGCCGCCGGCGCGACTGCGCGCGCTGCGTCGGCGTGGCCACGATGGTCAGTTCCAGGTGCGCGCCGCGCGTGAGCAGCTGCTGCGTGAGCGAATAGCCCAGCCGGCGCGCGATGGGCCGTTCGCGCGTGCGGCCGACGATGATCTGGCCCACGCCTTCGCGATCGGCCCAGGCCATCAGCTCGTCGGCCACCGCATGCCCGCGCAGGATCACCGCTTCGCCACCCAGGCGACGGGCCAGGCGCATCGCCGCGTCCACGCGCTCGCGGCGGGCGCCGTCCATGCCGCCCCGGTCGACGAACAGTACGCTCCACGGCGCACCGCGGCGCTCGGCGATGCGTCGCGTGATCCGCACCAGGTATTCGCTCTGCCCATGCCCGTCGATGGCCGCCATGACCCGCCGGCGCACGGGCATCGCATCGCCGCGCGCCAGCATGTGCTCGCGCAGGTCGCTGTCCACGTGCGAGGCCACGGTTTCCACGGCCAGCTCGCGCAGGGCGGCCAGATTGGTCGGCGAGAAGAACGCGTCCAGTGCCACGGCGGCGGTTTCCGGCACGTACACCTTGCCCTGCTTCAACCGGGCGATCAGTTCGCGCGGCGGCAGGTCGATCAGCACGATGTCGCGTGCGCGGTCGAGGAACGCGTCGGGTACCGTTTCGCGCACGGCCACGTTGGTGATCCGCCGCACCTGGTCGTTGAGGCTTTCCACATGCTGCACGTTGAGTGCGGTGTAGACCTCCAGGCCGGCATCGAGCAGTTCGGCGATATCCTGCCAGCGGCGTGCATGGCGACCGCCGGGCAAATTGGTGTGGGCCAGTTCGTCGACCAGGATCACCGCCGGCTTGCGCGCCAGCGCGGCCTCCAGGTCGAACTCACGGAACTCCCGACCGGCATAGCGCACCGGCCGCGTCGGCAGCACCTCGATGCCCTCCAGCAGCGCCGCCGTCTCGCTGCGGCCATGCGTCTCCACCAGCCCCACCACCACGTCGATGCCCTGGCGCTTCAGGTCCCGCGCCGCCGAGAGCATGGCGAAGGTCTTGCCCACGCCGGGCGCGGCGCCGAGGAAGATTTTCAGCCGCTGGCCGTCCTCCTCGTTCACCGCGTTGAGCAGCGCGTCGGCGCGGGCGTCTCGCACATCGTTCATGGGGTGTGGCCGGGAGGAGTGGGGCAAGAGTAGCGGAACCGGTCAGCGCGTCGCGGCATCCAGCGCCAGGTTGAGCGCCAGCACGTTGACCCGTGGCTCGCCCAGTACGCCGAACTGGCGACCCTGGGTGTTTTCGGCGATCAGCCGGCGCACGGTGTCCGCGGGAATCTGCCGCGCACGCGCGACACGATTGGCCTGGAACGTCGCCGCGGCCGGGCTGATCTCCGGATCCAGTCCGCTGGCCGACGCCGTGACCAGGTCCACCGGCACCGGCGCGTCGTTGCCCGGATCGGCGGCGCGCAGCGCGGCGATCCGCTGTTTCACCGCATCCGCCAGCGCCGGGTTGCTCGGGCCGAGGTTGGAACCGGTGGACGCGGCGGCGTTGTTCGGCACGGGCGTGGTGGCCGACGGGCGGCCCCAGATGTACCGCGGCGCGGTGAACGACTGGCCGATCAGCGCGGAGCCGACCGGCACGTTGTCGCGCGTCACCAGGCTACCCGCGGCCTGGGACGGGAACAGCACCGCGGCCAGGCCACCGACGACGGCGGGATAGGCCACGCCGGTAACCGCGGTCATCAGCAGGAGCAGGACGATGGCATTGCGTAGCAGGGTAGTCATGCGTGCTTCCTCAGTAGTGCCAGATCGCGTCGACGAGCGCGGTCACCTGGTTGTCCTTGCGGCCGCCGTCATAGGCATCGACGTCGTACGACTTCTCGTAGCGCAGCTCCGGACGGATCTCCATGTCCTGCGTGACCCAGTGCGTCATGCCCAGCGTGTGGCTGGTGTAGCGCGTGGGGAAGCCGGTGCGCTGGCCCTTCTGGTCGTTGTAGAACTCGTTGCGGAACGAGATCATGTTCTTCGGATCGATCGCCACGTTGAGATAGTTCACGATGCCGTACTCCGCCGCCTTGCCCGGCAGCGGCGACGAACCGGCCACCTGGCTGTCGAAGCCCGGGCCATAACCCGGAATCTGCCGGCCGTACATGTAGTACGCCTCGGTGAGGATGTGCACGCGGTCGCTGAAGCGGTGGCCCCAGGTACTGACGTACATCTGCACGTTGTTGTAGTTGTAGTCGGAACGGTTGACGCTGTTGGCGCAGGTATAGAGCATGTCGTCGTTACTGGCCGAAACCCAGCGCACGCAGGCCTGCAACGTCGGGCGCGACTGGTGGTTCCAGATCGCGGTGTCGTTGCCACCGTTCAAGCCCACCTGCACCGTCCACTGCGCGTTGAGCCGCGTCGTGGTCATGACACCCATCTGCGTATACGGGTCCACCGTGTAGAGGATGGAATGCGTCACCAGGTAGTTGTTGGGCGAGAACTGCGCCTCGATGTCAGGCAGCGACAACCAGCGACCGATGCGTACCACCATGCCCTCGGCGATATGCGGCAGGTAGATATCCCCGTAGAACAGCATCGGGTCGTAGCCGTTGATCTTGCCGTTGAGCGGCTGGTCGGGCTTGGGGTTGTTCAGCAACTGGTTGCTGAGCACGCCTTTCATCGTGGTGAAGTGGTAGTCGTAACCGTAAAGGTTATCCAGGTGGAAGCCCCAGTCCACATGGTCGGTCTGCACGGTGTCCGGCAGGCGCTCGATGCGCAGCAGCGCCTGGTTGAACTCCACGCGGTTCGGACGCACGGCGTACGACAACGGGTAGTTCGTGTGCGACGAACTGCTCAGGTTGACGGACGCGTTGAGCCAGCCGTACACCTCGATCCGGTTGTCCTTCAGCCAGCGGCCCACGCGGTTGCAGGCCATGGCCTTTTCCAGCGGGTACTGCGAATTCAGGTTGGGCACGCCGATCGGGTAGGCCACGCCGCCCAGCTGCCATTCGGCGGAAGGAAAAGGCGGCGAGGCCAACGGCGAATCCAGGCCACGGCGGGCCGGTGCAGGTGCGTTCGGGTCGGCCGGCTGGGCATCTTCGCGGTAGGCCGCGGCGAAGCGGGCGCCGAAGCCCTGGGAACAGTCGTCGCTGCCGGAAGCCATGGCCCGGGTGACGGGCGCGAGGGCGAGCAGGGCGGCGAGAAAAGCGTAACGAGTGGTGCGCATGGCGTGTTTTACCGATCCCTTTCGGGACCCCTTTTCGATAGTGGGAGGATGAGGCGTTGGTTCAGATGCCGGCGTAACCGCCGAGGGCGTAATCGTCTTCGTCGCGACGCGGCGGTGGCGACGGCACGGCAGCGGTACGCACGAGGCTGACCGGTGCCGCCGCGGTGGCGCGTGCCATCGGGGCAGGCGTATCCGGGGTGACGACGCGTACTTCCATGTCCAGGTCGGCGCTGTCTTCGATGAGTACGGTGAGCTTCACGCAATGCATGGCAGTGGGCCTCGGGTTACGCCAGTCCGACCAGGACCAGCAACATGTCGATCAGCTTGATGCCGATGAAGGGCACGACCACGCCGCCCAGCCCGTACACCAGCAGGTTGCGGCGCAGCAGCGCGGCGGCGCCCAGCGCGCGATAGGCCACGCCCTTGAGCGCCAGCGGAATCAGGAAGACGATGATCAGCGCGTTGAAGATCACCGCCGAGAGGATCGCGCTCTGCGGCGTGGCCAGGTGCATCACGTTCAGCGTGTTGAGCGCCGGATACGTGGTGGCGAACGCGGCGGGGATGATCGCGAAGTACTTCGCGATGTCGTTGGCGATGGAGAAGGTGGTCAGCGCGCCGCGGGTGATCAGCATCTGCTTGCCGATGCCCACCACCTCGATCAGCTTGGTCGGGTTGGAATCCAGATCGACCATGTTGCCGGCTTCCTTGGCCGCCTGCGTGCCGCTGTTCATGGCCACTGCGACGTCCGCCTGGGCCAGCGCCGGCGCGTCGTTGGTGCCGTCGCCGCACATGGCGACCAGACGGTTCTCGGCCTGGATATCGCGGATCAGCTTCAGCTTCGCTTCCGGTGTCGCCTCGGCGAGGAAGTCGTCCACGCCGGCCTCGGCCGCAATGGCCGCGGCGGTCAACGGGTTGTCGCCGGTGACCATCACCGTGCGGATGCCCATGCGGCGCATCTCGGCGAAGCGCTCCTTGATGCCTTCCTTGACGATGTCCTTCAGTTCCACGACGCCGAGGGTGAGCGCGCCGTCGACCACGATCAGCGGCGTAGCGCCGCGACGGGCAACGTCCTCGGCCATGCGGCGGACCAGCGGCGGCATGTGGCTGTCCTGCGAATCCAGGTAGCGTTCCACGGCATCCATGGCGCCCTTGCGGACATGGCGCGTGCCCACATCGACGCCGCTCATGCGGGTCTGCGCGGTAAAGGGCACGAACACCGCATCGCGATCGTTGGCGGGGCGGGCGGTAGACATCGCCACGAAACGCGCGGCAAGGGTGACGATGCTGCGGCCTTCCGGCGTTTCGTCGGCACGCGAAGCGAGTTCCGCGGCTTCCGCCAGTTCGCGCTCCTCGATGCCCGGTGCCGGGTGGAAGGCCACGGCCTGGCGGTTGCCCAGCGTGATCGTGCCGGTCTTGTCCAGCAGCAGCACGTCCACATCGCCCGCGGCTTCCACCGCGCGTCCGGACGTGGCGATGACGTTGGCGCGGATCATCCGGTCCATGCCGGCGATGCCGATGGCCGAGAGCAGGGCGCCGATAGTGGTGGGAATCAGGCACACGAGCAGGGCGATCAGCACGGTGAGCGTGATCGGGCTGCCCACGCCGGCCGCCTGCACGCTGTAGATCGAGTACGGCAACAGCGTGGCGCAGGCCAGCAGGAAGATCAGCGTGAACTTGGCCAGCAGGATGGTCAGCGCGATCTCGTTGGGCGTCTTGCGCCGCGAGGCGCCTTCCACCATCGAGATCATGCGGTCGAGGAAGCTCTCGCCCGGGTTGCTGGTGATGCGCACCACCAGCCAGTCGGAGAGCACGCGGGTACCGCCGGTCACCGCGCTGCGGTCGCCACCGGATTCGCGGATCACGGGCGCGGATTCGCCGGTGATCGCGCTCTCGTCCACGCTGGCCGCGCCGACCACCACTTCACCGTCGCCCGGCACGGTATCGCCGGCGTCGACCAGTACGAAGTGGCCGGTGCGCAGCTCGCTCGACGGCGTGAAAGTGATCGCAGCCTCGCGATCGGCGGAGGCGAGCTTCTTCGCGGAGACATCGCGGCGCGAACCGCGCAACGCATCGGCCTGGGCCTTGCCGCGGCCTTCGGCCAGCGCCTCGGCGAAGTTGGCGAACAACAGGGTGAACCACAGCCACAGCGCCACCCAGAACACGAAGGTGGCGGAGGCTTCGCCGTGGCCGGCCAGTGCCTGCACCCACAAGAGGGTGGTCAGCACACTGCATACGAAGACGACGAACATCACCGGATTGCGGAACTGCTGGCGCGGCGAGAGCTTGCGGAAGGCGTCACCGAGGGCGCGGGTCACCAGCGCGCGGTCGAAACCGCGCGGCTTGTCGTGGGCTAGGGTAGTCATGGATCAGGGGCCCGTGGCGGACATCAGTTGTTCGGCGATGGGCCCGAGGGCCAGTGCCGGAAGGAAGGTAAGCGCGCCGACGACGATGACGACGCAGGCCAGCAGCGCGACGAACAGCGGCGTATGCGTCGGCAGGGTGCCGGTGGATGCGGGGACGTGACGCTTGGCGGCGAGCGACCCGGCCATGGCCAGCATGGCGATGGCCAGCGGAAAGCGCGCCAGGAACATGCAGATACCGAGCAGCACGTTCCAGAAGGGCGTGTTGGCCGAGAGTCCGCCGAAGGCGCTGCCGTTGTTGTTCGACGCCGAGCTGACCGCATAGAGCATTTCGCTAAAACCGTGCGCGCCCGGGTTGGACACGCCGGCCACACCAGCGGGTGACATCACCGCCACCGCGGTGCCGATCACCACCAGGGCGCAGGGCAACAGCACGGCCAGACTGGCCATCTTCATCTCGTAGGCCTCGATCTTCTTGCCGAGGTATTCCGGCGTGCGGCCGACCATCAGCCCTGCGATGAACACGGCGACCACGGCGAAGGCCAGCATGCCGTACAGGCCGGAGCCGACGCCGCCGAAGATCACCTCACCCAGCTGCATCAACCACATCGGCACCAGGCCGCCCAGCGGGGTGAGCGAATCGTGCATCGCATTGACCGCGCCGCACGACGCGGCCGTGGTGATTGCCGCGAACAGGCCGGAGCCGGCGATGCCGAAGCGGGTTTCCTTGCCTTCCATGTTGCCGCCGGCCTGGGTGGCCGAGGCCTGCGCATCGATGGCCAAGCCGTGCAGTACCGGGTTGCCGGCCTGTTCCGCGGCCACCAGGCCCACGGCCAGCGGCACGAAGATCAGCATCATGGTGGCCAGGATGGCCCAGCCCTGGCGACGGTCGCCGACCATGCGGCCGAACGTGTAGCAGAGCGATGCGGGGATCAGGAAGATCGACAGCATCTGCAGGAAGTTGGAGAACGGCGTGGGGTTCTCGAACGGGTGCGCCGAATTGGCGTTGAAGAAACCGCCGCCGTTGGTGCCGAGCATCTTGATGGCGATCTGCGAGGCGGCCGGCCCCATCGGCAGGGTCTGCGTACCGTGCTGCAGCGTGGTGACATCCACGTAGGTGGCCAGGTTCTGTACCACGCCCTGCGACACCAGCAGCAGCGCCAGTACCAGCGAGAACGGCAGCAGCACGTAGAGGGTGGCCCGGGTCACATCGACCCAGAAGTTGCCCACGGCCGCGGCGGCGCGGCGGCTGAAGCCACGGACCACGGCGATGAGCACGGCAATGCCGGTGGCCGCCGAGAGGAAGTTCTGCACCGACAGGCCGAGCGCCTGGGTGAGGTAGCTCATGGTCGACTCGCCGGCATAGCCCTGCCAGTTGGTGTTGCTGGCGAAGCTGATGGCGGTGTTCATCGCCGAATCGGGCGAGACGGCCGCGAAATGCTGCGGGTTCAGCGGCAACCACTGCTGCGTGCGCTGCAGCAGGTAGACGATGGCCAGGCCTGCCACGTTGAACACCAGCATGGCGATGGCGTAGCGCGTCCAGCGCATGTCCTCGTCGGCGCGGATACCGGCCAGGCGATACAGGAAACGCTCGATGCCACCGCCGAATCGGGTGACCCGGTTGGGCTCGTCGGAGAAGACCAGGGCCATGTACTGGCCCACCGGCTTGACCAGGGCGAGCAGCACGGCGAAGAAAAGAGCCATCTGGAGCATGCCGTTGGCGGTCATTCGAACCACTCCGGCTTGAGCAGGGCCACGCAGAGGTAGCCGGTCAGGGCGACCGCGATGGCCGTGGCCACGATGTAGATGAGGGACATGGGGGATTCCTCAGCGCCGGCCAAGCCGGTCGCAGATCATGAGGAAGCCGATCGTCACCGCGCACAGCACGATGACGAGAAGGACGTACAGAAGTTCCACGGGTGCGTTCCGGCGGAGAGGACGGAGCGCATTGTTCGTCTTACGCGATATTTACGGTGTATCGCGCCGGCATGGGCGCGTAACGTCTTCGTAAAATCTGGCGCGTGGCGTACCCTGAGGCCACGGTCCCGTGCGGTCGGCCCCCGCATGCGGTCCGGCCGCATGTAGGAGCGCGCGATGCGCGCGACATGTTTTGAGGCCATGCCCCGGAGCTGGCGCGCCAGCCCCGAGGTTTCGCGAAAACATGTCGCGCGCACCGCGCGCTCCTACACGGCATGATTGACGCAGCGTTTTCGTTTCACGCATCGTGTGCCGTTCGCATTCCCCTTCCGTTCCGGAGTAGAGAGTCCATGCGCGCCTTCGTTCCCCGACTGCTTGCCGTCAGCCTCTTCGTCGCCTGTGGCGCCCACGCGGCCACCCCGGCGACCGCCAACCCGCCGCCGGCCACACCGAAGCACATGGTCTCGGAGACCCTGGCGGGTCAGCCGGTCAACGATCCGTACCGCTGGCTGGAAAACCCCGATGCGCCGGACGTGAAGCAGTGGATCGACGCGCAGAACGCCTACACCGAAGCCACCATCGGCGCGATGCCGCTGGCCAAGGCCCTCAGCGCACGGGTGCGCGAACTGGCCATCACGTCCACCACGCGCAGTTCGCCGACCCTGGCTGGCGGCACGCTGTTCTATTTCGAGAACACGCCGCCGCAGGCGCAGCCGCTGCTGGTGGCCAAGGCCTGGCCGGATGGCCCGACCCGCACGCTGGTCGATCCCAACCAGGGCGATGGCAACACCGCCATCACCGAGTACTGGCCCTCGCCGAGCGGCCGCTACCTGGCCTACGGCACGGCCGAGGGCGGTAGCGAGCTGACCACCATCCACGTGCTGGACACCGCGACCGGCAAGGCGCTGCCCGACCTCATGCCGCTGGCCGGCGGCGGTACCACCCCGCAGGCGCTGGCCTGGGACGCCGACGAAAAGGGCGTCACCTATGCGCGCTTCGAGGCACCGGCCAAGGGTCAGCCGTTGCGCGAGTTCGACGCCGTGCTGGCCCACCATACGCTCGGCCAGCCCGCCACGGCCGACCACCTGGTGTTCGGCAAGGGCTATTCGCACGTGGCCGAATACATCCTGCTGGAAGGCAAGGGCGGCGCCTCGACCGCGCTGCTCGCCAACGAAGGCGACGGCGGCCCCGCCGAGGTCTACCTGCGCCGGGGTACCGGCACGTTCCAGCGCGTGCTGGGTCGCGAGGCCGACGCACGCTCGGCCGCCTGGGTAGGCGATCGTCTGGTCGTCGCCAGCTTTGCCGGCGCGCCGCGCGGCAAGCTGGTCGCCATTGGCGCGGACGGCAAGGCCACCGACCTGCTCGCCCAGGGCGAGGGCGCCATCCAGCACGTCTCCGCGCTGGGCAACGGCTTCCTCGTGGTCCGCAGCGCCGGTCCGGACTGGTGGGCCGACCAGTACGACGGCAAGGCCGGTTTCGTGCGCCGCGTGCCCCTGCCGCCCAATGGCATCACCATCGGCGGCGTGGCCTCCGAGGCCGGCCAGAACAAGGCCCTGCTCAGTTATGCCGGCTGGACCACGCCCACGCACTGGGTGGAGTACGACGGCGCCAGCGGCGCCCTGAAGACCGTCTTCGAGGTGAAGGCAGCGGCCGACTACTCGAAGGTGAAAGTGTCACGCATCGACGGCGTGTCGAAAGATGGCACGAAGATTCCCGTGACCGTCATCGCCATGGAGGGCACCACGCCCAATGGCAAGCGTCCGACCATCCTCTACAGCTACGGCGGCTTCGGGCTGCCGGTCACGCCGGTTTTCGTCGGCGCCAACCTCGCCTGGCTGGAGCGCGGCGGCGTGCTGGCCTATGCGAACATCCGCGGTGGCAACGAGTTCGGCGAGGCCTGGCACGCCCAGGGCCAGAAGCAGAACAAGCAGAACGTGTTCGACGATTTCTTCGCGGCGTCGCAGGCGCTGCTGGATACGAAGTGGACCGATCGCGCTCACCTGGGCATCCTGGGCGGTAGCAACGGTGGCCTGCTGATGGGCGCAGCGCTCACGCAGCACCCGGAGCAGTACCGTGCCGTGGTCGGCGCCGTGGGTATCTACGATGTGCCACGCCATATGACCGCCTTCGCCAACGGCCCCTACAACGTCAGCGAGTACGGCAGCACCACCGACCCGGTCGTCGCCCGCGCCATGCTGGCCTATTCACCGCTGCACAACGTCAAGCCGGGCACGAAGTATCCGGCCGTGCTGCTGGCTACCGGCGCCAACGACCCGCGCGTGGCACCGTGGCAATCGCGCAAGTTCGCCGCCGCGTTGCAGGACGCCACCACCTCGGGCCAGCCGGTGTTGCTGCTGACCCGGATGAACGCAGGCCACGGCATCGGCGCGCCCTTCAGCCAGCGTGTCGGCAACGCCGCGCTGCAGCTGACGTTCTTCGCCACCGAGCTGGGCCTGGGCGAATAAGCCCGGGCCGGCCCGAAAGCCGCCGGCCCCGCCGCGAGGTAGGGGGGCGGCGTGCCGGCTGCGTTATAGCTTCCGATGACTTGATGTCGGGTGAGGTGCGAGCGCGTCGATGCATAAGCTGTGCGTGGTCCCGGGCAGGGCGTCCTGCTGACAGGTGGTGCGGGTGACCGCTGAGGAACGCCAGGCCGGGATGGCCTTCGACCAGTTCGTACGCGAACAGCGTGCGCCGCTGGCGGGCTTCCTGCGCCATCGTGTCGCCACCGAGGACGAAGCCCAGGAAGTGGCGCAGGAGAGTTTCGTGCGCCTGATCCGCTACCGGGATGAACCGCCGGAGTCGTGGCCGGCGCTGCTGTATCGCATCGCCGTGAACGTCATCACCGATCGCGGGCGGCGGGCGCAGTCGCACCGTGCGTCTCACCATGTAGATGTGGATATCTATGCCGAGGCCATCGCGGCCCCGGGGCCCGATCCGGGTCAGGCCCTGGATACGCTGCGTGCGCTGGAGGAAGTGCAGCGCGCCCTGATGTGCCTGCCATCCCGCTGTCGCGACATCTACCTGCTCAACCGCATCGAAGGCATGAGTTATACGGAAGTGGCGGTGCATTGCGGCATCTCCGTCAAGGCCGTCGAAAAGCACATCGGCAAGGCCCTGGTCCTTCTTCGTAAGCAAGTCGGGCATCACCTCTCATCCGTGGTTTCGCAAGCATGACACCCTCACATACAGCGGATATTCCCGACACGGCCGAAGGCTGGGTAGCCCGGCTGGACGCGCCGCACGCGGGTCCGGCGGAAGCCGCGGCGTTCGACGCCTGGTGCGCGCGCGACCCGGCCCACCGGCCGGCCTACCGTGCCGCGCGCCAGCTGCATGACATGGCGCGTCGCCTGCGCGACAACGATATGCTGCGCGCGGCTTCGCGCAGGGCCCTGCGCGATACGGCACGGCGGCGGACGGCGCGGCGCTGGTGGTTCGGCAGCGCGGCGGTGGCCGCCGCGTTGCTGGTGGCGCTGCCCGCCGTGTGGTGGTACCTGCGCATGCCGATGGTCACCGCCGATTACGCCACGCAGACCCACATCGCCACGGTGACGCTGCCCGACGGCACACGCATGGTGATGGATGCCGGCACGCAAGCTGCCATCCGGTTCGACGGGGGGTTGCGCCAGGTGCTGCTCGAGCGGGGGCGCGCCCAGTTCCAGGTCGGGAAGGCCGAGGCGCCCTTCGAGGTGCGCGCGGGCGACGTGCGCGTGCACGACATCGGGACCACGTTCCAGGTGGACCGGAGCGATGCCGGCACGCGTGTCGCGCTGCTGGAGGGTCAGGTGATGGTGTCCGATGCGCGGCTGCCGGCCACGCGCACGCTCACCCACAGCCAATCCGTGCGCGTGGCGGCGGACGGCCACCTGGACGAGACGCTGCCCCTGGATACCGCCGAGGCCGAAGGCTGGACCAACGGCCGGCTGGTCTTTCGCGGCGAGCGACTGGCCGACCTGCTGGCCACGATGAACCGTTACGCGTCGCGCCGGATCACCCTTGCCAACGCCGGCATGGGCGACCTGCGCGTCAGCGGCAGTTTTCACGCCGGCGACCAGGATGCCCTGGTCAGTGCGCTGGTGACGGGCTGGCAGTTGCGGCCCGAGCGACTCGGCGACGGCACGGTGGTGCTGCACGATGGCGCCCCCGCGGTGCTGCGCTGAGCGGCGCCCGGTCGGCGGTCACAGCCGGAACGATACCGTGCCCAACCAGGCCCGGCCGATGACATCGTCGAACAGCGGGTTATAGGCGATACCGGGGGAGCCGTAGTAGACGGGGGCGTGGTCGAACACGTTGTGCAGGTTGAGCGCGAAGGTCCAGCGCGGCACACCGCGATAGGCAAGGCCCGCATCCACGAGGATGAAGTCCGGCGTGGAACAGTGCACGGCGGTGCCGCCGTCCGTTTCGCAGCCCAGCGGGTCGATCGACGACTGCGCATTGCGATAGCGGCCCGTGTAACGCGCGTTGGCGGACACGGTCCAGTCGCCCGTGTGCAGCACGACCTCGGCCAGGCCGGTCCAGCGCGGTTGCGAGGCGTAGCCGGCACCCTGGGCGACGGGCGTGCCATCGAAGGTCTGCCGGTCCAGCTGCCACAGGTAGCTGCCCGTGACTTTCAGGTCCACGCCCCAGGCCGGTCGGTCGACCAGTCGGAACTCGCCGTCCACATCGAGGGTGCGGGCGCTGGTGTGACCCAGGTTCACCCATTGTTGCCGTAGCCCGGTCAGTTCACCGGACGCATCACGTCCGAAGGCTTGCGGGTACGCCTCCGGATGGGTGAGGGCGTACGACAACGGCAGGCTGTCGATCTCGTGGTCGCGGCGAAGTGCGAAATAGTCCAGCGCGAGGCTGGCCGCCGGCGACGGGGCCCATACCAGGCCGAGCGTGTGGCTGTGGGAGGTTTCCGGCCGCAGGTCCCGGTTACGTACCGTGGACATCGTCAGGTAGCAGGTGTTGGCGTCGGTGGTGGGCACCGCCAGCACCCGGCATGGCAGCAGGCTGTCCGGCACATCCAGCAGGAACCCGTTCGGGTAGCTGGGCGACGCACGGCTGAGGTCGAGGGTGGCGGGCGCACGGTAGCCGCGTGCCCATGTCGCGCGCGCCGTGAGTGTCCCGGTCACGTTCCAGCGTAGCGTCGCCTTGGGCGAAAACGCGTTGCCGTAGCCCTCGGACCGGTCGACCCGCCAGGCCAGGCCGGCTTCCAGCCGCGACGTCAGCGGTGCATTGGCTTCCGCATAAGCCGATGTGGTCCAGCGGCTGGCGGAGCGATCGCTCGGACTCACGAACTGGAACACCCGGCCGGAGGTCAGCAGCGCATCCGGTCGGTCGTCGAGGCGATCGCTGGCGACTTCCGCGCCGGCCGTGACCACGAGCGGGCCGCCCGCCAGAGTCGCCAGCGGGTGGGTCGTCTGGAAATGCAGGGCATCGCGCGCGCTGCTTGCATGGCGGTTCGCCGTGGGTGACAGGGTGGTGAGCAGCGACGGGGCGTTGCGTCGCTTCAGCTGGTAGCTGCCGTCGTCCAGCGCACGGGTGAGGCTGTCGGATGGCAATAATCCGCCCAGATAATCGTCATAACTACCACGTTGCCCGTCCACATCGACATGCCAGTCGCCGTCACCCCATGGCCCACGCAAGCCAGTGGTGAACACGTACGTGTCCGACGTGGTGACATCGCGCACGGGCCCCACGTCGTCGAAGCGATAGCCATAGAAAATGCGCGAGGCGTCATCCGGATTGTCCGATGTGCCGGCGGGAAGCACCACGTTGTACTTCAGCGGCGCGGTCTGCTGGCGCTGCTTCTGCGACGTCCAGCGAAGATCCGCATAGGCCTGCACCTCACCGATCGTCCGGTCCGCATGCAGGTACATCGCGTGGCTACGCATGCCGGTCTGCACCGTGGTCTGCGCGGACGATGCATCGACGCAGCGGCTATCGCCCGTCGGGATGGGTCCCGTGCAGTCGGCCGCCTGCGAGCGCAGCTGCGCTCCCTGCAGGTAGAAGTCGTCGGCCGCCTCGGGGCCGTTCGACGCCGTCGCCGCCTGCGCCGGGCGGCTCCATGCACGGTCGCGACCCAGCGTGGGTGCCCGGTCGAGGCTGTCCACCATCAGCAGGAGGTTGCCATGCTCGCCGAGGCGGCCGCCCAGGCTGGCCGAGACGCGACGCTGCAAGGCGTCACCGCGCGTGGAAAGACCCGTGGCCAGCGAGGCGCGCACGCCGTCCAGCTTCTTGCGCAGCACGATGTTGATGACGCCGGCCATGGCGTCGGAGCCGTAGATGGCCGAGGCGCCGTCGCGCAGGATGTCCACGTGATCCACCATGGCCAGCGGTATGCCGTTGAGGTCGGTGACCGTACCCAGATCGTCCTGCGCCAGTCCGTAACCTGCCAGCCGGTGCCCGTCCACCAGCACCAGCGTGGCGTACGAGCCCAGGCCACGCAGGTCCACGGACGACGCGCCGGTGGCGCCGGCCAGTCCGTTGTTCTGGAACAGCGCGACGTTGGACACGCCCACGCCCGCGTTCACCACGCGCAGACCGGGCTGCGCGCGAAGCAGGTCGTAGAGGGTTTCGTAGCCGCCGCGATCGATCTGCTCGCGGCTGATCACGGTGACGGGCGACGCCGTTTCCATCTCGGTGCGACGGATATGGGTGCCGGTGACCTCCACCGGTTCCAGCGGAACGGTGACGGGCGCCTTAGTGGGCCGCAGCGGCGCGGGTAGCGGATGGATACCGAGCGGACTGGCGCGCAGGACGAAGGCCCGTTCGCCCGCGGGCACCACGGCCAGGCCGGTACCGCGGAGCAGGCGATCCAAGGCGTCGCGATCGGTGGTGACGGCGGTGACGCCCGGGCTGTCCAGGGTATGCACCGTGTCGGCGGGATACAGCAACTCGATGCCGCTGTCGCGCGTGAACGCCTGTAGCACATCGTCCAGTTTGCCCGCGGCGATATGGAAAGCGCGCGGCGGGGACGATTCCCCGGCAACCGCGGAACACGGGGCAGCCGCCATGGTCACGACCAGGGCCATGCGGCAAAACGGACGTCCCCTGGGTCGCAACGGCATGCGTGTGGCATCCCCTCCGTGGACCCCGTATTCAGCGCGGGTCGCGCGAGGCTGTCAACCTCGGCGCGACCCGCGCTGTTTACGCATGCGGCTTTAGTTGGATTCGCTGAACTGGATCGCCGGCGACGAGCCGCCGGAGGCCGTGCAGGAACCGAGTGCCAGGTTGTTCTGCTCGAACGTCGTACCGGCACCCGACAGGCAGGTGGGCGCGCTGGTGCTACCGTCCGTCACGCCGACACGCACGTTCAACTTCGAGCCACGGTTGAACGACACCAGGGGCTGCGACGAATCGTTGCCGAAGATGTTGAACTCGGACTGCTTCCAGATCTTGCCGATGTTAAGCGTGGTGGCCGATTCGGACACCGTGTGGGCCGTGCCGTTGATGGTGAAGGTCACGCTGTCCTTGCCGCTCTGGTTGGCCGCACCGGTCAGCCGGATGCTGGCGAGGTTGGCAAGCGGCACGTAGCTCACCGACACGGCGTTGCTGTTCCTGTAGCAGGCGTCCTGGTCCGGGTAGGCGTTCCAGCCCGACGGGCAACCCTGGCTGTTGTATTCGGAATCGCTACCGGCGAAGAACCAGTTCTGGATGAACGCGACGGGGCCGTTGCCATCGTCGGTGGCATAGATGAACTGCTCCCAGGTCTGGCAGCTGCTGTAGCCGAACTGGCTGCAGGTGGTCGGGTTGCTGCCGATGTCGGTGTTGATCTGCAACGAATAGTTCTGCGAGCCGCCGCTGTTGACGCCGGTCACCGTCGGGAACGTACCCACCGCGGTTTTCGTGAAGCCGCTGGTCTTCGCGGCGTAGTCGTTGCCGTTGCCGGTGGTGAGGGTGCCGCTCGTCGCGGCCTGCGGGGTGACACGACCCTTGTGCGCCGCGACGGCCGCCTTCGTGGCAGCGGTCAGGATGGCGGCCGACATGAGCTTCGGCGGCGGCGCGCACTGTTCGGCCGTCCACGTGTTGCTGGGGAACGAGGCGCGGTAGCAGCCGGTGCTGGGCGCGCCCTGCGCGGTGAGGTTGTCGTGCCAGCCGGCGACGGCCTGGGCATGGGCCTGTGCGGCCATTTGGTCGGTAGCCGGCTGCGCGAACGCGGCAGCGCCGGGAAGGCCGGCAACGATGGCGGCCAGCAGCGCACGGCGGATGAACGGCGTCGCACAGAAGCGATTGCTCGAAAGCATGATGAGTCCTCACTAGCGAATAAAAGGTTGCCCTGGTCTTTCCCCTTCTCCTGAAACGGGAGCCGGAGGCGTCCACCCCGTGAACTGCGTCACACTTTCGTGCGTGCCAGGCAGCGCATGTCCTGCCCCGGAGGCGACTGGTAGCATCGGGGGCCTTCGAATCCGGAAACACGCCATGCTCCCCACTGTCGAGAAGGAAACCGGCCCGTCGCCCACCTGGACGGTCCTCTGGCTGCACGGGCTCGGCGCCGATGGCAACGACTTCGCGCCCATCGTGCCCGAGCTGGTCGATCCGTCCTGGCCCCCCATCCGCTTCGTCTTCCCGCACGCCCCGGTGCGCCCGGTCACGGTGAACAACGGCGTGCCGATGCGGGCGTGGTACGACATCAAGGGCGTGTCCATCGCGGATAAACAGGATGCCGAGGGCATCCATGCGTCGATCCACGAGGTGGATGCGCTGATCGCACGTGAGGTCGAGCGCGGGGTGCCGGCCGACCACATCATCCTTGCCGGTTTCTCGCAGGGCGGCGCCATGACCCTCTGCGCCGGCCTGCGCCACGGAGAGGCGCTGGCCGGCCTGCTCGTTCTGTCGGCCTACCTGCCCCTGGCGGATACGCTGGAAGCGGAACGCAGCGACGCGAACCGCTCCACGCCCCTTTTCTGGGGCCACGGTAGCGCCGACTCCGTCGTGCCGATGGCACTGGCCGAACACTCGCGACAGGCGCTCGAAGCACTGGGCCACCACGTGGAGTGGCACAGCTACCCCATGGCCCACCAGGTCAGCCTGCCGGAGATCGCGGACATTCGTGCCTGGCTGGGGCAGCGCTTCGTCGCCCGCTGAAGCCACGCGAGAGCGGCGGACCTTCCGGCATACTCCCGGCATGTCCGCCGCTTCCGACGACACCGCCCCGGTTCCGCGCCCGCCATCGGCGCCGCTGCCCGATTTCTGCAGCCTGCCGGTGCTGTTCGCGTTGCTGGTGGTCGGTGCGCTCACCGTCACGCTGATGTGGCTGGCGCCCGGCAGCCGGGGCGACCTCGGCGACTACGGCACGGCGGTGCTCTTCACCAGCTGGCTGGCGGTGCTGCTGACCGTGGCCCTGTGCAAGCTGACCCCCTGGATGCAACGGCTGCCCGGCCTGCTGCCGTATGCCGCCGTGTGGCTGCTGCTGGTGCTGCTCGTCGGCGTGAGCGCCGCGGTGATCGGCTGGGTGGACCACAGCATCCACACCGGCATGACCCCGGTCTCCCGCGTGCGCTTCGTCCGTGATGCCAGCATCGCCACCGGCCTGCTCGGGGCGGGGCTGCTTCGCTATTTCTACGTGGTGGCGCAGTGGCAGGTGCGCGTGGCCGCCGCCGCGCAGGCGCAGGTCGCCGCCTTGCAGGCGCGCATCCGGCCCCATTTCCTGTTCAACAGCATGAACGCGGTGGCCGCCCTGATCCGGGTCGATCCGGACGCCGCCGAGCGCACGGTGGAAAACCTGGCCGAACTGTTCCGCGCGGCGCTGGGCACCGATCACGAGTCCCTCGGTACGCTGGGCGAGGAGTGGATGCTGGTGGATCGCTACCTGGATATCGAAGCGCTGCGCCTGGGCGACCGCCTGCACGTCGAACGCGCCATCGATGTCCCGGTCGACCTGCCGCTGCCACGCCTGTTGCTGCAACCGCTGGTGGAAAATGCGGTCCGCCACGGTATCCAGCCCAGCCGCCATGGCGGGCGCATTCGCCTCGCCGGGCATCGCGTGCCCGGCGGGGTGGAAATCGTCATCGAAAACACGTTGCCCGGGTCGTCCGCCAACCCCGGCACGGGGCACGGGTTGCGCAATGTCCGCGAGCGGGTGGCCCACCATTTCGGACAACGCGCCAGCGTACGCACGGAACGCCATGACGACAGGTTCGTCGTCACGGTGTTCCTCCCGGAGCCCGGTCAGCGGTTGCTTCCCCGCCGCGCTAGTTGGACTCGCTGAACTGGATATTCGGTGACGTGCCGCCGGCGGCGGTGCACGGACCGAGGTTGAGGTTGTTCGTTTCCGCCGTCGTGCCGGCGTTGGCCAGGCAGGCCGGCGCGTTGGTGGTGCCGTCGACCACGTCAAGGCGCACGTTCACGTGGGATCCCGAGTTGAACGACACGGCGGGAGGCGTTCCCCCGATGACGTTGAACTCCGTCTCTTTCCAGATCTTGCCGATGTTGAGCGTGCTGGCGGGCTGGGACACGGCATGCACGGTGCCGTTGACGGTGAACGTCACCACGTCCTTGCCGTTCTGGTTGGCGGCGCCGGCCAGGCGTACGCTGCCGAGGCTGGAAAGGGGCACGTAGGCCAGCGCCACTTCCTTGCTGTTGCGATAGCACGCTTGCTGTTCCGCATAGGCACCCCAGCCATCCGGGCACCCCTTGCTCTTGTACTCCGATGCGCTGCCGACGTAGAACCAGTCCTGCATGTAGATGCCGATGCCGGTGGCGCTGCCGTCGTTGGTGTCGTAGATGAACTGCTGCCAGGTCTCGCAGGTGGAAAAGCCGTATTGCGTGCATGCACCCGGATTGCTTGCGGAGGTGGTGTTCATCTGCAAGGTGTAGGTCTGCGAGCCGCCGCTGTCGACACCGCTCACCGTCGGGAAACTGCCCACGGCGCTGCGCGTCAGGCCTGTGGTCTGTGCGGCATAGTCGACGCCGTTGCCTGCGTCCAGCGGTTGGACGGCCGCCTGCGTCACCTGCCCGGCCCGCGTGTCGCGTGTCGCCCTGTGACCCGACGGAAACATACGCTTCGGCGGCGGAGCGCACGCTTCGGCGGTCCATGCATAGCTGGGAAACGAGGCGCGATAGCAGCCGGTACTCGGCGGGCCTTGGGCGATCAGCGTGTCATGCCAGTGCGTCATGGCCTGTGCCCGGGCTTCGACGGCCACGGTATCGACGGGCGCCTGCGCCATGGCGGCGAAGGGGGAGCCGCTGACGATGGCGATCAACAGGGCCCGACGAACGGTCGGCGCAGCGTGGTGGTTCTTGCTCGAGATCATGGTGGTTCCTCAGGAAGTGGTATGGCGTGATGGCACCGGCCCTGCGCAGGCAGGAACGGTGACTGACCCTGTCGTTAGTTGGACTCGCTGAACTGGATGCCCGGAGACGCGCCGCCCGAAGCCGTGCAGCTACCCAGCGTGAGGTTGTTCTGCTCGAAGGTCGTACCGGCGTTCTGCAGGCAGCTCGGTGCGTTGGTGCTACCGTCGACGACGTTCAGGCGCACGTTCACCGTGGAGCCCGGATTGAACGTCACCAGCGGTTTGTCCCCGCCGTAACCGAAGACGTTGAACTCCGACTGTTTCCATATCCTGGCGATGTCGAGCGTGGTCGCCGGCTGCGAGGCCGTGAATGCCTTCCCGTTCACGGTCAGCGTGACGACATCCCTGCCGTTCTGGTTGGCGACACCGCTGAGGCGCATGCTGCCGAGGCTGGCGAGCGGGATGTAGCCGACGGCTATCGCATCGCTGTTGCGATAGCAGGCCTGGTCGTCCGTGTAGGGCGTCCAGTCCGCCGGGCAACCCTTGCTGGCGTACTCAGAGGCACTGCCTACGTACAGCCAGTCCTGGATATAGACCGAAGCGCCTTCGCCATCGCCGGTGTCGTAGAGGAACTGCTGCCAGGTACTGCACGATGAATAGCCGTACTGGGGACACGCTGCCGGATTGCTGCCCGTTGTCGTGTTGATCTGCAGCGTGTAGGGCTGCGTGCCGCCGCCGCTCACGCCCGTCACCGAGGGGAAGCTACCCACGGCGCTGCGGGTAAGACCGTTCGTCTGCGCGGCATAATCGTTGCCGTTGCCGGTGGTGGGTGCGACGGCTTGCAGGATGACCCGGCCCGTACGGGAGTCCACGACCTTATGGACGGGCGGCGACACGTGCTTCGGTGGCGGCGCGCACCGTTCAGGCGTCCATATGGCGCTGGGGAACGACGCGCTGTAGCAGCCCGCGTCAGGAGGACCCTGGACGGTAAGCGTGTCGTGCCAGCGGGCGGACGCCTGGGCCTGGGCCTGCGCCGGGATGGAAGGCGTGCCCGCTTGCGCTTGCACTGTCGCCGCGGCGACAGCAAGCACGCCGACGACGGCCAGCGATACGGCACGACAGGCCGATCGCGTGGAAGGACTACGCTTGCTCGATATCATGGTGAATCCTCGGATAGGTAGCGTGATGTGTCCCCTCTCCAGGAGAACAACGCGGGCCGGGCCTGCCCACACCGTGACCCGCGTCTCACTCCCGCACCTGCCTGCCGATCACGTGCGTCGCCGGCGACGCTGATAGCATCGACGCTTTCCACCCGGAGCCCGGTGCATGCGCGTCCTGATCGCCGATGACGAGCCGCTGGCCCGTGCGCGCCTGAGGGTGTTGCTGGCGGCGCGTGGCGAGGTCGAGATCGTCGGCGAGTCCGCCGACGGCGATGCCACGCTCGACGCCTGCCTGGCGCTGCGGCCCGACGTGGTGCTGCTGGACGTGGAGATGCCCGGCCTGTCCGGCACGGCCGTGGCCCGGCAGCTGGCGGCCATGGCCAACCGGCCTCAGGTGATCTTCTGTACCGCCTACGAACAGCACGCCGTGAGCGCCTTCGATCTCGGCGCCACCGACTACCTGCTCAAGCCGGTGCGCGCCGAGCGACTGGGCGACGCGCTGGACCGCGCCGCCGCGCGCCGCCCCCAGGCATCGCCACCCACGCGCGGGGCCTGGCTACGCGCACGCAGCGGCAACGATGAAGTACGGGTAGCACTGGGCGATGTGCTGTACCTGCTTGCCGACGACAAATACGTCGAGGTGCACCACGCGACGGGCATGTGGCTGATCGACGAGTCGCTGCGCCAGCTGGAGATCGCGCACCCCGACCGCCTGGTCCGCCTGCATCGCAACTGCCTGGTGCCGCGCACGCGCCTGCTGGGCCTGAAGTCGCTGGCCGACGGGCGCGTGCTGGCGCGTCTGGCGGGCACGGAGGTGACCCCGGAAGTCAGCCGGCGCAACCTGCCCGCCGTGCGCCAGTTGCTGCGAGCCGACGACGGCTGAGCATCCGGCGTGACACCCCGTCGCGCTGCACGCGACGGCGGTTTGCGGGACAATCACCGTTTCGCCCGAGCCGCCGCCAGGACCCCATGACCCCACCGCTTCGTATCGCCACGCGCAAGAGCGCTCTGGCCCTGTGGCAGGCCGAACACGTGGCCGGCCTCCTGCGTCAGGCGCACCCGGGACTCGTGGTGGAGCTGGTGCCGCTGTCCACGCGCGGCGACGAGATCCTCGACCGCTCGCTGGCCACCATCGGCGGCAAGGGCCTGTTCCTCAAGGAGCTGGAAGTGGCGATGCAGGACGGCCGCGCGGACATCGCGGTGCATTCGCTCAAGGACGTGCCGGCTGCGCTGGAGCCGGGTTTCGAGTTGTCGGCCATCCTGCCGCGCGCGGATGCGGCCGACGCCTTCATCAGCAACCACTACGCGACGCTGGCCGACCTGCCCAACGGCGCGCGCGTGGGCACCTCGTCGCTGCGCCGGCAGGCCCAGCTGCGCGCGGTACGGGGCGACCTGCAACTGCTCGACCTTCGCGGCAACGTCAACACGCGGCTGGCGAAACTGGACGAAGGCCACTACGACGCGATCATCCTGGCCTGCGCGGGCGTGGAGCGCCTGGGTATGGCCCATCGCATCACCACGCGGCTGGCCAGCCCCGACTGGCTGCCCGCACCCGGGCAGGGCGCCATCGCCGTGGAATCGCGCCTGGGCGATGCACGGGTGGCCGGACTGCTGGGCGCCCTGACCGACCCCGACACCTTGCTGGCGGTGAACGCCGAGCGCGCCATGAACGAACGCCTGGGTGGCAGCTGTGCCGTCGCCATCGGCGCGTGGTGCGTCGTGGCCGAGTACGGCCTGACCCTGCATGGGATGGTGGGCGACGCGTTGACCGGCGAACTGCTGCACGCCCAGGCCGACAGCACCACCGACGATCCCGTGACCCTGGGTCACCAGGTGGCCGCCATGCTGCTCGACCAGGGCGCTGCCGCCCTGCTTCAGCCGCAGCGGTAGGAGCGCGGCAGGCCGCGCTCCGGCGCCGTCAGAAGTTGTAGACGAGGTTGGTCGTGGTCAGCTTGTCGGTGCTGACCGTGCCGGGCAGCGTGTCGCTGTTGTAGCGGATCTGGTAACCGATCTTCAGCGCCAGCTTCTTGGTCATGCTGACCGAGAGGCCGATGTCGTTCTGGTAGTACTGGTTCTTCGAGCCCGCTTCCACCAGCAGCGTGTCTTCCACCGCCGTGTTGTCGGTAATGCGGTACTTGGCGTTGATCAGGCTGCGGCCGACCACTTCGCTTTCGGCATCGGGCTTGTAGGTTTCTTCCAGGGGCACGACGCCGCCGGGCTCGAAAGCCGGCGTGCCGTCGGGGTTGGTGGCCTGCCGGGTGGTCTTCGCGGGCTGGTAGCGCTTGAAACCGGGACCGATTTCGAAGGAGAGCTCCGCACGCTCGTTCTTCAGGGCGATGTAGCCGTAGCCCACCGAGATGATGCCCTGCCACAGGTTGGCGCCGAAATCGTCGTGCTCGTAGCGGGCGGCCGTGACCACGTAGCTGCGCGGGTCGAACTTGTAGCCCACCGAGGCGCCGGTGTCGTAGCGGTTGGCGGTGGTGCTGAATTTGTCGATGGGGTTGCCCTGCTGGTCGTCCACCGTGACCTCACCCTTGGAGCGCAGGCCGTTGAGGTAGAAGTTGTTCTTCCACAGCTCGTTTTCCTGGTTGAAACCGAGCTTGGCATTGGCGTTTTCCGACCGCGAGTTGCCGCGCGAGGACGCGAAGCCGAATTCGCCGGAGCCGGTCCAGCCGCCGTTCTTCGAGGCGTCGGCATTCTGGTCCGGCGTCGAGGTGGGGTTGGCAGTGGCGTCCTGGGCCGACGCGGCGAGCGGCAGCGCGGCAAGGACGAGCGTGGCGAGAAGGAGTTGTTTCATCGTCGACCCGTAGATGGAATGGAAAACCGAAGGAACCGCGGCCGTCTGGATGGCCAGGCCGGGTGGAACGCGCCTCGCTGCGAGGTCAGTCGTTCACCCAGTAAACATAGGCCCGACCGTACAGCCGCTGTTCGAGACATTGACCGATAACGCAGCTTAACGCGGCCAGACCCGCCGCGACGGGCAACAGGTGTCCGGCCGGGTGCGATACCAGCAACACGCACGGCAACCCCACGGACAGCGCCGCCACGGCGAAGCGCCAGGCCAGCAGGGAGACCGCGGTGCGCCCGGTTTCAAGGCGGTGCACGGCACCGCGCTCCTCCGCCAGTTGCCGCAGCGCGCGCCAGCGCATGCCCTCTACGACACCCAGCGCCAGCGCCACGGCAAGCAGGGCGAGTCGCCAGGGGTTGAGCGGATTGATCGGCATCTCGGTCTGCAGGGCCACGCACAACCAGAACCAAAGCCCGCCGGCGAACAGGGCGGAGACGGTACGACCCAGCGGCAGTGCGTTGGCCACCGAGGCCACAGACGGCGGCAGGTGACGCGACACACCGCGGGCCGTGTAGACCAGGGTGGCCAGGCTGCAGAGCATGAGGGCCGCACCAGCGAGGCGGGTGGCCCAGAAGTCGTTGCCGCCCCGGGCCAGGCCGGCCAGCGCCAGCATGGGCAGGTAGTTGGCCATCGCCACCATGCCCTCGGGCGTGGGCATCATCCGCTTCACCGGATTCCAGCCGTGCCACTCGGGGGCGAAGGGCAGGCGCAGGCAGGTGGACACCAGGCCCAGGCTGACCAGCACCAGGCCGATCGACAGCGGCACCAGGACCTCGCCGCGGCCGTCGGGGTACAGACCCAGCGCCAGGGCGGTGCCGAGCACCATCCACAGGCCATAGCCCGCCGCCGTGCAGGCCTGGATCACCACCACGGGGGTGGAGAACAGGCTGCGCGCGGGCGTGGTTTCGTCATGCCGGCCCAGAGGGTCCAGCGCGACGGCGGCGTCGTTGGGTTCCGCCATGGTCGAAAAAGGCCTTCGGCGAATCGCAAAGGCACATTTTTGCGCCTTATCGTCCCGG
Source organism: Luteibacter sp. 9135 (assembly GCF_000745005.1). Classification (NCBI taxonomy): domain Bacteria; kingdom Pseudomonadati; phylum Pseudomonadota; class Gammaproteobacteria; order Lysobacterales; family Rhodanobacteraceae; genus Luteibacter; species Luteibacter sp. 9135. The sequence goes on along the minus strand of NZ_JQNB01000001.1, from coordinate 1,132,119 downwards.
GCGCAAACCCACGGTCGCGCGGTGGGCGAGACTCCCTTGCGGACGGCGCCGGGCGCCGCCATGCTTGGCCCGCGTAGATACAGGCGTCACGCCTGCGCGGACACACTTCCCCACGCTCCTCCTGCCGGCGACACCCATGGACCGCTACGAGCGCATTCTTACCCTGCACCGCCTGCTGAAGTCCGCGCATTACCCGGTGCCCCTGTCCCGGTTGATGGACGAACTGGAGTGCTCGCGCGCCACGCTCTATCGAGATGTGGCCTTCCTGCGCGATGCCCTGGGTGCCCCGGTGCAAAGCGTCGCCGGCGACCAGGCCTCCTTCCGTTACGAGGCGGACGAAGGCGATTCCTTCGAACTACCCGGCCTGTGGCTGACCAGCGACGAGCTGGCGGCGCTGATGGCGTTGAACGAGTTGATCGGCCGTTCCGATCCGGGCGTACTCGCCGGTGCGCTCGCCCCGTTCAAGGCCCGCATCGAGCGCCTGCTGTCCGACCACGGCAGCGGCAAGGCACTGCCGGTGGATCGCATCCGGGTGATCTCCTGGGGCGCGCGCACGATGGACCAGCAGGTGTTCCGGATCGTCGCCGGCGCCACGCTGGAGCGGCGCCAGGTCAGCTTCCGCTACCGCGCGCGCACCACCAATTCCGACACCAAGCGGACCGTCTCGCCTCAGCGCCTCACCCATTACCGCGACAACTGGTACCTGGACGTGTGGGACCACGACCGCGAGGCCCTGCGCAGCTTCGCCGTGGATCGCATCGCCGAGCCGCAGGCGCTGGATGCCCCGGCCAGGGATGTGGAAGACGCCGAGCTCAACGACCTGCTCGCCTCCAGCTACGGCATCTTCGCCGGCAAGCCCAAGGCCTGGGCTACCATCCGTTTCTCCTCGCACGCCGCGCGCTGGGTGGCCGACGAACACTGGCACTCCCAGCAGAAGGGCGAGTGGCTGGGCGATGGCCGCTACGAGCTCAAGGTGCCTTACTCCAACTCGCGCGAGTTGCTGATGGACGTGCTGAAGTACGGCCCCGACGCTGAAATCGTCGCGCCGCTGCCACTGCGCGAGGAAATGAAGATCCTGCTGCAACTGGCGCTGTCCGGTTACCAGAACGGTTCGAACCACTCCCACTGAGCGCGCGCGGTCCATGAGCGATTTCGATATTGCCGAGACCGGCGCACTGCCCGCCACGCTCGCTGAACCGCGCAAGCCGCGCGTCGCCCTGGCCCTGGGGGCGGGGGCGGCCAAGGGACTCGCCCACATCGGCGCCATCGAGGTCCTTGAGCAACGGGGTTTCGAGATCGTCGCCATCGCCGGCACGTCGATGGGCGCGCTGATCGGCGGCATCTACGGCATGGGCAAGCTGGATATCTACCGCGACTGGGTCTCCACCCTGGCGCGTTTCGACGTGCTGCGCCTGGTCGACTGGAGCTTTTCCGGCGGTGGTTTCATCAAGGGCGACCGGATCATGGCCGCGCTGCGCGAACTGATCGGCGAGGTCAACATCGAGGAACTGCCGATCGCCTATACGGCCGTGGCCACGGACATCGACCGTGAGCGCGAGGTCTGGCTGACCCGGGGGCCACTGTTCGACGCGATCCGTGCCTCTATCGCCATCCCCACCCTGTTCCGTCCCTATACCCACGAAGGCCGGCGCCTGGTGGACGGCGCGCTGCTCAACCCGCTGCCGGTGCTGCCGCTGATGCGTGAGGACGTCGATTACGTCATCGCGGTGAGCGTGGACGGCGCGGCCGAGATGCAGCAGCCGCCGGAGAAGAACGTGACGGCCGGGGCCGACGACGGTTACAGCGCGCGGCTGGGCCGACTGTTCGGTCGCCGTGGAATGCCGGTCGGCGAAGGCAAGCCCAAGCTCAAGGACCCCGGTGCCTTCGACCTGATGACCCAGTCGATGGACCTGATGCAGGCCAACCTGTCGCGCCTGCGGCTGGCCGCTTATCCGCCCGACCTGCTGATCGAGATACCGCGCAACGTCTCCACGGTGTACGAGTTCTACCGCGCCCGCGAACTGATCGAACTGGGCCGCCTACGCACCCAACAGATGCTGGACACCTGGCAACCCCGCCAGATCCAAAAAAACCTGCACGCTGTGCGCGATCCCTCTGCGTAGGTACCGGTGCCTGTAGGAGCGCACGATGTGCGCGATCCGTCTACGCAGGTAAGGCGAGGGAAGCCAAGCGCCCCCAAAGCAAAGGCGTTTCCGCCCCCCCATCCTCGGCTCTTTTTCCACCCTCGAAACCGCCGTTTCTCTTACACACACGACCACGTTCTTTTTTTACGTTCGGCTGCGTCTGCAGCGTTGCCGTGAAGGAGGGCGCTTCGTTGGGGTCACGGAAACGCCTTTGCCTTTGGGGGCGCATGGCTTCTTTCGTCGATGCATAGGCAGAGGCATCGCGCACAACGTGCGCTCCTACACCTCTTGTGTGCGGGTGACTTTGGCGCGGCGCATGAGCCAGGCCACGCCGCGGAGGTCGGCCAGGCCGACCCAGAGGCGGTCCAGCATGCCGTACTTCGAGGTGCCGGCGGTGCGCGGGCGGTGGCCCACGGGCACGCTCTGGCTGGCGAAGCCGGCACGCTTGACCAGCGCCGGCAGGTAGCGGTGCATGTGGTCGAAGTAGGGCAGGCGCATGAAGGTCTCGCGTTCGAACAGCTTCAGGCCGCAGCCGGTATCGGGCGTGCTGTCCTGGAGCATGCGCGAGCGCACCGCGTTGGCCACCTTCGACGAGATGCGCTTGTTGAAGCTGTCGCGGCGGGTGACGCGCCAGCCGGCGAACAGTTTGAGTTCCGGGCCGGCGCCCGCGCGCGCGTCCAGCAGCTTGGGGATATCGGCCGGATCGTTCTGGCCGTCGCCGTCCAGCGTGGCGACCCAAGGTGCGCGCGCGGCACGGACGCCGTTCCATACCGCGGTGCTCTGACCGCTGCGGGTCAGGTGGCGGATGATCCGCAGCTCCGGGTACTGCGCACGCGCGGCGGTGAGCACGGCGACGCTGTCGTCGGTGCTGTCGTCGTCGACGTAGATGATCTCGAAGTCGACCCGGCCGCGCAGCGCCGAAGCGATCTCGGCGAGGAGGGGCGGGATGTTGTCGCGCTCGTTGAAGACGGGCACGACCACGGCGAGGTCGGTCATCGCGTTTCCGTGGGCTGGTGGATTCGGGCCGGCATTATCGCGCAACGGGCGCCGCATGGGGCCGCGAGGGCGGCCGTTCGTTCAGATCTGTCCGACGACCGGGGCGACCGGCCCCTCGATAGCTTGCTGCCAGCCGCGTGCCACCGCGTCCATGGTGCCGCGGCTGGCGCCCTGCGCCATCACGATCAGCGTGCCGCCGGCCAGGGCGATCTGCCGACCGTCCCAGCCGTCGCGATGGAACTCCTCCGGGGAACCCGTCTTCATCGCGGGCATATAGAGGGCGACGACGGGCTCGTCGTTCATCCGGGTGACCAGGTGCACGGCCGGATACGGGCCCACCGTGCAGTCGTGCACGTAGGTGACGCCGGCGGGTGCCGGCCCCCTGAGCCGCGTGGCGCGCCCCACGAAGCCGGCTTCGACCTGGGCATCGGTGATCGGCCGGGTCATCGCCAGCGCATCCATCTCACCCGGCATGTGCGCGACCGCCAGGGCGGGCAACGAGTGGGCATCCGTATACCGCCATAGCAGGCCCACGCCACCGAAGGCGATCAGCACGGAGGCGGCCATGGCCATCCAGGCACGGCGATGGCCCACCTGACGGCGCCGCTCCTGCGTGGCCTGGGCGAGCAGGATGCGGTCGGCCAGGCCGTCGGGCACGGAGATCGCGGACAACGCGGTTTCCATGTCGTCCTCGAAGCGCTGCGCGCGCTGCCAGAACGGCGCGCAGCCCTCCTGGCAGGCATCCCTGTGCGCCAGCAGGGCGGCATCGCGCGAGCGCGGCTCGGCGGTGATCCGGCGGCGGAACTCGAGGCAGTTCATGCGCGGCCTCCGTCGGCGGCGGCGCGTCCACCCAGCATCGCCTTGAGCCGCTGGCGCGCGCGGAACAGCTGGGTCATAACAGCACCAGGCTGCTGGTGGGTCGCCTCGGCGATTTCCTCGCAGCTCATGCCGCCCAGCACCTGCATGGCCAGGGGTTCACGGTATTTCTCGGGCAGTTTCAGCATGGCGTCGCGGACCTGGGCGGCATCGCCACTGCGTTCGGGGCTGGCGAAGGCGGCGTCCTCGGCGACGCTGTCGTCGAGCTCCACCGTGTCGAAACGTTTGCGCTCGTAAAGCCGGGCATGCTCGCGGCGCAGGATGGTGATCAGCCACGGCTTGGCGGACTCGGCATCGCGCAAGGCGTCGAGGTTTTTCCACGCGCGCAGGAAGGTCTCCTGGACCAGATCCTGGGCGACGGTTTCAGAGCGCGACAGCCAGAAGGCGAACCGGTAAAGGTCGGCCGACAGGGCGCGCACCATGGCTTCGTACTGGCGCTGCTTCGGGTTCACGTCCTTATGGACCGGCGGCATGCGTACTTCCTTTCAGCAGTCCGCTCAGCGGACCTTGCTCAGGATGCCGTCCAGCTCGTCCAGGCTGTGGTAGTGGATCACCAGCTTGCCCTTGCCACCGCGCCCGTGAGCCAGTTCCACCCGCGTGGCGAAGCGCTCGGCCAGCTCACGCTCCAGGTTGGCGATGTTCGGATCAGCCGCGCCGCCCGCCTTGGCCTTGCCCTTGGGCGCCAGCTGGGCCCGGCGTGCGGCTTCCTCCAGCTCGCGCACGGTCCACCCGCGACGGGCGGCTTCCAGCGCCAGCGGTTCGGCGACGGTGGCCGGCAGGGTGAGCAAAGCACGGGCATGGCCCATTTCCAGCTTGCCCTCGTCCAGCAGCTGCTTGATCGATTCGGGAAGCTCGGTCAGACGCAGCAGGTTGGACACGGCGGCGCGCGAGCGGCCCACGGCATCGGCGGCCTGCTGGTGGGTGAGGTCGAATTCGTCGATCAGCCGCTGCAGCGCCTGGGCTTCCTCCAGCGGGGTCAGTTCCTGGCGCTGGATGTTCTCGATCAGCGCCATGGCCAGCACGGACTGCTCGGGCACGTCCTTGACCAGCGCGGGAATCTCGCTCATGGAGGCGCGCTGGGCCGCGCGCCAGCGCCGCTCACCCGCGATCAACTCATAGCTGTTCTTGCCGATGGCGCGGACGACCACCGGCTGGATCAGGCCCTGGGCCTTGATCGAGGCGGCCAGTTCGTCCAGGGCTTCATCGTTCCAGTGCCTGCGCGGCTGGTACTTGCCGGCCTGGATCTGCTGGATGGGCAGAAGGCGCAGCTCGCCTTCCTGCTCGATCACGGAGGGCGCGGCGTCCGGACCGCCACCGCCACCGAGCAGGGCATCCAGGCCACGGCCCAGACCTCGTTTCTTAGATGCTGCCATGGGTCGTCCTCAAGAAGTGGTCGTGGCGGCATCGGGCGCCGCTTCGTCGCCCGGCTCCACGGCCGTGTCGCCACTCGCGGCAGCGGCGCGGGCCCGGTCGCGGCGGATGATCTCGCCGGCCAGGCCGATATACGCGATGGCGCCACGCGAGCCGCGATCGTACAGGTGGATCGGCTGGCCGTGGCTGGGCGCCTCGGCCAGGCGCACGTTGCGCGGGATGATCGAGCGCAGCACCTGGTCGCCGAAATGCTGGGTGAGCTGTGCCGAGACCTCGTTGCCGAGGTTGTTGCGCACGTCGTACATGGTGCGCAGCAGGCCTTCGACCTCCAGTTGAGGGTTGAGGCGCTGGCGTACCGCAGAGATGGTATCGAGCAGGCTCGACAGCCCTTCCAGCGCGAAATATTCGCACTGCACCGGGATCAGCACGCCATCGGCGGCCGTCAACGCGTTGAGCGTGAGGAGGTGCAGGGACGGCGGGCAGTCGATGATGATGCTGTCGTAGCGGTCGGCCACCTTGGCCAGCTGATCCTTCAGGCGGTGCTCGCGCGCCATGCCGTCCATCAGCTTCAGCTCGGCGGCGGTGAGGTCGCCATTGCCCGGCAACAGGTCGAACGCCGCCTCGGTACGGACCAGCACGTCGGCGATGGGCGCCTCGTCGAGCAACACTTCGCAGCCGTTGGGCTTGGTGTTGTACTTGTCCACGCCCGAAGCCATGGTCGCGTTGCCCTGCGGGTCCAGGTCGACGAGCAGCACCTTGCGCTTCGCGGCGGCCAGGGCCGCGGCGAGATTGACGGAAGTGGTGGTCTTGCCAACGCCGCCCTTCTGGTTGGCGACTGCGATAATGCGGGCCATGGGCTGTCGTTTGCTGCCGTGCGCGGAAAGGGCGTTAGCGTAGCATCGACGGGCGGTTCGCCCTAGGTGACGTCAGCCGCGTCGTATAACGACCAGATGCCGCTCGCCCTCGACATCGGGCACGCTCAAGGCATGGATGGCTTCCACCGTGAATCCGGCCGGCACGCCGGCCAGTTCGTCCCCCGGGTGCTTGCCCTTCATCGCCAGCCATACGCCGCCGGGCGCCAGCAGGTGGCCGCCCCAGCCGAGCATGTCGGCCAGGCTGGCGAAGGCGCGTGCCGTGATGCATTCGAAGCTCCCTTCCACCTCCTCGACACGGCTCTGCAGGGCACGACCGTTGCCGAGCTTCAGCGAGCGGATCGCTTCGCGGAGGAAGCGGACCTTCTTGCCGTTGGAGTCCACCATCAGCACCTCGCGCGCCGGCTCGGCGATGGCCAGCGGAATGCCTGGCAGCCCCGGCCCGGTGCCCAGATCGGCCAGCGTGCGACCCTGGACGAAGGGGACCACGGCCAGCGAGTCGAGCAGATGCCGCGTCACCATCTCGTCCGCGTCGCGCACGGCGGTGAGGTTATAGGCCGTGTTCCAGCGTTCGAGCAGTTCCCGATAGTCCAGCAGGCGGCCGACCGCGTCGTCGGGCAGCGCAATGCCCAGGGCGGCGATGCCGCGTTCGAGTCGGGATTGCAGGGCTTCGCGGGTGGTCATGCGGCACCGGGACGTCGGGAAACCGCAAGTATGGAAGGCATGGCGCTTGCCCGCCAGCGTTCTCAAGGCAGCGCCGTCCGGCTTATCATCCCCCTCCATACGACAGGGAGCGACGATGAAGCGCACAGGGAAACCATGGGGCGGCAAGCGTGTGTCCGTCGTCTACGACGATGCCGTCTCACGACTTTCCTGGGAGCAGTTCGAGCATCTCGTTGCCGCGTGGTATGCCGCCCAGGGCTACACGGTCGACCATCGGGGTACCGCGGCACGCGGCCACACCGATGGCGGGGTGGATCTGGTGGTCCGGCGCAACGGCAGGCGACTCCTGGTCCAGTGCAAGCATGCGAAGGCTTACCAGGTGCCCTACAACCCGGTCATGCAGCTGGCCGCCTTGATCAAGGGCGATTCGGACGACCCGGCCGATGGCGCCGTCTTCGTTACCAGCGGTGAGTTCACCCCGGAGGCGGTCCGAAAAGCGTCCCGGTTTCCCGAGTTGAGCCTGATCGACGGAGCATCACTTCGCCGCATGCTCGGCGCGGTGCCTGCCGAGCCCGCTTCTGCCTTGATCGCTCCTGCCGCAACCGCTCCCATAGCGCTGCCAGGCGAGCTCGCGCAGATGGCCCCGTCGGGCGGCGTGCCAGCCCGCGGCCCGCGTACGCCCGCGCCCGGGGGCCCGCAGCGTGTCACCGTTGGGCAGCGCACACGTCTGCCGGTGGCCACGCGCAAAACGAGTCCGGGACTGCCGCGATTGGCCGCCGTCGGATGTCTACTGACGGGCGTGGCGGCACTGGGTTTCCTGGGAATCCGCTGGCGCGACCAGGGTACCGATGGATCCGGGGCCGCCGGTATGTCATCCGCATCGACCGCACCGGGGCCGTCCGCAGTGCCGGCGGCACCAGGGCAGGGGGGACCGGCATCCGATGACGCGGTCGGGCCGAGGCACGACGCGGGCGGGAGGCGCCGCAACCACGACGCCATCGCCGCCAGGCATCGACCCGTCGCCCCACGTGCGACGCAAGCGCCGGCCGCTCAGGGCCCCACGTCCGACCGCGCATCTACGGCTATCGCATCCGCGGTGGCCGACGGCAAAACGGCGAACATCGCCACGGACGCTGCCACGAGATATCCTGTGATTTACCGGTCCGGCAACATGAGCGACGCGGAGTTCGCCGCGTGGAAACAGCGACGGGCAGGGCGCGAGGGTGGCACCGATGACGGCGAGGCCTCGCCGGCCGAGCCGGCGGATGCCGTGCATGCATCGCGCGGGGAGGTGTCGCCCGAGGCGATGAAGGTCATCCTGCGGACCAACCGGCCCTGATCGTGGATCAGGCGGCGTCGAGTTCCACGCGGGTCACCAACATGCCGCGCGAGCGCAGCGAGCCGTTGACGGCATGCTTGAGTTGGGTGCCGAAGGCCCGGCGGTCGACCTGGTGCGCCGTGGAGGAATCACGCAGCGCGGCCACCACATTGCTGCGGATCAGCTCAGGGGCATCGTCGATCACTTCGTCGGCGGCTTCCGGCTCCAGGACCTGCCAATAGACCGTGCCGCCCTCGAAACGCAGCACCTGGCCGCCGAGGTCGATCTTATGCGAGACGCGATCGATCATCGGCAGGACCACATGCGTACCGGCGGTGAGCAGCGAGGGCGAGCGGCCCAGGCGACGCACGCTGTAGACCTGACCCTCGGGAATACGCCTGACCGAAGCCGCTGCGAAAGCGAAGGCAATCAGGGTCGTGGCGATGAGGGTCGTGGTCAACATGATATCTACATCAATCGTTTATCGGCTTTTCCTGTCGCATCGCGTAAGCACATGGGCCAGGGCGATGATCGGTAGGGTGTTAATTCTAATTTAACGGGTTGGGTTAACGCTAGTTTCACCAAACACCCATGTTCAGTTAGCGGACGGTTTGGTTAAAACTTGAGCAGTGGTCGAAACGTGACCAGTGGGTCGGCATCGGTGGACGGGCGAGGTCGCGCCCGTCGACACCGCTTTGAGATGTTTCCTACGGGCAGGCGCCCGGCGGATTGATCGCCCCGTACGGGACGGCGCGGTAATCGCCAGTCGCGTTGACCGCTCACTCCCAAATGATAATAATTATCAATCAGTAACTTGCCCGGTGTCCGCTTCATGAATCTCCTCGGTTGCCTGGCGGCGCTGCTCGCCATGGCCTTCGCCTATCTGTGCTCGCGCAACCAGCGCCTGCTGACCCGTCCCCTCGGCCGGGCCGCCCGCGTGGCCGGATGGGCATTCGCCGCCCTGGCGCTCATGGCCTGGATCGGCTCGGAGACCTCGTTGCCGGGCGTCTTCTCCGCCTTGACCGCGCTCATGCTTGGCGCGGTGGCGTGGCCGTACATCACCTGGATGCTGCGCCCGGCCGCTCCCCGGAAGCCGCGCTGATGCTCGCCAAGACATTCGCCGGCATCCTGCTGGGCCTGACACTGTCGATGGCAGTCATCGCCCTGGTCATCTGGGTATGGCCTGGCTCCAGCGAAGCGGTGACGCTGCCCGTGATGATGGCTTTCTTCCCGCTGTGGATCGGGATCATGGCCGCCACCTATCTGTTCCGCAGCGGCCGACATGCCTGGGGCTGGCTGGCGATCGCCAACCTTGTCGCCTTCGGCGCGCTGTGGGCGGCCAAGCACACGTTGCCGGGGCTCTGAGACGATGAAAGCCAACACGCTCCGCACCTTTACCCTCGTGCACACCTGGACTGGCCTGCTGGCGGGCTTCGCACTGTTCATCGCGTTCTACGCGGGCGCGCTGACCATGTTCCACGACGAGATCGACACCTGGGCCATGCCCCGTGCCGAGATGGCCCGCGCGGACACCATGGACCGGGCCCACCGCATGCTGGACGACATCGTCGCGAAACACCCGGCGGCACGCGCAAGCATCGGCGTCACCTATCCAGCGGACCATCCGTCGCACGAGGTGGCCGCTTACTGGATGGAGAAGGACGGCAGCTGGCATACGCAATCGCTGGACGACAGCGTCGCGCGCGACGCCGAAGACCACGAGCACGGCCTGGCCGACTTCATCTACGAGCTGCATTACGACCTGGGTATCCCGAAGATCGGCATCTACCTGATGGGCGTGGTCAGCGTCATCTACGGCCTGGCCCTGCTCACGGGCGTGCTGATCCACCTGCCCAACCTGGTTCGCGAGCTGTTCGCCTTGCGCCCCGGGCACAACCTGAAGCGGCTCTGGCAGGACGCACACAACGTCATCGGCATCCTCAGCCTGCCCTTCCACATCATCTTCGCCATCACCGGGGCGCTTTTGTGCCTCACCCTGGTGATGCTGGTGGCCTTCAACACCGTGGCCTTCGACGGCAAGCTGATGGGCGCATTCGAGCGCATGACCAGCGCGCTGCCCGAGACCCGGGACGGCGGTGGCAGCGCCGTCATGCTGACCCCTGCCGAACTCGGCGCGCGCGCCCGCCAGGCGGCCCTGGCGGCCGGCGCCGCGGATTTCGAGCCCGACTACATGCGCTACGTGCATTACGGGCACGCGGGTGCGGCCGCCGAGGTGCGTGGCACGTCCACAAAAACGCTGGGCGAGTACGGCATGGTGTCGTTGGATGCTGTGGACGGAAGGGTGCTGAAGGTCCAGGTCAGCGGCGCACGCGATGCCAATCACGCGACCTATGCCGCCATCTTCGGCCTGCACTTCGGCACGTTCGGTTCACTGTCGCTGCGCTGGCTGTATTTCCTGCTCGGACTGGCCGGTGCCTTCCTCTTCTATTCCGGCAACCTGCTGTACATCGAGACCCGCCGCAAGCGGCGCCAGGCCGACCAGCCGTTGAAGGTGCGCGCCATGGCGACCGCCACGGTCGGGGTGTGCATCGGCGCGTGCTTCGCGATTTCCTGCACCTTCCTCGGCAACCTGCTCGGGTCCGCGGCGGGCGCCGAGGGCACGGACATCGTCCAGCCCGTGTGCTTCGGGACGTTCGCGCTGGCGCTCCTGTGGACGTTCTGGCGCCGGCCCGCCAGGGCGGCGGTCGAGTTGCTGGCGGCTACCGCAGCCGTCAGCATCGCGGTGGGCGCACTGGACATGGTGCTCCACGGGGAGCGGCTGCTGCGCACACTGGCCGAGGGACGCTATGCCGTGCTCGGCCTGGACATCGTCTCTATCGCCATGGGCGTGGGCTTCGCCTGGCTCGCTCTGGCGACCCGTCAGCGCGCGGTAAAGGGTGATCCTTGCAGCGTGTGGGCGTCGACGTAACGCGCGTTACTAAACTCGACAGTTATTAACAATCGCCGTGCTCGGCCGGCATCCCCATGTTGCAACGCCGCAATGCCTTGCGTACCAGTCAAGCGCTTGTCTTGACGGGATTTTCTGACCACCTTCACATAGTGGTATTGCTAACGTAATCGTTTCCTGTCGCACCGCAGCAAGCAGTTGATTTCTCAGGCTTTACAAGGTGCTATGAAAACGTTTACGTTCCGCGCCGTCAGCCCCTCAAGGGGCAGGGGTAGAGGGTAGGAACGACGTGAGTGTGACGATCAAAGACGTCGCGAGGATGGCCAACGTATCGGTGGCATCGGTTTCGCGCGCGCTCAATGGACACAGTGGCGTCACGGCGGAAACGCAAAAACGTATCCGTGACGTGGCTGCTCGCCTGCGCTATGTCCCGCATAGCGGTGCCCGCAGCCTGATCACCCGGCGCACGCAGACCATCGGTGCCCTGCTGCCCGACCTGCACGGCGCGTTCTGGTCCGAACTGATCCGTGGCATCGACCTGGCCGCGCGCGCCCGTGGCCTCTACCTGCTGGTGTCCAGTTCCCACGGCGACGCCACCGAGGCGGCCATCGCCCTGCGCTCCATGCAGGGCCGCGTGGACGGCCTGCTGGTGATGTCGCCGCATGCGGACGAGGCGTTCCTGGAAGAAAACCTGCCCGTCGTGGTCCCCACCGTTCTCATCAACAGCCATGTCCGCTCCCAGCGGCAGGCCTCGCTGGACGTGGACGACTTCGGCGGCGCGAAGGCGATGGTCGAGCACCTGCTCGGCCTGGGCCGGAAGCGCATCGTGTTCATCGCCGGCCCGGAGGTGAACCACGACGTGCAGGAGCGCTGCCGTGGTTACCGCACCGCGCTGGCTGCGGCAGGCCTGGGCGACCGGGCCGCCATCCTGCCGGGCGACTTCACCGAGGAATCCGGCTACCGCGCCGGCAAGCAGGCGCTGGCCATGGTGCCGCGCCCGGATGCGATCTTCGCCGCCAACGACATGATGGCCATCGGCTGCCTGTCCGCCCTGGCCGAAGCGCGGGTGCGCACGCCCGAGGACATCGCCGTGGCCGGCTTCGACGATATCCCCATGGCGCGTTACGTCTCACCGCCGCTGACCACCGTGCGCATCCGCATCGCCGAGTTGGGCGAAGCGGCGCTGGCACGCCTCGCCGGCATGATCGAAGCACCCGACGATGCCACGCCCGAGCCGCGTGTCGTCGGTACCGAACTGGTCGTCCGTGCCTCCTGCGGCGGTAACGACACGCTAAGACGAAGGGCCTGACCGGCCCATCGCTACACGGCTTGCCGGGTCGTGGCTGGATGTATCAGGACGGCGACACAGCAGGACTCACAGCACGATTGCCGGTCCGCCTTGCGGCACCGGCGCCTTACACGGGGGCAGAACGCTCTCAACGAAGAAAAGTGGCACGCCCACCGCGTCACGACATCAACGTCGACCACCGTGAAGGGCGCCCGGCTGGGCCGGACAACACACACAAGAAGATTTGGGAGAGGGGAAAACAAATGAAAGCGTCGATGCATCTAAAGAAGAAGCTGCTGGTCAGCGTGATTGCCGCCGCCGTCGCCACGGCGATCGCACCGGGCATGGTCATGGCGCAGAGCGCCAACGCCACGTTGCGCGGTAAAGCCACGCCGGGCGCCAATGTCACGGTGTTCAACCCGCAGACCGGCTTGACCCGCCACGCCACGGCCGGCCAGGACGGCTCGTATGTCATCAACGGCCTGCCGCCCGCCTCGTACAAGGTGGATGCCGGTCCGGGCACCGAACAGAACATCACCCTGACCGTGGCCTCGACGGCGACGGTCAACCTTGCCGCGCCTGCGCAGGGCGCGACGGCGACCGCCGCCAACGCCACCAGCATGGAAGGCGTGTCGGTTTCCGCGACGACGGTGCAGGAAGTGAAGACGCCCGAAGTGGGACAGACGATCTCGCTGCACCAGATCGCCACCATTCCGCAGGTCTCGCGTAACTTCCTCGAGTTCGCCGACACCGTGCCGGGTATGGTCTTCAACGTGGATGCCAAGGGCAACACGTCGCTGCGCGGCGGCGCGATGAACACCAGCTCGACCAACGTCTACATCGACGGCGTGAGCCAGAAGAGCTACGTGAAGGAAGGTGGTGTCTCGGGCCAGAACGGCAGCCAGGGCAACCCCTTCCCGCAGCTGGCCATCGGCGAATACAAGGTCATCACCAACAACTACAAGGCCGAGTACGACCAGGTCTCGTCCGCGGCGATCACCGCCGAGACGAAATCGGGTACGAACGAGTTCCACGGTGAGGTGTTCGGCACCTACACGAACGACGCGTTCCGTAACCGCACGCCTATCGAGAAGACCAACGGCAAGGTCGATTCGGAATCCAAGGAATACGGTTTCGCTCTCGGCGGTCCGATCATCAAGGACAAGATGCATTTCTTCATCGCCTACGAGCAGAAGAAATTCAACACGCCGATCTCCGTCACGCCCAATGCGGTCGGCGTCGCGAACATCGAGAACGACCTGCCGGAGAACGTCCAGTCGCAGCTTGGCTCCTCGAACCTCACGTTCGACGAGAAGCTGTACTTCGGCAAGATCGACTGGGAACTGACCGACCGCGATCGTATCGAGGTGAGCACGCAGGTGCGCCGCGAGACGCAGCTCGGCGGCACCGGTACCGGCACGGCCGCGTCCGCCGGTACGCAAGGCGAGAACCACGACACGCGTGGCACCTTCAAGTGGGCCCACAGCGGTGACAGCTGGTACAACGAGCTGATCCTCGCCTACGAGAACGCATACGTCGCCGCCAACCCGCTGCAGATCGGCAACGGCTACACGTATTCGTATCCGCAGGACATCGCGAACAACCAGAACCCGACGATCATCACGACCGGCGCCGCCGATCCCCGCGCGACGCAGAACAAGAGCCAGGAGGGTCCGAGCATCTCGGATACCTTCACGTTCAACAATCTGGAGTGGCAGGGCGACCACGTCGTCAAGTTCGGCTACAAGTTCAAGTCGGTCGAACTGAAGGCATCGGACGTGGCCGCGCAGAACCCGCAGTTCTTCTACGACGTGCGCCCGGGCCAGGGCACCTCGGCGGAGCCGTGGCAGGTGTTCTACGCATCCGCGCTCCCGGGCCAGGATGGCGTGGCGAAGACGACGGCTCGCCAGTACGGCGTGTTTGCCCAGGACGACTGGTCCGTCAACGATAAGCTCACGCTGAACCTCGGCGTGCGCTGGGACTACGAGGCCAACCCCTCGTACACCAACTTCGTCACGTCGCAGCGCGTGCTCGATGCGATCAATGCGCAGAACCCGTATGCGGGCGCCGCGCCGGGTGAGACCTATGGCGACGCACTCGCCGCGGGCGGCGTGAACATCGCCGACTACACCAGCAATGGTCACAACCGGAAGAACTTCCGCGGCGCCTGGCAGCCGCGCCTCGGCTTCTCGTACGACCTGTTCGGCGACGAGGCCCACGTGTTCCACGGCGGCGCCGGTCGCGCGTACGACCGTAACCTCTTCGACTATCTGCAGACGGAAGTGACCAAGCAGGCCTTGCCGCAGACCACGCTGCGCTTCAACGTGCCGGGCCATCCGTGCGATACGACCTCGTCGACCTGCGTCCCCTTCAACCCGGCCTTCCTGGGCGGTCAGGGCGTATTGCAGAACTATCTCGTCGGTGGCAACTCCGGCCAGGAAGTCGACATGCTCAACAACAAGCTGAAGGCGCCTTACAGCGACCAGTTCAGCCTGGGCATGTCGAACACGATCGGCGACTGGCAGACCGATGCCACGGTGACGCGCGTGCTCAGCCGCGACGGTTTCGCGTTCACCCTCGGTAACCGCCTGCCGAACGGCAGCTACTTCGCCGTGCCGGGCGGCGCCAGCGCGGGCGACCAGCCCATCCCGAACGTGGGTGGCCTGATCCTCGGCGACAACGGTATCGCCACGCGTACCACCCAGGTCCTGCTGTCGGCCCAGAAGCCGTACACGAAGGAGTCCGGCTGGAGCACCAGCTTCGCCTACACCTTCTCGCACGCCAAGCAGAACCGCGATATCAACGAGCATTACTCGTTCGATTATCCGTCGCTCAACGACTATCCGTTCATCACGTCCAACGCCGTGTCGAAGCATCGCTTCGTGGCCACGGGCGCCCTGGATCTGCCGTGGGGCATCAGTGGATCGATCAAGCTGACGCTGGCCACACCGCTGCCGAAGAACGACGTGGCCTGCTACGGCGCCACGTTCGCCGATGGATCGACCTGCGTACCGGTTTCGGCGACGCCGAGCGGTTCGAAGTTCCTCGTCGGCGGCAACATCTGGGGCTACCGCGACGTCGACCTGCAGCTCACCAAGGATTTCATCCTCGGCGAAGGCACGAAGATCTATGCCCGCTTCGACATCCTGAACCTGTTCAACTGGCAGAACTTCGCCGACTACAACACGAACTGGGGTTCGAACGGCGAGCTCAACAGCCAGCCGGTGGCCTACAACAAGAAGGGCAACATCGTCTTCGTGCCACGTACCGCCCGCTTCACCGTCGGCCTGAAGTTCTGATCCACCCGGCGCGTCCGGTTCGCCGGATGCGCCATACTTTGGCGCCCGCGAGTCTCCCCGCGGGCGCTTCTTTTATGGGAGACCCGGTCCTTCGGGACCTTTATTTTCCCTGTAGCCGTAAACGTTTACGCGCGCAAGCCAGGATCGCCTGCGCTCCCTCACGAGGAAGGCAACCACGACGACGACGGCCCCACCGTGCGTTCCGTGCCTCGCAAGCGCCAGGATTCACGTCATGCAAGTCAACACGATCAAGCGTCTTTCCCTCACCATGGGCGCCCTGCTCGCCTGCGCCGTCCCGCTGGCGATGGCACAGAAGGCACCGGCCATGACCAAGCACGCGCCATCCGCGAGCACACTGAAAGACCTGCGCCCCGTCCCCCCCATGATCGTCGACCTGGAAAAACGCACCTTCCAGTGGTTCTGGGACAGCGGCAATCCGGTCAACGGCCTGGTGCCGGACCACTACCCGACGCAGTCGTTCGCTTCCATCGCCTCGGTGGGCTTCGGCCTTACCGCCTATGGCGTGGGCGTGGAACGCGGCTACATAACGCGTGAGCAGGCGGTGGACCGCACGCTGGCCACGCTGCGGTTCTTCCGCGATGCGCCACAGAACGATTCCGAGGACGACGCCACTGGCTTCCACGGTTTTTTCTACCACTTCCTGGACATGCAGACCGGCAAGCGCGAGGCCCGCTGGGTCGAGGTGTCCACCGTGGATACCACGCTGCTGCTGGGCGGCGTGCTGTTCGCGCAAAGCTACTACGACCGCGACGATGCGAAGGAAAAGGAAATCCGCGACATCGCCGACCAGATCTACCGCCGGGTGGACTGGCCATGGGCGCAGAACAACGCGCCGTTGATCAGCATGGGCTGGACGCCGGGCGGCAAGATGATCCCGCACGACTGGGCGGGCTATAACGAAGGCATGCTGGTCTACATCCTGGCGCTGGGCTCACCCACCCACCCGGTCGGCGAGGACGCGTGGCAGGCCTGGACCAAGACCTACGACAAGACCTGGGGCGAGTTCCACGGGCAGACCTTCCTCAACTTCGCACCGCTGTTCGGGCACCAGTACAGCCATACCTGGGTCGACTTCCGCGGCATCCGCGATGCGTGGGGCCGGGCGCACGACATGGATTACTTCGAGAACAGCCGCCGCGCCGCGTACTCGCAGCAGGCCTATGCGATCGCCAACCCGGGCGGCTGGAACGGCTACGGCAAAAACGTCTGGGGCCTGACCGCGAGCAACGGCCCCGGTGGCCTGATCGTCAAGCAGGGCGACCGCGAGCGCACCTACCAGGGCTACACGGCGCGCGGCGCCGGCCTGGACTACATCTCCGACGACGGCACCCTGGTGCCGACGGCCGCTGGCGGCTCCATCGCGTTCGCACCGGAGATCGTCATCCCGGCGCTGGAGGAGATGAAGAAGAAGTACGGTAAGAACATCTACACGAAGTACGGCTTCGTGGATGCGTTCAACCTCACCTTCGATACCCACACGGAAGTGCGTACGGGCCGGATCATCCCGGGCTTCGGCTGGGCCGATACCGTGCACCTGGGCATCGACCAGGGCCCGATCGTGCTGATGATCGAGAACTACCGCAGCGACTTCGTGTGGAGCGTGATGAAAAAGAACCCGTACATTCGCAAGGGACTGCAGCGCGCCGGCTTCTCGGGCGGCTGGCTGGACGCCGAAACGGCCGCCGACCTGTGGTGAAGCGCGTGACCCGTTACCTGAGCCATGCGGCGGCATGCTTGGCCGTGGCCGTCGCGCTGGTTGCGTGTGCCAAGCCGCCAGCCGGCACCCGCACGCTGCAATTCTGGACCATCGGGCGCGAAGGCGAGGCGGTGGCCAAGCTGCTGCCCGAGTTCGAGCGCGAGCACCCCGGGCTGCACGTGGAAGTGCAGCAGCTGCCGCTCACCGCCGCGCACCAGAAGCTGTTGACGGCCTATGCCGGCGACTCCACGCCGGACCTCACCCAAGTAGGCAATACGTGGGTGCCGGAGATGGTGGCGCTGGAGGCGATCGAACCGCTGGATGCGCGCGTCGCCGCGTCGAAGGTGGTCGATCCGACCGATTATTTCCCCGCGATCTGGTCCACCAACGTCATCGACGGCCACCTGTACGGCGTGCCCTGGTACGTGGACACGCGCCTGCTGTTCTATCGCAAAGACCTGCTGGCCAGGGTGGGCTACGACCACCCGCCACGCGACTGGGCCGAGTGGCAGGCGATGATGGTCAAGCTGGCGCAGCCGCGCGGCACCACCTACGGCGTGCTGCTGCCCACCAACGAGTTCGAGCAGCTGCTGGCGCTTGCCTTGCAGCAGGACGATCCGCTGCTGCGCGACGGCGGACGCTACGGCAATTTCCGCAGCCCGGGGTTCAAGAAGGCGCTGGCGTTCTACGTGTCGATCTTCAAGGACCAGCAGGCGCCGATGATGACCAACGTCGGCGTGGGTAATCCCTGGGCCGCGTTCGGCCAGGGTTTCTATGCGTTCTACCTGTCCGGCCCGTGGAACATCGGCGAGTTCCGCCACCGCCTGCCGCCGGCGCAGCAAGGCGACTGGGGTACGGTGGCGCTACCGGGGCCCAACGGTCCGGGCGCGTCCAACGCGGGTGGCTCCAGCCTGGTGATCTTCCGTCGCTCGCAACACAAGGACGATGCCTGGGCGTTGATCGAGTTCCTGTCGCGCCCGGCCATCCAGGAGCGGTTCTACCAGATCCTCGGCGACATGCCGCCGCGACGCTCTTCATGGGAGGCCCCGGCACTGAAGGATGACGACAAGGCCACGGCTTTCCGCGACCAGCTGGACCGCGCCAAGCCAACCCCGCCCGTGGCGGAGTGGGAACGCATCGTCACCGAGATGCAGCTCGTCGCCGCGCAGGCCGCGCATGGCGACCTCACGGTGGACGAGGCCGCGGCCGAGATCGATCGCCGTGCCGACCGCCTCCTGGAAAAACGCCGCTGGATGCTCGACCACGGCCACAAGGCAAGCCCATGACTACGTCCCGCGCCGCCTGGCTGTTCATCGCACCCGCGATGATCGTCCTCGGATTGTTCTTCCTGCTGCCGGTTATCGCGGCGCTGGTGCTTTCGGTCACCGATTACGACCTCTACGCGCTGGCGGACATCCGCAACCTGCGCTTCGTCGCCCTGCAGAACTACTGGTCGCTGTTGCAGCGACCGTTGTTCTGGTCGGCGCTGGGCCACACCGTGTACTTCGTGGTGGTGGGCGTACCGCTGTCGCTCATGGCCTCGCTGGGTGCGGCCATGCTGCTGAACTCGCCCATGGCGCGGTTCAAGCCGTTCTTCCGCACCGCGCTGTTCGCGCCCGTCGTCACCACGGTGGTGGCGGTGGCCGTGATCTGGCGCTACCTGTTCAACACCAAGTACGGCCTGATCAACTACGTGCTGGATAACCTGGGCGTGCCCACGGTGGACTGGCTGGGCGATCCGCACTGGGCCATGCCCACGATCATCCTGTTCGCGGTGTGGAAGAACTTCGGCTACAACATGATCATCTTCATGGCGGGCCTGCAGGCCATTCCGGGCGACCTGTACGAGGCCGCGCGCATCGACGGCGCCTCGGCCATGGCGCAGTTCCGCCACATCACGCTGCCGATGCTCAAGCCCACGATGGTGATGGTAAGCATCCTCACCGTGTCGGGCTACTTCCAGTTGTTCGCCGAACCGTATGTCATGACCGAAGGCGGCCCGCTGCAAAGCACCACCTCGGTGCTGTACCTGATGTATGAAGAAGGCTTCAAGTGGTGGAACCTCGGTTCCGCTTCCGCGGTGGCGTTCATCCTCTTCGTCATCATGTTCGCCGTCACCGCCGCCATGCTCCGGCTGTCGAAACAGGGAGAGCCTGCATGAGCCCGCGTATCGCCAAGGCCCTCATCAACGGGCTGCTGATCGGCGCGGCCGGCATCGCGCTGGCGCCGTTGCTGTACATGCTGTCGGTGTCGTTCATGACACCCGGCGAGGCCAGCGCCCTGCCGCCGCCCGTGCTGCCGACGCACTGGACGCTGGGCAACTACCGCCAGCTGTTCCTCAATGCGGGCATGGGTCGTTACCTGCTCAACAGCCTGTTGATCTCCACGGCGATCACCGTGGTCTCGCTGGCCTTCAACCTCATGGCCGGCTATGCCTTCGCCAAGCTGGAGTTCAAGGGGCGCCAGCGCCTCTTTCAGCTACTGCTGGGCGCGCTGGTGATTCCCGCGCAGGTGGCCATGCTGCCGTTGTTCCTGCTGTTGAAGTACATGGGCCTGGTCAACACCTACGGTGCCGTGATCGTGCCCGCGCTGGCCACCATCTTCGGCATCTTCCTGGTCAGGCAGTACGCCAGCGGCATCCCGAACGACCTGATGGAAGCGGCGCGCATCGACGGCGCCGGCGAGTTCCGCATCTTCGCCACCATCGTCATGCCGCTGTTGAAACCGATCATGGTGACGCTGGCGATCTTCACCTTCCTGGCCGCGTGGAACGACTTCATGTGGCCGCTGATCGCGCTGACCGGGCAGGAGCACTACACGCTGCCCATCGCCCTGGCATCGCTGTCGCGCGAGCACGTGCAGGACAGCGAGCTGATGATGGCCGGCTCCGTCGTCACCATCCTGCCGGTACTGGTGCTGTTCCTCGCCTTGCAGCGTTATTACCTCGAAGGCCTGCTGATGGGCAGCGTCAAGGGATAGGACCATGTCACGCCTTGCCTCGCTTTCGCTGCTGCTGTCGGCGGCCGTCGTCACCCTGCCTGCGCAGGGCAAGGATGCGCCCCGCCTGCTCGATGGTTTCGACACCACCGCGGGCTGGGCGGCAACGCATACCGACGATGTATCCGCCTCGTTGCGGCTCGTGGAAGGCAAGACCGGGCGGGCGATCTGCCTGGACTATGACTTCAACGGCGTGTCCGGCGCGGCGTCGATCCGCAAGACGCTGCCTCTGGATTTCCCCACGGGTTTCGCGCTGGGCTTCGACGTGCGCGGCAGCATGCCGCCCAACACGCTGCAGCTGAAACTGATCGACGACAGCGGCGACAATGTGTGGTGGTTCCAGCAGCCCGGCTTCGTCCCGACCGATGCCTGGCAGTCCGTGCAGGCGACCAGTCGCCAGGTGTCCTTCGCCTGGGGTCCGGTGAAGGACCGCACGCTGCGGCACACGCGCGAGGTGGAGTTCGTCGTCTACAAGGAGGCGCACGGCCAGGCCGCTATACCGGGTGCGCGCGACGCTATGCTGCCCACCGCGAACCGCGGCTCGGTGTGCTTCGACAACCTCACCCTGACCGCGCGGCCTCCCGAAGCCGTGCCCACGCCCGCAGCCACTGCCAATGCGGTGTTCGAGGAGCGCGCCAAACACGTGCGTCGCGGGCTCTACCCGCGCGGCTTTTCCGGCGAGCAGTCGTACTGGACGATCGTCGGCGTGGATGGCGGCAGCCGCGATTCCGCACTGATCTCGGAGGACGGCGCGGTGGAAGTCACCCGCGGCGGCTTCTCCCTCGAACCGTTCCTGATCGATCGCGGCGCGCTGGTCACATGGGCCGACGTCACCACCACGCAGTCGTTGCGCGACCGCTACCTGCCGCTGCCGTCCGTGCAGTGGACGAAGGGCGACCTCACGCTCACCACCACCGCGTTCGCGCAGGGCGCCGCCGGCGCCTCGCAGCTGGTGGTCGGCTACCGCGTGAATAACGCGGGAGACACCGCGCGTGACGTCACGCTCGCCCTGGCCGCGCGTCCCTTCCAGGTCAATCCACCCACGCAGTTCCTCAATGCGCCGGGCGGCACCAGCCCGATCCACGACCTCGCCTGGGACGGCCATGCGCTGGTGGTGAACGGCACGCGCAAGGTCGTACCGTTGCAGACGACGACCGCCTTCGTCGCCAGCGGCAACACGCCAAAGACGCTCAGCGAGCGACTCGATGCGGGCGAGCGCCCGACGACACGCTCGCTGCATGCCGACGACGGCTTAGCCCAGGGCGCTCTGCTATACGACGTGCACGTGCCGTCCCACGGCCATGTCGATCTGGGCCTGGTGATTCCCGTCAAACAGGACGGCGACATCCCGCTGCCGGCGGACGCCGGCCACTGGCTGGCCAGCCATGCCGATGCCGTGGCGGCGTTGTGGCGCGACAAGCTGGATCGTGTCGCGATACGCGTGCCGACGCAGGTCCAGCCCCTCATCGATACGATGCGCAGCGGTGTCGCGCAGATCCTCATCTCGCGTGACGGCCCCGCGTTGCAGCCGGGCACCCGCTCGTATTCGCGCACCTGGGTGCGCGATGGCGCGATGATGCTGGAGGGCCTGCTGCGTACCGGCCACGAGGACGTCGCCGGCGAGTTCATCCGCTGGTATGCACCGCACCAGTTCACCAACGGCAAGGTGCCCTGCTGCGTCGACGCGCGCGGGTCGGATCCTGTACCCGAGAACGACAGCCAGGGCGAACTGATTTTCAGCGTGGCCGAGTTGTGGCGCTACACGCATGATCGCGCCACCCTGGAAAGCCTGTGGCCCCACGTGGTGCGCGCCGTCGATTACATGGAAACGCTACGCGCCGGCGAGCGTCAGGCCGGGCGGTTGCAGGGCCCCGACCGTGCTCTGTACGGCCTGATGCCGGCGTCGATCAGCCACGAAGGCTATTCGACCAAGCCGATGCATTCGTACTGGGACGACTTCTGGGCGCTCAAGGGCTACGACGATGCGGTGGCACTGGCCGGCGTGCTCGGGCAGACCGATCGGCAGACGGCGTTGCGTGCCTCGCGTGACCAGTTCCGCGACGACCTGCATGCGTCCATCGCCGCTGCGGTCCGCGAGAAAGGCATCGACTTCATTCCGGGATCGGCCGAACTGGGCGACTTCGACGCCACCTCCACCACGATTGCCCTGTCGCCGGGTGGTGAGCAGGCGCGGTTGCCCAAGGCCCTGGTGGACGCCACGTTCGAGAAATACTGGCGGGCCTTCGTGGCGCGACGCGACGGCACGATGGCCTGGAAGGACTACACGCCCTACGAACTGCGCACGATCGCCAGCTTCGTCCGCCTCGGCTGGCGGAATCGCGTGGGCGACCTGATCGCCTTCTTCTTCGCTGACCGGCGACCGCAGGCCTGGAACCAGTGGGCCGAAGTGGTCGGGCGGGACCCGCGCGAGCCGCGCTTCGTCGGCGACATGCCGCACGCCTGGATCGCCTCGGACTATGTGCGTTCCGCGCTCGACCTGTTCGCCTACGATCGCCCATCCGACGAGTCGATGGTACTCGCGGCGGGGGTGCAGCCGGCATGGCTGGCCGGCGACGGCATCGCGCTACGCGACCTGCGCACGCCGTATGGACGTCTCGGCTATACGTTGAAGGCCACCGGCGGAAAGGCCACGCTGACACTGACCCAAGCGATAGACCCTCCCGGCGGACTGGTGCTCTCGTTGCCGTCGGGCGAGGTGAAGCTGCGGCGGGGCGTCACCACGTATACCGTGCCGATGGAAGCCACTGGCACGGCCACGAAGCCGCCGCGCTCCTAGTGCGTGGCGACGCGGGTGCGCAGCAGGGCATCCACCGCCTGCTGCCACTCGAGTGACCCGGGCGCCGACTGTGGCGCCTCCTGGCCCAGCTTCGCGTTCACGGCCTGGTTCCACGCCGGCGTATCCGGCCGCGGGCCATGGCCGTCGTCGCTGACCGCCAGGGTCTTGTCCACCCAGGCATACCACCCGGGCGAACCCAGGGCAGGGTTGGCCGGCGCATTCTTACCAGGTGCCGGCGTGGCATCGGCAGCGGCCGAGGACGCCGCAGGCGGCGCGGTGGCGGAGGCCGCGTCAGGCGACGAGGGCGAGCAGGCGGCGATGATGAGCGCCGCGGCAATCGGTACGACCGTGAGCAAAAAGCGCATGGGCAATGAATTCCTCGCGAATGCGTAGGGTGCCGATGCTAGCGATGGCATCCGGTCTGAAGGCTAAACGGCCCGGGGAACTTCGCCGGGCCGTTCAGTTTCAGCCGGTGCGATCAGAATTTTCCTGCGCGGAAATCGGCGATGGCCTCGTGGATCTGCGCCTGGGTGTTCATGACGAACGGGCCGTAGCGCGCCACCGGTTCGCGCAGGGGACGGCCTGCCACGACCAGGACGCGGGTGGCCTCGGCGGCCGCAAGGCTCAAGGTGTCACCCTCGCTGAGCACCGCCAGTTCGCTGCGTGCCAGCGACTCGCCGGCCACACGGGCGGCGGTGCCGTCGAACACGTAGGCGAACGCACTGTGCCCCACCGGCAGGCCCAGGTCGTAGTGCGCGCCGGCGTCCAGCGCGATGTCCAGGTACACCGGCTGCGTGGCGATACCGGCCACGGGGCCGCTGACACCTTCCAGCTCACCGGCAATCACGCGTACGGTCACGCCGGGCGCCGGCTGCACCACCGGGATGTCGCCCGGCGGGATGTCCTGGTAACGCGGCGCGGTCATCTTGTCCGCGGCCGGCAGGTTCACCCACAGCTGGAAGCCCCACATCAACCCGGCCTCCTGCTGCGGCATTTCCGAATGGACCAGGCCGCTGCCCGCGGTCATCCACTGCACGCTGCCGGGACCCAGGTCGCCGCGATTGCCCTGGTTGTCGCCGTGTTGCATGCGTCCGGCAAGCATGTAGGTCACGGTTTCGAAACCGCGGTGGGGATGATCGGGAAAGCCTTCGATGTAGTCGCCGGCCTGGTCGGAACGGAATTCGTCCAGCAGCAGGAACGGGTCCAGCATGTCCAGCGCCGGCTGGCCGATCACACGCTTGAGCTTCACGCCGGCGCCGTCGGCGGTGTCCATGCCGCGAACGCGGCGCGCGATGGTTCGTTGGATCATGACGTTACTCCGGTGTCGATGCCCACCAAGATGCCGGTTGCCGGGCGCGAGACCAAGGCTCGTCGGGCGAACGATCCGTTTCACCCGCGTCGTCAGTGCACCCAGTGGCCGGAGCGCTGCCGGGGTGGGCCGTCTTCGGCCTCGCTGCGCGGGCGGGTCATCGCCTTGAGCTCGTCTTCCGTGGGGCCGTTGGTGCGCCAGTATTCGCCCACCGCATTGAGCACCTCGGGCAGCTGGCCCAGGCACTCGTCGTATTCCTCGTCGGTGAGTTTCTCGAACTCCGCGTCGGCCTGCAGCACACCTTCGTCGACCGCCAGCGCCATGATGGGGCCGAGCAGCTGCATCAGGGTGGGATCTTCGGCCAGCCGGGTTTCCCACAGCTGCGCGCGCATATCGATGCCGCGGCTGAAGCCCTCGCACCAGCCGCCCGCCGACAGCATGGGGCCTTCGTCGGTGTCGATCTCGCCGAGGATCGGCTCGTAGGCGTCGACGTCCAGTTCCGCGCTGATGGAATCGTTGAGCTGGGCAAGCAGCGCCAGCACGGCGTTGCCTTCGTCTTCGTCCTCGAAGGCGTCGTGCAGCACCTCGTGCAGCCATTCTTCCGGCTTCACCTCGAGCGGCCCGATGGCGATGGCCGAGAGCAGGCCATGCACGCCGTCGAGCATCAGGTCGCCGTCGTTACCGTGGGCACGCAGGTAGATGTCGAGTTTTTCGAGTTCCGCGTCGTCCAGCGAGCGCGGCCATTCGGATTTGGGGGTATTCAAAGCTGCAGCTCCAGCACGACGGGCGCATGGTCGGATGGTTGTTCCCACTTCCGCGGCGCCTTGTCGACGATCGACGAGGTGGCCAGGGATTTCAGCGCATCGCTGATCAAGATGAGGTCGATCCGCAGGCCCATGTTGCGGCGGAAGGCCGCTTGCCGGTAGTCCCACCAGCTAAAAAGACCGGCGTCCTCGTTGAAGAGGCGGAAGCTGTCATGCAGACCGATATCGAGCAGGGCCTGCAGGGCGGCGCGTTCCGGCGGCGAGCAGAAGATGTCCTCGCCCCAGGCGACCGGGTCGTACACGTCGCGGTCGTCCCGGCAGATGTTGAAGTCGCCCAGGACCACCAGTTTCTCGTGGCGGGCACGCTCGCCTTCGAGGAAGTCGCGAACCCGCGCCAGCCATTCGAGCTTGTAGGTGTATTTTTCGTCGCCCAGCGCCTTGCCGTTCACCACGTACAGATCGACCACGCGGATATCGCCGACCGTGGCGGCCAGGATGCGGCGCTGCGGATCGTCCAGGCCCGGGATATCGGTGACCACATCGGCCAGTTCACCCCGTGCGAGGAGGGCGACGCCGTTATAGGTTTTCTGCCCGGAGAACACCGAGCGATAGCCCATCGCAGCGATCTCGTCGACGGGGAATTTATCGTCGGTGAGCTTGGTTTCCTGCAGCGCGACGATATCCGGCTGCACCTCGGCCAGCCATTGCTGGAGGTGGGGCAGGCGAACCTTGAGCGAATTGACGTTCCACGAAGCGATCTTCATGGCGCCATTGTAAAGGAAAGCCGCGCGGGGCCATGGCGCCGCGCGGGGCCGTGCGATCAGGCCAGGCCGTAGCTGCGAAGCAGGGCGTCCGGCTGCGGCTCGCGACCACGGAAGGCCACGAAGGAGGCCAGGGCCGGCCGCGTGGAGCCCACCGCCAGCACTTCCTTCCGGAAGCGCTCACCCGTGGCCCGGTCCAGCACGCCGGCCTGTTCGAAGGGTTCGAATGCATCCGCGGAAAGCACCTCGGCCCACAGGTAGCTGTAGTAGCCGGCCGAATAGCCGCCCGCGAAGACATGGGTGAACGCGTGCGGAAAACGCTGCCATGCCGGCGGATGCAGCACGGCCACTTCATGGCGCACTTTCTCCAGGACGTCCAGGGGACGCGCGCCCACCGCCGGGTCGTAATCGCGGTGCAACAGGAAGTCGAACAGGCCGAATTCCAGCTGGCGGACGAGGAACAGGCCGGCATGGAAATGCCGCGCATCGAGCATCCGCTGGTACAGATCGTCCGGCAGCGGCTCGCCGGTCTGGTAATGCCGGGCGAACTCGCGCAGGGCGTTGCGATCCCAGGCGAAATTCTCCATGAACTGGCTGGGCAGCTCCACGGCATCCCACTCCACGCCCTCGATGCCGCTGATCGAGGGAATATCCACCTCGGTCAGCATGTGGTGCAGCCCGTGGCCGAATTCGTGGAACAGCGTGAGCACGTCGTCGTGGGTGAGCAGGGCCGGCGCGCCGTCGGTGGGCGGCGGGAAGTTGCAGGTGAGGTACGCCACCGGCAGTTGCAGCTGGTCACCGTCGCGGAAGCGCGACACGGCCACGTCCATCCAGGCACCGCCGCGCTTGCCCGAGCGGGCGTACATGTCGAGGTAGGCCCCGGCGAACACGCTGCCGTCGGCGTTCACCAGGTCGTAGTACTTCACGTCCTTGTTCCAGGTATCGACATCGTCGCGCGGCACGAAGCGCACGCCATAAAGGCGCTCCACCACCATGAACAGGCCGTCGATGGCGGCCGAGGCCGGGAAATACGGTTTGATCTGTTCCTCGTCCAGCGCATAGCGCTGCTGGCGCAGGCGTTCGGCCGCGAAACCCACGTCCCAGGGTTCGAGGTTGTCGATCTTCAGTTCGTCGGCGGCGAAGCGGCGCAGTTCTTCCAGTTCCTTCTTCGCCACCGGCCTGGCACGGGCCGCGAGGTCGCGCAGGAAGGTCAACACCGCGTCGGTCGAAGTGGCCATCTTGGTCGCCAGCGACTCTTCGGCCGCATTGGCGAAGCCGAGCAGTTGCGCAGCCTCGTGCCGCAGCGCGACGATTTTTTCGATGCGCGCGGAGTTGTCGAACTTGCCCTTGTCCGGGCCCTGGTCGGACGCGCGGGTCTGGTAGGCGTAGTAGACCGCCTCGCGCAGGTCGCGGTTCTCCGCGTAGGTGAGCACCGCCTGGACGCTGGGTTGCTTGAGCGTGACCAAATAGCCGTCGAGTTTTTCCTCGCGGGCGTATTCACGCAGCACGGCGCGTCCGGAAGCGGGAATGCCGGCCAGGTCGCGCTCGTCGGTGATGTGCTTGTGCCAGGCCTCGGACGCATCCAGCACGGCGTTGGAGAACTCGGTGGTGAGGCGGGAAAGCTCCACGCCGATCTCGCGGAAACGCGTGCGCGCCGGTTCTTCCAGCGCCACGCCGGACAGGCGGAAGTCGCGTAGGGCGTGCTCGACCGCCGCACGCGCGGCGACCGGCAGGCCGGCGAAATCCGGCCGGTCGGCCACGGCCTGCACGGCGGCGTAGAGATCACGGTTCTGGCCCACTTCCATGCCGTGCTCGGTGAGTTTCTCTTCCGCGGCGCCGTGCGCCTTGCGCAGGGCCTCCGAATCGGCCACGGAGTGCAGGTGGCTAACCGGCGACCAGGCCCGCGACATGGCCTGGTCCAGGCGTTCCTGGGCCAGGATCACGTGCTCGAAGTCGCGCGGCGCGCCGGGCGCGGCGATGGCATCGATGGCGGCGCGCTCGGCGGCGATGAGGCTGTCGATGGCGGGCTCGACGTGCTCGGGGCGAATGGCCGAGAACGTCGGCAGGGCCTGCGGGTCCAGCAGCGGATTGGTGCGGGTATCCATGGGTTTATCTCCTCTCAGGCGCCCAGCGTGGAGCCCGCGCGGAGGCAAATCAAGCGGCAACACGTGGGGCCCGCCCCGGCATTCAGGAGCGATCAGGCCAGGTAATCGTCCTTGAGGCGCACGTAATTGGCCGCCGAGTAATACAACTGCTCTACCTGCCGATCGCTCAGCACGCGCACCAGCTTGCCGGGATTGCCCAGCCAGAGCTCGCGCTCGCCGACCACCTTGCCGGGCGGAATGACCGTACCCGCGCCGACGAAGCCGTGTTTCTTCACCACGGCACCATCGAGCACGGTGGCGTGCATGCCGATCAGGCAGGCGTCCTCGATAGTGCAGGCGTGGATCACCGCGCCATGACCGATGGTGACGTCCTCGCCGATGAGGGTCGGGAAACCGCCCGGGCTGTACGGACCATCGTGGGTGACGTGAATGATGGCGCCGTCCTGGAGGTTGCTGCGGGCACCGATACGGATATGGTGTACATCGCCGCGAGCCACCGCGCCCGGCCACACCGATACATCGTCGGCGAGCTCGACATCGCCGATGACGGTGGATGCCGGGTCGACATACACACGGGCGCCGAGGCGGGGAAGGATGCCCTTGAAGGGCCGGATCGGATTCGACATGGCGCGATTCTAACCCCGCGCCCTGTGCACGGTGCGGTCAGCCGTTACGGCGCCGCATCTGCTCGGCCCGCGCCTCGTCCTCGGCGGTGACCACCTGCTGCTGGGCATCGAGCTTGGCCCCAAGGATGATCAGCGTGTAGTTGGTCGGGTCGTAATCGCGCAGCAGGGCGATCTCGCGACGGGCGTCCTGCAGTTCCCGCCGGTTG
This sequence comes from Luteibacter sp. 9135, assembly GCF_000745005.1. Lineage (NCBI taxonomy): Bacteria > Pseudomonadati > Pseudomonadota > Gammaproteobacteria > Lysobacterales > Rhodanobacteraceae > Luteibacter > Luteibacter sp. 9135. Next base: position 1,103,102 of record NZ_JQNB01000001.1, on the reverse strand, counting down.
ATCTGCCGCTCGATTTCCTGGGAGGCGAACGGCAGCGTTTCGCGCAACGCGTCTTGGGCGGTGGCGTTGTTGGCGTCCAGCTGCAGCACGCTGAGGTAGTACTCGTAGGCGTTGTTGCCTTCGGGGGCAATCAGCCGGCCGTCACGCGTGGCATCGCGCGCCAGCCCGAGCAGGATGGTCACGCCCGAAGCGTCGGCGCCCGCGGTGGGGGCGGGCGTCGCGATATCGGCAAGGCTGGGGGTGGACATGGCATGCGACCGTTGCTGCATGATGAACACCAAGGTACCCGCAACCGCCGCGACTGCGATGGCGAGGGTAAGGATCGCGCGGCGGGGCACCGCGGCGATGGATAGCTTAGACATGGGGATATCCGGGGGAGGACCGCCCGCAACCAGGCCGTCCCCCTGTCGGACGGCCCCCGCGGGCGGGCCATGGTGCCGCCGGACTGTTGCAATACCGCGACGAGAAGTCGCGACTACCTCAGAAACGCGCGTTGAGGTTGACGAAATACTGCCGCGGCGCGCTCGCCATCAAGGTCTGGTTGTAACCCTGCGCGTCGTACGCCTGGTAACCGTTGGTGCCCGTCGACGCGAAGTAGTGCTTGTTGAACAGGTTGGTCACGTTGGCCCCGATGCTCAGTGCCTTGAACACCGACACGACGCCGAAGTCGTAGGCGATGCCGGCGTTGGCTACCCAGTAGGACGGTACCGCTGAATCGTTGGTGTAGGTGATGTAGCGACGGCCCGTGTACTTGGCCTCGAGGTTGGCGCGCCAGCCCGAGAACGCGTAGTTGATCGAGCTGGAGAACATGGTCTTCGGCACGCCGACCACGTATTTGTCGGCGGTGGGGACCGTGCCGGAGCTCTGGTAGTCGTCCTGGTACTTCGAGTCGTTGTACGAGAACGAGTTGAGCCAGCTGAGGCCGTCGACCGGCTTCCACAGGAAGGCCAGATCCGCGCCCTTGCTCTTCACGTCACCGACGTTGTTGAGCGAGGAGGCGCAGGTGACCACGGCCACGCACGGCGTGGTCACGAGAAGTCGGTTCGCGAAGCGCGTGTAGAACACGCCCACCGACGCCTCGAAGGTGTCGCCATGGGCGCGGTAGCCGGCCTGCCAGGTCTGCGACTCCTCGGGCTTCAGCTGGCTCTTGGCCGCATCGAACGACGCCTGCGAGGTACCGAACGGCGTGAACCCGTAGGCCGCGATGTTCTTCGCATACGAGCCGTAGACGTCCTGGTTGGCATCGAGCTTGTAGTCGATACCGGCCTGCGGGAGGAAGCCCTTGCTCGCCTTCATCTGGCCCTGCGCGAAGGCCGTGGTCGGCACCAGTGAGGTCGCATCCGTGGTCACGCTCAGCGACTTCGCACCGAAGTTGATGGTGAGCGCATCGTCCATCAGGTGGACGGTATCCTCCGCATAGCCCATGCGGGTGCGGGTTTCATAATGCTGAAGGAACCCGCGCAGGAACGGCGCCTGGTCGTTGTAGAAGGTATACAGCGCCGTGTACGGGCCGGTCAGCGTGAAGAAGTTGCGCTCCTGGTTGGTGTTGGCGTCCTCGCCCCACACGCCCACTTCGAGATCGTGGTGGCCCAGCGTGAACTTCAGCGCCGAGGTCACGCCGTAGCGGTCCAGGCCATAGTCGGTGGTACGCATGGACAGTGGCACGGTGGGCGACGAGGCCTGGTACGGCGTGGCCCATTGTCCCTCGCCGCGATCGGCGTGGTAGTAGCCCGTGGTGTCGAGCGTGGCGCCACCGAGGTTGAACGAACCCGACAAGCCGGCCAGCGTGTCGCGACGGATGCCGCCGCCCGCATAGTACGTGGCGTCGCCCTTGTCGTAGTCGGCCGGCAGGCCGTTCAGCGAGGCGGGGTAGGCACCGTTGCCGTTCAGGGCATTGGCGATGCCCACGGCCGTGTTCCAGTCCGGCTGCAAATAGTCCCAGTTCCAGCCCAGCGCCTTCTGGCTGGTCAGGGACAGATCCATGTAGTCGTATTCCTTGCGCTTGCTGCTGTCCACGAACAGGCTGACACGGTTGCCGTCACCCCACTGGTATAGCGCCTTGAGGTTGGCCTGGTTGGACTTCTGGTCGCCGTAGCCCTTCCACTTGTCGGTATCGGCGTGGTCGAACGACACGTACATCGAGAAGCCGCCGTGGTCGCCGCTGTCCGCGCGCACGAAGGTGCGCTTCGTGGCATCGGAACCGATCACCTGGTTGAAGCGCACGCCCGGGGTCATGTCCGGATCGGCCGAATAGAACTGCACCGTGCCGCCCAGGTTGGTGCTGGACGCGGTACCGAGCGCGCCGGCGCCCTGCGCCAGCTCCACGGTGGCGAGGTTGTCCGAGGTGATCGCACGGGTCACCTGCAAGCCGTTGCTGACGCCGTAGCTCATCGTGCCCAGCGGGATGCCGTCGAGGGTGAAGCCCAGGCGCGACTGGTCGAAGCCGTGCAGCGTGATCTGCGTCGACCACTCGTAGGCGCCCCACGGGTCGGCCGACTGGAACTGCACGCCCGGCAGCTTGTCCAGCGCCTTCAACGCGCTGCTACCCGGCGTCTGCTGGCGAAGGATCTCGTCCGTGCCGATGCTCTGCACCTGGCGGGTTTCGCCGGGAGCGATCACGGAGACGGCGTCCAGTTGCTTCGCATCCTTGCTGGTGGTGGCGACATCCGCGGCCGGAGCCGCCTTGTCGTCATCGGCGGCCTGGGCCAGGCCAGCATGCAGGGACAGGGTCAGCGCCGTGGCGAGAGCGGTACGGCGAAGCGAGGCACGTGCGAACGACATCGGGTCGATCCCCTTCAGGAGTAAACCCGTGAGACTCGCGGCTGCGCATGTACACCGCTTTACCCGCAGATGACGGCTGGTTGACGACGCAACATCGCAATATCCTGCACCCACATCCCGCCGACACCAGCCAGATCGCACCGATCCCCGTAGGAGCGGACGATGTCCGCGATCAACGCGTAGCGGCCTCGAGCTCCCCCAACCACCCCAACGCATGCTGCCGATCCCCGCCGCACATCGACACCTCAGGCCGCAACCCACCACACACCTTCGGCCGTTCCGGCCGCCCGAAGATCGCGCAACGGTTGTCTTCGGTCAGCTGGATGCACCGCACACCCGCCGGCTTGCCGTGAGGCATGCCGGGGATGGGCGAACTGATGGAGGGCGCGATACAGCACGCACCGCAACCGGCGCGGCACGACAGCGCCACGGTCAGAAGCGCTGACGTAGCAGGTCGTACACCGGATCGGTATCCGGCCGCTGCCCGTGCCAGCGCTCGAACGCGTCGGCGGCCTGCTCGACCAGCATGCCCAGGCCGTCGCAGAAATAGTGCGTGCCTGCCGCAGTGGCCCAGCCCTTGAAGCTGGCAGAGGCGGTGCCGTAGCAGAGGTCGTAGCAGGTGCCGTGATCCTGCAGGATCGACATCGGCAGGTCGAAGCTGCCGCCGGTGACGCCGATGGACGTCGCATTGACCACGAGGTCGAAGCACTCGCCGTCCAGGCCATCCCAGTAACGCGTATGGCATCGCGCCGGTTCGCCGATGGCATCGGCCAGCGCGTCGGCTCGCTCCGGCGTGCGGTTGACGATGGTCAGCGTCTTCACGCCGGCATCGAGCAGGGCCCAGGCCACCGCCTTGGCCGCGCCACCGGCACCCAGGAGGAGGGCGTCGTGACCGCGCAGGTCGAGTGCATGGCGTTCGGTGATGTCGCGCACGAAACCGCTGCCGTCGGTGTTGTGCGCCTGGACCAGGCCGCCGACCAGCGCGGTGAGGGTGTTGGCCGCGCCGACACGCGAGGCATCCTCGGTGTGCTGCTGGGCCAACGCGAACGCGGCTTCCTTATGGGGCAACGTGACATTGGCGCCCAGTCCGCCATCGTCGAAGAAACGGCGTACGGCGTCCGCGAACCCGGACGGCGCCACATCGATGGTTTCATAACCCAGCCGGATACCCAGCTGCTCGGCGAAAGCCGTATGGATCTGCGGGGAAAGCGAATGCGCGATCGGCTGACCGAACACGGCGTAACGATGCGCTTCAGCGCTCATGGAGGCTCCTGGGCTCTCGATCGGACTCACGCGTCCGTGGGAGCGCAGTCTAGCAATCGTTACCGTCTGGCAACCGTCACTGGAATCCCGGCTTGCCGGCATCCTCGGCGCGCTGCGGCACCTTGCGCATCTGCTCCACCGGAAAACCCTCCTGGCGTGCCTGGTCGATCAGCCGCTGGTAGGCACCGTCATCCAGCGTCCTGTCCTTGGACATGATCCAGAGGAGCTTGCGCGAGGGCAGGCCGACCATGGTCACGCGGTACGCCGGATCCAGCGCGAGGATGATGTAGTCGGAGCGGAAGGGCCACAGCAGCTGCACCTTCCAGCGGGCCGTATCCTTGGGATCGGGCAGCCAGGCCTTGCCGTTCCAGGTCTTCTCCGGCTTATCAAAGCCCTTCCGGTAATGGTAGATGTTCTCGATGGTGCCGTCGGGCTTCAGGCGATATTCGTCCGCCGTGGCGACCTTGCCCTTCTCGAACATGTTCGGGATGGCGCCGATCACGTACCAGGTGCCCATATAGCGCGGCAGGTCGACGTGGTCCACCGCCTTCAACGGTGCATCGGCCGCACACGAAGCGGTGGCCATGCCGGCCGCCATGAGTAACGCCATCGGGATTCTGTTCATGGGGCCAGCTTCCGCCCGAGAGGATCAAAAGCGGGTCAACGCGTCGCGGCCCGTGAGACGGGCGGCACCTAGCCTGTCCATCGACACCTCGTCCTCCGGAAGCCCGCCATGAACGACACGCTCTCGCCCCGCCGTATCCGTGCATTGATCGCCATGGCCTGGATGGGCCTGGGCGCCCTGGTCCTGCTGGTCACGCCGTTGTCCGGGCACAGCGACACCCTGGGCTGGACCCCGGCGTTCTGGCTGCTGCTGGCACCGGCCAGCGTGCTGGTGGCGATGAAACCGGGCCTGCCGCTGCAACTGCTGGCCTCGCTGTTCCGTCGGTGACCCAAGCGTCAGGCGTGGATGCCCAGCCGCTTGCGCTCCAGGCGGCGGAGGAACTCCTGCATGATCCGCAGGTAGAGGTCTTCGCCCAGGTAGGCGTCCTCCACCCCCGCGTCGATCGACGGGTTGTCGTTGACCTCGATCACCACCGGGCGGTCGCCGACCTGTTTCAGGTCCACCCCGTATAGGCCATCACCGATGGTCTGCGTCGCCTTGAGCGCCAGCTTGACGACTTCGGGGGGCGCCTCGCGCACGGGCACGGTGCGGAAGCCACCGGACTTGGCCGTGCCTTTCGCGCCGTGGTTGTAGATCTGCCAGTGGCCGCGCGACATGAAGTACTGGCAGGCGTACAGCGCCTCATGGTTGAGCACGCCGATACGCCAGTCGTACTCGGTGTAGAGGTATTCCTGCGCGATCAGCAGCGCGCTGTGCGAGAACAGTTCGCCAGCGGCCTTCTGCAACGCCTCGCGCGTTTCCACCTTCACCACGCCACGAGAGAACGACCCATCGGGAATCTTCAGCACGATGGGCAGCCCGAGCCGATCGGGCAGTTCACGCAGGCGCCGCGGATCGTCGCGGTAGATGATCTCGGTGATCGGCGTGGCCAGCTTGCGCGCAACCATCAGATCGTTCAGGAAGATCTTGTTCGTGCAACGCAGGATGGATGTCGGGTCGTCCATCACCACCATGCCTTCCTTCTCGGCACGGTGGGCGAAACGATAGGTGTGGTTGTCGCTGGCGGTGGTCTCGCGGATGAACAGGCCGTCGTACTCGGCCAGCCGCTGGTAATCGTTCCTGCCGATCGGGTCCACTTCGATACCGAGGTGCTTGCCCGCCTCGATGAATTGCTTCAGCGCCTTCTTGTTGGACGGCGGCATCGCCTCGTCGGGGTCCACCAGCATCGCGATGTCGTAACGGTAACGACGTCGCGCGCGCGGCTTGCGCCACAGCTTCTTCGAGAACTTGTCCAGCGCCTGGGCAAACGCGTCTTCCTGCGCGTCGTCAAGCGTATGCAGGCCCACCGGCTTGATCGCCGCCACCTGCCACATGCGCTCGCGATGGAACTCGATGCGCATCAGCGGGCAGGGGAATATCTCGAACAGCTGCCTCGCAAGATCCTGCAGATCCGCATAGGCCGTCTCGCCGAAGTACACCAGCACGCCGAAGTCGGTAGTGTCGCGTCCGCCGGCGGGCAGGAAATTGGCCAGCTTCTGGTTGAGGTCGTCGATGTCCAGGCCGTAGAGCGAGCGACGACGAAGATCGTTCACCGTGCGCACCGACGGAATGACCTTGTGCCCGCGCGCTTCGGCAAGCAGCGACACGTAATAGCCCGTGCCCAGGTATTTGTAGCTGCGGCACAGGTTGATGACGTGGGCGCGCTCGTCGTCGCTGCCGATCGGCTCGCGCAGGTAGTCCATGGCGCTGACGACGTTCGCGGACGGATAGTACGAGCCCCAGTCGGAGGCTTTTTCCACGACGATGACGAGCCGGCTCATGTGACCTCGATGGACGGCGAAGGCTTCGTACAGGCTCCACCGGGAGCCGCGCGTTTCACCGGTGGCGCAGTGTGTGCCGCGGTGCCGCCCCGCACAAGCGGGGCACGCGCGTTCCCACGATCGAATTCATGAAAAAGTCATTGATCCGCCGCAGCCCGAGGTCTACAGTGCCGCGCTTGCCGTATCCCCGCACGGCCGCAAGCCGTTCCCCTCCCTCCAGCGCCGGAGTCCCCAAGCGCATGCGTCCACCCCCGGTTACCGCCGCGGTGCGCGTTCGACGCGCCGAGGTCAGCGATCTCGACGATCTCGTCGCACTCGAGGCATCCAGTTTCGCGCAGGACCGGCTCAGCCGTGCCCAGTACCGCAAGCACCTCGACTCGCAGACCGCGCTGGTGCTGGTGGCCAGCGCCAACCACCGGCGTTTCCTGGGTACCGCCGTGGTGTTCTTCCGCAAGGCCACCACGGTGGCGCGCCTGTATTCGCTGGCGACCACGCCCCAGGCACGCGGCAAGGGCGTGGGGTCGGCACTGATCCACGCTGCCGAAGACACCGCACGCTCACGCGGCTGCCGGGTGCTGCGGCTGGAAGTCCGCACGGACAACACCGTGGCCATCGACCTGTACGAGCACCTCGGCTACGAACGGATCGGGGCGTACACGGCCTACTATGCCGACGGCACGGACGCACTGCGCTTCGAAAAGGCGCTTTGACCGAGCCAGGGCTATACTGGCCGCCGTTTCCGGGAAAGAAGCCCATGCGCCGACTGATCCTGCCCGTCGCCTTTGCCGTCACGCTTGCCGCCGGCCTGTCCGGCTGTGGCCAGAAGGGCAACCTCTATTTCCCGCCGCCGCCCGCGCCCGCCGGGGCGGTGACGCCGCAAGGCGGTGCGCAGCCCGCCCATGCGACCACCACCGCCGGGTCGCCCCCACCGGCCAGCACGGCACGCACGCCGTTCAACTCCTCCGTCCAGCCGTAATCCCGCCATGCCGTCGCGCTTCACCAAGATGCACGGGATCGGCAACGATTTCGTGATCGTCGACTGGCGCGAGGATGCGGGACGCGTGCCCGCGCCCTCCCGCATCGCCGCCCTGGCCGATCGCCACACCGGCATCGGCTTCGACCAGCTGATCAGCATCGAGCCACCGCGGGATGCGTCCTGCGCGTTCTACTACGGCATATGGAATGCCGACGGCAGCCCGTCCGGCCAGTGCGGCAACGGGGTCCGCTGCGTCGCCGCGTGGCTCTACCGCGACGGCGCGATCGAGCGCGACACCGATATCCGACTGGAAAGCCCGTCCGGTCCGGTCACGGTACGCGTGCTGGCGGCGGGGCAGGTGCGCGTCGATATGGGCGAACCGGATTTCCTGCCCGCCGCCGTGCCGCTCGACCGTCCCGCGCAAGCCACGTATACGCTGGCCCTCGACGGCGAGGACGTCAGCTTCGCCGCCGTGTCGATGGGCAACCCCCATGCCGTGGTGTTCGTCGACGATGTCGACGATCCCCGTGTGGACCGCCTCGGTCCACGACTGACCACCCATGCCGTATTCCCCGAGGGCGCCAACATCGGCTTTGCCCAGCGTTCGGGACCGGGGCGCATCCGGCTGCGTGTGCACGAGCGTGGTAGCGGCTGGACCCGGGCCTGTGGCACGGGCGCCTGTGCCGCCGCCGCCACGGCGCACGCGCTGGGCCTGACCGGTGCCGTGGTCGATGTCGAGCTGCCCGGCGGCTCGCTTACCATCGAGTGGCAAGGCCCCGGCCATACGCTGTGGATGACCGGCCCCGCCGCCTTCGTTTTCGAAGGCGAGGTGTGACGCCCGCGCCGTAACGCGGCACACTGCTTCCATCCCGGGTCGGTTTCTGTCGACCCGCACGCATGCGACCGAGGAAACACCCATGACCGATACCGCGATCGACGGCGACATCAAGCCAACCACCGTCGCGTCCTACCTGCGGCGGCATCCGGACTTCCTGGCCGATTACCCGGACCTGGCCAACGCACTGACGCTGCCCAGCAGCAACGGCCCCGCCGCGTCGCTGGCCGTCCATCAGCTGCGCGGGCTGCGAGAAAAGAACGCCGAGCTGGAGCGCCGCCTGAAGGAGCTCACCGGTATCGCCGGCGACAACGAGACCCTGATGCGCCGTGTGCACGGGCTGATGCTGGCCCTGCTCAGCGCGCGCGATGTCGAGGAAACGGTGCGGAACGTCGTTCATCGGCTGAAGGAAGATTTCCAGTCGGAGCGGATCAGCCTCGTGTTCTTCGGCAACCTGGCGGGCCTGCCCGACGAGCCCTGGCTGCTGCGCGAGCCGCGCGGCTCCGCCGGCCTGCCGGAGTTCACCTCGTTCCTCGAGCACGGTGACCCGGTGGCCGGGCGCCTCGCGCCGGAAAAACTGCAGCGGCTGTTCGGCGACGACGCCCCCGAGGTGCGCTCGGCCGCGCTCATGCGCGTGGGCCCCGATGCGATCCTGGCGATCGGCAGCGCCGACGCGGATCGTTTCCACCCCGGCATGGGCACGTTGTTCCTCAACATGATCTCGACCACGGTCGGCTCGGCCATCGAACGGGCGCGGAAGGCCGCGTGAACCCCCGCGAGGCGGTGGACGCATTCCTGCGCCACTTCGCGGCCGAGCGGGCGCCGTCGCCGCACACCCTGGCGGCCTACCGACGCGACCTCGACAAGCTGGTTGCGTACATGGAGGCCGAGCGCCTGGCCTCGTTCGACGAGCTGACGCCCGACCGGCTGCGCTCGCTGACCGCCCGCCTGCACCGGCCGCCGCCGGACAAGGACGGCAAGCGGAAGGGGCTGGAACCGACCAGCCTGCAACGGTTGCTGTCCGCGTTCCGCACGCTGTTCCGTTACCTCACGCGCGAGGGCCAGCTCGCCCACGATCCCACGGCCGGCGTTCGCGGCCCCAAGGTGCGTCGGAAGCTGCCCGTGGTGCTGGACGCGGACGAGGCCAAGGAGCTGGTAGAGACCACGCTCGGCGGTTCGCTCGCGCCGCGCGACTCGGCCATGCTGGAACTGTTCTATTCCAGCGGGCTGCGCCTGTCCGAACTGTGCGGCCTGCGCTGGGGCGACCTGGACCTGGACGACGGCCAGGTACGCGTACTGGGCAAGGGCAACAAGACACGCATCCTGCCGGTGGGACGTTTTGCGGTGGCGGCGCTGCGCGCCCTGGCCGCCCTGGGCGAGGCCGGACCGGAACAGCCGGTGTTCAAGGGCCGGGGCGGCGGGCCGATCGGGCCGCGGGCCGTGCAACTGCGCATGGTCAAGCTGTCCAGCGGGCAGGCCAAGCGCGTGCACCCGCACATGCTCCGGCATACCTTCGCCAGCCATATGCTGGAATCCTCAGGCGACCTGCGTTCCGTGCAGGAGCTGCTCGGCCACGCCGACATCGCCACCACGCAGATCTACACGCATCTCGACTTCCAGCACCTGGCCCGGGTCTACGACGCGGCGCACCCGCGCGCCAAGCGCAAGCACGACTAGGTACGCGCCGACCCGCATCCTCCGCGAGGGCCCACCTTGCACCCTTCCCGCGCCATCCCCACCTCTAGCCGACTCCCCCAAGGAACGCGCTATGGACCCGATGCACGCAACGACCATCGTCTGCGTCCGCCGCGACGGCAAGGTCGTCATCGGCAGTGACGGACAGGTCACCCTCGGCAACACCGTGATGAAAGCCAACGCACGCAAGGTGCGGCGCCTGGGCAAGGGCGACGTGCTGGCCGGGTTCGCCGGCGCCACCGCCGACGCCTTCACCCTGTTCGAGCTGTTCGAGGAGAAGCTGGTCAAGCACGGCGGCAATCTCACGCGCTCCGCGGTGGAGATGGCCAAGGAGTGGCGGACCGACCGCCGCCTGGGCCGCCTGGAAGCCATGCTGGCCGTGGCCGACAAGGAAGCCTCGCTGCTGATCTCCGGCAACGGCGACGTGCTCGAGCCCGAGCACGGCCTGATCGCCATCGGCTCCGGCGGGCCCTACGCCCAGTCGGCGGCCCTGGCGCTGATGGAAAACACCGAGCTGGACGCACGTACCATCGTCGAGAAAGCGCTCAAGATCGCTGGCGACATCTGCATCTATACCAATCACAACACCTCGATCGAAGAGCTCTGAACCCATGTCCGAACTCACCCCCCGCGAGATCGTCAACGAACTGGACCGCTTCATCATCGGCCAGAACGACGCCAAGCGAGCCGTCGCCATCGCGCTGCGCAACCGCTGGCGGCGCATGCAGCTGGAGCCGGGCATGCGCGAGGAAGTCACGCCGAAGAACATCCTGATGATCGGGCCCACGGGCGTCGGCAAGACCGAGATCGCGCGCCGCCTGGCCACCCTGGCCAACGCGCCGTTCGTGAAGGTGGAGGCCACCAAGTTCACCGAGGTGGGCTACGTCGGCAAGGATGTGGAATCGATCATCCGCGACCTGGCCGATGTGTCCTACAAGCTGGTTCGCGACCAGGCCAAGACGCGCGTGCGCAGCCAGGCCGAGGACGCCGCCGAGGATCGCCTGCTGGATGCACTTCTCCCGAGGCGCCAGGCAGCCACCGGCTGGGACGACACCGGTTCCAATGTCACCGCCATCGACAGCGACACCCGCCAGAAGCTGCGCAAGCAGCTGCGCGAGGGCGCGCTGGACGACCGCGAGATCGAACTGGATTTCGCGGTGAACGTCGGCGTGGAGATCATGACCCCGCCCGGCATGGAGGAAATGAGCCAGCAGCTGGGCAAGATGTTCCAGAATATGGGCGGCGCCAAGTCGCAGAAGCGCAAGCTGACCATTCGCGCGGCACGGCCGCTGCTGGTGGAGGAAGAAGCCGGCAAGCTGCTCAACGACGAGGAACTGCGCAGCCGGGCCGTGGATATCGCCGAGCAGAACGGCATCGTCTTCATCGACGAGATCGACAAGGTTGCGCAGCGCTCGGAATGGGGCGGGGCGGGCGTGAGTCGTGAAGGCGTGCAGCGCGACCTGTTGCCGCTGGTCGAAGGCTCCACGGTGTCCACCAAGTACGGTTCGATCAAGACCGACCATATCCTGTTCATCGCGTCGGGCGCGTTCTCGCTGGCCAAGCCATCCGACCTGATCCCCGAACTGCAGGGTCGACTGCCGATCCGCGTGGAGTTGAGCGCGCTGTCGGTAGACGACTTCAAGCGCATCCTGCGCGAGCCGAACAACGCCCTGACCAAGCAATATGTTGCGCTGCTGCACACCGAGGGCGTCACGCTGGAGTTCACCGACACGGGCGTGGACCGGCTGGCCGACGTGGCGTTCCAGGTAAACGAGCGGACCGAGAACATCGGCGCCCGTCGCCTCCACACGGTGATGGAGCGGCTGCTGGAGCGGATCTCTTTCGAAGCTGCTGATAAATCCGGCGAAAATTACCTTATCGACGCCGAATATGTCGATAAAAACCTCGCTTCGCTGGTCAAGGACGAGGATTTGAGCCGTTACATCCTCTAAACATCGAACGGCACCCCATCTGCTAAACTGTTGACGTATATGGGCAAGGTTATTCAACTCAAAACGAACGGCCAGCGAGCCAGCCTGCGTGAAGCGCAGGACAGCCGCCAGTTGGTACGTCTGTGGCGCGGCGAACTCGAGCATGGCAGCTTCTGCGGCTATGTCGGCGGGGTCGGCCGCGAGTTCTTCCTGTTGTGGGTCATCGGCGACGGTGTCAGCTACGACGGCATGTACATCATGCGGCACCGCGACATCTCCGAATTCGAGGCGCCGGACAAACACGCCGGCTTCCTCGAGAAGGCTTTGGCGCTGAAGGGCATCCAGCCCACGCCGCCGGCCGACTTCCCCCTCGACGACATCTCGCAGGTCATCCAGGCCGCCGCGGCGCACGCGCCGGTCATCGGCGTGCATGTCGACAGCGAGGAAGAATCGGAGGTCTGCTACATCGGCCGGCTGGTCAGCGTGGAAGACGATGGCTTCAACATGCAGGAGATCACCCCCGACGCGGAATGGCTGCGCGAGCCGTCGTTCTTCTCGTGGGATGAAGTCTCCACCGTGAGCATGGAAGACGCCTACGCCACGTCCCTGCTCGCCGTGGCTGGCACGCCGCCCCCGCTGGAGCAGGGCACCGGCGACGGTTTCGGCCGCGCGCCCTGATTAAGTAATGTAGGAGCGCACGATGTGCGCGATCACGATGTGCGCGATAAACCGTCCGTAATCAACGTATGCGTGATGTGCCGGCCGTCTGTCTAACGGACACGGTTATTCGCGCACATCGTGCGCTCCTACACGGATCCTGCCCATGTCCCGCCCGCGCCCCCTCGACATCATCCTGCACGCGGCGTCTCGCCGGCTCGACGTGGTCTTCGACAACGGTGACCGCTTCGAGCTGCCGTGCGAATACCTGCGCGTGAACTCCCCCAGCGCCGAGGTCCAGGGCCATGGCCCGGGCCAGAAGGTGCTGGTGCACGGCAAGCGCGAGGTCGGGATCACGGCACTGGAGCCCACCGGCCATTACGGCGTGCTGATCCGCTTCGACGACGGCCACGCCAGCGGCATCTTCGGTTGGGACACCCTCTACGACCTCGGCCGCGCCTACGAAACGTCGTGGCCCGCCTACCTGGCCGAACTGGACGCCAGGGGCCTGTCGCGCTGACGACGGCGCGCGTGTGAAAGCCAACACACACGCAAAGGCGTATATTTGCGCGCCATCCCACCCGGCGACAGCACGGACGTTGCGCGGTCACTTCCCGGAGCACCTTCAGGCATGACGCGAATCGTTGTCGTCGGCAGTATCAACATGGACCTGGTCACGCTCGCACCGCGCTTTCCCGCGCCGGGTGAAACGCTGACCGGCGAACGCTTCCTCACCATTCCCGGCGGCAAGGGCGCCAACCAGGCGGTGGCCGCGGCGCGCCTGGGCGCTTCGGTGAGCATGGTGGGCTGCGTAGGCGACGACGCGTTCGGCACGCAGCTCTACGACGGCCTGGTCGCGGAAGGTATCGATGTCACCCACGTCACGCGTGTGGCCGGCATCGGCAGTGGCACCGCCTCCATCACCGTGGCCGGTGGCGAAAACCAGATCGTGGTGGTGCCCGCCGCGAACGGTCGCGTCACCCCGGCCCATGTCGAAGCCGCCCGCGAAACCTTCCGCGGTGCCGACGCGGTGCTGGTGCAGCTGGAAATTCCGCGGGACGCCGTGGAGGCCACGCTGCGCATCGCGCACGACGAGGGCGTGCCGGTCATTCTCAACCCCGCACCCGCGCAACCGCTGCCGCGCGAGTGGCTGGCGCACGTGCGCTTCCTCACGCCCAACCAGCACGAGTTGGCCACGGTGCTGGGCCAGCCCGGCGACACCGATTTCCGCGAACTCATGCGCCTGGCGCCGTGCCCGGTGGTGCTGACCCGCGGCGCCGAGGGCGCCTGGTTCTGCGACACCGACGACACGCCGCACCACCAGGCCGGGTTTGCGGTCGAGGCAGTGGACAGCACGGGCGCCGGTGACACCTTCAACGCGGCGCTCGCGGTGTTCCTTGCCGAGGGGCTGGCGGAGGCGGTGCGCAAGGCCTGCGCCACCGCCGCGATCGCCGTGTCGCGGCTGGGCGCCCAGGGTGGCATGCCCCGCGCCGACGAAGTGGCGGCCTTCCTGGAGACCCATCGATGAGACGTCAAGGCCTGCTGCATGCCGAACTCAACCGCGTCATCGCGGCCATGGGGCACACCGATACGCTGGTGATCGCCGACGTCGGCCTGCCCGTGCCGCCAGGCGTCCGCTGCATCGACCTGGCGGTGCTACCGGGCGTGCCGAGCTTCATGGATGTGTTCGAGGCGGTCTACACGGAGCTGGCGGTGGAGGCCTTCACCCTGGCGGCCGAGATCCATGAGCGCAACCCGGCCATGGTCGCGCTGGCCGATCGCCTTTCGCAGGAAGGCCTCGAACGTTCCGAGGTCAGCCACGAGGATTTCAAGCGGCTGTGCAGTCGCGCGGTCGCCGTGGTCCGTACGGGCGAAACCGCGCCGTACGCCAACATCATCCTGCATGCCGGCGTGACCTTCTGATGAGCGCATCCGCACCCCTGGTAAGGATGCAGGACATCCACAAGGCGTTCGGCCCGGTGCAAGTGCTGGAAGGCGTGGCCTTCGAACTCGTCCGCGGCGAAGTGCACGCGTTGATGGGCGAGAACGGCGCGGGCAAATCCACCCTGATGAAGATCCTCACGGGGATCTACGCGCCCGACCAGGGCACCATCGAGGTGGACGGCCAGCCGGTGACGATCGCCTCGCCCGCCGAGGCCGAGAAACATGGCATCGCCATCATCCACCAGGAACTGAACCTCATTCCGTCGCTCAGCATCGCGGACAACCTGTTCCTGGGTCGCGAACTTCAACGGTTCGGCCTGCTCGACCGTAAGGCGATGACGCGCACCGCACTGGACTGGCTGGCCCGCGTCGGCATGCCCCGGCTCGATCCGGATACACGGATCGAACGCTTCTCGGTCGGCCAGCAGCAGATGGTGGAGATCGCACGCGCGCTTGGCCAGAACGCGCGCGTGCTGATCATGGACGAGCCGACCGCCGCACTGACCGAAAGCGAAACCGGCACGCTGTTCAACCTGATCCGCGAACTGCGCGCGCAGGGCACCGGCATCGTCTATGTGTCGCACCGCATGGAAGAAATCTTCGCGCTGTGCGATCGCATCTCCATCCTGCGCGACGGCCACTTCGTCGGCACGCGCGATGTCGAGGGCCTGGCCTTCGACGAGGTGGTGAAGATGATGGTGGGGCGCACACTGGAGGCGCGCTTCCCCACGCGCGGCGCATCCATCGGCGCGGTCCGGCTCAAGGTGGAGCACCTCACCGGCGGCATGGTGAAGGACGTGAGCTTCGACCTGCACGCGGGCGAAGTGCTGGGCGTGGCCGGCCTGCTCGGCGCGGGCCGTACCGAACTGGCCCGCCTGCTGTTCGGCCTGGACCGGACCGAGGCGGGCAGGGTGTCGCTCGACGGCGTGGCGATGACCCCGAAGACGCCCACCGACGCGATCCAGGCCGGCTTCGGTTTCGTGACCGAGGACCGCAAGGCCCAGGGCCTGGTGCTGGACATGAGCCTGCGCGAAAACGTCAGCCTGCCGCGTGTGCCCTCGCATGCCGGCCTGGTCGACCGCCCGGGCGAGAAAAAACAGACGCGCGGCCTCATCGACGCCCTGAAGATTCGCACCCGCGACATGGAACTGGATGTCCGCGCGCTCTCCGGCGGCAACCAGCAGAAGGTGGTTTTGGCCAAGTGGCTGGCGTTGAAACCGAGCGTGCTCATCCTGGATGAACCCACACGCGGCGTCGACGTCGGCGGCAAGGCCGAGATCTACAACATCATCAATCAACTCGCGGAACAGGGCGTGGCCATTCTCATGATCTCCTCGGAACTGCCGGAAGTGCTCGCCATGAGCGATCGCATCCTGGTCATGCACGAGGGTCGTGCCACGGCCCTGATCGATGCCCACGGCGCCACCCAGGAAGCCGTGATGACCGCCGCGACCGGAGGCAAATGACATGACATTCCCCCTCGACTGGAGCCGCGCCGCCACGCTCATGCAGCGCCTCGGCTCGGTGATCGGCCTGATCCTGCTCTTCATCGTCCTCTCGATCATGAGCCCGGATTTCCTTTCCACGGGCAACCTGCTGACGGTATTGCGGCAGGTGTCGATCAATGCACTGATCGCCTTCGGCATGACCTTCGTGATCCTGGCCGGCGGCATCGATCTTTCGGTCGGGGCCATCCTCGCCCTCACCGGCGCGGTCACGGCCGGCCTGATGGCGGCGGGCCACGGCATGGTGCTGTCCGTGGGCGCCGGCCTGGGCCTCGGCCTGCTGCTGGGCATCGTCAATGGGGTGCTGGTGTCGTGGGGCAAGGTGGCGCCCTTCATCGCCACGCTGGGCACGATGACTTTGCTGCGCGGCGTCACGCTGTCGTACACGCAGGGCAGCCCGATCCCCGTCACCAATCCTGGTTTTGCGCTGCTGGGCGGTGGCTACGTCGCCAACCTGGTGCCCTTGCCGGTGATCTGGATGTTCGTCGCCTTCGT
This sequence comes from Luteibacter sp. 9135, assembly GCF_000745005.1. NCBI lineage: Bacteria > Pseudomonadati > Pseudomonadota > Gammaproteobacteria > Lysobacterales > Rhodanobacteraceae > Luteibacter > Luteibacter sp. 9135. The sequence goes on along the minus strand of NZ_JQNB01000001.1, from coordinate 1,086,575 downwards.
CGTCTGCGCGTTCCTCCTGCGCGGGACGGTGTTCGGCCGCCACGTGGTGGCCATCGGCGGCAATGAAGAAGCTGCGCGCTTGTCCGGCGTGCGCATCTCGCCAATGAAACTGGCGATCTACGGTTTGTCCGGTCTCCTCTCCGCGTTTGCCGGTGTGGTGCTTACCTCGCGCCTGTATTCGGCGCAGGCGACCGCCGGTTCCGGTTACGAGCTGGACGCGATCGCCGCCGTGGTACTCGGCGGCACCAGCCTGTCCGGCGGCCGCGGCTGGCTGTTCGGCACGCTGGTGGGTGCCCTGCTGATCGGCTTCCTCAACAACGGTCTCAACCTGCTCGGCGTCAGCTCCTTCTACCAGCAGGTGGTGAAGGGCATCGTCATCCTGATCGCCGTCCTGCTCGACAGGCGGCAGTAACCCCCACGAGGACACACACCATGCGCAAGCTCACTTTCTTCGCAGCGGCCGCGGCCACGCTGCTCGCCGCCTGCTCCCAGCAAGGCCCGGGCGAATCCGCGCCGGCGGCGGCGTCCACCGCCGGCGGTGCCGCGCCCTCGGGCACGCCCGTGGTCGGTCTCGCGTTGTCGACGCAGAACAACCCGTTCTTCGTCGAACTGAAGAACGGCGCCGAGAAGGCCGCCAAGGACGCCGGCGTGCAGCTGGTGGTCGTGGACGCGCAGGACGATCCGGCCCGGCAGATCTCGTCGGTGGAAGACCTGATCCAGAAGCGCGTCTCGGTCATCCTGCTCAACCCGACCGATTCCTCCGCGCTGGCCGGCGCCGTGCAGTCCGCACAGCGCGCCAACATCCCGGTGGTGACGCTGGACCGTGGTGTCGACGGTGCCGAAGTCGCGTCGCACATCGCGTCCGACAACATCGCCGGCGGCAAGATGGCGGCCGACTACCTGGCCAAGGCGCTCAACGGCAAGGGCAACATCATCGAACTGCAGGGCGTGGCCGGCACCTCGGCGGCACGTGAGCGCGGCAAGGGCTTCGACGACGAAGTGGCCACCACGGGCATGAAGATCGTCGCGCAGCAGCCGGCCAACTTCGACCGTGCGCAGGGCCTCTCGGTCAGCGAGAACCTCCTGCAGGGCAACAGCGACGTCCAGGCGATCTTCGCCCAGAATGACGAGATGGCTCTCGGTGCGGTACAGGCGCTGGCCGGCAAGAACAAGAAGGTGCTGGTGGTCGGCTTCGACGGCACGCCGGACGGCAAGACCGCCGTGCAGAACGGCAGCATGGCCGCCACGGTGGCGCAGCAGCCGGAAGAGATCGGCAAGCTCGGCGTGGAAACCGCGAAGAAGCTCATCGACAAGCAGCCGGTGGAGAAGTCCATCGCGGTGCCGCTGAAGCTCCTGACGAAAGAATAAGCGCGCCAGCAATTGAAATGAAAAGGCCGGGCCATCCCAAGATGCCCGGCCTTTTCATGTAGGAGCCCACGATGTGGGCGATCCACATAACGTCATGGATGAAATGTTATCGCAGTTTTATCGGTTCCTCTTTTGCTCCGCAACTATGATCCGTTACACCACTACGGCTCTACGTTGCACATGGAAAAGCGCACGGGAGCGCCAAGCCTGGACAGGGCATCAAGTGCCTCGGGCGACAGCTCGCATTCGATGGATGAACCCAACGTTCCGTTTGCGACCGTCTGGGCCATAAACACGTCGACGAATGCCTCGTCCACATTTTTCAGCTCACCGGGACGTACATTGCTCTTAATTTGCTGAAGCAAGGCAAGGAGCTCATTACTCACGTCAGCATGACGAGACTTTCGAGCCAACTGCCACGTTGTAGTGTTGTAAACAGGCGCATCGGGAGCACGTGTCCGCGGTGTGCCACGCAGGGTTGCTTTAGACGCGGCTGCCCCTAATGCAAGCGATACGTCGTCGATGCTCATCGTTCTTCCGCTTATGTACAACGACACCTCGAGCAAGACTTCAGTCGCCAAGGTTTCCATAGACCTCTCCTTCAGGATCGTAGACCTCGCCAGTATCTGGATTGACACCCCAGTCGGCTTTACCTCCACCGTGTGTACCGTCGCTCTGCTTTATTCCATGAAAACGACGACGCCCTTCAGCCGTACCTAGCCCACTACGTCGGCCCCATTCCTCGGCACCCTTGTCCGCAGGCCAGACGCCCGGAGGCAGGTTAAATACCAGCGGAGAAACACTTGTACCGCAGCTGATTGATCCGTAGCAGCTATGGTGATCGAAGGCCCATTCGTTAAACGTGTTCGAGTCGACGAAGAACAACCCAGCTACGGCAACTTGAGCAACAATCATTGGTACGGGTATCACGGGTGCTCGCGGAACTGTCCTCGTAGCCCTAGGAAGGGTAACTGTTACTGGGACTACCGGAAGCTGAGTCACGCTTTTAGGAGCAGATGGCGAATCGCTTCCGCTAGGTGGCGATGTGTCTGAGCATTTCGAGTCGCCATTCTGACCCTGTGCCGTACAGTCATCCTTGCCATCCGGATCAACGTTGCTGATCGGGTTGTTAGATGCGTATGCAAAACGATTAAACGAAAATATATCGCCAGGTGTTGGCTTGAACGGGTCTACGCTAACGAAGCGTCCAACGACGACATCGTCGTATCGAGCCTGCATATACGACAAACCAGTATCGTAATCAGAAAAGTGACCCGCGAAGCCAACACCTTTTAGTACGTCTTCCGTTTTAGCCGATTGTCCGTAGGGTCGATAATCTGACCACGTCAGGATATTGCCGTGCTCATCGGTAGTCATAAGCACGTTACCGTTAGGGTCAGTAAAATAATATGTGATTACGGGTTCCGCAGCGATACAAATTGAGCTAACCAGATGGGTGGAAAAAATGAGTAGCAGCGCCCGTGCCAGACGCACGGTACGCCCCGCCAGTGGCTCTCTCTTTTTCAAGGCAATCCCCCGTAAGCCGCAAACCGCAGTTAATCGGATTCAGCCATCAAGTCTTGATCGTGTCAACACCATAAAAAGCACGGAAGACCAGGGTCAACCTTCTATCATTCCTGCGGCACGGGAGCGATCACCTCGCGCTGGCCATTGATGCCCATCGACGAAACCAGTCCGGCGGCTTCCATCGCTTCCACCAGTCGCGCGGCGCGGTTGTAACCGATACGGAACTGGCGCTGCACGAACGAGATCGACGCGCGGCGTGAGCGCAGCACGAAGGCGGCGGCTTCGTCGTAGAGGGGATCCAGTTCGGCGTCGATGCCGTCGTCGCCGGGCTCGCCCTCGATCGCTTCGCTGGGCGGGCCGGCGAGGATCTCGTCCTTGTAGTCGGGCTCACCGAACTGCTTCAGCCAGGCCACGATGCGATGCACTTCCTCGTCGGCGACGAAGGCGCCGTGGATGCGCTGCGGATACCCCGACCCCGGCGGCAGGAACAGCATGTCGCCGGCACCGAGCAGGCTTTCGGCACCCATCTGGTCGAGGATGGTGCGCGAGTCGATTTTCGACGACACCTGGAACGCGACGCGCGTTGGGATGTTCGCCTTGATCAGGCCCGTGATGACATCCACCGACGGACGCTGCGTGGCGAGGATCAGGTGGATGCCCGCGGCGCGCGCCTTCTGCGCCAGGCGCGCGATCAGTTCCTCGATCTTCTTGCCGGCCACCATCATCAGGTCGGCCAGCTCGTCGATGACGACGACGATCATCGGCATCGTGTCGAGGTGCTCGGGCACTTCCGGATGCGCCGGGAACGGATTGAACAGCGGCTTACCGGCCGCACGCGCTTCCCGCACCTTCTGGTTGAAACCGGCAAGGTTACGCACACGAAGGTCGGACATCACCTTGTAGCGGTTTTCCATCTCGGCCACGCACCAGTTCAACGCGTTGGCGGCCAGCTTCATGTCGGTGACCACGGGCGCCAGCAGATGCGGGATGCCTTCATACACCGACAGCTCGAGCATCTTCGGGTCGATCATGATCATGCGCACGTCTTCGGGCGTGGCCTTGTAGAGCATCGACAGGATCATGGCGTTGACCGCCACCGACTTGCCCGACCCCGTGGTGCCCGCGACGAGCATGTGTGGCGCCTTGGCCAGGTCGGCCACCACCGGCTCGCCGGTGATGCCCTTGCCCATCGCCAGTGTCAGCAGCGAATCCGAGTCGCGGTATTCGCGGGAATCCAGGATCTCGGACAACGCGATCATCTGGCGCTGCTCGTTCGGTAGCTCCAGGCCCATGCAGGTCTTGCCGGGAATGGTTTCCACCACGCGGATGGTGGTGCGACCCAGGCCGCGGGCGAGGTCTTTCATCAACGCGACGATCTGGTTGCCACGCACGCCGACGGCGGGCTCCACCTCGTAACGCGTGATCACAGGCCCCGCCGAAGCGCCGACCACCTGCACCGGCACCTTGAACTCGCGCAGGCGTTGCTCGATCAGGTCACCGGTATCGGTCAGTTCCTGCTCGGATACCGAAAGCACGTCGTGCGCGGCGGCGGCGAGCAGGGTCAACGGCGGAATGCCTACCGCGCTGGCCTGGGTGGCCGCACGCAGCGGCTTCACCGGCGAGAGGATGACCGTGGTGACGCGGGCAGGCTCCACCGGCACTTCGTCATTCGCCGCGATGGCGAAGCGGGACACTGGCGCCACCGAAGGCGGAACCGTGGACGCGTTCGCGGGTGTCCGTTCGACGGGCGTAGGCGCAGCGGGTCGTGGTGCGTCGACAACCGGCTCGACGATGGCCGACGCGTATTCGTCGGCGGGTGGCGCATCCGCCGCTTCGAAGGGATCGGTCGTGGTGGTCTCATGCAGACGATCCCTGCCGGGTATCGTGCGCTGCGATGGCGGCAGGAAGGCCTGGCTTTCCATCGGTCGACGGCGGCCGATGAGGGCCGGCATCGTGACGGTCACGGCGTCCGGCGCGATGTCCGGCGCAGGCGTCGGGAGGGGAGCGCGCAAGGATACCTCGGCCGGGACAGCGGTCGAATCATGTGCATGTATCGAGGCGGGCGTCGCCGAGGGCATCGGTGCTGATGGCGGTTCGACGCTGCTTTCTGCGCCCGCGTAGGCGCGAGGCGCCAGCCATGGCTCGCTGATGACGGTGTCGGGGCGCATCCGGTGACGCGGCGGCACGGGCGTGGTGGTGGACGGCCGCACACGGGAGGCACGCAACGGCTCGCCGCGGACGGTGCCGGTGCTCACGTCCGATGCCACGGGCGCGGTCGACGTCGAGGGTTTGGCGACAGGCGCACGCGAGGGAGCCGCCGCCCCGCGACGGCGTGCCGGTGCCCGATCCGCGCGGCGTACGGCCGCGGCGGGACGTCGACCGGTGGCCCGCGCCGCCGAGCGGGTGAACAGGCGGCGGGAGCCCTCGATCGCCAGCGCGCCGACCGGCTCGATCAGGCCGTTCATGCGAGCGAGTGCAGCCGACCAACCGACACCCAGGTACCACGGCAAGGCCACGATCATCACGGCCAGGGCGATGGCCGCCGCGAGGGCGCCGCCAGGAAACGCGCCGAATGCAGCGCCCAGCCAGCGGCACACGGCGCCACCAACGCCCGGATCGTCGGTGTAGTGGGCGATGACGATGCCCTCCAGCGTGGTGCTGGCCAGGAGGACAAGGATGAAGCCGGTCCAGAAGCGGATTGCCCCGGGGCCGGTGGTGGGCGGCGTGCGCCGCCGGATCAGCGCCGCGGTGACGCGCCAGAGCAGGGGAAGCAGCCAGAGGGTGGACAGCCCGAAGGCGCCGAACACGAGAGAAAGCATGCCTAACCGCAAAGATACCGAGCGAGCCCCGTAGTTTAGCCGGCATTCGTGTGAAAACACGCGCAAACGTCGCGTAAGCCGCTGGCAGCATTCACAAGCAGGGTCGGATTCGACGGGAATATGCGAAGCAGTCGCGACTTCCGGCAACCGGGCCGGTTTTGGGCCGTCGTGGGCGTAGCGCCGGGCGTAGCTTCTTGCGACCACTCCCCACGAGGTTCCCCGTCATGCGCCGTTCGCCCTTGCTGACCGTCCTGCTTGCAGGGACATGCATCGCCCCGTGTGCCTTCGCCCAGACCTCCACGTCGTACAACGCTCGCGTGTCCGGTGCGCAGACCGAACCCCCCGCGCCGTTCGTCATCAGGGATATCGCCCCGTTCGACAATCCCTGGGGACTCGACTTCCTTCCGGACGGGCGCGTCGTCGTCACCGAGAAGAGCGACCACCTGTATATCGTGGACGCCAGCGGTGCCAAGCGGGCCGTGACCGGCGTACCCGCGTCCGTCGGCGCGAACGGCGGCGGCGGACAGAGCGGCTTCCACGACGTGGCCGTGCCGGCGACCTACGCCTCGGACCACGTGTTGTGGTTCAGCTATGTCGCGAGGGCGGCAGACGGTCGCAACCACCTCACCCTGGCCAAGGCCCGGGTCGTCGAGTCGGGCACCACGGCCCAGCTCGCCGACGTCACGACGGTATGGCAGGAACCCTCCAGCTACTCCGTGCGTGGCCAGCCGGGAGCCCGCATCGCCTTCGCGCCGGACGGGCAGCATGTGTTCCTCTCCGTCGGCGACGGTGACGTGCCCGACCAGAACCAGGATCGGGGCTTCACCGCGCAGCTGCCGGACAGCGGCCTGGGCAAGATCATCCGCCTGAACCTGGACGGCAGCACGCCCGCCGACAACCCGCATGCCGCTCAGGGCGGCGTGGCCGGACAGATCTGGGCGAGCGGCTTCCGCAATCCCTACGGCCTGGCTTTCAGCGAGGACGGCAAGCTGTGGGAAACCGAGATGGGCCCGTCGTCCGGCGACGAGTTCAACCAGATCGTGAAGGGCGGCAACTACGGCTGGCCGCTGGTGAGCAACGGCAACCACTACGGCAGCGACGCGTATATGCCGGGTCAGCCTTACCCCCGGCACGATACGGCGCCGCAGTTCGTGCGGCCAGCCGCCTACTGGGGCTGGTTCCCGACCACGAACTCGATGTCGCCGTCGGGACTGGCCTTCTACAAGGGCGCACTGTTCCCGCAGTGGCAGGGCTCGGCGCTGCTAGGGTCCACATCCTCGATCGCGCTTTATCGCGTGATTCTGGACAACACCAGCAACGTGACGGGCGTGGAGCGCTACGGACGCGACGCGGCGGGTGTGTATACCGGCAGCGTGCGCGCGCTCAAGGTGAACCCGGCCGACGGCAGCATCTGGTACGTCCGCGGCGGTGGGGATGGCATGCTGCGGAAGATCATTCCGAAGCCGTAACCCCTCATGGCCGGTACAGGCACGCGCAACTGGCGCGCGCCTGTACCGATGCGATCACGCGCGGTAGCGCGGCGCCACATCCTTGCGTGAAAGGTTCGGGGCCATCGCAGCGCGGGCAGCCTCGAAAGCCTGGTACAGGCCCTCGTCGTGCAGCGGCGGGATGGTCACCACCTCGCCACGATCGTAGCCCCGCAGTGCCGCGTCGACCAGGTCGGCCGTGTCCATCACCATGCCCGGCATCAACGCGTCGATATCCTTGCCGGCGTTTTCCCAGATCTCGGAGCGGGTGGCGCCCGGAAGCACCGCCTGCACGCGCACCCCGCGATCCTTCAACTGCACGGCAAGGCTCTGGCTGATGTTCAGCAGGTGGGCCTTGGAGCCGCTGTAGACGCCATCGAACATTTCCGGCGCGAAGGCGAGCACCGAAGCGACGTTGACGATGCCGGCGTTCGTACGTGCGACGAAGACCTTGGCGGCTGCCGCTGCGAGCAGCGTGGGCGCGGTGATGTTGATGGCGATCAGCTTCGCGATCGCCTCGCTGTCGTTCTCGAGGAAGCTGCCGTCCAGCGAGATGCCGGCATTGTTCACCAGCAGGGTGATCGAGTCATCGTCGGTCAGTCGCTTCTCGACCCTGGCGACGTCGGTGCGATCGCCCAGGTCGGCCTTGAGGGTCTCGACCCGGCGGCCGGTGGCGGCGGTGATTTTCGACGCCAGTGCATCGAGGCGGTCGAGCCGACGGGCGACGAGCAGAAGATCGTAGCCTCGCGCGGCAAGCCGCTCCGCGTAAACCTCGCCGATGCCCGACGATGCGCCGGTGACCAGCGCCATGCCTTTGTTTTCGTGACTCATGGGGAACTCCGTACGGTAGGTTGCAATACGATAGTGACTGCGTTGCCGTACGATAGTGACGTTGGTATCATAATGCAATGGACATCGACAGACTTTCTTCAGGGCCATGCGCCATCGCTCGCGGACTCGCTCTCGTGGGCGATACGTGGAGCGTGCTTATCCTGCGCGACGCCAGCCGCGGCATGACTCAGTTCGACCAGTTCCGCACCAGCCTGGGCATTGCGCCGAACATCCTTTCGCGCCGCCTGAAAGCGCTGACCGAGGCCGGCGTGCTGGCAAAGCGGCGCTATAGCGAGCGTCCGCCTCGCGACGAATACGTGCTGACCGAGGCGGGTCGCGAGTTCCTGCCGATCATGGCGGCGCTGGGCGAATGGGGGCGTCGCCACAACGGCGGTGGCGCGGCGCTGTCGCAGCTGGTGGCCGACGAAACGGGCGAGCCGGTGCGGGCGGTGGTGGTCGATGCAGCCAGCGGCAAGCGATTGGACCAGGTACCGATGCACCTGGTCATGCCGCTGGGATCCTGAAAGAAGCGTTGGCCCGCGCTAGGGGCACACCGGCACGTCGAACAGGTCGCGCGGGTCGCCCTTGCGCGACGCGACGATCGGGTGCTGCGCGGCCGTGAACCATGGTTCCTTCGGCCACCAGCGTGGTATCGACGGATGCGTGGTCGGTTCCACCGCCTGCCCCGGCTCGGGAATCAGCACGTCGGCCTTGCTGCACCGTGCCGCCGCGAGGATACGCTCCGCCGGCTCGGTCCAGCCGTGGTGCGCCAGCTTCAGCAGACCCCAATGCACGGGGATCAATACCTTGCCGCGTACATCCTCGTGCACCCTCATCGCCTGCTCGGGGCCGAGGTGCCAGTCGGGCCACTGAGCATCGTACTGGCCATCCTCGATCATCGTCACGTCGAACGGACCGAGGCGACGACCCACGTCGGCGAATGTGTCGTTCATGCCCGTGTCGCCGGAGTAGAACGCACGATGCGTGGGGCCGATCAGGGCGTAACCGGTCCACAAGGTCGCGTCGCTGTGCGCCTCCAGGCGCCCGGACGCATGCCGCGAGGGCGTGGACACGATGCGCAACGTGCCGACGCTCGCCTCCTGCCACCAGTCGAGTTCGGTGATCCGATCGTTGGGCACGCCCCAGTCGCGCAGGTGCGCACCGATGCCCAAGGGCACGATGAAACGGACGCCACGTGCGTTGAACGCCTGCACGGAGGCGCGATCGAGGTGGTCGTAGTGATCGTGGGAGACGATCACGACATCGACGTGTGGCAGATGATCGATCGATACCGGGGGCTCGTACCAGCGCTTCGGGCCCAGCCACGGGAAGGGTGACGCGCGTTCGCTCCAGAACGGATCGACGACGACGTTCACTCCGTCGATCTCCACCAGCATCGACGAATGACCGAACCAGGTGACGCGCAAGCCACTCACCGGCGGCTTGGCCTAGAGCGCTGAAGAATCCTTCGTCGGCACCGGTGCATCGGGTTCCTCGCCGGGCTTGGACTGCAGGATCTGCCAGATGCCGCCCTTGAGGTTCATGTACATCGGCTCGGGATTGGCGAAGCGTTGCCCGTGCCATTGCGGCGATGTCGTGTCGGCCTGTGTCGGTGTGTCCTTCGGCCAAGCGCCGATATTAGGCTAGGCGGTGACGGCCACGAAGGCCAGGAACGCGATGACCAATGCAACGAATAGACCGAGGTAGCGGAGCAATCGCTTCAAGCCGGTTCCTTCGGTCTGGGCGGCGAAATAAGCCAAGTATCGCCCACATCGTGGGCTCCTACCGAGCGATTCGCTCCGCTTGGTAGGAGCCCACGATGTGGGCGATAGGCTTACCTCACGCCGGCATGGTCGCCATGTCGATCACGAAGCGATAGCGCACGTCGTTCTTCGCCAGACGCACATAGGTCTCGTTGATCGAGGCCATGTCGACCACCTCGATGTCGGACACGATGTTGTGCTCGGCGCAAAAATCCATCATCTCCTGCGTCTCGGCCATGCCGCCGATCGCCGAACCGGCGATGGTGCGGCGGGGCAGCATGAGGCTGCCACCGATCACGCCTTCCAGCGGCGTCAGCGCACCCACCAGCACCATGGTGCCGTCGAGCCGCAGCAGGCTGGTGTACGGGTTGATGTCGTGCGACACCGGCACCGTGTTGAGCAGGAAGTCGAAGCTGGCGGCCTGGGCCTTCATTGCTTCCGCGTCGGTGGAGAGCAGCACCGCATCCGCACCGAGGCGCTTGGCATCCTCGCCCTTGGAAGCCGAGGTGGTGATCATCGTAACGTGCGCACCGAGCGCCTTGGCGAACTTCACGCCCATGTGGCCGAGGCCGCCGAGGCCGATCACGCCGACCTTCTGGCCCGGGCCGACGTTCCAGTGGCGCAGCGGCGAATAGGTGGTGATACCGGCGCACAGCAGCGGTGCCGTGGCCTTCAGGTCGAGCTTCTCGGAGATCTTCACCACGAAGCGCTCTTCGGTGACGATCTCGGTGGAATAACCGCCCTGGGTCGGCGTGGTCCGGTCCTGCTCGGTGCCGTTGTAGGTAAAGCTGGTGTGGTTCAGGCAGTACTGCTCGAGGCTCTTCTCGCAGGAATCGCATTCACGGCAGGAATCGACCATGCAGCCCACGCCGGCGAAGTCGCCCACCTTGAACTTCTTCACGGCCGAACCGACGGCGACGACACGCCCGACGATTTCATGGCCCGGGACCATCGGGAACACGGAGTTGCCCCAGTCGCCCTTCGCCTGGTGAAGGTCAGAATGGCAGACACCGCTGTAGAGGATTTCGATGCGAACGTCGTGGTCGCCCGGCTCGCGACGCTGGAAGGTAAACGGAACGAGGGGCGTGGTTGCGCTCTTGGCGGCATATCCGCGGACATCGATCATGGGGTCATCCTCATTCAATTGAAAAAGCTGCGCAACGATAAACCCTCAACAATGACCCCGGCCAGCGGGATTATCGGCACGTATCGTTGAGTTATCCTTGATAATTATGCGTCCCGACAATCTTTCCCACCTTGCCGCTTTCGCCGCCGTCGCCCGTCACGCCAGCTTCCGCAAGGCCGGCGCGGAGCTGACCCTGTCGACGTCCGCCATCAGCTACGCGATACGGGGGCTGGAGGAGCGGCTCGGCGTGGTGCTGTTCCATCGCACCACGCGGAGCGTCTCCCTGACAGAAGCCGGCCAGCGCCTGCTGGAACGGCTGGAGCCGGCCCTGATGGGCGTCAACGACGCCCTGGAGGAGATGAACAACTTTCGGGCGGCGCCCGCGGGCACCTTGCGGATCAACATGCCCCGGGTCACGGCGCAGCTGCTGCTGCCGCCCCTGTTGCCACGGTTCCTGGCCACTTATCCAGATATCCATTTCGAGGCCGTCGAGAACGATGGCCTGATCGATATCGTTGCGTCGGGCTTCGACGCAGGCATCCGCTTTTTCGAACAGGTACCCGAGGACATGATCGCGGTGCCGATCAGCGGTGTGCAGCGCGGTGCGGTGGTGGCCTCGCCGGACTATCTGGCCCGCCGCGGCACGCCGCTGGTGCCCGACGATCTTTTCCAGCACGACTGCATCCGTTTTCGTTTTCCCAGCGGTCGCATCTACAAGTGGGAGCTGGAGCAGGGCTCGACCAAGCTCGAACTGGATGTCCGCGGACGGGTCACGTTCGGCGATTTCCGCATCGCCCTGGACGCCGCGGTCGCCGGCATCGGGCTGACGCTGGTGCTCGACGACCAGGTGAAAGACCTGGTGGCCGACGGCCTGCTGGTGCGCGTGCTCGAGGACTGGTGTCCACCGTATCCCGGTTTCATGCTGTATTACCCCCGCCAGCGGCGAGTCACTTCGGCACTGCGCGCGTTCATCGAGTTCATCCGCGATCACCCGCTTCCCGACACGGCGGCGTGAAGGGCGACGGCTCGATCCACGGTTTCACCGTTCCGGCCACGGGCGTATTCTAGACGCATGCTGCGCCGCATCATGCCGGGCGCGCCTCTCCTGTCGCCGAGTCCTTCCATGTCTGCTTCTGCTCCCCTCCCCGAGCCGGGCGCACCGCCCGTCCGTGTCGCCCATGTCGGCCTGGTCATCCTCGCCCTGGCCGTCGGTGGTTTCGCCATCGGCACCACCGAGTTCGCCTCGATGAGCATGCTCCCCCTGTTCGCGCAGGGCCTGGGCATCGATGCACCCACCGCCGGACATGCAATCAGCGCCTATGCGCTGGGCGTCGTGGTGGGCGCGCCGGTCATGACGGTGCTGGGTGCGCGCGTGCCACGACGCCGCCTTTTGCTGATCCTCATGGCGATGTTCACGGTATTCAACGGGCTGACCGGCCTGTCGCCCGGGTATCACTGGATGCTCGTGTTCCGTTTCCTCGCCGGTCTGCCGCACGGGGCGTATTTCGGCGTCGCCGCGCTGGTCGCCTCGTCCCTGGTGCCGGCCAACCGCCGTACACGCGCGGTAGGGCAGATGTTCCTCGGCCTGACCTGCGCCACCATCGTGGGCGTGCCGATGGCGAGCTGGCTGGGCCAGGCCGTCGGCTGGCGCTGGGCATTCGCGCTGGTCGCCGTTCTCGGCCTGCTCACCATGATTGCGGTCGCCATCTTCGCGCCGAATACGCCGGCGGACGCGAATGCCAGCCCGCTGCGCGAACTCAGCGCCCTGAAGCGCCCGCAGGTCTGGTACACGCTGGCGATCGGCGCGATCGGCTTCGGCGGCATGTTTGCCGTCTATACGTACCTGGCCGACATCCTCATCAACGTCACCCACATGCCGCTGTCCAGCGTGCCGTGGGTCATGGCTGTGTTCGGCATCGGCATGACCATCGGCAACATGGTGGTGCCGGTGTTCGCCGATCGCGCACTGATGCGCACGGCGGGTGTGCTGCTGCTTTGGAGCCTGGTGATCCTGGCGATCTTCCCGTTCACGGCGGGCAACGTGTGGCTGCTCAGCCTGGATGTCTTCTTCATCGGCATCGGCGGGGCACTCGGCACCGTGTTGCAGACGCGGCTGATGGACGTTGCCGGCGATGCACAGGGGCTGGCCGCATCGCTCAATCATTCGGCGTTCAATACGGCGAATGCGCTCGGGCCTTACCTGGGAGGACTTGCCATCGCGGCGGGTTATGGGTGGACGTCACCGGGTTGGGTGGGGAGCTTGTTGGCACTGGCGGGGATCGGGGTGTGGGCGGCTTCGGTGACGGCCGAGAAGCGGGCAGCGAAAGGAGGGGCTACTCCAGCCTGGTGAGCCGTTTTGATGTCGATCTGCCACGTACGAAGAAGCGGCGAGAGCGACCTACTTTCCTATACAGAACGACCCGAATATCGCACCCAGAAGATCGTCGGACGAATAGGCGCCCGTCACTTCACCCAGCGCCTGCTGCGCATGCCGCAACTCTTCCGCTGCAATCTCCCCCGCGTGGGAGCTGTCCAGCGCATCGTGCGCCCAAGCGAGGTGATCGCGAACGCTTTCCAGCGCGACCACATGTCGACGGCGCGCACTGAACGCACCGTCACCTGAGCCCGCGGTAGCCAGTTCCCTCAACATGCGACGCAACGCATCCACACCGAGGCCCGTGTGCGCGGACAACCAAAGCATGTCGTAACCGTCACACCGCTCGATACGTGCGGCCGTGCGGGTCAGGTCGATCTTGTTGACGATAACGATGCGTGTCGCATGGTCGGGGGCACCATCGAAGAACGGCAAATCGTCACTTACATGTGTCTCGTCCGTCACCAGTAGCGCGACGTCGCATCGTTCCAGCTGGGCATGCGCGCGACGAATGCCTTCGCGCTCCACGATGTCGTCCGACTCGCGCAGCCCTGCCGTATCGGCAAGCTCCAATGCCGCGCCGTCGATGCTGATCGATGCGCGCAATACATCGCGTGTGGTGCCGGCGATATCGGTGACGATCGCGCGATCCTCGCCGGCCAGGGCATTAAGAAGACTCGACTTGCCCGCGTTGGGTCGGCCTACGATCGCTACGACGATACCGTCGTTGAGCCTGACCCCGCGACGTGTTTCGACCAGCAGCTCATCGAGGTGCGTGCGCAATGCGCTCAGCTTTTCGCCGATAAGCGGATCGGCCAGGAAATCGATCTCTTCCTCGGGAAAATCGATGGCCGCCTCGATGTGCACGCGCAAGGCGATCAACTCGGCGAGCAACGCATCCACTCGCGCGGAGAACACGCCTTCCATCGAGCGCAGTGCCGCACGCGCGCCCGCTTCCGAAGTGGCGGCCACGACATCGGCCACCGCTTCGGCCTGGGCGAGGTCGAGCTTGCCGTTGAGAAAGGCGCGCTCGGTGAACTCACCGGGTCGTGCCAGCCGTGCACCCAGCTGGATGCAGCGGCGGAGCAGCGCGTCCATTAGCACGGGACTGCCGTGGCCCTGCAATTCGAGCACATGCTCGCCGGTGTAGGAGGCCGGCGCGGGAAAGGACAGCAGCAGGCCGCGATCGATCAGTTCGCCGTCGGCGTCGCGAAACGCGGCGAAATGGGCGTGGCGTGGTGTCGGTTCGCGACCCAGTAAGGTCGCGGCGATGACCGGTGCACGCGGCCCGGAGACGCGAACGGCGCCAACACCGGCCGCGCCGGCGCCGGTGGCGATGGCTGCAATGGTGTCGTCGCCGTGATTCATTTCTTACCCGCCGATGGCGAAGCGGCGCGTCTTTCGACGCGCCGCCTTGAGGTTATGCCTTGGTGATCTTCGCTACCGCGTCGGCGCGTTCCACGCTGCGGTTGATCCACCACTGCTGGAGCAGGCTGGTCGCGCCGTTCACCGTCCAGTACAGCACCAGGCCCGACGGGAAGAAGGCGAAGAAGACGCCGAAGATCAACGGCATCACCTTCATCATCTTGGCCTGGGTCGGGTCCATGCCGGCGGTGGGCATCATGCGCTGCGTGAGCAGCGTGACCAGGAAGTACAGCACCGGCAGCACGTAGAACGGATCGGGCGCCGACAGGTCGTGGATCCAGCCGAAGAACGGCGCATGACGCAGTTCGATCGATTCGGACAATACGCGCAGCAGGCCGATGAAGATCGGGAAGGTGATCAGGATGGGCAGGCAGCCCGCCATCGGATTGATCTTCTCCTTCTTGTACAGCTCCATGGTGGCCTGCTGCATCTTCATCCGGTCGTCGCCGTAGCGCTCCTTGAGCGCGGCGATGCGTGGCTGCAGCTTGCGCATGCGTGCGCCCGAGCGGAACTGCGCGTCGGTGAGCTTGAACAGGGCGGCCTTGATCAGCAGCACCAGCAGGATGATGGCCACGCCCCAGTTGCCGCTGATGGCGTGCAGCTGGGATAGCAGCCAGTGCAGCGGCTGCGCGATGATGGTGAACCAGCCATAGTTGCTTGTCAGTTCCAGGCCCGGGGCGATAGCGTCCAGCGTGCCTTGCAGCTTGGGACCGATGTACAGGCGCGCGACACTGTCGACCGACTGGCCCGGGGCCACCTGCATGGCCGGACCGAACGCACGCACCAGGTAGCGTGGCGTGGCCGAATTGGGATCGACCACGGCGCTGCTATAGGTGACGCTCTGCTCCGCCGGCGGAATCCACGCGACGAAGAAGTAATGCTGGAGCATGCTGACCCAGCCGCCGGTGATAACGCGGTTGAGCGGCTTCTTGGCGAAGTCGACCAGCGGCAGCAACTCGAACTTGGTATCCGGGCTGTACCACGCGGCACCGAAGAAGCTGTGCTGTGCCGGGTCGGTATACGCCTTGAACCAGTTGACCTTCTCGTTGGCGACGCGCTGCAGCTGGTGATAGGCGTTACCCGTCCAGACCGCCGTGGAACCGTTCTCGACGCGCTGGTCGAGATCCACCACGTAATCCATCCGCTTGAGCGTGTAACGCTTCACTACCTTCACGCCGGACGGATCGGTCCAGGTGAGATCGAGGCTGACCGACTTCTGACCATCGACCAGGGTCGTTTCCGTTTTGTCGGCACGGAACAGGGCGCGATGATCCGGAGCCGCACCGTTGCTGCTGACCAGACCATCCTGTGCGGCGAAGAAGTGCGCGCCCTCGTCGTCCAGCAGGCGCACTGGTGGCGAGACCGGATCCTTCTTCGTGACCGGGTTGGTCGGGTAGTAGAGGAGTTCCGAGCGGACGATGCTGCCGCCGCGCGTATCGATCGTCAGGCGCAGCACGTCGTTGGACAGGGTGACCAACTCCGCCTTGCCCTCGGCGGGCGGGGCGTTCTCATTCGGAACAGCGGCCGGCGCGGTGGAACCTGGAATGCTGGCATCGGCGCCGGGCTTGCCGGCGGCATCGACCTGGGCGGCCGGCGCAGCGGGGGCCGGCGGATGGACGTAGTCCTTCTCCCACTCGGTCCACAAGAGATACGCCACGAACATGAGCGCGAAGAAGAGAAGCGTGCGCGTTTGATTCATTGCAGGGCCAGATCCGAATGACGCCGCGGCCGAGGGGCCGGGAAGGGCGGGGGTGACTTAAGAAAGATCAACGCGCGATTGTGCCGTCCGCACCCTCGCGCTTCAACGGCCGAATGCGACGCAACAGGGTTTCCAGCTCGGCAAGCAGTGCTGCGCCTGTCTCCTGCACGGCGATGTCTTTGGCCATGACCAGGATGTCGACAGGCGGAAGATCGGGGCGGGCGCGGCGGAACGCCTCGCGTGCCAGGCGCTTGATCCGGTTACGGTCGACCGCGCGCTTGGAACAGCGCTTGGAGATGGCCAGGCCGAGCCGGGCGGTGTCGACGTCGTTGTTTCCGAAGCGCAAAAGAAAACAGCGGCCGCCGAGGCGACCGCTGACTGTTCGCAACGCGGCGAAGTCGGCGGCGCGGCGTAACCGCGCTTCGCGCGGCATGGCGGCGGCACGCACGACCGTATCGCCGTTTACGGGATCAGACGCTTGCGACCCTTGGCACGACGGGCGTTGATGATCTTGCGGCCGTCGGCGGTCGCCATGCGTGCGCGGAAGCCGTGTGTACGGGCGCGCTTGAGCAAGCTGGGCTGGAAAGTACGCTTCATGGCGAAGACATCCGGGTGAAGATTAAATATGGCCGGCAAGTATGTCCGACAATCCCGAGGACTGTCAACCGGTTGGACACGCGCCCGTCACGAAGTTGCCGCCGATCGGACACCGGGCGGGGGGCGGAACGCTGGTAGACTTTGCCGTCCACCCCGCGCGCAAGCGCCCCTTCTGTGGCAAGAATACCCGATGAGTGATCTTTGGAGGCGCTGTCTCGAGCGTCTTGAAGGCGAATTGACCGCCGAGGAAGTCCATACCTGGCTCATGCCGCTGCAGGCCCGGGAAGACGTCTCCGGCCTGCATCTGTACGCCCCGAACCCGTACTCGCTGGATACCATCCGCGAGCAGTACCTGGAAAAGATCCAGAGTATCTCGGGACACCTGATCGGCCATCCCGTCACGGTACGCCTGGAAGTCGGCTCGTCCGGCGGCAGGGCCGTGCCGGTGCGCGTGAGCAGTGCCACGCCGTCCCCGTCGCCTTCGCAGCAGGCGCCGCGGGCGCCGGAGGCCCCGCCGGAACCGCCCCATGTCCACAACCTGGATATGCACTACACCTTCGAGACCTTCGTCGAGGGCAAGTCGAACCAGCTGGGCAAGGCGGCGGCGATGCAGGTCGCGATGAATCCGGGCAGGGCCTACAACCCGCTTCTGCTTTACGGCGGCACCGGCCTAGGCAAGACGCACCTGATGCACGCCGCGGGCAACATGCTGCTGCAGAACAATCCCGGCGCGAAGGTGTTGTACCTACGCTCGGAGCAGTTCGTCAGCGGCATGGTCAAGGCGCTGCAACAGAAGAACATGGACGAGTTCAAGCGCCGCTTCCGCACGGTGGACGCCCTGTTGATCGACGATATCCAGTTCTTCGCCGGCAAGGACACCACGCAGGAAGAGTTCTTCCACACCTTCAATGCGTTGTTCGAGGCGAAGCAGCAGATCATCCTCACCTGCGACCGCTATCCCAAGGAACTGGACAAGCTGGAGCCGCGGCTGAAGTCGAGGCTGGGCTGGGGCCTGTCGGTGGCGATCGAGCCGCCCGACTTCGAGACGCGAGCAGCCATCTTGCTGGCCAAGGCGGCAGAGAAGCACATGGAAGTGTCCGAGGACGTGGCCATGCTGCTGGCCAAACGCATCCGCTCGAACGTGCGCGATCTCGAGGGTGCCCTGAATACGCTGGCGGCCCGGGCCAATTTCTATCGCAAGCCGATCACCACGGACTTCGCGGAAGAAACCCTGCGCGACCTGCTGAACACCCATGCGCAGGCCGTGACGGTGCCCAACATCCAGAAGACCGTGGCTGATTATTACCAGGTCCGCCTTTCCGATCTGCTCTCCAAGCGCCGCGTGCGCTCCCTGGCGCGCCCCCGGCAGGTCGCCATGGCCCTGTCCAAGGAGCTGACCGAGCATAGCCTTCCCGAGATCGGCGAGGCGTTCGGTGGCCGTGACCACACCACGGTGCTGCATGCCTGCCGGACCATCCGCGGTTTCTGCGAGAAGGACGTGCGCATGCGCCAGGATTGGGAGCAACTCATTCGTATATTGACGGGCTGAGAACCTGTGGATAATAGGTGGATGGACGGAGGATGGATTTGGGCCTCGAAGTTATCCACAAGACACCCACATAGCTTCACCGGTTAGACGCGATAGATATGAAGTTGCAAGTTACTGAAATTTATTTGTTTTTCTGACTTGTCAAGTTATCCACCGCCCTAACAACAACCACTATATAAATCTTAAAAACATTAAAAGCAGGAGTAGGGGTCGCATGCAATTCAGCATCCAGAGGGAAGTTCTGCTCAAACCCCTGCAGCAAGTCGTGGGCGTCGTCGAACGCCGGCAGACGCTGCCCGTGCTCGCCAACCTCCTGGTTCGCGCTTCCGGACAAGAGGTTTCGTTCACCGGTACCGACCTTGAAGTCGAGATGGTCGCCACAACGGCCGCCGACGCTGTCCAGGAAGGCGAGATCACGATTCCTGCGCGCAAGCTGTTCGACATCGTTCGCGCACTACCCGATGGCGCAAAGATCGACATCAAGCTCAACGGCGAACGGATCGCCCTGAATGCGGGCCGCAGCCGGTTCACCCTGGCCACCCTGCCTTCCAGCGAGTTTCCGACCGTCGATGAAATCGAACTGGTCGAGCGGGTCACGCTGCCGGAAGAAGTGCTGCGCGACCTGATGGACCGCACGGCCTTCGCCATGGCCAACCAGGATGTCCGTTATTACCTCAACGGCATGCTGCTGGATCTGCAGGAGCACACGCTGCGTTGCGTGGCCACCGACGGCCATCGCCTGGCGTTGAAAGAAACCAAGCTGCAGAGTTCGGTGTCGGCACGTCGCCAGATCATCATTCCGCGCAAGGGCGTCAACGAGCTGATCGGTTTGCTGGAAGCCGGCGAGGGCTCGGTAGAGCTGGAGTTCGGGCGTAATCATCTGCGCGTGCGGCGTGGTGGCGTCATGTTCACCTCGAAGCTCATCGACGGACGCTTTCCCGACTACGAGGCGGTCATCCCGCTCGGTGCCGACAAATCCGCGACCATCGAGCGCGATGTGCTGCGCAGCGCCCTGCAGCGCGCAGCGATCCTCTCGAACGAGAAGTACCGTGGCGTCAAACTGGAACTGACGCCAGGCCGGATCAAGATCGTTGCGCACAACCCGGAGCAGGAAGAAGCCCAGGAAGAGGTGGAAGCGGAGACCGTCGTCGACGACCTCGCCGTGGGCTTCAACGTCGGCTACCTGTTGGATGCGCTCGGTGCGTTGCGTGGCGAGAAGGTGCGCATCAACCTGCGTGATGCGCAGTCGAGCTGCCTGCTCCAGGAGGAGGGCAACGAAGAAGCGCGCCATGTCGTGATGCCGCTTCGCCTCTGATCGACTTCCACGTTAAAGTTCGGCTGATGACGCCGGGGCTGTCTTCGACACCCCGGCGTTTTTTCGTTTCGTCGTACGGGCCACCACAGGGCGTCATGAAGTTCGAATCACTCAGGATCGCGGGGTTGCGCAATCTCGACAGCGTTTCGCTGACGCCGGCAGCGGGGATCAATGTATTCGTAGGCCCCAACGGTGCCGGGAAGACCAGCATCCTCGAGGCCGCCTACCTGCTGTCCCATGGACGATCGTTCCGTGCGGGATCGCGTGATGTCTTGTTGCAACGGGGCGCCGCCGCCCTGTCCGTTTTCGCGGAAGTGCGCGGTAAAGACGATCGCGTACGACGATTGGGTCTGGGGCGCGAGGGAAGCCGGTGGCAGGCGAGGGTGGATGGCGATACGGCGGCATCGTTGGGCGCACTGGTGCAGGAATGCGCGGTGGTCTGCTTTGAGCCGGGCTCCCATGACCTCATCGCCGGGGCTTCCGATGAACGCCGGCGCTTCATCGACTGGGGTTTGTTCCACGTGGAACATGACTTCGTCGGGCAATGGCGTCGATACCAGCGTGCCCTCAAGCAGCGAAACGCGCTTCTGCGAGGTGGTGGCCCCATCGAACCATCCTGGATCGAACCCTGGGAGGCCGAACTGGCTTCCACTGGGGAAGCGATGACCGCGCATCGCAAGGCTTATCTGGTCCGACTGTTGCCCCACATCCAGGAATTCACCGCTAACGTCCTTCCCGAATTAGGTCCCTTCGACCTGCGTTATCGCCCGGGCTGGGAGGAGGGTGAGCCCTTGCTGGATGTCCTGGCCTCACGGCGCCTTCGTGATCTCGCACGTGGACACACCACCGTCGGCCCACATCGTGCTGATTTCACCATCAACTTCGAACAGGCGCCCCTGAGGGAGCACCTGTCACGCGGCCAGGAAAAACTGACCGCGCTGGCCTGTCTGCTTGGGCAGGCGGCGCTTCACGCAGACATCAAGGGCGAGTGGCCGGTGATATGCCTCGATGATCTTGCGTCCGAGCTGGATCGGACCCATCAAGAGTGGGTGGTAACGCAGCTTCTCGGCCGCGATGCGCAGGTTCTGGTCACCGGAACGGACATTCCGGACGCACTTTCCAGCCAACCGGTCACTGTGTTCCACGTGGAACAGGGTGCCGTCGCGGCTTTGCTATAATCGACCGACTATGCCGGCGCACCTGCGCCGCATCGGGCCGCACCCCGCGCCACCACCAGGCATCGCATGAACGAACCTCTCGATCCGAACCAGTCCAACGCCTACGATTCCGGCAGCATCAAGGTCCTCAAGGGCCTGGACGCGGTGCGCAAGCGCCCCGGCATGTACATCGGTGACACCGACGACGGCACCGGTCTCCACCACATGGTGTTCGAGGTCGTCGATAACGCGATCGATGAAGCCCTGGCTGGCTACTGCGACTACGTCACGGTCGTGATCGGGCAAGACGGGTCCGTCGGTGTTTCGGACAACGGGCGCGGTATTCCGGTCGAGATCCACCCGGAAGAGGGCATTTCCACGGCGGAAGTGGTCATGACCGTGCTGCATGCCGGTGGCAAGTTCGACGCCAACTCGTACAAGGTCTCCGGTGGCCTGCATGGCGTGGGCGTTTCCGTCGTCAATGCGCTGAGCGAGCGTTTGTGGCTGACCATCTGGCGTGATGGCAAGGAATACCGTCAGGAATACGCACACGGCGTGGCCCAGGCCCCCATCGGCCCCGTGGGCGACACCACGCGGCGCGGCACCATGGTGCGGTTCCTGCCCAGCCCGGCCACGTTCACCAACAACATCGAGTTCCATTACGACATCCTGGCGAAGCGCCTGCGTGAGTTGGCCTTCCTCAACTCTGGCGTCACCATCGAGCTGGTGGACGAGCGCAACGAGCGCAAGGATATCTTCGCCTACGAGGGCGGCATCCGCTCCTTCGTCCAGCATCTGTCCCAGCTGAAAACCGCGCTACACCCGACGGTCGTCAGCTTCAGCACGGAAACCGCCGACGGCATTACCGTCGAAGTGGCCATGCAGTGGACGGACGCGTACCAGGAAACGATGTTCTGCTTCACCAACAACATTCCCCAGCGTGACGGCGGTACCCATCTCACGGGCTTCCGCGCCGCGCTGACGCGTACACTGCAGAGCTACATCGAGAAGGAAGGTCTCGCCAAGAACGCCAAGGTGGGCCTGTCCGGCGACGACATGCGCGAAGGCATGATCGCCGTGCTGTCGGTCAAGGTGCCCGATCCGAAGTTCTCCTCGCAGACCAAGGACAAACTGGTTTCCAGCGAGGTGAAGACCGCGGTGGAACAGGTGGTCAACGACCGCCTGTCCGAGTTCCTGCTGGAGCATCCGGCCGAGGCCAAGGCCATCGCTTCCAAGGCGGTGGATGCGGCACGTGCCCGCGAAGCGGCCCGCAAGGCCCGCGAGATGACCCGCCGCAAGGGCGCGCTCGACATCGCCGGTCTGCCGGGCAAGCTGGCGGACTGCCAGGAAAAGGATCCGGCGTTGTCCGAACTGTTCCTGGTCGAGGGTGACTCCGCAGGCGGCTCGGCCAAGCAGGGCCGCAACCGGCGCACGCAGGCCGTGCTGCCGTTGAAGGGCAAGATCCTCAACGTGGAGAAGGCACGCTTCGACAAGATGATCGCCTCCGCCGAAGTCGGCACGCTGATCACCGCGCTGGGCACGGGCATCGGCAAGGACGAATACAACCCGGACAAGCTGCGCTACCACCGCATCATCATCATGACCGATGCGGACGTGGACGGCTCCCACATCCGCACGCTGCTGCTGACTTTCTTCTACCGCCAGATGCCCGAACTGATCGAACGCGGGCACGTCTACATCGGCCTGCCGCCGCTGTACAAGGTGAAGCAGGGCAAGCAGGAGATGTACATCAAGGACGACGTGGTCCTGAACCAGTACCTGATCTCGGGTGCGGTGGATAACGCGTCGCTAATGCCGGAAGAGGGCGCGCCACCCGTGAGCGGCGAAGTCCTGGAGAAGCTGCTGCACGATTACCAGTCCGCCCTGGACCAGATCGCTCGCCTCAGCCATCGCTTCGACACCACCTCGCTCACCGCGATGATCGAGCACGTGCCGATGGAAGAAGGCCTGTGGGCCGACCCTGTCGCCATGCAGGCCTGGCTCGATGGCATTGCCACGCGCCTCAGTGCCAGCGGCCTGGGCAAGCCTACCTACAAGCTGCGCTTCCGTCCGGCGCTGAACGAGCAGGGCGCCGCCGTCGAAGTGGAGCGGATGCAGCACGGCCTCAGCCACACGTGGATCATGCCGCAGGCGTTCTTCGGCGGTATCGAATTCCGCGCCATCCTGGGCATTTCACGTCAGCTCGCCGACCTGCACCTGCAGCCCGGCGCCGTGGTTCGCCGCGGCAATGCCTCGCGCGGCGTGCTCAGCTTCGCGGACGTGCGCAACTGGCTCCTGGACGAAGCCAAGAAGGGCCGCTCCATCCAGCGCTTCAAGGGCCTGGGTGAAATGAATCCGGAGCAGCTGTGGGAAACCACGGTCAATCCGGAAACCCGTCGCATGCTGCAGGTGGGCATCGAGGACGCCGTGGCCGCCGACCAGATGTTCTCGATGCTGATGGGCGAGGCCGTGGAACCGCGTCGCGACTTCATCGAATCGAACGCGCTGAAGGTAGCCAACCTCGACGTCTGACGATCCGGCGTAAGCGTTTACATCACGGAGCCCGATGGCGGTTACGCATCGGGCTCTTTTTTTGACCTGCGTCACAACTCGCAGGGAAGGATGAAAACGCCGTTTTCAAGGGCCATAAGGGCCACAAATTTGCATCGCGCCAACAAACATATAACAAGTCATTGTTTTGACTATTGTTTTTTATCGCACTGCGACTTGTTCTTAGGAATAGAATCAGGTTAACCTCTGTAGTCCCCCGGCACTGTTCTTTGAGCGCCGAGTCCTACAGCCTGAGGTCATTCGATGAAACAGGGTTCCTTCGCAAAGCTCGCGCTCGCCACGGCGGTCGCTCTTTCCCTTGCCAGCGGTGCGGTCAGCGCTCGTGACTCGGCTCCCAAGGACAAGAAAGAAGCGCTGTACCCGAACGCCACGCGTACGGAGCCCAAGCTCGACCTCAAGACCGAGAAGGACCAGAAGGCCATCAACGAGGGCCTGGACGCCGCCAACAACGGCGACAAGGACAAGGCGATGCAGATCCTGCAGCCGCTGGCCGATGGCTCGGGTACCAGCAGCAAGTACGCCCAGGCACTGGCCCTGCAGGGCCTGGCCAACATGAAGTACAACGACGGCGACGTGAAAGGCGCCATCGTCGAACTGAAGAAGGCGCTGGACATCGGCGTCATGCCGAACGACACCTACTTCCAACTGAAGTACATGTACACGCAGTTCCTGGTGGCTGACGAGCAGTACGCCCCGGCGTTGCAGTCGCTGCAGGAATGGCGCTCAGAAGGCAAGAAGGAAACGGCCGACTCCTACGGTCTCGAAGGCAATATCGATTACCGCCTCGAGAAGTACCCGGAAGCCATCGCCGCCATCACCAAAGCGAAGTCGATGCCGGACGCGAAGCCGCAGGGTTCGTGGGACCAGATCCTCGCCGCCAGCTATGCGGAAACCGGCCAGGGCGACAAGGCCGCCGACCTGGCTTCGGCCGAGCTGGCCAAGAATCCGAACGACCCGACCGCGATGCAGAATGCGGCGTCCTCGCTGATCCAGGCGCAGAAGTATCCCGAAGCGATCGCGCTGCTCGAAAAGGGCCGTGCCGCGGGCGCCTTCAAGGACGAGAAGCTGTATATCAACCTCGCCAAGGTCTACCTGATCGATGGTCAGGACCACAGCGAGCGCCAGGAAGCCAACGCCGGCAAGGCGCAGGCCGTGCTGGAAGACGGTCTGTCGAAGGGCGTGGTGAAGCCCTCCGCCGAGGTCTACAAGCTGCAGGGCGACGCCGCCATTACGGCAGGCAACGAGAGCGCCGCGCTGGCCGCGTACCAGAAGGCTGCTCCGCTGGCGAAGGACGGCGAGGTGTCGCTCAGCGTCGCCCGCCTCCAGCTGCAGAAGAATCAATACCCGGCTGCCGAGAAATCGGTGACCGATGCCATCAGCAAGGGCGTTCAGCATAAGGGCCAGGCCTATATGGTGCGCGCGGAAGCCAAGCGTGGTCAGAAGAACAAGCAGGGTGCTATTGCGGACATGAAGCTCGCGGCGCAGGACCCTGAAACGTCTGCCAAGGCCAACGCCTGGTTGAAAAATGCAGAGAACACCAAGTAAGCGCTTGTAAAGTGCTGAAAAGTGGAGGATTTAACGTCGTCACGAATCCTCCCTTCAGGCGCTATACAAACGCCATATGCTGGTGTAACTTGCATATCTTTCCGCTTGCAGAAACCTGCGTTTTCGGCAATGTCAATTGCCGAACGCCGGAAGAGCAGTGCGGGCTCACTTCCGCTTGATTAGCTCTTGATAGTGACTGATGGCCTCAAGTAACGAATCAACCGGCCAAGCGCCGTTCAGTTGGGGGCGCACCAGCGCATTGGCAGTCGCCATTGCGTTGCACTCGTTCGCCTTCCTGCTGCTGGTCGCGCCCATGGCGCCGCCGAAGTCGCAGGAAAAGCAGAAAGAGAAAGTCGTGCAGGTCGATTTTATCGAACCGCCGCCGCCCCCGCCCCCTCCGCCGCCGCCGCCGCCCGAACCCCCCAAGCAGCCGCCGCCGAAGATCATCCAGCAGGTGAAGCCGCCGCCGACTCCGCCGCCGCCGGCTCCACCGCCGCCGGCTGTCGAGGAAGCGAGCTCGAATCCTGTTCCGGCTCCGCCGCCGGCGCCTCCCGCGCCGCCTGCTCCGCCGGCGGATATCGCGCCGAGCGAAAATCTGTCGTACCGTCAGCGTAACCCGCCAAAGTATCCGCCGCAGGCGGTCCGTCAGCGGCATGAAGGTACGGTGGTTCTTCTGGTCCTCGTGGGTGTCGACGGTGCGCCGAAAGACATCAAGGTTGACCAGTCGAGCGGTTTCCGCGAATTGGACAAAGCCGCGGAGGATGCCGCAAGGAACTGGCGATTCAACCCGGGCAAGCGAGGCGGTGCTGCCGTCGAAGGCTATGCACGTGTCCCCGTTACGTTCAACCTAAACCAGCTGTAAGCCCCCACACTTACATCTTTTAAGTTCACGCTTGACTTCCCAAGGGTAGCGTTATGTTGCAAGACACCTCCGCTCAGCCTGCTCAGCCAGGTCAAAACTCCAACGCCGATGCCCTCAAGCAGATGGGCTTCGACCACCTCATTCACAACTTCGACTTCCTCGGTTGGATCGTGTTCGTGGTGCTGGTCGCGATGTCCGTACTCTCGTGGTACTTCATCGTCGCCAACTTCATCCGTAACAGCATGGTGCGGGCCCGCGCCGACAAGGTCATCCAGGGTTTCTGGAACACCTCGTCGACGCAGGAAGCCATTCGTATGCTCGAAGAGCAGCCGAAGGGCGAACCGTTCTCGAAGATCGCGCTCGATGCCGCTTCGGCCGTCGCTCACCACCAGCAGGCTGCTGGCGGTCGCCTCGCCGAAACGCTGTCGCGTTCGGAATTCATCGATCGCGCACTCCGCCAGGCCGTCGCTCGTGAGAGCCTGCGTCTGGAAGGTGGCCTGACCCTGCTCGCCACGGTCGGCTCCTCGGCCCCGTTCATCGGTCTACTCGGTACGGTGTGGGGTATCTACCACGCACTTATCGGTATCGCCGCTTCGGGTTCCGCATCGATGGACAAGGTCGCCGGTCCTGTCGGTGAGGCGCTGATCATGACCGCGTTCGGTCTGTTCACCGCTATCCCGGCCGTGCTCGCGTACAACTTCTTCATGCGCTCCAACCGCCTGACCTACGCCAAGTTCGACGAATTCGCGCATGACCTGCACGACTTCTTCGCCACCGGCGCTCGCGTCGAAGGTACGGCGCCGGTCGTCGTCAAGAAGTAAGGAGCTGACCCATGGCTATGTCCAGCGGTGGCAACAGCGGTGGCCCGATGTCGGAAATCAACGTCACGCCGCTCGTCGACGTGATGCTGGTTCTGCTGATCATCTTCATGATCACGGCACCCCTGATGTCCCATAAGGTCCAGATCGATCTGCCGAAGGCTAATCCGAACGTTAAGGATGACACCCCGGTCGAACCGATGGATCTCGCGGTCAAGCCGGACGGTACGTACTTCCTCAATGACGGTGAAGTCAGCGAGGCTGAACTGAAGGCCCAGTTCGCGGTTGCGGCGGCGAAGTCGCCGCAGCCGGAACTCCAGATCCGTGCGGACCGCACCACCGAGTACAAGGTGGTGAAGAAGATCCTTGGCGATGCCAAGGAAGCCGGTATGGTCCACGTCGGCTTCATGTCGACCGGCAAGGAGTAACGAAAATGGCATTCAGTTCAGGCAACTCTGGTGGTCCCATGGCGGACATCAACGTGACGCCGCTCGTCGACGTCATGCTGGTGCTCCTGATCATCTTCATGATCACGGCTCCGATGCTGTCGCATAAGATCAAGATCGATCTTCCGCAGCCGAATCCGAACGTGCAAAACCCAGAGAACCCGCCGGATCCCGTCCGGCTGCAGATCCGCCAGGATGGCTCGCTCTATTGGAACGATACGCCGGTTGACGAGCTTGGCCTCAAGGCCCAGATCGCGGTGATCGCCCAGCAGTCGAACCAGCCGGAACTGCAGATCGACGCGGACGACGCGGCACAGTACGAGGCCGTGGCTCGCGTGCTTTCCGACGCAAAGGGCCAGGGCCTGACCAAGATTGGTTTCGTCAACTCGAACTGATCCACGGTCTGTCCGGTTAGACGAAAACCCCGCCTCTCGGCGGGGTTTTTTTTACGAGAGAATATCGAGGTAGGCGCGTACCGTTCGCGACAGGCCGTCGTACAAGGCCTCGCCGATCAGGGCATGGCCGATCGACACCTCTGCCAGCCCGGGGATGGCCGACTTGAACGTGCCCAGGTTGGCCTGGCTGAGGTCGTGGCCGGCATTCACGGCCAACCCCGCCTGTTGCGCTCGCTGCGCGGTGTCGGCGAACGCGGCCAGCTCGCGCCGCGCGTCGCCCTGCTCGAAGGCCTCCGCGTAGGGCCCGGTATACAACTCGACGCGGTCGACGCCGATAGCCCTGGCCTCCGCAAACCCGGCGCCGCCGGCGTCGACGAACACGCTGACGCGGCAGCCCAATTCGCGGAACGCGGCCACCACGGGGCGGAGCGTCTCGATGTCGGCCGTGAGATCGAAACCGTGATCGGAGGTGATCTGGCCGTCGCCGTCGGGCACCAGCGTCACCTGGGTGGGGCGTACTTCACGTGCCAGTTCCAGCAGGCCGGGATAGGCGCCGCGTGCCGCCGCGAAGGGATTGCCCTCGATGTTGTATTCCACGCGACCGCGCAGCAGGCCGGCAATGACACGGACATCCGCCGGGGTGACGTGGCGCATGTCGGGCCGGGGATGCACGGTGATACCGCCGCAGCCCGCATCGATGCACGTGTGCGCGGCCTTGGCGATCGAGGGCTCGCTGCCGCCGCGCGAGTTGCGCAGCACGGCGATCTTGTTGAGGTTGACGCTGAGTAGGGTCATCGACGGTCCAAAAAAAACGCACGCCACCTTCGCGACGTGCGTAATGACTGTCTTCCCAGCATAACGCGCCACCTCCCTGTGGCGCACTCCACGGCTCACACACACACGTAACTGAGACACGGCCGACGCCGAAAAGGTTCAAAGCGAAGATGTGAAGACGCGGACCCGGCGTTCACCCCCACGCCAGGCCACCGCGCCCCGCCTTCCCTCGCCCAGCGGCAGCGCCCGCACCTGCCATGCGTCGGCCGGGCCGAGGTCGCCATCGAACGCGAGTGGCAGCGCATCTTCCCCGCGGATCGTGAACGCGGCACGGTGCAGGCCGTAGGACAGCCCGCCACCATGGGCCTTCAGCACGGCTTCCTTGGCAGTCCACAAGGCAAGGAAGCCGGCTACGCGTCGATCCTCGGGAAGGCTTTCCAGCCAGGCGGCCTCATCCGCCGCGAAGAAGCGGCGGGCCAGCTCTAGGGCCCGGGCACGCGGGCGCTCCGTTTCCACGTCCACGCCCAGCAGGAATCCCGCCCGCCCCCGGCCGATCGCCAGCACCGCGACATCGCCGCTGTGCGACCAGCTGAAGCCCAGGCTGTCGAAGGGTGGCGGCAACAGGGGTTTGCCCTGGTCGCCGCGAACGATGGCCGGTGCGCCGGGGCCGGCGTATGCCGCGACGAGCGCCGCGAAGTGGCTTTCCCCTTTGCCGCCGGGCCACGGTGTGTGCCAGACATGGATGTCGTCGTCCGCGAGCGGCGGGATAGGTGGGAGCTGGGGCATGGTGACGATGCTGCGTGGGAACGGCAACGACGGCAAGTGCGCCCGCGTGCCTTAGAATCGAAACGCTGTCGAAGGGGGAGCGAGGTGACGTGATCGCAGGATGGCTTCTGCTGCTGGTGGCCCTGCTTTACGTGGGGCTGCTGTTCGTCATCGCCTACGTGGGCGACCGTCGTCCTTTGTATCCGCGGCAACCCCGACTGCGTCCCCTGGTCTACAGCCTGGCGCTGGCGGTGTATTGCTCGTCGTGGACGTTCTACGGCGCGGTCGGCACGGCGGCGCGTTCCGGGCTGGCCTACCTGCCGATCTACCTGGGACCGCTGCTGCTGTTCGTGCTGGGCTTCGGCCTGCTCGAGCGCCTGGTGCTGGTGGCCCGGGAGCGCAACATCACCTCGATCGCCGATTTCATCGCTGCGCGCTTCGGCAAGTCGCACGGCCTGGCGGCGCTGGTGGCCGTGATCGCCGTGGTCGCCATCATTCCGTACATCGCATTGCAGTTCAAAGCCGTGGCGATGTCGTTCGCCGTGCTCGGCGCCGGTAACTCCGCGTGGTGGTTCGGTGACACGGCCCTGTGGTGCGCCGCCCTGCTCGCTGTCTTCGCGATCCTGTTCGGTACGCGCACCATCGATGCCACCGAACACCACCACGGCATGATGCTGGCCGTGGCGGCGGAGTCGCTGGTCAAGCTGCTGGCCTTCGTCGCCATCGGCATCTACGCCTGGCGACATGGCCCCGGCCTGCAGGAAACGCTGCGGGCGCCGCTCCAGCAGATCGAGAAAGGCAGCATGCCGCCCGGGTTCGTCGCACAGACCCTGCTCGCCTTCTGCGCCATGTTCTGCCTGCCGCGCCAGTTCCAGATCGGCGTGGTGGAATGCGAGGACCCGCGCGACCTGCGCCGGGCCCGCTGGCTGTTCCCGATCTACATGGTGCTGATCTCGCTCGCCGTGCTGCCGATCGTCAGCGCCGGCCTGGGCCTGCCGCAGGTGACCGGTGGCCACGTGGATGCGTGGGTACTGAACCTGCCGCTCGCACACGGCGACACGGGCATGGCCCTGCTCGCCTTCATCGGCGGCTTCTCCGCGGCCACCGGCATGGTGATCGTCGCAGCGGTGGCGCTCGCCACGATGATCAGCAACGACCTGGTCATGCCGATGCTGTTGCGCATCCGCCGCCTGGACCTGGAGAAGCGCGCGGACCTGTCCAGCACCGTGCTGCTGATCCGACGCATCGCGATCGTCGGCCTGGCCGCCATGGCGTACGTTTACTACCGCATCATCGCGGATGCGGAAAACCTTGCCGCCACGGGCCTGCTCTCCTTCGCTGCGGTGGCGCAGTTCGCGCCGGCCATCGTCTCCGCCCTGTACTGGCGCGGTGCCAGCCGCAGCGGCGTGCAGGTTGGCCTGCTGGCCGGCTTTGCCGTGTGGGCCTATACCCTGCTGCTACCCGCCATGACGCGTGCGGGATGGATCGGTACCTCATGGATGCGGGATGGGCCGTTCGGCATTGCCTGGCTGAAACCCACGGAACTGTTCCACCTGACCGGCTGGGAGCCGGTGACGCACGGCACCTTCTGGTCGCTGCTGACCAACGTCGGCTGCCTGGTCTTCATCTCCCTGCGCTTTCGACCCAGCGTGGCCGAGCGGCTGCACGCGGCGCTGTTCGTCGATCCCTTCGTGCGCAGCGCCGGCGGCGCCGGCGACTGGCGCGGTCGCGTCACCGTGCGCGACCTGGGCACCATCGCCGGCCGTATCGTCGGTGAGCGCGTCACCGCGCGTGCGTTCCATGAATACGGCGAGCGCCACGGCGTGGCACTGGTGTCGTCGGATGCCGCGGACCGTCCGTTGATCCAGTTCACCGAACGCCTGCTGGCGAGCGCCGTGGGCGCGGCCAGCGCACGACGCATCCTGATGGGTGCGCTGTCCGGTACCGGACTGGACATCGCCGAGGCCATGGCGCTGCTCGACGAAGCCTCGCAGGAACTGCGCTTCAACCGCGAACTGTTGTCCACGACGCTGGAAAACGTCTCGCAAGGCATCAGCGTCGTGGATGGCGACATGCGCCTGGTGGCATGGAATCGCCGCTACATGGAGCTGTTCGACTATCCCGAAGGGATGGTCTACGTCGGCCTGCCCGTGGCGGACCTGATCCGCTGGAACGCCGAGCTCGGCGAATGCGGGCCCGGCGAGGTGGACGAGCATGTCGCCAAGCGTATCCGCTACATGCGTGCCGGCTCGCCGCACGTGTTCTCGCGCGTACGCCCCGACGGCACGGTGATCGAGATGCGCGGCCGCGCACTACCCGGCGGCGGCTTCGTCACCACGTTCACCGATGTCACCGCGTACAAGACCGTGGAGCAGGCCCTTATCGATGCGAACGAAACCCTGGAACAACGGGTGGAGGTACGTACGGCCGAGTTGTCGGAGGCGTTGAACGCCACGGCGATGGCGCGACGCGACGCGGAAGCGGCCAATGCGTCGAAGACACGTTTCCTTGCTGCCGCCAGCCACGACCTTCTGCAACCGTTGAACGCCGCCCGCTTGTTCACCTCGGCGCTGCGCCAACATCCAGGCCTGGACACGGAAGCGGCCGGCCTGGCCGAACGCATCGATGCGTCGTTCCGCGCGGCCGAGGACCTGCTGGATGCCTTGCTGGATGTCTCGCGCCTGGATGCCGGCAGCTACCGGCCCGAGGTACTCCCCTTCGCCCTCGCGGACCTGTTCGATTCGCTGAAGCAGCAGTTTGCCGTGGTGGCCGAGCAGCGCGGCCTCACGCTTCACGTAGTGCCGTCATCGCTTTCCGTGCGCTCGGACGCGCAGCTGCTGCGACGCATCGTGGCCAACTTCCTCTCCAACGCGTTGCGCTACACGCGCACGGGTGGCGTCGTGCTGGGGGTGCGCCATGAGGGGGACCATCTGCGCATCGAGGTATGGGATACGGGGCCCGGTGTCGCGCCGGAGCAGCAGGCACGCATCTTCGGTGAGTTCCAGCGGCTGGAGCGTCCGTCGCCGTGGGGCGAAAAAGGTCTCGGCCTGGGGCTGTCGATCTGCGAGCGCCTGGCCGGCATCCTCGGCCATACACTGGGACTGCGCTCGCGGGTCGGGCGTGGCAGCTGCTTCAGCATCACCGTGCCACGCACGGCGGCGGTATCGCGCAAGCGCGCACCGACGATGGCGCGTCCCGGCGGCGAGCAACTGCCGCTGACGGTACTGTGCCTCGACAACGACGACACCATCCTGGAGGGCATGCAGGCCCTGCTGGGCCGTTGGGGCGTGGATTGCCGCGTGGCCATCGACGTACCCGCGGCGCTGGCGGTGCTCGCGAGCACGCACGTGGATCTCATCCTCGCCGACTATCACCTGGGCGAAGGCATGGATGGCGTGGACGCCCTGCAACACATCGGCACGACCATCGTGCCGATGCCGCCCGCGGCCCTGGTCACGGCCGACGGCAGCACGGCGCTGAAGCAGCGTGCGCGTACGCTGGGATACCCGGTGCTGCACAAGCCGGTGCGGCCGGCCGCGCTGCGCGCGCTGCTGGTGGCGCTGGCGAAACGCACAGGTACCGGCGCCGGCGCGGGATGAGTCGATGCCACGCCCGGTTGCCCCGCGCTGCGGCGTTTCAGGGTTCCGCGGTGTTTCCGGGGAAGGCTTCCTTGTCCACGTCCAGGTGGCTTGCCGCCAGCGCCACCTGCGTGCGGTTGGACACGCCCAGCTTGCGCATGATCGCCGTCATGTGCGCCTTCACCGTGGCTTCGGAGACACCCAGGTCGTAGGCGATCTGCTTGTTGAGCAAGCCCTCGGCGATCATGCCGAGCACACGAAATTGCTGCGGCGTGAGTGACGCCACGCGCGCGGCGACCGCCGCCTCGTCGGGCTTGAGCTCCACGTTGCCACCGACCAGCTGGTGCGGCAGCCACACGTCGCCGTCCAGTACGGTACGCACCGCCTCCACGATCTGTTCGACAGAGGCCGACTTCGGGATGTAGGCAGACGCACCATGCCCCAGGGCGCGACGCGCCACCTGCGCTTCCTCGTGTCCCGAAACCACCAGCGTGGGCAGCCCCGGGTACTGGCCGCGGATATGTGCCAGCGCGGAATAGCCGCGTGCGCCCGGCATGTGCAGATCCATGAGCAGCAGGTCCGCGTCCGGCAACGATTCGATCAGCGCGAACAGCGCCGGCACGCTGTCCGCCGTGTGCACGACGGCATCGGGCAACGCCGCCAGCACCGCGCGCTGCAAGGCATCGCGGAACAGCGGATGGTCGTCGGCGATGAGGACGTCGGCCATCAGCGACCGCGACGACACGGGCGGCCGGACATCACCGGATCAACCGCTGGTCGACCAGGTTCTGCACGACGCCCGGGTCTGCCAGCGTGGACACGTCGCCCAGCTGGCCGGGCTGGTTCTCTGCGATCTTGCGCAGGATGCGCCGCATGATCTTGCCCGACCGCGTCTTCGGCAGGCCCGGCGCCCACTGCAGGTGATCCGGTGCGGCGATCGGACCGATCTCCTTGCGCACCGCGGCCACCAGTTCCTTCGCCAGCTCGTCGCTGCCACTCTCCCCTGCCTTCAGCGTGACGAAGGCATAGATGCCCTGGCCCTTGATGTCGTGGGCGCAGCCGACCACGGCCGCCTCGGCGACCTTGGCGTGCGACACGAGAGCGCTCTCCACCTCGGCGGTGCCGATGCGATGACCGGATACGTTGATCACGTCGTCCACGCGACCGGTAATCCAGTAGTAACCGTCCTCATCGCGGCGTGCGCCGTCACCGGTGAAGTAGTTGCCGGGATAGGTCTTGAAATACGTGTCGATGAAACGCTGGTGGTCGCCGTACACCGTGCGCATCTGGCCCGGCCACGAATCGGTGATCACCAGGTTGCCGCTGGCCGCGCCTTCCTGCGGCCGGCCCTCGGCATCGACGATGGCCGGCACGATGCCGTAGAACGGCGTGGTGGCGGAGCCGGGCTTGAGGGCGGTGGCACCGGGCAGCGGCGTGATCATGAAGCCGCCGGTCTCGGTCTGCCACCAGGTATCGACGATGGG
Source organism: Luteibacter sp. 9135 (assembly GCF_000745005.1). Taxonomy (NCBI): domain Bacteria; kingdom Pseudomonadati; phylum Pseudomonadota; class Gammaproteobacteria; order Lysobacterales; family Rhodanobacteraceae; genus Luteibacter; species Luteibacter sp. 9135. The sequence continues at coordinate 1,052,300 of NZ_JQNB01000001.1, read as the reverse complement.
ACAGCGCGATTCGCCCACCACGCGGTGGTACCAGTTCCAGGCTTCCGGGTTGATCGGCTCACCCACCGTGCCCAGCACGCGCAGGCTCTTGCGCGAGGTTTTCTTTACCGGCTCGTCGCCCTCGCGCATCAGCGCGCGGATGGCGGTGGGCGCGGTGTAGAACAGCGTTACCTTGTGCTTGTCGACCACCTGCCAGAAGCGGCTGAAGTCCGGGTAGTTGGGCACACCGTCGAACATCACCACGGTGGCGCCGTTGGCCAGCGGGCCATACACGACATAGCTGTGGCCCGTGATCCAGCCCACATCGGCCGTGCACCAGTAGATGTCGTCCTCGCGCAGGTCGAAGGTCAGCTCGTGCGTGAGGCTGGTATAGACCAGGTAACCCGCACTGGTGTGCAGCACGCCCTTGGGCTGGCCCGTGGAGCCGGAGGTGTACAGGGTGAACAGCGGATCTTCCGCGTTCATCGCCTCGTACGCGCACTCCGCGGACTGGCCTTCCATCAGCGTGTGGTACCAGCGGTCGCGCGGCGACTGCATGTGGATGGCGCCGCCGGTGCGGCGCACCACCACCACGGTATGCACGCTGTTGGTATTCGGGCGGTTCAGCGATTCGTCCACGTTCGCCTTGAGCGGGATCTTCTTGCCGCCGCGACACCCTTCGTCGGCCGTGATGACCAGCTTGGCGCCGGAGTCGGCGATGCGTGCCGCCACGGAATCCGGCGAAAAACCGCCGAACACCACCGAGTGCACGGCGCCGATGCGTGCGCAGGCCAGCATGGCCACCGCCGCTTCGGGAATCATCGGCAGGTAGATCAGCACGCGGTCGCCCTTGGCCACGCCCAGGTTCTTCAGCGTGTTGGCGAACTTGCAGACCTCGGTGTGCAGCTCGCGGTAGGTCAGGCTGCGCGACTCGCCGGGGTCGTCACCCTCGAAGATGATGGCGGTCTTGTCGCCGCGCGTCGCCAGGTGCCGGTCGAGGCAGTTGGCGGACACGTTGAGTTGGCCGTCCTCGTACCAGCGGATGTGCAGGTCGGCCGGGTCGAACGAGATATCCTTGATTTTCTTCGGCGGCACGATCCAGTCGATCCGCGTGGCCATGTCCTTCCAGAAGCCTTCCGGGTCCTGCACGGAGCGGGCGTAGTTGGCCTCGTAGTCGGCCTTGCCGACGCGCGCGGTGGCGGCGAAGGCGGGATCGACGGGATGGATGTCGGACATGCGTGCTCCTGTAAGGACGGCGTTGGGGCTATGAGGGGAAGTTTATCCCCGCCACGCGACCCCAGGGGTCGCACCAGCTACGACTTTGGTCGAGTTTCGACCTTTGGCGAATGGAACCCCGGCCGTAACGGCCACATGCTCGCGCTGCCAATGGTTGGGGAGACCATGATGAAGACGAACCGTTACGGTGGCCGCAAGGCCATCGCCCTCAGTGTCGCCTGTGCCCTCATGCTGCCGATGGTGGCGGTGCCGGACCTCGCCCACGCCCAGTCGCGATCGAAGAAAACCACGAGCCGCGAGGCGGCGCTGGAGTCGCGGGTCAACCAGCTCGAGCAGCAGCTGGCGGAACTGAAGGCGATGATCCAGGAGCAAAAGACGCAGACCACGGAGGCCGCGACCACGGCCCAGGCGGCGCAGGCGCAATCGCAGCAGACCGAGGAGAAAGTGGCCAAGGTCGAGAAGGTGGTCGCCACCGTCCCGGCCAAACCGGCCTTCACCACGGGCACCGCGCCCGGGGTATCGCTGGCGCTGCACGGTTTCATCAACGCCAGCGCCTTCACGCAGAACAAGGCCTATACCTACGGCAACGGCGCCAACTCGGAGTATCCGATCCCCGCCGGCGGCGCGAATCGCGCCGATGGCCGTGTGAGCGGCGTGGACGTGCGCAACACGCGCTTCTGGCTGGACTTCACCGGGGCAAAGTTCAACGAGAACTGGGCCGGCAGCGGCCGCATCGAGATGGATTTCTTCGGTGGCTTCAACGGCACCGGTGCTTATGCCGGCTCGCAGCCGGAGCTGCGTATGCGCCAGGCGTACATGGATATCGCCAACGCCAGCACCGGCACCACGTTCCGCATCGGCCAGATGTGGGACCTGATGTTCCCGCTGGATTACATCCCGCAGTCGCTGTCGCATATCGCGTTTCCGCTGGGCTACGGCAGCGGCGTGATCGGCTGGCGCTTCCCAGGGGCCATCTGGATGCAGGAACTCAACCGCGGTTCCGAAGGCACCAAGTGGCGCTTCGACATGGCGGTGCTGCAGGGCAGCTGGAACGGTCCCGGTGCCAACGCGACCACTAACTACCAGACCGCCGGCAACGCGGGCTTCAAGCCGCAGGTGGAAGCCCGCCTCACCGCCAAGGGCGGCAACTGGCAGGCCTTCGTGGCCGGGCATTACAGCAAGGTGGACCTGCACGGCGTGGATGGCCTTACCGCCACGCCGATCAAGAGCAACCTGAAGAGCACGGCGGTGGAACTGGGCGGCCTGTGGACGCCCGGCAAGTTCATCTTCAAGAGCGTGGTGTACACCGGCAATGCGATCGGCGAACTGTTCGGCGACCTCTCGCAGTTCGGCGACATCAAGGACAAGGGCGGCTACCTGCAGGCGGGCTACAAGTTCGACCCGCACTGGACGGTGTATGCCTTCGCCTCGGTCAGCAAGCCCGACGAGAACGACGTGCTGCGCTGGCGCGCGGCGAACACCCCCGGCCTGCTGAAGAGCCGCCAGAAGGCGGCCAGCCTGCAGTACACCACGGGCCCGTTCGACTTCAGCGTGGAGTGGATCCACGCCAACCTCGACTCGACCACCACCAACGGCCTGGGCCGGCAGAAAACCGCCGGCAACGAACTCACGCTCAACGGCAACTACCGGTTCTAAGGGGAGCGACATGGCGACTACCGCAAGCGGCCTGCGTGCCGACGGCAGCATTGGCACCAGCCACCGGCGCGTGATCTTCGCGTCCAGCCTGGGCACCGTGTTCGAGTGGTACGACTTCTACCTTTACGGCTCGCTGGCCGCGCTGATCGGCAAGCAGTTCTTCACGGGGTTGAACGAGACCAGCCAGTTCATCTTCGCCCTGCTTGCGTTCGCCGCCGGCTTTGCCGTGCGTCCGTTCGGCGCCATCGTGTTCGGTCGCATCGGCGACCTGATCGGGCGCAAGTACACCTTCCTGGTCACCATCCTGATCATGGGCACCTCGACGTTCCTGGTCGGCGTGTTGCCCGGTTATTCGACGATGGGCGTGGCCGCGCCCGTCTTGCTCATCCTGCTGCGCCTGTTGCAGGGCCTGGCCCTGGGTGGCGAATACGGTGGCGCCGCGACCTACGTGGCGGAGCACGCGCCGCCGGGCAAGCGCGGGCTGTACACCAGCTTCATCCAGATCACCGCCACGTTCGGCCTGTTCCTCTCGCTGCTGGTTATCCTTGGTACGCGACTGGGCCTGGGCACCGAGGCGTTCGAAACCTGGGGCTGGCGCATTCCGTTCCTGCTTTCCGCGGTGTTGGTCGGCGTATCGGTCTACATCCGCCTGCAACTGCACGAGTCGCCGGTGTTCCAGCAGATGAAAGCCGAGGGCAAGCAGTCCAAGGCGCCGCTGACCGAAGCCTTCGGCCAATGGAAGAACCTGCGGCTGGTGATCCTGGCACTGTTCGGCGCCACCGCCGGCCAGGCCGTGGTCTGGTACACGGGCCAGTTCTATTCGCTGTATTTCCTGACGCAAAGCCTGAAGATCGACGGCACCACCGCCAACCTGCTGATCGCCGGCGCGTTGCTGATCGGCACGCCGTTCTTCGTCTTCTTCGGCTGGCTGTCCGACCGCATCGGTCGCAAGCCGGTGGTGCTGACCGGTTGCCTGATCGCGGCACTGACGATGTTCCCGATCTTCAAGGGCCTGACCCACTTCGGCAATCCCGCCGTGGAAGCCGCCGCCGCGGCCGCACCGGTGATTGTCACCGCCGATCCGGAAGCCTGCACCTTCCAGTTCGACCCGGTGGGCAAGAAGACCTTTACCAGCTCGTGCGATGTCGCCAAGAGCGTGCTGGCGAAGAAGGGCATTCCGTATACCAACGCCGCCGCACCCGCGGGCACGCTGGCCACGGTGAAGATCGGCGACGCGGTGATCGAATCGTTCGAGGGTGGCAGCCTGGACAAGGCGGCCTTCACCGAGCAGAGCAAGGCGTTCACCGCGAAGGTCGCCGCCCAGGTGAAGACGGCGGGATACCCCGAGAAGGCCGACCCGGCACAGGCGAACTATCCGATGCTGGTGCTCCTGCTGGCCATCCTGGTGCTCTACGTCACCATGGTCTACGGGCCCATCGCCGCGTGGCTGGTGGAGATGTTCCCGACGCGCATCCGCTACACGTCCATGAGCCTGCCGTACCACATCGGCAACGGCTGGTTCGGCGGCTTCGTGCCCACCATCGGCTTCATGCTGGTGGCGTGGAAGGGGGATATCTACTACGGCCTGTGGTATCCGGTGGCCGTGGCGTTGATGACCTTCGTGATCGGATTGTTCTTCATGCGCGAGACCAAGGATGTGCCGCTGGAGGATTGACGGTCTGGCGGGCGGTGGCCTGGCAGCCCCGCCCGACCTTGGCTCGCTTTCGGCATTCTGCGAACCGTATCCCGACTTCTGAGACGAAAGAGGCGTACATTTGTACGCATGTCGACACCTATCCCCCTGTTCCGCAAGCACAAAGGCCGCGGCGCCGCCTCCAACCCGGAAGGCCGGTTCGAGTCCGTGCGGTACCACGCCGAGGACGACGGCTGGGCGCGTGAAGAAGATGCGCGTCGCCCGGTCACCGAGGTGCGCGAGGAACTCGCCCGCAGCGTCATCACGCGCAACGACTCCCCGGACATCGGGTTCGACCGCGCCACCAATCCCTACCGGGGTTGCGAGCACGGCTGCATCTACTGCTACGCCCGGCCGTCGCATGGCTACCTCAACCTGTCGGCGGGCCTGGATTTCGAGACCAAGCTGTTCGCCAAGAGCAACCTGGCCGACGTGCTCCGCCACGAGCTGGCGCGCAAGAACTACACCTGCCAGCCGATCAACATCGGCAGCAACACCGATCCTTACCAGCCGATCGAGAAAACCTGGCGGCTCACCCGCGCGGCGCTCGCGCTGCTGGACGAGTGCAACCATCCCTGCACCATCGTCACCAAGAACGCGTTGATCGAACGCGACCTGGACATCCTCGTGCCCATGGCCGAGCGCAAGCTGGTGCAGGTGTTCATCTCGATCAACTCGCTGGACAACAAGCTGGCGTCGAAGCTGGAACCGCGCGCGAGTGCGCCGCATCGGCGGATGCAGGCGGTGAAGACGCTGCGCGATGCCGGCGTGCCGGTGGGTGTGCTGGTGGCACCGATCATCCCGGCACTCAACGAGAAGGACGTCGAAGCGATCATCGAGCAAGCCGGTGCAGCGGGGGCGAATTCGATCGGGTATACCTGCGTTCGTTTGCCGCACGAGTTGAAGCAGCTGTTTCGCGAGTGGCTCGAGTTGCATTACCCGGATCGGGCGGCGCACATCATCAGCCTGATTCAGCAGATGAATGGTGGTAAGGATTACGACAGCAATTTTGCGACGCGCATGCGCGGGCAGGGGGTGTTTGCGGACATCATTCGGAAGCGGGTGCAGGTGGCGACGCGGAAGGCGGGATTGGAACGGGCTTGGGATACGGTGTTGAATACGTCGGCGTTCGTAGCACCCCGGGCGCACTCGCCGCAGGGGGAATTATTTTAGCCGAGCGAAAGTCGAAACGCTTAAGAACATAGCACGCTATACCTCAACTTCCAGCGTAGCGTTTAAAGTTTTTTAACTTCTCAAACTAGCCGCGTGAAAGACATTTCAGCCAATGGGGGATAAATAATCAATGTGATAAAAACGATTCCGCATTTAATATCGAGTCAAGCCGACGAACTTATTAACGGTGCTTACGTTGTTTGCCCGATCCGAAACTTAACTACCTAAGCGGACCTGCAGAAGCGATCATTATTGGTAGATGATCGCAATGTATGTAAAATTTGCCGGTAATGGTTGTTGTGCAAGCAATAATTCGAGCAAGATTGGATCGAAGGGGAAATTCCACATGGCTTTAGGAAGCGTTATATACCGTATCGATGAATACAAGTCTTCTCGACAGTCGGTCTCGTAATTGCTTATGCTAGATAAATGCTGACTACGTAATGGAAGTCTTATGCGTAAATCAATAGATTATTCATTTTAAATCCTGGCCTGAGGAATAGGGGATAATGTAATGGATGTACACGAAACTGACGCAATAGATAACGTGGCTGACACATCTGCAGACTCGCCTAAGGTAGAGCACAATTTAGCTCTCCAATCACTGGATGCTCTAAAGCAACTCGCTGGAAAACGTCGTTCCTACGAAGACCTTAGTCGATTTTTGAAATCACGTCTGGGGGAAGTTGCCAATTACACTTTATTGTTAGGAGCAGGATGCTCAGTATCATCCAACGTACGTAGCGCAAATGCATTAGTAGAAATATGGCGCCGGGAAATATTCACAAGGTTATGCCCAGGTATCGAATACCTACGGGAGGAAGCGATAGACTTCCTGACCAAAAAACACGGTGTTTGGTATAACCCTGCAAAAGAATATTCATCATTATTTGAAAAAAACTTTGATCTCCCGCGCCAGCGACGTATGTTCGTGGAGCAAGAGGTTTCAAATAAGGCGCCAAATCTTGGATACGCCTATCTTACTCGACTTGTAGAAAATCATTTCATCAACACTATATTCACCACAAATTTTGATGACTTACTGAACGAAGCATTTTTTCGATTTTCGGATACCAGGCCGCTGGTTTGTGCTCATGATTCTGCCGTAAGTAGCATTGCAGTAACATCAAAACGCCCGAAAATCATTAAGCTTCACGGGGATTATCTATTTGACGATATAAAGGCGACGGTACGTGAGACCGAGTCTTTAGAAGAGAATTCACGTCGAAAGCTTATCGAATTCGGAAGGGAATTCGGGATGATCGTTGTTGGATACGGCGGCGGTGATCGATCTGTAATGGATGTGCTTCAATATTTACTAAGAAGTGAGGATTACTTTAAGCACGGTGTGTATTGGTGTATTCGAAAAGGAGATCCGCTTAGCGACGACTTACTAAAATTGCTCTGGCGAGATCGAGTTTATTTTGTAGAAGTTGATGGCTTTGACGAGCTGATGGCTCAGCTTTATCACGATCTAATCGGTAAAGATCTACCTATCGACACAAGTTCAATTACTCAAAAGCCTCAGGCGATCATTGATGGTTTTTGTGAGAACGAGTACCTCCAAACCTCAGCAAGCGCCGTGATCACGAACGATCTCGAGCGTCTACGGAAGCAAAGAGATCGTGAAGAGTTGCTTACACTTTTCCGTACTTCTAAGCAGAACAGTCGATCAGAAGGCGGTCTTGATGACTCATTAAGCGATGCCGAACTTGCAACAGTTCTACAAGTAAAAGAACTTATATCTGCTGGAGAGTATGGTAAGGCGCGCGTCAGGGTAAAATCCGAATTAAATATAGCAAAGGCAGCCAGATTCCGAGAGGAACTGAACGGGTTGCTGATTGTCATCGAAGAATACTCCGGAGATATAAACTCCGCAGTCGCAGTCGTTGACGGAATGATTCAAGATGATCCTAACAACGTCGCGAACGTGATGCGTAAAATCAGTTTAACATCTTCGCGGGAGGATTCACTGAGGCTTCTTGATAAAGCTGTTGAATATTTTTCCGAAGATTTCGTAGTATTTAATAAAAGGATTGACGTTAACGTAGAAGCATATGAGTCTACACCCGAAGTAGAACGCGAACGTTTATATAATAAGATTTCGTCCGACTTCTTAAGATCTATTGAATTAGAACCAGGCCCACGAAATTACTCTTGGTCGACCATGGCTTCTTTCTATGGCGATAAAAATCCAACATTCGATGAGGCGAAGGTCCGACTCGATTCACTTATAGAACAGACGGCTTCGTTTGGAAAGACGTCACTCCCACACATGTCTTTTCGCCAAGCGAGAATCAAGATCGAGGAGTCGGACTCGCCAACTGCGCTTGAGGAAACCTTTTGGAAAGATATTGACGGTGCAATCAAGCGCGCGAGCAAAGCCGATCATGCAGACATGGTGTGGTTTGGCGTCGAGGCGGCCAAGGATCTTTGGCGTTTGGACACCCTCGCACGTAGGGTTGGTGAGGCTGAGCGCGACACAAGCCTAAGTTCTACTCCCGAATTTCTGCGCTATAAGGGCGATCTCCAAATTAAGCTTCATGGTGATGCGGTAGGAGCCGCGAAGCTTTTCAGCGAGGCGCTTGCAAAATCAAGGCGAGCTAGCCGTATCCTCGAATTAGCAAAGTGCTACGGGTTTCTCTCAGATTCTAAGGCGATAAGTGCTCTTCTCGAAGCTCATGGGAACGTGCTCAAACCTGCAGATCGCTTGAGAATCGAAGTAGAAAAATATGAAGCCGAAAAAGATTACGAGCGCTGCCTCGCTAAGGTGCGAGAGCTTTCGGATATAATAGGACGTGACTACGATCAGATAATTGCAGAAACACATCTTCTGCTGCTTCTCCGTAGATATTCTGACGTTATGGCCATGGCGAAAAAGTCGTTGGACAATGCCAACTGGAGTAAAGCCAGTCACGGCCCGCTAATTATTAATTACGAGTTGGCGGCTCTACGACAAAATCAGGGACACAACAAGCAACGACTCGGTGAACTGGCCGAATATCATCGCTCGCCCGAAGTGCGGATATGCGCGTATTACATGTTACGCAATGAGTCTCGAGCACGGAGTTTGATGACTGAACAAATTAAACGTGATAGAGAAAATGGTTTTAGGTTCGGGCGTTGGGCAATATTCTCGGATGACCACGGACGGTCATTATTCACCGGTGTCCTAAGGACAGCGGGTGGCGACTAAGATCTCCGCTAAGGGTCTAATCTAACATTGTTAGAGGCGGTGAGCTGGTTTGAACACAACTAGCAAGCGGGTGTAGGTGGCGACGTGGAAGGCGGGGTTGGAGCGGGCTTGGGATACGGTGTTCGATACGTCGGCGTTTGGCCCGCCTAGAATTGCCTCACCGCAGGGGGGCGTGGTTTTGATGGCATCGGCAGCATCTAGGCGATCGGTTCCGAAATCTCAATGAGGTTGAGGTCCGGATCACGGACGTAGATGGACCGGATCTTCTGCGTCGCCCCGGTCCGCTCGACCGGGCCTTCGACGATCGGCCACTTCAATGCGTCCAGGTGGGCGATGACCTCATCGAGCGGGATGCTGGCCATGAAGCACAAGTCCAACGCGCCCGGGACGGGTAAATGGGCTTTGGGCTCGAACTCATGGCCTTTCACGTGCAGGTTGATCTTCTGATTTCCGAACAGGAACGCCACGCGATCGCCGCGGAACGTTTCCTTCTTCATCCGCAAGACGTCGACGTAGAAATGTGTCGTTGCCTCCGGGTCGGTGCAGGTAAGGACGATGTGGTCCAGGTGATCGATCATGCTGCGGTGCTCCTGTATGTGGCTGCCCAGCAAGGGCGATGAAAGCGATGTTACTGGCTATCCCTGAGCGGCCCATACGTGGCCCGGTAACTGCGCGGCACGATGAACGGCATGGTCAGGCGGCGAATCGCATAAGGAAGTCCCGCCGCCTTGGACAACCGATCGGTCATCGCCTTCACATGTGCGACGCGCTGCATCCGCTGCTGGCGAAAGCGGTCGCCGATGCTCGCTGGATCGTCCACATCCGCAACGAGTGCGGCAAGCGCAAGGCTGTCTTCCATGGCCAATGCCGCGCCCTGTGCCCAGACCGGTGCCGTCGCATGCGCGGCGTCACCGATGAGCATCACCCGGCCTTCGTGCCAGCGGCTCTCATGCACTTCCTCGAGCGGCGAATGATGCAGATGCTCGGGATGCGACAGCGCCCAGTCGAGAGGCTTGCGCGCCCGCTCCGGAAAACGGGCGAACGTGCGTCGAAGGTGTTCATGGTCGTCGGCTGCCGTGTCGGCTTCGCTGACGGTTACCCAGCCGTATACGGTCACGTCGTCGACGGGCAGCAAGAGGATCATTCCGTGCCTGCCTGTCCAGAACGTCCATCCATCGATACCCGGGTTCGGCGCCATGAAACGCCAGCTGGCCGAGGCGATGCGCGCCGACTGGCTTTCGGAGTTACCCATGATCGATTCGCGCACCGTGGAATGAACGCCATCCGCGCCGATCAAGAGGCGTCCGGACAGCGTCTCACCTGTGGCCAGTTGCACGTGGACAGCGTCCGCGTCCTGCGTGATCGCGGTGACGGCGCTGCCGAAACGGCCACGGTCGCTCGGCATCCCTTCTCCCAGCAAGGCCACGAGATCGGCTCGGCGCACCGCGCGGGGACGCATCGCCTCGCCCCAGAAGGCGTCCTCATCAATGGCGGCCAGCAGGCGATCGTCCTCGGCACGGTATTCCCGCCGACGCACCGGGTGGCCGATCCGACCGATGCCCTCGCCCAGCCCCAGCCGGGCAAGCGCCGCGATGGCATTACCCGGCAGATTGATGGCGAGGCCACCATCCACCGACTGCATCCGGCGCTCGATGACTGTCGAGCGCACGCCGTGCTGCTCCAGTGCGCGCCACGCCGCGAGGCCGGCAATACCCCCGCCCGCGATGAGAATATCTTTGGTGGGCTTTATCGACATCGATCGTTCTCTGCTCGAGCGGCACGAAGCCAGGGGGCGTCGAGTATGCCAGCGGTCTCCAGGCTTCAGGCGCCTCACCTAGTCGTCGACATGACGTAAGTTCCTGCGGTATGTCCGCAGACTTACCCTTCGCCCTTTATTCGACGAATATGCCAATTCAGGTCATATCGGTACTCGAGGTAAGGGCATTCCTGTGAACCAAAGCGCGCCGCAACGCCGTCTCGTTGCATGGCATGGTTCTGGCTTGATACCCGGCTCTATCGAAAGATACCGACCAAGGCATCGCCGTGTGGAATCCCTTCGTACGCTTCAAGTCCGACGCTGGCCGCAAGCTCGAGGCCCTTTTTCGCTCCCAGGCCGCCATCGAGTTCGACGTGCACGGCACTATCCTTGCTGCGAACGCACGTTTTTGCGACCTCATGGGCTATGCCGCATCCGAGATCGAGGGCAAACATCACTCGATGTTCATTGCGGCGGAGATGGCGCAGAGCGCCGAGTACGCGGCCTTCTGGGACAGCCTGCGGCGAGGTGAATTCCAGGCGGCCGAGTTTCCGCGTCTGACCAAGCGGGGCGATGTGGTCTGGCTCCAAGCCACCTACAACCCGGTGCTGGACGAGAAAGGCAACGCGGTGTCCGTGGTGAAGATCGCGCAGGACACCACGCAGCGAAAGCTGATGGACCTTCACCGTGAAAGCCAGATCACCGCCATCGGTCGATCGCAGGCGGTGATCGAATTCACGATGGACGGCACCATCCTCACCGCCAACGCCAACTTCCTCGACGCGCTCGGTTACGACCTGGACGAGGTGGTGGGCAAGCATCATCGCCTGTTCGTCGATCCGCAGGAGCACGACAGTCCTGCCTACCTCGCCTTCTGGGATCGTCTGCGCCAGGGCGAGTTCCAGGTCGCGGAATTCAAGCGCGTGCACAAGACGGGAAAGCACGTGTGGATCCAGGCCACGTATACGCCCGTGCTGGGCTTGAATGGTGTGCCGGTTCGCGTGGTCAAGTTCGCCACCGACATCACCGCGCAGGTGACCCAGCGGCAGAGCTTCGAGGTACTGTCGCTAGTGGCGAACGGCACCGACAACTCGGTCATCATCACCGGGCCGGATGGCCGGATCGAATACGTCAACAGCGGTTTCACCAAGCTATCGGGCCATGCGTTCCTGGACGTGATCGGTAAGAAGCCCGGGCCACTGCTTCAGGGTAAGCATTCCGACCCCGTGACGATCGGTCGTATCCGCGCCAAGCTGGAAGCGCGTGAGCCGTTCTACGAAGAGATCCTCAACTACGCGAAGGACGGTACGCCGTACTGGATATCCCTGTCGATCAATCCGATCTTCAGCGCCGATGGGCAACTGCGCAAGTTCATTTCGGTGCAGGCCAACGTCACCGAGACACGGCTTCGTGCGCAGGAAGACGAAACCCGCCTTGCCGCCATATGGAAATCCACGGCCACGGCCAACTGGTTGCCTGACGGCACGGTGCTCGACGTCAGTCCGACGATGCTCGGCGTCCTGGGCATGGACACGGCAGACCAGGCGGGCGCGGCACTGGCATCGATCTTCCGGGCGGTCATGGATGGCGAGGGTCGGACGCGTCTGATCGCCGGCGAATCGATCTCCACGGAACTGGCGGTGCATGTCGCCGACCGCTACCTGTGGCTCCAGGCCACCATCAATCCGATCTTCGCCATCGACGGAACGTTCGCCAAACTGATTCTCTATGCCACCGACGTAACCGGTCAGCGCACGACGCTGGAGCGCGTGCGCACCGCAGTCGATGTGATCAACGCTATCGCCCTGCAAACGCATATCCTCTCCTTGAATGCGACCATCGAGGCGGCACATGCGGGTGAGTCGGGACGCGGGTTCGCCGTCGTCGCCTCCGAAGTGCGGCAGCTGGCGAAGAAGTCGTCCGACTCGGCGACGGAAATATCGGCACTGCTCAACCGATAAGGGACGAGGGTGGCGGATGCGTGGCGAGGCATCGTCCCGGCATAATGCGGGGAGTCATTCCACATCCTGGATACTCCAATGATTGTTCTCGTGACCGGCGCTACCGCCGGGTTTGGCGCCGCCATGGCGCGCCGCTTCGCGTCCGCCGGCCACCGGGTGATCGCCGCGGGCCGGCGCCGTGACCGGCTCGATGCCCTTGCCGACGAGCTGGGCCGGGAACGGGTCCACCCCTTGCAGATGGACGTGCGTGACAGGACGGCCGTGGATGCGGCGTTGTCCAGCCTGCCTGCCGAGCTTGCGTCTATCGACCTGCTGGTGAACAACGCCGGCCTGGCGCTGGGACTCGAGCCTGCGCATGCCGCGGATCCCGATGACTGGGAGACGATGGTCGATACCAACGTCAAGGGCCTCATGTACGTCACGCGCGCCATCCTTCCGGGCATGGTGGCGCGTCGCCGCGGACACGTCATCAACATCGGTTCCATCGCGGCGACGTACCCGTATCCCGGCGGTAACGTCTACGGCGCGACCAAGGCGTTCGTCCGGCAGTTCTCGCTCAATCTGCGCGCCGACCTGGCGGGCACGGGCATACGCGTGACCGACATCGAACCGGGCCTTGCCGGAGGGTCGGAGTTCTCGGTCGTTCGCTTCGGTGGCGACGAGGCGCGTGCCGCCGCCGTCTACGACGGAACCCTGCCGCTGACGCCGGACGATGTCGCCGAGGCCGTGTTCTGGTCGGCGACGTTGCCCGCGCACGTCAATATCAACGCCATTGAACTGATGCCGGTAAGCCAGTCCTTCGGTGCCCTGCCGATCCAACGGAACCAGGGGACGACGTCATGAGGTTGTTCCCTCCCACCGACAGGCGTGAAGGCGCGCGCGTCGCGGTGCCGGCTACCCGGTAATGCAGCACGCCTTACTCGAATCGGCGCGACGCGCAAGGTTGGGCTGGGCGGCCGGCTTGCCGATGCTCGCGATGTCCGCAGGCCTCCATGCCATGCCCGCGAAGCCTCTTTCCACCATCCCTCTGCCCGTCGACCATGCGTTCAAGGGACAGATCGACGTGTCCGTGGATGCGCGTGACACGGCGCACAAGGTCTTCCGCGTGCATGAGGTCATTCCGGTCCAGGCCACTGGCGCAGTCACCCTGCTCTATCCGGAGTGGGAGCTTTCCAGCCATGCGCGCACGATCTCGGCGGCGAGCGTGGCCGGCCTCACGATCGAGGCGGATGGACATCCCCTCGACTGGGTGCGCGACAGCGTCGACATGCATGCCTTCCATGTCGTCGTTCCGCCCGGTGCCCAGCATCTCGATGTGGACTTCCAGTACATCACCCGGGTCGACGACGCGCTGCTGCGCGACGATCTGGTCGACATCGCGTGGCAGCGCCTGATGGTCTATCCGGCCGGCTGGTTCGCCAGGAACATTCCGGTACGGCCCACCCTCGCCGTGCCGGATGGTTTGCAGATCGCGTCGGCGTTGCCGTTGCGGTCACAGCACGGTGGCGATGTCGAGTTCGCGCCGGTGTCCATGGCGACGCTGCTGGATGCACCGGTGTTCGCGGCACGCTACCTTCGCCGCGTGCCGCTGACGACGGGTAGTCCGACCGTCCAGTTGGACCTGATGTCGATGGACCCGGCCGATCTTGCCCTCGCCGCGGACGACGAAGCCGCGTTGAAGCGGCTGATACGTGAGACCTCGGCGGTGTTCGGGCGGGCACCGTATGGGCACTTCGATGGCCTGGTGGTGCTGGACGATGTGTTCCCGGTGGGAGGCATCGAGCATGCCGCGTCCGCGGAGATCTACCTGCCCGCGAACTATCTGCGTCAACCCGCAGCCCAACTCAACAACCGGGATCTCATCGCGCACGAGCACGTGCATGCCTGGAACGGCCGCTGGCGGCAGCCGGCGGACGCGTGGACGGCAACGCCTAACGTGCCCACGCGCAACAGCCTGCTCTGGGTCTACGAAGGGCAGACGGAGTTCTGGGGTCGTGTGCTGGCCGCACGCAGCGGCATGCGGACGCTGCAGCAGACGCGAGATGCGCTGGCACTGGACGCCGCTTCGGTCGATGCACGCGTCGGTAGGGCATGGAAGGACCTGCAGGACACGACCAACGATCCGTTGTACGTCAGCGGTCGCACCACCGTTTGGCCGGAGTGGCAGCGGCGCAAGGACTACTATGCCGAGGGCGTGCTGCTATGGCTCGATGTGCAGGCGCGCCTGCAAGAGGCCACGCATGGCGAAAAGGGCATGGATGACTTCGCTCGAGATTTCTTCGCCGTGACGGATAACGGCACGGGCGTGTCCACTTACACGCTGGACGATGTCTGCACGGCGCTTGCGCGGCAGGCGTCGATCGACTGGAACGCCTTCCTCGACGAGCGCTTGCACGCGAAGGACTCCCGGGTACTGGACGGCCTGCGTGGCCTCGGCTGGGAGCTGGTCTACGTGCCGACACCCTCGGCCAGCTTCGTCGAAGACGAAGCGGCATCGGGCGTGTCCAACCTCGGTTACTCGCTCGGCTTGTCGGTGGACGACAAGGGTCGGGTCCGTGGCGTGGTGTGGGATGGCCCGGCGTTCAAGGCCGGCATGGCACCGGGTGTACTCATCACGCAGGTGAACGGCACCCCGTTCACTGCGGAGGCGTTGTCGTCGGCCCTTGCCGCGTCCGCGCGGCGGCCCGTCTCGTTCGACTTCGAGCGAGACGGCAAGATCCATCATGGCACGCTCGATTATCACGGTGGACCACGCTACCCGGCGCTGCGTCGTGTGCCGGGCGTGCCGGATCGCCTGTCTGCGTTGCTGATGCCGCGGGTCTGAGTTACCGCGCGGCATCTTCTTCGACTGACGCCGTTTCGTTCCGACGGCCGGGTTGACTCAGAACTCCCGCCAGGCCGACTCCATGTCCTTCGCCTGCACGGGCTGCCGTGCAGGGGACTTGATCACGGACACAGCGGCCGGGATGGCAGCAACCGGGCGTGCGGGTGCGGCAACGGTCGTGCTTGCTGGTGCAGGCGATACCATCGATGCGTCGCTGCCGGCCTGTGCCGTGCCGGCGATCCGGAAGAACGCCACCTGCCGAATCAATTCGTCCGACAGTTCCAGCGAATGGCGGCTGGCTGCACTGGCTTCCTCCACCAGCGCCGCATTTTGCTGCGTGACCTCGTCCAGGTCGGTCACGGCCTGGTTGACCTGCTCCACGCCTGCGGATTGCTGCTGCGATGCTGAGGCGATCTCCATGACGATCTCGGCGACACGCGATGCGCCCCCCTGGATCTTGGTCAGTGCTTCACCGGTCTTGCCGACCAGCGCCGCACCCGCTTCCACTCGCTCGGTGGTGCTGCCGATCAGCGCCTTGATTTCCTTTGCGGCCCCCGCGCTTCGCTGAGCCAGGGCACGTACTTCCGAGGCAACGACCGCAAAACCACGGCCTTGCTCGCCGGCCCGTGCCGCTTCCACCGCGGCATTGAGCGACAGCAGGTTGGTCTGGAAGGCGATTTCATCGATCAACACGGCAATCTCGCCGATCTGCCGGCTGGCCTGGGTGATTTGTTCCATCGCCTGCACGGCGTCACCGGCCACATCGCTGCCTGCCAGGGCGTCTTCGCGAAGTCCGCGCGAGATCGTACGGGCGACTTCGGCACTCTCGGCGTTCTGCTTGACCGCCGCGGCCATTTCTTCCATCGAGGCCGCCGTTTCTTCCAGGGACGACGCCTGTTCCTGCGTACGCGCGGACAGGTCGTCGTTGCCTTCGGAGATATCGCGGGCGGCCTGGTTTACCTGGGACGCACTCTCACGCACGCCGGCGACGATGGACGACAGTTTCGTGTCCATGACGGACAGCGCACGCAGCGTGTCGCTGAGCTCGTCCTTGCCGGATACTTGCAGCCGGTGATCCAGTTCGCCCTCACTGATCCGCGTGGCCAGTTCGCGAGCGCGCAGCAGCGGGCGCATCACGGTCCGCGTGAGCTTCACGCCGACGATGGCCACGAGGATGACCCCGAGGAACGCCACGGCGAACATGAACACGGCAGTGCGGTGGACGGCGACAACGGCGGCCTCGTAGGTCTCCGTGGCCTGCTTCTTCTCTCCCTTGACGATTTGGTCGATGTCGGCTGTTTCCGCGTCGTAGGCTGCTCCGAGCGGTCCGACCAGCAGCTCTCGCACGCCAGCCTCGTCTTTGACCTTAAGCCCGGCAAGTGCCTTGGCGGTGAGCTGCCTTTCCGTCTGCTGGTGGGCAAGGAAACGCTTTGCCAGTGCGATTTCCTCATCACTGGACGTGTGGGCGGGGTAGTAATCGCTCCATGCCGCATCAATCAGCGCGGTGCTGTCGGCCAGCTTCTTTTCCGCCTCGGCAATGGTCTGCGCATCCATGCGGATGAATGCCCGGTTTATTGCAAGGCGTATTTCGAAGGTGCGAGCCCGTACCCGCGTAGCGTCCATGATCGAAACCATCGAATCGTC
Organism: Luteibacter sp. 9135; assembly: GCF_000745005.1. Taxonomy (NCBI): domain Bacteria; kingdom Pseudomonadati; phylum Pseudomonadota; class Gammaproteobacteria; order Lysobacterales; family Rhodanobacteraceae; genus Luteibacter; species Luteibacter sp. 9135. Next base: position 1,035,182 of record NZ_JQNB01000001.1, on the reverse strand, counting down.
GTAGAGCGTGGCTATGCGGCTTTTCATGCTCATCAGCGATGCCAGCCCGATACCACCCAGGAGCAATGCGACGAAGAGTGAAAAAGCCATGACGAGTGTAATCTTGAGTTTGATTGTCATGAGCAGTCCTGAAAGTGTCTCCCTCTGACGGCACTCCCGCGGGCTTCTTGATGCAAATCTGGCAGATTTGATATTTCCATTAACTGCGCAGTTGGCTTTGTGAGACGTAGTTCACGTTGTTTTGTGCCATATGCCGCACGAAATTCGGACTTTCATCTAAGTGGCGCGGAATTGAGCACAGGTGGGCGGCGCGCTGAAAACACCATAAATTCCGGGTCGAGGCGAGCGATCTTTCGATGCTGCTCGGCTTCGTCATCCGAAGCTGCATGGGCTGGAACGCGCTCACGGGTGTCAAAATGACGTGAATGCGGGCTGTGCGGGAATGAGGCTTCGCATGTTGCTGGCGTTTCGTATCAGGCGTCGACGTGAGCCACGTATCGATGCCAAAGGAATGCAAGGGCGATGGGAAGCAACACGATCTCCGACACGATAGAGAAGACTTGCGCCGCCGTGCCGTAACTTCCCGACATGCCCAAGCCTCCAAAGAACACGAAGAACCACGTCGTCGTCATCGCGATCATCAGTAGTGCTCGTGCCTGATTGCCTTGCGCGATGTTGCATATGAACAGCGGACAGGCCTTCGCGAAGAAGTGTCCGACCAGCAGCATCGACGGAATCATCAACAGGGGGAACAACGCCAGTCTGCCGATCTGCAACCCGCGTGCGGCCAGCGCAATGTCCGCGTGCGTTGCCAGTGCCCGAATGGGTACGTAACTCCAGACATTACCCGCGCACATCAACAAGAGCCAGAACGTGGCGGCAGCCATCCGCCCGCTCGCGCGACGCCTGCATGCGGCGTACAGGCACACGTAAAGCAGCGCATTGCCGATGAAAGGGCCAGCGAGGGCGATCGCCGCTGCGGCTGCCCCATGCCCGCTTGCGAACACGGCGTCGTAAGGCACGTTGTCGCCGACGTCGGACAGCAGGATGAGGTTCGCCGGTGTGAGCCCGCCGTAGTCGAGCGCGAAGGGGTTCGCCATGTAGCCGAGCATCCACGCCATCGTTGTATGCGCGTATTCGTGGGTGAGATAGCTCACGGCGTGGGTGACAAGGATAAGGATCACCATACGCATGGCGAATCGGGTATCGCTGAGCAAGGTAGCCTTCATCGTCATTTCCATCACGCCCAGCCAGAGGCCGCTATCGTAAATCGAATGCCTCGCCCCTGGGGATGGCAGTCGCATAGACGGTACCCCAACAGCCCAATGGCTATAGTCCGGGCAAACCACTAATCGGAAATCCCATGAACCGCATTGCCATCGTCGGCGGCCACGGCAAGGTCGCGCTGCTTCTCATACCCCGGCTCGTCGCTGCGCATCACGATGTGCGTGCACTCGTTCGCAACTCTGACCATGCGCCAGATATTTCCACGTTGGGTGCGCAGCCGTCGGTATTCGATATCGAGCATGCCGACACCGCCGCGATTGCCGTCGAGCTGAAGGGCTGCGAGGCCGTCGTCTGGTCGGCAGGCGCCGGTGGCGGTAGCCCCGAGCGTACCTATGCCGTAGACCGCGACGCGGCCATCCGCACGATGGACGCCGCGGCCCAGGCGGGCGTGAAACGCTTCGTCATGGTCTCGTACGTCGGTGCGGGCATCGACCACGTCGAACCTGACAATGGGTTTTATGCCTACGCGCAGGCCAAAGCCGCGGCAGATGCCTATCTGCGTACCACATCACTGCGCTGGACCATCCTGGGGCCCGGCACATTGACGAGCGACGACGCTTCAGGACGGATCGACCTGGTGGAGGGCCCGTCGTCCGCCGGCGACAAGACATCTCGCGCCAATGTGGCTTGGGTTATTGCCAGCCTTCTTGAAGGTGACAAAGCCGTGGGGAAGACACTGCGGTTCATCGACGGGGAGACGCCGATCGAGGCTGCGCTTGGTTGACAGGTGACCGCCTACTCCCTTGCATAGGTGGCGTCATGCGTCATCTGACATCGAGTGCAGCCAGCACCTCCTCCGCCGCCCGAACCCCACTCAGATACGCCCCATGCGCCGTCGAAAACGCACTCTCGTGCGTTGCTTCGCCAGCAAAAAACACCCGCTCCTGATACGGCGCCGCCAGGGTGCGCCGCGCGGACGACCACTGCGGAAGCGCATGACTGTAGGCGCCACCGATGCGCGTGTCGTGCCGCCACTGCGAGGTGGTCAGCAGCCGCAGGCTCTCACGCGCCTTCCGCCCGAACAGCGCCACCAGCTCGCCCATCACATGCTCGTACGCGGCGATCACGCCTTCCTCGGCCAGTTGCCGCGCGCTCGCGCCGCCGAGGAAACACTCGATCATCGGTCGTCCCAGCGGGCGTATGTGGTACGACACCGTGGCCGCATCGCGCGGGTTGCCGATGGCGTGCTGTTCGGACGGAAACGCGCTGTCGTCGAGGATGCGCAGGAAGACCTTTTCGTCGTGACCTAGCGGCAACCGTCCAGCCGCCTCGCGCCAGGGATCGAGGGCGTCGGGCAGGCGGATCGTGGGGCCGCTCAGTGCCGCGGTGGAGGCGGTCAGGATCACGGCGCGGGCATGCAGGTCGCCGTGTGGCGTGCCCAGCGTCACGCCGCCTGTATCGGGCAGCAGGAGTCGTTCCACCGGTGTCGACAGCGCGCAGGGCGTGTCCATCGGCAGGGACGCCGCGACCAGCGACCCGTAGCCGCGGACCGGTCGCCAGTTCTCGCCGGTGGCCGCGCCCTCGTAGCGTGCATAGTCGGCGATGGACAACTTCTCCAGGTCGGCCCCGTTGATGAAGCCGCTCATCGCCTGCAGGTAGGCATTCCATCGGCCGCCCGGGACGAGATGATCCGCCGCGACGTCGCTCGGCAAAGGCGTATCCATGATCCGGTCGTGCCACTGGTCGTAGGCGGCGCGGGCTTCTTCCTGCTCCTGCACGGAAAACCCGGGTCGGGGGATCGAGCGACCCCAGGGCGGATTGTGGCGATCCACGGCGATGCCGGCTTCGTCGGCGATCGTGGTCCACGGGTTGCGATCCGCTGAATGCAGCCAACCGCAGCCCAGGTCGAGCGGCAGGCCATCGATCTCGACAGTGAAGGCGCGCCCGCCGATGCGCGACGATGCCTCGACCAGCAGGACGTTCCGGCCCGATGTTGCAAGGCGGCGCGCCGCGCCCACGCCCGCGGCACCGGCGCCGACGATCGCCACATCCAGGGTTTCGTTCAAGATCGCGGTCTCCGGCGATGGGGAACCGCCTTTCCCCGGTTGTACTGGCGAGCTCGTGGCGATCCGGTGAGCGGCGGTGCTCAGTCGTCGCGCAGGTGGAGCGCCGGGTCCACGGCCTCCAGTTCCCGCGCGAACCGGGAAAGAAGGCGGGTCAACGTGTCGACATCCGCATCCTCCCAGCGATCGAAGATCTGGCGCGCCATGCGTTCGCGGGCCGTATCGATGGCGGCGTTCATGGCCACGCCTGCCGGGGTGGTCGTGGCTTCGGTGACACGCCGGTCTTTCTGCCCGGGCTGACGCACGATCAGCCCGAGGGATTCCAGTTTGGCCAACTGACGACTGACGGTCGTGTAATCGCGGCCCACGCGATCGGCCAGTTCGCCCACGGCGATCGGACCGAAGCGGCCTGCCAGCACCAGCAGGGGAAACAGCGCGCGATCGAGGCTGACGCCCGCCGCGGCGAGCAGCTGCTCGTCGCGCTGAGGGCGGTTCATCACCCCGACCAGGGCGACCATCGCCATGTGCAGCTCGCGGAACGTCGCCTTTTTATGTGTATCTTGCACTTAGTAATCCATCGCCGTAGACTCGTCCTTAATATGTGCATTCTACACATAATAGGAGCCGAGCATGTCTGTCCAAACGCACGTGGTGATCGCAGGCGCCGGCCCGGCGGGCCTCACCCTCGCTATCGAACTGGCACGCCGCGGCGTGTCCTATCGTATCGTCGATCGCCGTGCCGGGGCATTCGAAGGGTCGCGCGGCAAGGGCATCCAGCCACGCACGCTCGAGATCTTCGCGGACCTGGGCGTCGTCGATCGCATCCTGGCGGCGGGCGGGCCCTATCCCAGCCAATGGATTCACGACGCGGACGGTGGGCGGGAAGAGCAGGTCATCGCAACAGCCGAGGCGACGGCGACGGAGCCCTACGGCGCGCCCTGGATGGTGATGCAGTCACGCACCGAAGCGATCCTTCGCGAGCGGCTCGACGAACTGGGCGGCGCCGTGGAATGGCATACCGAGGTCACGGAAGTGATCCAGGCCGATGCCATACGCGTGGGCCTGCGCACGCCCACCGGAGCAAGCGCGCTTACGTGCTGCTACCTGGTCGGTGCCGACGGCGGGCGCAGCACGGTACGCGGATTGCTGGGCATCGACTTTCCCGGCAAGACGCTGGGTGCTCGCGCCATGGTCGCGGACCTGCGAATGCATGGGCTGGACCGGCGTTACTGGCATCGCTTCAACGACGGCGACATGTCCCGGCAACTCGCGCTTTGCCCGCTGCAGGGCACCGACCTGATCCAGTTACAGGCGCCGGTGGCGGCGGAGGGTGACGTCGGCACCGACATGGCCTGCGTGCAGGCGTTGATCGATGAACGCACCGGTGGCTCCGACCTGCGTGTCGAAGATATCGCGTGGATATCGGTGTACCGCATGAGTGCTCGTCTTGCCACGCATTACCGCAGTGGCGACGTGTTCCTGGTCGGCGATGCGGCCCATGTGCATCCACCCACCGGTGGACAGGGTCTCAACACGAGTATCCAGGACGCCTACAACCTGGGCTGGAAACTGGCAGCCGTATGCGAAGGCGCAGCGGACACGCTGCTCGACAGCTACGAAGACGAACGACGCCCTGTCGCGGAAGAGATGCTGGGCTTGTCCACGCGTCTGCTGGATGCCGCTAGGCAGGGCGACATGCGCCGTGGCCGCGACACCCGCCAGCTGGACATCGGATACGCCTCGAGTCCGTTGCGCTACGAATCCCCGTCAAGGCAGTACGGCCCTCGTGCGGGCGATCGTGCGCCGGACGCCTGGTTCACGACCCGGCACGGCACACGCAAGCGCCTGTTCGAACTCACGCAGGGCCCGCGCTGGACACTGATGATCTTCAACAGCGACGAGGAAACCACATCATGGCCTGCCGGCGTCGATGTCCATCACGTCGGCACGGATCACGAACTGCGCGACAGCGACGGCGTGTTCCAGTCGGCCTACGCGGCATGCGACGGCGACGGGTTCGTTATCAGACCGGACGGCTACATCGGGGCTATCGCGGGCGCCGGGCACCTCGAAACGCTGTATGGCTATCTTCGGTCGCTCCTTCTCGCAGGCGTGCACATTTGAGAAAAACCGCGCAGAGCTCGTCACGCCTTTTCGGTGAAACGCGCTCCGCGCCACAGATAATCGCAAGCGTTATCCGGCAAGAAATCGTTGCGCGAACATGCAGGGCATCGCCCTTCACGCAAGTGAATCGGACGCCGCATGGCATCGACCTGTAAGCACGATATAAACGCATAAATAAAGCGCTTTTCTAAGTAAGTCTACTTACGCGTAAACCGTCGCAAAAACGAATCGCGGTTGCCGCATTTGTACACTGTTTGCCGAATCGTCGATTTTCCCGACATCTCCCCGGAAAGCACACGGAAAGCCACCGCCAGATTTGTGCATCGGAGCGTCGATGCCGGCGCTTAGGCTTGCGCCCGAAAGCAAACGCCTGCGCATGCAGGTTTTGCGGACGTCATCGATCGGATGTCCATCACGGCCCGGAATGTTTCCGGCGCCGTCGCTGAAGTGCGCGCGATCGTCCGCCAGACGGATGACGCGTGTGCTTATGGGGAATGTCATGAGCAAGCGCCGTGTGAAATCTGTCCGTCGTCATCCGATCAGCAAGGGCATCGGCCTTGCCTTCGCCTCGACCCTCCTGGGCCTGGTCAGCCAGCAGGTGTGGGCGGATTGCGCGCCTGGCTCACCCGGCGATGGTGTGACCGTGACCTGCTCGGGCGGCACGACCGTGGGCAACCCGTTCAACACGGCGGCCAACAACCTCACGGTGAACGTCACCTCCGACGGCCGCGTGGCACCCGTGCTCGGCCTGCTCACGCCCGCGATGACGCTCTCGGGCAACAACGTGACGCTGAACAACGCGGGCACGATCGACCCCTCGCTCCTCGGCATTCTCAGTGTGCTGTCGAAGGGCACCATCATCGGTAACGCCAACGCGAGCAACCACGCGATCAACAACACCGGCGGCATGTACGGCACCTTCGGCGTGGCGTCCGTCAACGCTGGCGACCTGAGCGGCGTGGCGCTGGACATTCGCAACGGCGCCGGTGGCACCACCACGCTGGTCAACTCCGGCACCATCGGCGGCAAGCCGCTGGCCGGCGTGAGCGTGCTTGCCGTGGATGCACCGGCGCTCGTCGCGTCGGGCCAGGGCAACGTCACCATGACCAACGCCGCGGGCGGTACTGTGCAGGGGCGCATCGCCTTCAACGGCACGTCCAACACGTTGATCAACAACGGACAGATCCTGGGCAGCGTCTACGTCGGTGGCGGCAACGACACTTTCGTGGCAGACACCGCCGCCAGCGTCAGCAGCACCGGCGTCGGCGTGGCGTTGTCCGTACCCGATCTGCTCGGCGTGGGCGTGCTCAATTTTGCAGCCGCGGGCGTGGTCGACGGCGGTACGGGTGTCGATACGCTGACGTTGAAAAGTGCCGCGGGCAACGGTGCCAACACGGCCACGTCGTCGCAGTACATCAATTTCGAAAACCTCAACATCACCGGCGGACGCTGGACCCTGGTGGGGCGCCTGGCCAACACCAGCAACCTGACCGGTGGCACGGCGGTGCTCAACAACGCGGACAACCTCGGGGCGACGGCGACCGTGTCGGGTGCGGTGCTGGAATCCGCCATCAACGGACTGGGCGTCACCACGGCACTCAACCTGCAAGGCGCGGGCCTGACCGTGCAGGGCACCAACACCCTGGGACTCGCGGGGGCGATATCCGGCACCGGCGCGCTGACCAAGACCGGCACCGGGGCGTTGAGCCTCGCCGCGGGCAATACCTACAGCGGCGGCACCACGCTCAATGGCGGCAGCATCCTGCTCGGCGGCAACGGGGCGCTCGGTACCGGTGCGGTCAACGTCACCGGTTCCAGCACGCTCACCGCGTCCACGGCAACCACGCTGGCCAACACGGTGGCCGTCGGTGGCGGCACCACGCTGACCCTCAACGGAGCGCAGGCGCTCACGCTCAACGGCGCGCTGTCCGGCGCGGGCAACGTGATCAAGGCGGGAGCGGGCACGCTGACCCTGGGCGCGGCCAACACGCTGTCGGGCTCGTTCTCGATCAACGGCGGCACGCTCGCCGTGGGCGCGGGCGGCACCCTGCTGCCGACCCAGGCGGTGACGCTGGTGAACGGCACCACGCTCAATCTCTCCGCCGGTGCCAACCAAACGATCGGTTCGCTCGCCGGTACGGGCGGCACGGTGAACCTAGGTGGCACCACGCTGACTACGGGCGGCCTCGGCACGAGCACCAACTACGCGGGCACGCTGATCGGCACCGGTGGCCTGGTCAAGGTCGGCACCGGCGTGCAGACGCTCGGTGGCGGCAACACCTTCAGCGGTGGCGTGGCGTTGAACGGCGGCGGCCTGCTGCTGGGCAACGCGGGCGCGCTCGGCACCGGCGCGCTGAGCGTCGGCGCGAACGTCACCCTGGACACCACGACGGCACTGACCCTTGCCAACAACGTCAGCCTCAATACGGGCGGCACGCTCAACCTGCCCGGCAACCAGGCGCTGGTGCTCGGCGGCGTCGTCTCCGGCCCCGGCAATCTGGTCAAGACCGGTACGTCGCTGCTGACCTTGAACGGCGCCAACACCTTCGCCGGCGGCCTCACCGTCAACGGCGGCGGCCTGTTGCTCGGCAACAGCGGCGCCCTGGGCAGCGGCGTGCTCAACGTCAATGCATCGACCACGCTCGACGGCAGCGTGCCGCTGACGCTCGCCAATGCCATGAACCTGGGCAGCGGTGCCACGCTCAATGTGCTCGGTGGACAGCCGGCGACGTTCAGCGGTGTGTTGAGCGGTAACGGCGGGTTGCTCAAGAGCGGTGCCTCCACGCTCACGCTGAACGGTGCCAACAGCTTCACCGGCGGCACGCTGATCAACGCCGGCACGCTGGCGCTCGGCGCGGGCGGTACGCTGGCTGCCGGTGGCGCGGTCACCCTCGCCAATGCCGGCGCGGCGTTCGATATCTCGGCGGCGGGCAACCAGACCATCGGCGCGCTGTCCGGCGTGGCCGGTACCACGATCGCGCTCGGCGGCAATGCGCTCACCTTCGGCGACGCCACCGCCCAGACTTTCGCCGGCGTCATCGGCGGCACCGGGTCGCTGGTGAAAACAGGCGCGGGCGTGCAGACGCTCACGGGTGCCAACACGTTCAGCGGTGGCGTCAACCTGAACGCGGGCGGCCTGTTGCTCGGCAACAACGACGCCATCGGCACGGGGCCGCTCACGGTGAGCGGCAATGCGACGCTGGACGGTACCGCGGCGCTCGATCTGGCCAACGCGGTGAATCTGGCCGGTGCCACGCTCACACTCCCCGGTACACAGGCCGTCACGCTGGGTGGCGTGGTGTCCGGCACGGGCAGCCTGACCAAGAACGGCACGACGCAACTGACGCTCAATGGCGCCAATACCTTCAGCGGTGGCGTCAACCTCAATTCGGGCAGCCTGCTGCTCGGCAATGCGGGTGCACTGGGCACGGGTGCGCTGAACGTCGGTGGCGCGGTGGCGCTGGACAGCACCACGGCGCTCACCCTCGCCAACGCGGTCAACTTCGGCAGCGGCACGTCGCTGGCACTCACCGGTAGCCAGGACGTGACACTCGCCGGCATCCTCGCCGGCGACGGCAGCCTCGCCAAGGGCGGTACGTCGGTACTCACGCTGAGTAACGCGAATACGTTTACCGGTGGCCTCAGCGTCACCGGCGGTGGCCTGGTGCTCGGCAACAGCGGGGCGCTCGGCACGGGTGCGTTGAACGTGGGCGGCGCGGTGACGCTGGACAACACGACCGCGGTGGCGCTCGGCAACGCCGTGAACCTCGGAGCTGGCAGCGCGCTCACCGTGCTGGGCAACCAGGACCTGGCGCTCAACAACGTGGTGTCCGGCACGGGCAGCCTGACCAAGAACGGCAACGCGACGCTCAACCTGGCGACGGCCAATACCTTCAGCGGTGGTGTGAACCTCAACGGGGGCAACCTGCTGCTGGGCAACAACGGCGCGCTCGGTACGGGCGCGCTGAACGTCGGTGCCAACGCCTCGCTGGATACCAGCGCGGTGCTCAACCTCGCCAACACCATCGGCCTCGCCGCCGGCGCCAACCTTGCCGTGCAGGGCAACCAGGCGCTGACGCTGGCCGGTGCCCTGTCGGGCGCGGGCAGCCTGAGCAAGGACGGCGCGCAGACGCTCACGCTGGCAGGTGCCAACACGTACACCGGTGGCACCACGATCAACGCCGGCACGCTGGCTCTCGGTGCCGGCGGGAGCCTGGCGAGCACCGGCGCGGTGACGCTGGCCAACGCCGGCGCAACGCTGGACGTCTCGGCCGCGGGCAACCAGACGGTCGGCGCCCTTTCGGGCGTGGCCGGCAGCGCCATCGCGCTCGGCGGCAACACGTTGCAGTTCGGCACGGCGACGGACCAGGTCTTCGACGGTGCCGTGTCGGGTAACGGTGGCCTGGTCAAGGTCGGCGCCGGCGTGCAGACCCTCGGCGGCGCCAGCACATTCAGCGGCGGTGTGACGGTGAATGCCGGCGGCCTGGTCGTCGGCAACGATGCCGCGCTCGGCGTCGGTGCGGTTACCATCGGCGGTGCGGCCACGCTGGATGCGAACGGCCCCGTATCGCTGGCCAACGCCATCGCCCTCAATGCCGGCCTCACCGTGTTGGGTAGCAACGCGCTGACCCTCAACGGCGCGGTCACCGGAACCGGCGGCCTGACCAAGGAAGGCGCGGCCACGCTCACCTTGAACGGCCCCAACACCTACACCGGCGGCACCAACATCAACGCCGGCACGCTGGCACTCGGTGCGGGCGCCAGCCTGGCTAGCAGCGGCATCGTCAACCTCGCCAGCGGTGCCACCTTCGACCTGTCCGCGGGTAACGGCACGCAGAGCTTCGGCACCCTCACCGGTGCGGGTACGGTCGACCTGGGCGCCAATGCCCTGACCATCGGCGGTCCCACCAACGGCGTGTTCGCCGGGGCGATCGCGGGCACGGGCGGCCTGATCAAGGAAGGCACCGGAACGCAGGTGCTGACCGGCGCCAGCACCTTCACCGGCGGCACGACGATCAACGCCGGCACGCTGGCGATCGGTGCGGGCGGCAGCCTCGCCGCCACCGGTGCGGTGAACCTCGCCGCACCGGGCACGGGCTTCGACATCTCCGCCGGCGGCAACCAGGCCATCGGCCTGATCAACGGCGTGGCCGGCAGCACGGTGACCCTCGGCGGCAACACGCTCACCCTCGGCGGTGTCGGCAACAGCGTCTACGACGGCCTGATCGCCGGCACCGGCAGCGTGGTGAAGAACGGCGCCGGCATCCAGGCGCTCGGTGGCGCCAGCACGTTCTCCGGCGGCGTGGCCCTCAACGCCGGCGGCCTGCTGCTGGGCAACGATGCGGCACTGGGCACGGGTGCACTGAACGTCGGCGGCAACGCCTCGCTCGATACCGGCGCCGCGCTGACGCTGGGCAACACCATCGACCTTGCCGGCGGCGCCAACCTCGACCTGCTCGGCAGCAACGCGCTGACCCTCGGCGGCGCGATCTCCGGTGCGGGCGGCATCATCAAGGACGGTCCGGCCACGGTCACGCTCACCGCGGCCAACACCTATACCGGTGGCACGATCATCAATGCCGGCACGCTGGCGCTCGGCGCGGGTGGCAGCCTGGCCGGTACGGGCGCGGTAAACCTCGCCGGCACCGGCACGTTCGACATCACCGCCGCCGGCAACCAGGCCATCGGCTCGTTGAGCGGCGTGGCCGGCAGCACCGTGGCCCTCGGCGGCAACACGCTGGCGCTGGCGGGTGCGACGGACGCCACCTTCAGCGGCAGCCTCACCGGCAGCGGCGGGCTGGTGAAGAACGGCGCCGGCATCCAGACCCTCGACGGCAATAACAGCTTCAGCGGCGGCGTCACCCTCAACGCTGGCGGCCTGATCGTCGGCAACGATGGCGCGCTCGGCACGGGCACCTTCACCGTCGGCGGCGCGGCCACGCTGGATGCCGCCAATGCGGTGACCCTGACGAACGACGTGCTGCTCAACGCGGGTCTTACCGTGGCGGGCAGCAACGACATCGTGCTCAACGGTGCGCTCACCGGCGCGGGCAGCCTGACCAAGGACGGGGCGGCGACGCTCACGCTCAACGGCACGAACACCTATGCCGGCGGCACCTTCATCAACAGCGGCACGTTGGCCCTCGGCGCGGGCGCCAGCCTGCTCAATACCGGCACGGTGAACCTGACCACGGGGGCCACCTTCGACCTCTCGGCCGGCAACGGCACGCAGGTGTTCGGCACCCTGGTGGGCAACGGCACCGTGAACCTCGGCGGCAACACGCTGACGGTCGGCAGCGCGACGGACGGTACCTTCGGCGGCAGCATCGGTGGCACCGGTGGGCTGATCAAGGAAGGCACCGGCATCGAAACGCTCACCGGCATCAACACGTATACCGGCGGGACGCTGATCAACAACGGCACGCTCGCCATCGGCGCGGGCGGCAGCCTGTCGCCCACGGGCGCCGTGACGCTGGCCAACGCGGGCACCGCGTTCGATATCGCCGGCGGCGGCGACCAGGCGATCGGCGTGCTCAACGGCGTCGCCGGCAGCAACGTCACCCTCGGCGGCAGCACGCTCACGCTCAACGGCGTCGGCAACGGCACCTATGACGGCGTCATCGCCGGTACCGGCGCACTGATCAAGAACGGTGCGGGCAGCCAGGAGCTCGGCGGCGCCAACACCTTCAGTGGAGGCGTCACCCTCAATGCCGGCGGCCTGGTGGTGAACGACGATGCGGCGCTCGGTACCGGCGCGTTGACGGTGGCAGGCGCGGGCACGCTCGACGCGCTCAGCCCCGTCACGCTGGCGAACGACGTGGCGCTCAACGCGGGCCTGACCGTGCTGGGCAGCAACGACCTGACGCTCGGCGGTGCCATCACCGGTGCCGGCAGCCTGACCAAGAACGGCGGCGCGACTCTTACGCTGGCGGGTGCCAACAGCTATACCGGTGGCACGATCGTCAACGACGGCACGCTGGCGATCGGCGCGGGCGGCAGCCTGGCCAGCGGCGGGGCTGTCACCCTGGCCGGCACCGGTGGCTTCGACATCGCCGCCGCCGGCAACCAGACCATCGGCTCGCTCAACAGCGTGGCCGGGAGCAGCGTGACCCTGGGTGCGAACGCATTGACCCTTACGGGCAATGCCGATGCCACCCTCGACAGCACCGTCGCCGGCACCGGCAGCCTGGTCAAGAACGGCACGGGCACGCTCTCGCTGGGCGGCACCAACACCTTCAGCGGCGGCGTGACCCTCAACGACGGTGGCCTGAGCATCGGTAACGGCGCGGCCCTGGGTACGGGCACGCTCACCGTCGGCGGCGCGGCCAGCCTCGGCACTACGGCGGTCACCACGCTGGCGAACGACATCGCGCTCAACGCCGCACTGACCTTGCCCGGCAGCAACGACCTGACCCTGGCCGGCGCCATCTCCGGCACCGGCAGCCTCTTGCAGCAAGGCACGATCCGCCTGGTCCTGACCGGCAACAACACCTACACCGGCGGCACCACGGTCGGCGGCGGCACGCTGGTGGTCGGCAGCGACACGGCCCTGGGCACGGGTGGCCTCGCCATCGACGGCGCGGCGCTGCAGGCGAGCACCGGCGTCACGCTCGGCAATGTCGTGACGGTGGGCGGCAACGGCGTGACCGTGCAGGGCCCGGCCGACCTCACCTTGAACGGCAGCCTCAGCGGCACGGGCGGCCTGGACAAGGAAGGCACCGGCAGCCTTACCCTCGGCGGCTCGCTGGCCGGCTTCACCGGTGGCCTGACCGTCAACGGCGGCATCCTCAACGCCAGCAACCCGTACAACGGCGGCATCGCGGTCGGCGGCGCAGGCACGATCAACCTCGGCGGCACCGGCAATGTCGTGACGGTGACGGGCCCGATCGCCGGCACGGTCAATCTCGGCGGCGGCAGCACCATCGGCATCGGGTTCGGACAGCTGCCGGCGGTTACCGGCACCGTGAACGGCACCGGCCCGGGCACCACGCTCGACGTCACGGGCTCGGGCGATGCCACCCTGCCGGGCGGCGTGTTCAACAACATCGACAACCTCAACGTGGGCAACGGCACGCTGTCGATCGGTGCCGGCACCACGGTGAATTTCCCCGGCGGCACCGTCGTGGCGGGCACCATCGCGGTCAACGGCACGCTGGGCGGACCGGCCACGGTCAACCCGGGTGGCGGGATCATCGGTGGCGGCACCGTCACCGGTCCGGTCGTGGTCGACGGCACGGTGGCCCCGAGTGGCGTACCGGGTGCGACCGGCGCGGCCGCGGGCACGGGCACGCCGGGTACGGTGCTGACGGTAGGTGGCCTGACCCTCGGTGCCGGCTCCACCACCTATATCCGCACGGGCGACAACGGCGTGACCGATGCCGTCGTGGTCAACGGCACGGCGGTGCTGGGCGGCAAGGTCACGGTGGAGAACAACGGCACGTCGTTCGGCCCGGTCACGCAGGTGAACGTCATCAGTGCGTCCCAGGGCATCACCGGCAGCTACGCCGGCAGCACCATGACGGGCAGCAACCTGCCGTTCCTGGACACGAGCTGGCAGGTGATCGGCAACAACCTGGCGCTTACCTACAGCCAGGCCGGCAGCGGGCTGGGCTCGGGCGGCATCACGTTCGACCGGTTCCCGGGCCTGGGCGCCAACCAGCGCTCGATGGCCACGGCCCTGCAACGGATTGCCGTCTCCGGTGGCGATCCGCTGTCGAACCTGCTGGGCAACGTGCGCGGGCTGCGCTCGCCGGAGGTGATCCGCGCCTTCGATTCGCTCACCGGTGAAACCTATGCCTCGGCTGCCAATGCCGAGCTGTCGGGCCAGAGCCAGTACCAGGACACGGTGTTCAACCGCCTGAAGCTCCAGCGTGATACCGGCGAGCGTGGTCCGGCCGTCTGGGCCGAGCCGTATACCTCCAGCAGCAGCTTCGACCACAGTGCGGACGTGGCGCAGACCGACTACCGCATCCATGGCGTGGTCATCGGTACCGACGCACCGGTGACGCCGGACCTGCGCCTGGGCGTGCATGCCAACGTCGCCAACTCGCGCACCGAGGTGGATCGCCGCGGCGACTACACGGATGTCGACCAGGCGGCGATCGGCCTGCATGCGCTGTACTTCAACGACAGGCAGTGGTGGGCGCAGGGCCTGGCATCGTACGGCTGGCAGAACGCCGACAGCTCGCGGCGCATCGCGGTGGGCGGCTTCACGCCGCAGGCCACGGGCAGCTACGACGGCAAGACCACCAACGCTTCGCTGGAAGGCGGCTACCGCTTCACGCTGGGTCAGGCCATGCACCTGGAGCCCTTCGTCGGCGCGTATTACAGCAAGGTCAAGTACGACGCCTTTACCGAGAAGAATGCCGGCGACGCGGACCTGCGCGTGGGTCGCGCCAGTGCCAGCAGCCTGCAGTACGGCGTCGGTGCGCGTCTGGTCGGCGATGTGGACCTGGGCGTGGAAGGCACGAAGCTGCATCCCATCGTCATGGTTCGCTACCTGCACAACACCCGCGACAACACGGTGTCGGTCAACAACGCCTTCGCCGGCGAACCGGGTGGCACGTTCTCGGTGCAGGGATCGGAGCCGGTGCGCAACCACTGGCAGGCGGGCGTGGGCATGAGCTTCGACATCACACCGAAGGCCAGCACGTTCGTGTACTACAACGCCGATATCGGCAAGCGCCAGCGCAGCGATGCGGTGAACCTGGGCGTGCGCTGGAACTTCTGACGCGGCCGCTCCCCGTGACCGCCCGTGTCCGCGCGATAACGTCCGCGGACACGGGTCGGCGCCGCCGGTACAGGGGCGCCGTCCACCGCAAGCTCTTGCGAAAAAGCCGTCCGGCCGTCTGAAAGTGCGGCCCGCAGTGCGTTTTACCGCGTTTCCCCACCGTGGCACACCGCTTGCACTGCCCACCCCATCTTCGGGTGCGGGCAAGGGCGGACATGCAAACAAGGTACATATCGGGCGTGCTAGTGGCGTTGCTGGCCCTGGCCGGTGGCCTCCCGGCTACCGCGGGCGCGGAAGACCTGATGGACGTCTACCGCGAGGCCGTGGCCAACGACCCGGTGCTGGCCAGTGCGGACGCGCGCCGGCTGGTGGTGGCGGAAGGCGTGCCCCAGGCGCGTGCGGCCTTGCTGCCGCAGCTGTCCGCCGGCCTCGAGCTGCAGCAGTTCCATCCGGGCAACATCGGCGTGCAGTCCAGCAACGATGCGGCACCATCCACCACCACGGACGGGCATAGCCGGCAACGCGACCTCACGCTGACCCTCGACCAGACCGTGCTGGACCTGTCGAAGTTCTCGCGGGAGCGGCAGGCGGCCGCGACGGCCCAGGCGCAGGACGCGACATACCAGGGCGAACTGCAGGATCTGTACGTTCGCGCGACCACGGCCTACTTCGACGTGCTGGTGGCGCAGGACCAGGTGGAGGTGTTCCGCTCGTACGAAGATGCCTATAAGCAGCAGTACGACCAGGCCACCACGCTGTTCAGGAACGGACTGGCGCCGGAAGCCGACCTCACCCAGTCGCGCGCGTATTACCTCTACATCAAGTCGTCGCGCGTGGATGCGGAGACCTCGCTGAAGGATGCGCGGCGTGCGTTGCAGCAGCTGACCGGCAAGGAGCCCGGCACGCTGAAGGCCCTGCGCGAAGACCTGCCGATGGAAGCGCCCGCGCCCGACGACGCCAACGCCTGGGTGGAACAGGCCATGCGCCAGAGCCCGGACGTGATGGCGGCCAGTCACCTGGTCCGGGCGGACGAGCACGCGATCGCCGCGGCCCGCAGCGGACACCTGCCGACCGTCAACCTCGCCGTGAACTACGACAAGGCCGGCGCGTGGCGCAACGGCGTGCGCGGTGGCGCCGGGTACGGCACGGGTACCACCACGGTCGGACTGGTGCTGGCAGTACCGCTGTTCAGCGGTGGGCTGACCCAGTCGCAGGTGCGCCAGGCGATCCACCAGCGTGACGCGGACGAGGGCGACCTGGAGTCGCTGCGCCGACAGACGGCGCGCGACACCACTAACTACTTCAACCTGGTGACCGCCGGCATCGGTCAGGTCGGCGACGCGCGCGAGGCGGTGGAATCGGGCAAGAAGGCGCTGGCGTCGATGCGCGCGGGCTACGACATCGGCACGCAGAGCCTGACCAACGTCGTCGTCGCCATCCAGACGCTGGCCGAAATCCGCACGCAATACACCGCGCTGCGTCATCAGTTCATCCTCAACAAGCTGCGGCTCAAGCGCGCCGCCGGCATCGCCGAAATCAGGGACATCGAAGCGATCAACCGGCTGCTGCAATAACGTTCCGAGCCGATGGCCATCGTGGGCCATTCGCGCATGTGGCGTGCCAAACACCCACATCGGCGTACCATATCCGCTCTTGCCTACACGGGACCCCGAGCCCATGCCGCGCCGATCCTTCCAGACACCGCTTGCGGAAGGCACGTGCCGCATGATCTGCACGATCTCGGCGGCCATGGTCGGTGTCTGCCTCACCGGCGTCGGGCTGCTGCGCGTGTCCAATGCGGTGAGCCGCACCGACAGCTGGGCCGACGACCTGCTCTCGGTCGATGCGATCTTCTTCCTCGTCGCCACCCTCAGCGCGTATTTCGCGTTGCGGACGGAAACCGAGGTGCGCCTGCACCGCCTGGAACGCATCGCCGATGTCGCCTTCATCGCCGCGATGATCCTGCTGACCGCGGCCTGTTTCTTCATCACCTACGCCGTCAGCCTCTGACCGATGCCGCGAGGAACCGCCGTGCCCAGCTGGACCGATCGCCGTGTGCTCGACCTGCTCGCCATCGAGCAACCGCTGCTGCTGGCGCCGATGGCCGGCGCAGGTGGCGCGGCGCTGGCCATCGCCGTCGCCCGGGCCGGCGGGTTGGGCGCGATCCCCTGTGCATCGCTATCCGCCGCGACCATCCGCGAGCACGTCGCCGCGTTCCGTGGCGCGGTGACGGCGCCGCTCAACCTCAATTTCTTCGCGCACACGCCGGTCGCGCCCGACGAGGCGCAAACACGGCGCTGGCAGGAACGGTTGGCGACGTATTTCACCGAGTACGGCGTGGACCCGGACGCCGCGTCCGCCACAGGGGGCCGAGCGCCATTCGACACCGCCCTCTGCGAACTGGTGGAGGCTTTGACGCCCGAGGTGGTCAGCTTCCACTTCGGGCTGCCCGATCCGGTGTTGCTCCAGCGGGTGAAAGCCGCCGGGGCCATCGTGCTCGCCTCCGCCACCACGGTGGCCGAGGGGCGCTGGCTCGCCGAGCGTGGCTGTGACGTCGTGATCGCCCAGGGTTACGAGGCCGGCGGCCATCGCGGCAATTTCCTTACCCACGACATGGCGGCCCAGCCCGGCACGATGGCCCTGGTACCGCAGATGGTCGATGCGTTGCGGGTGCCGGTGATTGCCGCCGGAGGGATCGCGGACGGTCGCGGCACGGCGGCGGCGCTGTGCCTCGGCGCGTCGGCGGTGCAGGTGGGCACGGCCTTCCTGCGGACGCCGGAAGCCACGATCGCCCCCGTGCATCGCAAGGCGCTGCGCGCCCTGCGCGACGACGGCACCGTGGTCACCAACGTGCTGACCGGCCGTCCGGCGCGTGGCGCGGTCAATCGCATCATGCGCGAACTGGGCCCGCTGGCGGCCGATGCCTTGCCGTTCCCGCTGGCCGCCGGCCCCCTGGCGCCGTTGCGCGCGGCCACCGAAGCCACTGGGCAGGGCGATTTCCAACCCTTGTGGGCCGGGCAGGCCGGCGCGCTCGCGCGGGAGGTGCCTGCGGAGGAGATCGCGCGTACCATGCTCGCCCAGGCAGCGGCACGGCTGCGACTGGGTTGATGCTCGCGGACCCCATCCGCGAGAGGGGGACGACATGATCGACGATGCGAATGAATGGATTCGGCTGCGCCGCAGCGACGATGCCGAAGACCAACAGCGCGCCATGACCGAGGCCGTGCCCGTCGCGGTATGGGCGCAGGTCTATGAGCGCGCGCCGGACCTGCGGCCGTTCATCGCGGCCCACCGCGAGGTGGCCTTGCCGATGCTGGAGCGGCTCGCCGACGATCCGGACGCGACCGTCCGCCTCGCCATCGCCCAGCGAAAGGTTGCGCCGGAAAACCTGCTGCGGCTGCTCGCCGATGACGTGAACGAACAGGTGCGCCTCGCCGTCGCGGCCCATCCGTCGACCGGCAAGGACGTGCTCCAATACCTGTCCCGCGTAGACGGCGCCGAGGCGGTACGCGTTCGTGCCACTGCACGGCTGCGGGCACTCACCCACCCGTCGTCGCATTCCTGACAACCGCCACGGAGCCGAAACCGCCATGCCTGTCGCCACGGCCGAAAACGTCGGCCATCGCTTCGCCCTCGAACGCCTGCTCAGCGCCCGCGAGCGCTCGTGGGCGGCATTGCGCGATATCGCAGCGCACATCCGTCCGGGCATGACCGAGCCGGAGGCCGCGGTGCTGGCGAAGGAACGGCTGCAGGCCGCAGGCATGGACCGCATCTGGCATCCGAGCATCCTGCGTTTCGGCGAGAACACGCTGAAGACCTTCCGCCAGCGTTCGGCGCCGGACACGGTGCTGGGCGATGACGATATCTACTTCGTGGATCTCGGGCCGGTGTTCGACGGCCACGAAGGCGATGTCGGCGATACCTTCGTGCTGGGCGACGATCCACTCAAGCACGCCTGCGCCGAGGCCGCCCGCGAGCTGTTCCGCCGGGGCGAGGCGCGCTGGCGCGATGGCGTGACCGGCGTCGCCCTGTATGCGTACCTGAGTGCGGAAGCGCAGGCCATGGGCTGGCGCCTCAACCATGCGACCAAGGGTCACCGCGTGGGCGATTACCCGCACGCCGTGCACAAGGCGGGCACCCTGGGCAACTTCGACGCGGCGCCGGTGCCCGGGCTGTGGATCCTCGAGATCCAGATCGCGCATCCCGAGCGGCCGATCGGCGCGTTCTACGAAGACCTTCTGGTCGCGTAGCTCACCGGGGCCGCGACAGGCCCATCAACGCCATCGCCACGACCGCCGCGCCGAAGGTCAGCACGCCGACGCCATAGACTGCGCCGAGCGCGGCGCCTTCCGCGAGCAAGCTGCCGGCATAGGCCACGGTCACCAGCAGCCAGCCGGCAGCCTTCGCCGCACGCGTCCGTCCCGCCGGGAGCGACCGGCCGAACAGATCGCGCTGGTGGCGCGACATGCCCAGGCACAGCAGGGCGAAGCCGAGTACCGAGGCCACCAGCGGTAACGCGATCATGCATCCGCTCCGGTGGCGATCACCGCGTGCTTGCGCCTCGCGCCCGCCGGCCGCCTGTACAGCTTCCACGCGGCGATGCCCAGGCCGGCGGCCAGGGACAGCATGGTCAGGTCGAAGCCGACGAACACACCGTCGCCGCGCGCCAGGCTAGGCAGCAAACCGCGCTCCGTGGTCAGCTCGTCCACGACAGGCAGGGCCGCGAAGGCCGCGGCGCCGAGCATGAGCACCGCCAGCCAGGCACGCCGCGGCCGTTGCACGCAGGCGATCAACAGCGCGGCGCCCCAGCCGATGAAGAAGGCATGCACCTCCCACGTCGCCCGGTCGTCCATGCGCACCGGCAACAGCCGGTTGGCCAGGAAGTGGCAGGCGAAGGCCAGCGGCAGGCCGGCGACGGTGGCGATATTGAGCCGCTCGACCAGCACGAAACCGAGATGGGGCCGGTCGGGATCGGGGAGCTGGAGCCGCCGTTTGGCCGTCCACAGGACCAGGCCCGTCGCCACCATCAGCGTGCCGGCCAGGCTGCACAGGAAATACAGCCAACGCAGCGCGTACGGCGCGTAACGCCCCGCGTGCAGGCCCACCATCGTGCTTTCGGTCGCGCTCGCGCCTCCCTTGGACGCCGGCAGCGGATGCATGCGTCCCGTTGCGGCGTCGAACAGCAGGGTCTTTGCGCGGGCGTCCATGGCATCGCCGCCACTGCGGAACAGGCGCACCACGCCATGCCGGTCGCCGGGTAGCGCGATGTCGATGAAGCCCGGCTGCGCGCCGCCCCATACCGCGCGTGCCTGCGCGATCATCCCGGCCAGGGGCGCCATCGGTGCCGGCTGGCCGGAACGCTCCGGCGGCGGCTCGCTGCCGAACGCCTCGGCGAAGTAGGCTGCCTTGCTCGGATACGCGGCCGCCACGCCCCAGGGCATGTACAGCGACTGCAGCGTAACCAGGCCGGTAAACGTGATCATCAGGTGGAACGGCAGGGCCAGCACGGCGCTGACGTTGTGCGCGTCCAGCCAGGAGCGCTGCCCCTTGCCGAAGCGCAGGGTGAAGAAGTCGGCGAAGATCTTCTTGTGCGTGATCACCCCGCTGACGATGGCCACCAGCATGAACATGGCGCAGAAGCCGACCACCCAGCGAGCCCAGATCACCGGCATGTAGTGCAGGTCGAAGTGCATGCGATAGAGGAACGCGCCGCCCAGGGTGGGGCGCGACACCACGGGCTGCCCGTTGCCGTCCAGCGTCAGCGTGTTGTCGCGCGCCGCGCTGCGGTCTTCACCCGCTTGCCGCCAGTAGACCGTGGAGGCGATCGCGCGCTGGCCAGGCAGGGCGATGGACCAGCTGTCCGCGCCGGGCTGGTGGGCGTTAAGCCACGTCACCGCGCCTTCCGCGGCGCGCGTCGGCTGGCGCACGCCGGTGATCTCCGGCTGCATCCATCGGGTGATCTCGTCCTGGAAATACGCGCTGGTGCCGGTCGCGAAGATCGCCAGCAACAGCCAGCCGACGAGCAGGCCCGCCCAGGTATGCAGCCAGGCCATCGACTGGCGCAGGCCACCGTTGACCCCGTTCATGGCGCCGCTCCGTGCAGCGACGCCGCCAGCGCCACCGCGAGCGGTACGCCGATCGCCGCCAGCCCGATCCAGGCATGTGCCGCGCTGCGCGAGGCGAACGCGAAAATGGCCACCGCGGCGTAGACCGCGAACGAGACGAGCATGCCGGCGACTACCGCCTCGACACGCGCCATGGGCAGCCAGCGCGCGCACGCCGCCGCCACCAGGGCCGCCAGCGCATAGCCGCCGAACACCGCGGCGGTGGCTCGGCCCGTCACGTCCAGCGCCCGCATGGGGGAGATGCCTGTCGTCTTGCGCCTGCTCATGCCGGGATGTCTTTCGCCGTGGTGGGTGCGGAAACGGGTCGACCAGTTTACGCAAATGCGATTCATTCGCAATATCAGCGTAAGGTATTGCGGTGCCTGCCACATGTGCGGCATCATGGTAATGAGATTCGTTCGCGTTAACCGCGACATTCCCCCGCTACGGACCCATGCTCATGATCCTTCCCAAGAAGGCGCTGCCCCTGCTCATCGCAGGGGTGTTGGCCTCGCACGCTTCCTTTGCCCAAGACACGAACCGCACCGATAAGGCCGTCCAGCTGGATGCCGTCGACGTGCGTGGCGTCAAGCTCGACCAAGGCTACGCACGGCAGGACGCCGAGGGCGCGACGAAGACCGATACGCCGATCGTCGAAACGCCGCAGGCGGTGTCGGTTATCTCCGGCACGCAGATGCTCGACCAGGGCGTGCTGACGGTGCAGGACGCGCTGCGCTACTCGGCCGGCGTGCGCTCCGATGCCTACGGCGTGGACAGCCGTGGTGACGACGCCTTCGTCCGCGGCGCGTCGTTCACCTCCTACCTGGACGGCCTGCGGCAGTCGTTCGGTGGTTCGTACGCACGCACCGAGCCCTATTTCCTCGACCATATCGAGGTGGTGCGCGGTCCCTCGTCGGTGCTTTACGGACAAGGCACCACGGGCGGTCTGATCGGTCTCACGTCGAAGCGCCCGCAGTTCACCGCGGCGCGCGAGGTGCAGGTGCAGGTCGGCAACAACGCGCGCAAGCAGGCCGCGTTCGACTTCACCGGCCCGCTGGATGCGGCCGGCCATTGGGCGTATCGCCTGATCGGCGTGGTGCGCGACGCCGACTCGCAGATCGACCACGTATCCGACGACCGCAAGGCGATCTCCCCCTCGGTCACCTGGCAGCCCGACAACAACACCCGCTGGACCGTACTCGCCAACCTGCAGTTCGACCACAACGGCTCCTCGCTGAACTTCCTGCCGCACGCGGGCACGCTGCTGTTCAATCCGAACGGGCGCATTCCGACGAATCGCTTCGTCAGCGAGCCCGGCTTCGATCGCTACGACACCAGCCAGCGCGCGCTGTCGTCATTCTTCGAGCACCGCTTCAACGACACGTGGAAGTTCACCCAGAACGCGCGCTACTCGCACGACAACGTGGACTACCGCTCGCTCTATCCGAACGTCTATACCAACCCCGCGTATCCGTTCCTCGACGACGACCAGCGCACCGTGTCGCGCTATAGCTATATCGCCCTCAGCCGGCACAAGCGTTTCGTCACCGATACGCGCCTCGAGGGCGATTTCGATACGGGCGGCATGCATCACCGCGTGCTGTTCGGCGCGGACCTGGGCTATTCGCATACCGACAGCCGCCAGGGCAACGGCGTAGACCTCGTCCCGTTCGACCTGTACGCGCCGGTCTACGGTAACGGCTTCGTGCCGCCCGACATCCTGCCGGCACCGTCCAGCCATACGCGGCAGACCGGTCTCTACGTGCAGGACCAGATCAACTGGGGCGAGCACTGGATCGGCACGGTGGGCGTGCGCCATGATCGTGCCACGTTGACCACCGGCGACAGCCGCTCCGTCGACAATGCGACCACCTCGCGCTTCGGCGTGATGTACCGCTTCGACAACGGACTGGTGCCGTACGTGAGCTATACCGAGTCGTTCCAGCCGCTGGACAGCCTGGATTTCTACAACCGCCCCTACGAGCCGTTGCGCGGCAAACAGTACGAAGCCGGCGTGAAATACCAGCCTGTCGGCGGCTCGACGCTGCTCACCGCGACGTACTTCGACCTGCGCGAGGAAAACCGCCTCGCGCCCGATCCGCAGAATCCGCTGAACCAGGTCCAGGCAGGCCGCGCGAAGACCCGCGGCGTGGAACTGGAAGGCAGCTCGCGCCTGGGCAGCCATGTGGACCTCATCGGCACCTACACCTGGACGAAAGCGCGGCCGGACGACGGCACGATCGTCGCGGGCCTGCCGAAGAACCAAGCCTCCGCGTGGGGCGTGTACCACGTGAACGACGCCGACAGTGACGGTTTCAGCTTCGGCATCGGTGCACGCTACATCGGCACCAACTACGACGAGACCGGCACGCTCGTGGTGCCGCGCAAGACACTGTTCGATGCGATGGTGGCCTACACGCAGGGGCCGTGGCGCTTCTCCGTCAATGCCGCCAACGTCACCGACCAGGCGTACAGCGCCACGTGCCTGGCCCGTGGCGACTGCTTCTACGGCCCGCGTCGCAGCATCATGGGCAACGCCAGCTACCGCTTCTGACCGACCGTGGATTCCGGACGTCCGAACCGTTATGGTCGGATGTTCGGCTCGGGCGAACGGGAGATCGGCATGCGGCTAGGCAGGTTCATCGGGAGCGCGGTGCTTGCCGCGTGCGTATCCTTCGGCGCGCTGGCCGCGCCACCACCGGAGCATGCGGGCAACCCGGTCTTCCCCGGCTGGTACGCCGATCCGGAGGCGGCCATCTTCGACGACACCTACTGGATCTACCCCACCACCTCATTGCCTTACGCGCAGCAGAACCACTTCGATGCGTTCTCCTCGCCCGACCTGATCCACTGGACGAAGCACGCCGACGTGTTGTCGATGCGTGACATTCCCTGGGCGAAGAAGGCGCTGTGGGCACCGGCGCTGGTGAAGAAGGACGGCAAGTATTATTTCTTCTTCGCCGCCAACGATATCCAGAACGACAACGAGGTCGGCGGCATCGGCGTGGCCGTGGCCGACAAGCCCGACGGCCCGTTCAAGGACCTGATCGGCAAGCCGTTGATCGGCGCCTTCCACAACGGAGCGCAGCCGATCGACCAGTTCGTGTTCCGCGACGACGACGGCACTTACTACATGATCTACGGCGGCTGGAAACACGCCAACATCGTCAAGCTGAAACCCGACTTCACCGGCGTCGAGCCCATGGCCGACGGCACCGTGTTCAAGGAGATCACCCCCGCACCGGAGTACGTCGAAGGTCCGTTGATGTTCAAGCGCAACGGCAAGTACTACTTCATGTGGTCGGAGGGTGGCTGGACCGGTCCCGACTACTCGGTGGCCTACGCCGTGGGCGACTCGGTCACCGGGCCGTTCCGCCGCGTCGGCAAGGTCCTCCAGCAGGATCCGAAGATCGCCACCGGCGCGGGCCACCATTCGCTGTTCCATGTGGCGAAGGACGATAGCTGGTACATCGTCTACCACCGCCATCCGCTGGGCGACACCAACGGCAACCACCGTGAGACCAGCATCGACGAACTGCATTTCGCCGCCGACGGCAGCATCCTGCCAGTAAAAATGACGCAAGACGGCGTGCAAGCCAAACCGCTGGTAGGAGCGCACGATGTGCGCGAAAAACCAACAAAGCGGTAAAGCCGGGCCCCGCACGCGTTGAGCAAGAGCCGGCGGGTAGCCCCCTCGGTGCCACGCCGGCGGCGACCCGCTAAGGAAAGGCCGCTCCGCGGCCGTCTATCTATTGCCCTTCGGGCCGGGTCGGGCTTCGCACAGGGGTTTCCGACTCGACATCCTGTCTCGCGAAAACGGCCGACCGTCCTGGTCGGCCCCCTTCGGGCCTGATCTGTGCGAAGCCCTCGCCTGCGGCTACCGGCACCGAGGGGGCTACCCGCCGGCTCTTCCGCAAACTGAGGTGGCGTGTTGGGCGAGCAGCGAGTGGCGTTCGGCGAGCAGGGGTCGGGGGACGGCGTCAGCGCTTTGTTGGCTGTTCGCGCACATCGTGCGCTCCTACCCCGGAGGTAGGGCTCATTTATTCAACGCCTGATCCGCCGGCCGTGTAGGAGCGCACGATGTGCGCGAACCCTCAACACCACCCAAGGCGGCTGATGCCATGCGCAACACGCAAGCGAGCGTTCCCAGCAACGAAGCGAAACCTGGCTCTGCGCTCGACCACACGCAACCTCAGTCCTCGAAAGAGCCGGCGGGTGCCACCCTCGCGGCCGCGGCAGCGGCCTTTCCCTAGCGGGTCGCCGCAGGCGTGGCCCCGAGGGTGGCACCCGCCGGCTCTTGCTCCAAAGCGCGAGGCTCTCGCTTCAAGGCCTCAGCCCAAAGTCAAAGCGCACCGCACACAATCGAGAGTGCACGGTGCGCACCTTCCGTGACGATCACCGCCGTGTATCGTCCACGATCTCCACATCCGGGAATGCCTTACGCACACAGGCGACATACTCACCCGGCTTCAGCGCGGAGAACGCCGTCTGGTAGCCGACGAGCTTGCAGCCCGGCTGCTCGCGCCAGTTGTTTTCCCAATACACCGGCAACGCACCGGCACCGCCTTCGGCGAACTGCTTCATGCCCTTGCAACCGAGCACCTCATCGGCTCCCACCGGCACACCGAGCGTGGCGGCAAAGGCGCGGTAATAGGTGATGCGGTTGCGTGACTGCAGGTGTTCGTCCTGGCCGCCGCACTCCACGCCGCCGTTGATGATCTGCGTGGTGACGCCGAAGCCCGGCACCAGTCCCGCCGCACGATCCGCCGCGTTGGGCTGCCATGTGCCGTCGATGACATGCAGCATGGATGGCTTGGGCGGCTGCGGGTAGGTGAAGAAGAACGTGGCGCTGGCGAGGTTCAGCCAGGTATCGGCCACGCGCTCGGGCGCATCCAGCAGCGTTCGTACGTCACCGTACATGGCTTCGGAAAACGGGCCGTAGTTGTAGTTGTACGACAGCTGCTTGGCCCCGCGGCCGAAGTAGCTCTTGAAGGCGCCATCGGCGTAGGTACCGCAGGGCCAGGTGTCGGCGATCCACCCCTGGCTGGCGCATTCGCCGTTGTAGCCGCCGCGCGCGCCTTCGTTCCAGCCCATCTCGCGCACGTAGGCCAGCGTCTGGCGGTAGTCCTCCTCCGGCCGCCACGATTCGTGCGCGCCGGTTTCCTGGGCGAAGTGCGCGAACATCGTGGCCAGCGTCTTGCGGCAGATCGCTTCCGCATCGCGGCCGTCATCGTAGTCGGCGCACACCGCAGGGAACTTGGCCACGGCCTGGAGCAGCCCGCGATAGGAATACTCCGGCGCACGCAACGGGAACAGATACTCGAAGCGCGCCGCGTCCACGATCGATTCCACGCGCCGCACGTTGGCCGGGTTGGTGGTGCGGCCGGGTTGCACGGCTTCCACCGAGGCATTGTCCAGCGTGCGGATGGAGGCGCGTACCGCACCCATCAGCGGGTCCGTCGTCAGGCGTGATTCGTCGGCCAGCAGCTGGCTGAGCAGGACCTCGCGTGGCTTGCCGGGCGGTGGCGGGGGAGGCGGATCGCCCGGGTTGCCCGGATCGCCCGGGTGACCGGGTTGGTCCGGCCCCGGACATCCCGTGGGCGTATCCCTGGCCGTGCGCTCCCAGGGTGTATCCCACGGGTGGGCGACCTGGTCGACGTGGGCGGGCGAATGGCCGGGTTCGACCCACCACTTCGCGCGGAAGACATCGCCCTTGAACGTGACGACGCAGTTCTCCGTGTAGGTGGAAGAAGGATCGTAGTCCTGGGCGAATGCGGCCGGTATGAGGGCGAGCGCACACAGGGCGCTCGCGACATGCAACGTGCGGAACGGCGTGGAATACATGCAGCCTCCATGGCATCGGGCAACGCGGGCCGCAGGCCGGCCCGCCCGTTCACGCTAGCGCGGCACCGCCTGGCCGCCCATAGGATTCGTCCGAAAAGCGCCGATCAGTGTGCGGGCACCGGCTGCTTGCCCATGGCGGCGGTCTTCTGCGCGATCTTCGCCCGGATCGCGGGAATGACGGCCAGCGCCGCGCGTTCGCCCTCGAGGATGGCGACGTTCTTCTGGTCGAAGTCGGTCGGGCCGATCTGGCCCACCTTCGGGCGAATGACGATATCGGCGCGACCCAGTTCCTGTTCGGCCAGGCGGCGTCCCATGATGGTGATGGATTGCCCGACCACGCCCATCATGCTGCCGGGATTGCTGCCATCCGGACGCGCGGAGATATCCACGGCGATGACGATATCGGCGCCCAGCTGGCGTGCCGCATCCACCGGCACGGGGCTGACCACGCCACCGTCGACGAAGTGCCGGCCGCCGATCTCCACCGGCTCGAACACGCCGGGGATGCTGCTGGACGCGCGCACCGCCTGGCCGGCGTTGCCACGGATGAAGATGGCGCGGTCGCCGTTTTCCAGTTGCGTTGCCACGGCCGCGAACGGCGTGTGCAGTTTCTCGATGGGCGTGTTCTTCACCAGCGCGTTGACGTAATCCTGCAGCTTCTGGCCCTGCACCAACCCGCCGGAAAAGAAACGGACGTCGCGGATGTTGCTTTCGTCCAGCGCGAAGGCCTGTTCCTGCAGCTGGAAGGCATCCATGCCCGAGGCATACAACACGCCGACGACGCTGCCGGCGCTGGTGCCAGACACCACGTCCGCGTGGATGCCGCTGGCTTCCAGCATCTTGATGACGCCGATATGCGCAAAGCCCTTGGCCGCGCCGCCGCCGAGCGCCAGGCCGATACGTGGTTTGGCGGCCAGTACGGGTACGGCCGTATCGGCCCGCTGGTCGGGCTTGCTCCCGCCGAAACAGCCGCTGAGCAGGGTGGCAAGCAGGAGCGGAAGCAGGGTGCGAGCGCGGCGGAACGTCATGTCGGCGACCAGGAAAGGGGCAGGCGGATCATCGGGCGCGGGCAGGGCGCCCGGGTGACGAAGGGATGGCGTAGCCCGGGCGCGGACGGCGCCCGGGTCGATCAGTCGCGCGTGTGGTCCGCATCCAGGTGGTAGCGGGTGGCCACGTCGATCTCGTTCTTCGAGCCCAGGAACACCGGCACGCGCTGGTGCAGGGCCGTGGGCTGCAACGCCATGATCCGTTCGCGGCCGGTGGTGGCGGCACCGCCCGCCTGTTCCACGATGAAGGCCATGGGATTAGCCTCATACATCAGGCGCAGCTTGCCGGTGCCGCCCTTGCCGGTGATCTTGGCATCCAGCGGGTAGATGAAGACACCGCCACGGGTGATGATCCGGTGCACGTCGGCCACCATCGAGGCCACCCAGCGCATGTTGAAGTCACGCCCGCGCGGGCCATCGGCACCGGCCAGCAACTCGCCGATGTAGCGCTGCATCGGTGCTTCCCAGTGGCGCTGGTTGGACATGTTGATGGCGAACTCCGCCGTTTCGGCGGGGATGGTGATGCCGCGACGGGTCAGCACGAAGCTGCCATGCTCACGGTCCAGCGTGAACTCGTGCACGCCATGGCCGAAGGTCAGCACCAGCAGGGTGCACGGGCCGTAGACCACGTAACCCGCGGCCACCTGCTCGGTACCGGGCTGGAGGAAATCGGAGGTCTTCGGTTCGGTGACGCCATCCGGGCAGCGCAGCACCGAGAAGATCGTGCCGACCGACACGTTCACGTCGATGTTGGACGAGCCGTCCAGCGGGTCGAACAACAGCAGGTGATTACCCTTGGGGTAGGCATCGGGAATGGGCTGGGGATCTTCCATTTCCTCCGAGGCGCAGGCGGCGAGGTGACCGCCCCAGGCATTGGCCTCGAGCAGGATCTCGTTGGAGATCACGTCCAGTTTCTTCTGGGCCTCACCCTGCACGTTGTCCGAGCCGGCGTTACCCAGCACACCGCCCAGGGCGCCCTTGCCGGTGGCCACCGAGATGCGCTTGCAGGCGCGGGCGACCACTTCGATCAGCAGGCTGAGCTGGGCATTGATATGCCCCTCGCGCTTTTCTTCGATCAGGAACTGGATCAGCGAAATCGGTTTCGTCATCGGACGGGCTCGGGCGCGAAAACCCGCATTGTCCGGATGTGGCGTGAACGGCGCCAGAGGGCTGCTGACAGAACGCTGTCAGCAGCCCTGGCGCAGACTCGTCCCTCACCGCAGCACAACCAAGGAAGAACTACCGCATGAACCCGAACCGCATCGTCTTCCACCACGCCCCGCAGAGCCGCTCCGGCAGTGTCCTCATGCTGCTGGAAGAACTGGGCGCGCAGTACGACCTGCACGTCATGAGCCTGGCCGCGGGCGAGCAGCGCCAGCCGGCGTACCTGAAGGTCAATCCGATGGGCAAGGTGCCCGCGATCGAGCACCGCGGTGAGCTGGTTACCGAGCGGCCGGCGATCTTCATCTACCTGGCCGATCTTTTCCCCGAGGCGAAGCTGGCGCCCTCGCTGGACGATGCACTGCGTGGCCCCTACCTGCGCTGGCTGGCCTTCTACGGCTCATGCTTCGAGCCGGCCGTTATGGACCGCTGGGCAAAACACGAGCCGATGCCGGCCATGCAGTCGGCCTATGGCGATTTCGATAGCGTGATGGATCTTCTGGAGGCGCAGCTGGCGACGGGTCCGTGGATGTTCGGCGAACGCTTCACCGCGGCCGACCTGCTCTGGGCCAGCTCGCTGTCGTGGACGATGGGTTTCGGTCTGGTACCCCGGCGTGACGTGTTCACCGCCTACGTGGATCGGGTGATGGCACGGCCGGCGGTGGTGCGGGCTCATGCCCAGGACGCGGCGCTGGCCAAGGCCCAGGCGCTGGCGGTCGCCTGACGAGAAAGCGATGATGCGCCCATGCGCCGTGCCGACCGCCTGTTCCTCATCATCAACGCCCTGCGCGGGCGGCGCACGGCGCTGCCCGCGCGGCAGCTGGCGATCACGCTCGAGGTATCGCTGCGCACGGTCTACCGCGATGTGGCCGACCTGCAGGCTTCCGGTGTGCCGATCGAGGGCGAGGCCGGCGTCGGTTATGTCTTGCGCAAGGGCGCGGACATCCCGCCGCTGATGTTCACCGCGGGCGAGCTGGAAGCGCTGGTGGCGGGCACGCGGTTCGTCCGAGCGTTTGCCGGCGAGCGGCTGGCGCGCGAGGCGCAGGCCGCCCTGATCAAGATCGAGGCGGTGCTGCCCCCCGACCTGCGTGAGCGCGCCGCGCAGTCGCGTATCTTCGCGCCCATCTGGCGGGACACGTTCCAGAACGAGGTGGCGGCCATGCTCGACCGCCTGCACGAGGCCGTGCTGGCGCACCGCGTGCTGTGCCTGGACTACACCGATGCGCAAGGCCGCAGCAGCACCCGCGAGGTATTGCCGCTGTGCCTGTCGTTCTGGGGTGGCGCGTGGACCCTGGGCACCTGGTGTCGCCACCGCGATGCGTTCCGCAACTTCCGTCCCGACCGCATCGCCAGCTGCCGCGAATCGGGCGAGGTGTTCGTCGACCAGCCGGGCCGTGATATCGCCGCCTACCTGGTCACGATGCACACCCACTACGCCGGCCTGGAATAGCGCCGCAGCACGCGACGGGATGCGATGATCGGGGTTTGACCACCCCCTTCGGAGCCCGCATGTCCCCCTGGATCCGCGCCATCGCCTTCGCCGGCCTCGTTGCCGGCACCGCCCACGCCGCCGCACCGATGGCCACGCCCGCCGACGCAGCGTTCAAGGCGATCTATACGAAGGAGTGGGCCTGGCGCAACGGCCAGGCCGGGATCCTCACCTCCGGTGAAGCACAGCCCGGCGAGGGTCGGCTGGACACGGTGGACGCCGCCAGTCAGGCGAAGCGTCTCGCTTACTGGAACGACGTGCTGGCGCAGCTGAAGCGGATCGATCCGGCCTCGCTGAGTGGCACGGTGCGCGTGGACTACGAGGTCTACCAGGCGCAGATCGCCAACCTGGCCGCCGCGCAGCGTTTCCAGCAGTGGCAGATGCCGTTCAACAGCGACTCGGCGTTCTGGTCGGACATCGGGTACGTGATGCATGGCGACGACCTGCGCACGCGCGACGACTACCGCAAATACATCGACCGCCTGCGCCAGATCCCCGCTTACATGGACCAGGAGATCGCCAACATGCGCCTGGGCCTGGCGCGTGGTTTTACGGTGCCGCGGGCCGTGCTCGACGGGCGCGACGTATCGATCGCCGCCGTCGCCGACCTGAAGAAGCCGGAGGACAGCGCGCTCTACCGGCCGTTCACCGCGTTGCCGAAGACGCTTCCGGCGGCCGACGCCGAGGCGCTGCGCGCGGAAGCCCGCCAGGTCATCGCCGGCGACGTGATCCCGGCCTATGGCCGCTTGCTCACCTTCTTCCGGACCGAGTACGTGCCCGGTGCGCGGCCCACTCTGGCGGCGGAGTCGCTGCCCGACGGCAAGGCCTACTACCGGCAGCAGATCATCGAGTACACCACGCTGGACCTCACCCCGGATGCCATCCATGCCATCGGCCTGCGCGAGGTGGATCGGCTGCACAAGGAGATGGTGCAGACGATGCAGCAGACCGGATTCAAGGGCGACTTCCCGGCGTTCCTGGCCTTCCTGCGCAGCGATCCGCAGTTCTACGCCAAGACGCCCGACGAGCTGTTGATGCGCACGGCGTGGGTCGCCAAGCAGGTGGACGCGAAGCTGGGCAAGTACTTCGGCCTGTTGCCCCGGCAGCGTTTCGCCATCGAGCCGGTGCCGGCGGACATCGCGCCGTATTACACGTCCGGCCGCGGTGGCCCGGATACGTACCTGGTCAATACCTACGACCTGCCGTCGCGTCCGCTGTTCAACATGCCGGCGCTGACCCTGCACGAGTCGATGCCGGGCCACGCGTTGCAGCTGGCGCTGTCGGCCGAGCAGCAGGGGCTGCCCGACTTCCGGCGCGACGGCTATATCTCGGCGTACGGCGAGGGCTGGGCGCTGTATTCGGAATACCTCGGCGAGGAGATGGGCATTTACCACACGCCCTACGAGCACTTCGGCTTCCTCACCTACCAGATGTGGCGCGCCTGTCGCCTGGTGGTGGATACGGGCATCCACCACCTTGGCTGGAGCCGGCAGCAGGCGATCGATTACCTCAGCAGCAACACCGCGCTGAGCCAGCGCGAGATCGCCAACGAGGTGGACCGGTACATCAGCTGGCCGGGCCAGGCGCTGTCCTACGAACTGGGCTACCTGAAGATCCGTGCCCTGCGCGACAAGGCGGAGAAGGCGCTGGGTGAAAGCTTCGACCTGCGGGCGTTCCACGACACGGTGTTGTCGCTGGGCTCGGTACCCCTGCCGGTACTGGAGCAGCATGTCGACGAATGGATCGCCGCGCAGCGCAAGCATTGACGGGATAGTCCGGGCGCGGTCCAGCGGTCGACGTGCTACCACGATATCCACACATGAAGTAACATAAATCATGTATCCACCAGTGGAGTCGTCGATGCAGCCTGCGATTCATGCCCGTCCGACACCCGTCGCCGACCTCGGCGGCCCGGCACTGCGGGCTTTTTTCGCCTTGGCCGAGCGCTGGAAACTCCGCGGCGCCGAGCAGCGCACCCTGCTGGGCGATCCGCCGGAGTCCACCTACTTCAAGTGGAAGAAGCTGCAGGACGGCGCGCCTGGGCGCGACGTAATCGAGCGCATCAGCTACCTGCTGGGCATCTGGAAAGACCTGCAGATCCTGTTCCCCGAACCCGGCCAGGCGGATGCCTGGGTCCGCAAACCCAACGCGGCCCCGTTGTTCGGTGGCCGCTCGGCGCTGGATCGCATGCTCTCGGGCAACGTCGCCGACCTTTATGTCGTCCGCCAGTACCTGGACGCCCAGCGCGGCTGGAACGGATGACCCCGCTGCCGCCGTCGCGGCGGATACGCTGGGCTCACGCCTACCGCATCGTTCCCAGCCGGTTTCCCCCGGTGGGCCTGTTCGACCGCATCGCCGATCCGAAGGATATCGACGCGGTGATGGCGATCGAGTCGCTGACCAACCCCCGCCTGCGCGAGGAAATAGGCGCACTGAGCCTGCTGCCGCCCGGTCGCCGGGTGTCGGGGCACGGCACTACGCCGATCATGGCCGCCTTCGCCCATATCCCGCCGGAGGGCAGCCGGTTCTCGGACGGCCACTGGGGCGTGTTCTACGCGGCGCACACCGTGGCCACCGCCATCGAGGAAACCGTCTACCACCGGGAAGCCTTCCTGGCGGCCACGCGCGAGCCACCGACGGATGTCCAGGTGCGCTGCTACGCCACGTCCATCGCCGGCCGCCTGCACGATATCCGCGGCGGCTGGCCCGCGGAGCACGCTCCGGATTCCTACGCGGCCAGTGTCGCGCTCGCCCGCCGCCTGCGCGAGGAGGGTTCCAACGGCATCGTCTACGACAGCGCGCGGCATCCCGGCGGCGAGTGCGTGGCGGTGTTCTATCCGGACCTGGTGGCGCCCTGCCTGCAGGCCGAGCACTTCATCTATCGCTGGAACGGCCAGCACGTGGAGGCCGTGCTCAAGGTCACCGCGGTGGATCGTCCGGGTTTGCCCCCGGGCGCCTGAGCGGTTACGTTTCTTCGGATGAAACGCCTGACGATCCTCCTCACCTTACTCGTCCTGTCCTTCGGCGCCCACGCCAAGGCCCCCGACCACAGCCAGTGGGAAAGCGACATCCAGGCCTTCGAGGCCAACGACCGGGCCAACCCGCCGCCCGCGCACGCGGTGCTGTTCATCGGCAGCTCGTCCATCCGCTTCTGGAAGAGCCTGGCCAGCGACTTTCCGAATTACCGTGTGATCAACCGCGGCTTCGGCGGCTCGGACATGGACGACGCCACGGCGTTCGCCGATCGCATCGTGGCGCCCTACAAGCCGGCCGCCATCGTGGTCTACGCCGGCGACAACGACCTGCAGAACGGCGACACCCCCGAACAGGTGCGCGACGATTTCGCCGCGTTCGTGACCAAGGTCCGCCAGGGCCAGCCCGATGTGCCCATCGCCTTCATCTCGATCAAGCCCTCCCTGGCACGCGTGGCCCTGCTGCCCTCCATCAATGCGGCCAATAAGCTGATCAGCGCCTGGGCCATGGCACAGAAGAATGTCGCGTTCCTCGATGTGGCGCCCGCCATGGTCGACGCGCAGGGCCAGCCCAAGCCCGATCTGTTCATCGGCGACGGCCTGCACATGAATCCGAAAGGCTATGCGCTGTGGGTCGCCCAGGTCCGCCCGTGGCTGGCCGACCACGCCACGGCCGCCGAAGTTAAACAGAGCCCAAACACGACCCCCCCGTGATACGGGAACTTCACGGCAACGGCCTTATCTAAGTATTCGATCGCCGAGAGGCGACCCGTTGGCAGAAGGCCGTTTAGATAGCCTTCTGTCCCGGGTCCCGCTATTTCCCCTGATAGCCTGGACCCGACGCGACCCCGGCAGCTCCTCCCCTGGCTGCCGGGGTTTTATTTTTTGCGACCCCCTACTACCGTGCCCCAGGCCTATGTAGGAGCGGACGATGTCCGCGAACCCTCACCGCCAAAGGTCGCGAATGTAGGAGCGGACGATGTCCGCGAACCCTCAGCGCCCCATATCGCGAAAGAAGCCACCCACCCAGCTCTACCGGCGTTTCCGTGAACCCATCGAAGCATGCTCCGCTTTCGATGCACGGCCTCATTTGTACCCGCTGTCCTGGAGCTTCGCCCACATCGTGGGCTCCTACCCCGTTGCCATCCACGCCGTGGTGGGATGCGGGCAAAGAAAAAAGGCCAGCTTTGCGGCTGGCCTTCTTTAAATGTTTCGGTGTTCGGCATCGCCCACATCGTGGGCTCCTACACACCCACCCACGAGGCGTGGATGGGTGCGGCGCGGTGTCAGGCGGCCTGCATACGGCTGTAGGGCCGGATGGACGTATCGAATGCCCGCCATACCCCGTCGTTGCCCTCGATGTTCAATACGATGTCAGACAGCGCGTTGGCGGCCTCGATACGGCGCGCCTCGGCCAGTGCGCATTCGAGCGCATCGTCGCGCGAGCAGAACTCGGCATATTCATTCGCATTCTTCTGGAGCACCCAGAGGCCCGGACCCACGGACTCGAACGGAATATCGAAGACGACCACGACTGAACCCACCCTGTTGACTGAACGTGGGCCCATCGTAAGCGGACGTTCGTTAGGCCGCCGTTGAGGCTCAGTTATCTCCTCCGGAAACGAAGCCTTCGCGGCTGCCGCGATGGAACACGGTGTCCGTCGGCAGCACCTCGGCGGCCGCCACGGCCTGGCCCCGGGCCAGCTGCGCGTAGACCGGGGTGAAATCGGCCGCCGTGGCGTCGAACAACTGGGCGAAATCGTCGATCACGAAGTAGGTCTGCTGGTGCGAATCGATCCGGTAGCGGGTGTTCATCACCCGGGCCAGGTCGAAGCCGATGCGGTTGGGGGCGGTAGAGTCGATGGAATAGATCGACTCGCTCTTGGAACTGACGATGCCCGCCCCGTAGATGCGCAGGCCGGCGTCCGTGCGGATCAGGCCGAATTCCACCGTGTACCAGTAGAGGCGCGTGAGGTTCATCAAGGCTTCCGGCCCGATAGCATGGGCCTTCATGCCGCCCTTGCCGTAGGCCTGCATGTAGTCGGCGAACACGGGGTTGAGCAGCAGGGGCACGTGCCCGAACAGGTCGTGGAAGAGGTCGGGCTCGGACAGGTAATCCAGCTGGTCCGGACGACGAATCCACCAGCTCACAGGAAAACGGCGGTGGGCCAGGTGGTCGAAGAACACCTCGTCCGGCAGCAGGCCTTCCACGGCGACCACTTCCCAACCCGTGGCCGCACCCAGCACGCGGTTCAGGTCGTCGAAGCGCGGAATGCCGCCGTCGCCCAGGCCGAAGCGTTCCACGCCATCGAGGAATTCCTGGCAAGCATAGGCCGGCAACAGGGCCCGCTGCCGGCTGTACAGGGTGTCCCACACGTCGTGATCCGTCTTCGAGTAGCTGGCCCACGGTTGCTCCACGGTGCCGGTGGCGTACACCGGAACGTAACCGCGGCCTGTCTGCTGGTGCTCGACGCGGCGTGGATTTTTCATGGGGCAACTCCTGACGGGTTATATCGAGGTGATAACAACAGATTAGCGCCCGATACGCGCAATAGGGTTGTCTCATTGCGCCATACACGCTCAAGAGCGCAATATACGTGCGCAAACACACGGCATAAGGCTACAAACGTGCAGGCAATGTTCGACCGAACCGATCTGCGCATCCTCGGCGCGCTCCAGGCCCATGGCCGGATCACCAACGCGGAGCTGGCCACCGAGGTCAACCTGTCGCCCTCGGCCTGCCTGCGCCGTGTGCAGAAGCTGGAGGCGGACGGGGTGATCGGTGGCTACGGCGCGCGGCTGGAGCCCCGCGCGATCGGGCTGGGCCTGCAGGCCTTCGTCCGGGTGCAGCTGTCGCGGCACGAGTCAGCCGCCATCGACGCCTTTACCGAGTCGGTCGCCACCTGGGAAGAAGTCGTTTCCTGCTATGCGCTTACCGGGGACATGGACTACCTGCTGCAGGTCTACGTCGCCGATCTGGACGGCTTCTCGCAATTTCTTCTCGACCGGTTGCTCAACGCGGCCGGCGTGGCCGACGTGAACACCAGCTTCGTGTTGAGGACGGTCAAGGCTTCGACTGCCCTGCCGCTCGGGAACGCCCGTGCTTGACCCGGCCCAAGCCCGCGCGGCACACGGGATTGAGAAATTCCCCTAGCGGCAGGGTCCGCCGGTCGTTAATCTTGTGTGCTTGATGGAATCCACCGACGCCAACCCGACCCCGCGCGATCCCTTGCGCCCGCTGCGCTATGTGTGGCGTGTGCCGCTGCTATTGCTCCACGTCCTGTTCGGCATCTTCATCTGCACGGCCATCCTGAGCTGGGCCGGTGGCGTCATGAAGGACGGCAAGGAGCCTTTCGGCCACCGCGCCATCCGCCTGTGGTCCACCCTGCTGCTGCGGATCTTCGGCTTTCGCAGCGTGCGCATCGGTACGCCCTTGCCCGACCCGGTGTTGTTCGTGGCCAACCACACCTCGTGGCTGGACATCGTGCTGCTGCATTCGCAGCGTGCCGCCTGCTTCGTCGCCAAGGCCGAGATCGCCGGCTGGCCGCTGGTGGGGTGGATGGCCGCCCGCGGCGGCACCATCTTCCATCGCCGCGGCAGCAACCACTCCCTGGCGTCGGTCATGGCGGTCATGGTCGAGCGCCTGCGCGAAGGGCGGGCCGTGGCCGTGTTCCCGGAAGGCGGCACGGGCCACAACGGCGTGCTGCGGGTGTTCCATGCCCGCATCTTCCAGGCGGCGCTGGACGCCGAGGTACCGGTACAGCCCGTGGCCCTGCGCTTCGCGCGCCACGGTCGCCGTATCGTGGATGCGGGCTTCCGCGAAGACGAGAGCTTCATGGGCAATTTCCTGCGCCTGCTGGGGGAGCGTCCGCTCGACGTCGAAGTGCATTTCCTCCAGCCCGTGCCGGTGTCGGACGACGGGCGCCGCCGCATGGCGGATGCCTCGCGCGAGCGCATCGCCCTGGCCCTGGATACCGATACCCCGGCATGAGCCTGCCCAAGGGCATCGACCTGAATCCGCCATGGCCGCTACGCAGCGGTCATGTGCAGACCATGCTTTCCTCCAGCGGCATCCGTCGGCGCCTGTTGCCCCGTCGCGCGCACAAGGTGCAGGAAGGGTCGGTCGAAGTGCTGGTGGACGTAGGCCAGGGCGATCGACTCAGCGGTCGCTATACGGCACAGACCACCGGCGGGGCATCCCGCGGGCTGGCCATCCTCTTCCATGGCTGGGAGGGCAGCGTCGATTCCACCTACGTGCTGCAGACCGGTAGCCGGTTGCTCGAGGAAGGCTGGGATGTGTTCCGCCTCAACTTTCGCGACCACGGCGACAGCCACGGCCTGAACGAGGCGCTGTTCCATTCCTGTCGCATCGACGAGGTGGTGACGGCGCTCGGGCAGATCACCCGCATGTTTCCCTCGCGCGTGGTCGGCGTGGCCGGGTTCTCGCTCGGTGGCAATTTCGCGTTGCGCGCAGGCATCCTCGCGCCCACCCAGGGCGTGTCGTTCGACTACGCACTGGCCGTGTGCCCGATCATCGATCCCAGCGAGGGCCTGTTTTCGCTGGAAAGCGAAGCGCCTTGGTTCTACAACGCCTATTTCATGCACAAGTGGCGCCGCTCGCTGCGCCTCAAGCAGCAGGCCTTCCCGCAGCAGACGTATTTCGAGCTGAACGAGCTGAAGCAGAACATGCGCGATCTCACCAGTTCGCTTGTGCTCCGGCACACCGATTTCGATTCGCTCGAGGCCTACCTGGACGGCTACTCGGTCGCCGGCGATCGCCTGATGGACCTTCACATCCCGGCCACCATCCTCACCTCGCGCGACGACCCGGTCATTCCCATCGCCGCGTTCCACCAGCTCCGCCTGCCGCCCAACATCGAGCTGGATATCGCCAACCACGGCGGCCATTGCGGTTTCATCCGCGATTTCAGCATGACCAGTTTTACCGACGACTACATCGCGGCCCGCTTCAACGCCATCGCCGGCTGAGTCCCTGGTTTCACTGCAAGGACTACACACGCCCCGTGATGAAGTGCTGCGATACAACAGGAGTAGCCCATGCGACTGAAGAGCGACAGCATCGAGCACGGCAAGCCGATACCGGCCACCTACGCGTTCATGGACCTCGGCGAGCCGGTGAAGCCGGCGGGTAACGTGACGCCGCACCTGGCGTGGACGGAAGTGCCGACCACGGCCCGATCCTTCGTCATCGCCGTGATCGACACCGACGTGCCCTCCAAACCCGACGACGTCAACGTCGAAGGCCGTGAAGTGCGCCGCGACCTGCCGCGCGTGGAGTTCGTCCACTGGCTGATGGCCAATATCCCCGTGGAGTGCCGTGAACTGGGCGAAGGCGCCTGCGGCGAGGGCATCGTGCCGCGTGGCAAAAAAGAGCCGGTGGGCCCGCCCGGGTCGGTCCAGGGCATCAACGATTACACCGGCTGGTTCAAGGGCGATCGTGATATGGAAGGGCATTACCACGGCTACGACGGCCCGTGCCCGCCCTGGAACGACAGCATCCCCCACCACTACCACTTCCATGTGTACGCTCTGGACGTGGACACGCTGCCGCTGGAAACTGGTTTCAACCTGGCCGAACTGCGCGATGTGATGAAGGGCCACGTGGTGGACGAGGCGGTCATCACCGGTACGTATTCGCTCAATCCGCGGGTTCGCGGCTGAGGCGGACAGCCACGGGACGCCGCGCCAGCCTGAACGGCCTTTGAGCAGGCCGGCGCGGTTTCACGCGGTCTGCGCAGGGTCCGGGACTAAATGGCGTCGCGTCCCATTCTGCCGGAGATTTTCCCCATGCTGCACTACGCTCTCGTTTTCCTCGTCATCGCCATCATCGCGGCTGTCTTCGGTTTCGGCGGCATCGCGGGCACAGCGGCAGGCATCGCCAAGATCCTGTTCATCGTTTTCCTGATCCTGGCCATTATCTCGTTCTTCCGCGGTCGAGGCCGGTAACGTCGATGCGCGCCGGCGGCTTCGGTCGTCGGCGCTTGCGATGACTCCAGCGTCACCCCTTCCGCTCTAATTTGTCCCATCCCGTCCTTTCGGAGTGCACGTCATGAACAATCCCCTCGACCAGGCTGCCAATGCAGTGAACGCCGCCGCGAACAACGTGTCGGCTGCCGAGCGTATCGATGCGCGCGCCGAGCGTGTGAAGCAGGCTACCTCCGACGCCGTGGACCGCACCAAGGACGTGGTGGATCGCGCCGCCGACAAGGTGGAAAACACCCTGCACAGCGCCACCGACAAGGCGGCCGAGGGCGCAACGCGTGCTGCCGAGAAGGCCGAGGAAGTGAAGGTGCGCGGCAAGGAAGTCTATGGCGAGGCCGTGGACACCGCGAACGACTGGCTCGATACCGCCCGCGACTACGTGCGCGAGAAGCCGGTACAGTCCATCGCCATGGCGCTGGCCGCTGGCTGGTTGGCCGGTCGCATCCTTCGCAACTGATCCTTTGTCCCGGGGGCAATGACACATGCAGGAAGACAATCCCTCGGGGCGTAGCGACGTGAACGAACCGGCCGCGGATAGCGCGGGTGCGGCACGTCCGTCGCTGACGATGCCCGCCTGGATCGACGACCTGCGTCGACTCGGTAGTGGCCTGAAGAACCTGTTCGCGGCGCAGTTTGCATTGGCAGGCGCCGAACTGGGGCTGGCACGTGCCGGCATGGTCATGATGCTGTTCATGGGCCTGGCCGCGATCGTCTTCGCGGTGGCGCTGGGCTTGACCCTACTGGCGCTCGCCGGCTGGGGCCTCGCGCAGTGGTTCGGCTCGTGGGCGTGGGCGCTCACTGCGCTGGCCGGCCTGCAGCTGGTATTGCTGGTTGCCGCCATTCTTGTGTTCAAGCGCTGCATGCACTGGATCAGCCTTCCCGGTACGCGTAACGAACTGGCCAGCCTGGCCAGGGAAGCTGTACGTCAGGGCAAGGCGGAAGGCGAAGCCAAGGCAGGGGTGTAGACGATGGGCATTTTCAGCAGCATGGCCAAGGTGACCGCCGCCAAGGCGCGCGTCACGGCGGCGCGCGTCGAGGTGGTGGAACCAGCCGCGGCGATCATCGCGCGCGGTTACGAGCATCCCCTCACTGTGGTGGGCATAGCGACCGGTGCCGGTTTCCTGCTCAGCAACATCAAGCTCAATCCCCTCGCCGTACCCGGTGTCAGCGGGCTGGTGGCCGGCGGTACCGCCGACATCATCGGCAAGGTGATCTCCATGGCCACGGGCAGCCTGCTGGGCGATCTGGCCGGAAACGCCGCGGATGACGTGGCGGACGTAGCCGACGACGCGTCATGAGCGACCTGCCCGGGGCGTTGCCCACGCCGTTGTCGTCGACGATGGCGCCGGGAGCGGCAGTGGCGACGCTGTCCACCCGGCCCCGCCGCAAACCCGGCAGCAGCCGTAGCACCCGTCGCATCTCGCGCCACCTGAAGGCGATCCGTGTTTCCCTGACCGGCATGATCCTGCTGGCGCTGGTCTATACGGTGGTATTGGGCAAGTCGTTGCTGGTGCCACTGGTGCTGGCAGGCTTCCTCGGCCTGGCCCTGAACCCCATCGTCGTTGCCGCGGCACGCGTGCGCATCCCGCGCTGGCTGGCGTCGGTGACCGTCATGCTGATGCTTGGCATCGGGCTGGTCTCGGCCATCGCCACGTTGTCCACGCCCGCGCTGAACTGGTTTCACGAGGCACCGACGGCGATGCGCGCGTTCGCGCCCAAGATCAAGCCGATGACGCAGCAGATCGAAGCGGCCAGCCGGGCCACGCAGAACCTGGTCGGGGGCACGACCGCGCGCAACGCGCCCCAAGCCGCCGCCGGATTCGCTTTCACCGCCTGGGACATCGTGGCCGGTGCGCCGAAAGTGCTGGCCAGCGTGCTGACAGTGGCGCTGCTGGTGTTTTTCTTCCTCGTATACGGCGACGAGATCCTGCGGCGTGCCGTCGAGATATCGCCCACTTTTGCGTACAAGCGACACACGGTGAGCATCGTGCGCAGCATCCAGGTGGAAGTATCCAGCTACCTGCTGCTCACCGCGGCGATCAACGTGACACTGGGGCTGGTCACCGCCGGCATGCTCTACCTTTACGGCGTGCCCGATCCCCTGCTCTGGGGCACGGTAGCCACCGTGGCGAACTTCATCCCGTACGTCGGCGCGATCACCACCACGACCGTGCTGGCCATCGTGGGCGTCCTGCACTTCCAGGAACTGGGCCCGGCCCTGTTGCCGGCCGCCACGTTCGCCGGCATCACCGCCATCGAGGGCAACATGCTCACGCCGATGCTGCAGGGGCGCCGTTCCCGGCTCAGCCCCGTGGCGATCCTGCTGTGGCTGTTGATCTGGGGCTGGCTGTGGGGCATTCCCGGCGCCTTGCTTGCCGTGCCGATGCTGACCTGTGTCAAGCTGATCACCGCCCGTCTGCGCGGGTGGGAGTGGTTCGCGCACATCATCTCGCGCTGACGCCAGACGACACGCGGCGTTACCAGGCGATCGCCTCGCCGTCGCGACAGAACCTGCCATGGATCGCCTCGCGTTCCGGCAACAGCGCGGCCCACACCACGCCGCGTGCACCCTCGGCCACCGGCCGACCACCGCTGCCGCCCAGGGCCGTGGCGGTCCAGCCGGGGGACACGGCGTTGACCAGTACGCCGCTGCCTTCCAGTTCCTTGGCGGCCACCTGGGTATAAGCGTTGAGCGCGGCCTTCGAGATGCGGTAAGCCGGCGCATCGTCGCCACATATGGCATGCGTGGCGCATTCGCTGGACACGTTGACCACGCGACCGTAACCGTGCCGACGCATCAGCGGCAACACCGCCGCGGTCAGGCACCATGCACCCAGCAGGTTTACCTCGAGCGCGCCGCGTATCGTGTCCAGGTCGGGCCGCGAGGCGCGGCTGCCCGTGTCGAAATACCCGCCGGCGTTGTTGACCAGGATGTCCAGCCGGCCCACTCGTCCCTCGATGGCGGCGACGGCGGCCTGCATGTCCGCCGCCCGCGTGACGTCCAGGCGTAGCGCATGCGCGACGCCGCCCGCTTCGCGGAGGGTGCGTGCCGCCTTCTCGGCCCGCGCCATCTCGCGACCGCCGACGAATACCGTGACACCGAGCGCGGCGAGTTGCCTCGCCACCTCGAAACCGATGCCCCGGTTGGCGCCGCTCACCAGCGCCACGCGCTGGCCGAGCGGCGGCTCCACGCCCAGCGGGGTCGAGCGGGGCCTCGCCACCGGTAGCCGATGAAGCGTCGCAGCGGTCATGGCGTCTTCGCCACCTCGCTGCAGACCTCGTTGCCGCAGGCCTGCCAGCCACCGCCGATGGCCTTGTAAAGCTGCACGGCACGCGTGTTGGTCGCCGCTTCGGCTTCCGCCAGCTGATCCTCGGCCGATAGCTGTGTCCGCTGGGCATCGAGCAGTTCGAGGAAGTCGGTGCGGCCGGCGTCGTAGCGCAGTTTGGCCAGTTCCGCCGCGCGGCGGCTTTCGCTGGCCTGGACCACCAGCTTCTCCACGCGCACGCGCTGCTGGTTGAAACCGACCAGCGCGTTGTCGACATCTTCCAGCGCAGTGAGCACGGTGCGGTCGTAGTTGGCCTGCGCCTCTTCCGCGCGGGCCCGTGCGCCGCGCACGCCCGACGCGACGCGCTGCACGTTCAGCCCCGACCACGAAATGCTCGGTGCCAGCTGGAAGGCACGCGAGTCGGCACCCCCGAAATCGTTGCTGCGACCGGCAAGGAAACCGATGAACCCGCCCAGCGAGATATGCGGGAAATAATCGGCCTTGGCCACGCCGATGCGCGCATTGGCGGCGGCCAGTTCGCGCTCGGCGATACGGATGTCCGGACGCCGTTTCAGCACGTCGTCGGCGCCGCCGATCGCCAGGCTGACATCGATCGGCTTGAACGTCGCCGGCGAGAGGTCGACATCCAGCTCACCCGGCCGCGCACCCAGCAGCACCGCCAGCCGGAACGTGTCGGCCTGCGCCTGGGTCTGCAGCACCGGCAATTGCGCTTCCACCGCGGCCATCCGTGCCTTGGCGCTGGCCAGGTCCTGTTCCGCGCCGGTGCCGACATCGACCCGGGCCTGGATGACCTTGAGCGAATCCTGCTGGTTGGCGATGTCACGCCGGGCCACGTCGATCCGTAACTGGGTGCCGCGGAGGTCGAAGTAGTTGCGCGCCACCTCGGCAAACAGGGTGACCTGCGCGTCCTGCAACGAGGCCTCCCCGGCCGCGGCGTCGGCCCGTGCGGCTTCCACCGAACGGCGAATGCCGCCGAACAGGTCCAGCTCCCACGACGCATCGAAACCCGCCTGGTACTGGGTCACCGTGGTGCGCTGGTCGCTGAAGCCCGGCTGTTGCCCACGGCTGCGCTGGAACGATGCGACGGTTTCCACGTCGGGCACCTGCTGCGACCGTGCCGTGCCGAGCGCGGCGCGTGCCTGGTTGAGCCGGGCCGTGGCGATCCGGAGATCCGGCGCACCCTTCGCCGTGCGGGCGATCAGCGCGTCGAGGGTGGGGTCGCCGAACTGCGTCCACCAGCGTGCCTGCACGTCGCCACTGTTCTGGTGCGCGGCGTCGACCCCTAGCAAGGTCACCGGCGCCTGCACGGGCGGATGGTAGTCCGGGCCCACGCTGGCGCAGCCGGCAAGGACGAGGGCGACGAACAGCGCTGTACTGCGAGGAATAAAGGTCATGGCTTACGACTCCCGGGCCGCGTGTGCGAGAAGGCGACGCTCGCGGCGTTCGCGACGACGCGCCTCGGTGCGTTCGTTCCAGCCGCGGATCAGCACGTAGAAGAGCGGCGTGAAGATCAGGCC
Source organism: Luteibacter sp. 9135 (assembly GCF_000745005.1). Taxonomy (NCBI): domain Bacteria; kingdom Pseudomonadati; phylum Pseudomonadota; class Gammaproteobacteria; order Lysobacterales; family Rhodanobacteraceae; genus Luteibacter; species Luteibacter sp. 9135. Next base: position 990,615 of record NZ_JQNB01000001.1, on the reverse strand, counting down.
GAAGAAGGTGACGCCGAGCATGCCGGCGAACACCGCCACGCCCATGGCATGGCGCATCTCCGCACCGGCGCCGTGCGAGGTCACCAGGGGCACCACGCCCATGATGAAGGCGAACGAGGTCATCAGGATCGGACGCAGTCGCAGGCGCGCGGCCTCGAGCACGGCATCCACGCGGTTCATGCCGCCGATCTCCGCTTCGCGGGCAAACTCGACAATGAGGATCGCGTTCTTGCACGCCAGGCCCACCAGCACGATCAGGCCGATCTGGGTGAAGATGTTGTTGTCCCCGCCGGTGACGATGATGCCGACGATCGCGGACAGCAGCACCATCGGTACGATCAGGATCACCGCTAGTGGCAGGCTCAGGCTTTCGTACAGCGACGCCAGCACCAGGAACACCAGCAGCACGGACAGCGGGAACACCAGCACCGCCGTGTTGCCGGCGAGGATCTGCTGGTAGGTCAGTTCCGTCCACTCGTAGGTCATGCCGTTGGGCAGGTTGGCCTTGACCAGCTTCTCCATCGCCGCCTGCGCCTGGCCGGTGCTGTAGCCCGGTGCGGCACCGCCGTTGATCTCGGCCGTGGGATACCCGTTGTAGTGCTGCACGCGGTCGGGGCCGTTGGTCTGGCGTACCGTGAGGAACGATCCCAGCGGCACCAGGTCGCCGGCGGCGTTGCGGGTTTTCAGGCCCACGATGTCGGACGGCTCGTGGCGGAACGACGGTTCCGCGGAAACGTTCACCTGGTAGGTGCGGCCGAAGCGGTTGAAGTCGTTGACGTAGAGCGAGCCGAGGTACGCCTGCATGGTCTGGAACACATCGCCCAGGTCGATGCCTTCGGACTTCGCCTTCTCACGATCGATATCGGCATCGTACTGGGGCACGCTCACCTGGAAGCTGGTGAACAGGTGGGCCAGTTCCGGTGTCTTCTGGCTGGCCGCGATGATCCCCTGCGTCTGCTTGTAGAGTTCCTCGAAGCCCAGGTCGCCGCGGTCCTCGATCTGCATGCGGAAACCGCCGATCGTGCCCAGGCCGTTGACCGGCGGCGGCGGGAAGATCGCGATATAGGCATCCTGGATGCCAGCGAACTGCCCGTTGAGTCGTGCCGCGATCGCCTCGGCGGACAAGTCCCCGGCACGGCGTTCCTCGAACGGCTTCAGCGTGACGAACACGATGCCGGCGTTGGTGCTGTTGGTGAAGCCGTTGATCGACAGGCCGGGGAACTGCACGGCGCTCTCCACGCCCGGGTCCTTCAGCGCGATGTCGCCCATGCGGCGGATCACGCCCTCGGTGCGGTCCAGCGAGGCGGCATCGGGCAGCTGCGCGAACGACACGAGGTATTGCTTGTCCTGGGTCGGCACGAATCCCGTGGGCGTCCGTGCGAAACCGAGCACGCCCAGCGCCACCAGGCCCACGTACAGCACCAGCATGACCGCGGAGAACCGCAGCACCTTCTGCACGCCACTGACATAGCCGTGCGACGCACGCTCGAAGCCACGGTTGAACGGGCGGAACAGCCAGCCCAGGCTGCGCTCCATCCACACCGTGAGCCTGTCCTTCGGCTCGTCGCGGCCCTTGAGCAGGATGGCGGACAGCGCCGGGCTCAGCGTCAGCGAGTTGAACGCGGAGATGACCGTCGAGATGGCGATGGTCAGCGCGAACTGACGATAGAACTGGCCGGTGAGGCCGCTGATGAAGGCGGCCGGCACGAACACCGCGCACAGCACCAGCGCCGTCGCCACGATGGGGCCGGTGACTTCCGTCATCGCCTGGCGCGTGGCCGCCTTCGGGTCCAGCCCGTGCTCGATGTGTCGCTCCACGTTCTCCACGACCACGATGGCGTCGTCCACCACGATGCCGATGGCCAGCACCAGGCCGAACAGCGACAGCGCGTTGAGCGAGAAACCGACCAGGTACATCACGGCGAACGTGCCGATCAGCGACACCGGCACGGCCACCAGCGGAATGATCGAGGCGCGCCAGGTCTGCAGGAACAGGATCACCACCAACACCACCAGCAGGATCGCCTCGAACAGCGTGTGCACGACGGCCTCGATGGAGCCGCGCACGAACACGGTCGGGTCATAGACGATCGAGTAGTCGACGCCCTGCGGGAAGTCCTTCTTCAGGGTGGCCATCTGCGCGCGCACTTCGTCGGAGATGGCGATGGCGTTCGAACCGGGCCGCTGGAAGATCGGGATGGCCACGGCTTCGCGGTTGTTCAGCAGGCTGCGCAGCGCGTAGTTGTTGGAGCCCAGCTCCACGCGCGCCACGTCACGCAGGTGCGTGACCGAACCGGTGGCGTCGCTGCGCACGATGATATTGAGGAAGTCGTCCTCGGTGACCAGGCGGCCGCGCGTGTTGATGTTCACCTGGAACGCGTTGGAATTCGGCCCCGGCGGTGCGTTGAGCGAGCCGGCCGCCACCTCGATGTTCTGCTCGCGAACGGCCTTGATCACGTCGCCCGTGGTGAGGTTGCGGATGGCCAGCTTTTCCGGGTTCATCCACACGCGCATGCTGTACTCGCCCGCGCCGAACAACTGCACGTCGCCCACGCCGTCCAGGCGGGCCAGCTGGTCCTTGATGCGCGTACGTGCGTAGTTCGACAGGTAGAGCATGTCATAGCGATGGTCGGGCGAGGTGAGATGCACCACCATCGTCAGGTCGGGCGAGCTCTTGGTGGTGGTGACACCCAGGCGCTGCACTTCCTCGGGCAGGCGGGGCAGTGCCTGCGCCACGCGGTTCTGCGTCTGCACCTGCGCGTTGTCCAGGTCGGTGCCCAGCGCGAAGGTCACGGTGAGGGTCATCTGTCCGTCGCTGGTGGCCTGCGAGGACGTGTAGAGCATGCCCTCGACGCCGTTGATCTGTTCCTCCAGCGGCGTGGCCACCGTTTCGGCGATGACCTTGGGGTTGGCGCCCGGGTAGCTGGCCTTGACCACGACGGTGGGCGGCACGACCTCGGGATATTCGCTGATCGGCAGCCTGAACACGGCGATGCCGCCGGCGATCAGGAACAGCACCGACAGCACGCCCGCGAGGATCGGGCGGTTGACGAAGTATTGGGCGATTTTCATCGATCAGTCCTGGTTACGCGCCATGGCGAGGGTGCGCGTGCCTTCCGGTACCAGCGAGGCCATCGCGACCCGTTTGGCGTTCACGTCCATGCCCGGCCGCACGTGCTGCAAGCCGTTGACGATCACCACGTCCTCGGCGGTCAGCCCGCTGTCGACCACGCGCAGGCCGTCGACCAGCGCACCGGTGGCGATGCGGCGGTATTCCACCTTCTTGTCCTTGCCCAGCACGTAGACGAACTTGTTGCCCAGGTCGGTGCCCACGGCTTTGTCGTCGATCAGTGCACGCGGCTGGGTGGTGCCGCTGCGCAGTTCCACGCGGGCGAACAAGCCGGCGGTGTACGCGCCATCGGCGTTGGGGAACACGGCGCGCAGGCGGATGGTGCCGGCGCCGGCCCGCACCTGGTTGTCGACGAAGTCGATCCTGCCGGTGTGCGGGTAGCCGGTTTCATCCGCCAGGCCCATACGGACATCCGGCGCGTGGCCGTCCTGGCGGCGCAGGCGATCCAGCTTGAGGAAGGTCTGCTCGTCCACGTCGAAGTAGACATACATCGGGTCGATCGTGACCACGCTGGTCAGCGTGTCGCTGGGGGTGACCAGGTTGCCGGCGGTGATCTGGGCATTGCTGACCTTGCCGTCGACGGGGGCACGCACTTCGGTGAACGACAGATTGAGGCGGGCGGCATCGAGGGCGGCCTGCACCGAGGCGACCTGCGCCTTCGCGCTCACGGCCGCGGTATCCAGGCGATCGGCTTCTTCCTGCGAGACGGCGTGCTGCTGGACCAGCTTGGCGCCGCGTGCGGTATTGGCCTCGGCATTCTTCGCCTCGGCGCGTGCCTGGGCGAGGTTGGCGGCCAGGCGATCGGTTTCCGCGCGGTACGGGCGCGGATCGATGGTGAAGAGCAGGTCGCCCTTCTTCACCGTGGCGCCTTCCCGGAAATGCACGCTGTCGATATAGCCGCCGACCCGGGGCCGGATCTGGATCGAGTCCACGGCCTGAATGCGCCCGGTGAAACCGCTGGCGTCCGACACCGGGCGCAACACCACCTGGGCCACCGTGACCTCGGGCGTGGGCATCGCCATGGCTGTTTCGGCGGCATGCGAGGGAGCGCCACCGCCGCCGAGCCACAGCGCCGAGGCAACGGCGACCGCGAGGGCGGCCGAACCGAGCAGGATTTTCTTCTTCATGGCGGGGTGTCCTGGATGTGTCGAAATAGGCAGGGGAACGGCAAGGCGGCGGAGCGTACGACCTCAAGCGCGCTCGAGGTCAAGCCGGTTCCACCCAGGTGGCGTAATCTAGGTCTTGCCCAGCAAGCGAAAAATGGGTCTACAATCACCCCGCCTGTGACGGCCAGTCACGAATCAATCCAGCGGGAGTCGACCGTGGAAGACTTTTCAGCGATCAGCGTTTTCGTCCGCGTGGTGGAAGCCAAGAGCTTCTCGTCGGCGGCAACGCAACTTGAAATGACCCCGTCGGGCGTCAGTCGGGCGATCTCCCGGCTGGAGGAAAGCCTGGGTGCGCGGCTCTTTTTCCGATCCACGCGTTCGCTGCGGTTGACCGACGATGGCTCCGCGTTCTATGTGCGTTGCAAGGAGATACTGGCCGACCTCACCGAGGCCACAGAGGCCCTGGGCTACGCCAAGACCAAGCCGGTGGGCAAGTTGCGGGTGGCGGCGTCGTCCGCGATCGGGCGCGCCGCGATCATTCCGAACCTCGCGGAATTCGAGCAGCGCTTTCCGGATATCCGGCTCGAACTCACGATGTGCGATTTCCCGTTCGACCTGAACGAAGAAGGCTTCGATTGCGCCATCCGGATGGGCGAGCTGGCCGATTCCAGCCTCATCGCGCGCAAGATCGGCCATTTCAGCAACGTGCTGTGCGCCGCGCCGTCATACCTGGCGCGCCACGGCACACCGACCCGCATCGACGACCTCAAGGCACACCGCACGGTCAACTTCGTGCACCCCAGCACGGGCAAGCCCTACCAGTGGCAGTTCGACTCACCCGGCGGTCGCGTGTCGGTGGACGTGGATGCCCACATGCTGATCAACGATGGGGAATCGGTCATCCAGGCGGCCATCGCCGGCCTGGGCATCATCCAGGCGCCGCATTGCCTGGCCGCCTCCGCGCTGCAGAAGGGCGCGCTGGAAATCATCATGACCGACACGATCTCCACCGGCTCCAACCTGTGGATCGTCTACCCGCAGAAACGCCACCTGTCGGCGCGCGTGCAGGCGTTCATCGAGTGGACCAGCGAGCTGTTCCAGCGCACCAGCACGCCACAATGCAAGATCGTGGAGCAGCAGCAGGCCGAACTGGCGCGCCTGCGCCAGGTGGCGCTGGCCGAGCCGGAGCCGATCGCCGCCGTGGCCTGACCGGCGGCGCGCCGCCGGTGTATGGCGTGGGTCAGCCGCCGGCGGGCAGGAACAGCAGCAGGGCGATGCCCAGCACGATGCGGTAAAGGGCGAACACCGTGAAGCGATGCGAGCGGATGTAGCCGAGCAGCCATTTCACCGCCACGAACGCGACCAGCGTCGACACCACGAAGGCCACGGCGAGGCCCGTCCAGTCCTCGCCCGCCGCGCCGCCGTGCGTGAACGTCTTCAGTAGCTCGTAGCCGGTGGCCGCGTACATCGTCGGGATGCCGACGAGGAAGGCGAACTCCGTGGCCGCGGCCCGGTTGGTGGTGCCGCCCAGCATGGCGACGAAGATGGTGGCCGCCGAGCGCGACGTGCCCGGGAAGATGCCGGCCACCATCTGGGCCAGGCCCACCAGGATGGCGACGCGCCAGCTGACCGCTACCTGGTCGGGTCGATCCGCCGCCACTTTCTCCGCCACGATCATCCACAGGCCGCCCACGATCAGCGCCCAGGCCACAGGCGTGATCGTCTCGGGCAGCTTGAAGCCCAGCTTGGTCACCACCAGGCCCAGCGCCGCGGTAATCAGGAAAGCCACGCCCAGCTTCATCACGTAGTCGCGGGTCTCGGGCTTGCGCCAGTGCACCACCAGGCTCCACAACGTGCGCCAGTAGATGAAGGTGACCGCGAGGATGGCGCCGGCCTGGATGGCCACGTTGAACAGGTCGGACCGGGCCCCGAGCCAGCGTTCGGCAATGAGCAGGTGGCCCGTGCTGGAGACAGGCAGGAACTCGGTGATCCCCTCGACGATACCGAGGAGGATGGCGCTGATCAGGTCATTCACGTGCGTTCGGTCCGGTGGCGGAGCAGGGCCGCCTAGCTTAGCGGCACGGGTTCGTCATTCCATGCGACTTGCTTCACTGGATGAACCGTCACGTATCGCCCACGCCGCCGGCTGGTAATTTTCGCCGACGCGATACGGCGGTTTCACGGCCGCCCGCCTGTATTCAACGGACCTTTCCATGCCCAATCCCCATCGGCACCGCCGCCGGAGCGGCGGCCTCCGCGTTGCCGTTCTCGCTGCGGCCTTGATGCTGGCGGCCTGTGCCCCGGCCGTGCGCCCGCCGGCCTTCGTCCCGCGTGACGAGGTGCCGATCGCCGGCCTTCCGACCAGCCAGGCAGGCTGGCCGCAGCCGGAATGGTGGAAGCGCTACGACGACGCGCAGCTGGACCGCGTGGTGGACCTGGCCATGCGCGGCTCGCCGAACATGGAACAGGCCGAGGCGCGTTATCGTGCCGCGCTGCGGGCGGTGGACTCGGCGAAGGCCGAACTGAACCCGCAGGTGCGCGGGTTGGTCAACGGCGGCCACGGCTACAACGACGTGTCGCTGAACGGGCAGATGCCGGGCGCCGCAGGTAACGCCCAGGGCTTCCAGCTGAACCCCGGCAAGAGCTGGAGCAACAGCGGCGTGGCCGGCGCGCTGGCCACGTGGGACCTGGACCTCTGGGGCAAGCAGAAGGCGGCCGTGCAAGCGTCGGTCGGTCAGGCGCGCGCCGCCGAGGCCGAGCGGGCGTCCGCCGCCACCTCGCTGCAATACAACGTGGTCAACACGTACTTCGACTGGCAGGCCCAGCAAGCCCGGCTCGCCGTGGCCCGCCATGCGGCCGACAGCTCGTCGCAGTACCGCGACCTGGTGGAGCTGCGGGTGCACGCCGGCCTGGACGACCCCACCACGCTCGACCAGGCCGATGCGCAGCTGGCGCAGACCCGACAGAACGTGGCCCAGTTGGACGGCGCGGCCAGCCTCGACCTGGCCCAGCTGGCCGCACTGGCCGGCGTGTCACCGAAGGATCTCGGCACCCTGACGCCTTCGCCGCTGCCGACGCCGGATACCCGCCTGCCCGACGACGCCCGCATCGGACTGCTGGCGCGGCGTCCGGATATCGCCGCCGCGCGCTGGCAGATCGAAGCCTCGTCGAAGAACATCGACCAGGCGCGCAAGGCCTATTACCCCGACGTGAGCCTGATGGCGCTGGGCGCCTTCCTGCGCACGTATCCCGACCTGGGCTCCGGCACGCGTACCGACCTCACGCTGGGTAACCTGGGCGCGTCGGTGCAGCTGCCGATCTTCAGCGGTGGCCGACTGCGGGCCCAGTTCGAGAGCGCGCAGGCCCAGCTGGACAGCGCGGTGGCCCAGTACGACGGCGCCGTGGTGCAGGCCGCAGGAGAAATCGCCCAGGGCATCGCGCAATTGCAGGCGCTGGACGCCCAGCGCGTGCAGGTGGATCGCCAGTACGCGGCCACCGCGGCGCAGAAGGCCAAGGCGGCCGACCGCCGGGGCAAGGGGCTGATCGACGACCGCACGTGGCTCAACGCCGACATGCAGCTCGATCAGCAGCGCGACGCCCGCCTGCAGCTCACCAGCCAGATGCTTTCCGCCAACCTTTCCCTTATCCATGCACTGGGCGGCGGCTATCACGCCGACGACCTGCCCGCTCTTCCGGCCACCGCCGCCGGCAAGGACTCCTCGCGATGACCCCTGATAACGAAATCCCCGGCGAAGGCACCGACGGCGGCCTCGCGCCGCAGCCGTACAAGTACCGTTACAAGTACCTGCACAAGTACGGCGACGAATCGCCGCGCGGTGAGCGCGACGAGCATGCCGGCGATGAAGACGACGACGGCAGGGACGAGGAAAAGGACAAGGGCGCCGGAAAGCAGGACGGCGACAAGAACGATAAGGACCAGAACAAGGACAAGGAAAAGAAAGACGGCAAGGACGGCAAGGACGAGGACGGCAAGGAAAAGAAGGAAGACGACCCCAAGGCCAAGCGCAAGAAGGTCGTCGTGCTGTCGATCATCGCGGCCGTGTTCGTGCTGGCCGGCATCGGCTGGCTGCTCTACTACATCTTCGTGCTGTCGCAGCGCGAGACCACCGACGATGCCTACGTCAAGGGCGATATGGTAACCATCTCGTCCCGCGTGGCGGGCACGGTGGTCGAGGTGGGCGTGGAGGAAACCGAGCGGGTGCACCAGGGCCAGGTGCTGATCAAGCTGGACCCCGTCGACGCCCAGGTCAGCCTGATGAATGCGGAGGGCCAGCTGGCCCAGGCCGTTCGCCAGGCCCAGGCACAGATGCAGCAGGCCAACCAGGCTGATGCCGCCATCCCGCAGCGTCGCGCCCAGTACGAACAGGCACGCGACGACTATAACCGCCGCCATCCGCTGCTCGAGCGTCGCGCGGTGTCCGCGGAGGAAGTGGACAACGGCAAGCGCCAGATGCAGCAGGCCAAGGCGGCGCTGGACGCGGCCGAGCGCGAGGCCGCCGCCGCGCACGCTCAGGTCGATGGCACCACCGTAGAGACCTACCCGGCAGTGATCCAGGCCCGTTCTCAGTTCCGCAACGCATGGGTGAACAGCGGCCGCAACGCCATCGTCTCGCCCATCGAAGGCTACGCCGCGCGTCGCCAGGTGCAGGTGGGCCAGCGTATCCAGCCGGGTCAGGACCTACTGACCGTGGTGCCGTTGGCCGACCTGTGGGTCGATGCCAACTTCAAGGAAACCCAGCTGGAGCACATCCGCATCGGCCAGCCGGTGAAGCTCACCACCGACATGTATTCGGACGTGGAGTACCACGGCAAGGTGGTCGGCCTGAACGCCGGCACCGGCAGCGCGTTCTCGCTGCTGCCCGCTGAGAACGCCACCGGCAACTGGATCAAGGTGGTGCAGCGCCTGCCCGTACGCATCGCCATCGACGCGGAAGACCTGCGCAAGCACCCGTTGCGCATCGGCCTGTCCACCGACGTGAACGTGGACACGCACGACCGCGACGGCCGCGTGCTCTCGGAAACGCCGCGTAGCAAGCCGCTGGCCAGCACCAACGTCTACGAGCAGGAGATGGGCGAGGCCGACCAGCGCGCCGAGCAGATCATCCGCGAGAACACGGTGGATGCAACCCCGAAGCCGGTAGCGGCCAAGCGCGGCGGCTGATCGATGGCCGGGCAGAACGGCAACGGCGGGTCCAGGCCGCCGCTCACCGGCGGCGCGCTGGTGCTGCTTACGGCGGGCGTGGCGCTGGCCACGTTCATGGAGGTGCTCGACATCTCCATTGTCAACGTGTCGGTGCGCACCATCGCCGGCAACGTGGGCGTCAGCAGCAACGAGGGCACCATGGCGATCAGTGCCTACTCGATGGCCAGCGCGGTGATGCAGCCGCTGACCGGTTGGGTGGCACGGCGCTTCGGCGAGGTGCGGACGTTCATGACCTCGGTGGCGCTGTTCGTGGTGTTCTCCGCGCTGTGCGGGTTCTCCACCTCGATGCCCATGTTGATCGTGTTCCGCCTGCTGCAGGGCGCGGTGTCGGGCCCGATGGTGCCGTTGTCGCAAACCCTGCTGCTGAACAACTACCCGGTGGCGCGACGACCCATCGCGCTGGCGCTATGGGCAATGACAGTGGTGGTCGCGCCCGTGTTCGGCCCGATCCTGGGTGGCTGGATCACCGACAACTACCACTGGTCGTGGATCTTCTTCATCAACATCCCGGTGGGCATCTTCGCCGTGGTGGTGACGTACGCCCTGCTGCGTGATCGCGAGTCCAAAGTCACCAAGATGCCGATCGATGCGATCGGCCTGTTCCTGCTGGCGGTGGGCGTAGGCTGCCTGCAGTTCATGCTGGACAACGGTAACGACGACGATTGGTTCACGTCCAAGACCATTACCGTACTGGCGATCGTCTCGCTGGTCTGCATCACCTTCCTGATCGCGTGGGAACTGATGCACAAGCATCCCGTGGTCGAGCTGCGCCTGTTGGGCAAACGCAACTTCTTCGTCGGCGTACTGTGCCTGTCGCTGGGCATGTTCGCCTTCTTCGGCGGCACCGTGGTCATGCCGATGTGGGTGCAGGAGGTCCTGGGCTATACCGCCACCTGGGCGGGCTTCGTGGTTGCGCCCATCGGCATCCTGGCCATCGTGCTATCGCCCATCGTCGGCGTATTCCAGAACAAGTTCGACCTGCGTCTGCTCAACACCATCGGCTTCGCGGTGTTCGCCGCGGCGTCGTTCTACATGTCGACACTGAGCACCAACGCGCCCTACGGGGAGCTGGCCATTCCGCGTCTTTGCATGGGTGCGGGCATCGCTTTGTTCTTCGTGCCGGTGAACCAGATCATCCTCTCCGGTATGCCGGACGAGGAAGTGGCCAGCGCGTCGGGGCTGTCCAACTTCTTCCGCACACTGGCGGGCAGCATCGCCACCGCGGTCAGCACCACGATGTATTCGCACCGCACCACGTACCACCACGCGGTGCTGGTGGAAAACGTGAGCGCGGGCAATCGCGCCACCACCGAATACCTGGACCGCTTCCAGGCACTCGGCGTGCAGGGTCCGCCCGCGAACGCGGCGCTCAACCGCCTCGTGGACATGCAGGCGGCCACGCTGGCGGTGAATGACGTGTTCTGGATCTTCGGCCTGATCTTCGGCCTGGCCATGATCGCGATATGGTTCGCCAAGCCGCCGTTCGCGTCGGGCGGCACGCCAGGGCATTGATCCGGCGTGGCCCGACGTACATCGCATGTCTCAGGGGAACGTCGAAACACGCTCGCGGTTCTGGTCGCTTACCTTGAAATTGCAGGGCATCTGTCGTGGGGATGCGCGTCAAGGTATCCAGGTAATAGGCATGAACGCTGGGCTGACTCCTTGTCGTGTTGATAGGAGCCTCCGTGGCACGCCGTCCGGAGCGTTATGGATTCGCGGTCGTCCCTGCCGTCCGTAAAACGAATGCGTTGCATGCCCGTATCTAGCCAAGATGATGCCGAATCGGCGCGTCGTTGAATTCGGCCCGCTCGTCAGCGGAGGCTGTAATAAGCAGGATGATCGTCGGGCCGCTCGAACGCGCACACCGATTCCTGGCGGTCGTGCATGGGCAACGTACCGTCCAGCAGGTAACGGGCCGCGTCGTGCTCGATGCATGCGGTGCCCGTCTGGCCGAACAGCCCGTGCAGGTCCGTGCCGGTTGCCGTGATCAGGCGTGCGTTGGGATACTTCGGCAACGTGATGTTTCGTGCACCTTCGATCGGCGTTGCCACGTCGTTCTCGGCATGGAGCATCAGGAAGGGTTGCCCTTGCGCGAGCACGTCCAGATCGGGAGTACGTGAGGTACGCGGTCCCCACGATGCGCAGACGAGTTGGACGAACGTCTGTACTCCGTTGTCCAGGGGATACTTGAAGGCGTCGTTGTCCGCGCGGGCGCGTATCTGCGGCTCGCTTCCCCAGTTGGTTTCGTCGTTGCACAGCACGGCGAGGTAGGTGGACTGCGCGTACCGGTCTTCGGGTGACGTGGGCGGTGTGGTCAACGGCGGAGCAAGCCAGGGTGCCAGCAGGTCCCACGCCGCATCCTGCAGCGCCGCATGCGCGGCGCGGTCGGTGCTCATGCGTTCCGCCGCCATGCGCGTGGCGAGGCGTTTCCAGCTGTGCCATCCGTCTTCATCCAGCCAGCGGCTCATCGTCAACGCGGCGGCCAGGTGTTGGGGCGTGTCGAGCATGTCGTACCAGTGCGGCCTCACCGCCGGGTGCAGCGCATGCGGCGCCCAGCGAAGCGCAGCACGATCCGGCGGCTGGCCGAAGCGGACCGGGTCGGCGAGTAACGGTGCCAGCACCTGCGTCTCGAATCGCTGCTGGCGCTTGTCCATCGACGCGTACGTCGCTGTCCTGAAGGAGGCAGGAAACACCATGCTCGAGTCCAGCAGCATGCGGCCGATGTGATCCGGATACATCGCGGCGTACCACGCCCCGACCCTTCCGCCGTACGACGCGCCGTAGAAGTGGATGTGATCCTCGCCGATCGCCCGCCGGACGTAATCCATGTCGTGGACGTGCTGCTCCGTACTGATATAGCGAGCCTCGGGCGCACGGATGCACGCACTGGCCAACGCGCGTGCATCCGCGACCAGCTGGCGCCAGTGTGCGTCGTCGCGATGGGTCGGCAGGAACGGGTGAACCGTGTTGGCGGCCTCGCTGCAATCCAGTGTCCAGCCGCCCTGCATGCCACGCGGTATGACGCCGATGATGTCGTAGCGGTCTACCAGCTCGCGCTTCATGCCATGCACGGGATCGTGTGGGTCCCAGGACTGGAAGGCGGAGACCAGTCCGGTCACCAAGCTGGCCGGATGACCGCCTGGACCACCGATGTTGACGAAGAGTACGCCCTTGCGGTTCGCCCGGTCGCGGGCTGCCATGCGTATGGCGCCGACCTCGATCGTCCGTCCATCGGGCTGGCGGTGATCGAGCGGGGCGAGGAATCGTGAACAACTCAAGCGGCCATCGAACTCATGGTCGTTTTCCTTGACGAGCGACGGGTCGCAGGGCAGCCACGCGATACGCGGCACGTCGTTTGCGGGTGCGGCGGGCGCTGGCTGGGCCGACGAGAACAGAACGACGACGAGACAGGCGGCGATACGGCCGCCAAGCGAACACGATGGCATGCGACATCCTTGTCGAGGAAACGGGGCACGCAGTGTATGCGGCCCCGTTTCCTTTCGCATGCGCTATCGCTACGGCTAGGTGTCAGCGTTTGGCGCGTGGAAGCCTGGTCCAACATCCCGTGCGCAGCAAGCCGAACCTTCGATCGCGTCAGCCGTCGTGGGGGACGTCGTCGGATTTGAACAAACCACGCCCCGGACGGGACAGGTTCGCGTGCTTGAGCAGTTCATCGCGAGGCGTCGGGTCGGTCGAATCGGAAGGTGGAGTTTTCTTGACGTCCCCGGAAGGATCCTCCTTATCGTGAGTGTTTGGGTCGATGATGTTGGCGGCGATGTCATCGTCTTCGGATGGGGTGATTTCATCAGGGGACATGAGCGGAGCTCCTTTGGGTGGGGTGTTACCCACATCTACGCCGATCGATCCCCGAAGGCCATGGGCTCCGCAACCATGACGCATCTGGAATTGCAAGAACAATCAGTGATCTATCCGATCACATGCCCCATGGGCGTAACGATAGTTCCCGCAGGCTGCCGCATCGGCCATAACACAAGACTCAGGCGTTGCCGAAGGTCAGCGTTTCGGTCAGGTCTCCCGGGGGCGGCCCGCCCGCCGCGACCATCGCGTTCTCACGCATCGTCAGTCCCGGCAGCTTCTCCAGTTTGAAACGTCGCGTGAGGAAACGCGCGATGGAGCCGGTGTCGTAGATGGTGTGCTCCACATGGCCTTTCTTCGCGTAGGGCGAGACGACCAGCGCGGGAATCCGCGTGCCCGGACCCCAGCGATCGCCCTTCGGAGGCGCCACGTGGTCCCACCAGCCACCGTTCTCGTCGAAGGTGATCACCACCAGCATGTCCTTCCACTGCGGGCTGTTACGCAACGCATGCACGACCGTGGCGAGGTGGCGGTCGCCGGCTTCCACATCGGAGTAGCCCGCATGCATGTTGAGGTTGCCCTGCGGCTTGTAGAACGCCACGGGCGGCAGCTTGCCGGCGGCGATATCGGCGAGGAAGCGGTTGGTTGCCGCCGTTTCGCCCAGGCCGCCGTCGCGCAGGTGGCGCTTGCGCGCGTCGGTGCCGGGGGCGAGCGATACGAAGTAATTGAGTGGCTGGTGGTGCGGCTGGAAATTGGGGGTCTGCGGAAAGCTGGACTCGCTGCCATCGCCCTTGCCGTCCAACGCGGCCTGGAATCCGCCGGCGTACCAGGCCCAGTCGATGCCCTTCGCGGACAGCATGTCGCCGATGTGCCGGTGCGTCTGCGGCGGCAACGTGTTGGCGCTGGTGGCATCGGCCAGCTCGGGATGCTTGCGGTCCACGTTGAAGCCGGGCGAGTAGGGCGGCCCGATGGTGTTCACGGCCCAGAAATCCGGGGTGAGCGTGTTGTGGTTGGCGAACTTCGGCTTGCCGTCCATCGCGCTCTTCGGGGAATCCTCGGCCATCTTCAGGCGAGGGTCCATCGGGTCGCCGCTTTCCGTCACGGCGATATTGAACTGCGCCGGGCTCTTGTCCGCCGCGGGATAGAACGGCGGCTGCGCGGCCACGAGGTACTGGTGGTTGAGGAACGAGCCACCGAAGGCCCCCATGAAGAAGTTGTCGCACAGGGTGAACTGCGCGGCGATGTTCCACAGGCGCAGGTGCACGGGCGTGCTGGCGTAGCGGCCCATGGTCAGCGCGCCGTTGTCGCCCCAGGCGACGAAGCCGTCGTTCCTGCCACCGTTGATCTGCAGCTGGTTGTTGTAGAACGCGTGGACGAGGTCGCGCGTGACCACGCCGTGCGGCAGCGGTGTGCCATCGCCGGTATGCAGCGCCCACGGCGCATTGGGCAGGCCGGTGATGTCCTTCTCACCGATCTTGTACGTGGCGTGGTCGACCACCTGTTCATGCGGCACCATACCGTCCCAGATCGGCGGCAGGGTCTTCAGCGGCGTACCGTCGCGATCGCGCTGGACCAGGCGCTCCGCCGGGACCGAACTCAGGGGTTGCTGCAAACCCGGGAAATCGCCGAACAGGTTGTTGAAGCTGCGGTTTTCGGCGTAGATCACCACCACGTTGCCGATGTGCTTTTCGAGCAGGGCGTCCAGAGCGGCACCGGTCGGTGCCGGCGCGGCGTTCTTCCGGCCCGTGGTGGAAGCCGCTACGTCCTGCACGCCACCCAGCGCCAGCAGCGCGCCCGTCGTGGCCATGCCGCCCAGCAGTCGGCGGCGCGCGGTGTCGGGGGTGTCGGTATCGTTCTTCTTGGTCATGGCGGCTCGGCATGCGGCGGCCCGGTAGGGGGAGGGCCACAAAAGGGGATGATGAACGCAAAGGGTAAACTAACGCCCCCCCGCGGGTCGCGTCCTGCCCGCACCGCTCCCGGCGGGTGCAATCGATCGGTGCATGCACCTTATTGGTGCAAGTGAGCGGATGTCATGCAGGCGTTTTATGATGCCGGGGCCTGAACCGGATCGCTTCCGACCCCACATCCATTCCGAGGTTTGCCCATGTCCGCCGCTTCCAAAGTGCTGAACCTGATCCAGGACGAGGAAATCGAGTTCGTCGACCTGCGCTTCGCCGACATGCTCGGCAAGCACCACCACGTCACGTTCCCCGCCCATGCCATCGACGAAGGCACCTTCGAAGACGGCAAGATGTTCGACGGCTCGTCGATCGCCGGGTGGAAGGGCATCAACGAATCCGACATGGTGCTGATGCCGGACCCGGAAACGGCCCACCTCGATCCATTCAGCGCGCACAAGCAGCTGATCCTGCATTGCGACGTGCTCGAACCCAGCACCATGCAGGCCTACGGCCGCGACCCGCGCTCGATCGCCAAGCGCGGCGAGGCCTTCCTCAAGTCCACCGGCATCGCCGACACCGCCTTCTTCGGCCCCGAGCCCGAGTTCTTCATCTTCGACTCGGTGCGCTGGCAGAACGACATGGGCCGCGTGTTCTACGAGATCGGCTCGGAAGAAGCGGCCTGGTCGTCGCGCTACAAGTACGACGGCACCAACAGCGGCCACCGTCCGGCCGTCAAGGGTGGCTATTTTCCGGTCAGCCCGGTCGACACCCTGGGTGACCTGCGTGCGGACATGTGCAAGGTGCTGGAATCGCTCGGCCAGGTGGTCGAAGTGCACCACCATGAAGTGGCCAATGCCGGCCAGTGCGAGATCGGCACCCGCTTCAACACCCTGGTGAAGAAGGCCGACGAACTGATGACGATGAAGTACGTCATCAAGAACGTCGCACACCAGCAGGGCAAGACGGTCACCTTCATGCCCAAACCCATCGTCGGCGACAACGGCTCCGGCATGCACGTGCACCAGTCGCTGTCGAAGAACGGCGAAAACCTCTTCGCGGGCGACCTCTACGGCGGCCTGTCGCAGACGGCGCTGTGGTACATCGGCGGCATCTTCAAGCACGCCAAGGCCATCAACGCGTTCGCCAACTCCACGACCAACAGCTACAAGCGACTGGTCCCGGGTTTCGAGGCGCCGGTGATGCTGGCCTACTCGGCGCGCAACCGCTCGGCCTCCTGCCGTATCCCGTACGTGTCCAGCCCGAAGGGCCGCCGCATCGAGATTCGCTTCCCGGATCCCATGCAGTCGGGTTACCTGACCTTCACCGTGCTGATGATGGCCGGTCTCGATGGCATCCTGAACAAGATCGACCCGGGCGCACCGGCCGACAAGGATCTCTACGACCTGCCGCCGGAAGAAGAGAAGAACATCCCGCAGGTGTGCGCCAGCCTCGACGAGGCCCTGGCCGCGCTCGACAAGGATCGTGACTTCCTCAAGGCCGGTGGCGTCTTCACCGACGACTTCATCGACAGCTACATCGCGCTGAAGATGCAGGAAGTGACCCGCTACCGCGCCAGCACCCACCCGCTGGAATTCCAGATGTACTACGCGCTCTGATCGCGTAGCCGTTACATTCCGGAAAGAGGGGCGCTTCGGCGCCCCTCGTCCGTTCTGGCGCGAGGCACATGTCATGAGAACCCTTTCGAACCGCATGCCCATCCTGGCCCTGTCGGCGTTGCTGGCCTTCAGCGGCACCGCGACGGCCGCCGATATCCCGGTGTATCGCTACACCGTCGTGCACACGTATCCGCACGATCCGCAGGCCTTTACCGAAGGGCTGTTCTACGACGGCGGGTTCCTCTACGAAAGCACGGGGGAATACATGGGCTCGGGCGTGCGCAAGGTGCGCCTGGACACCGGCAAGGTGGTGCAGCAGCTGGACACCCCGGCGGGCTACTTCGGCGAAGGCATCATTATCACGGGCGACCGCCTGCTCCAGCTGACCTGGCGTGACGGCGTGGGCTTCATCTACGATCGCAAGACCTTCGCGCCGCTCGGCACGTTCCGCTACCCCGGCGAGGGGTGGGCGTTGACGCGTGACGCGAAGCACCTTTACCTGAGCGACGGCACACCCACCCTGCGCGTGCTCGACCCGGACACGCTGGCACAGACCGGCACCATCGAGGTCACGGCCGATGGCGTGCCCCTGCGCATGATCAACGAGCTGGAATGGGTGAAGGGCGAGATCTTCGCCAACGTCTGGCAGACCGATCGCATCGCGCGTATCGATCCGAAGACCGGCCACGTCACCGGATGGATCGACCTCGGCGGGTTGGTCGACCACAGCCGCATGGCCGACCCGGCCGACGATGTGCTCAACGGCATCGCCTACGATGCTGCGCACGATCGCCTGTTCGTCACCGGCAAGCGGTGGCCGAACGTGTTCGAGATCCGGCTGAAGCGCTGAGGCGCGCGCCTCTTCACTGCCTTTTCGCAAGATTGAGCGGATTCTCAGCCCGCTCGTGCCGTCATGAATAAAGCTCGCCGTGACCCACGGCAGCCTGGGGAGGACATGGTTTGAAGAAGATCGCTATCGGTGCGATGGCGCTGCTCGCCCCTGCGTGGGCCGCTGCCGCCGATCCGACCGCGGCCAGTTACGACTGGCGCAGCAACTGGCCCACGCATGCGGTGCTCGGCGACGGCACGGACATCGGCCTGTCGTTGAAATACCAGTTCGACCTCAATCGCTTCGCACACGACGAGGGGATGTACGAAGACGCCCAGACGAACCGCCGCAAGGAGTTCGGCATCTTCGTGCGCAAGAAGGGCGTCTACGACGCCACGGCAGTGTTCGACTTTCAGTCGCGCACGTGGCTGGACGTGTTCCTGCGCGTGCAGACCAAGGCCGTGCTGGGCGACGACGCCGGCGCCGTACGCGTCGGTTTCATGAAGACGCCGGTGGGATTCGAGGGAAACACCAGCACGGGTACCACCTCGTTCCTCGAACCGTCGTTGCCGATGCAGGCGGTGTACGCGAATCGCCGTATCGGCGTGGACTGGGCGCTGACCCGCAAGCAGTACCTGGTGCAGTTGGGCTACTACCACGGCGGCAACCTGCAGGGCGACCTGGACGGGCGCATGCTGGCCGGGCGCGCCGCCTGGACGCCGCGCAACGCACCGGGCGATGTCGTGCACCTGGGGCTGTCGCTCTCGCGGGAAACCCCCGAAGGCACGACCGACGGCCGTGGGCGCTACACCCCGCCCAACGTACGGTTGCGCGCGCTGCCCGAGGCCGGCTTGATCACGCAGCGCCTGATCGACTCCGGCACGCTCAGCGTGGCCGACCATGTCGATCGGCGCGGTGCCGAAGGCCTGTGGATCGGCGGCCCCTGGTCCGTGCAGGGCGAGTACCTCGACGCTCGCGTCAAACGGGTGGACAAGCCGGCGTACGTCGCGCACGGCTGGTACACGTTCGGCAGCTGGGTCGTGACCGGTGAGTCACGCGCCTACAACGGCGGCAACGTCGGCGACGTGGTGCCCAAGGGACCATGGGGCGCCGTGGAGCTTCTGGTGCGTTACAGCACGCTGGACCTGGACGACGGCCCGGTGATGGGCGGCCGCGAACACGACTGGACGGTCGGCGCCAACTGGTACATCACTCGTTACCTGAAGCTCCAGGGCAACTATGTCCGGGCGACCAGCGACCGGCGCGACCTGCGCATCGACCCGCATATCGTCGAGGTGCGTGCGCAGGTCATGTTCTAGAACGGCGAGGCCGGCTCAGGTCTCGTCGTGCACCGGCGCGGGTGAAGGCGTCGGGGCGGCCACGGGCGCCGGTGCGGTCGCGTTGGGCAGCGGTGCCGGCAGTTCGTCCAGTGGATGCTGGGACGTCGTGTCGCACTCGAGCATGCGCGAGGCATCGGCGGTGATCGTGCCGTCCAGAAGGTAGCGCGCCGCGGCGCGCTCCACGCAGGCCGAGGCGGTGAAGTTGAACAGGCCATGCACCGCCGAACCCTTCGCGATCAGCAAGCGCGCGTTGCCGAAGCGGGCGAGGATGGCCTTTGCCCCGGGCAGCGGCGTGGCCGTGTCCTTTTCCGCCTGGAGCAGGAGGAAGGGCGGTACCTGGGCAAGCGGCCCAAGATCGGGTTGCCGGGCACCCGGGGCGCTCCACCGTCGACACACCAGTTGCTCGAGGATTTCCTCACCGTTGCTGATCAGGTAGGTCGCGGCGTTGCGTTCGGCCATGGCGCGGATCTGTGCATCCGACAGGTACCAGGTGGAGTCGTTACAGGCGACGGCCTGGCGAACGGAATCGCCGTCCTGGCTGATGGCGAACTGCGGCGTGGTTGGTCGGGGCCTCAGGTAGAGGTTGACCAGGACGCCGGCCGCCCAGCGGATGGCCCGATGGGTGTCGGGATCGGGACTGAACGTGGTACGCCGAATGCGCGCCTCGAACTCGCGCATGCCCGAGAGGCCGTCTTGCGTGATCCACGCGGAGAGGTGCAGCGCGGCGGCGAGCCGGTCGGGGTGGTCGAGCACATGGAACCAGGTCTCGCGTGCGCGTGCGGGCAGGTTCTCCACGGCCTCGTTGATCGACAGCGGATCGCCCAGTCCGTAGTGCGATGGGGTATTCAACAGCGGTGCCAGCACCTCGTCGAGGAAAAAGCTGCGACGTGCGTTGAGCGATGCCTCCAGGGCGGTGCGGAAGTCGTGGGTGAAGATCATGCTGGAATCCAGCAGCATGCGACCCGTGTGCGAGGGGTACATCGCCGCATACCATGCGCCCACCTTGCCGCCGTAAGAGATGCCGTAGAAGTTCAGCGTGGCGTCGCCGAGGATACGCCGCACCATGTCCATGTCGTGCACGTGCTGCTCGGTGTTGATATAGCGCGACTCGGGCGCCGCGGTGCACGCGTCGGCCACCGCCTGGGCATCGCCGATGGCCAGCTGCCAGTTGGCGTCGTCCAGGTGCGTGGGCAGGAAGGCATGGCGCGGCGGCAGGCCGGTCACGCACCGAAGTGCCCACCCCGGCGCCAGTCCACGCGGGATCACCGCGACGAGGTCGAAACGCTCGGCAAGCAGTCGCTTGGCTCCGTCGCGCGGATCATCGGCGGCGGTGCGCGACCAGCCCACCGCGATGGACCGGAGCAGCGCGGCGGGGTTGGCGCCCGGGCCCCCCTTGTTGAAGAAGATCGCGCCTTCGCGTCGCGTGGGCGACATGGCGCGAACGCGCACCACCGCGACATCGATCCGCCGTCCATCGGGCGCCACGTGATCCAGGGGCGCACGCAAGGTGCCGCACTGGAGGCGGTCGCCGAGTTCGACGCCACCCGGGCCGACCACCGTTGCCGGGCAGGTCGTCCAGGTGATGCCTCGGGTGGGCACGGAGGGTACAGGGGGCGGCGCGACCACTTGGGCGGTGGAAGGCACGGCGAATGCCGCAAGGAGCCCGGCGTACAGCGCCAGCGAGCGTCGTGGAGTCATCGTGTGCATCCTTGGCACGGAAAGGCCATCCGTGGGGGCTGCACACGTTAGTGAAGCGGCGAGGTGGTCCGTAGCGGACGATGACGCGCCGCGATCAGGGCGAGACCCTTCACCTGCGTAGCGTTTCGTCCCACGAAGGCTTCTTCAACAGCTAAGCGGCTGAGAAACCCCTTACTGCATATGCCAGCCATGCGAGACCAGCAACGACTGCCCGGTGAGCGCGTTCGACCCGAAGCCGGCGAGGAACACTGCCGTGGCGGCGATATCTTCCAGCGTCGTGAATTCGCCATCGACCGTGTCGCGCAGCATGACGTCCCGGATGACGGCGGCCTCATCGATGCCCCGTGCCTTTGCCTGTTCCGGGATCTGTTTCTCGACCAGCGGCGTGCGTACGAAGCCCGGGCAGATCACGTTGGCCCGGATGCCATGCGCGGCACCTTCCTTCGCGATGGTCCGTGCCAGTCCGAGCAGACCATGCTTCGCCGTGACGTAGGGTGCCTTCAACGGCGAGGCCACATGGGAATGGGCCGAGCCCATCAGGAGGATGGAACCGCCCCGGCCGGCCTCGACCATCTGGCGCATGGCGGCACGCGTGGTGAGGAAGGCGCCGTCCAGGTGCACGGCAAGCATCCGCTTCCAGTCCGCGAAGGACAGTTCGGCTAGCGGGGCGATGATCTGCACGCCCGCGTTGCTGACCAGGATGTCGACGGGGCCCATTTCGCGCGACACGCGGGCGAAGCCGTCGTCCACCTGGGCCTCGTCGGTCACGTCCATGCCGATGCCGATCGCACCCGGGGCCATCGCGGCCGCGGCCGCGACGGCCTTGTCCCGCGCGATGTCGGCCACGACCACACGTGCGCCCGCGGCGGCATAGGCGGCGGCGATGGCCTGGCCGATGCCGCTGGCTGCGCCGGTCACCAGGGCGACCTTGCCGGTGAGATCGTGCATCGCTCAGGGGCCGCCGAGCACGAAGGTGGCGGCTTCGCCCTGCTGCGACGACCCAGCGACCCAGACCTGGAAATCGCCCGGCTCGGCCTCGAAGGTGAGACCGTCGCGATGGGTGAAGGCTAGGTCGCGACGGGTGAGTTCGAAACGAACCTCGGCCGACGCGCCCGGGGCGAGGAGGATCTTGCGGAACGCCTTCAGTTCGCGCACCGGCCGCACCCGGCTGGCCACGCGGTCGTGGATGTACAGCTGCACCACTTCTTCGCCCGCCAGCGCGCCGGTGTTGGTGACGGTGGCGGTGACCGCGATGGTTTCGTCCCAGCCGACGGTGGCCTGCACGCGCGGGGCGTCGTAGGCGAACGTGGTGTAGCTGAGCCCATGGCCGAACGGGTACAACGCCTCGAAGGTCACCTCGCGGTAGCGCGCCTTGAACGCCGGCGGCTGGTCGGCCAGCTCGGGGCGGCCTGTCCGCAGGTGGTTGTAGAAGTACGGCTGCTGCCCGGCGTCCTGGGGAAAGCTGACAGGCAGGCGGCCGGACGGGTTGTAAGCGCCGAACACGACGTCGGCGATGGCCGGGCCGGTCTGGCTGCCGAGGAACCAGGTGACCAGGATGGCGTTCGCGTTGCGCACGGCGCCCGTGAGTGCGAGCGCCCGGCCGTTCTTGAGCAGCACGACCACGGGCGTGCCGGTGGCCGCGACGGCTTCGGCCAGCGCCTGCTGCGCCGGCGGCACGACGATCTGCGTACGCGACTGCGCCTCGCCGGAGTAGACCTGCGGCTCACCGATGGCCAGCAGCACGACATCGGCGCGCTTCGCAGCGGCCACGGCGTCGTCGATGCCCCCGTCCAGCGCCTCCTCGATGCCGCTACCGGCCACGACTTCCAGCGCATCACCGGCGGACAGGGCGGCGCGCAGGCCCGCTTCGATGTTGATGTGGCGCGCCTTGTCGCCGAACAGCGTCCAGCAGCCTTCGAGGTTGTCCACGTCGGCACCGAACGGCCCGATCAGGGCGATCTTCTGGCCGGACGTGCGCAGCGGCAGGATGCCGTCGTTCTTCAGCATCACGATGGAACGGCGCGATGCATCGCGCGCCAGCTCGGCATGCGCCGCATTTTTCGAGGTGTCCGCCTCGACGTCGGGGTCGAGCGAACGGTATGGGTTGTCGAGCAGGCCGATGGCGTGCTTCACGGTGAGGACGCGACGTACACCTTCGTCCAACACGTCCATCGGCACGTCGCCGGCGGCGACCAGATCGGGCAGGTGTTCGGCGTAGAAACCGCTCTGCATGCTCATGTCCACGCCGGCGACGAAGGCCAGCCGCGTGGCATCGCGCTCGCCGTCGGCAAAGCCGTGCGCGATCAGTTCCATGTCGGCGGTGTAGTCGGACACCACCAGGCCCGGAAAGCCCCATTCGCCGCGCAGGATATCGGTCATCAGTTCACGATTGGCCGAGGCCGGCACGCCGTTGATGTCGTTGAAGGCGCTCATGAAAGTGAGCGCGCCGGCATCGACGGCGGCCTTGAACGGCGGCAGGTGCACGTCGCGCAATGTCTGCGGCGCGATGTCCACGGCGTTGTATTCCATACCGCCGGCCACGGCGCCGTAGGCGGCGAAATGCTTCGGCGTGGCCAGCAGCGCGTCGTCGGCGGTAAGGTCAGGACCCTGGAAGCCGCGCACGCGCGCGGCAGCGAACGCCGAGCCCAGCACCACGTCCTCGCCGGCGCCTTCGGCCACGCGGCCCCAGCGCTGGTCGCGGGCGATGTCCACGGCGGGCGCGAAGGTCCAGTGGATACCCGCGGCGGTGGCTTCCACCGCCGTGGCCCGCGCGGTGCGCTCGGCCACGTCGGGTTCGAACGTCGACGCCTCGCCCAGCGGAATCGGGAACACGGTGCGCATGCCGTGGATCACGTCGGCGCCCAGCAGCAGCGGGATCCCGAGCCGGCTTTCCTCGACGGCGATCCGCTGCGCCTCGCGACCCTCGGCCGCCCCCACGCCGTTGAATAGGGCACCCACCCGCCCGGCGCGGATCTGCTCGCGGACCTCCGCGGCGCCCAGCGCATTGGCTTCCGGGTTGATGTCCGGCGCGAAGGGGCGCAGGGCATCCGCGAAGCACCCCAACTGGCCCACTTTTTCCTCGACGGTCATGCGGGCAATCAGGTCTTCGATGCGGGGATCACGGTTCATGGTTCGGCCTTGGGGAAGCGATGTGGACGCGCGAGCAGGCGCGTCAGGCGGGCAAGGATACCGGCATCGCGCCACCATGTGGGCACGTAAATACCGTTACATGTAAACGATTACGTCGTTGGGCCGCAAGGTCTCGCCGGTTGCGGAACAGCATTATTAGATCAGCTCGGATCGGCCCGGTTGGCGGGTCTGTCACGGATGACCGGCGTGGGGAACAGGCGCGTCACCGCCTGGTTGAGCGCGGTGGAACCGTAGGGTTTGGCCAGAACCATGCTGCGATCGTCGGCCGGCAGATCCGCGGTTCCCGCATGGCCCGTGGCGAAGATCACGGCCAGCGTCGGCTGCCGTTCGCGCAGTGTCGCGGCCAGATCGATGCCGGACATGCCGGGAAGGCCCACGTCGGTGATCAACAGGTCGGCTTCTGCGTCGTCGAACAGGGCGACGGCGCGGCTGCCGTCGCCCGCCTCGCGCACCTCGTGCCCGCGCAGCTGCAGCATCTCGACCACGGTGCTGCGAACCAGCCAGTCGTCCTCGACGACCACGATGCGCACCGCCCGGGTGGCCGGTGGCGCGGCCGGTGCGGCGACCTGGGCCGCCGGGTCGCCGGCGTTGCGCAGTGCCTGGGCGGAGAGGATCTGGCGCAGCTTCCGGGCCAGGGTTTCGCGCGTGTACGGTTTGCTCAGCAACTCGACGCCGTCGTCCAGGCGGCCCCCGTGCACGATCGAGTTCTCGGTGTACCCCGAGGTGAACAGGACCGCCACGCCGGGCAGCCGTTCCCGCGCCTTGCGCGCCAGCTCCGGGCTTTTCAGGGGGCCGGGCATGACGACATCGGTGAACAGCAGGTCGATCGGGATGCCGCTGTCGACGATCGACAGCGCGCTTTGCGCGTCGCGCGCCTTGAGCACCCGGTAGCCGAGGTCCGCCAGCATGGCCACGACCGTTTCGCGTACCGAGTCGTCGTCCTCCGCGACCAGCACGGTCTCCGTACCGCCGGTCACCGGCCCGGCATCGACATCGACCACGATGTCCTCGGACTGCGTGGTGCGCGGCAGGTACAGTTTCACGGTGGTGCCTTCGCCGGGCTCGCTGTAGACCTTGATGTGGCCGCCGGACTGCTTGACGAAGCCGTACACCATAGACAGGCCCAGGCCCGTCCCGCGTCCTTCCGCCTTGGTGGTGAAGAAGGGCTCGAACACCTTGTCGACGATAGTGGCGTCGATGCCGTGCCCGGTGTCGGTCACCGCCAGCAACACGTACTGGCCCGCCGCCACGTCGGCATCGTCCAGCGCATCGACGTAGCTGGCATCGAGGTAGGCGTTGCCGGCCTCGATGGTGAGCCTGCCCTGGCCATCCATCGCGTCACGCGCGTTGATCGCCAGGTTCAGAAGCGCGTTCTCCACGTTGCCTGGATCGATCAGCGTGTTCCACAACCCGCCCGCGACGATCGTCTCCACCTCGATGGCCTCGCCAAGGGTGCGGCGCAGCAGCTCGTCCATGTCGCGGATGAAGCGCCCTACGTTCACCACCTTGGGCGCCAGCGGCTGACGCCGGC
Source organism: Luteibacter sp. 9135 (assembly GCF_000745005.1). Taxonomy (NCBI): domain Bacteria; kingdom Pseudomonadati; phylum Pseudomonadota; class Gammaproteobacteria; order Lysobacterales; family Rhodanobacteraceae; genus Luteibacter; species Luteibacter sp. 9135. The sequence goes on along the minus strand of NZ_JQNB01000001.1, from coordinate 965,274 downwards.
CGAACGCGAGCAGTTGCGAGGCCAGCTTGGAACCGCGCGCGACGCCGGCCAGGGCATGCCGGACACGGCGCTCCGCGCGCTCGTTGCCGCCGATGTCCTCGGCCAGCAGTTGCAGGTTGCCGCTGATCACCTGCAGCAGGTTGTTGAAGTCGTGCGCCACGCCACCGGTGAGGTTGCCGATCGCCTCCATCTTCTGGCTCTGGCGCAGCGCGTCCTGGGTCCGCAGCAACTCGGCGCTGCGCTCGGCAACGCGATCCTGCAGCGTGGCCGCGAAGGTGGCCAACTCGTTCTCGGCGCGCTTGCGCGCGGTGATGTCCATGACGATACCGATGAACCGGCGACGCGCCTGCCCGGCATGGGTGATCACCTCGCCGCGACGGGCGATCCAGCGCACCTCCCCCGTGAGCGGGTCGACGCGACGGTATTCGGTGTACTCCAGGGGATTGGCACGCTCCAGCCGCTGCGGCGCCGCCGCATGGAGGTCGTCAGGATGGAGCAGGCGGCTCAGCATGGCGTCGGTGACCGGTCCCTCGTCGGGCAGGCCCCAGATGCGCCGGTACTGGTCGGAGACCTCCAGCCGGCCGGTTTCCGGGAACCACTCGAACGAGCCCACGCCACCGGCCTGCTGGGCGATGCGCAGGCGTTCCTCGACCTCGACCCGCCGCGTCGTTTCCTTCAGCACGGCCAGTACGGCCACGGGTATGCCGGCGGGGTCGACCACGGGGCTGAAGTCGATGTGCATCCACACATCCTCCGGCTCGCCGGACCGGTTAAGCACGACGTGCCGGTCGCGGTAGGCAAGCGTCCGTCCGGCCATTACCTCGCCGAGGACGTTCCGGTGGAAGTCGGCCAGTTCCGGCCAGGCCTCTACGACGGGCCGGCCCAGTACCTCGGGGTGTCGCATGCCGGCGATGGCCCGGTAGGCGTCGTTGTAGAAGAACACGCCGTCGGGGCCATGGAACAGCGACATGGGGGCATCGGCGCGCAGCATCGTGGCAAGCGCGTGCTGGGTCGCGGCCGCCCAGCTGGCGGGCTCTCCCAGGCCGGTCGAGGACGGGTCCAGGTCGCGAATCATCCGTCCCAGTTCACGGTCGGGAGGAAGGAACCAGACGGGATCGGTCGGCGGAACGGCCATGGGACGAGGCCTCGAGGAGGTGGCGGGACGACGCGGGATGGTAGCGCACACGACAGCCATCGCTTCGGCGAGATGTGTAAGCACTTACCAATATGTTTTTTCGGCAAAATGGTTAAAGCCAACGGACAGGTATCAGGGTGCCGCACCACAACACGAAGTTGCCGCGTTAGTCTTCCGTTGACCACCGCAGGAAGTCGTTTCATGTCCGCGCCACCCAGACATCCTGTGATCGCCATGCGCGATGTGGAAAAAGTATTTCGCGCCGACGGTATCGAGAACCACGTCCTGACGGGGATCCACCTCGAGGTGCGGCACGGGGAGTTCCTGGCCATCGCCGGTCCCTCCGGATGCGGCAAGACCACCCTGCTTTCGCTCATGGGCCTGCTGGATGTCGCGACCGGGGGAGACGTCGCGTTCGAGGGCGTCCAGGTCAATGGTCTGGGTCGACAGGCGCGAGCGCGTCTGCGCAACGAGCGCATCGGTTACGTGTTCCAGGCGTTCAACCTCATCGGCGACCTCGATGTCCTCGACAACGTCGCCTTGCCGTTGACCTACCGCGCAGGCGTGGGTCGTCAGGAGCGCCGCAAGCGGGTGATGGAAGCGCTGGACGATGTCGGCATGACCCATCGTATGCACCACTTCCCCTCGCAGCTGTCCGGGGGACAGCAGCAACAGGTAGCCGTGGCCCGGGCGCTGGCCGGCGACCCGGCGATCCTGCTCGCCGACGAACCGACCGGCAGCCTCGACCTGGCCGGTGCCGAACGAATCATGGCCCTGCTGCGACGCCTGCATGCCGAGGGACGGACGATCTGCATGGTGACGCATGAGGAGCGCTACCGTTGGGCGGCGGATCGCACGGTGCGTCTGCTGGACGGCCGCGTGGTGGACGAGAGCAGCTACGCGCAGTGGCAGCGTGAGGCCGCGTCGGGCTTCGACGACCGCGGGTTCGTGGAGCGATTCACGTGAGCGGATGGGCCGGGGCTTGCGTGCATGCGTGGGTCGCGATGCTCCGGCGTCCGTGGTTCTTCCTGCTGGCTGCATCGACGCTTGCCATGGGGATTGCCACCCTGTCGGCGGCGCTGACCCTGGTCGATGCGCTGCTCTGGCGGTCGCTCCCTTTCGTGGACAGCGACCGGGTGGTCCTGTACGGCGCACGCTACCGCGACGATCCCACCCCGATCGCATCGCCGCGGTATGTCGCGGCGATGGGTGATCTGCCACAGATGGCCTCGCGCGGGGCGACGCGCCTGCCGCGGGCAATGAACGTCGTGTGTACCGACCGGCGCTGGCTGCTCCAGGGCCAGGGGGTGGATGCCGGCTTTCTGACCACCCTGGGTGTCGTACCCCACCGCGGGCGGAACCTCACCCACGAATACGGCGCCATGGTGTCCTATGCGTTCTGGCGGCAACGGCTAGGGGGGCGGGACGACGTGCTGGGACACGTGCTCACGGTCGAGGGCCACCGCCTGCCCATCATCGGCGTCTTGCCGAAGGGGTACCGCTTCCTGACGGACGTCGATGTGGTGGTGCCGCTGGGCATCGCGGGGGCCGACGACGACACCGCCGAGAACCTGATCCCGGCGGCGCGGCTCGCACCCGGGGTCGACCCGCGGGCGGTGTCGGCTATGGTGGCCGCCTATGCCCGCGAAAGGGCAGGACGACCGGGCATAGATACGGGTAGCGGGGCCGATTTCGGCGCCACCCCGCTGGACCATGCGCTGACCTGGCAGGCGCGGCCGCCGCTGCTGGGCATGCTGGGCGCCGCCCTGGTCGTGCTGGCGATCGCCGGCATAAACCTCTCCAACCTCATGCTGGGTCGTGGCCTGGCGCGGTCACGCGATACCGCCGTTCGCGTGGCGCTGGGCGCCCACGCGCTCACGCCTTGGTCGATAGCCGTGGCCATCGGCTTGTTGGCGGCCGCGTTCGGCGTGCCGCTGGGCGACCTCGTCGTGGACATGTTCCGTGACGTGGTGCCCGATGCCTGGCGCAGCACCTCGCTCCCGATCGACTCATCCGCTACGGTGCGCTGGCTCACGGGCGGCGCGGACGCCGTCATCGTCGTCCTGTCAGCGACCTCGGCGTCCGTGCACGACCGGATCGACGATCTGCTGCGCGAGCGTGTCGCGGTGGCGGGCAGCCACAGACCCGGGCGCATGGCCCGTGGTGCCCGCAGTACCATGGTGCTCGTACAGGCCGCGATGGCCAGCGCGTTGCTGGTCTTCGGCGTGGCTGCGCTGGCGCATAGCACGCGGCTGGAGAAGATCGCGCCCGGGTTCGACCCGAAAGGCGCGTTCTTCGCACCGCTGCAACCGGACGTGGCGTCGTATCCCGGAAGCACCGATGTGTCGGACCTGTTCGACGCCCTGCGCCAGGGTGCGATGAGCGCCTCGGGGGAAGAGCCGATGGGCTTTACCAACCTGCTGCCGCTCGGTGATGGGCTGGTGATGCCGTTCCTGGATACCGCCGGACATCGGCATTTCGTCCGCTACGCCGTCATGACGCCGGGCGCCGCCGAGGCGATGGGACTGAAGCGGCTCGCCGGGCGGGGCCTCGGTGCGGGCGACCACGCCGGCGCACCGCCGGTGGCCTGGGTCAACCGTGCCTTCGAGCATCTCATGGGCGGCGGACTGGGCGATGTGGCCCGGTCCGACTCGCGCCTCGCCGTCATGCCGCCCCTGCAGATCGTCGGCGTCGTGGCCGACACGCGCGTCCCGGGCCCGGACGAACGCGCCGTCGCCACGATCTTCGTGCCGCTGGCACAGGTCGATGCGACCGTGTTCGCCTTTATCCGCAGGATCATGCCGATGTACGCCGTGTGGCGGCATCCGGTCGGGGCGCCCGATACCGCCTTCGAACGGCGACTGCGTACGGTGGCGCCGGATCTGGCGGCCGGCGACACCCGTCAGCTCGGCGACATGGCGCGCGCGGTGACCGCCGCTGCACGCCGGAACGCGGCGCTGTTGTGCACGCTGTCGCTCGCGGCGCTGTTCCTCGCCGGCGTGGGCCAATATTCGAGCCAGTCGGTCGACATGGCCGGGCGCCGCCGCGAAATCGCACTGCAGGTGGCGCTCGGCGCACGCGGGACCGACCTGGCGCAGGGCGTGGTGGCGCGCTACCTGTTCGTCGCCTGTGTCGGTGCGCTCGCCGGTGTGTCGGTCGTCATGCTGGCACAGCCGTACCTACGGGTCGCCGATATCGATACCAGCGTGGTGTCCCTGGCCCTGTTTGTCTTTCTCGCCGCGTCGCTGGCGGCCGCGGCGCCGTCGGCGTGGCGCGCCGTCACCATGGAACCGCTCGCCGCGCTACGCGGCGGCTGAGGAGAACGTGACCATGTCCGGACATCTTGCCGAGCCGTCGCTGCCGGTTCTGATCGTCGACGACCATCCGGATATCCGCCTGTCGCTGCGCATCCTGATGCGCTCGGAAGGCATTGCCTCGGTAGACGTCGAGTCGCCCGCGGCCGCGTGCGAGGCCGCGGCCAGGCAGACCTTCGCCTGTGCGATCGTCGATCTGAACTACGCGGCGGATACCACCTCAGGGCTCGAAGGCATGGCCTTGATCGAACGCCTGCGCCACGACGTCCCCGACCTGCCGTTGGTGGTGATGACGGCCTGGGGCAGCGTCGACCTCGCCGTGCGCGCCATGCGGCTCGGCGCGGCGGATTTCATCGAGAAACCCTGGAACAACGCGCGCATGGTGCATACGGTGCGCTCGCAGATCGCCTTGCGACAGATGCGCGAGGAGAACCTGCGGCTACGTACGGAAACCGCGCTGGCGCGGCAATCCGCGGACGTCATGCGCGTCTGTGAATCCTCGGCGATGCGTCGCGTCGTGGAATTGGCATCCCGCATCGCCAGCGGCGACGCCAATGTTTTGGTGCTGGGCGAGAACGGAAGCGGCAAGTCGCTGCTCGCCCGCGAGATCCACGCGCTGTCACCCCGCGCACGGCACCCGCTCATCCGCGCCGACATGGCCAGCATGTCGGAAGCACGCTTTGCCGGTGAGATGTTCGGCGACGAGTTGCCGTCTCCCCGCCCCGGCCGCTTCGAACTGGCGCACGGGGGCAGCCTGATCATGGAGGAGGTGGGAGCGATCCCCCTCGCGCAACAGGCCACATTGCTGCGCGTGCTGGAGGAGGGTGAGTTCGAGCGCGGCGATTCCGTGCGGACGAGGCGAGCCGACGTGAGGGTCATTTCCACCAGCAACGCCGATATGGAGGCCGCCATCCGTGCCCACCGGTTCAGGCGCGATCTTCTGTATCGCCTTAACGCGATGCAGATCCGGCTGCCGTCCCTGCGCGAACGCGTGGAGGACATCGTGCCGCTGGCGCGTCATTTCCTGTTGCGCGAGTGCGTCCGGCGCGGCCGGGGCGGCATGGCGCTGACGCCATCGGCCGAGCGGGCCCTGCGCAATTATCCCTGGCCCGGCAACGTGCGTGAACTGGAACACGTCGTCGCGCGCGCCGTGCTCCTCGGCTCGCACGACGACATCGACGCGGAGGTGCTGGGCTTGTTGCCACCGGAACCCCTGCCGCTCCTGCTCGACCGGCTGACCTTGCCCGAAGCGGAGGAAATGCTCACCCGCCAGGCGCTGGAGCGCTACGACAACAATCTGCAGCGTGCCGCCGATGCGCTGGGTATATCGCGACAGTCGCTTTATCGACGCCTCGAAAAGCACCGAGCCAGGGGCGGGTTCGACCCGGCGGCGTGACAAAGCCACCCTCCGGTAGCCCCCGGCGCCCGTGGATACGCGGATCGGCGCGCTTGCGCCTGGTCGCGCCATGGTGCCTTGGCGCCGTCGCGCCGCTGGCCGCCGCAGGTGGGCTACTCGTCGGTACCGGCCTGCCGCCCGTGTGGCGCGTGGTCGTCTTCGTCGGCGGCCTGAGCACGACCTTGGTCCTTATGGGAGTGCTCGGCTGGCACATGATCCACGCGTGGCGCACGCTGGAAGCGTTGCTTGCCGCGCTGCGCGCCGGCGACTACAGCAGCCGGGCGCGCCTGCCCTCGGTGCACCATCCGCTGCGCGGCCTGGTCGCGGACATCAACATACTTTCGGACACGCTCCGTGAAGGCCGGCGCAAGCGCACCGAAAGCCTGCGATTCCTCGGCAAGACGCTGACCACCTTGCAGGACCCGCTGTTCGTGGTGGACCGCGACAACCGCCTGGTGATGATCAATGCCGCGGCGCGTGCGCTGGTCGGGGCGGTGAACGACAGCGTCATCGGCCGCGACATCGCATCGCTAGGGCTCGGCCCCGTGGTGGCCGCGGGGGAAAACACGATCTTCTCCTGGGACTTCGCCACGCGCAGTGGTCGCTGGATCGTGCGTCGCGCCCTCTGGTACAGCGAGGGCCACGAGAACACCATGTTCATGATGCACGACGTCAGCGTCGCGCTGGGCGAGGAGGAGCGCGACGCATGGCAGCGCCTGATCCGCGTGCTCAGCCACGAGCTGAACAACTCGCTCGCACCCATCGGCTCGCTGGCCGGCAGCCTGTCCGCGCTACTGGCGGACGAGGGCGGCAAGGCGGTGGAAGGCGAGTTGCGCCAGGGCCTGGAAGTGATCGGTCGTCGCTCCGCGTCGCTGGCACGATTCCTCGCCGGCTACGGACGCCTGGCGCGCCTTCCGCCGTTGCGTCCGCGGCCGTTTCGTCTCGACCTGGCGCTGCGGCGTCTCGCCATGCTGGAGCACCGGATGGACATTGCCCTGGTCGGCACGGCGCGGGTCATCCTCATCGGCGACGAAGACCAGCTCGACCAGGCATTCATCAACCTGCTGCGCAATGCCGTGGAATCAGCCGAACCGATGGGCGGCGCCGTACGCGTCGACTGGGCGGTGACGGGTCCGCAGGTGCGTATCACCATCGAGGATGAGGGAGTGGGCCTGCCCGGGCGTGCCTCGCTGTTCGTGCCGTTCTTCACCACCAAACCCACCGGTTCCGGCATCGGGCTCAGCCTTACGCGGCTCATCGTGGAAGCGCACGCCGGTAACGTCGACCTGCGCAACCGCGAAGGTGGCCGCGGCGCGCTGGCCATCGTCCATCTCCCCCTCTGCGAGCCGGAAAACGGCGTCCGTATACGGACGGAAACGTCCGCTTCCGGACACGCGGCCTGACCGGTTTCGTGCGGATCCCGACGATACCTGCGCCCATGTGCCGATTGTCGCCTCCCTGACGTGTTTTTTCGTTGTGGCAACGGAGTGGCACGCCTAGATTGCCGGTGCGCCGCCCCTGCCGACAGAGGCCAGGCGCCTTTCCATCGGCCAGGAGAACCACATGGACCACGTACTGAGATTGCAGTTGCTCGCCGCCGAACCGGGCGTCGCGGGGGAAGCCGACACACCCACCAGCTCGTGCAGCTGGGGTGCATGCTCGTTTGCCAATGCGGACGGTTTCGACGGTCACTAGGTTTCCCGTCCGCGTCGCGGTGCGCGCCCCGTGAAGGGACGCGCACACGGCCGACCGGGGACGAAGGCACGCGGGGCGACGTCCGGGTCGTCGCGCGTGCCGGGTTTTTTCATGCACCAGCTTTCATGCGTGAGGTCAAGGAGCGCCATGCCCGCCGAACGACGTACGGAACTGCTTTATTACACCGCCGTGGATCGCGACTTCTTCGAGATCCATGGCAGCCGACCCATCGACGAGCGCGACTTCGTCGAACCGGTGCGCCGTGCGGTACCGTCCGACTGGCGCATGCACCGCTCCGGTGTATGGATGCACTGCCTGCCCCCCGACGCGCCGTTGCCCATGCAGGGCTGGAAGATCCACATCTCCTCGGTGGTATCCACGGCCGCGATCGTGCTGTCGATCACGGCCGCGACGCTGGCGGCGATGGGCGTGGCGTTCAAGTTCGCGGTGGATGCACGCATGCACGCCTCCATGAACGGCAAGCGGTGGCCGCGCGGCGCGTCGGGAAAGTTCATCACGGTCTATCCCCGCGACCCGAAGGCTTTCCGCGAGTTGCTGGACGAACTGCAGGCGGTACTTGTCGGCTTCGTCGGCCCGTACATTCTCAGCGACCGCCGTTGCCCGGGGTCCAGCGTCGTGCATTACCGTTTCGGCGGCATTCGCGGCGAGCACGTGGTCTCGGCCGGCGGGCAGCGCGATTATTTCCTGCGTGGCCCCCACGGCGAACGCGAGCCCGACATTCGTGCGGCCTACGTCAACCTGCCCGACTGGGTACGCGACCCCTTTCCAGCGGACGTGCCGGCAGCGGGATCGCCCGCGCTGCGCCTGCATGGAGGACGCCACGAGATACGCAGTGCCCTCGCGTTCTCGTCCGCCGGCGGTGTCTACCTCGCCACCGATCGCGATTCGGGACGGCGCGTGGTGATCAAGGAAGCTCGTCCCCATGTCGGTGGCGTGCAATCGGCAACCTCGTTGCTGCGAAAGGAATACCGTCTGTTGCGCCGGCTGGCCGCGCTCGGTGTCACCCCCGCCCCCGTGGAATATTTCCTGGAATGGGAGCACCACTATCTGGTCGAGGAACACATCGAGGGCCAGACCCTTCGCCGCTGGCTGGCGGCGCGCTATCCATGGCTGAAGACACGCGCCACGCGCGCCGACGTCGCGTGCTTCCTGCACGAGGTGTGCGATGTCTTCACCCGCATCGCGCTGGCGCTGGAGACGATTCACGCCGCGCGCATCACGTTGGGGGACTTCTCGTTCCACAACATCATGGTTCAGGACGATGGGCGGGTACGTATCATCGACCTGGAAGCGGCGGTGGAGGACGGGATGGACCGGCCCACGGGGCTGTGTACGCCGGGGTTCGCTTCGCGCGTACCGCGCCGCGCTCGCCACGAGGAGGCCTGCGCCGAGGATCGCCACGCCTTCGGCGCCAACCTGTTCGCGGCGCTGATGCCGGTCAACGCGATGTTGCCGCTGGATCCGGAGGCCGCCCCCCGCTTCGCCCGATGGCTTTGTGACGGCATGGGCTATCCGGACGCCCTTTTCGACGCCGTCGCCACGCTGATGGACGGTGAACCGTCCGCGCGTCCGTCACCGGTGCTCATCATGCAGCGCCTGGATGCGATGCTGGCCGGACTGCCGACCGACGAGCAGCCGGTGCCGTATCTGCGCGGCGCGGTCGTGCCGGTGGACCATGCCGCCGGCGACCTATTCGGCTACATCGAAGCATGCGCGGCACAGGCCCGGCCGGATCGCTACGTGCCAGCCGATCCCCAGGTCTTCGAACGTCACCCCTGGGGCGTGGCTTACGGCGCGGCCGGTATCCTGCATGCCTACCAGCGCAGCGGCCGTCCCGCGCCAGCCGGCTTGCTCGACTACATCGTGGCGGGAGCGCTCAGCGGCGGCGACCGCGGCAGCGACCTCATGCATGGCGACGCGGGAATCGCCTGGGTCCTGTTCGATGCGGGCGAGCGTGAGTTGGGCATGCGGCTGCTGCGCGCATCCGCCGTTGACGGACCCATCCGTGAACAGCCGGGGCTGCACGATGGCCTGGCGGGATGGGGCCTGGCGCGCATTGCTGCGTGGCGAAAAACGCGGGAGGCCACGTTCCTGGCCGACGCCGTCGCCGCGGGCGAGGCGCTGCTGGCTTCCGGACCGGCCGTTGGCGGCAAGCGGTCGTGGCACGCCGACGGTGCCTACCAGCCCGTGGGTCTGGGGCAGGGTGCCGCGGGCATCGCGCTGTTCCTACTGCATCTCTTCCTCGCCACGGACGACGGCCGCTATCGGGAGGCCGGATGCGAAGCCCTGGCTTTCGATCTCGACCACTACGGCCGCAACGCCGATGGTGAACGCACGTGGCGCCGTGAGGTCGGCGGCGTGGCATTGCTGCCCTACCTGCGGCACGGCACCGCTGGCGTACTGGCCGTCGTGGCGCGGTTCTTCATCGCGACCGGCGAGGAGACGTACCGTGACATCCTGCTGGCCGGCGAGCACGACCTCATGCGCGGGCATGCGATGTCACCCGGCCTCGCCGACGGCCTGGCGGGCATCGGCGAAACCCTGCTGGACCTGGCCAGGGCGCTGCCCGACCGGGCCGCGCACTACCTCGGCCAGGCGCACCGCATCGCCGCCGGCATCGAGCCCTTCCTGGTCCGCCGGCCCGGCGGGCTCGTGGTCCCGGGCACCGAACTGCTGCGCTTCAGCTGCGACCTGGCCACGGGCAACGCCGGCGTGGCCGCCTTCTTCGATCGCCTGTGGCACGGCGGGCCGGCGTCGTTCATGCTCGACGAGCACCTGCCGGTCAGGACGACGCATGGGGAACCGGCTGTTGCCTAGAGACGAAACTTTGCCTCCATCAGGTAGGTCCGTGACGGGTAGGGGTAATACACGTAGTAGCGGCGATCGGTGAGGTTGTCCACGCCCACGCCAAGGTTCACCTGTTTACTGGCCTGCCATTGCAGCTTGGCGTCGAAGGTCAGGAATTCGCTGGCGCCGCCGAAGGTGTCGGGGCGGATGTCGCTGTGGTCCAGCGTGTTGTACTGGCGCCCCGAGTACCGCCCGGCCAGGGTCAGCGCCACCGCTTCGGACGCGTGCCAGGTGGCCACCAGGTTGGCGCGCCAGCGGGGTATCCGATAGAACTGCTTGCCTTCCGAGGCCGGGTTGCGCCGGTTGCGCACGGTGGTGGCCTGCGTATAGGCCGCGTTCGCGGTCAGGTCCAGCGTGTCCCACACCACGCCACGTCCGTCGTAGCTGGCCTCGGCGCTGCGCGTACGCACGAGGTCGACGTTCTGCACGTTGGTGACATTGGGAAACACCGTGGTGTCGGTCTGGCTGAACAGCGCGTTGCGGGTGTCGCTCCGGTACAGCGTGAAGCGGGCCACGCCATGCGCCTGGTACCACTCCGCGGAGAGCTCGCGCGAAAGGTCGTTCTCCGGCTTGAGGTTCGGATCGTTGTTGGTGAACGCGATGCCGTTGAAGCTGCCCTGGAACAGTTCGTTGACCGTGGGAAAGCGATAGGCGCGTGCGCCGGACACGCGCAGCAGAAGGCTGTCGCTGGCCGCATAGGACAGCGACAGCTTGGGCGAGGTATGCGACTCGTCGCGTTCCGGGTAGGTCACGGCGGCCGCCGAGCTCGCGCGCTGCCCGCCGAAGGCCCGCCACTGTTCGTAGCGAGCGCCGCCGGTGAGGCGCCAGCGCTCGTCCAGCTGCCAGGCATCCTGCACGTACACCGCCTGTGTCTGCGTGCTGCCGCCGTTGCCGGCCGTCTGCGTGCCGGCGTCGCCGCGGCGCCAGGCGGACAACAGGTAGCTGGCGTTGTCCAGTCGATAGCCGTCGAAGTGATAGCCGAAGCTCACCGTATGCGTGTTGTCCGCCAGGCTGTCCGGCGTGTGGCTGGCGCGCAGGTCGAACGTGCGCCACCGGCTGCCGTCACCGGCGGTGAGCAGGCCGCTGCCGTCGTAGGTCACGGCATCGGCCACGCGGTCTCGGTTGCGGTCCATGTCGAAGTACGACGCGTTGCCCTCGATGTTCCAGCCGCTATCGCGATGCGTGCCGAGCGAGGCGCCGTAAAGATAATTTCGGCTCTGCCGTGTGCTCGGCGCGAAGAAGTTCGCTGGCAGCGTGTATGCCCGGCCGCCGATGCTCACCGGACCCGACCACACCGGCTGGCCGGCGCCATCGCGCAGGAAGGTCGCCGTGCGGTGGGACAGTTCCTGGTTCCAGTAGCCGGCGGTGATGCCACCGGTCAGCTCGGGCGTGAAGTCGTAGGTAAGGCGCAGGTGCGCCTCGTCCTGGCGGGTCGCTTCCTGGCCTTCGCTGTTGATGCCGAGCACCTCGCGCGGCAGGCCGTTGGTGCCGGTGTCGGCGATGGCGCCCGTCACGGGCTGGGCACCGCCCGGGCGGGTCGACTGGTTCTGCGTGGCATAGACCAGCGGCTGACCGTTGGATTGCAGGTGCGCCACGCCGATGAGGAAGGCGAAACGACCCGAGCGGTCGCCCAGGGTGGCGCTCTGCCGGCTTCCACCGTAGTTGCGGTCCACGCCGTAGGTATCCACATGCTGGGTAAAGGCCTGCACCTCGCCGGTGACCTCCAGCCGTTCGGGCATGCGCGTGGTCATCAGCACCGTGGCACCGATGGCATTGCCGGGATACAGCGCGGAATACGCGCCGTAGATCACCTCGACGCGCGCCAGATTCTCGGGGAACGCCATGGACCAGCGCGGCGGATTGCCCCAGCTGTTGCCGAGCAGGTTGGACAGCAGCAGGCCGTCGAGGTAGACCAGCCCGCGCGCGCTCTGCTGGTTGCTGGTACCGCGCACCGAGAAGGTGGCGTTCTCGTCGCCTATGAACCGCTTGCGGATGCCGAACGACGGCAGGTACTTCAGCGCGTCCTCGGTGTTGACCACGTTGAGGCGATCCAGTTTCGCCGCCTCCAGGGTTTCCACGGCCGAAGGCATGTCGGGGTCGACCCGCGAGCCGTGGCTGGCCGCGGAAACGCGCACTTCGCGCAAGGTAGTGGTCTGCGGCGCATCGGGCGTCGCGGGAGTGTCGGCCGCATGGGCGGACCACGCGGTGGCGCCGAGGGCGCAGGCAACGGCGCGCGCGATCGCGCGCCCGTGGAATGAAGGCAGCAGCATGGGAGGTCCGTGGGTCGGTGGCATGGGTCGCGTGGAAAGGAGCGATCAGGCGTAAGTGGGGACCGGTGGACCTCGGGGTGGAGCATGGAAGCGAGCGGGGGAGGCGATATCGTGCGGATGGGGCACGAGTGGATCGATGTGCGCCGCGACATGCGCCACGCTACCGATGAAGAAACTGCCGCCGAGCGCCGGCACCTGCGCGAACAGGGTGCAATAACCGCAGGCGCCATCGGCGTCGGCGTCGCGGTGTTCGGCCCCGCCGTCGTGGTGCGCGGCAGGCGTGGCGTCGCACCAAGCGCCCAGGTCGGGGAAGGCGAAGGCCGGTAGCGTGCGCGAGACCGTGGGCGCGAGCACGGTGAACCAGACGGCGACGATCGCCATCCAGCCCAGCCAACGCCTTCGACCCTGCCCTCGACGCACCGCGGCGCTCCCTTCGAATCGACCCTGGATAAGGGTCCAGGGATGATGTCACGGCTGGAGGTGAAAATACCGTGGCGCGTTGTCGCTGTGCCTGCCACGACAGGGAATTCAAGGCGGCGTGTTCCTCACGTTTTCCTGTCGCGGCCTCGGTCATCGTGCGCTCCCCCACCGAGGATGCCTATATGCCCGATCTCCGCTACGACTCCGCCTCGCCCGTCCGCGAGGGTTCACCGTTTCCGCGCGGAGCGACCTGGGATGGCAACGGCACCAATTTCGCGCTGTTCACCGCCCACGGCACCCGTGTGGAAGTGTGCTTCTACGACGAGGCCGGCAACGAGACGGGCCGGATCGACCTGCCCGAGTACACCGACGAGGTGTGGCACGGTTACGTTCCCGGCGTCGGTCCGGGCCAGTTGTACGGTTACCGCGTGCACGGTCCGTACGAGCCGCAGAACGGCCACCGGTTCAATCCGAACAAGCTGCTGCTCGATCCGTACGCGAAGCACATCGTCGGTGAGCTGACCTGGGCCGACGAACTCTACGGTTACACGGTGGGCCACCCCGATGGTGACCTCAGCTTCGACGAGCGCGACAGCGCGCCATTCATGCCCAAGGCGATGGTGGTGGACACCTCGTACAAGTGGATCGAGCATGGCAAGCCGTCGGTGCCCTGGAACCGCACGGTGATCCAGGAGACCCATGTCCGCGGCTACACCATGGGTCACCCGGCCGTGCCGGAAAACCTTCGCGGCACGTTTGCCGGCCTGGCCACGCCCGAGGTGATCGACTACGTGCGCGGCCTCGGCGTCACCTCGGTCGAGTTGCTGCCCGTGCATGCGTACCTCGACGACCAGCACCTGCTCGAACAGGGCCTGCGCAACTACTGGGGCTACAACACCATCGGCTTTTTCGCGCTGAAGACGCGCTACCTGTCCAGCGGCGACCCGCGCGAGTTCAAGGACATGGTGGCGGCGTATCACCGCGCCGGGCTGGAGGTGATCCTGGATGTGGTCTACAACCACACCGCCGAAGGCAACGAGATGGGGCCGACGCTGTCGTTCAAGGGCATCGACAATGCCAGCTACTATCGCCTCGCCGAAGACAAGCGCTATTACATCAACGACACCGGAACCGGCAACACGGTGAACCTCAGCCATGCGCGCGTGCTGCAGATGGTGACCGACTCGCTGCGCTACTGGACGACGGAGATGAACGTCGACGGCTTCCGCTTCGACCTCGCCACCATCCTTGGCCGCGAGCCCTACGGCTTCGACGAGAACGGCGGTTTCCTCGACGCCTGCACGCAGGACCCGGTGCTCAACCAGACCAAGATGATCGCCGAGCCGTGGGATTGCGGCCCCGGCGGCTATCAGGTGGGCGAGTTCCCGCCGGGCTGGGTGGAATGGAACGACAAGTTCCGAGATACGGTGCGCGCGTTCTGGATCGGCGAGGAAGGCAAGCTGGCGGAATTTGCCCGTCGCTTTACCGGCTCCGCCGACCTGTTCGACAAGCGCGGTCGCCGTCCTTATGCGTCGCTCAACTTCATCACGGCGCACGACGGCTTCACCCTGCGCGACCTGCTCAGCTACAACGGCAAGCACAACGATGCCAACGGCGAAGACAACCGCGACGGCTCGGATAACAACCACTCGTTCAACCATGGTGCCGAAGGCCCGACGGACGACGCGGGCATTCTCGCCGTGCGCCAGCGACAGTCGCGCAACCTGCTGGCCACGCTGCTGCTGGCCCAGGGCACGCCGATGCTGCTGTCCGGCGACGAGCGCGGCAACACGCAGGACGGCAACAACAACGTCTACGGCCAGGACAACCCGCTCAGCTGGATCGACTGGGAAAACGATCCGTCCGACGATGGACTGGCGCAGTCGGTACGCGAGTTGCTGGCCCTGCGCGAGCGCTACCCCATCCTGCGCCGTGGCCGCTTCCTCAATGGACGCTACGACGAGGAATCGGGTATCCGCGATATCGTCTGGCTCAATCCCGGCGGTGGCGAAATGCAGCAGGAACACTGGGACGATCCGCGGGCCCGATCCATCGGCGTGCTGCTGGACGGCCGTAGCCAGGCGTCCGGCGTGCGCGAACACGCGGCTGACCAGACCGTGCTGATCCTGATCAACGCTTTCGACGGCGGCGTGGAGTTCGCACTGCCGGAGGGTCGCTGGAGCGTTGCCTTCTCCAGCGACGAAGAGCTCGCCGTGGACACCGTGGCGGAGGACGGCAAACTGATCGCGTCACCGCGCAGCTTCGTGGTACTGGCCGCGGGGTAAGCACCACGCGTCACCGGCACCTGCGAGGGCGCCGGTGACGCGACCGCAGGGACATCGCGCGTCCGTTGACCGGGCGCGCCAGGCGTTCCTATATTGCGAAGCCTTTTCCGCACGGATATCCCCATGCAGTTCCGGTCGCTCCTCGCGCTGTGCCTCCTTGCCGGCCCTGGCCTGGCGTCGGCCGCCGACCTGACGGTATCGGCCGCGTCCAGCCTCACGGACGCGTTCCGGGCGGTAGGCACCGCTTACGAAACCGCCCATCCCGGCACCCACGTGGTACTCAATTTCGCGGCGTCCGATGTGCTGCTCAGGCAGATCGCCAACGGCGCGCCAGCGGATCTCTTCGCATCGGCCGACCAGACGGCGATGGACAAGGCCGTTGCCGCCGGCGCCATCGATATCGCCACGCGACGGGACTTCGCCAGCAATCGCCTCGTGCTGATCGTTCCGAAGGATGCCAGCGTGCATGTCGGTTCGACGGCCGACCTGCGGCAGTCCACGGTCAAGCGCGTGGCCTATGGCGATCCGGCCTCGGTGCCCGTGGGTCGTTACACCCAGGCGGCGCTGCAGCAGCAGGGCCTGTGGGACGCGGTATCGGCCAAGGGCGTGCTCGCCCAGAACGTGCGGCAAAGCCTCGATTACGTCGCGCGAGGTGAAGTGGACGCGGGCTTCGTCTTCGCCACCGACGCCACCGTCATGAAGGATCGGGTGAACGTCGTCGCCACGGTACCGACGCCGCGCCCCATCCGCTATCCCATCGCCGTGGTCGCGGGCACGCCGCATGCGGCCGAAGCGGCGTCGTTCTCGGCGTTCGTGCAGTCGGCCGATGGTCGGCGCATCCTGGCGTCGTTCGGCTTCCAGGCGCCCTGAGGCAACGTGGGAGCCGCCTGGATTCCCCTGGCACTGTCGCTCAAGGTGGCGCTGTGGGCTACCGCGATCAACCTCGTGCTCGGCGTCGCGGTAGCCTTCGGCCTGTCCCGCTGGCGTTCGCCGGCACGCGATGTCGTGGATGCGGTGCTGACCCTGCCGCTGGTGTTGCCGCCCACGGTACTCGGCTATTACCTGCTGGTGCTTCTCGGCCGCCGCGGCCGCGTGGGCGCGTGGCTGCACGAACGGGGAATCGATCTGGTGTTCACATGGCAAGGTGCGGTGATCGCCGCCACGCTGGTTGCGTTCCCGCTGGTGCACAAGGCCGCCCGTGCCGCCTTCGAGGCGGTCGATCCGCAACTGGAAAGCGCCGCCCGCGTTCTCGGCCTGCGCGAGGCCGCGGTGTTCTTCCGCGTGTCGCTGCCGCTGGCTGCGCGCGGCATCACCGCCGGCGTGCTGCTCGCGTTCGCCCGCGCGCTGGGTGAATTCGGGGCCACGCTGATGATCGCGGGCAACCTGCCGGGGCGCACGCAGACGCTTTCCGTCGCGATCTATACCGCCGTGCAGGCCGGCGACGATCGCTCTGCCGCCCTGATGGTGGCGGTGACGTCAGTGACCTGCGTGGCCGTGCTGCTGCTCGCCGGCCGGCTCGCCCCGGACCCCGTACGGCGGATGCGCCCGTGACGGTCGACGTGGCACTGCGCACGACGCTGTGTGCCGACGAACGTCGCTTCACGCTGGACGTGGCGCTGCGGTCGGACCACCGCCGCATCGTGCTGTTCGGTCCTTCCGGTGCGGGCAAGAGCCTCACGCTGCGCGCCATGGCCGGTTTGATCGTGCCGGAGGCCGGTCATGTGCGTGTCGACGGCCGCACGCTGTTCGATGCCGGCACCCGCGTGAACCTGCCCCCGCGCCAGCGCGGCCTGGCTTACGTGTTCCAGGACTACGCGTTGTTTCCCCACCTGACCGTGGCACAGAACATCGGTTTCGGGCTGCGTGGCGGCTGGCTCAATCCGTCCCGCCGGGGCCCGGATGCGCGCGTGGAGCGCTGGCTGGCTGCGTTCGAACTGGCCGGGGTGGCCGACAGCTACCCGGCGCGGATCTCCGGAGGCCAGCGCCAGCGTGTGGCGCTGGCCCGCGCGCTGGCCACCGAACCGAAGGGCCTGCTGCTGGACGAGCCGTTTGCCGCGCTGGATCCCGCGCTGCGGGGCCGCATGCGCGACGAACTGCTGGCCGTGCAGGCCCGGCTGGACCTGCAACTGGTGGTCATCACCCACGACCCCGCCGATGTGGCGGCGCTGGACGGTGACACCTTCGAACTGCGCGAGGGTCGTGTGGTCGGTCGGTCACGCCCATCCTCGTTGTCGTGGGATCATGGCGCCTTTCCCGGGCAGCGTCCCATGGCAGAGTAACGCGGTGACGCACACCCACAACGAACCACCCCCGGAGCACGCCACCCGCCGCGCGGCCAAGTACCTGCTGGCGGCGTTGTTCGTGGGCGTGGCCGCCTTCCTGCTGCATCGCTACATCGCGCGGATGTCCTGGCACGACATCCGCGCGGCCCTCGAGCGTATCCCGCGCTGGCATGTCCTGGCGTCCATCGGCGCCACCCTGGTCAGCTGGGCCTGCCTCACCGCCTATGACGTGTTCGCCGTGGAGACGGTGGTGCCGGGCGGGGTATCGATGCGGATGAAGATCTTTTCCGGCGCCACCACGCACGCCATCTGCAATGCCCTGGGCTTCCATGCCATCACGGGCACGGCGCTGCGCTATCGCATGCTGTCCACACGCGGGGTGGGCGCCGCCGACGTGGCGCGCGTGGTCGGTCTGGTCGGCTTCGCGGTGGCACTGGGCTTCGCCTCGGTCACCGCGATCGCGCTGCTGCTCGAACCATCCATCGCGCACGGCTGGGGGCGTTGGCCGGGTGTCGCGCTGGTGATCCTGTTCGTCGTCCTGCTGCGCTGGCTGGCGGGCAAGCACGACGAGCTGACCGTGGGGAAGTTCTCCACCCCGGTGCCGTCCGCGCGCTCCGCCGGTGCGCAGATCGCCATCGGCACGCTGGAAATGGTCGCCGCCATCGCCGTCATGTACTTCCTGCTGCCCGTCGACATCGCCGGCAGTTTCCTCGACTTCGCGCCGATCTACGTCGGCGCCATCCTGGCGGGCATCATCAGCAACACGCCCGGTGGCATCGGCGCCTTCGAGGCACTGACCCTGGCGGCATTTCCGCAGGAACAACGCGCCACCGTGCTCGCGGCGCTACTCGCCTACCGGGTCATCTACGGGCTGGGCCCGTTCGTCCTCGCCTCGCTGGCGCTGGGTGGCTTCGAGGTGCGTCGTCGTCGCGCCCGGGGCGTGGCATGACCCGCCGTGTGCCGCGGCTGGCCCTGGCCGGGTTGCTGCTGGTCCTCGGGGCGTGCGCCGTGCCCCATGCCCGCCGCACCGACGTGCTGTTCTGGAACCAGCCGCAACGCGAAGCCGCCTTCCGGGCGATGGATACCCATTACGC
Source organism: Luteibacter sp. 9135 (assembly GCF_000745005.1). Taxonomy (NCBI): domain Bacteria; kingdom Pseudomonadati; phylum Pseudomonadota; class Gammaproteobacteria; order Lysobacterales; family Rhodanobacteraceae; genus Luteibacter; species Luteibacter sp. 9135. The sequence continues at coordinate 946,515 of NZ_JQNB01000001.1, read as the reverse complement.
AAGCAACGTCGTCCACCACGGCACACCGTATCCACTGCCTGCCGGTACGCCGCTGCATCCGCGCTTCGCCGACGGCACCACGCTCGAGCGCTACATGGCCGACCACCACGTGGCCGGCATCATGGTGGTCCAGCACGGCAAAGTGCGCCTGGAGCGCTACGGCCTGGGTGCCGGACCCGCCACGCGATGGACGTCGTTCTCGGTCGCCAAGTCGTTCACCGCCACGCTGGTCGGCGCGGCCCTGCACGACGGAGCCATCCACGACCTGGACGACAAGGTCATCCGCTACATCCCGGAACTGGCCGCGGGCGCGTACCGCGACGTCACCGTGCGCCAGTTGCTGACCATGACCTCCGGCGTGCGCTGGAACGAGGACTACGCCGATCCCGCCTCGGATGTCGCGCGCATGTACGAAGGCACGCGCCAGCCCGGCGTGCCCCTGCTGGTCTCGTACATGTCCGCGCTGCCGCGCCAGTTCGCGCCCGGGCAGCAGTGGGTCTACAAGACCGGCGAAACCGATCTGGTCGGCATCCTGGTCACGCGTGCCACCGGCAGGACACTGGCCGCGTACCTCGCCGAGAAGGTCTGGGAGCCGTATGGCATGGCCAGCGACGCGTTCTGGCTGAAGGACGACGTGGACGGGACGGAAGCCGGTGGCTCCGGCGTGTCGGCCACGCTGGGCGACTATGCACGCTTCGGCCAGTTCCTCCTCGATGGCGGCAGGGCCGGTGGACGGCAGGTGCTGGACGACGGCTGGCTGGCGGACGCCACGGCGACGCATGCCGGCATCGGCGCACCCGGTCGGGGCTACGGCTACCAATGGTGGACCTACGATGACGGCGGCTATGCGGGCATCGGCATCTTCGGCCAACTGCTCCATGTCGACCCGGCGCGAGAACTGGTCATCGTGCAGCTGGCCGCATGGCCCGTTGCGACCAGCGATGCGGAGGCGCTCGCGCGGGCGGCGTTCGTCAGGGCCGTGATCGCGGGGGCGGGCGACTGAGCCATGCCGGGGGCGTAAACTGTGCCGTCCCCCACCGATCGCAAGGCCCATGCCATGGCCCTCACCTGGAACGACCTCATCTGCACGCCCGACAAGGACGCCATCGACGCACTGGCCGAATCCTGGGCGTGGCGCATCGGCGACGGCTATACCCCGCTGTTGTTCACCGCCCTGGGCGACCTGTTCTACGAGGCGGACGAGGGCGGCATCTTCTGGCTCAACACCGGCACCGCCGAACTCGAGCGCGTGGCCGAGAGCGTGCCGGGCTTCAACCAGTTGCTGCGCGAGGAAATCGCGGACGAATGGCTGCTGCCGTCGCTGGTCGAAGCGCTGCTGGAGGCTGGCAAGGCGCGCGCCGAAGGCGAGTGCTACACCTACGTCACGCTGCCCATCTTCGCCGAGGGCGAGTACACCGTCGACAACCTCAACCCCGTGCCGGCCATCGAGCATTTCGAACTGACCGGCTCGGTCCTGCAACAGATGCAGGACCTGCCCGACGGCACGGCAGTCAAGATCGACATCACGCACTGAGCGCGGTGTCGAGCGCCCAGCGCACACCATCCGCCTCGAAGCAGAGCGTGGAGCGATCGCCGGCCTCGCCGCCGAGGCAGCGTTCGATGAAGCGGCTGCCGAAGCCGCGCCCGACGGGGACACTCACGGCCGGGCCGCCTCGTTCCTTCCATACCAGCCGGAGGCGCTGGCCGCCGGCTTCCACGCATGTCCGCCAGGTGATCGCGACCCGGCCCGTGTGGTTGGACAGCGCGCCGTACTTGACCGCGTTGGTCAACAGCTCGTGCAGCGCCATCGTCAGGGTGACCGCCATCTCCGCGCCCACGACCAGGCAGGGCCCTTCCAGGCGGATGCGCCCGCCGCCGGGGTCGAGCGGGGCGCAGGTGGTGGCGACGAGGTCGCGCAGCGGAACCGTTTCCCATGCGTTGGTGACCAACTGGTCCTGCATCGAGGCCAGCGCGCGCAGCCGGCCGCCGAAGCAGGCGATCGCGTCGGCCATCGGCCGATCCGCGCGGAAGGTCTGCTCGGCTATGGCCTGCACCACGGTGAGCGTGTTCTTCATGCGGTGGTTCAGGTCGTTGATCAGCACGCGCTGGCTGTGCTGTGCATCACGATGCTCGGTGATGTCCGTGCCGCTGCTCCAGTAACCGGCCAACACGCCGTGGCGCGTGAAGGGCTCACCCTTCGCGGCGATCCAGCGATAGCTGCCGTCGCGCCGACGCAGCCGGTAGTCCAGTGCATACGGTTCGCACGCGTCGAAGGCTCGGGCAAAAGCGGCGACGTGCCGGTCCCTGTCTTCGGGGTGGATGCCGTCGATCCATCCGCTGCCTGCTTCCTCGGCGATCGAGCGACCGGTGAATTCGAGCCAGGTGCGATTGAACCAGTCGTCGCGGCGATCGGCGCCGGTGCGCCGGATCAGGATCGGGGCGACCTCCGCCAGTTCACAAAAATCCGGCTCGTCCGCGCAGCGGGCGCGGTCGAAGGGAAGGGTGGCGCGCTCGCTCATCGTTATTCACCGTCGCTGTCCGCGCGTCGCCTTGCTCCCCCGGCGCGGATTGTCCATGGCGGCCCGGCTGACATCCGTGCAGTCGCACCGTCCGCTCATGTGCGAGCGGACGGCGGCACCATAACGTAAGGCTTTTACGCACGATAGGAGCGCACGCGCTGGTCGTGAACATCATCACGCCCGCACGAATGCGCTCGTTTTTTCAGAATTATCCTATTGCCACGCTGCCCGTATTGGCATGTTGCCCGACAAACGCCCGAACGCAGGCGCCGTTATGCCAGAATCCGGTCGCGGCGGTGTCATCGGGCACGCGCAGGATGGACCAGGGATCACGTAAGACACCCGGCGTGCCGCCTTCACGGCGCGCGGGCAGGGGCGTATCCGCCGTTACGGGCTGGGCTGCCGTCACTCATGCAAGGGATGGGAAGGGAACCATGGATCTGCTTCGTTTCATCGTGATGTTGCCCGTGCGCCTGGTGCGTGGCCTCTTCTGGCTGCTCGGCCGCCTGATTCGCCCCGTGTTCGGCGACATGGCCTGGTCGGCGCCACGTTGGATTCCCGCCACCGGCCAAGCCGCGCGCAGCCGGCCGCTGGCGTTCACCGCCACGGTCGCCGCCGTGCTCGTGGTCGCGGCCGGGGCCTGGTTCGGCTGGCACTGGTGGGAAAACCGGCCGAAACCGGCCGAGCCCAACCGCATCACGTTCGAAGCGCCGGCGCCGGTCATCAGCGACTACGAGCATGTCCCCGCCACCATCCATCCGCTGACGGTGACCTTTTCCGGCTCGGCCGCACGGCTGGAGTCGCTGGGCAAGCCGGTGACCGACGGCATCGCGATGGACCCGAAACTGCCCGGCCAGTGGAAGTGGGAAAGCGACCGCGTGCTGACCTTCACGCCGGCCAGCGACTGGCCCGTGGGCCGCAAGATCGAGGTCAGCTTCGACAAGGCCAGGGTGTTCGCGCCGCAGGCGGTACTGGCCGACGACCATTTCAGCGTGTCCACCGCGCCCTTCGCCGCGCGCGTCGTCCACAGCGAGTTCTACCAGGACCCGCAGGACCCCACGCGCAAGAAGACCATCGTGCAACTGGGTTTCAACTATCCGGTGGATTCGGCCCAGCTCGAGAAGCGCCTTTCCCTCGACCTGCGCGAGAAAAACCAGAAGCGTGGCAGCGACCTGAAGTTCTCGGTGACCTACGACGAGCACCGCCTCAACGCCTTCGTCCACTCGCAGCCGCTGCAACTGCCGCGGGACGACGGCTCCGTCGGCCTGACACTGGACGACGGCGCACGCAGCAGCCGTGGTGGCGACGGTACGCAGAAGGCACTGGAGACCACGGTACGCATCCCCGGGCTGTACAGCCTGAAGCTGGACGACATGACGGCCACGCTGGTGGACAACGCCCGCTTCGAGCCCGAGCAGGTGGTGGTGATGAACTTCGGCGGCCCGGTGAGCGATGCCGAACTGGGCAAGCGCCTGCATGCCTGGCTGGTGCCCGACGACGACAAGTACGGTGACGTGTCGCATATCGGTGAGGCCGACCTGCGCGGTTTCACCGCGCTCAAGCCCGACATCGTGCCGACGGAGACCGACTGGTCGGCGACGCAGAGCTTCCGCTACCACGCCCAGCCCGGCCAGCGCATCTACGTGCGCGTGGACAAGGGCATGAGCGCGTTCGGCGGTTACCTCATGGCCGCACCGCAGGCGCAACTGCTGACCGTGCCCGATTACCCGCGCCTGCTGCGTTTCATGGCAGACGGCTCGCTGCTGTCGCTCAGCGGCGACAAGCGGATATCCGTGGTCTCGCGCAATATCCCCGGCATGCGCGTCGAGGTAGGCCGCGTGCTGCCCGACCAGTTGCAGCACCTGGTGTCGCTCAACCAGGGCAGCTACACCAAACCGGAGATGTACGGCTTCACGCCGGACGACATCGTCGAGCGTTTCGTCAGCAAGGTGTCCTTCCCGCAGGACGAACCGGGCAAGGCCCATTATGAAGGGGTCGACCTGGGCCAGTACCTCGCCGCCGGCAAGCGTGGCGTGTTCCTGCTCAAGTTGTCCGGCTACGACGAGAAGGCGGAGAGGGAAGCCCGCGAGCGCCGGGTGAAGGCGGCACGCGAAGCGGCCGCACGCGACGCCGGCGCCGATGCCGATGCGGCGGCCGCCGAAGCGGCCAGGGACGACGCCGCCAGCCACGCGCCCTACGACTGGCCGAAGGACGAGCGCCTGGTGGTCATCACCGACCTCGGCGTCATCGCCAAGAAGTCGATGGACGGCAGCCAGGACATCTTCGTGCAGTCCATTCGTAGCGGCGCGCCGGTCGGCGGCGCCTCGGTGGCGGTGATCGCGAGGAACGGCAGCACCTTGTTCACCCAGACCACCAGCGCGGATGGCCTCGCCCACTTCGCCAATCTCAAGGGCTTTACGCAGGAGAAGGCGCCGGCGATGTACGTGGTGCGCCAGGGTGAGGACCTGTCGTTCCTGCCGGTCAGCACGTATGACCGCACCCTGGATTTCTCGCGCTTCGACATCGGCGGCGAGCCCAACGCGCACAGCCAGGGCCAGCTGTCCGGTTATCTTTTCTCCGACCGCGGCATCTACCGTCCCGGCGATCTCTTCCACATCGGCATGATCGTGCGCGCCAACAGCTGGACGCGCAGCGTGGCCGGCATGCCGCTGATCGCCGAGGTGGTCGACCCGCGCGGCACCACCGTGGCGCAGCAGGCGGTGTCCATGGATGCGGCCGGCTTTGCCGAGCTGGACCACACCACGGCCGAGACCTCGCCCACCGGTAACTGGACGGTCAATCTCTACATCGCCAAGGACGGCAAGCCGTATTCGCAGATCGGCAGCACCACGGTGCAGGTGAAGGAATTCCAGCCGGACCGCATGAAGGTTTCGGCAAAGCTTTCCACCGCGGTGGCCGAGGGCTGGGTCAAGCCCTCGCAGCTGAAGGCGATGGTCGACGTGCAGAACCTGTTCGGCACGCCGGCGGCGGATCGTCGCGTCGAAGGCTCGCTGACCCTGCGCCCGGCTTATCCGTCCTTCCCCAGCTACAAGGATTACCACTTCTACGATATCCGCCGGGCCAAGGAGGGCTTCGAGGAAAAGCTGGCCGACGCCAAGACCGACGACAAGGGCCATGCCGAGTTCGCGCTGGACCTGTCGCGCTACGCCGATGCCACCTATCAGCTGTATTTCCTCGCCAAGGCCTATGAAGCGGAAGGCGGTCGCAGTGTCGCCGCCGCCACGCAGGGAATGGTGTCGTCCAACGACTGGCTGGTCGGCTACAAGGCCGTCGACAACCTGGATTACGTGAGCCGTGACGCCACGCGCACGGTCAACTTGGTGGCCATCGATCCCACGGCGAAGCGGATGGCCCTGAACGGGTTGAAGCAGGCGATCGTCGAGACCCGCTTCGTTTCCGTGTTGACGAAGCAGGATTCCGGCGTCTTCAAGTACGAATCGAAGGCGCGCGAGACGGTGATCTCCGAAACGCCGCTGGCGATTCCCGCCACCGGGCTGGATGTCCCGCTGCCCACGGACAAACCGGGCACCTTCGCGCTGGTGATCAAGGATGCGCAGGGCAAGGAGGTCAACCGCGTGAGCTGGTCCGTGGCGGGCGAGGGCAACGTGTCGCGTTCGCTGGAGCGAAACACGGAACTGCAGCTCACCCTGTCGAAGAAGGACTATGCGCCGGGTGAAGCGGTGGATCTCGCCATCCGTGCCCCGTACGCGGGCAGTGGCCTTATCACCATCGAGCGCGACAAGGTGTACGCGCATGCGTGGTTCCATGCCGACGCGACCAGCAGCGTGCAGCACATTACCGTACCGGCCGATTTCGAGGGCAACGGTTACATCAACGTGCAGTACGTGCGCGACCCGTCGTCCGACGAGATCTTCATGAGCCCGCTGTCATTCGGCGTGGTGCCCTTCTCGGTCAACATGGACGCACGGCGCAACGCCATCGCGGTGGAATCCCCGGCGCTGGTGAAACCGGGCGACACCGTGACCTTCCACGTCACCTCCCCCAGGCCCACGCGTGCGGTGGTGTTCGCCGTGGACGAAGGCATCCTGCAGGTGGCCCACTACAAGCTGGGCGATCCGCTGCAGTATTTCTTCCGCAAGCGCATGCTCGAGGTGTCCACCTCGCAGATCCTGGACCTGATCATCCCGGACTTCCAGAAGCTGATGACGATGGCGGCACCCGGCGGTGACGCGGACGGTGCCATCGGCCGCCAGCTCAACCCGTTCAAGCGCAAGCGCGACAAACCGGTGGCGTACTGGTCGGGCATCGTCGATGTGGACGGCGCGAAAGACCTGACCTACAAGGTGCCGGATTACTTCAACGGCAAGTTGCGCGTCATGGCGATCAGCGTGTCGCCGGAAACCATCGGCAGCGTCGAGGGCGCGACCACCGTCCGCGGTGACTTCGTCCTCTCGCCCAACGTCCCGACCACGCTGGCACCCGGCGACGAAGCCGAGATCAGCGTGGGCGTAGCCAACAACCTCACGGGCCTGGGTGGCAAGTCCGTGCCGGTGGCGGTCACCCTGAAGACGGGCCCGCAGCTGCAACTGGTCGGCGACGCCTCGAAGACGCTGAGCCTGGGCGAGATGCGCGAGGGCGTGGCGATCTTCCGCGTGCGCGCCACCGACACGCTCGGCTCCGGCAACCTGACCTTCACCGCCGCGGCCAGCGGCAAGTCGGCGAAGCAGTCGGTGGATCTCTCCGTGCGTCCGGCATCGGCCATGCGCACCGACCTCGCCTTCGGTCGCGTGGATGCGCACGGCCGTGCCGATGTCACGCCGCTGCGAGACATGCACGCGGAATACGCCCGTCGCGACGTGGCGTTCTCGTCCGTGCCGGTGGTGCTGGCCCGCGGTTTGGCGGCCTACCTGGTCGACTTCCCCCACTACTGCACCGAGCAGGTCGTCAGTGCGGCCATGCCGGCGCTGGTGCTGGGTAACCGGCCGGAGTTCGGCGACGTGAAGCCGGCCCGCATGCAGGGCGACACCGCGCCGCCGGCCGACCCGGTGGCTGCGTTGTTCGACGTGCTGCGCGCCCGCCAGAACGGGCAGGGTGGCTTCGGCCTGTGGACGGCCACGCCGGACACGCAGGCCTTCGTCACCGACTACGCCGTGCACTACCTGATCGAGGCGACCGACCGCGGCGTGGCCGTGCCGCGCGACATGCTGTCCGCCGCGGACAACGCGCTGCGGCAGATCGCGGCCGACGACAGCGGCGACACGCTGGCGCAGATGCGCCAGCGCGCCTACGCGGTCTACCTGCTCACGCGCCAGGGCAACGTCACCACCAACGATCTGGCCGCCGTGCAACGGCGCCTGGAAGAGGCGTATCCCAAGGTGTGGAAGGGCGACCTGGCCGCGGCGTGGCTGGCCGCGTCCTACCAGCTGCTGCACCAGGACCGGCTCGCCGCCGACCTGATGGCCCAGCCGCGACGCCTGCTGGGCCGCAAGCCGGCCGACGAGGCGTACAGCTACGCGGACTATTACGACGCCCCGGTCCGCGACGCCACGGTGTTGTACCTGCTGGCCAAGCACTTCCCGGATCAGGCGAAGTCGCTGCCGCCGGAAACCCTCGACGCGCTGGTGCGGCCGCTGGCCAAGGGCCACTACAACACGCTGTCCTCCGGCATGATCATCCTGGCGCTCGATGCCTGGGCGAAGGAAACCGGTGGCGACATCGCCAGGCTGTCGATCGGTTCGGTGGCCGCCAACGGCACCGTGACACCGATCGGTACGCCGCGCGGCGTGCTGCTGGATGCGCACTGGCCGGCCGCGGCACAGCGCCTTCGCCTGGTCAACGATGGCGACAACGCCGCATGGTATGGCGTGGCGCAGGGGGGCTTCGATCGCAAACCATCGGCGGACACGCGCAAGGACGGCCTGGAGATCACCCGTAGCTACACCGACACCAAGGGCAAGGCGATCGACAGCCTGGCCACGGGCGATGAGATCGACGTCCATGTGCGCATCCGCTCCACCACCAACGCGTCGGTGTACGACGTCGCCATCGTGGACCTGCTGCCCGGCGGCTTCGAGCCGGTGCTGCAGACCGCGCCACCCGCCGATGCCGTTGCCGCCGATGCCGTCGCGCCCGGGCCGTCCTCCGACGAGGACACGACGGACACGGCGGATAACGGCGATGCCACGGAGGCCGACAGCGGCGAGGGCCAGGCCGAAGGGGAGGGCGACGGTGATGACACGCCGGCGTGGCGCTCGCCGATCGGCAACCCGGAATCCACGTGGAAGCCGGACTACGCCGACGTGCGCGAGGATCGCGTGGTGGTGTACGGCAGTGCGAGCACGGACGTGCAGGAATTCGTCTACCGGATCAAGGCGACCAACGCCGGCCGGTTCACGATCCCGCCAGTGTTCGCCGAGTCGCTCTACGACCGCGGTACCCAGGGGCGGGCACCCGGCGGCGGTACGCTGACCGTTACGGCCAAACCGTGAGTGGTGCGCGTGCGGTGCGCCGCTGCGTTCACTGAGCCGGCGCCCGCATGCGTCTGATGCACCGGCTGCGCCGGGTCGGCTGGCACAACGTCCTCGTGGCGTTGCTGCTGGTCGCGGCCGTGCCGGTCACCTGCCGTCTTTGGCCGCACGAGCCGCTGCGCGCGTGGCTGCCCTCGTCCACGGCGGTCTACGACGCCGACGGGCGGCTGTTGCGGCTGACCCTGGCCAGCGACGATCGCTATCGCCTGTGGGTGCCGCTGCGAGACATCGCACCGGAGCTCGTCGACGGCGTGCTGCTGCACGAGGACCGCTGGTTTCGCTGGCACCCGGGGGTGAGCGCGTGGGGCATCGCGCGTGGCGCCTGGATGACCTATGTGCGCCACGGCAATCCACAGGGCGGCTCCACACTGACCATGCAGCTGGCCCGGCTGATCTGGCACCTGGACACGCGCCACCCCGCCGGCAAGTTGGTGCAGATGGCCCGTGCCCTGCAGCTGGAATTGCAGTATTCCAAGCACGACATCCTCGAGGCCTACCTCAACGCGGCGCCCTATGGCCGCAACGTGGAAGGCGTCGGCGCCGCCAGCCTGGCCTACTTCGGCAAGCCACCCGCACGCCTCACCCTGCCCGAGGCGCTGACGCTGGCGGTGATTCCGCAGGAGCCCTCGCGTGGCGTGCCGGGCCGGATCGATGGCACCTCCGTGATCGACACGGCCTTGCGGCGATCCCGCGACCGGCTGTTCGCACGCTGGGTGGCGACCCATCCGGCGGATGCCTCACTGCAGCCGCTGTTCGCGCTGCCGTTCGCTCTGCGCCCGCTGTCGCGCCTGCCGTTCGAGGCGCCGCACTTCGTCGAGCAGGTGCTGGCCGAGCGCCGGCTCGACGGCGACGACGACATGCGCGTGGTGACCACGCTGGACCTCGGCCTGCAGCACAGCCTGGAACGGCAGGTGCGCCAGTACGTCACGCGCGGCGGCGAGCGTGGCATCCGCAACGCCGCGGCGCTTCTGGTCGATACGCGCGACATGGGGATCAAGGCCATGGTCGGGTCGGCCGACTACGCGGATGCGTCGATCCAGGGCCAGGTCAACGGCACGCAGGCCAAGCGTTCCCCCGGATCCACGCTCAAGCCGTTCATCTACGCGCTGGGCTTCGACCAGGGGCTGCTGCATCCGGAGACGGTGCTGCGCGACGTGCCGTCCGCGTTCGGGCCGTACACGCCCGAGAACTTCGACGGCCATTTCCTGGGACCGGTGACCGCCACGCAGGCGCTCATCCGCAGCCGCAACATCCCCGCCGTGCAGATCGCCGCACGACTGGCCAGCCCCAACCTCTACCAGTTCCTGCACGACGCCGGCATCTCGCGCATGGCCAGCGAGAAGCACTACGGGCTGGCGCTGGTACTCGGCGGCGGCGAAGTGACCATGCAGGAGTTGTCCGGGCTGTACGCCATGCTGGCCAACCGCGGCGAACTGCGGCCGTTGCGCACGCTGGCGGCGCAGCCACGGACGCAGGGCACACGCGTGCTCAGCGAGGAAGCCAGCTTCATGGTGATGGATATGCTGCGGCAGAACCCGCGGCCGGACGATGCCGTGGCCGCGCAGCCCTCGCGCCTGCCGGTGTACTGGAAAACGGGCACGTCGTGGAGTTTCCGCGATGCCTGGACGGCCGGCAGTTTCGGGCCCTATGTCCTGGTGGTGTGGATCGGCAACTTCGACGGCGCGGGCAATCCCGCCTTCATCGGCGTGGATGCCGCCGCGCCGCTGTTCTTCCGTATCGCCGATGCGCTGCGCGCCGAGCGCCCGCGCATGGTCGAGCCCGTGCGGCGCAATCCGCCCAACCTGCGCCGCGTCGCCGTATGCCTGGCCAGCGGCGACCTGCCCAATGCCTGGTGCCCGCAGGTCGGCAGCACCTGGTTCATTCCCGGCAAATCACCCATCCGGCTCAGCACCGTGCACCGGCCCGTGGTCGTGGATACGGCGACGGGCAAGCCGGCGTGCCCTCCCTACGATCCGGCGCGCACACGCACCGACGTCTACGAATACTGGCCCTCCGACCTGGCCCGCGTGTTCGCCCAGGCCGGCATGCCGCGGCGAACGCCGCCGGCGCTGCCGGACTGTCAGGGCGGTGGCCAGCTGGCGGGCGATCCGCCGAAGATCACCTCGCCGCTGAAAGGCAGCACCTACCAGATCCGGGTGTCGCGCCTGGGCAGCGAGCGGGTGGCCTTCACCGCCACCGCCGATGGCGCGTCGCGCACGCTGTACTGGTTCGTCGACGATGCCTACCTGGGCAGCGTGCCGAGCGGCCAGAGCCTGATGTGGGCGCCGGAGCGCACCGGGCGTTTCCTCGTGCGCGTGGTCGACGACCGCGGCCGCGCCGACTCGCGCGAGCTGGGTATCGGTGTGGTGGAGTAAGCGTTCCGCGGAATCGCTGTGCGTTTCCGGCAGTGGGCATTCAGCGGCCCCTCGCGATCGTCGATAAGGATGTTCGAGAGTTCACCAGGGGATAACGCCATCATGGCCATCGGTTTGTTCGCCGGCATGCGCCGGGTCGTCGGGGAGTCACGCACGGGGTTGCGGGGCAAGCTGGACGCGCTGGACCGCACGCAGGCGGTGATCGAGTTCGCGCTGGACGGCACCATCCTCGATGCCAACCGCAACTTCGTCGAGGCCCTGGGTTACGCCGACGCGACGGAAATCGTCGGGCGCCACCATCGGATCTTCGTCGACGACGACGACGTCGCCTCGCCTGAATACGCCGCCTTCTGGGCCCGGCTGGCGGCCGGCAAACCCGACGTCGGCCTGTATCGACGCCGCGGCAAGGACGGTCGCGAGGTCTGGATACAGGCCAGCTACAACCCGGTGCTCAATGCCTTCGGCCGGCCGGTCAAGGTGGTGAAGTTCGCCACCGACGTGACCCGGCAGCGCCTGCGTGCCGCCGACATGGAAGGCCGGCTGGCGGCGATCGACAAGGCACAGGCCGTCATCAGCTTCACGCTGGATGGCACCGTCCTGGAGGCCAACGACAACTTCCTCGCCACGATGGGCTATGCCCGCGACGAGGTGGTCGGCCAGCACCATCGCATGTTCGTCGACGCCGCCGACCGGGAGGGCGCCGATTACCTGGCCTTCTGGCAGAAACTGGGGCGCGGGGAATACGATTCCGCGTTGTACCGCCGCGTGGACCGGCACGGCCGTGAGGTGTGGATACAGGGCAGCTACAACCCGATCTTCGACATGTCCGGGCGCCCGTTCAAGGTCGTCAAGTACGCCACGGACGTGACCGCGCAGACGCGTGCCTCGCGCACCCTGCACGCCTCGCTGGCGGAACTGGCCGACACCGTGCCGGCGATCGCGGCGCAGGCCCGCGCGACCAACAACCTGGCCAACGCGGCCAGTCGCTCGGCGGTGGACGGCGGCGCCATGGTGGATGCGGTCATCGCCACGATGTCCGCGATACAGGCCGGCGCGCGTGATATCTCGGAGATCGTCGCGATGATCGACGACATCGCTTTCCAGACCAATATCCTCGCGCTGAACGCCTCCATCGAGGCGGCGCGTTCGGGTATCCACGGCAAGGGTTTCGCCGTGGTGGCGAACGAGGTGCGCATGCTCTCGCAGCGCAGTGCCGAGTCGGCACGCGATATCCGTGAGCTGATCGACGGCACGCTGGAGCGTGTCCGTGAGGGCAGCGCCCGCAGTGGCGAGGCAGGCGCGGCCATGCGCGACATCCTGACCTCCGTGGGCACGTTGCTGGAACGCGTGTCCGACGTGGCCGTGGCGACCACGCAGCAGGCCGGCGGTATCGACAACGTCCGTCGCGCGGTCGCCGAACTGGCCTGACGCGTGCGACCAGGCGGCGTCAGTCGGGCGGGGTATCGTTCGGCGGGGGCAGGGTATCGCTCGACGTGGATGGGCTCTGCCAGCGCCGGCCCTGTTCGATCATGTGCAGTCGGATCTCGTCCTCGGCCAGGGCCGCCAGGGCACGCAGGCCATCCGCCTGGATGATGCTCAGACCCCGCGGTTCGTTACCGAACACGCACAGGGTGCCCAGCACCTGCCCATCCGGACCGCGCAGGGGCTGCCCCGCGTAGAAGCGGATATGCGGCGCGCCCAGGACGAGGGGATTGCTGCGAAAGCGCTCGTCCCGACGCGCATCCTCGACCAGCAACAGCCCGTTGCCGAGCACCGCGTGGCTGCAGATCGCCCATCCGCGCGGGGTTTCTTCCACGTCCAGGCCCTGGCGGGACTTGAACCACTGCCGACGCGAGGTGAGCAATGCGATGGCTGCGGTGGGCGCTCCCACGAGCCGACTGGCCAGCCAGGTGATGCGGTCGAAGGCGGCATCCGGCGGGGTGTCCAGCAGCCCGGAGCGGGCGAGCGAACGCAGTCGCCGGGCCTCGTCGGCGTGTACCGGGTAATCCGGATGCCGCGCGGGGCGCAGTTCGTCCGGCAGCGTGGCGGGCGACTCGCCCGGGGGCGCCATGCGTTCTTCCAGTAACGCCAGCACGGCGCTGCGCCGCATCCGGCGATGGCCGCCGGGCGTCTTCCACGAGGGCAGCGCGCCCCCCTCGATCCACTTCTGAGCGGTGCTGACGGACACCCCCAGCAACTCGGCCGCATCGCGCGTCGTCACGGTGGGATCGTCAGGGGACTCGTTGGGAATTCGGTCGGTCAAGGTAGCCATCGCGCAGTCTTCACGGCCCAAACTAACACAGCCTGCACCGCACCTCGCATCGCACCGCACCTGGGGGGCTGGTCGTCACCCCGGCCGCACGCGCTGCACACCACTCGAACACATGTCTAGGCATCCAATGCGGTCGCCCTTTCTCCCTCACCGAAGGATGCCCACCCATGGATGCCCCGCTCGAACGACAGGCCGCCGCTGCCCACCCCCGGGCGGCGATCGTCACCACCTGCATCCTGGCGGCGTTGGCCGGGCTGATGTTCGGCCTGGACATCGGCGTGATATCCGGTGCCACCCAGTTCATCCAGGCGGACTTCAAGGTCAACGACCACATGATCGAGTGGATCGTGAGTTCGATGATGGGCGGCGCGGCGATCGGCGCGCTGGGTGCGGGCTGGATGTCGGCATCGCTGGGTCGCAAGCGCTCGCTGATCGTCGCCGGCGTCGTCTTCATTGCCGGCTCGCTGTTCTGTGCGGTGGCCTGGTCGCCCCAGATCCTGATCGTGGCACGTTTCGTCCTGGGCATCGCCATCGGCGTGGCGACCTTCACCGCACCGCTGTACCTGGCCGAGGTGGCGCCGGAGAAGGTGCGCGGCGCCATGATCTCGACCTACCAGTTGATGATCACCACCGGCATCCTGCTGGCCTTCCTCTCCGACACCGCCTTCAGTGCCAGCGGCAACTGGCGCTGGATGCTGGGGATCATCGCCGCACCGGGCGTGCTGTTCCTCATCGGGCTGTTCTTCCTGCCTGACAGCCCGCGCTGGCTGCTGATGCGTGGCCGCCGCGAGGACGCGCAGGCCGTGCTGGCGAAGCTGCGCGGGGACGCGGCGGTGGTCCGGAAGGAGATCGCCGATATCGACGAGCAGCTGAAAACCCGCCAGCACGGCTGGAGCATGTTCGGGCAGAACCCCAACTTCCGCCGCTCGGTCGGCCTGGGCGTGCTGCTGCAGGCCGTCCAGCAGTTCACCGGCATGAACGTGGTGATGTACTACGCGCCGCGCATCTTCAAGGACATGGGCTACGACACCCAGGCGCAGATGTGGTTCACCGCCGCCGTGGGTCTGACCAACGTGCTGGCCACCCTGATCGCGTTCGCCTTCGTCGACCGCCTGGGTCGCAAGCCCATTCTCTATGCGGGCTTCACCATCATGGCCGTGGGCCTGGGTGTGGTCGGCACGATGATGAGCCTGGGCATCCATTCCCGCGGCGAGCAATTCTTCACCGTTGGCATGCTCCTGCTGTTCATCGTGGGCTTCGCCATGTCCGCCGGGCCGCTGATCTGGACGCTCTGTTCGGAGGTGCAGCCGTTGCAGGGACGCGATTTCGGCATCGCCGCGTCCACCTTCACCAACTGGGTGACCAATATGATCGTCGGCGCGACGTTCCTGTCGTTGCTCAGCGGCATCGGCAATGCGCCGACCTTCTGGCTGTACGCCGCGCTCAACGCGGTGTTCATCGCGGTCACGTTCTTCCTGATTCCCGAGACCAAGGGCGTGACGCTGGAACAGATCGAACGCAACCTGATGAGTGGCAAACCGCTACGCAAGATTGGCGGCTGAGTGAGCAGCAGCGCACTTCAAGGCCACTTGTAATGAGAAATCAGATCAATTGAGGGCTTGATAGCTGAGAAGGGGGTAGGAAAAAACTCCGATTTTTGAGGTTTATTCCATATGGCTGGGCGGGGGATTCGTACAGAATTCTCGTTGCGCTCGCGTAGTCGAGCTCGGCTGCGTGATGCGCGGGGGTGACCCGTGTCTCCTCCTGCCGACGACCCTCCGGGGCCGTTTCTCAAGTCATACAAAGGGTTAATCGGATGAACCTCAAAGCTATCGCTTCCGCGCTGCTGATCGCCGGGCTTGCCGCGCCATCGGCTTTCGCCTCCACCGGCACCATCACCTTCACCGGCGCCATCACCAACGTCACCTGCAGCGTCGACGGTGGTGCGCCGGGCAGCGGCCCCGACTTCACCGTGAACATCGGCTCGGTGAACGCGGCCGATTTCGGTGACGTGGGCACCACCACGGGCAACACCGGCTACCGCATCTACATCGGCAAGGCCGGCGAGACCACCTGCGCCAACGGCACCCGGGTGTGGGCCACCTACGACACCGGTTCCACGGTCGATCCCCTCACCGGCGCCCTGAAGACCAGCGGTGGCGCGTCGGGTGTGCAGGTCCGCCTGTTCGACAAGAACGGCAAGGCCATCGACATCTGGAGCGACACCCAGGACGGGGTGAAGGAAACCGTTTCCGACAACCAGGCCGTGCTGGCCTATTCGGCGTCCTACGAGCGCACAGGCACCGTCGTGGCCGGCGGCGCCAACAGTTCGGTGACCTACACGATCCGCTACGAACAGTAAGCAAGGAACTCGACCGCCGGGCACGCCCGGCGGTCGAACGGCTCACCCGAAGGAACGCCCGTCATGGAAGCAACGAAACGGAATGTCGCGGGGATGGCGCGCGCGCTGCTGGCGCTGCTGCTGGTCGCCGCCGTACCCGCCTCCGCGGGGGTGGTCATGAATGCCACGCGCTATATCTAGCCTTTCACCTGGTGGTGCAGGAATGCGCCGAACCGGTCGGCCTGGTCGCCTCGTTCACGTTCGGAAGGGCCGCGGACGCGGACCCGACGGTGAGCGAACTCTTCTCGCTCAGTGGCCCTCGCAACGTGGGCCTGGAACTGGCCAGCGACGACACCCGGACGACGATCCGGCCGGGTGTGCCGTTCCCGGCCAACG
Source organism: Luteibacter sp. 9135 (assembly GCF_000745005.1). NCBI lineage: Bacteria > Pseudomonadati > Pseudomonadota > Gammaproteobacteria > Lysobacterales > Rhodanobacteraceae > Luteibacter > Luteibacter sp. 9135. The sequence goes on along the minus strand of NZ_JQNB01000001.1, from coordinate 930,103 downwards.
CGCTGGGTACGGGACGTTCCTACGACTTCAACGTGCGCCTGCGCGAAACCGGCCCGACCGTGCGCGGCGGTGCGTTCCGGCGCCCCATCGTGGTGCAGGTGGATTTCAACTGAGCCGGCGGGGCGGCAGCCCGCCGGCCCCGGTGCGGGTCTTCGGCGCTAGAATCGACGCCCCGCACGTACGAAACCACCGCCATGCCCAATCCGCTCCAGGAACAGCTACTCAAGGCCGGCCTCGTCAAGAAGGACAAGCTGGCCAAGGTCGCGCGCGAACAGGCCAAGGCGCGCCAGGGCAAGGCGCCGGCACCGGATACCGCCGACCAGGTGGACGTTCGCCGGCTCCAGGCCGAGCGTGCCGAGCGCGATCGGGCCCTCGCTGCCGAGCGCAACGCCGAGGCCCGCGCCAGGGAGATCCGCGCGCAGGTCCGGCAGATCATCGAGACGACCCGGGTCAGGCGCGAGGGCGATATCGCCTATCGCTTCAACGATGGCGAGAAGATCGCCAGCATCTTCGTCAACGAGGCGCTGCGTGCGCAGCTTGCCTCCGGCAGCCTGGTGATCGCGCGGGCCGGCGATGGCTACGAGCTCATCCCGCGCCTGCCCGCCGACAAGATCCATGCCCGTGCCACGGACATGATCGTGCTCGATCACGGCCGCAAGGAAGGCGATCCGCTGCCGACCAGTGACGATGACGACGACTACTACAAGCAGTTCGTCGTGCCGGACGATCTCATCTGGTGACCCCCACCACCTTCCGCTCATGCCGCAGCAGCCAGTCCTTCCGCCATAGCCCACCGCCGTAGCCGGTCAGCGCGCCATCGGCGCCGATCACCCGGTGGCACGGGATCACGATGGCGAGCTGGTTGGCCCCGTTGGCCCGGGCAACCGCACGCACGGCCGTATGGCGGCCCGCGGCGTGCGCGATGTCGCCATAGCTCCGGGTACTTCCGGGCGGAATCGCGACCAAGGCATCCCATACGGCCTTCGTGAAGGCGGAGCCGTGACGGGCCAGCGGTGTGTCGAAGGCCAGCCGCCGGCCCTCGAAATAGTCCCGCAGTTCGGCTTCGATGCGGTCGATCACCGGGGTGCGTCCGAACGTGATCGATGACCGGGTCGCCTCGCGCAGCTTCTTCAGTTCGGTGGGCAGCGCGGTACGGTCGAAGAACTCCAGCAGGTGCAGGGCGTGGGCGTCCGCCACCGCCAGCATCGTGCCGATCGGTGACTCGATCCAGTCGGCCCGGAGCAGCTCCCTGCCGCGCAGTGCCACCGGCACCTCGCCCAGCAGGCGCACGATGGCCTCGCGGAAGCCGCTGCCGGACCCGTAGCCGGCAAACTGCTGGGCGTCGATGACGCTGGCGCCGGTGGCGAGCCGGTCCATGCCCCGCCCGGCGCGCCGCAGGCGGGCCATGTCGAGGAAGGTGAGGCCGAGGTGGCGCTTGAATGCGCGGCGGACGGTCGAGGGGTCGTAGCCCAGTTGGACCAGATCGCCCTCGGCCCAGATCCGCTCGGGCTCGTCTTCCAGGCGCCGGAGCAGGGCCGAGACGATCGGCTCCCGCTGGCCCACGGGGTCCAGTGGCCGGCAACGGAGGCACGGCCGGAAGCCCGCCTCGAAGCAGGCGGGTACCGAATCGTAGAAACGGGTGTTTTCGAGCAGTGGCTTGCGTGCCGGGCAGGTCAGCCGGCAGAACACGCCCGTGCTGGTGACCCCGACGAACACATGGCCGTCATAGGCGGGGTCGCGTTCCAGCAAGGCGCGGTAGAGGGTGTCGCGGTCGGGCAGGTCGAAGAGCATGCGGCACAGGGTAAGCCACCCCGGCGGGCCCCGCCCACGCGAATCGGGCGGGGATTTGCTTCCTGTCAGGCCTTGTTGCGGTCGGTTTCCAGCGAGCGGTTGATGCGCAGCGCCAGCAGCGTGCAGGCGGCGCCGGACAGCAGGTAGACGCTGACCGCGGCCAGGCCGAAGCGCATCGACAGGCCCAGTGCCACCAGCGGGGCAAAAGCCGCACCGAACAACCAGGCGAAATCGGACGTCAGGGCCGCGCCGGTATAGCGGAAGCGCTTGGCGAAGTTGGCGGTCACCGTACCTGCGGCCTGGCCGTACGACAGGCCCAGCAGGGCGAAGCCGATCAGGAGGAAGGCGTCCTGGGCCACCTTGCCGCCACCCAGCAGCCAGGGCGAGGCGATGGCGAACAGGCCGATCAACACCGCCATGGTGCCCAGCGTGTTGCGACGGCCGAACTTGTCGGCCAGCACGCCCGAGGCCACCGTGGCCAGCACGGCCAGGAAGGCGCCTACGATCTGCACGACCAGGACGTTGTTGATGTCCTGCGAGCGGTTCAGCGTGATCCACGACAGGGGGAAGATCGTCACGATGTGGAACAGGGCATAGCTGGCCAGGGCGGCGAAGGCGCCGATGAACAGGTTGTAGCCCTGGGCCTGGAACATCTCGATGATGCCGATCGGCTCCAGCTGGCCCTCTTCGAGCAGCTGGGTGTATTCCTCGGTGACCACCAGGCGCAGGCGGGCGAACAGGGCCACCACGTTGATGGCGAATGCCACGAAGAACGGGTAACGCCAGCCCCAGCCGAGGAAATCCTCACGGGACAGCTGGGTGTGCAGGAACAGGAACAGCGAGCCCGCGATCAGGAAGCCGACCGGCGCGCCCAGCTGGCCCAGCATGGCGTACCAACCGCGTTTTTCCTTGGGTGCATTGAGCGACAGCAGGGACGGCAGGCCGTCCCACGAGCCGCCCAGCGCGATGCCCTGCAGGAACCGCAGCAGTGACAGGATCACGATGACCGTGTAGCCGCCATTCGTATTGGCCGGCAGGAAGGCGATGCTGACCGTGGACGTGCCCAGCAGGAACAGCGCGACCGTCAGCTTGGTGCTGCGGCTCCAGGTGCGCTGGATGGCCATGAACAGGGTAGTGCCGATAGGCCGCGCGATAAAGGCGAATGAAAAAATCGTGAAGGCCAGCAGGATGCCGTCCAGCGGGCTGAGGAACGGAAAGAACACCGACGGGAACACGAGCACGGACGCGATGCCGTACGTGAAGAAGTCGAAGTATTCCGAGGCCCGGCCGATAACCACGCCGACCGCGATTTCGCCCGGGGCGACCGGGGCGTGGCTGGTCTGGTGTTGGCGGCGGACGTCCTGCTCGGCGCCCGCGGCGCCCTCGTGCGCATGCGAAATGGTGGTCATCCTGGCTCGGCCCGGGTGGATAGTTGGCTACAGCATAGCGAAGCGGAAGGTCAATGGCGCGTCGAACGGGCACCACGGGACGTCGACCTGGCGCCATGGGACAATGTGTCCTATGGCCTTGGCGGCCTGTTGAGCGTAAATTTTAATGTCCCCACGGTTGCCTCCCTCATGCGAATGTCCATGAAGATGTTGCGCGGATTGCTTATCCCCGCCCTTGCCCTGCTCCTGTCGGGCTGCGATGCCGTGCTGTTCAGCCCCTCGGGCGACGTCGCAAGGCAGCAGCGCGACCTGATCATGATTTCCGTGGTGCTGATGCTCATCATCATCATCCCCGTCATCGTGATGACCTTCCTGTTCGCCTGGAAGTACAGCGAGAAAAACAAGAATCACGGCGGCTACGATCCGGACTGGAACCACTCCACGGTGCTGGAGCTGCTGATCTGGTCCGCCCCGCTGCTGATCATCATCGCGCTGGGCGCCATCACCTGGACCAGCACGCACAAGCTCGACCCCTACCGTCCGCTCGACCAGATCGACGCCTCCCGTTCGGTCCCGGCGGGCACGAAGCCGCTGGTGGTCGAGGTGGTGGCCCTGGACTGGAAATGGCTGTTCCTCTACCCGGAGCAGGGCATCGCCACGGTCAACGAGATGGCCGCCCCGGTCGATCGCCCGATCGAGTTCCATATCACGGCATCGTCGGTGATGAACGCCTTCTTCGTGCCGTCCATGGCCGGCATGATCTACGCCATGCCCGGCATGGAGACCAAGCTGCACGCGGTCATGAACAAGACGGGCGACTTCGAGGGCATTTCCGCCAACTACAGCGGCGCCGGCTTCTCGGACATGCGTTTCCGCTTCCACAGCCTGTCCGACGCCGATTTCGCCGCCTGGGTGGCGAAGGCCAAGGCCAGCGGCGACACGCTCAGCCGCGAGGACTACCTCAAGCTCGAGCAGCCCAGCGAGAAAGAGCCCGTGCATTTCTACGGCAGCGTGGCCCCCAGCCTCTATAACGCCATCCTCAACCGCTGCGTCGAGTCCAACCGCATGTGCCAGAGCGACATGATGGCGATCGACAAGCAGGGTGGCCAGGGCGTGGTGGGTACCTACAACGTCACCTCGCTGGATGCCGCCACCCGCGCGCGGGTGGGCCTGGATACCGCCGGCCCCCGTTATGTGGGTGCGCTGTGCGTCGGCACCGGCAGCGCCGGCCAGCCGATCTCCCCTGCCGGACGTCCGCTGTAACAGCGGCCGCCTGATTTCGATTCAAGCCTTAGCGAGTCCGGTAATGAACATGCCCGATCTAGCCAAACTGATCTTCGGACGCCTCACCATCGAGGCGATCCCGTACCACGAGCCCATCCTGATCGCCACGTTCGCGGGCGTCGCCCTCGGCGGCCTGGTGGTGCTCGGCCTGATCACCAAGTACAAGTTGTGGGGCTACCTCTGGAAAGAGTGGTTCACCAGCATCGACCACAAGAAGATCGGCATCATGTACATGGTGCTGGGCATCATCATGCTGCTGCGTGGTTTCGCGGACGCCCTGATGATGCGCGCCCAGCAGGCGATCGCCTTCGGCGACAACCCCGGTTTCCTCCCACCGCACCACTACGACCAGATCTTCACCGCCCACGGCGTGATCATGATCTTCTTCGTGGCGATGCCGCTGGTCACCGGCCTGATGAACTACGTGGTGCCGCTGCAGATCGGCGCGCGCGACGTCGCCTTCCCGTTCCTCAACAACTTCAGCTTCTGGATGACCGTGTCCGGCGCGCTGCTGGTCATGGCGTCGCTGTTCGTCGGCGAGTTCGCCCGCACCGGCTGGCTGGCCTACCCGCCGTTGTCCGGCCTCGCGGCCAGTCCGGATGTCGGGGTGGATTACTACATATGGTCGTTGCAGGTGGCCGGCGTGGGCACCACGCTGTCCGGCATCAACCTGATCGCCACCATCGTCAAGATGCGTGCGCCCGGCATGTCCATGATGAAGATGCCCGTCTTCACCTGGACCTCGCTGTGCACCAACGTGCTCATCGTCGCCGCGTTCCCGGTGCTAACGGCCGTACTGGTGCTGCTGGCCCTGGATCGTTACATCGGTACCAACTTCTTCACGAACGACTTCGGCGGCAACGCCATGATGTACGTGAACCTGATCTGGATCTGGGGCCATCCCGAGGTCTACATCCTGATCCTGCCGGTGTTCGGCGTGTTCTCCGAAATCGTGTCCACGTTCAGCCGCAAGCGCCTGTTCGGTTACGCCTCGATGGTCTACGCCACGGTGGTGATCACCGTGCTGTCGTACCTGGTCTGGCTGCACCACTTCTTCACCATGGGCTCCGGCGCCAGCGTCAACTCGTTCTTCGGCATCACCACGATGATCATCTCGATCCCCACGGGCGCGAAGATCTTCAACTGGCTGTTCACGATGTACCGTGGCCGCATCCAGTTCGACGTGCCGATGCTGTGGACGATGGGCTTCATGGTCACCTTCGTCATCGGCGGCATGACCGGCGTCATGCTGGCCGTGCCCCCGGCCGACTTCCTGCTGCACAACAGCCTGTTCCTTATCGCGCACTTCCATAACGTGATCATCGGCGGTGTGGTCTTCGGCGTCTTCGCGGCGATCAACTACTGGTTCCCGAAGGCCTTCGGCTTCCGTCTCGACCCGTTCTGGGGCAAGTGCTCGTTCTGGTTCTGGCTGGTGGGCTTCTACTTCGCCTTCATGCCGCTGTACGTGCTCGGCTTCATGGGTGTCACCCGCCGCATCAACCACTTCGAGGACCCGTCGCTGGCCATCTGGTTCCGCCTGGCCGCGTTCGGCGCGGTGCTGATCGCCCTGGGCATCGGCTCGTTCCTCGTGCAGATCTTCGTCAGCATCCGCAACCGCGAGAAGCTGCGCGACGTCACCGGCGATCCGTGGCATGGCCGCACGCTGGAGTGGTCCACCTCGTCGCCGCCGCCGGACTACAACTTCGCGTTCACCCCGATCATCCACGAGTCGGATGCCTGGTGGGACATGAAGGAGCGTAACCACGCGCGCCGCACGGAAGGCTACCTGCCCATCCACATGCCGAAGAACACCGGCGCGGGCATCATCATCGCGGGCTTCGCCTTCGTGCTGGGCTTCGCCATGATCTGGCACATGTTCCTGGTCGCCGGCCTGGCCTTCCTCGGCCTGCTGGTCACCGCGATCGGCCACACGTTCAACTACAAGCGCGACTACTACATCCCCGCCGACGAAGTGGCTCGTACCGAAGCCATCCGCACGGAAGAGCTTGCCGCCCATGTCTGATATGCACGCTACGCCCGCCACCGTCGCGGATGGCCAGGACCTCGAGTTCTGGATGAAGGAAGACCACCACCCGGCCAACGGCACGTTGCTCGGGTTCTGGATCTACCTGATGAGCGATTGCCTCATCTTCGCCACCCTGTTCGCCGTGTACGGCGTGCTCGGCCGCAGCTACGCGGGCGGCCCTTCGGGTGCCGACCTGTTCGAGCTTCCGCTGGTCGCGATCAACACGACGATGCTGCTGCTTTCTTCCATCACCTACGGCTTCGCCGTGCTGGAGATGCAGAAGAACCGCAAGGGCACGATGATGGCCTGGCTGGTCATCACCGGCCTGTTCGGCCTGGCGTTCCTCGGTATCGAGATGTACGAGTTCGCTCATCTCATCCACGAGGGTGCCGGTCCGCAGCGCAGTGCGTTCCTTTCCTCGTTCTTCACCCTGGTCGGCACCCACGGCCTGCACGTGACCTTCGGCATCATCTGGCTGGTCACGCTGCTGTTCCAGGTGGGCCGCCTCGGCCTCACCGCCGCCAACAAGCGTCGCATCATGTGCCTGTCGATGTTCTGGCACTTCCTCGACGTGGTCTGGATCGGCGTCTTCACCTTCGTTTACCTGATGGGAGTGCTGCCGTGAGCGCGCACATCGAATCGCACGACCACCATGACCACCACGACGATCACGACGACGGCGCCAGTCACAGCACGCTGAGGGGCTACATGACGGGGTTCTTCCTCGCCGTGTTCCTCACCGCGGTGCCGTTCTGGCTGGTGATGGGCAAGGTGATCCCGAATGCGCAGACGCTGGCGATCGTGGTGATGTTCTTCGCCGCCATCCAGATCGTGGTGCACATGATCTACTTCCTGCACATGAACACGAAGTCGGAAGGCGGCTGGAACATGCTGGCGCTGATCTTCACCCTCGTGCTGGTGGTGATCACGCTCACCGGCTCGATCTGGGTCATGTTCCACCTCAACTCGAACATGATGCCGGGCATGAGCCACGACATGACCGAGCAGCAGGTCAAGAACCTGCCTTGAGCGCGGATGTTCCAACCACGCCGAAGACGCCGCGCCGAACGCGCGGCGTCTTCGTTCTGGGGTTGCTGGCGCTGTGCGGCCTCGTGCTGTTCACCGGCTTCATGGCCCTGGGCACCTGGCAGGTGCATCGCCGGGCCTGGAAGCACGACCTCATCGCCCGCGTGGACCAGCGCGTGCATGCGCAGCCCGTCGCCGCTCCGGGCCGGCCCCAGTGGTCCACGATCACGACGGCCGACGACGAATACCGGCGGGTGACGATCACCGGCACGCTGTTGCAGGACAAGAGCGTGCGCGTGCGTGCCAGCACCGAGCTGGGCATGGGTTCGTGGTTGCTGACGCCGCTGCGCACGCCTGCCGGCGATGTGGTCCTCATCAACCGTGGCTTCGTCTCCACCACCTGGTGCGGCGGCAAGGCCAGCTGCATGCCAGGGCCCGTCGGTGAAACCACGATCACCGGCCTGCTGCGCATCAGCGAGCCGAAGGGTGCGTTCCTGCAGGACAACGACCCTGCGGGCGATCGCTGGTATTCCCGCGACGTGGCCGCCATTGCCCGGGCGAAGTCGCTTGGCGACACGGCGCCGTACTTCATCGATGCCGATGCCGCCTCGTCCCCCGGCCATGTCGATGGCAACGACGGTCCCGTGGGTGGGCTCACGGTCATCGCCTTCCCGGACAACCACCTCAGCTACGCGATCACCTGGTACGGGCTGGCCCTGATGACCTTGCTCGGTGGCTGGGTGGTTTGGAAGGATGAGCGGAAAAGGCGCGCTTCGCGCTAGTCCCCGGCCTGGGTATACCCCACGGCACGGCGAGCGATTTCAATCCGAAGCCTGCCGAACGTCTTGGGTAGATGCAGACGCACTACCCCCCGTCCCAGGCGATGCGCGACCTCACCCATGCCCGGGCCGGGTCGCGGCGGCCGAGGGCCGCGCTGGTGCTGGCCCTGGACCATCTTCGGCGACGTGCGGCGCTGCGCCGGCAGGGCGCAGCGCCCGAGCCGCGGCTGGCGTACCTGTTGCGCTCGCTGGCCGCGTTCCGTCGCCAGACCGCCTGGCTGGACCTGGTCGGGCGCTCGCGTACCTTGCGGGCCGCGGCGGCTTTGAATCCCCAGGTCTACGAGCGCTGGCAGCGGCACTACATCTCCCGTGACTTCGACCTCGCCACCTGTGCGCGGCTGGTGGAAGCGCATTACCGCTTCATCGCGCGGGAGTTTCCCGAGCGCCTGCGCGAACGGCTGGTGCGCGGACACGACGTGCGCCTGGCCACCCTGCCACTCGGCGACGGCAACGTGGCCTACCTGCATGCGCGCGCCCCCGAAGACGACGCCACGGGCGAACTGGGCCTGTTCCTGCTCAACGACGGCAAGGAGGTGATTTCGTCGTGCACGATCACCTTCGGTGGCGTCGAGGGGCTGCTGATCGGGGCCATGCGCGGCTCGTGGGCTTACCTCGGGCGCGAGGCCATAGGCCGGTTCACCCGGGCCACCGGTGGTCTGCGTCCGCGCGACCTCCTGCTGGCGCTGATCCGCTCACTGGCGGTCCATTACGGCATCGAGCGCGTGCGTGGCGTATCGCGCCAGGCCCATCCGCTGGGACGGCGTGACGGCGTGACGTTGGCGGCTTACGACCGATTCTGGCGGCGGCACGGTGGCGTGCCCGGCGCGGACGGTTGCCATGACATCCCTCTCAGGGAGCCTGCTGCCGTTGGCGAAACAAGGGCGGCTTTCAGCCAGGACGCCTGCGCCGCGGCCTTGCAGGCGTTCACCCGGGCGGGTGCTGCCTAGAAATCGTACGAACCGGTCAGCAGCACCACGCGGCCCTGGCGGATGGGGACGAAGGTCTCGTCGAAGTTCACCGCGTACAGCGTGCGGGCGAAGAGGTTCTTCACGCCCAGCGTCAGCTGCCAGTGCTCGCCGTAGCGCGACACGTTCGCTTCCACGCTGGCCTGCCCGGGAATGCCGAAATACTGGCCGTCGTTGCTGGTGCGGCCGATGCTGCGGCTTCGCGCCAGGATGCCCGCGGCGACGCCCCAGGGCTTGATGTCGCCCTTGCCGAAGCGGTAGCTGCTCCAGACGGCCGCCTGGTGACGTGGCGAGCCGGTGGGTCGCGTATCGTCGTTGTTGTGGATGCGTGCCTCGGTGACGCTGGCGATGACGTCCAGGCCGTCGGCGATGCGGCCGGACAGTTCCAGCTCCACGCCGCGATTGGTCTGGCCGGGGCCGGGCGTGGCGAAGAACGGCGCCTCCGGCGAGACCAGGTCCACGCTGTGGTCCACGCGTATGCGATACACCGCGGCGGTCAGGCGGGCGCGATGGTCGAACAGCTCGAACTTGCCGCCCGCCTCCAGCTGTCGGGAGGTGGCCACGGGCAGCGGCTGGCCGTCCTTGCCCAGCAGCGGATCGGGCTGGAAACCGGTGGAGCTGTCCGCATACAGGGCCACCTCCGGCGACAGCTTGTAGACCACGCCCAGCTTCGGAATCCAGCGTGCCTTGCGCAGGGTGCGCGGGCTGCCGTCGGTCCAGTGCGTTTCCAGCCGGTAGGTGGTGCGCCGTAACGCGGCCAGCACGTTCCAGCGGTCGCCGATGACGATCTGGTCCTGCAGGTAGGCGCCGGCGTTGGTCTGCCACGATCCGCCCAGGGTCTGCACGGTGGTGCTCACGGGCGCCAGCAAGGCGTTGAACCGCGCGGAAAATGCCGTGCCGGTGCGCAGGTCGTAGGCCAGTGGCCGCGTGGCGACGAATGCCTCGCGGTCGCCGACCGTCTCGCTGTCGCTGCCATCGGTCTGGGTGGTGCTGCCGCTGCCGCCGTCACCCGCATGGGTGCGGGCCAGGTCGAAGCCTAGCAACACGGTGTGTGTCACGTCACCCTGCCCGAAGCGGCGGGTGAGGTCGTTCTGCCAGGTCCAGTAGGTGCCCGTGTAGCGGAAGGTGCGTGCCACCGGTGAGAGCACGGCATCGCGGGTGCCGAACTCGCTCGACACGTACGACCAGCTGTTGCCGTTGCTGCGCTGGCGCACGTACTGGCCCTGGCTGTGCAGGGTCCAGTCGTCGAACGCATGGTCGAGCTCGAACACCGCGCGGCCGGTGCGATACGTCGACGTGTCGCCCGGCGTGCCAGGGACGGAGCGGTAGGGCGACGCCGCGGACAACGACGGACCCAGCAGCACGGTGTGCTCCGGGCCGGGCACGCGGTTGTCGACGAACTCCACGCCGCCCATCACGCGGGTACGCTCATCGGCCCATGCGAGCGACGGTGCGAGGTAGGCGCCGCGACCGCCACCGTCGCCACGGGGTGTGGTCTGGCCGCGTTGTCCCGCAGCCACCACGCGGTAAGTGACCGAGCCATCGGTGGATGCGGTGCCGGCCAGGTCCACGCCCAGCCGGCCGCCGTCGTAGCGGCCCGCAGAATAGGTGAGCGTGCGCACCGGCTCCGCCTGGGGCCGCTTCATCACCACGTTGATCGAGCCGCCGAAGTTGTTGTTCCGCGACGCGTCGCCCAGGATGGCCTCGGGTCCGCGCAGCACTTCCACGCGCTCGATGCCGATCAGCGGCGGCAGGTCTTCCGTGCGCGCGATGCCGTTGGGCATGCCGTCGGTCATGCCGTGCCCGGCGTCGAAACCACGGATGAGAAACAGCGGCGCGCCGCCGTAGCCGTCCACGTATTGCACGCCGGCGACATAGCGCGCCACGTCGCCGATCCCCACCGCCTGCTGTGACGCAATCGCATCGCGGGTCACCACGGAAATCGACTGCGGCACGTCCATCAGGTGCGCGTCGTTGCGCGTGGCGCTGCGGGTGGTGTCGGCCTTGAAGCCGACGTCCTGCACCAGGCCCTGCACGTCCACCGTGGCCAGCGGCACCACGGCGCCCGGATCGAACGCCACCGCCGGATCGGCGGGTGCCGGTGTCGCGTTGCCGGCTTGCTGGCGCTGGCGCACCACCACCGTGCTGGCATCGTAGGACTCGCGCTCGAGGTCGGTGCCCCGCAGCAGCTGGTCGAGAGCGGCATCCGGGGTGAGCATTCCCTGTGCACCGGCGGATCGCCAGCTGGCGATCGAGCCGGAGGCGGTCAGCACCTGCACGTTGGCTTGCCTGCCCCACGCCAGCAGCGCCGTGGTCAGCGGTTGCGGCGCGATGGCGAACGGCAGCGTCGCTCCTGCGGACGCCCCGGCAGGGGCGCCCATGGCTTGCGCGGCGCGGACGGCGAGTGTCAGCGCGAGCGCGCCGGTAAGCATGCGCCGGCGCCCGCGAAGCGAATACTGCAACACCTGCGGCCCCGGGCGAATGGTCAGCGCGGCTGCGTACCCCGCGTCATGGCGGTCTGACGGGTGAGTTCGAGCCGGTCGGCGTAGGTATCCACACGCAGCGGAAACACGCGCGGCAGCGCCGATACCCAGCTGTCGATGGTATCGACCTGCACCGTGCCGGTAAACGTCAGCCTGCCCAGCGCCGGGTCCGCGATGTGGATGGGGCGTGCGCTGTAGCGGTTGATGTTGTCCACCACCGAGGACAGTGGTTCGTCGACGAACGCCAGCCGGTGCGCGCGCCAGGCGGTGGCCGTGGCGGGATCGACATCGACGATGCGCATGGCCTGGGTCGCGGGATCGAACGAGACTTCGCGTCCGGCGCCCAGTTCCACGGTGCCATCCTCGTCGTGCGTCGCGGAGGGCGACACGCGGACGCGTCCCTCGGTGACCGCGACCGTCACGCGGTCGCCCGTACGCCGCACGTTGAATGCCGTGCCCAGGTCGCGGATGCGCAGCGGGCCCGCATTGACCACGAAGGGGCGTTCGGCGTGGGTTACCTGGAAGAAAGCTTCACCGGCGTCCAGGTCGATGGCGCGCTCGTCGCGACCGTAGCGTGCCGTGACCGACGTGGCCCCGCCCATCTCGATACGGGAGCCGTCGGGCAGGGCGATGTCGCGGTGGCCGGCGCGCTCGCTGGCATAGTGCCCGGCGGACACGTCGGGCAGGGGCCGCCACAGGAGGAAGGCTCCGGCACCGAGCACGACCAGGGCGGCCAGGGCCGCCGCCACGCGGACGAAGCGTGCATGCCGGGAGCGCGGCGGCGCCGCCGGTGCATACCGCTGGACGAAACGCTCCCGCATCGACGGCGGCATGCCGCCGACCTCCTCGGCCAGTGCCGAGACACGCGCGAAGGCCTCGGCGTGGCGTGGGTCGGCCTCCAGCCAGTCGCTCCATTCCAGCAGGATGCGCTCCGGGAGATCGGCGGCGCGCAGGCGCACCCACCAGTCGGCGGCGCGGTGTTCGAGCGAGTGATCGGCGCTGGGCATGGCGGTCATCAAGGATTCTCCGCGCGATCGCGGCGTTCACGGCAATGCGACAGGGCGTTGCCGACGTGGTAGCGCACCATGCGCTCGCTGAGTTTCATGTCCCTGGCCACATCCGCAAACGCGCGCCCGTCGATGACGTGCATGACGAAGGCGCGGCGGGTCTTCGGCGGCAGTTCGTCGAGCGCCCGGCGCAGGTCGCGCCATTGCTCGAGCGCCGCGGCGTGCTGTTCGGGAATCGGTGTGACGTGCCAGTCGTCGGCATCCGGGTCGACCGGCGCCAGCGCACGGACGTTACGCATGCGCAGGCGGTCCACGGCCAGGTTGGCGGCCGCGCGAAACAGGAAGGCGCGGGGCGAATCGATCGTCGTGGCGGGGTCCAGCGCCAGCAGCTTCAGGTAGACCTCCTGGGCCACTTCCTGGGCATCGGCCAGCGAATTCAGCCGGGCCCGCAGGAAGGCCACCAGGGCGGCATTGTGCTCGCGGAACAGGCCGACCACCTGCGCGGCACGCGTCCCGCCGGGTGAGGCGCCCGCCTCGGATCGATCCATGGGTTGTCTGACCGCATTCATGGGACGGGAATCTATGGTCGCACGGTGGGAAATCGACGCCCGTACGGGCAGGAACGAGCGCCGATTTCCGCACCGGCGAACACCCTAGACGTGCGGGCCGCAAAAAATTGAAATGCAATCCACCCCGCAGCGGTAAGCCATTCGTCAGCGCGGGCCGGGGAAGGTCGGCTACGATGGCCGCCGACTCCGGCCAGCCCGCGCTTTTCATGCACTCGAACGACGACCGATCCCGCCGCGACTTCGCCTGGTTCATGCTCATCGCCCTGGCCGTGCTGGCGGCGGGCATCGGCCTGCGCGACCCCTGGCCGCCGGACGAACCGCGCTTCGCGCTGGTGGCCCGGCAAATGCTCGAATCCGGCCAGTGGCTGTTCCCTCATCGTGGCGCCGAGCTGTATTCCGACAAACCGCCGATGCTGATGTGGACCGAAGCCGCGTGGATGTGGCTGACCGGCGGCTGGCGTGGCGCCTTCCTGCTGACCTCGCTGCTGTCCGGCCTGGGCACGCTGGCGCTCGTGGGATATGCCGGGCGTCGCCTGTGGAACGGCCGCACCGGCCTGTACGCGGCCATCCTCGTGCTCGCGACGATGCAGTTCATCGACGTGATCCGGCACGCGCAGATCGATCCGTTGTCGTTGTTCTGGATCACTGCCGGCAACGTCGGCATTCTCGTGCACTGCCTGCGCGGCCCGGACTGGCGGATGTACTGGCTGGGCTGCTTCGCCGCCGGCCTGGGCGTCATCACCAAGGGCGTGGGCATCGTCGCCCTGCTGATGCTGCTGCCGTACGTGGTCATGCGCGTCCGCCAGTGGCCCGGCATCACCCGTACGCAGGGCGATGGCTGGCGCTGGGCCGGCGGTGCGTTGGCCTTCCTGCTGGCGATATCGTTGTGGCTCGCGCCGATGCTGGTGGCTGCCTACGGGCTGCGCACGCCCGAATACCTGGCCTATGTGCAGGACATCCTGTTCCGGCAGACCGCGGAGCGCTACGCCAATTCCTGGCAGCACGCCGAGGCGCCGTGGTTCTTCCTCGGCGTCATCGCGCAGGACTGGCTGCCGGTGTGGCTGTTGGTTCCGCTCATGCTGCCGCGCTGGCGCGAGGCGCTGCGCCTGCGCGAGCCGCGCGTGTGGATGCCGCTGGTGTCCTGCCTGCTGATCCTGGTGTTCTTCTCCATCCCCCGCGGCAAGCGGGCGATCTACATCCTGCCCGCGCTGCCGATGCTGGCGCTGGCCATGGCGCCCTACTTGCAGGACCTGCTCAAGGCGCGCTGGCTGCAACGGCTGGCGCTCGCTGTCACCGTCGCCTGCGGGCTGGTGTTCGGCGGCGTGGGCCTGTGGGCGCTGCTGGCCCATCCCCGTGCCGCGCAGAAAATGGCGGCGCGCTATGAACTGGCCGATGGCGGGCAGGTGCTGTGGATCGCGCTGGTCGTCATCGGGGCGCTGTTTTTCGTCTGCGCCGCCGTCGGGCGGTCGCGCCGGGGCGTGCTCGCCCTGCTGGCCGGCATGGCGGCCGGCTGGATCGCCTGGCCGCTGATGACCTACCCGGCGCTCAACGACAACGAATCGGCCCGGCAGGTGATGCAGCGGGCCGACCAGGCGATCGGCCCGGACGGCCAGCTGGGCTTGGTGCTTTGGCGGGAGGAAAACCTGTTGCAGGCCGTGCGCCCGGTGAAGGAGTTCGGGTTCAGTCGCAGCGCCCCCGCGCAGCTGGCCGACGCCCGTGCGTGGCAGGCGCAGGACCCGGCACACCGCTGGCTGCTGGCGACCGACGAGGCACTGGACGGCTGCGTGGTGAGCGGCCAGCCGCAACGGCTGGGCACGGCCAACCACCTGGATTATTTCCTGTTGCCGTCCTCGGCGTCCCGGCCGGGCTGCACGCCGCAACCTTAAGCAAGGGCGGCGCAGTACCCCGGCAGAGCGCGCGTGTCAGCGGGAAGGTGCCTCGGCGCGCGTGCGTTTCAGCATCCGCTCGTATTTCTTCGTGGTGCGCGACGCGTTGTGCGCGCGGCTCATCGAGCAGTGGGGGATGATGTTCTTCTCGCCGAAGCCGTCGATCATCACCAGCCGCGGGCCACCACCGCGCGAATCCTCGCCGTAGACCACGTTCCAGGCGTGCAGGTCGGCGGCGATGACATTGTGCGCGAGCAGGCGCGCGTGGAATGCCTCCAGCTCGGCCTGGGTGGTGGCGGTGAAACCTTCGGCCTTGACCCAGTCGTGCAGCGTGATGGCCAGGCCGCCATCGGGACCGCGCACCTTCTCGACCACCTGGCCCAGCCCGATGTCCGTCATCTCGAGGCCGACCACGCGGGCGATCGGCACGCTGTCGTAGCCGCCGGTATGGATGGCGGTGACGTACTCGCGGAACTCGCGCACGAAATCCTTGTACGGGCCGCTGCGGGCCAGCCGGCGATACCACGGGGCGGCGTTCCAGCGCTCCTCGATGGACGCACCCGAGATCACCTTGATCAGCAGGTCGGGTCGGTCGGGATGCTGGTACACCTCGCGCACGTGCCCGGTGGCGATCGGCGTCGCCTCGGCCAGTCTGAACATCGCAAAGATCCTCGTGCGGCGGGCCGAAAGCCGGCCGTAAGTCGTTCGTCGGGCGCACAGTGTAAAGTCATGCGCCTGTAACCTGGCATTTTCACACGCGTGGCGACCCGCCGCGCCTGCTCCGGACCTCCATCGTGCGCAAGCTCACCTGGCGTTTCATCGCCGCCGTCCTCGTTTTCCTGACGCTCTCGCGCGTCGCACTTTCCGCCTGGCAGTGGACCCGCGTCCACGATGCCGGTGGCCTGTGGCCCGTGCTGCTGGGCGGCTGGCGCATCGACCTTTCGCTGCTGGCGATGGTGGTGGCCCTGCCGGCGCTGTTCTCGCCGTGGCTGGGCCACCGGCGCTGGCCCACGCGCATCGCGGCCTGGTGGCTGCGCCTGTGGTGGCTGCTCTATGCGCTGCTGGAAGTGTCCACGCCGCAGTTCATCGTCGAATACGACACGCGGCCCAACCGGCTCTATTTCGAATACCTCACCAGCCCGCATGAAGTCGCGGCCATGCTGTGGAACGGCTACAAGCTGTCGGTGGGCCTGGGCCTGATCGCCTTCGCGCTGATCGCCTGGATCGGCTTCCGCCTGTTGCCCACCCGCCAGCCCGATCGCCGGCCCGTACGCGGATGGATGCGCCCGGTGGCCACGGTGCTCACCTTCGCCGTGCTGTTCCTGGCCGCGCGCGGCACCTTGCAGCATCGTCCACTGAACGCGTCGCAGGTGGCCTTCACCAACGACGCGATGGTCAACACGCTGCCGCTGAATTCGCTCTACAACGTGCTCAACGCCGCCCTGGCCCTGGGCAACGAGCGCTCGGCGTCGGCCGTGTACGGCAAGATGCCGGATGACGAGATGAACGCCATCGTGCGCCGTGCCGCCGGCCTGGACGGCGCGCCGCTCGACCCGCAATACCCCAGCCTGCACCGCCAGGAGCCGACGCGGCAGGGCGACAAGCCGCTCAACCTGGTGATCATCCTGGAAGAAAGCCTGGGCGCGCAGTTCGTCGGCAGCCTGGGCGGCGCGGGCTACACCCCGGAGCTGGATAAACTGTCCAACGAGGGCTGGTGGCTGGAGCGCACCTACGCCACCGGCACGCGCAGCGCGCGCGGCCTGGAGGCGGTCACCACGGGTTTCATGCCCACGCCGGCGGAGGCGGTGCTGAAACTGCCACGCAGCCAGCGCGACTTCTTCACCCTCGGCGCCTTGCTGGATACCTTCGGCTACCACACGCGCTTCCTCTACGGCGGTGAAGCCCACTTCGACAATATGCGCTCGTTCTTCTACGGCAACGGCTTCAACGAGGTGGTGGACAGCGCCACCTTCAAGACCAAGCCCGCGTTCGTCGGTTCGTGGGGCGCGTCCGACGAGGACATGTTCAACGAGCTGCACCAGCGGCTGCTGGACGACGGTGAAAAACCCACCTTGACCGTGGCCTTCTCCGTGTCCAATCACACGCCGTGGGAATACCCGTCGGGCCGCATCACGCCCGAGGGCGATCCGGCCAGCAACGCGAACGCCGTGCGTTACGCCGACTGGTCGATCGGGCGTTTCTTCGAGCGCGCCAAGCAGTCGCTGTACTGGAACCACACGGTGTTCCTGATCGTCGCCGACCACGATGCCCGCGTGTTCGGTGCCAGCCTGGTGCCGGTCCGTCATTTCCATATCCCGGCACTGATCCTGGGCGCGGGCGTGCCGGTGAAGAAAGACGAGCACATCGTCAGCCAGGTGGACCTGGCGCCTACGCTGCTGTCGCTGATCGGCATCCGCAGCGAGCACCCCATGCTGGGCGCGGACCTGACACAGCGCTATCCGGACCGCGCGATCATGCAGTACGGCGACAACTACGGTTACCTCAAGGGCGACCAGCTGATCGTGCTGCGGCCCAACCAGGCGCCGACCCAGTATCACTACCTGCTGGATCATGAGTACTCGGCCGACGGCGAGAAGCTGGAGCCGGAAGCGGTGGACCCGTTGCTCGAGAAGACGGCCCTTGCCCATGCGCTGTGGCCCAGCTGGGCCTACAGCAAGCAGCGGTACCGGCTGCCGCCGAAGGAAAAGTAGGGCGTGTGGATGCCGCGGTGCTCAGGCCCGCGGCAAGGCCCGCGCCACCGTCTCGGTGAGCGCCGCGTACGTGAACGGCTTGGCCAGGCGGGGCAGGTCGTCGGCGGCGCCGCCGGCGATGTCCGCGTAGCCGGTCACCAGCACCACGGGCAGGGTCGGGTCGACCTCGCGCACGCGCTGCGCCAGCTGCGTACCGGTCATCTGCGGCATGGCATGGTCGGTGACCACGAGATGCACCCGTGTGCGTTCGAGCAGCCGTAGGGCTTCGGCACCGGAGCGCGCCGCCAGCACGCGATAGCCCATGGCTTCCAGCATCTCGATCGTCGTCGCGCGCACCAGGTCGTCGTCGTCCACGGCAAGGATCACCCGGGCCTCGTCCGGAGCTGTCGCGGCGACCGCGGGCACCGGTTCGATCGCCCGGCCCGACGTGGCGACAGGCGTCTGCGCATCCACTGCCGGTAGCCAGATTTCCGCCGTGGTGCCGACATCGGGACGGCTGGACAGGATCAGGGTGCCGCCCAGTTGCTCGGCCAGGCCGTGCACCATCGACAGGCCCAGCCCCGTCCCCTTGCCCACGCCCTTGGTGGTGAAGAACGGCTCGGTCGCCCGCTTCAGGGTCGCCTCGTTCATGCCCGAACCGGAGTCGGTCATGGAGAGGCGGACGTAACGCCCCGCCGCCAGCGCGCCATCGTCGGCGGGTACCTGCACCTCGTCGGTGGCGATGGTGATGGTGCCCACGCCGTCCATGGCATCGCGTGCATTCACCGCCAGGTTGAGCAGGGCCGATTCCAGCTGGTTCACGTCCGCGTCCACTACCGCCGGTTGCGCGCCGAAGCGCGTCTCGACGATCACGGTGCTGCCCAGGGCGCGCTGCATCAGTTCGGTCATGCCCTCGACCAGGTGGCGTACGTCGACGCGCTCGGAGGCCAGCTCCTGCCGCCGGGCGAAAGCCAGCATCCGTCGCGTCAGTACCGCGCCGCGTTCGGCGCCGCTGCGCGCATTGTCGACCAGGCGCAACAGCAGGGGATCGGGGGGCATGCGCTCGCGTAGCAGCTCGAGGCTGCCCTGCACGGCCATCAGCAGGTTGTTGAAGTCGTGCGCGATGCCGCCGGTGAGGTTGCCCAGCGCTTCCATCTTTTGCGCCTGCATCAGGGCCTGTTCGGCCTGCATCAGTGCCGCGGTGCGTTCTCGCACCTTTTCCTCCAGCGATTCGCGGAAGCGCCGCTCGCCATCGCGCACGGCCGCCTCGGCGCGTACGCGCTCGATGTGCGCCCAGGAACGCTCCACCACTTCGGTCAGCAGGGCCATGTCGTCGGGCTGCCAGACCCGCGGCTCGCGCTGGTGGATCGCCATCAGCGCGGTCAACCGGCCGCTGCGTATCAGCGGCATGCATACCGTGGCCGCGGCACCGAGGGCGCCGAAAGCCTCGGCTTCCTCAGCCGACAGTTCGGCATGGCTGTCGTTGAGCACGAACGCCTCGCCCGCGGTGAGCCGCGTGACGGCAAGGCGCCCGAAATCGGTGAGCTTGTATCGCCCCACGATGCTTTGCGATCCCGGTGCGGCCCAGTCGCCACGGATGGTGAAGGCGTTCTCGTCGTCATCCATGTCGGCATAGGCGCAGATGGACACGCCGAGGTACTTGCCCAGCATGCGCGTCGTGGTGGCCAGCAGGGCATCCGCGTCCGTGTAGCGGGCCGTGGATTCGCGCAGCGTGTCCAGGAACCGCAGGCGTGCCTCGTTCGCACGGATCGACTGTTCCGCCCGCACGCGCTCGGAGGTTTCCACCACGATGGCGATGACGCCGGCCGGCTGGCCGGATTCATCGATCACCGGCGAGTAATCCAGGTTCATCCACACCGGCTCGGGCCGGCCGTGGCGGTGCAGCGTGAGCTCCTGGTCCTTGTAGGCCAGCGTGCCGCCGGCCAGGCCGACACGCATCACGTTGTCGTTGAAATCGGCGACTTCACTCCACCCCTCGCGCACCTCGGAGCCGAGCAGGTCGGGATGACGCTTGCCGGCGAACAGGGAGTAGGCATCGTTGTAGATCATGTAGCCCCGCTCGCCCCACAACAGCACGATGGGCACGGGCGAGCGCAACAGCAAGCCGGTGGCCGTGCGCAAGCTCTGCGGCCACTCGGCGAGGGGGCCCAGCGCGGTGCCCGACCAGTCGAACGCACGGATGAGCGCACCCAATTCGCCGCCGTCGTCCAGCCATGATCGATCGGAAAGAGAATCGTCGGGGTTAGGGGACATAGACGTCACATTCCGTCTGCGGGGCGGTCGAGAGCAAGTCTAGGAAGACCGATGTGATGGCGACCGCAAGGTCATGAGAGGGGCGTCAGTGCGCGCGACCACGGGCCTGGTCAAGCACCCGGCACAGCGTTTCCACGCCGGGCAGGATGGACGGCGACGGCAGGACGAGGGTGGGTGCATCCAGGACGACCACGTTGCCGTGTTTCACGGCGGCGAGGAACGGCGTTTTCCGCCAGGCGGCCAGCGACTCCGCCGCCTCGGTGCCGGCGAGGATCACCTCCGGATCGCGGGCCAGCACGGCTTCGCGGCTCACGGTAGGCGCCGCCTGGGTCAGGTCGGCGAAGAGGTTTCGACCACCGCACAGGGTGATCGCATCGTCGACGATCTGGGCATGCCCGATCGTCATCAGGGGCCTGTCCCATACCTGATAGAACACGCTGATCTTCGTCTTGCCGGCGTAGCTCGCGCGCAGCGCGGCCAGGCGCGCGTCGAAGGCATCCGCGTTGCGCCCCGCCACCGCGGTCGTGCCGGCCAGCACGCCGAAGCGACGGGTGGCATCGGCCACGTCGGCCAGCCGTGTCGTCTCGGCGAAGAACACCGGAATGCCCAGGCGGGTCAGCTTGTCTACCTGCGCAGCCGGTGTGCCGTTGCGCCACACCACGATCAGGTCGGGCTTCAACGCCACGATGCGTTCCAGGTCCAGCATCGTGGCATCGCCCACCACCGGGATGTGCTTCGCCGCCGCCGGGTGCTCGCTGAAGCGCGAGGTGCCGACCACGTAGTCCCCGGCGCCGGCGGCGAATAACGCGTCGGTGATGTTGGGCGCCAGGCTGACGATGCGATGCGCCGGCTGCGCCAGCGTCACGCGGTGGCCCGCGTCGTCGGTGACGCTCACCGAGGCGGCGGCGGGAAGCGCGAACAGCAGCGCCAGCAGGAGGCAGATACGGATCATGGGGCGTTACCGTCGAGGCGTTCGGCGCGGAAGAACAGCTCGTCGCCGAGCGTCACGCCATGGATCGGATGGTGGAAGGCGGCGGACAGGTGGGTGCTGGTGATGACCGCATCACGTGGCCCGGCCAGCGCGCCGCCGCGGCCGTCCAGCAGCACGGCGTGCGTGGCGTGCTGGTAGGCCAGGTTGATGTCGTGCACGGTGTAGACGACGGACGTGCCGTGCACGCGCGCCACGCGCATCAGTTCGTGCAAGGCCTTCATCTGGTGGTGAAGATCGAGCGACGACAGCGGTTCGTCCAGCAGCATGATGTCCACGTCCTGCGCGAACAGCGTGGCGATGTTCACCCGCTGGCGCTCGCCGCCGGACAGCGTGGTGACGTCGCGGTCGGCCAGCGGCTGCAGCGCGAACGTTTCCAGCGCCTGCCGCGCCGGCCCGGCGTCGTCGTCGCCCCAGGCCCAGAACGACAGCCGTGGGTGGCGCGCCGATACCACCGCCTCCATCACCGAGAGGGAAAAGGCATCCACCACGGCCTGGGGCAGGAAGCCGCGTCGGCGCGCGAGGTCCAGTGGCCGCCAGGCAGCGATGTCGCGATCGTCCAGCGACACGCGACCGCGATCCGCCGGGCGCAATCCCGCCAGCGTGCGCAGGAGGGTGGACTTGCCGGCGCCGTTGGGGCCGAGCACGCACCATACCTGGCCGGCATCGACGGTCATGTCGAGGGAGCCGACCAGTTCCCGCCCGCCCATGGTCAGGCCGAGGGCCGCGGCGACCAGGCGATGGCTCATCGGCGGCCCACCAGCAACACCATGAAGGTGGGCACGCCGATCACCGCCATCACCGCACCCACCGGCAACTGGATGGGCTCGGCAACGATGCGTGCCAGCACGTCCGCCACCACCACTACGATGCCGCCGCCCAGCGCGCAGGCGGGCATCAGTACGCGCTGGTCGTTGCCGACCAGGCGCCGCAGCGCGTGCGGCACCACCAGCCCGACGAAGCCGACGGTGCCCGCCGTGGTCACGGCCACGGCCGTGGCCAGCGAGGCGACGAGGAAGATCGCCGCCTTCACCAGCGGCGGCCGCACTCCCAGCGCGCTGGCGGATTCCTCGCCGCGCAGCAGCAGGTTCAGCGGCCGGCCCAGCGGTGCCATCAGCAGCACGCCGGCGAGCAGGCTGGCGATGGGCACCCACGGATCGGCCACGGCGCTCAGGTCGCCCATCATCCAGAACAGCATGCCGCGAAGGTTCCGGTCCGGCGCCAGCACCAGCATCATGCTGACCACGGCGCCGAACCCGGCGCCCAGCATCACGCCGATCAGGATCAGGTCGGTGGCGTCCTCCCGGTGCGCGGCGCGCTGTCGCGACAGCAGGTCGCGATGGGCCAGCACGAACACGGCGACACAGGCGACCAGCGCGCCGGCGGCGGCCCCCAGCGTCGTGACGACGGCACCCGCGCCGGCCAGCATCGCACCCAGCGCGCCGACGGACGCGCCGCCGGACAACCCCAGCGTGTACGGATCGGCCAGCGGATTGCGCACCAGGATCTGCATGAGGCAGCCGGACAGCGCCAGCAGCCCGCCCACGCCGTAAGCGGCAAGGGAGCGCGGAATGCGCAGCTCCCACACGATGGCGTGCATCGGCGTATCCCCGTCGTGCCACAGCGCCTGCCACGAGGCGGCCACGGTGGACTCCGCCCCGCCCAGCAGCACGGAAACCAGAAGCACCGCCAGCGACGCCAGCAGCATGCCCGACCAGAGCCTCATGGCCGAGGCGAACGTGGCCGTGCGCGGCATCCGCGTTGTCCTGCCCTTGCTTGGCACCTGCACCCGGCTCCCGTAGCGGCTTGGCAGGATAAAGGATTCACGCACGCATGGCTTACCATTCCTCTTTTCGTACGTGAACCGGAGCCCCGTCATGCCCTACCAAGCCGCCGCCGATCGTTACGACGACCTCATGCCTTATCGCCGCTGCGGTCGCAGCGGCATCGACCTGCCGGCGATCTCGCTGGGCCTGTGGCAGAACTTCGGCGGTGCCGACGTGTTCGAGACCGGCCGTGCCAACCTGCGACGCGCGTTCGACCGCGGCGTCACCCATTTCGACCTGGCCAACAACTACGGCCCGCCGTACGGTTCGGCCGAAGAGAACTTCGGCCGCATTATGGCCAGCGACTTCGCGCCGTATCGCGACGAGCTGGTCATCTCGTCGAAGGCGGGCTGGGACATGTGGCCCGGCCCGTACGGTGGCATCGGCGGCAGCCGCAAATACCTCATTGCCAGCTGCGACCAGTCGCTGCGGCGCATGGGGCTGGATTACGTCGATATCTTCTACTCGCACCGCGTCGATGCCAGCACGCCGCTGGAGGAAACCATGGGCGCGCTGGCGCACCTGCACCGCCAGGGCAAGGCCCTGTACGTGGGTATCTCCAGCTATTCCCCGGAACTGACGCGCAAGGCCGCCGCCATCCTGGCCGACGAGCGCGTGCCGCTGTTCATCCACCAGCCCAACTACTCGATGTTCAACCGCTGGATCGAGGATGGCCTGCTGGACACGCTGCACGACCTGGGCACCGGCTGCATCGCCTTCTCGCCGCTGGCGCAGGGCCTGCTCACCTCCAAGTATCTGGACGGCGTCCCCGCCGACGCACGCGCCACACGCGAGGGCTCGCTCGGCAAGGAGCAACTCAACGCCACCAACCTGGAACGCATCCGCGCCCTGAACGTCATTGCCCAGGGTCGCGGCCAGACCCTGGCCCAGATGGCGATCGCCTGGACGCTGCGCGATCCGCGGGTCACCTCGTCGCTGATCGGCGCGCGCACGGTGGCGCAACTGGACAACTCGCTGGACGCCGTGAAGCGCCTGGACTTCAGCGACGCCGAGCTGGCCGAGATCGACCGGCACGCCAGCGACGGCGGCACCGACCTGTGGAAGGAATCGGCGCAGCTATAACCGGCCAGCGTGGTCGCCGCGCTCAGTCGGGCGTGACGACCCACGCGGCATAGGCGGGCAAGCGTGCCCCCTCCAGCGTGGCCGTGGCCGGCAGGGATGCGTCGCTGCCGGCCAGCGTCCTGACCTTGCCCGGCATCAGGCCCTTCGCCAGCGGTTGCGCCTTGCCGCTGAAGTTGAGCATCACCAGCACCGGGCGGTCGCCGCCGTCGCGGCGATAGACCAACACGTCGGGGTTGTCGGTATCGAGGAAGCGCATGGCGCCGTCGCGCAGCGCGGGGTTGTCACGACGCAGGGCGATCAGCTGGCGGTGCCAGCTGAGCAGCGAGTCCGGCCGTGCCGATTCGTCCGCCACGTTGATCGTGACGTGGTTGGGATTGACCGGCAGCCAGGTGTGCGGGTTGGTCGAAAATCCGGCTTGCGGCCCTGCCGTCCACTGCATCGGCGTGCGTTCGCCATCGCGGCCCTTGTCCTTCGGCCAGCCCGTGATGCCGACGGGGTCGCGCACGTCTTCCACGCGGGTGGGCGTGGCGGTGGTCATGCCGATGGGCGCGCCGTAATACGTAAGGGCCACGGCACGCGAGGTCAGCAAGGCGGCCGCCACCACCTTGGCGCGGGCGACATCGTGCTGGCCGTCGCCGAAGCGGTCGATGGAGCGCGGGTTGTCGTGGTTGTCCACCACCAGCAGCGGCTGCCCGTGCACCTGCTGCGATTCCTGCAGGCGCGTGCGGAACCAGCGCGCGTCGAAGCTGGCCTGCCAGCCGAAGCCCAGCTGCAGATTCATGGGCAGGTGCAGTTCGGGGGCGTCTTTCGTGCCGTACCACGCATCCAGCTGGGCGATGTCGGGCTCGTAGGTTTCCCCGATCAGCACACGCTGGCCGGGGTAGGCATCGACCATGGCGCGTAACCGGCGCATCACGCCGTGCACTTCGGGCAGCTTGTCGCTGTACAGCGATTGCAGGTTGGGCTCGCCCTGCGCATTGGTGCCGGAGCGGATGGGATCGTTGCGCAGGCGGGGATCTTCGAACAGCGTGGAGATCGCATCCAGCCGGAAGCCGTCCACGCCGCGATCCAGCCAGAACCGTATCGCGCCGAACATGGCTTTCTCCACCGCCGGGTTGCGCCAGTTGAGGTCCGGCTGCTGCACGTAGAAGCGGTGGTAGTAGAACTGCTTGCGCGCGGGCACCCACTGCCAGGCCGAGCCGCCGAACACCGACTCCCAGTTGTTCGGCGGTGCCTTGCCGTCGTGGATGTTGCGTTTCTGCACGGCGGACAGCGTGGCGCCGGCGGCATCGATGCCGTCGTTCCATACGTACCAGTCGGCCTTGGGGTTGTCGCGCGACGCCGCCGAGGCCAGGAACCAGGTGTGTTTGTCCGAGGTGTGGTTCATCACCATATCGAGCACGACGTGGAGATGGCGCTTCTTCGCTTCCGCCTGCAGCCGGTCGAAGTCGGCCATGTTGCCGTACTGCGGGTCGATCGCTTCGTAATCGGCGATGTCGTAGCCGAAGTCCGCCTGTGGCGAGGGGTACATCGGCGCGATCCAGAGGGTATCGACGCCCAGCTTCTGCAGATCGTCGAGGTGGGCGGTGATGCCGTTCAGGTCGCCCACGCCATCGCCGTTGCTGTCGCCGAAGCTGCGCGGGTAGATCTCGTAGACCAGGGCATGTTGCCACCAGGGTGCGGCGGCGGTGCCGGTGCCGGGGGGCGCCGGGGCGGCGATCGCCGCGGAGCCGAGCCACACCACGCACGCCATGCCTGCCAGTCGGCGAACCATCCCCATCGACCCGTCCCCTCACTTGGAAGACCCCGGATGGTATCCCAGGGGGCGGCTTTTGCCGACGATCCATGGGTCGCCACCGTTCGCGTGTAAAATGGGCGTTTTTTCGCCAGCAGATACCGTGCAACGAGTACAGCGGACGAGCGTCCGTGGCCCCACGTTCATCCGCCTGCTGTCCCGTCTCACCGACGTCGACACCGCGCGTCCGAATATCGCCCTGCCGGACCGGCTGAGCCAGTGGCTCGACTGGACCCACGCGCTTGCCTTGTCCGCGACGCTGGACGGCCCGGCGGCTCCGTCGGCCGACGACCTCTCCCGGCCGCTGTCCGACGAGGTGGCGGAATGCGCGCGGGTGCGCCAGGCGCTGGGCGGCGCCATCGCCGGCGCCCGCGAACTGGTCGCCTCGGGCGACGACACGGGCGGCCTGGCCGACTTCGCCCCGTTCCGCCAGCGCTATCTCGTCCTGCAACGGTCCATGCAGGCGCAGACGGGCCAGCTGCGGGGTCGCCTGCGCGACAGCGTGGCGTCCATGTCCGCCGATATGGCGCGCCTGGCCGGGGTCGATGCCGTCATGGAGGCGGCGCTCAGCCCGCGCGAGCAGGCGCTGCTGGGCCAGGTGCCGGGTGTGCTGGGACGGCACTTCGACCGGCTGCGCATCGCGGCCCAGGCCGAGGGCGCCGCAACCTGGCTGGATACCTTCCGCAAGGACATGCAGAGCGTGCTGCTGGCCGAACTCCACGTTCGCTTCCAACCGGTGGATGCGCTGCTCGCCGCGCTGCCCGCCCGATAACCGAGAAATCATGTCCCGAACTCCTCTTTACCTCGCCGTCTTCCTCGTGGGCCTGCTGGCCGTGTGCTGGATCGGCTTCGGCTACGTGGGCAGCAATCCGCTGGGTGCGGCCGTCGCGCTGCTGATCGGCCTGTGCTACCTGGCCGGTGCGCTGGAACTGCACCGTTACCGGCAGGCCACGTCCAGCCTGCGCCAGGCCGTGGACGACCTGACCGCCACGCCGCCCGGCCTGGGCGCCTGGCTGGAGCGCCTGCACCCCGGCCTGCGCACCGCGGTGCGCCTGCGTATCGAAGGCGAGCGCGTGGCCCTGCCCGCACCGTCGCTCACGCCCTATCTGGTCGGCCTGCTGGTGTTGCTGGGCATGCTCGGCACGCTGCTGGGCATGATGGCCACCCTGCGCGGTACCGGGCTGGCGCTGGAAAGCGCCACCGACCTGCAGGCGATCCGCGGCTCGCTGGCCGCGCCGGTGAAGGGGCTGGGCTTCGCCTTCGGCACGTCGATTGCCGGCGTGGCCAGCTCGGCCATGCTGGGACTGCTGTCCGCCTTGCTTCGCCGTGAGCGGCTGGAAGTGGTGCAGGCGCTGGATGCGAAGGCATCGACCACGCTGCGTGTGTTCTCGCAGGCGCACCGGCGTGACGAGACGTTCCGCCTGCTGCAGCAGCAGACCGAGGTGATGCCTGCGCTGGTCGATCGTTTGCAGGCGATGATGGCCAGCCTGGAGCAGCAGGGCGTGGCCGCGGGCGAGCGCCAGCTCGCCAGCCAGGAAGCCTTCCATGCCGCGACTGCCACGGTCTACACGGGATTGGCCGAGTCGGTTCGTGCGTCCCTGCAGGACAGCGTGGCCGAGAGCGCGCGTGCGGCCAGTGCCGCGTTCCAGCCGGTGATGGCAGCGACCATGGAGGGGCTGGCGCGCGAGACCTCGGCACTGCACGACACGGTGACCCACGCCGTAAAGGCACAGTTGGACGGCCTCGCCGCCGGCTTTGCGAAAAGCACCGCCGAGGTGGCGACGATCTGGCACGACGCCCTGGCCCGCCAGCAGGCCGGCAACGCCACCCTGGTGCAGCACCTGCAAGGCGCGCTGGACGACCACGGTGCCGCGCTGGCCACCCGCCACCACGAGGCGCTGGCCACGGCGGCGGCGACGTTCGACGCGCATACCGCCTCGCTGGTCCACGCGGTCAACCAGTCGCATGCGGAACTGCAGGACGTGCTCGCCTCGCGCGATGCCGCGCGCCTGGCCACGTGGAGCGACGCCCTGGCCGCGATGACCACCTCGTTGCAGGCCCAGTGGGAGGCCGCCGCCGCGGACGCGATCCGTCGCGAGCAGGCCATCTGCGACACGCTGGAGCGCACGGCCACGGCGGTGTCGGCCAGCACCGAGGCCCACGCCGGCGCAACCATCGCCGAGATGGCACGCCTGGTCGAGGCCGCGGCCGAGGCGCCCCGCGCGGCGGCCGAAGTGGTCGCGGAACTGCGCCAGAAACTGTCCGACAGCATGCTGCGCGACACGGCCATGCTCGACGAGCGCAACCGTCTGCTGGCCACGCTGGAAACGCTGCTGGACGCCGTCAACCACGCATCCAACGAACAACGCACCGCCGTGGATGCGCTCGTCACCACCTCCGCCGACCTGCTCGAGCGTGTCGGCACGCGCTTCGGCGACCAGGTGGAGGCCGGCGCGCGCCAGCTCGACGCCGTCGCTGCGCAGCTCACCGGCAGCACCACCGAGGTGGCCGGCCTGGGCGAGGCCTTCGGCAGCGCCGTGCAGTTGTTTGGCCAGTCCAACGAGGCCCTGGCGGAGCGCCTGCAGCACATCGCCGGTGCGCTGGACGGCGCGATGGCACGCAGCGATGAGCAACTGGCGTACTACGTGGCGCAGGCCAGGGAGGTGGTCGACCTCAGCGTGTTGTCGCAGAAGCAGATCATCGAGGAAATGCAGCAGCTGGCGCGCCAGCGTGCGAGCGGGGCGGCCGACGCATGAGTGACGACGCCGAACTCGAAGGCGAAGCCGGCACGCCGATCTGGGCCGCGTTCGGCGACCTGATGTCGGTGCTGCTGGGCGCGTTCGTGCTGATCCTGGTCGGCGTCATCGGCATGCAGTTGCAGCTCACCAGCAAGCTCGACGAAGCGGTGAAGCAGAAACAGGTGGAGCAGCAGCGCCGGCAGACGCTCGAGCAGGCCCTGGCCGCACCGATCGCCGCGGGAAGGGTCACGCTGGTGGACGGCCGCATCGGCATCCGCGGCAGCGTGCTGTTCGCGCTCAATTCCGACCAGTTGCAACCGGAGGGCCAGGAGGTGATGAAAAGCCTGGCCGGTCCGCTCACCGATTACCTGAAGACGCGCGACGACGTGCTGATGGTCAGCGGCTTCACCGACGACCAGCCCGTGCACGACGGCAACCGCCACTTCGTCGACAACTGGGAACTCTCGGCCCAGCGATCGCTCACGGTCACCCGCGCGCTGATCGCCGCGGGCGTGCCGGCGTCGTCCGTGTTTGCCGCCGCCTTCGGAGCCGAGCAGCCGGTGGGCGCGAACACCAGTGAGGAAGGCCGGGCGAAGAACCGCCGCGTGGAGATCGCGCCGATGCCGCGGCCGTCCAAGCCGGCCGCCGGCGCGCCGTGAGCACCCCGCCGCCCTCGGTGCCTCGCGGCCCTCTCGGCCAGCTGGTCGACGCCCTCGCGGCCGAACGCGGCGGCACCTCGTCGTATCCGGAGCTGCCGCTGCTGGACGACTTCCAGCGTCTGTGGTCGCGGGTGCGTACCGAAAGCCAGCTGCGCCAGTCGCTGGCGCCGGTGCCCGAGAACGCCGGCCCGCTGAATTCGTCGGCCCTGGTGCATCGTGCCCTGGGCGTGATGCGCGACGTGTCACCCGGTTACCTGCAGCACTTCCTGGGCTATGTCGACGACCTGGCCTGGATGGAGCGCGTGGGCGAGCGCGGCGGCCCGACACCCGATGGCGCGCCGCAGCCGGCCACCATCGGCAAGCGCGCGCGGAAGAAACCGCGCAAATAATGCCCGCGGCGGATTACGCCACGGCCCTGGCCCATCTATAGTTCGCCGATGACGCCGACCGATCTTCCGAACGACACGCACGCACCCGACCACCACCCTGCCGGCCTGCGCATCATCGCGGTCTACAAGGCGGTCAAGACGATCGGTCTCATCATCATCGCCAGCGCCGCGTTCCATCTCGACCAGGAAGACCGCTTCCGGCACCTGGTCCACTGGCTGGAACACCTGCCGCTGACCGACAGCAACGACCTGCGCTGGAGCCTGGTGCACCTGCTCGAACAGATGGGGCCGGCCAAGGTCGAAGCGGTGGGCATCGTGGCGCTGGTGTATGCCGCCATCTTCGCCACCGAAGGCATCGGCCTGTGGATGCGCAAGCACTGGGCCGAGTGGTTCACCGTCATCGCCACCGGCTCGCTCGTGCCCGTGGAGATCTACGAATGCATCGTGCGTTTCGGCTGGCTGAAGGTTGCTGTGCTCGTCGCCAACGTGCTCATCGTGATCTATCTGGTTCGCCTCGCCATGCGACCGCGTGGTGGCGTGACGGACGCATCGGCGCTGCACGCGCGATAACGACAAGGGTGTGACCGATGGACGCACGGGCCTGCGCAACGCAGTGCCCGTGACGCGTGATGCCCGTGCATCCGTGCGGGCTTGCGCAGCGCGCGCCGGTTTGCGGCGCAGCTCACAAAAGGAGTGATGCATGGCCTCCTTGCCGATTACGACGGGTCGCGTAACCCGGTTCGCGTGATACATCGTAACTGCACATTCCGAAGCCATCGTCGTGCGTCGTCCGTCCACACGTGGTTCGGCAGGTTTCGTTCGTGCGCTCCTCTTTTCTATTCACGCCCGGCATGCGCACGGGCGCCAACGAGTTGCCTCATGAAACAGTCCTGGATCTTCAAGCGTGTCTCCCTGAACCTGCATCGCCCCGACGGCGGCATTGACCTGCGACCGTGGCGTCCTGCCACGGCCGTGCCGGAACCGGGCCAACCGGACATCGCCCGACGGCAGTTCCTTCGCGTCGGTGTTTCCGCCGCGGGTGGCGTCGGCCTGGCCAGCGTGGGCGGTAGCCTCGGCCTGTCCTGGTTGTTCGGCGGCACGGCCAACGCCGGCGCGGTGGTCACCGGCGGCATGCTGCCCGCGGCGAACGCCATTGCCGCGTCGGAAACCATCCTTCGCGCGCGCCGCGAACTGATCATGTTCCATGGCCAGTCCAACGCGGTGGGCACGGGTGGACGACCCGCGCTGACCTTGCAGCAGATCTACGCCAACGTGACCTTCAACGGCGGCGTGCGTCCGGGCACGGACGCCAGCGCCATGACCGGACTGGCGCCGCTCGTGGAATACGACGGCGGCCACGGTACCGGTGGCGAAGTCGGCACCAATGCCTGCGCGGACGGCCTGGTCGATTACACCGCCGCCCTTACCGGCGTGCCCGCGGCATCGCAGTACAGCCGCTATGCGGCCTTCACCAGCGGCGAGGGCGGTCGCCCGATCGGCTACTTCGCCAGCTTCCTCGACGACGACAAGCTCGACGGCTACCAGGGCTGGAACAACAGCCGGCTGCGGCTTACCTCGATGCTGCGGCTGATGCGCGAAGAGGGCCAGCGCGACGGCAGCAACATCGCCTGGCTGGCCACCACCTGGCAACAGGGCGAAGCGGATTCCACGGGCCGTTCGGAAACGCGCGCCACCTACAAGAGCAAGCTGATCGCGCTGGAGCGCGCGCATTGGCAGAAGCTGTGCCAGGTGAACCTGCCGGAGCAGAGCTGGCGACCACTGTGGCTGATCGGCCAGGTATGCAGCCACAACAGCTACGGTGCCATGAGCCTGGCGTTCTGCAATCCGTTCATCGCGCTGGCGCAACGCGATGCGTCCCTGGCCAGCGCGTACCTGCGCATGGTGAATCCGCAGTACCTGTTCGACTACGCCGACGAAGCCGCTGTCGATCAGCCCATGCTGCACCTGACCAACGAAAGCCATCGGTGGCAGGGGCGCTACTTCGCGCGTGCGCTGTACCAGCTGATCCTCGATCGCTCGGCCGGCATCGCGCTGCGCAATCCCGCGCTCGACGTCGTGGCAGCGGTACGAGTCAGCGCCCGTACCATCAACCTGACCTTCAACGTGCCCTCCGGCGTGCTGACGCTGGATACGCGCTGGGTCGCGCCCACGCGTAACTACGGACTGGACGTGCGCGATGCCGACAATCGCATCGTGCCCGCCAGTCCCACCGACAACAACCTGATCGCGTCCGTCCGCGTGGTCTCGCGAGACACCCTGCAGATCACGCTGAAGACGGACCTGCCGTCCAGCGCCAGCAAGATCTCGCTGGGCTGGGGCGACCCCGCCGAGCCGGCGTCCATCGCCGGGCGCAACGGCGGGCCGCGCACCAACATCCGCGACAGCGCTGGCGACACCGACGTCTACGTGGCCAGCAACGGCACGACGCGTCCCATGCACAACTATGCGCTGGTCGCCGATGTCGCGCTGGGCTGGGTCAGGCGTGTGCAACCCACCGGTGAGTGGCACTTCAACGGCAACGCGCGCAGCGACGTGGTCGACCGGTCCGGCAGCGGCCGCGCGGCGCTCACGCTGATCGGACGGCCCAGCTTCACCGCGTCGGGCACGCAGTCGGCCAACGGCACGCAGGGCTTCCAGACCGACATCGACGAAACCGCCAGCATGACGTTCGCGGCAGTGTTCTGCAGTCCCTACGGTGTCGGCCCCGGCAGCAACGCGGGGCGTGCGATCAGCACCTTCCAGGGATTCAGCCCGCGCATGGCGGGCCTGGCCCTGCAGCACTCGTACACGCTGGGCGCCTCCGACGCGGAACTGACCAGCTTCCGGCTGGCGCTCACCGGTAGTGAGAAAGCCGTGACCACGGGCCCTGGCCAATCCACCGACACGCGTTACAAGCCGCGTTTCGCCATCGTGTCGGTGGATGCGGTGGCCGGCACCGTGCGCTTCCTCTGCCCCGCCTATGAAGACCAGCCACGCGAGCAGGGCTATCCCGGCCTGCCGGCGCGGCCGCTCAACGGCAAGGTGCTGATCAACGCATGGAAGGACGGCGGCGACGCCGCGGGGCAGGGTGCGGTGCTGACCCGCTACGCCGCGGTATGGAACCGGGCGCTGAGCTTCGACGAGATGCTGGCGGAGTACGACTATGCACGGGGCCTGTTCGGCAGCGTGTAAATCATGGGGTCGCGCGCCCCGTGCGTACGCAATAAGGCGTAATCTTCGCTGGGTGGACCACGCGTGCGCGCGGTCCACCCAGCGACGGCGATCCGCCGAAGCACCTATCGAGGAGACGCCGTGAGCAAGGGACTGGATTCGAAGAAGGGCGAGAAGAAGAAGCCCGCCAAGACCATGAAGGAAAAGAAAGCGGTCAAGGACGAAAAGAAGCGCAACCAGAAGTAACGCCGCGCTTCTCCCGACTCAGGCGCGGCTGGAGTAATCCATGCGCCTGAGGTCTTCCAGCAGCGTGGGGCCGGTGGGGTACCAGTCCAGCGCCTTGCGGGTCCACTCGCTGGACGCGGCCATGTCCAGGCCGACGAACATACCCAGCCAACCGAAATGATCGGCCGCCTTGTCGGCATCGATCGATGCCACCGGCACACCCATGCCTTCGCCCAGCACCTGCGCGATATCGCGCGCGGGGATGCCTTCCTCCGCCACCGCGTTGTAGCGCGCCCCCGGTGTGCAGCGTTCGATCGCCAGCCGGTATAGCCGTGCCACGTCGAGCACATGCGCTGCGGGCCAGCGGTTCTGGCCATCGCCCACGTAAGCCGAGACGCGCTTCTCGCGCACCACGTCCAGCAACGGGCTGATGAGGCCTTGCCTCACCGTATCGTGTACCTGCGGCAGCCGCACGACCGCCACGGCCACGCCTTCGGCCAGCAGTTCGTTGCCGGCCATCTCCGATGCGATGCGTGGGTTGGGATGCGCGGCGTCGAAGACATCCTCGGTGGCCAGCCGGCCGGGTCCACGGCTGCCGATGCCGGTACCCGAGGTGATCAGCAGCGGGCGCCGCGTGCCGACCAGGGCCGAGCCCAGCGCCTTGATCACCTGCCGGTCCTTCTCGCAGTTGGCGACGAACCGGCTGAAGTCGTGATCGAACGCGGTGTGGATCACGGCATCGGCCTGCGCTGCGCCGGCACGCAGGCTGTCCAGGTCTTCCAGCAGGCCGTGGTGGACCTCGGCGCCCGCCGCCCGCAGGGCCTCGGCACCGGCGTCGGAGCGGGTCATGCCCAGCACCTGGTGCCCGGCCGCGAGCAGTTCGGGAACGATGCGCGAGCCGATGAAGCCGGTGGCGCCGGTAAGGAAGATACGCATGGGATGCCTCTGCTGGGGGTGTCGGGGTACGATGGTCCCGGCCCGCATACGGGTAAAGTAGTGACGTTATCGTGGTATAGAAACCAACAGGCTCGCCATGTCCGACCACCTCGACAATCCGCTGGGCACCTTCCTGCGTGATCGCCGCACGCGGCTCGATCCGGTGAGCTTCGGCTTCGTCGGCGGCCGGCGCCGCACCAAGGGCCTGCGCCGGGAGGAAGTCGCGCAGCGCGCCAACATCAGCCCCACCTGGTACACCTGGCTGGAACAGGGCAGGGGTGGCGCACCCTCGGCCGAGGTGCTCAACCGCATCGCCGCCGGCCTGCTGCTGACCGAGCCGGAGCGCGAGCACCTGTTCATGCTGGCGCTGGGGCGCCTGCCCGAGGTGCGTTACCGATCCTACGACGGCGTGACGCCACGCCTGCAGCGGGT
Source organism: Luteibacter sp. 9135 (assembly GCF_000745005.1). Lineage (NCBI taxonomy): Bacteria > Pseudomonadati > Pseudomonadota > Gammaproteobacteria > Lysobacterales > Rhodanobacteraceae > Luteibacter > Luteibacter sp. 9135. The sequence goes on along the minus strand of NZ_JQNB01000001.1, from coordinate 895,633 downwards.
GCTGGATGCCCTGGGCAGCAGCCCGGCCTTCGTGCGCACCGCGCTGTGGGATGTCGTGGCCTGGAACGAGGCCGCTGCCGCGGTGTTCACCGACTACGGCCTACTGCCGCCGGCCGAGCGCAACATCCTCCACCTCATGTTCGCCAATGCCCGCGTGCGCGAGCACCAGGACGATTGGGAAAAGGTGGCGCGGTTCGTCGTGGGCGCGTTTCGCGCGGATGTCGCCCGTGCCGGCGCCACGGCGGAGATCGGCCAGTTCGTGGACGACCTGGCCCGGATCAGCCCGGAATTCGAAGCGATGTGGCTCGACAACGATGTGCGCGCACACGGCGATGGCATCAAGCGGATCCATCATGCGGACCTTGGCGTGCTGGACCTGGAATATTCGGCGTTCGCCGTGGACGGCCGTCCGGACCTGCACGTGATCGTCTACAACGCGGTGTCGGCAGCGGATACGCAACGCATTCGCGAGCGGATCGAGGCACGGCGGGCGATGAACGGGCGAGCCGCCACGTGACGTTGCGCGGGTGTGTCCTTCATGGATGAAGCGCGGCGCGTATCCCACCGCGCGATAGCGGGCGCATTGATGTTGCTCGTGGTGTTGTCCATCACGGTGCTGGTCGTGCCACAGGCGCGGCAGTCGTCGCCTGCACGGACGGCCAAGCCGGCGGTGAAGCCGATCATGCCATCGGTGGATGTGTGGCTGAGCACGGCGGATCGTCGGCTCAAGCTGTCTCCACAGAACGCTGTCGCCATGAGTGCGCGCGACGGGACATCCGCCGACATCGTGATCGACGCGGACACCTCGTACCAGAGCATGACCGGGTTCGGTGCCGCGATGACCGATGCTTCCGCCTGGCTGCTGCGACACCGGTTGAATCCAAGGCAACGCCACGCGTTGATACGCGAGCTGTTCGGACCGCCGCCCGGCCTCGACTTCAACATGATGCGCCTGACCATCGGCGCCTCCGATTTCTCGCGGCACTTCTACACGCTGGACGATATTCCCTTCGGTGAGACCGATCCGGAGCTGAAGCACTTCAACGTAGCCGAGAACCTGCCGGAAGTGATCCCGACCGTGCAGGAAGCGCTTGCCCTGCAGCCCGGCCTGCTGATCGTGGCCTCGCCCTGGAGCGCGCCCGCATGGATGAAGTCCGAGGGCAACCTGATCGGCGGCGAGCTGCTGGAACAGTACGAGAGCGTGTATGCCGATTACCTGATCAGGTACCTCGATGTGTACCGTCACTTCGGCATTCCCGTCTTCGCGCTCACGTTACAGAACGAGCCGCACTTCTCGCCCATGACCTATCCTGGCATGCCGATGGATGCCGCCACGCGTGCCCGCATCATCGGCCAGTATCTCGGGCCGAAGCTCGCCGGACGGACACCGCGCACGCGCATTCTCGACTGGGACCACAACTGGAGCCACCCGGAGGAACCGCTGGGCGTACTGTCGAATCCCGACGTGGCCCGTTATGTCGACGGCGTCGCCTGGCATTGCTACGAAGGCAGCCAGCACGCCCAGGGCACCGTGCATCGCGCGCATCCGGACAAGGACGCCTACATCACCGAGTGCTCCGGCGGCGACTGGGCGCTGAGCATGAATGGCGAACTGCTGTGGTTCACGCGCAACCTGCTGGTCACCGGCACGCGACAATGGGCGCGTGGCGTCATCTACTGGAACCTGGCACTGGACGAGGACCACGGCCCCCACTTCGGCGGATGCGCCGTATGCAAGGGTGTCGTCACCATCGATTCGCAGACGGGCGAGGTCACCCGCAACGACGAATATTACGCACTGGCCCATTTCAGTCGGTTCGTCACGCCCGGTGCCGTACGCATCAAGTCGAACGATACGGATGCGAGCATGGGCATCGCCAATGTCGCGTTCGCCAATCCGGTCGATGGATCGATCGTGCTGGTGGCCGTGAACATCAAGACCGAGGCGCAGCAGCTGACGGTGGCGCAGGGGCGCAACCAGTTCGCATACACCTTGCCGGCGGAAAGCGTGGCTACCTTCGTCTGGCATCCGGACTTGCTGGGTGCGTGGATACGACGTGCGCAGCGGTGGCTGGGGCCGGAGGGGAAGCCGACGCGGGTGGATTAGGCCGCTGCCGACAGGCCCCGTCATGCCGCGTCGATTAGACTAGCCGCGCACCTTTCGTACTTCGTCGGAGCTCCTCCATGGTAAAGCGTACCCTCACCCCGATCGGCACGCCGACCGACGGCCCTGCGCGCCCGCTTTCGAAAGGCCAGAAAGCCTTCAATACGCTGGTCGAGCGGATCGGCAAGCGTCGCGAGGCGCTGGCCGAATGGGCCACGTTCGACACCGAGTTCCAGCGGAAGTACAACAACGAGTTCGTGCCGCTCCTGCAGCAGTACAACGCCGTACGCATCGAGCTGGTCACCCGACTCGATCAGCTGCACGGTCGCAAGGGCCTGACCAAGACCGAGCGCCAGACGATCGCCGATCTGCTGCTGCGTGTCGCCGACGAACTGGCGCGCAGCATCGACGATCCGGTCGTCGAAGAAATTCTTCGTCGATACGACCCCGTGGATCCGGAGGTAGAGGCCGCCACGTTGAACGACATTCGCGAAAGCATGTCCGCGATGTTCGGGGTCGAGATAGGCGACGAGGTCGACATGAGTTCGCCCGAAGACGTCATGCGGCATGTGCAAGAGAAGCTGGACGGGAAAGACGAACGCGAACGCGAGCATCAGCAGGCCCGCGACGAGTACCACGCCAAGCGAAAGAAGACACCGAAGCAGAGTGCTGCCGCCGAACGCGCGCGCACCGAGCAGGACGAGGTCAATCTGTCGATCCGCGAGGTTTACCGCAAGCTCGCCAGTGCGCTGCACCCCGATCGCGAGGCCGACCCGGTGGAACGGGAGCGCAAGGCCGCGCTGATGCAGAAGGTCAACGTGGCCTACGGCAAGAAGAGCTTGCTGGACCTGCTGGAATTGCAGCTGGAGCTGGAACACATCGATCAGTCGTCGCTCGACAATGTCAGCGAGGAAAGGCTCAAGCGGTGGAACACCATCCTCAAGGAACAACTCCACCAGCTCGACGAGGAACTGGTGGACGTGCAGATGGGTTTCCTGATGCGCAGCGGCATGGCACCCACCAGGTCCGTGTCACCCAAGACCGTCAAGCGCAGCCTTGCCGCGCAGATGACCGGCATGCGTCAGGATATCCGCGTTTTCGAAAAGGACCTTCGCCTCTTCGATGATCCGTCACGGCTGAAGTCCTGGTTGAAGGAGATCAGGAAGGAGTTGGCTGAGATGGATTATGACGACCTGATGTTCTGAGGTGCGATGCGTGGATCCGAAGGTGAGCGCCCAGCTAATTTCTGGCAATCGAACGGCAGCGATAGCATGAGACATCGACTATGACTTATTCGAAAGCCACTGACTTACGGCCGTTCATACCAGCCAAAGACTTCGAAGCGTGCAAACGATTCTACGCCGCCCTCGGCTGGGAAACCTTCGATGTCGGCCCCGGCCTTGCGCTGGTACGCCTGGCCGACGAGCAGCATTTCTACATCCAGGATTACTACGTCAAGGCGTTCGCCGAGAACAGCATGCTCCATGTGACGGTGGACGACGCGCAAGCCTGGTACGCGCACGTGGCCTCGGTACTGGATGAAGGAGCCTTTCCGGATGCGCGGGTGCAACCGCCCGCGATGCAGGATTACGGTGCCAGTGTCGTATTCGTGCATGATCCAAGCGGCGTTCTGTTGCACCTGTGCCAGTGGGATCGAGATCGCTGAAAGCGCACGCTACGGCAACGCAGCCCGGAATCGGTCTCACGACACACTGGCGTCGTGGCTGCCGCCGCTGCGTCAATCCTCCGGACTGGTGCAGGCGGCGTAACGGTCACCTTCCACGTGCGTCACCTCGCCACGGCCTTCGACCATGACGCTGCCTGTGTAGTGCTTGGCGTTGTCAAAATCCACATGCGCCGAAGCCGCCGGGCTCCCCTTGCAGGTGAGCTTCCACGCCAGCGAGGTACTGCGGCGTTGCTGGTTCGTGGCAGTGCACTCGCCCTCCGCCGGGGTCCATGCGGCGAACGTGGTCCAGGGATCGGCACCTTCATCCACGCAATGCCACTGCACCTCGGGTGCACCGGCCTTGCCGTTGACCATGTGCTGCACCTTGACCCGCCACAGCCCGGGCATGGCACCGAAGTCGCCGGGATCGGCGTGGACCGGCGTGACCGCCGTCACGGCAAGGGCGCACGCAGCGGCAGCGGCCAGTGCGGTCAGGGCCATTGTTCCGACTCGCCGTCTGGGTAGGGGAAGCTTCATCATCATCGGACTCCTTGTAAACACGAAAACCCTGCCCGCTTTCGCGGGCAGGGTCGGTATCGAACAAACCCTGAGCGATCAGTCAGCGATCGCGGCGGTGTCGTGGACATCCTTTCGGGTGAAGTTGAACATGTCCATGAGGTTGCCGATGGCCGGTGCGTTCACCGGTACATACGGGTTCTCCTTGAACGACACCGGGTTAGGCAGGTTGTCGCGGCTGCGGTTGGAGATCTGGTCCTTCAGGTTCCAGTTGGCCTCGACGAATTTGTCGAACGAGACGTGGTCGTAGTACGTGTGCACGACCTTGCCACCGACCGAGTACTTCGACACCACCAGCAGCGGGATACGCGTGCCGTCGCCGAAGAAGTCGATCGGCTGGATGTAGCCGGAGTCGTAGTAGCCACCGCCTTCATCGAAGGTCACCATGATCACGGTGTCGTCCCACACCTTCGGGTTGGCTTCGGCCATTTCGACGATCTTGCGCACGTAGCCTTCGAACAGGTCCAGCTTCGACGAGGCCGGATGGCCATCGAGGATGCCGTCCGGCTTGGCGATGGAAACCGCCGGCAGCGTGTCGTTCTGGATGTCGTTGTACAGGTCGTTGAGGTCCTGGTTCTTGGCGCGCAGTTCCGGGTTGGTCATGACCTGGGTGGAGTACAGGAACGGGTTGCAGATGTTGCAGAAGGTGCCGCCCTCGCCATCTTCCTTGCCGCCACCGAAGCCTTCACCGTAGTACTTCCACGAAACTTTATGCTTCTCCAGCAGCAGCGCCAGGTTCTCCTGCGTGGTCGGCGGTATAGTGAACTGGTCGGCGCCCAGCGGCGCCGGCGTGCCGTCACCCAGGTAGCCCGGGTTGTAGTTGTTCACCAGGTAGTAGGCCTTGGGCTTGCAGTCCGTGCCCTTGAACGTCAGGTACGGCAGCGAGCGCAGGTAGTTCTTGATCTGTTTCACGCCCGGCTGGCTTTCGTCGGAGCAATTGACGTACGAACCACCGCTGTAACCGTCCTGCATCCACCAGTTGTTGGTGCCGTACTGCGAGTCGGGGTTCTCGATCTGGTTTTTTGGCGGGGTGGCCGGATCGCCGTTGGCGTCCGCGTAGTAGATCAAGGTGCCGTAGCCCAGCATGATGTGGTTGGCACCCGTGCCGCCCATCACCGACTGGTGGAAATTGTCGCTCAGCGCATACTTCTGGGCCAGCTTCTTGAAGTACGGTGCATCGCCCTGAGCCATGTTCAGGAACTGCATGGCGGTGGCGCCTTCACCGGTGCTCTCGTCGTTGAAGTTCGCCGGTAGCGGCTTGCCGTTGGTGCCCGCGCCGATGGTGGTTTCGACCCAGGGGAACAGGTCGTGGCGACACCCGCTCGGGTTGGCGGCGGTGGATGCCTTGGTGTCGCAATCGAGCTGTTGCCACATCTGGAAGAAGCGGTGCACAGGGCTGTTGGCGTAGGCGTCGTAGCCGATCGACGCATGCATGTCGACCGGCGCGTTGGCGAGCTTGGCCGGGAAGCGTGTATCGACCACGCGGTTGGGCAGGCCCGTGCCACCGGCAGCGAGCATGTCGTAAGCGTCATCGGGCAGGGCCGGCTCGATGGCCTGTGCCTGCGTCGCGGAAGCGAAGGGTGCCGCGGTGGGTGCGCCACCGGTGTTCATCTGCGGAAGCGTCTTGTACTTCCCTGCCTTCGTGGGCGACATGTCGAACTTGCCGGTGCTCGAGGCCATGTACTGCGTGGCAAGGTCCACGTTCGGACCCGGCGTGCCGTCGGCATTGACGATGCCCTTGGACAGCAGGTTGTCCACCGACTGCCCCTTGGGCGCCGTGTAGGTGCCGTAGACGTGGTCGAACGTGCGGTTTTCACCGATCAGCAGGATCACGTGCTTGATCGGGGTAACCGTATTGTCGCTGTTGTCCTCGCCATGGTGCGGCTTGTGCATCAAGACGATGCCGCCGGGAAGACCGCCCGGGTTGTTGAAGGGAGCCACGGGCACATTCTGGCGGAACGGCGCATCGTGGTCGGGCGGCGTGGTGTCCTGCGCGCTGACAACACCGGCGAGGCCGGCGGAAAGCGCACCCATCAACAGCGGCAAAAGCCGTGTGCGGTGCAACCGTGTAAGCATTTTGAATCTCTCCCTACCTGAAGTCTTCCCCCTGATGCGTGTCGATAAGGTTGTGTGTGTGGCCTATCGACCGAACTGAGCATCTACCCCGCATGTGACCAATCGTTGGCACACACGCGACAATGCGTGAGTGCGTGATGACATTCCCGTGTCAATGCAAGATATTGCGAACAATCGTCGCGGTCGTAACAAAAAGCGCAAGGCTTCAGACCAGTTCGTAAGGGCGCATCATTTCGTTGTCTTCGTGCTCGAGGTAATGGCAGTGCCAGACGTATTTGCCTGGCTCGCCGTCGAAGCGCGTGATGATGCGCGTGACCATCCCGGGGTCGCAGCGCACGGTGTCTTTCCAGCCGGCTTCATGCGCTGCGGGTGGTATGGATGGCCCGGTGAACTTCAGTTCCTTGCGGGCGTTCCACGCGAAGAGGTCGAACGGACGGCGCTCCAGTACCTGGAAGTGCACAAGGTGCAGGTGGATGGGATGCGCGTCGCCGGTCACGTTGACGAACGTCCAGGTTTCCACCGTGCCCTTCTTGGGTTTTTCGCTGATGGGATCGCTCCACATCTTTCCATCGAGCAGCATCGTCATCGGATTGCCGCCCGAATCGTCCTGCTCGCCCAGTGCAAGCACGCGGTCCTGTACCGCCGTGGCGGGATCGATACGCTGGACCTTCCGCAACGCGGCCGGTACCACCGAGGTATCGCGGCGACCCTTGGCGCGAACGCGGAACTCCACGATGCCCTCGGCCTGGTGGCGTAGCTGCACCGACTGTCCCGCATACGCGCTGAAGTCGACGATTACCTCGGCACGTTCGGCCGGGTAGAGTTCGATGCGCAGGCGATCGGTGGGCGCTGACAGCAGCCCCTGGTCACTACCGATCTGCTGGAACGGCTTGCCATGTGACAGCGACAGGTTGAAGAAGCTGGTATTGGCCACGTTGATAAGCCGCAGGCGGTAGCGGCGCGGCTCCACCTCGAGATACGGATACAGCTTGCCGTTGCACAGCACCGCATCGCCGCGGCATTCGGGCACCCAGGGCGCGTCGGGGTCGTCGGACACCGGGTAGTAAAGCTTGCCGCTCCTGGCGAGCAGGCGGTCGTAAAGCATCAGCGGAATGTCGAACTCGCCGGAGGGTAGCCCCAGCGCCTGCTCGTCGTCGTCATGCACATGGAAGCTGCCGAACAGGCCCGCGTAGATGTTCAGTCGCGTGATGCCCATGGCGTGATCGTGGTACCACAAGGTAGTGGCGTCCTGGTCACCGGGGTAGAGGGCGGTCGACGATTTACCCGGCACGTACCAGTCTTCCGGCCAACCGTCGTTAGGCGCGGAAACGCGCGCACCGTGCACATGGGTGACGGTGCGAACATCGGGTTTCGATTTCTCCGCGCCATGAATGTTGTGATCGATGGGCAGGAAATGCCGGGTGGGAAGCTCGTTGGCCCATTCCACCAGCACCGGCTCGCCACGGCGCGTCATGATCGTGGGGCCCGGCGTACACCCCGCGTAACCCCATTGCGGTGTCGGCGGCAGATCCCGGTGCACCTTGGCACTGAAGGCGCGCATCGGCATGCGATAGAACGGTAGCTGCCGGCCGCCGAACGCGGGGTGGGTACGCTGGCCCGTGGGCACGGCGATCGGTGGCACGGGCAGGGCATCGACGAACCTTGCCATGGTCACCGGGTTTACCAGCGGCACATTCGGCGCGGCCAGGGCCGGCATGGCCATGCGTTGCTTCATGGGCATGGTCATCGGCATGTCCATTGCCTGGGCCACGCGAAAGGGGTCGACGAGAACGCATGCACCGGCGAATCCGCCGGCGACGCCCAGGAAACGGCGTCGGGAATTGTCCATGGGAATCATCGTTGTGGCTTGTCGAGCAGGCCACCGTAGGTCGCCGTAATGACAAGGATGTTTCAATCCGGGTCATCGGTCATGCGTAATTTTTTGCGGTCGGTGTTCCTTTACCTCAAACCAGAAAACTGGCCAGCAGCAGGATTCCCATGGCGATGTCGCACAGCTTGCCAGCGAGCGGCCAATTGAACGATCCCTCGCGATTCAGGCGATAAACCTGCCCGAGAGTGACATTGAGTGCAGGCATGCCGATGAATGCCAATCGCCAGGCGAGCACCAGGAACGCACCTCCCGCCAAAGCGCCCTTCAGGTTTGGGTGCTGGTGATACGCCAGTAGGGCAATGCCTAAAGTACCTATCGAAGCCGCTGCGGTCTTCCAACTACGCTGCGTTGTCATGGGCGCACTCTCATCCCTTATGACCCGACATCCTCATAATGTTCAACCATCGATGCGGCCACATTGCGGTGACCGCAACCGGTCTGGCAATACAGGATCTTATCAGTTGATTTTCTTGGCTGTATGCGGAAGAGTCATGCCATGAACAGTTACCGTTTCCGTTGCGCCAATCCCATTATTATCACCTGCACCTAGGTGGTGGGACTGCGCACGGTATGCCGAACCCCGCCTCAGAAGCGGGGTTTTTCATTCCGGATTCTGAGGCTCACCCAGGAGCACAGAAATGGACGCACTTACCCGAACTCTCAAAGAGACAATCGAGGCCGCTGATCGAGCCATCACAGCCGAAGACTTCGACGAACTGATGACGTTTTATGCGGATGACGCAAGTCTCGTGGTCAAACCAGGACTGACAGTCGCAGGCAAAGACAGCATCCGCCGAGCTTTTGTCGCCATTGCGGCGCATTTCAATAACAGCATCGTTGTCACACAGGGGGAGATGCAGGTTATACGAGGTGGCGATGTGGCTCTCGTTATCATGGAGACCCTGCTACAGGCCACGGAAAAGGCCGGTGTGAAAACTGAGATTTCGCGCAGGGCGACCTACGTGTTTCGACAAATCTCGGAAAAGTGGCTATGCGTAGTGGACAATTCTTATGGGACGACACTACTGGATAGCGTCGTCGGATCGTAGGACATCAAAACGGGTGGTGCCTACCCTGTAAGTAGGCTCCATCATCCACAAACGGAGCCAAGCGTACCGGCCACCCCGTATCGCATCGTGCGCGTCACGAGGGCCAGTGACGCGAATGGCCCTCGGCTCTACCGCATCGACGCTCGCGTCAGCCGCCCTCAACGATCACGGTCCTTAGCGGAGCGGACTCCATTTTGCGGAGCGTAGCGTTATTGCGGGATGCGCTTACGTTGCCCAGTCGACACATGTTGGCGCCCATTGCGCCTGGTCTCTGAGCGTGGCGGCCGTGCGAAGTGCGCCTACCTATACGGGACGGTTGGGGCTTGCCGCATGGTGCCGATAGCGCCCCGGGCTGAGGCCGGTTTCGCGCTTGAACGCCAGGCCGAATGCTGCGGCCGAGCCAAAGCCAATCTCGCTTGCCAAGGTTGCGATGGGCTGGCCTTGGCGTAGGGCCACGCGAGCCAGCAGCATGCGCCATTGCGTCAAGTAGGCGATGGGCGCCTGGCCCACCTTTTGCTGAAACCGCTCTGCCAGGGCCGATCTCGAGAGGCCGACGTGGTTAGCGAGTGTCTGCACGGTCCAGCGCATCTGCGGCTTTTGGTGCATGAGCGACAGGACTGCCGAAATCGCCGGATCAAGGCTGCCGCAAAGCCAACTAGGCCCGATATCGACGCGTGCCGCGTAGATACGAAGGATGCGCACCAGGATCAGGTTGGCAACGTTTGCCAACGCGAACGTCGCGCCTGGGGCTGCATGTTGCGTTTCCTCCTTAAGCATCGCCAGGAGGTTCGCCAGCCGCCCCTGGGTGTCCTCGCTTGCTCGAATGTGAATCAGTGCGGGAAGGAAGCGAAGCTGCCCAGCCATATCGTCATCCGAAAAGGTGAACCGTCCGCCGATCGCCATGCTCGATATAGCGCCCGATCCGACCTCCAAGGCGCCGGAGGGGTCGCCTCCCATTGCGAAGGCAACCGCACCATCGACCAATGGCGTATCCGGCGCCGAAGCGACGTAGTAAGGACGCCCGTCGGTCAGAAGGTAAAAATCGCCCGCGTGCATTCGTATGGGGCTTTCTCCCTCCACACCGATCCAGCGTTCGCCTGCCAGAAGGCTGCCGAACTTCAAGTGTCGGTAGGCTGGATAGCGAGCGCCCCAGTCGCCACGCACCGTCACTTGGGCGGAAACGACGCTCTGGATGGTGACGGCACGGAAAAAGCCCGACAGGGGGTCGGTCATGGACGATCGCTTATGAAATGGCGACGACGAAGGATAGACCGTCCGGTTGTTGCCGCGCCACCATGACATCCCCCTCAACGGATGTCTCGCCATGCACTACGCCACCTTGGGCGCCACTGGACTCTTTGTATCGCGCTTTTGTCTGGGCACCATGACTTTCGGTGGCGCGGACACCGCTGCCGGCAATGCCATTGGCCGCTTGGATGCCCGTGACGCCGATCGCATTCTCGGCGCGGCCATGGAAGCTGGCATCAATATGCTGGACACGGCCGATGTCTATGGCATGGGGGGCTCCGAAGAGATCTTGGGTGAGATCCTGGCCGGTCGCCGCCACGAGCTGGTGGTGGCCACGAAGGCGAGCGCCAGAACGGGTCCGGGCGTCAACGACCTGGGTCAGTCACGCCATCACACGATGGCCGCGCTGGACAGCAGCCTGAAACGGTTGAAGACGGACTACATCGACCTCTATCAGCTCCATAACTTTGACCCATTGACGCCGGCAGAGGTCGTGCTTCGGACGCTGGATGACATGGTGCGATCGGGCAAGGTGCGCCATGTAGGTTGCTCGAACTTTGCGGCCTGGCAGCTGATGAAAGCGCTGGGTCTCGCGGCGCGGCTCAACCTCGAGCCCATTGTTTCGATCCAGGCGTACTACTCACTGGCCGGGCGCGATGTTGAGCGAGAGCTGCTCCCGCTCGCCCAGGACCAGGGGCTCGGCTTGCTCTGCTGGAGCCCGTTGGCCGGCGGTCTCTTGTCCGGCAAGTTCGACCGTTCCGGCACGAGCGACGCGACGGCGCGCCGTGCACGCATCGCGTTCCCGCCAGTGGACGAGGAAATGGCCTACGACGTCATCGACGCGTTGCGTGCGGTCTCCGATCGCCACACGACAACACCGGCGCAGGTCGCGCTGGCATGGCTGCTTTCGCGCAAGGCGGTGACTAGCGTCATCATCGGCGTCAAGCGACCCGACCAGCTGCAAGCCAACCTGGGGGCTTTCGATCTGGCCTTGTCGGCGGGTGATCTGGCGCAGTTGGATGCCGCGAGTGCCCTGCCGGCGTGCTACCCCGGATGGATCCAGTCCTACAATGCCAGGTCGCGCGTCCCTGAGGGCCACCCTTGGGAGGGCAAGAGCTGGACGCTGGGCGAAGCTCCGGAGTAAGCGTCGCAGCCACGTCGGCACTATTCGTCGCAACATGGTGGGCCCACCAGGACTCGAACCTGGAACCAAGGGATTATGAGTCCCCTGCTCTAACCATTGAGCTATAGGCCCGCGCAGCACGGAAGTGTAACCGCTGGCCGGCGCCATCGAAACGCCCCGGCTCACCGCAGATGGCTCAGTTCGACATCAGCACCGCATCGATGTCCGGGTTCTGCGCTGCGAAGGACTGCCCGGCCACGGCGTCGCTCACGTGCGCGGCGATGTAGTCGCAGCCGTCCTTGACCGTCGTCTTTTTCATCGCCGTGGCCAGGTCGAGCAGGGACTGCCTCACCTTCTCCTCCAGCCGCCCACGGTTGGCATCGGTGGCCGAGGCCATCTCCGCCGTCGAGAACCCCGACGCCACCATGATCTTGTCGGCCCGCTCGTACTCGGCATCGTGCTTGCGTTGGAACGCCTTCACGTAGGCCGTCAGATCGACGCCCTCGGCGCGGCATACGTCGCCCGTGGTGCGGCCGTTGATCGTGTAGAAGCCAAGGAACCGACCAGCGGCAAACCGTTTCTGGTCCGCTGGCGGCAGCGAGTTGAGATCCTTGGATGCGGCAGCGCCGGCTTCGGCACGTGCCGGTGCGGCAGGTGTCTGCGGGGCAGCGTGGGCGCAGGCAACGGCCAGGAGGAGCGACACGCTGGCGATCCGTGCGGTGGTGAGAAGCTGTGGCATGGTGATTTCCTTTAGCCGGGACAAGGCCCGAGGCCCATTAGAACGCGCCGGGCGCCGTAACGCACGCCGTCCATCCGAACATCCGATCGGATGGCCTCAGGGCAAGCCGGTCAGCTGCCACGGATACGGCATCAGGTCGCGGAAGCTCATGGTTTCGATGACTTTCTGCTGTTTGTCGGCAACCTCGTGGCACTTGTCCGCCAAGGTGTCGCTTCGGTGGAACAGCGATTCAGTGTCGATGAGTTTTTTGGTAAAGGCTGCCCGGAAGGTCGGGTCCGATCGGGCTGCTTCCCTGATCGGCCGCTCGCTGCCGCCGAGCTTTGCATAGGCCTGGCGCACCTGCTCGTGCTCGGTGTCGTAGCGCGCCTTGAACGCGTCCGCGTAGCCGTCCAGGTCCACGCCCTTGTCATGACACAGCGCCGGGATCATGAGGACATTGCCCCAGTAATAGCCGAGGTAGAGCGCAAGCACGGCAGGGCGTCGCTGGGCTTCCGGCAGTGCGTCCAGGGAAGCCGCCACGGCCTTCCGCGCTTCATGACGTTGGTAAGCAGCCGCTCCACTTCGGAAGACCGCCCAGGCGGCGTAGATCAATACCGCAAAGGCGATGACGCGGAAGATCCCTGTCATGGTGCTGTTCCCTGATTCCCCAAGGCGCATTAGAGCGCAAGATCTTTCGGGGCGCCAGCCGCCGCCACAAAAACGAAAACGCCCGCATAAGCGGGCGCTTCCGACGAAACCCTCAACCCCGATATCAGTCGATATCGAGGAACGAGCGCAGGGTTTCCGAGCGGCTCGGGTGACGCAGCTTACGCAGGGCTTTGGCTTCGATCTGACGAATGCGCTCGCGGGTCACGTCGAACTGCTTGCCGACTTCTTCCAGCGTGTGATCCGTGTTCATATCGATGCCGAAGCGCATGCGCAGCACCTTGGCTTCACGCGGGGTGAGGCCGGCCAGCACGTCGCGCACGGTTTCCATGAGACCCGTTTCCGTCGCCGACTCGATGGGCGAGCTGGCGTTGGTGTCTTCGATGAAGTCGCCCAGGTGGGAGTCTTCGTCGTCGCCGATCGGGGTTTCCATGGAGATCGGTTCCTTCGCGATCTTCAGCACCTTGCGGATCTTGTCCTCCGGCATCTCCATTTCCTTGGCCAGCTCTTCCGGCGTCGGCTCGCGGCCGAACTGCTGGAGCATCTGGCGGGAGATGCGGTTCAACTTGTTGATCGTTTCGATCATGTGCACCGGGATACGGATGGTGCGGGCCTGATCGGCGATCGAACGCGTGATGGCCTGACGAATCCACCACGTGGCGTACGTGGAGAACTTGTAGCCGCGGCGGTACTCGAACTTGTCCACGGCCTTCATCAGACCGATGTTGCCTTCCTGGATGAGGTCGAGGAACTGCAGGCCGCGGTTGGTGTACTTCTTGGCGATGGAGATGACCAGGCGAAGGTTGGCCTCGACCATTTCCTTCTTGGCGCGGCGGGCCTTGGCCTCACCGACGGACATCGCGCGGTTGATTTCCTTGATGTCGGTCAGTGGCAGGTACAGTGTGCGCTCGATGGCGGCCAGTTTTTCCTGCTCGCCGTCGATCACCTCGCGGAAGTTCTTGATGTTGGGCGACCACTTCTGGCGCTTGCGCGACAGCTCGGCGGCCCACTCCAAGTTGCCTTCGTTCGAGGGGAAGCTCTTGAGGAACTCCGCGCGCGGCATCTTCACCTGCTTGACGAAGATGTCCATCAGCACGCGCTCGTGATGACGGATGTCGTTCACCACTTCGCGCAGCTTGCGCACGAAGCTGTCGATCAGCGCCGAGGGCAGCTTGAGGTTGAGGAACGCCTCGGACATCTGCTCGCGGATCTTCGCGACCTTCTTGTCGTTGATCTCGGCCTTGGGCGCGGTCTTCTGGAACTTGCCGTGCAGCGAACGCAGTTCTTCCATGCGGCGCTTCACTTCTTCCGGATCGGGACCGGTGGGACCGGCTTCCTCCTCCTCGGCGCCTTCCACCGCTTCCTCGTCGTCGTCGGACTCGACATCGCCCGCGGCCTCGGCGGCTTCCGCAGCCTCGGCCTTGGCCTGGTCGGCAGCTTCTTCCAGGTCGGCGAAGCCGGCCAGGATCTCGCTCAGGCGGCGCTTACCCTCGACGTGCTGGTCGTATTCCTCCAGCAGCAGCTGGATGGTCAGCGGGAAGCTGGCCAGCGCGGTCTGGACCTGGCTGAGGCCTTCCTCGATGCGCTTGGCGATGGCGATTTCGCCCTCGCGGGTGAGCAGTTCCACGGTGCCCATCTCACGCATGTACATGCGGACGGGGTCGGTGGTGCGGCCCACCTCGGCGTCGACAGCGGACAGCAGTGCTACGGCTTCTTCGGCGGCCGACTCGTCGTCGGTGCTGGTGCCGGGGGCGGCGCCGTCGGAAATCGTGTCGGTATCCGGCGCGGAGTCGTGCACTTCGATGCCGACGCCCTTGAGCACCGCCATGATGTCTTCGATCTGCTCCGGATCGACGATGTCGTCGGGCAGGTGATCGTTGATTTCCGCGTAGGTCAGGTAGCCCTGCTCCAGGCCCTTGGAGATGAGCTGTTTGATTTCAGACTGCTGCTCGTGAGCTTTGTTAGTCATGCCGACCGCCGCGGGTTACAGGAACCGATCAGTATAGTCATTTGATGATTTTTTGACCAGTTTTCAAGTGGATCGGACCCACCGATGCAACGCAAGAATCGCGCCAGATGGCCGTTGCCGGTCGGGCGACCGCGTCGCGGTGGGATGGAAGACGGAGGCCGCAGCCCCCGTGCAGGGACGCCTCAGCGCACCTCTAGACGGAAGGTGACCGGGCCATCGTTGATCAGGTGAACTTTCATATGGGCACCGAAGCGCCCGGTTTCCACCCCCGGCTGGGCGGCGCGGGCCAGTTCGACCAGACGATCGAACCAGCGGCGGGCGTCGTCCGGCGCGGCGGCGGTGGTGAAGCTGGGTCGCATGCCCTTGCGCGTGTCCGCGGCCAGGGTGAACTGGCTGACCAGCAACAGGCTGCCGCCGGTGTCGGCCAGCGCGAGGTTCATTTTCCCGTCGGCATCGGAGAAGACGCGGTAACCGCGCAGCCGTTCCAGCATGCGCACGCACTGGGCCTCGCCGTCGCCCGGTTCCACCGCGACCAGGGCGAGCAGGCCGGCGTCGATGGCACCCACCGTCTGCCCGTCGACATCGACGCGTGCGGATTCGACACGTTGGATCAGTGCAATCATGGCGGGGTTAGCGGCGGCGGGCGGCCAAGCTTAAAGGGTGCACGGCCCGCTTTACAGGAGGCGGGGTTCCGACGTGTGGCTTACACTTCCGCGGATGCGCCCGGATATCTACGTTCTCTATCTCCTGCTGCGGCTGGTCAGCCTCTTCCCGTTGCGTACCGTCCATCGCGTCGGTGCGTGGATCGGTCGTCGTTCGTTGCGGTCCGGCTCGCGCAGCGCGCGTTACAGCGCGGTCAACCTGCGGCTTACCCGCCCCGTGCTCAACGAGGCGGAACACCGGGCGCTGCTCGTGCGCACCATGGAGGAGTCCGGGAAGTCGGTGACCGAGGTGGCGGCCATCTGGGGCGCCGGCGCCGACCGCTCGCTGGGCCTCGTACGGGAAGTGGTCGGCGGCGACCTGTTCGAGGCGGCGCTGGCGTCCGGCAAGGGCACCATCGTCGCCGCGCCGCACCTGGGCTGCTGGGAGTTGCTCAACTACTGGCTGTGCAGCCGGACACCCATGGCGATCCTCTACCGACCGCCGCGCATCGCCGCCATCGAGGCCCTGCTGCGCAAGGTGCGCGGCAAGCTGGCACCGGAACAGGTGCGGGCGGAAGGCGCGGGCGTACGCACGCTGTTCAAGCGGCTGGCCGCGGGTGGCACCGTGGGCATCCTGCCGGACCAGAAACCGCGCGAGGGCGACGGCGAGTTCGCGCCGTTCTTCGGCGTGGAGGCGCTGACGATGGTGCTGTTGCCCCGGCTGGCGGCGCGCACGGGCGCCACGGTGCTCTTCAGCTTCGCCGAGCGCCTGCCGGACGGCCAGGGCTTCCGCATCCACATCCTGCCCGCGCCCGAAGGTATCGACAGCACGGACCTGGGTGTGGCCTGCGCGGCGTTGAACCGCGGCGTGGAACAATGCGTCGAGCGTGCCTATCCGCAGTACCAGTGGCACTACAAACGGTTCACCGCCCACGACCGGCCAGATCCCTACAAGGTCAGCCCTTCCGCGAAAGGCGGTTGAGGAACACCGTCATTTCCTTGCCGGCCTGGATGTCGCCACGCCGCGTGGCCGCCGCGACGCCTTCGCGCCAGGCCTCGGCCGCGGCGTTCTCGTCGTCCTCGGCCAACAGGGCCTTGCCCAGCAGTTTCCACGCTGCCGAGTAGTCGCGGTCGAACGTCAGCGCCTCGCGGAACGCGGCGGCGGCGTCGCGGTACATACCATCGCCCAATAGCGCATTGCCGATCGAGAAGCGCAGCAGCGCGCCATCGCGTGGCCCGCCCATCTGCGCGCGGAGGCGCTCGATCAGGGGATCGGGGCTCATCGGAGTGCCGCCCGCGTGCGCCAGTATTCCTGCGGATAGAGCATGGTCGGCTGCTTCGGCTCCGCGGGCACGCGGCCCGCCTGCAACGCGGCCAGGGTGGGAGCGTCCCAGATCATCAGCCAGCCGGTACGCGAGGGCTGGATCAGCCGGGCGTAGCGGAAGGCCTCCGTCGGCGGATGCTTGGCATAGGACACGATCACGCCGTCGGGGTGGTGGTGCGCGAAGTCCTCCAGGCTGTCGCCGTTGTGTACGGCGGTGTCCTCGTCGTCTTCCACCGGTGTCGCCATGCCCGGCACCACGTTGATGCGCGCGATGGGATGCATCAGGCGCCCGGCAAAGTGGTACTGCCCGTTGTACGACACGCCGAGGTTGCCGATCGGGTGCCCGGCGGCATCGGCCTGGGCAAGGTACTGCGATGCCGGCGCCAGGTCGTAGCGGTACCACACGCCCAGCGTGAACAGCGCATTGAGCGACACCGTGCCGATCAGGCCGGCGAAGGCCAGCCGGCGCATCTCGCCACGGCCGCGCAGCAACAGCAGCGCGCCCAGCACGATGAAGATCACGCCGAAGAAGCGGGCATAGGGCGCCATGCCGGTCAGCCAGAGGTTGTCCGGGAAGCGCGAGGGCACCAGCGACGGCATGGCGAACAGCGCGATGGCGAGTACAAAGGCGCCGACCGAAAGCGGCCACGTGCCCAGCACGTAGCGCGTGGCCAGGCCCGTATGCCGCTCGCGCAGGTCGGCGACCGACGCGGCCACCAGCATGGTGACGCCGGCCAGCTCGGGCAGCAGGTAGTACAACTGCTTGCCGGTGACCAGCGAGAACACCAGCAGCGACGGCAGCAGCCAGGCCAGCAGGAAACGCAGCCCGGTTTCCAGCGGCTGGCGCATCAACGCGACGAACAGCGGCACCACCACCAGCACCACCAGCAGCTTTTCCAGCAGCGGCGGGAAGTGTGCGACCGCGGAAACCAGCGACAGCAGCAGCGCCACGACCGAGCAGGCGATGGCACCGCCGGTGCCTGCGCGCCACGGCCGGCGGAACAGCGCCATCGGCAGGGCCACGATGCCGCGCAGCCAGCCGCTCAGCGGAAACACGATGACCGGCAGGAACAGCAGGTAGTACCAGGCGGGGCGGGCGTGGTTCTGCAGGTCGGCGGCATGCGTGTCGACCACGCGGCCGGCCGTCTGGGTGAAGAACAGCCGCTGGCGGTAGGCCTCGCCGCCCGCCTCGCCGGCGGGCAGCGCCCACGCCAGCAGGATGGCGAAGCCCAGCAGCAGGCCGAGCACGCCGAAGCCGTACCAGCGGGCCTTGTGCTGGCGAGCCCAGTCGCTCCACAGCGGGCCCAGCAGCAGCGGGAACAGCACGTGCAGCGCCATCACCGGGCCCTTGGTCAGCAGACCGGCGCCGACGAACAGGCCGAACAGCCACCAGCGCGGCTCCGCACGCGTCGCCGTGGGCGTCAGGGCGAGCAGGGCGGCTAGCACCCACACCACCAGCAGCACCTCGTACATGATCTGCAGGCCGAACAGGAAGGCGTACGCCAGGCCCATCAGCAGCCACGGCGTGGCCTTGGCGACCCACGGGCGTGCCGGGAAAAGCCGGCTGGCCAGTACCGAGGCCAGCACCAGCTGTGCGCCGCCGAAGATCACCTCGAGCACGCGCGGCCAGACATCGTTGACCCCGAACACCGCCCAGCCGGCGTGGATCATCCAGAACAGCAGCGGCACCTTCTCGCTGTACGGCTCGCCGTTGATATGCGGCACCAGCCAGTGGCCGTGTGCCCACATTTCCCAGGCGACCGCCAGGGTCCGCGTGGAAAACATCGGCATGGGGCCGTGGGAGAAGATCGCCAGCAACGCCATCGCAGCCCACAGCGGCAGCCAGGGCCAGAGGGCGCGAAGGTGTTCCGATCGGTTATAGGCGCTGTTGGACAAGGGCGTCGTCACCGCTGAAGGATCGGGAATTCTAAACGCTTCGGCGTGGTAGCAGCGTATCCAGCGCCCGGCCCAGGCGGGCGGGGAAGCCGGACTGGTTGGCCTCGTACCACGCGCGTGCCGCCCGGGCGAGGGTTTCGACTTCGGCATCCGGCATGTTGATGGCGCGCTCGACGCAGGTTTCCAGTGCTTTTTCGTCGAAGGCCCACAGGGTGGCCGCGTTGAGCGTGCCGTTTTCGTGAGCCGCCACCCGCAAGCCGCGGGTGTCGTCCACCAGCTCGTTCATCGGGGCGCCATCGGTGGCCAGCACCACGGCGCCGCAGCTCATGGCTTCCGCGATGTAATGGCCCCAGCCCTCGGCCTCGGACAGGCACAGGTGGAAACGATGCGTGTTCTGCAGGCGATGGATGGCTTCGGCATCCGCCAGGTAGGTCACCTGGTGGTCGAGATTGGCCGGGGAGGGCGCTGGCTCGGAGGCGGCCACCTGGGGCGACTGCAGCACGTGCAGCGTCGGCCACTCCGGATGCCGGCGCCAGACGTCCAGCAGCCGCTGGGTGCCCTTCATGCGGCTGCCGCCGGCCAGGTGCAGGAATTCGCGGTCGCGCGGCAGGCCATCACGGTGGCAGTCCGCGCTGAGGAAACCGATGTGCGTCACCGGCAGCCCCATCGCGCCGAACGTGGCCATCGCGCTGTGGGTTTTGCACAGGATGGCGTCGAAGCGCGGCAGGTGGCGGCGATCCCGCTGGCTCATCCACTCCGGGTTAGGGATGAGCGCGTTGCGGCGCGACATAGGCAGGTAGCCTGGATGCACATGCTCAATGGTGATGCCGAGGTCGTAGCGTCGCGGGCCGCGCCCGGTCAGCCAGCGCGCAGCCATGGCGGCGCGCTGCGCCCACGCGCGCCAGGGCCACCCACTGTTGCGCTGGGGCGCACGCGTCACGGTCACCTGATGGCCGAGGCCGCGCAAGGCGTTTTCCACCAGCCGGATGTCGTGGGCAAGCCCGCGGCCGTTGTCCCAGGCGATGAGGTTGACGTGGGCCATGTCAGAGCGGCCCGGCGACCGCGCGCCGCCGCTCCCGCACGCGCGCCACGTGTACGGCCAGGCCCAGGGTCAGGAAGAAGAACAGTGAGTGCGGCATGGCCCGGTAGAACACGTTGTCGGTCAGCCCGCACAGCGCATACATGGCGGTGGTGGAAAACCCCGCACAGGCCGGCATCGCCACCGTGTTGTCGGGATTGAGCGCATGGCGCCCGAAGTACCCCAGCGAGCAGCCGAACAGCGCCACCAGGATGAGCAGGCCGGGAATGCCGCCGGTAGCGGCCCATTCAAGGTATTCGCTATGCGGGTGGGTGTAGCGCTCCACGGACGGATTGACCTTCCCGTCGGCGATGCGCGCCCGGGTGAAGCTGCCGAACTGGTTCATGCCCACGCCAGTCAGCGGATGCGCGATCACCGCCATGCGGGCGGCGCGCCACATTTCCAGGCGCTCGCGCACGGCGCCGGTGGCGTCCTGTTCGCTGTAGGTGGCCACCTCGTCCTTGACCGCGGCCAGGCGTTCCACCATCTCGCCGTGCAGCGTGGTGGCCGCGAGGCCGGCCGCGCCCACACCGATCACCAGCGCCAGCACGCTCTGCCGCCAGCGGCCGGTCCGCCGGCCCTGGATGAGCATCAGCGCGGCGAACACCGGCACGAAGGCCAGCAGCGGACCACGGCTCTGGGTCAGCAGGGCGCCGTAGAAAGCGAGTGCGGCGAACACGGCGTGCATCGCCCGTTCGCGCGGGCGCAGCTCGCCACGCAAGGCCTGCAGGATGGCGACGAGGGCGAGTGTCAGCATGAACATGCCGAACTCGATCGCGCCCCATTCGCCGTTGTTAAGGCCGTAGACGCGGTCGATGCCTTCGACGTAGTGCTGTTCGAGGCAGATCAGGCCGAGCACACCGGCCGAGCTGCTGAAGCCGATGCGCACGACGGCGGTGCGCAGGGGCAGCGCGAACGTGCCGGCGATCACCATGAAGGCGAGCATGTGCGAGGTCACGTCGAACTCACGCCAGTCCACGCCGTGGGCGCCGACGTTGACGCCCCAGAACACCAGCGCGATGGCGGCCGGTACGACCACCGGCGCGGCGCGACGATACGCGCGCCTTACGTCCGGGCGTGCCGCGATGGCCCACAAGCCGGTGAGAAACAGGATCAGTGCGGGCAGCGCCTTGGCCTTGACCGGCACGGCGAAGGACAGGGGCATGATCGCGATAAGCAGCGAGACGATCCACGCGCGCCACGGATTCGGTTTTTCGAGCACTCGGCACCTGTCGGAATCGGAACGGTGCGGCGGCTTCGCCGGCACCGGCTCGTGCCGCCGGAGCGGCGCGAGGGCATGGTACTTTAACGGATCGCGGATGCCTCTCCGTGGGCTTCCCGGTGAGCGGCGCCAATTCAGCTTCCGTAAGGACCTGCCCCGCGCATGAAGCTCCTGTTCACCAACTTCCACGCCGGTGACGGCGGCGGGCATACCACCTACCTGATTGCGCTGGCGCGCGGACTGTGCGGTCGCCACGAGGTGCATGTGGCGGCGCCCCCAGGCAGCCGCCTCAACCGCGAAGCCCGGTTGCTGCCCGGTGTGCACGTGCTGGACCAGCCGTTCCCGAACGGCCTGGGCAAGTTGCCCGCACGTCTTCGCGCGCGCCGGCAGTTGTCCGGTTACCTGGCCGACCACCGTTTCGAGCTGGTCCACGTCAATGGCTCCGCCGACCATCGCCTGGTCATGTCGGCGGCTCGCGGCCTGCCGCGCCGGCCGCCCATCGTGCTGACCAAACACAACTCCAAGCCGATGACCGGCATCGGCCATGCCTGGCGGGCGCGGGCCGGTACCGACGGCGTGATCGCCGTATGCGACTACGTGCGGCGCCAGGTCATGGCCTCGCCGTATGCCCGCTGCCGCGTCGCCACCGTGTTCAACGGCGTCGATATCGACCGTTTCGCCCCGCGCCCGGCCGACCCGGCCCTGCGCCAGGCCTGGCTGGCCCCGGACGGTGCGCCCGGCGCGCCGGTGCCGCTGCTGATCGGCAGCAACGCCGGTACGTCGCGCTATAAGGGCTGGATGGACCTGGTCGAGGCGCTGGGGTCGCTGGCACCGGACTGGCGCGATCGTCTGCGCGTGGTGCTGGCCGGTGCGCTGCCCGACGAGGCGGACCGCGCCCGTATCCAGGCCCTGGGGCTGGCCTCGCACGTGCACTTTGCCGGACTGTTGGACGACGTGCGGCCGCTGGTGGCGGCCCTCGACGCAGGTTTCGTACTGTCCTGGGACGTGGAGACCATTTCCTTCGCCTGCCGAGAGATGATGGCGATGGAAAAACCGGTGCTGGTCAGCGATTACGCGGGCCTGCCCGAGAACGTCGATGAAGGCCGCGACGGCTGGGTCGTGCCGGCGCGGGATCGCCAGGCCATCGCCGCAGCGCTGCGCCGGCTGGTGGAACAGCGCGACAGCCTGCCGGCGATGGGCTTCGCGGCGCGTGCCCATGCGGAAGCCGCGTTCGGCCTCGATCGCTTCATCGACGGCACCGAGGCGTTCTATCGCGAGGTCAGGCTGGCCAGCCTGCCGGGTGCGGCACCGGCCTGAGCCCGGCCGGCCCGGTCAGCCGGTCTTGCGCAACAGCGCGTAATACATGCCGTCCAGGTCGCCATCGCCCGGCAGGATCTGCCAGCCGATGGCGGCGGCCTGGCCCACCGGGAGGGTGAACGGCACCACGGTGGCGTCGGTGCGCTCGCCGAGGAACGCGCCGACCACGCCCTCGTTCTCGGCGCGCAGCAGCGAGCACGTGACGTAGAGCAGGGTGCCACCCGTGGCGAGCGTGTCCCAGCAGGCGGCCAGGATGCGCCGCTGCTGCGCCACCAGCGCGGGGATGTCCGCGGCGCGACGATGCAGCCGCACATCGGGCCGGCGGCGGATCACGCCGGTGGCCGAGCACGGGGCGTCGATCATCACGCGATCGAACGGACGGCCGTCCCACCACGCGGCGGTATCGCCGGCATCGCCCACCACTACCTCGGCGGCCAGGCCGAGCCGGTCGAGGTTCTGCCGGATGCGCGGTGCCCGGCGGCTTTCGGATTCCACGGCCAGCAGGGTGACGTCCGCCCGCTCCAGCGCATGGCAGGCCTTGCCGCCGGGTGCGGCGCAGGCGTCGAGGACGCGCTGGCCGTCCGCCAGGTCGAGCAGGTCGGCCGGCACCTGCGCGGCCCCGTCCTGCACGGCGAAATGGCCCGCGGCAAAGCCGGGCAGGCGGGTCACGTCGGTGCTGTGCGGCAGCACCAAGCCATCGGCCAGCCAGTCATGCGGCTGGATATCCTGCCCGGCCTCGCGCAGCGTGGTCGCCAGGGCGTCGCGGTCGGTACGCCGGCGGTTCACGCGCAGCATCAGGGGCGGCTCGTGGTTGGCGGCGGCCATGATCTCGTCGGCGCGTCCGGGCCAGTCGTGCGCCAGGGCCGAGGCCAGCCAGGCAGGATGGGCGTGGCGCGTGGCCGGCGTGGCATCCAGCTCGGCCAGCAGGGCCTCGCGCTCGCGCAGCCAGCGCCGCAGCACGGCGTTGGCCATGCCCGCCAGGCGTGGGCGGCGCAACTCGCGTACGGCTTCCACGGTGGCGGCCACGGCCGCGTAGCCCGGCATCTGCAATACCTCGAGCTGCACCAGCGCGGTGACCAGCAGCGCGTGGACGGCCGGCTCGTTTCGCCGGATCGGTTTTGCCAGCAGGCGATCCAGCGCCGCATCGAAGCGCGGCCACCAGCGCGCGCCCTCATGCAGCAACGCGGTGAGCAGAGCGCGATCGCGCGGGTCGGCCAGCCGTGGCAGCGCGCGGTCCGCCACCTCGCGCAGCGAATGCCCGGAAAGGGCGATGCCGGCCAGCGACTCGGCGGCCAGGGCGCGAACCGAAATGGCCTGGCTCACGGACGCGCCTGCTTCAGCTCCGGGCGCGCGTTGAGATAGTCGGCGGCGCCGATCCGGCGACCGCCGGCGCGCTGTACGGCCAGCAGGCGCAAGGCACCCTGGGCACAGGCGATGTCGATACCGTCGCGCGAGGCGCCCAGCACCTCGCCGGGAGTGCTGCCCGGAACGCCGTCGATGGCGCGTGCCGCCCAGACGCGCAGGCGCTCGCCGGCCACCTCGGCCTCGGCCACCGGCCAGGGATCGAACGCGCGCACCTTGCGCTCCAGCGCGTCGGCGGGCTGCGTGAAATCCAGGCGGGCTTCGGCCTTGTCGAGCTTGTGGGCGTAAGCCACGCCTTCGTCATCCTGGGCACGGGCCGCAAGGACCTCGCCGGCCATCGTGCGCCGCAGCCCTTCCACCAGAGCATCCGCGCCCAGGGCCGCGAGTCGGTCGTGCAGGCTGCCGCCGGTGTCGTCCGCCGCGATGGGGGTGCGCCGTTCGACCAGCACCGGGCCGGTATCCAGGCCCGCTTCCATCTGCATCAGGTCGACGCCCGATTCGGCATCGCCGGCCAGGATCGCCCGCTGGATGGGTGCCGCGCCACGCCAGCGGGGCAGCAGCGAGGCATGCACGTTCCAACAGCCCAGCGCGGGGATGGCCAGCACCTTGCGGGGCAGGATGAGGCCGTAGGCGACCACGACCATCAGGTCGGGCGCGTAGGCGGCCAGGCGATCGCGGTCGGCCTGGGCCTTGAACGATTCGGGTTGTTCCACCGGTACGCCGGCCGCCAGCGCCGCTTCCTTGACCGGGCTGGCCGCCAGCTTGCGGCCACGGCCGGCGGGGCGGTCGGGCTGGGTGTAGGCGGCCACGACCTCGGCGCCCGATGCACGGCAAGCGTCGAAACAGGGAACGGCGAATTCGGGTGTTCCGGCGAACACCACGCGCAACGGACGGATGGCCACGCTCAGGCGCTGGCCTTGCGCTGCTTTTCCATCCGCTTCAACAGCATGCCGCGTTTGAGCGGCGACAGGTGATCGACGAAGACCTTGCCCGCCAGGTGGTCCATCTCGTGCTGGATGCACACCGCGAGCGGGCCTTCCACATCGACGAGAACGGGGTTGCCGTCGGCGTCCTGGGCACGGACCTTCACGTGCAGGGCGCGGGTGACATCGGCGTAGATGCCCGGGAACGACAGGCAGCCTTCCTGGTAGACCTGCTGGCCGTCCTTCTCGACGATCTCGGGGTTGATCAGCACCATCGGCTCGTTGCGATCGTCGCTCATGTCGGCCACCAGCAAGCGCTGGTGCACGTTGACCTGCGTGGCGGCCAGGCCCACGCCGTTGGCGGAATACATGGTCTCGTACATGTCGGCCACGAACTGCTTCAGTTCGGCATCGAACACGGTGACCGGGGCCGCGACGGTGCGCAGGCGCGGGTCCGGGAACTCGAGGATGGTGAGGATCGACACGGTGTCACCTTGAACGTCTGCGCGGGCCACTGCGGCACCGGATAGCCGACACATTGCGGGCGGATCGGCGGAAACCAAGCAGGGGCAAAGGTAGGATGAGCCTGTATTCTACGCGCGCGCCGGGGACGGGGCGAGTCACGCCGAGTATTGTGCCCCTTAACGATTCAGTTACACTCGCGACAGCACCGGGGAAGGGGGAAATCCCGCATGATCAAGAAGTTCGCCATGCTGCTCGCCGGCATGTTCTTCACCGTGGCTGTCTACGCCGCGGCTGCCCAGCTACGCCCCGATCATCCGGATACCTACACGGTCCGCCGGGGCGACACGCTGTGGGATATTTCCGCGCGATTCCTGAGCAAACCGTGGTTGTGGCCCGAGATCTGGCAGGCCAATCCCCAGGTCCGCAATCCGCACCTCATCTATCCGGGCGATGTCCTGAACCTGTCGATGTCCGTCGGCAGCGGTCCGCGTCTGAGCATGGAGCCCCGCGTGCGCAGCGAGGGCGACGCCGTTCCCGCCATTCCGCTCGCCGACCTGCGTATGTTCCTCAAGGAAATGCGGGTCATGGGCGCGGACGACGTGGATCGCCTGCCCTACCTGGTCGGCTTCGAGGAGTCGCACCTGCGCGCGTCGCCGGGTAACAAGATCTACGCCCGCGACCTGGATTCGGCCCTGCCGGGCCAGCGCTGGGCCATCGTCCGCCCGTCCAACCGCTTCCGCGACCATGGCACGTATGCCGGCGACAAGGACATGCTCAACAATCCCAGCCACGGCGCCTTCGTGGCCGACGAGCTGGACAGCGACGCCTCGATGGCGCCCAGCCCCTGGCGCGAGGATTCGCGCCACGACACGCACACCGGCCGTGGCGTGGATCGCGGCGTGGAAGTGTCCGTCATCGGCACCGCCGAGGTCATCGCCGTGCAGCCCGAGCACAACGTGGCCAGCCTGGTCCTGGTCGACTCCACGCAGGAGATTCGCAAGGGCGACCGCCTGATGCAGGTGGACGACAAGCCGTACGATCCCTATTTCTACCCGCACGCGCCGAAGGGCCTGCCGCGGGACGGCCGGGTCATCGGCATCGCCGACGGCAATTTCGCCGGCAGCCGCCAGGTGGTGTCCATCTCCGCGGGCTCGGCCGATGGCGTGGATAACGGCACCACCTTCACCGTGATGGATCAGGGTGAGGTCATCCCCGATGAAGTGGGCGGCAACTACGAGCGCCGCGACACCTCCCGCAAGGTCAAGCTGCCGGATGAATTCGCCGGCCACCTCATGGTGTTCCGCACGTTCGACCACGTCAGCTACGCCCTCGTGATGGATGCCTACCGTCCGATCAAGAAGGGCCAGAAACTGGTCATGCCGGAATAACGGCGACACCGGCGGGTCGTTCGCCGATAGCCAGCCCGGCCGGAGTCTCTACACTGGCCGGATGACCGACACCGACGACCTCCGCGCCTGGCTGATCCTCCTGCGCACGCCCGGCGTCAGCGCCCGACAGCTGCGCGAGGGCCTGCAGGCCCGCGGCAGCGCCCCCGCGCTGCTCGCCTGGCTGCTGCGACACACCGAAGCGCTCGACGCGGAAAGCCAGGCCTGGCTGGAGCGGCCTGACGAAACCGCCCTGGCCGGCGACCTCGCCTGGGTGAACGGCGGCCACGACCAGCGCCTGCTGCGGTGCACGGAGGAAGACTTCCCCCCACAGCTGGAAGCCATCCCTGACCCGCCGGCCGCGCTGTTCGTCAAGGGCGATGCCACCTTGCTGCTGCGTCCGCAGGTCGCCATCGTGGGCGCGCGAAAGGCCCAGGCACCCGGCCTGGCCAATGCCCGCCGGTTCGCCGCCGCCCTGGCCGAAGGGGGCCTGGTGGTCACCAGCGGCATGGCCGACGGCATCGATGGCGCCGCCCACGAGGCCGCCCTGGATGCCGGCCAGCCGACCATCGCCGTCATCGGCACCGGCCCGGACCGGGTCTATCCGCCCAAGCACCACGCCCTGGCCCGGCGCATCGCGGCCCAGGGGGCCATCGTCAGCGAGTATTCGCCGGGCACCAATGGCGTGGCCTACCACTTTCCCCAACGCAATCGCATCATCGCCGGGCTCAGCCTGGGTGTGGTGGTGGTCGAGGCCGGGCTGCGCTCGGGCTCGCTGATCACCGCCCGGGTCGCCGGCGAGCAGGGCAGGGACGTCTTCGCCCTGCCCGGTTCCATCCACAACCCGCTGGCCGAGGGCTGTCACGCGCTGATCGCCGACGGCGCCCGGTTGGTCCAGCGGCCGGACGACGTGCTGGCCGCGCTGGCGCCGGCCGCCATGGAACTGGGCGCCCTGCTGCGCGAGCGGCTGACCGCCGACCAGGCCGCACCGGCCACCGCCCGGTCCAGGCGCGCTCCGTTCGACTGGCGGGCCGATGAGGAATATCGCCGCCTGCTGGACGTCATGGGGTACGATCCCGCTTCTCTAGACGCCCTGGTGGGCACGACGGGGCTCGCCGCCGGGCCGCTGTCGTCCATGCTGCTGATTCTCGAACTGGAAGGCGAGGTCGCCTGCCTCCCTGGAAACCGTTATCAGCGCGTGATGTAAGCACGTGCCGCTTGACAGGCATCCCGGCGTTATGTTCCCACTAAATATATACATACCCTGGGGCCCCCTGGCCCCGGCGGTTTTCGGAATCGGTTAACGCATGGCAAAGAACCTGCTCATCGTCGAGTCGCCCGCCAAGGCCAAGACGATCAACAAGTACCTCGGCACGGATTTCCAGGTGCTGGCGTCGTACGGCCACGTGCGCGATCTTCGGCCCAAGGAGGGCGCGGTCGATCCCGAGCACGGCTTCGCCATGGCCTACGAGGTGATCGAACGCAACGAGAAACACGTCGATGCCATCGCCAAGGCGGCCAAGGCCGCCAGCAGCATCTACCTCGCGACCGACTTGGATCGCGAAGGCGAGGCCATCTCCTGGCACATCAGCGAGATCCTGCGGGAACGCGGCCTGCTCGAGGGCAAGGACGTGCAACGGGTGGTGTTCAGCGAGATCACACCCAAGGCCATCAAGGAAGCCGTGGCCAACCCGCGCAAGCTCTCGCACGACCTGGTCGATGCCCAGCAGGCGCGCCGCGCGCTGGATTACCTGGTCGGCTTCAACCTGTCGCCGGTGCTCTGGCGCAAGGTGCAGCGGGGCCTGTCGGCAGGTCGCGTGCAGTCGCCCGCGCTGCGCATGATCGTCGAGCGCGAACTGGAAATCGAAGCCTTCCGGGCGCGGGAGTACTGGACCATCCAGGCCAACCTCACGCACAAGGACGGCGCCTTCGACGCCCGCCTGGTTCGCCTGGACGGCAAGAAGTTCGAGCAGTTCGACCTCACCAACGAGGCCGACGCGATGTCGGCGCGCACGGCGCTGGAACAGGCCGCGGCCGGCAATTTCACTGTCGGTGAGGTCACCAGCAAGGAGCGCAAGCGTCGCCCGGCGCCGCCGTTCACCACCTCCACGCTGCAGCAGGAGGCCGCGCGCAAGCTCGGTTTTTCCACCAGCCGCACCATGCGTATCGCGCAGGGCCTCTACGAAGGCGTCGGCCTGGGCAGCGAGGGCAACGTCGGCCTGATCACCTATATGCGTACCGACTCCGTGGCCCTGTCCAACGACGCCACGACCGAACTGCGCGAGCTGATCGCCAACGAATACGGCAGGAACGCCTTGCCCGACGCGGTGCAGGCCTACAAGTCCAAGTCGAAGAACGCGCAGGAAGCGCACGAGGCCATCCGCCCCACCTCCGCCATGCGCACGCCGCGCAGCGTCGGCTCGTTCCTCAACGACGACCAGCGCAAGCTCTACGAACTCATCTGGAAACGCACGGTCGCCTGCCAGATGGTCCACGCCACGCTCAACACCGTCTCGGTGGAGTTCCCCGTGGCCGACTCCGCATTCCGTGCCACCGGCACCACGGTGATCGACCCGGGCTTCCTCGCCGTGTACGAGGAAGGCAAGGACCAGAAGGGCGATGAAGACGACGACCAGCGCCGCCTGCCGCGCCTGACCCAGGGCGAGGTCGTGCCGGTCGCCGCCATCGCGGCCGACCAGCACTTCACCGAGCCGCCGCCGCGCTTCTCCGAAGCCAGCCTGGTCAAGACGCTCGAGGAATACGGCATCGGCCGTCCGTCCACCTACGCCAGCATCATCCAGGTGCTGCTCAGCCGCGAATACGTGCTGCTGGAAAGCCGCCGGTTCAAGCCGACCGATGTGGGTCGCGCCGTCAGTCAGTTCCTTTCCGGCCACTTCGCCCAATACGTCGATTACGACTTCACCGCCCGGCTCGAAGACGAGCTGGACGCGGTCAGCCGTGGCGAAGAAGCCTGGGTGCCGCTCCTGGAGCGGTTCTGGCAGCCGTTCAAGACGCTGGTGGACGACAAGACCGAATCGGTCGACCGCAACGAGGCCACGGGCGCGCGCGAACTCGGCGACGATCCGAAATCCGGCAAGCCGGTGTCGGTGCGCCTGGGCCGCTACGGCGCGTACGCGCAGATCGGCAGCAAGGACGACGAGGCCAAGCCCACCTACGCCAGCCTGCGTCCCGGCCAGAGCATGCACACCATCACGCTGCCGGAGGCGATGGAACTGTTCAAGCTGCCGCGCAACCTGGGTCAGTCGGAAGCGGGCGACGATGTCACCGTGGGCGTGGGCCGTTTCGGTCCCTTCGTGAAGCAGGGCAGCATGTATGCCTCGCTCAAGCCGGAAGACGACCCTTACACCATCGAGCTGCCGCGCGCCCTGCAGCTGGTGCAGGAGAAGCTCGAGGCCATCGCCAACCGCATCATCCTGGACTTCGGCGACGGCGTGCAGGTGCTGAACGGTCGCTACGGTCCGTACATTACCGACGGCGAAAAGAACGCGCGCATCCCCAAGGACAAGGAGCCGAAGTCGCTGACCGAAGCCGAATGCCGTGAACTGCTGGCGGCCGCGCCGATCAAGAAGCCGCGCGGCGGCCGTGCGGCGAAGAAAACCGCGACGAAGAAGGCCGCTGCAAAGAAGGCGACCACGAAGAAGGCCGCGGGCGACGCGCCGGCGAAAAAAACGGCCGTAAAGAAAGCGGCGGCGAAAAAGTCCGGCGCGAAGAAATCCACGGCGAAGAAAACCGCAGCAAAGAAGACAGCTGCGAAGAAAGCGTCCGCGACGAAGAAAACGGCAGCGAAGAAGGCCGCCGGCACGGCGGCGTCCAAGACGGCGTCGCCCGCCGCGGACTGATATGCGACGCATCGCTCTCGCCGATGTCGCCCTGGCCGCTGCCCGGCTTCGCGAGGGCGGCGTGCTCGCCTACCCGACCGAGGCCGTGTTTGGCCTGGGTTGCGACCCGCACGACCGCGTGGCCTTCGAGCGGATCTTCGCGCTCAAAGGGCGCCCCTCGTCGCTGGGCGTGCTGCTCATCGCTGCGGATTTCGATCAGGTTTGCCCCTACATCGACGTCAGAACCGTGCCGGCGCAGGTCCTCGAGGATGTGCGTCAGTCGTGGCCCGGGCCGCACACCTGGGTGTTCCCGCGCAGTGGTGACGTGCCCGACTGGGTCGCCGGTGGCCATGCCGGCATCGCGTTGCGCGTGACCGCGCATGCGCCCTCCGCCGCGCTGTGCCGGGCGTTCGGTCGGCCGCTGGTATCCACCAGCGCCAATCCGCACGGCCAGCCGCCTGCGCGCGACCTCGCCACGCTGGAACACTACTTCGGCGACCGCCTGGACGACGCCCTGGACGCCCCGCTGGGCGACCAGTCGCGTCCCACCACCATCCGCGACGCCTTGACCGGCGCTATCATCCGCGCCTGAAACAGGGGGAACCACCGTGTCGACCGCTTGCGAACTCTCCGGCCGTGAAAACGCGCCCAGCCTGCCGCTGCTGATCGGCGCGCCCTCGCGCGTGGTCGCCTGGCGCGACGGTCGCCCCGTCACCGTGTCGACCTTCCTGGCCCATGTGTGCCAGGTGGCCGCGCTGCTTCCCGAGGCGGGCAGTGCCGTCAACCTCTGCGAGGACCGCTACGCGTTCCTTGTCGCCTTCGCGGCACTGATCGTGCGCGGCCAGACCAACCTGCTGCCACCCTCGCGCGCCACGCATGCCGTGGATGAAGTGATGGCCAGCCATGCCGGCTCGTACGCCATCGGCGAGCGGCTGCTGGATCCTTCGCCGGCCGGCTACGTGTGCATGCCCGTGCTGGACGATGCCGCATCGTCGTCCGATCCCGTGCCCGCGATCCCCGCCGATGCGGTGGTTGCGATCGGGTACACCTCCGGATCCACCGGCAAGCCGAAGCCCAACGTGAAGACGTGGGGCAGCTTCGCCGCCAGCAACGCCGGTAACGCCGGCATGCTCGTGGGCACCATCGGTCGCGCCTTCGATGTGGTGGCCACGGTGCCCCCGCAGCACATGTACGGCATGGAGATGTCGGTGGTGATGCCGCTGCTGTCGGAAGTCAGCGTGCACTCGGGTCGTCCCTTCTTTCCCGCCGACGTCGCCACCGCCCTGGCCTCGATGCCCGAGCCCCGGGTGCTGGTGACCACGCCGGTGCACCTGCGCGCGCTGGTGGAGTCCGGCGTCACGTTGCCCGGCCTTGCCGCCTTCGTTTCCGCCACGGCGCCGATGCCGGTGGAGCTCGCCCGCGCCGCGGAGGCACGTTTCGGCGCGCCGTTGCACGAGGTGTTCGGCTCCACCGAGACCTGCGTCTTCGCCAGCCGCCGCACGGCGACCGACGATCACTGGTCGCTGTACCACGGCGTCACCCTGCACCCGCAGCCGGACGGTACGCTGGTCGATGCGCCGCAGCTGGCGGAGCCGATCGCCCTGGCGGACATCGTCACGCTGCACGACGAGGGACGCCGCTTCCAGCTTCGCGGCCGCAACACCGACCTGCTGGAGATCGCGGGCAAGCGCGCCTCGCTGGGCGACCTCAACCGCCGGCTGCTCGACATCGACGGCGTCCAGGACGGCGTGCTGTTCCAGCTCGACGACGCGGACGCCTCGGGTATCCGCCGCATCGCCGGGTTGGTGGTCGCGCCGGCCATGACCGAGCAGGCCGTGATGGCGGCGCTGCGTCGCTCGATGGACCCGGTGTTCCTGCCGCGCCCGTTGCGCCTGGTGGATGCCTTGCCGCGCAACGAGACCGGCAAGCTGCCGCGGGGCCCGCTATTGCAGATGCTGGCGGCGCGCGGCTGATAGAATTCCGGGCTACTTGCCCGGAGAAACAGCATGAAGGTCCTCGTTATCGGCGGCGGTGGTCGCGAACACGCGCTGGCGTGGAAACTCGGCCAGTCCAACCGGGTGGACGAGGTGATCGTCGCGCCCGGCAACGCCGGCACCGCGCACGAGCCGGGCCTGCGCAACGTGCCCATCGCCGTGACCGATATCGATGCGCTCGTGGCGCTGGCCAGGGACGAAGGCGTCGGCCTGACCGTGGTCGGGCCGGAGGTGCCGCTGGTCGCCGGCGTCGTCGACCGCTTCACCGCCGCCGGGCTGCGCTGCTTCGGTCCGTCCGCCGGCGCGGCACAGCTGGAGGGCAGCAAGGCCTTCGCCAAGGCGTTCCTGGCCCGTCACGACATCCCCACGGCGCACTATGCGGTGTTCACGCAGCTGGCGCCGGCCCTTGAGCACGTGCGCGGCACCGGGGCGCCCATTGTCATCAAGGCGGACGGCCTGGCCGCCGGCAAGGGGGTCGTGGTCGCCATGACGCTGGCCGAGGCGGAGGCGGCGCTGGAGGACATGCTCGGCCAACAGGCCTTCGGTGACGCCTCGTCGCGTGTCGTCATCGAGGAATTCCTCGAGGGCGAGGAAGCCAGCTTCATCGTCATCGCCGACGGTCGCCATGCGCTGCCCATGGCCACCAGCCAGGACCACAAGCGTCGCGACGACGGCGACCTCGGCCCGAACACGGGCGGCATGGGCGCCTATTCGCCGGCACCGGTGGTCACCGACGAGGTCTCGGCGCGCGTCATGCGCGAGATCATCCAGCCCACGCTGGATGGCATGCGTGCGGATGGCGTGCCCTTCACCGGGTTTCTCTACGCGGGCCTGATGATCGACGCCACCGGCGCGGCCAAGGTCATCGAGTTCAATGTGCGTTTCGGCGATCCGGAAACCCAGCCGATCATGCTGCGCCTTCGCTCCGACCTGGTCGACCTGGTCGAGGCGGCGCTCGACGGGGCGATAAGCGAGGCCAGTGCCGACTGGGATCCGCGACCCGCGCTCGGCGTCGTTCTCGCCGCGGGAGGGTATCCGGGCAAGGTGCGCGCGGGGGACGCGATCACCGGTGCCGACGGCGATTTCGGTATCGACGTAAAGGTCTTCCACGCCGGCACGGCCCAGGACGACCAGGACCGACCGGTGACCGCCGGCGGTCGCGTGCTGACCGTCTGCGCGCTGGGCGACGACCTGGCACAGGCGCGTGGCCGGGCGTATGCGGCGGTGGAACGCATCCATTTCGCCGATGCGTTCCACCGCCAGGACATCGCCCATCGTGCCTTTGATCGCTGAGGTCAGTGCGCGTCCATCACGGGTTTGATTTGCCAGCGCTGGTCGTCGCTGACGCGCCGGTGATGCCTGAACTCCTCGTACACCAGGTGCGACCCCCCATTGGGATTGGGTGCGGTATCGCCCGGATTCGGCTTCTCCGGATAGGACCACCAGGGCGGCAGCAGCGCATGGTGCCGGTTCGGCCGGATGGCATCGTGCAGGTCAGGATCGAACATCGCGTTGGGTACCCCCTGGCGCAGGTGCAGCCGCCAGCGATCGCCACCGTTCGTTTTCGAGTGCAGACGGTCGGCCGACCACATCCATTGCTGGTTGAGGACCGCGCCGCGGCAAGCCTCCGCGCGAATCGCCCCATCAGTGAGGTCCGTCGTCAGGCAGGCCCCGCTGGCCCGGTTGCGGTAGGTGCTGTCGGTGTCCAGATACCACTGCTGCTCCCGCCCACTGGTACCCATGCCACAGGCCTGCAGGGTGACCGTGGGAGCCGACGGATCGGGCTGGGTCAGGCATAGGCCTTCGCCTTGCATCGATTGCAGGCGCACGCTGGGCTGGCGTCAGATACGGCGAGTCCAGATCCACCCGTAGGGTGAAGCTGATGTCGGATGCCGGGTCATCCGGCAGCGCCTCATCGAACCGCCTGGTGGGCAGCGACGCGTCGAAAAACACGCGGTTGACCACCGTGCTGCGTGTCGTGATGTCGAGCTTGCCCTGCCACTTGCCCGGTACGCGCCACGACGAAGCGGTTTCCACGTTGGCGCTGCGCATCATGCTGGTCGCCTTCTTCATGCTGTAGCGTTCGTAGCCGAGCCTGTTGTATCCCTCGCTGAAGCGCTTCGGGTCGTGGGCGATGTCGCTCGACAAGCCGAAGCTCCAGATCACCTGGTGCACCGTCTCCGTGTCGGCGAGTTGCGTCTCGATCCCGTAATCGTCGATCCGCATCGAGACGATCTTGTCTTCGACCACCTTGTCGATGCCGGGGAACAAGGTAGGCAGCTTGCCCAGCGCGCCGACGGCGCCCGACGGCAGGCTCGTGAGGAAGTCGACGATATTGGCGGGTACGCTGGAGCCGCCGCCGCTCTCCGTCCACAGGCGGCTGGTGACCAGTTGGGCCGTCGGCTGGCCGTTCACCGGCTGCAGGCCCTCCAGCTGGATGGTGACATCGCCGCCGACAGGAGCCACCGACGTACTGACGTCGTAGCGCAACGGAATGAACAGGTAATACCCCTCGTCCGCGCCGAAGCCGTCCTTCCCGAGCGCGCCATTATCGTCGGGCTTCTGCATCACCCGGGTCTTCACCGATAGCACCTTGTCGTCGCGACCGGGGCGGACGTCGCGTGTCACCGTGATGTCGTAGGCAATCTGCCGTCCCCCGGCGAAACGTTTTTCGTTCGTGATATCCAGGCGAGGGACGTAAGTACTGTTCCACGAGGCGCGCGGGGCGGCGAGGAGGGCGGCGAAGCGCTTCGGTCGCGGCGTGTGCCGCTCGATCCACTCCGCGATCATGCTGGCGGCCTCTGTAGGCCCCACTTCGTCCGCGACGGAAGCGACTTCGAGTTTTCCTGCCGGGGTGCGGAGGTAGACGGCGCGCCGGGTGTCCGCCTGGAAGCCGAAAACGTCCAGGCCACGCGACGATGCGTGTTCGCCTGTCACCAGCACGGCCCGGCCCGCATCCAGCGCAGACAGCACCCGCGTGCGCTCCGCCGCATGCGTCAGGTCGGCCTCGTCCACCCATACCAGCCGGCCGCTCAGGCCGTGGGCCACCCATGCATCGCTGGTGGCCGGATGCGCGTCCGGGCTGAGGGCGGCTGAGAGGCTGTCCAACGGG
Source organism: Luteibacter sp. 9135 (assembly GCF_000745005.1). Taxonomy (NCBI): domain Bacteria; kingdom Pseudomonadati; phylum Pseudomonadota; class Gammaproteobacteria; order Lysobacterales; family Rhodanobacteraceae; genus Luteibacter; species Luteibacter sp. 9135. The sequence continues at coordinate 859,989 of NZ_JQNB01000001.1, read as the reverse complement.
ATGGGTCGCAAGGGCGGAGCCGCGCGGGTCGGCGGGGACGCCAGCGGCAACAGCAGGGCGGTAGCGACACAGAGGGTCAGGGATCGATGTTTCATGGGCCATTCCTTTGGCGAGGGGAGTGTCAAGAATCTCGGACTTACCCACGCAACGAAGCCAGCCAGGGCCCGAATATGTGTAGGAAACCGCTGGCGCGCTTTGACCACACAGGCTTCCCCCCGTCGTTTACACTGCGAGCCAAACACGAGGTGACCGGCGCATGTCGCAGTTTTCTTTGTTGGGCACACGTCGCTTCGCGCCGTTCTTCTGGACACAGGCACTCGGCGCGTTCAACGACAACGCGTTCCGCAACGCCATGGTCATGCTGGTGGCGTTCCAGATGGCGCTGCCCAAGGAGCAGGTGTCGCTCTATACGAACCTGGCGCCCGCGCTGTTCATCCTGCCGTACTTCCTGTTTTCCGCCACGGCGGGCCAGCTGGCGGAGAAGTTCGAGAAAACGCGCATCATCCGCTACGTGAAGCTGTTCGAGATTGCCGCGATGACGATCGCCGCGATCGGCTTCTTCACCCACCACATTGCTCTGCTGCTGGTCGTGCTGTTCCTGATGGGCATGCACTCGACCATGTTCGGACCGATCAAGTATTCGATCCTGCCGCAAGCGCTGGACCGGACAGAGCTGGTCGGCGGCAACGCGCTGGTCGAGACGGGCACGCAGCTGGCGATGTTGGTGGGCATGATCGTCGGCAATGCGCTGATGCTGATCGCCGGGTACGGCACGCTGGCCGCATCGCTGACCACGATCGCTATCGCGGTGGCGGGCTACGTGGTCAGCCGGTCCATTCCCGTGGCGCCAGCCACGGCGCCGGACCTGCGCTTCAACTGGAACCCGCTCAGCGAGACATGGCGCGTGCTGAAGCTGACCCACGAAGACCGCGCGGTGTTCAACGCGATCCTGGGTATTTCGTGGTTCTGGTTCTTCGGTACCGTGATGATCGCCCAGTTGCCGAACTACACCCGGGACGTGCTGGGAGGCGACGGTTCGGTCAATACCCTGGTGCTTACGTTGTTCTCGTTGGGCACGGGCGTCGGCTCGCTGTTATGCGAGAGGCTGTCGGGCAAGCGCGTAGAGATCGGCCTGGTGCCGATCGGCGCCTTCGGCCTCACGGTGTTCGCGGTGGACCTGTTCTTCGCCCGGCCGGGCGTGACCCCGGGTCTCTCGCTGGGCTGGATGGCATTCCTCGCCGCACCGGGTGCATGGCGGGTGGCGTTCGACCTGACGATGATCGGCGCGTTCGCCGGCTTCTATGTGGTGCCACTGTTCGCCTTCGTCCAGAGTCGCGCGCCGAGGGAGCGGCTTTCAAGGGTGATCGCGGGCAACAACATCGTCAACGCGGTGTTGATCTGCATCGCGTCGGGATTCGGCCTCGGACTGACCGCACTGGGCCTCGACACGCCGACGATCTTCCTGGTCACCGGGCTGGTCAACATTGCGGTGGCCGCATACATCTTCACGCTCGTACCCGAATTCATGATGCGCTTCATCACCTGGGTGCTCGTGCACACGCTGTACCGCATTCGCGTGCAGGGGCTGGAAAACGTGCCCGACGAGGGCGCCGCCCTGGTCGTCTGCAACCATGTGAGCTTCATGGACCCGTTGATCCTGATGGCCAGCGTGCGACGGCCGATGCGCTTCGTCATGTATCACCGGATTTACGACCTGCCGGTTCTCCATTTCGTCTTCCGCACCGCCAGGGCGATCCCCATCGCTGGCCGTCACGAGGACGAGGCTTTGCTCGCCGCGGCCTTCGAGGCGATCGACCAGGCGCTGGCCGAAGGCGAGGTGGTCTGCATCTTTCCCGAAGGCGGCCTGACCAAGGATGGCTCGATCATGCCCTTCCGCCCCGGGGTGGAACACATCCTCGCCCGCCGCCCTGTGCCGGTGGTGCCGCTGGCCTTGCGGGGGCTGTGGGGAAGCATCTTCAGCCGGCGTGACACGGCGCTGGGCCGGACCCGCCTGCCACGTCGCTTCTGGTCCAGGATCGAACTCGTGGGCAGCGTGCCCACGCCGGCCGCGCAGGCGACCGCCGCGTCGCTGCACGCGCGGGTGGATGAACTTCGTGGTGACCGCGCCTGAAGCCGTCGGCGTCGAGACCTGCACAGTCTCCGGACCGGGGCCATCAGGCGCGGGCGCGATTTACTTGCGCACCAGGACGGGCTGCCAGCGCTCGTCCGCGCTCACCTCGCGATAGGCCAGGTAGCTTTCCGGGACCGGTGGTGAGACGGTAGCGAGCCGCGGAATCACGTCGCCGGGCGTCGGCTTGTTCGGGTAGGACGACCAGGGACGTAGCAGCGGATGGCTGTCGTTGGACACGATGACCTGATGCAGGGCGGGATCGAACTTGGCATTTGGACGTCCGCCGCGGACATGCAGGCGCCAGTGGTTGCCGCCCGCATAGCGCGAGTGGATGCGATCGGCCGACCATGACCACTGCTTGTTGAGCGAGGGGCTGTCGCAGTCGGACACCACTACCTCGCCGCTGGTTTCCTCCGCGGTGAGGCATCGCTTGCTTGCCCGGTTGCGATACGTGCCGTCCAGCTCCAGCATCCACTGCTGCCCGGGATTGGCCTCGCCGCGGTCGCAGGCGGCCATCACGACGTCTGGCCGGCCGGTATCCGGCTGGGTAAGACAGGCGCCCGTGCCCGCCAGCGACTGCAACCGCACGACCGGCTGACGCGCAAGGAACGGCGAGTCCATCGATACGCGTGTCGTGAACTCCATGACGGACTCCTCGTCGTCCTCGACAGTGGAATCGTTTTCAAGCGTGTCGTAGACGCGAGTGGCGACGTCGGCGCGTGTGGTGACGACGAGGTCGCCATCGCGATCACCCTGGATGCGCCATGTCGAGGCCATTTCGAGCGTGGCGCTCTTCATCATCGGCGTGGCTTTCCTCTCGGAAAGCAGCGAGGCGTTATGGTTCTCGCCATCCTTGAAATAATCGATGTCGCTGGCAATGTCGTTCGCCAGCGGGAATGCCCAGCTCACGCCACGTGATTGCCCGATCGTCACCGGAGTGACATGCGTCGTGTAGTCCTTGAGTGTCATGGTGACCGACTGGGTCTCCATGCGCTCCCTGCCACTGGAAAGCATCACGGGAAGTTTGCCCGCCGACGGGGCCCCGACGCTGGCGAGGGCGGCGAGGACATCCGGCGTGGCGCTGAGGTTGCTCGATGCCTTGATGCTGAGCGAGTGATTGACCGTACGCTCTTTCACGCCATCGGATACGGGGGCATATTCCTGCAGCGTCACGAGGGAGGCATCGTCGGCGAAGTTGAGCCCGGTCGTGACGCGATAGCGGTCGGGGACGAGCAGGTAATAAGCCTTGCCGCCCGGATTGGGCGCGCCGTTCCACCAGGTGCCGCGGCGCGATGGGGCCTGGTTGACCTGTGTCTTGACGATGACCACCTTGTCGTCTCGGCTCGGGGTGACGTCGCGCATGATTTTGATGTCGTGGAAGATCCGGCGGCCATCGGCGAACGGCTTGTCCACCCGCAGTTGCAGCGACGGGGTATAGCTTCCATCGTCCAGCTTGTCCGCGGCGTTCACTCCGTCGACCTGGCGGGCCAGACGTACCGGTGTCGGCCGACCGGCCTTCGGCGAGGAACGGGCGAACCAATCAGTCACGCGTGCGGTCGCGTCTTCGACGGACATCGCATCGTCGATGACCATCACGTCCAGCACTCCGTCGGGAGAGCGTCGATAGACCGACATGCCGGACTGGCCGGCGAAACCGAACATCGCTCGTTCGGTGTCGCCCGTGCCGTTCCGGCTTACCAGTATCCCGTCGCCGAGCAACAGCGCTTCCGCCACGAGTTCACGAACCTCCCGCGACGCCAGTTCGGTGCTGGTCAGCCAGAGCAGCCGCGCCTTTGTCTCCGCGCCGGCCAGGTGGGGAAACGAGAAGTGGGAGGCCGATGTGCGTTGTCCGTCGGCGGCTAGCGCTGTGCCGAGTTCGGAGAGCCGAAGATAGACGGGAGGGGCGGATGTTGATGCGGGCGACGCGACGGCATGACCGACGGTGCCCATGAGGGCGAGACTGAGACACAGGGAGAGGGGATGACGCATGCCAGTTCCTTGGCGGTGGGGGGAGCCCGCAGCATCGCAATGTCTATCCTGACTCTTCTGTAGGAAAACCCCGATAAGTGAGTATGTGTTCGCTGCGGTCTCAGGCCACCCATGCCGCGAGCACGATCACCGCGACCACGGCAAGCCAGACGATCAGTACGCGGCGAATCACCCGACGGGCGTCCTCCAGTTCCACCAGCGGGTCACTGACATCCTGTGCGTAACCGTCGCCGGCTTCCACATCGGCGTCGACTCCCGCTCGGGCCACCGCGCCGAGGAAATCCGGCTCCAGTCGCGAGCGCGGGCTGCCCGAGGTGTGATGCCAGTGCTTCCATGCGCCCATCACCGCATCGAAGTCGGATACCAGGGCCATGGCGAAGACCATGAGGTGGGCGGGCAGCCAGTCCAGCGCATCGGCCAGGCGATGTGCCGACGTACGCGTGGCGCCGTCCAGCGACACCGAAGCGTCGCGCCCCAGCACCTGCGCCAGTCTATAGCCCAGCGCGCCGGCGGGGCCCAGCAGCAGGAACCACAGCAGGACGCCGAACCGGCGGCGCAGGGCGCCGTAGAACGCGGCCTCGACGATCGCCGGTGCGTACCACGGCAGGGGCGTCTCGTCATGGCGCAGTGCGTTCAGGGCTTCATCGCGGCGCAAGGGATCGGCGGCGCGCAACACGGCGTCGATATCGGTTTCGATCTCGCGCGGGCCCAGGGAATAGGTGAGCACGACGATGGCGAAGACCAGCCAGGCCAGATCGAAGAAGGGCAGCGAGTAAAGCAGCCCCGAGACGGTCGCGGCCAGGGCGACGGGTACCAGCAGAAGTATCGCCACGCGACCGTGGCCGGACAAGTCTCCCGTGCGCGCGACCCAGCCGCGGAACCAGCGATCATCCCGCCAGCGCGCCAGTCGGGGCACGCTCCAGACGACGACCAGGGCGATGAGGATGGCGAGGAGACGTAGGGCCATGGCGAGCGCAATCCGTAGATGGATGACTCGATTGTAGGCGAAGAACTCAGTGGCGCGGCGCGTCCGCCAGCAGTTGCTCGAGCGATACGTGCCGCTGCGCCAGCCAGTGCTCGATCAGCCGGTACGACACCGACAGCGGCGGTGGTACGCCCAACTCGCCGGAGCGTATGCCGGCGGCGATATCGTCCGCGGTGAACCAGCGGGCGTCTTCCAGTTCGTCGTCGCGAAGCACGATCTCGCGGGTTTTCGCGGTGGCGGTGAAGCCGACCATCAGCGACGCGGGCATGGGCCAGGGCTGCGACGAGTGGTACGTGGCGTGCAGCACTTCCACGCCCGATTCCTCGCGCACCTCGCGCTTGACGGCATCTTCCAGCGATTCGCCCGGCTCGACGAAACCGGCCAGCGTCGAATAGCGACCCGCCGGCCATCCGCGTTGCCGGCCGAGCAGGCAGCGGTCGCCGTCCTCCACGATCACGATGATGGCCGCGTCGGTGCGCGGAAAATGCATGTGGGGGCCATCGGGGTTGGTGCATTGCACGCGATGTCCCGACGCCACGACGAGGGTCGGCGCGCCGCAGAGGTTGCAGAACCGCATCTGCCGCTGCCAGTGCGTAACGCCCTTGGCGAAGGCGAACAGGCCCGCATCGAAGGCTGGAAACACCAGTCCGGCCTCGCGCAGGTTCATGCGCCGAGCGGCGGTCAGGTCGACGAACGTCGCGGCGTGCGCTTCGTCCAGTACCAGGGCGAACCAGGCGCTGCCGGCGGCCAGGCCCAGCAAGGTGGACGGCACGTCGCCGAAGCGCTCGGCGCGCAGGGCCGATGGCATCCACTCGGGATGTTCGGCCTGGGCGGCCACGAAGGTCTGGCCTTCGCTGTCCAGCACCAGAAAGCGTGTATCGGCCGCGCGTTCGATCTCTTCGACCCAGACCCGATCCTCACGGCGCTCGGCCATGCGGTCGATCTCCAGCCCCGCGAAAACATTGCTCACGCGGTGGCGCCGCTCATGCGCTGAACGAGGAGCCGCAGCCGCAGGTCGTCTTCGCGTTCGGGTTGCGAATGACGAACTGCGAGCCGCTGAACGACTCCGCGTAATCGATCTCGGCGCCCGTCAGGTATTGCAGCGACAGGGGATCGACCACCAGCGTCACCCCTTCGCGGGACACGGCCAGGTCGTCTTCGGCCTGTTCCTCGTCGAAGGTGAACCCGTACTGGAAGCCCGAGCAGCCGCCGCCACTGATGTAGACGCGCAGCTTGAGCGACGGGTTACCTTCTTCGTCGATCAGCTCGTGCACCTTGCGGGCCGCGGCCTCGGTGAAGATCAGGGGCGCACCCGCCGTGCGGTAATCCGGCGCGGATGCCGACGGAGCCATGGGGAAGGGGTTGTTCATGCCGTCCATAATGGCGCCGATCGGCGACAGGTCAAGCCTCGGATGTCACCGGCGCGGCGGCGATGGCCGCCTGGGCCAGCTGGCGGACCGTCACCGGGCCGCGGTGGATCATCTTGCCGTTCACCTGCGCGCCGGCCGCCATCTCCAGCACCTGGTAGTGCACATCCCCCTCGATGCGGGCCAGCGGCGCCAGTTCCAGGCGTTCGGCGGCGTCGATATCGCCGGTGACCGCGCCGTTTATCACCGCATGCGGTACCTCGATGCGCCCGACCACGCGGCCGGTCTCACTGATGGTGAGCACGCCGTCGCTGCCCGCCTCGGCGTGGACGGCGCCTTCCACGGTGCCATCCAGATGCAGGTTGCCGTTGAACGACACGTCGCCCCGGATGACCACGCCACGGGCGATCAGGCTCGTCGCCGCGGCATTGACCGCCGGCCCCTGCGTTTTCCCCTTAGTGCTGAACATCGCTAGCCTCGTCGTTGCGTGTGACATCGGTCCAGGACAGCGTGGCGGCGACCTCTTCCTGGCCGGCGCCCTTCGCCTGCAGGCGGAGCCGCGTCGGCTGGAAGCCGGTCGGCAGCGTGAAGCTGCCCTGGACCTGTTGAAAATACCGGAAGGCGAACGGCAGGCCCTCCCCGGAAACGGCCAGCCCGAGCGCGGGGCCTTCCAGCGTGCGCACCGTGTTGTCCTGGATACCCTCGACGGCGAGGCGCAGGTTGCCCTTGACCGGATCGCCGCCCCGGGCGCTACGCGTGAGGGTGACCACCAGGTTCCATGCGTCCGCGCTGCCCCTGACCGCCGTGGCCCGGGCTCCCTGGATCTTCAGGCCGTCGCGCTGGCCGCCGTTGCCCACCAGTCGCGTGTAGAACGCCAGGTCGGCGCGAAGGCCGCTGATTTCCTCGTCGCGCTCGGCGAGGTTGCGCCGAAGCTCCCTGGCGGCAATCCCCGCGACCTGACTGTCGCGCTGCCCGTTGGCAACCTTCTGGCGCAGCGCCTCGCCCTCCGCATCGCCGCTAGCCGCCGTTGTCGATGCGCCAAGGGGATGCGGCTGCCGCGCGCTGACCGCCGCCCAAGTCACCAGTGCCACGGCCACCAGGCTGCCCAGCCAGGCGGCCAGCAGCAGGAGGCGCTTGCGTCGTGCCATCGAGAGATCCTCGAGACGACGTACGACGAAGCGGGGTGGATGGCGTGACGCCATGAGCGGGTCCGTGGAGAATGCGTGAAGGCCGAATGGTATCGCCTTGGCGGCTCCGGGCGAAAAGTTCGTTGCGTATGGCCGTGGTGTTGGTGGGCTCGCCTTCGGCATCGCGTTTGGCTTTGGAGCCTTGGAGCCATGGCGCCTGGAGCAAGAGCCGGCGGCTAGCCCCCTCGGTGCCACGCCTGCGGCGACCCGCTAAGGAAGGGCCGCTCCGCGGCCGTTTATTGATTGCCCTATGGGCCGGGTCGGGCTTCGAACGGGGGTTTCCGATTCGCCATCCCCGGCTGGGGGTAGGAGCGCACGATGTGCGCGAACCCTCAACCTACCTAAGGCGACAGACGCCATACGCAACAGGCAAGCAAGCGTTCCCAGCTACGAAGCGAAACCTGGCTCTTCGCTCTCCCCGCACGCAACCTCACCGTTGGAAAGAGCCGGCGGGCGCCACCCTCGGGGACGGTAGCCGCAGGCGAGGGCTTCGAACGGACAAGGCCGCGTAGCGGGGCCGGCCAGGACGGCCGGCCGTTTCCGCTGAGCCACGGAGGGCGAATCGGAAACCTCCGTTCGAAGCCCGACCCGCCCCGAAGGGGAATAAATACACGGCCGCGGAGCGGCCTTTCATTGACGGGTCGCCGCAGGCGTGGCCACGAGGGTGGCACCCGCCGGCTCTTGCTCCACGGCCCAAAGCCCAATGCGACGCCAAAGGCGAGCCCACCCCATCAGGCGTACAAAGAAAAAACCGCCTCTCGGCGGTTTCTTCTTCAATGCTTGTCGAGCGACCCCACCTTGCTGAGCATGTAGCGCTCCGGCCCGATGTCCGAGATGAGGCTGAACTGCGTCTCGAGCCAGTCGATGTGCTCTTCTTCCTGGCCAAGGATGAACTTGAAAAGGTCGCGGCTGACGAAGTCGTGGATACCTTCGCTGTAGGCAATGGCCTCGCGCAGGTCCTTCGTGGCGATCATTTCAAGGTCCAGGTCGCCCTGGAGCGCTTCGACCACGTTCTCGCCGATGCGCAGCTTGCCCAGGTGCTGCAGGTTGGGCAGGCCGTCGAGGAACAGGATGCGCTCGATCAGCTTGTCGGCGTGCTTCATTTCCTCGATGGACTCTTCGTACTCGTGCTTGGCGAGTTCGTTGTAGCCCCAGTCCTTGAACATCCTGTAATGAAGGAAGTACTGGTTGATCGCGGCCAGCTCGTTGTAGAGGACCTTGTTGAGGAATTCGATGACTTTCGCGTCGCCCTTCATGGGGTGTCTCCCTGGATATTCAGCCGCGACTATACGTGCCGCGGCCAGGGCGTGACGTAACGAGAATGAACAAGGTTCGCGTCCGCAAGTGCGGATACCGCGGGGCTCAGGCCGTGGTGGCCAGGAACGGGAGGGAGCGGCTCTCGCTGACTGCCTGGCGCAGGCACTGGCGGGCTTCCGGCTCGCACGCGCCGCAGCAGTCCGAGCAACCGGTGCGAGCCTGGAGTTCGGCGAACGACTCGACCCCATCGGCCGCGGCGCGGCGAATGGCGTGGTCGGTGACGGCATTGCACATGCATATGTACATGGGTCGGCATTCGAATACGAATGCGAACGATTGTCAACCGCACAAATGTGAAGGCGTGAGCCAGGCCGCCTTACTCGCCGCCGCGGGCCAGTCTTTCCAGTTCGGCCTGTTGGGGGCAGGTGCCCACCGTGACGGAACAGACCGTCTCCACCATGGGCGCGAACTGCCGCAGGGCCCGTTCGTAGACCTGGCGCTTGAAATTCACGACGTGGTTGGCGGGGTACCAGAAGTCCACCCAGCGCCAGAGGTCGAACTCGGGCTTCTCGCAGGCATCCAGGCGAAACGCATCCTCGGTGCATTTCAGGCGCAGCAGGAACCACACCTGTTTCTGGCCGATACAGGTGGGCCGCTGGTGGTGGCGCACGAAGCGGCTGGGCAGGCGGTAGCGCAGCCAGCCACGGGTTTCGGCCAGCACTTCCACGTGCTGGGCCAGTAGGCCGGTTTCTTCTTCCAGCTCGCGGTACATGGCTTCTAGCGGGGTTTCGTCGCTGCGCATGCCGCCCTGGGGGAACTGCCAGCCGTCGCGGTTGACCCGGCGCGCCCAGAACAGGCGCCCGTCGCCATTGAGGAGGACGATGCCCACATTCGGTCGATAGCCATCAGCGTCGATCATCCGCCCTCCGCGAAACATGCCGCTCCTGCTCGATTCAACCACAGCGCGAGAAGACGGGGCAAGGCGCTACTTGAACGGAAGGCCGCCGCCGATTAAACTGCCCGGCCTTCGTGAGCCTAGCTTGCGAACGACCAGGTTCCACGGCTAGGTAGCTCAGCTGGTCAGAGCGCGGCACTCATAATGCTGAGGTCGGCGGTTCGAGCCCGCCTCTAGCCACCAGAAAAACAAAAAGGCCGCACCCCCGGGTGCGGCCTTTTTTTGCCGGTCGCGTCAGGAGCGCGCTCAGGCAGCCACGATTCCTGTATCCGCGGTGTCGCCGGTCGTCCGGCGCCTGGGCCGGGCTGGCGTCGCGGCTGGCGCCTCCAGTACCGCCTTCGCCAGTTCCACCACGTTGTGCACGCGTAGCTTGGCCATCAGGTTGGCGCGATGCAGTTCCACCGTCTTCGGGCTGATCCGCAGTTCCCCGGCGATGACCTTGTTCAGCTTGCCGCCCATGATGCCGTCCAGTACCTGCGACTCGCGGGGCGTCAGTCCCAGGTCCTTCCGTTGGCTGGCAAGGGTAGGCGACGTCGGTGCGACGGGCTCGGTGGCGGGCAGGGGTGTCAGGTACACCGCCTGGAACGCCCCGCCCGATGCCTCCACATGCTGGCGTGTCACCCGGTAGTGGCGGGGTGAGCCCTGGGCATCGTTGAACACGAATTCATCGACGCCCCCCGCCGGCTGCAGGTGCTCGGCGACCCAGCACGGCCCGGCACGGCCGCGCCCCGCGCCGAATTCCAGGCGGAAGGCGGCATTGACCATCACTGCGCGGCCGCCTCCGTGGCGCCATACGATGCAGGGCAGTGGAAGGGCGGCAAACACTTCCTCGGCCAGACCGCACGGGTGCGGCCGGTCGAGCGAGTCACGACCAAGGCACATCGATGCCTCCTTGTGAACGCGAAAAATCCCCCCGACGGTTCCCCCGAATCCGTCGCACCTGTTACGACTGCAACCTTTTCGCAGCCGAATGTCCACGAATCAAAGCAGGTGAGCGCTGAAAATGCGAACTGCGTCGTGAAGGCGACACGCGGAAATCGTGCGCAGCCACGCTCCGCTACACTAGGCAGCCACCCGCGATCGATCACGCCATGCGCATCTTCAAGTCGTTTACCCTCGAGGCGGCCCACCGCCTGCCGAATGTGCCGGAAGGCCACAAGTGCGCGCGCCTGCACGGGCATTCGTTCCGCGTGGAGCTGCATGTCGAGGGGCCGGTGGACACCACGCTCGGCTGGGTCATGGACTTCGGCGATCTGAAGGCCCGGTTCATGCCGATTTACGATCGGCTGGATCATCACTACCTCAACGACATCGAAGGCCTGGAAAACCCTACCAGCGAAAACCTCGCGCGGTGGATCTTCCAGCAGCTGCACCCGTCGGTGCCCGGCCTGGCCAAGGTCGTGGTGCATGAAACCTGCACGTCCGGCGCCGAATACACCGGCGACTGATCGAAAACCTGTCGTCGCAACCATTCGTGGTTGCTGCGTTGCCGCATGCGGGTCTACACTCCGGCACCTTCCCGTTCCGCCGGACGCATGCGATGCCCCACGTAAACGGTTACGCCGATCTTGCCCGCCTTGTCGAGCAGGCCACGTCCGCGCAGGCTGTCGCCTGGCGCGGCATGGAACGCGTGGCCGACCTGCATCTGCAGGCCATGGAAGGTCACGCCCGGGCGGCATCCGGCCTGATGGCCGACGCGATGATCGTCACGGATGCGGCGGCGCTGCGCGCCATTTTCCTCCGCGGAGGCGACCTGCAACGGGAAGGCGTCGAACGCGCGGCGTCCGCCGCGGGCGGCATATTCGATGTGGCCGTGGAGACGGCTACCTCGCTCGGCGCGTTGGCAGGTCAGCCCGCCAGGGCCTGATCCACGCCGCCTCCTTCGCAACGACGCGACGGACCGTCGCGCCGACGGGTGGTTATTGGACTTTCGTCGCTTGTCCCGTCGTTTACGGCGCTGGTATACTTTTCCAGATTAAACCGTGGCCCATAGAACCAAGGTGCCGCCTTCGAGCGAAACCACGGGAGCCTCGCGTTGCTCAACAGTCTTGCCGCCGGTCGTCATCTCGCCTTGCGCGTCGTTATCGCGCAGTTCGTGGTGGCCGTTGTCGCGGGACTCGTGTTTCTACTGCAGGGGCGTGCCGCCGGTATGGCCGCATTTGCAGGGGCCCTGATCGTCGCTATCGCTACCGCGCTGCTTGCCGCGCGAGCTTTCAGCGCGCTGGGCGGAGGCGGAGCGATGTATGCCAGGCTCCTGGCGGGAACGATCCTTCGCTGGATCGTCCTCATCGGTGGCATGGCGCTCATTCTGGTCCAGTGGAAACTGCCATTCTTGCCCGCCCTGGTGGGCCTGGTGGCCGGTTTCACGGTCAACGTATTTGCATTCAGATTCAAGGGTTGAGGCATGGCGAGCGAACCGCAAGGCGGTCTGACCGAATACATCCAGCACCACCTGGGCCACCTGACGGTGAATTTCAGCGCCGATCATTTCTGGTTCTGGAATCTCCGCGTCGACTCCCTCGTGGTGTCGTTCGTACTGGGTGCCATCTTCTGCCTGTGGTTCTGGCTGTTCGCCCGCAAGGCGACTTCCGGCGTACCTTCCAAGGGCCAGGCACTGGTTGAACTGGCGATCGAGTTCGTCGACACGCAGGTGAAGGACACCTTCCACGGCGACCGCCGCACGGTCACGCCGCTGGCGCTGTCCATCTTCATGTGGGTGTTCCTGATGAACGCCATGGACCTGCTGCCGGTGGATCTGGCCGGCTGGCTGGTGCATCTTTTCGCTGGCGCCGATGTCGCCGAAAAGGTTCACTTCCGCGGCGTGCCCACCGCGGACATCAACACCACCGTCGGCCTTTCCGTCGCCGTGCTGTTCATCGTCATCGGCCACGGCATCAAGGCCAAGGGCGGTTTCGGGTTCGGCAAGGAGATGCTCACCGCGCCGTTCCACGCCCACAACCCGGTCGTGAAGCTGGTGCTGGTCATCCCGAACCTGCTGCTCAACGTCGTCGAAACCCTGTCGAAGCCCGTGTCGCTCGCGATGCGACTCTTCGGCAACATGTACGGTGGCGAATTGGTGTTCATGCTGATCGCCGGCCTGATGGTGAGCTGGATCGGCTTCGTGCCCGGCGTCGTGTTCAACACGGCGTGGGCGATCTTCCACATCCTGATCATCGCCCTGCAGGCGTTCATCTTCATGATGCTGACGATCGTCTACATCGCCACGGCGCGTGAACACCACTAACTCACCGCACCGACGTTAGACCCAAGTCCCCTTTCGTTTTTCGTTTCCACCCATTCGTCTTTCTTAGATATCCCAGGAGAACACCATGGAACTCACCGCACTCTTCGCACACGTGCAGGGCATGACCGCCATCGCCATCGGCGTGATCATCGGCCTCGGCGCGCTCGGCGCCTGCCTCGGCATCGCGATCATGGGCTCGAAGTTCCTCGAGTCGGCCGCGCGTCAGCCGGAACTGGTTCCGCTGCTGCAGGGCCGCATGTTCCTGCTCGCCGGCCTGATCGACGCCGCGTTCATCATCGGCCTCGCCATCGCGCTGCTGCTCGCCTTCTCCAACCCGCTGATCGGCGTCCTGCGCACCGCCGCCGGCGGCTAAGCAACACGCTCGTCTTCGTCGCCGCGGCCTGAAGGGCCGCGGCGACCGTCAGTACCCCTGCGTTCGGAGTCTTTGGAGAGATCATGGAAATCAACATGACCTTCCTGGGCCAGATGATCTCTTTTGCGATCCTGGTCTGGTTCACCACCAAGTTCATCTGGCCCCAGCTCAACGGTGCCATCGAAGAACGCCAGAAGAAGGTGGCCGAAGGGCTCGCCGCGGCGGAGCGCGCTCGCGCCGAGCTGAAGGATGCCGACGCCAAGGTCGCCACCGAGATCAAGCAGGCCCGCGTGCAGTCGACGGACATCATCGACAAGGCTCAGCAGCAGGCCAACCAGATTCTCGAGAAGGCCCGCGCCGATGCGATCGAAGAGATCAACCGCCTGAAGGCTTCGGCCCAGGACGAGATCGCCTCGATGGCCCAGCGTGCCCGTGAACAGCTGCGCGAACAGGTCGGCGCCCTCGCCGTCCGCGGCGCGGAAAAAATCGTCCAGCGCGAAATCGATCCGGCGGCCCACAAGGCCCTGCTCGACCAGCTCGCTGCCGAGATCTGATCATGGCCCAGGCGCTCACCCTTGCCCGTCCCTACGCACGTGCCGCCTTCGAAGTGGCGCAGGCGTCAGGGTCGCTAGCCGACTGGTCGTCGGCACTGAACTTCGCGGCCCTGGTCGCGGCGGATCAGCGCGTCGCCGGCCTCGGCAACGATCCGCGCGTGTCGCCGGCCCAGCTGGTCGCGCTGCACCTGCCCGAGGGCATGGCGGCCGGCACGCCGTTCGCGTCGTTCCTCGACGAACTGGCCGACAACCGCCGCATGGCGCTCCTGCCGGAAATCGCAGCGCTCTACGACGACTACAAGCGTGAGTCGGAGTCGACGTTGCGGGTCAAGGTCACGAGCGCGCTGGATCTCGACGCCGCCGAGGCGGACACGCTTCGCGCCTCGCTGAAGCGCCGCTTCAAGCGTGAGATCGAACTGGATACGCACGTCGATCCGGCGCTGCTCGGGGGTGTCGTCATCGACACCGGCGAGCAGGTCATCGACGGTTCGGCGCGCGGCCGCCTGCAGCGGCTGGCCAGCGCGCTGGCGCACTGATACGAGCTTCTCATACCACCGGGTGCCGCTCGTGCGGCGCAACCCAAGGAACCGACCATGTCCAGCACCACACTGAATCCGTCCGAGATCAGCGAGCTGATCAAGACCCGCATCGAGCAGTTCAAGCTCGGCGCCGAGGCACGCAACGAAGGCACGATCATCAGCGTGTCCGACGGTATCGTGCGCATCCACGGCCTGGCCGACGTGATGCAGGGCGAAATGATCGAACTGCCCAACGACACCTACGCTCTCGCGCTGAACCTCGAGCGCGACTCGGTCGGCGCCGTGGTGCTCGGTGAGTACCAGCACCTGCGCGAAGGCGATGCCGCCAAGACCACCGGCCGCATCCTCGAAGTGCCGGTCGGCCCGGGCCTGCTCGGCCGCGTCGTCGACGCGCTGGGCAACCCGATCGACGGCAAGGGCCCGATCGACGCCGTGGGCACCAGCCCGGTCGAGAAGGTCGCGCCGGGCGTCATCTGGCGCCAGTCGGTCGACCAGCCGATGCAGACGGGCTACAAGTCCATCGACTCGATGATCCCGATCGGCCGCGGCCAGCGCGAGCTGATCATCGGCGACCGCCAGACGGGCAAGACCGCCGTGGCCATCGACGCGATCATCAACCAGAAAGACTCGGGCATTAAGTGCATCTACGTCGCCATCGGCCAGAAGCGCAGCTCCATCGCCAACGTCGTGCGCAAGCTCGAGCAGAACGGCGCGCTGGCCAACACCATCGTGGTAGTGGCCTCCGCGTCCGAAGCCGCCGCGCTGCAGTACGTCGCGCCGTATTCCGGCTGCGCCATGGGCGAGTACTTCCGTGACCGCGGCGAAGACGCGCTCATCGTGTACGACGATCTCTCCAAGCAGGCCGTGGCCTACCGTCAGATCTCGCTGCTGCTGAAGCGCCCGCCGGGCCGCGAAGCCTACCCCGGCGACGTCTTCTATCTCCACTCGCGCCTGCTCGAGCGCGCCTCGCGCGTCAGCGCCGAGTACGTGGAAAAGATGACCAACGGCGAAGTGACCGGCAAGACCGGTTCGCTCACCGCGCTGCCGATCATCGAGACCCAGGCCGGCGACGTCTCCGCGTTCGTTCCGACCAACGTCATCTCGATCACCGACGGCCAGATCTTCCTCGAGACCGATCTGTTCAACGCCGGTATCCGTCCGCCGGTCAACGCCGGTATCTCGGTGTCACGCGTCGGTGGTGCCGCCCAGACCAAGATCATCAAGAAGCTGTCCGGTGGCGTGAAGTTGGCCCTCGCGCAGTACCGTGAGCTGGCTGCGTTCGCGCAGTTCGCCTCGGACCTGGACGCGGCGACCCGCGCACAGCTCGATCGTGGCCAGCGCGTCACCGAGCTGATGAAGCAGGCGCAGTACTCGCCCCTGTCCATCGCCGAGCTCGGCGTGTCGGTTTACGCAGCCGAGAAGGGCTACCTCGACGACCTGCCGGTCAACAAGGTACTGGCGTTCGAGAAGGGTCTGCATGCCTTCATGCGCCAGAACCACGGCGACCTGATGACGAAGATCGACGCCACCGGCGACTGGGACAAGGACATCGAGGCGACCTTCAAGTCGGCCGCCGACGAGTTCAAGAAGACCGGTAGCTGGTAATAGCGTAAGGCGCCAAGCGTAAAGCGTCGGTTGCACCATGTAACTGACGCTTTGCCCTCCTAAGTTTTCACGTTTCACGTAACGGCGAGTACCCATGGCTAGCGGCCGCGAAATCAAAACCAAGATCAAGAGCACGCAGAACATGCGCAAGGTGACGCGTGCGCTCGAAATGGTCTCGGCGTCGAAGATCCGCAAGGCGCAGGACCTGATGAAGGCCTCGCGTCCGTATGCGCGTCTCATGCGCAAGGTGATCGCGCACGTGGCCCAGGCCAGCACGGACTTCACCCATCCGTTCCTCACCGAGCGGGAAAAAGTCGCGCGCGTGGGCTTCATCGTGGTGTCGACCGACCGCGGCCTTGCGGGCGGCCTCAATTCCAACCTGTTCCGTCGCACGCTGACCTCGATCCGCGAGTGGCAGGACAAGGGTGCCGAGATCGACGTGGTGGCCATCGGTCAGAAGGCCGTGCAGTTCTTCCGTCGCATCAAGGGCGTGAACCTGATCGGCACGGCGACCCACCTCGGTGAGAAGCCCAAGCTCGAAGACGTCATCGGCGTGATCAAGGTCGTGCTCGACGGCTACAGCGACAACAAGCTCGACCGTGTCTTCCTGGTCTACAACGACTTCGTGAACACCATCGTGCAGAAGCCGACCATCGAGGCGTTGCTGCCGGTGTCGCTGGTCGCGAAGGAACTGGAAAGCGCCGAAGGCGATGCCGCCAAGGGCGTCAAGGTCGAGCAGACGCACGATTGGGACTACATCTACGAACCCGATGCGCGCACGGTGCTCGAGCACCTGATGACGCGTTACATCGAGTCGGTGGTGTACCAGGCCACGCTGGAGAACCTCGCCAGCGAACACGCCGCGCGCATGGTCGCCATGAAGGCCGCCTCCGACAACGCCAACAAAGTCATCGGCGAACTGACGCTGGTCTACAACAAGGCGCGCCAGGCAGCGATCACCCAGGAAATCTCGGAGATCGTCGGCGGCGCCGCCGCGGTCTGATCCCAAAGCTATACGCGATGGCGACGCACAGTGCGGCGCCCGAACCGAAACCTACTTAGATTCATCCGGAGCATTCCATGAGCCAGGGTAAAGTTGTTCAGATCATCGGCGCCGTCGTCGACGTCGAATTCCCGCGCGACCAGGTGCCGCAGGTATACGACGCACTGAAGATCGACGGTACCGAGATCACCCTCGAAGTGCAGCAGCAGCTCGGCGACGGCATCGTGCGCACCATCGCGCTCGGTTCCACCGACGGCCTGCGCCGTAACCTCCTCGCCCGCAACACCGGCGAAGGCATCAAGGTGCCGGTCGGCGCGGCCACGCTCGGCCGCATCATGGACGTGCTGGGCAACCCGATCGACGAAGCCGGCCCCATCGGCGAGAAGGAACAGTGGGTCATCCACCGCGAAGCCCCGTCCTACGACGAGCAGGCCGCGGCCAATGAACTACTGGAAACCGGCATCAAGGTCATCGACCTGATGTGCCCGTTCGCCAAGGGCGGCAAGGTCGGCCTGTTCGGCGGCGCCGGCGTGGGCAAGACGGTCAACATGATGGAACTCATCAACAACATCGCCAAGGCGCACTCGGGTCTGTCCGTGTTCGCCGGCGTGGGTGAGCGTACCCGTGAGGGGAACGACTTCTACCACGAGATGAAGGATTCCAACGTCCTGGACAAGGTCGCGATGGTCTACGGCCAGATGAACGAGCCGCCGGGCAACCGCCTGCGCGTCGCGCTCACCGGTCTCACCATGGCCGAGTACTTCCGCGACGAGAAGGACGAAACGGGCAAGGGCAAGGACGTGCTGCTGTTCGTCGACAACATCTACCGCTACACGCTGGCCGGTACCGAAGTGTCCGCGCTGCTCGGCCGCATGCCGTCGGCCGTGGGTTACCAGCCGACGCTGGCCGAGGAAATGGGCGTCCTGCAGGAGCGCATCACCTCGACCAAGACCGGCTCGATCACCTCGATCCAGGCCGTGTACGTGCCCGCGGATGACCTTACCGATCCGTCGCCGGCCACCACCTTCGCGCATCTGGACGCCACCGTTACCCTGAGCCGCGATATCGCTTCGCTGGGTATCTACCCGGCCGTGGATCCGCTGGCTTCCAGCAGCCGCCAGCTCGACGCCTCGGTGATCGGCCAGGAGCACTACGACATCGCCCGTCGCGTGCAGGGCACCCTGCAGCGCTACAAGGAGCTGAAGGACATCATCGCCATCCTGGGCATGGACGAGCTGTCGCCGGAAGACAAGGCCTCGGTGTCGCGCGCCCGCAAGATCGAGCGCTTCTTCTCGCAGCCGTTCCACGTGGCCGAGGTGTTCACCGGCTCGCCGGGCAAGTACGTCGCGCTGAAGGAAACGATCCGCGGCTTCAAGATGATTCTCGACGGCGACCTCGACCACCTGCCGGAGCAGGCGTTCTACATGGTCGGCGGCATCGACGAAGCCATCAAGAAGGGCGAAGAGATGGGTGCCAAGAAGGCCGCGTAAGCGACCTTCTTCTCCCACTCACGACCAACGGAAGACAAGCCCATGACCCACACCATCCGCGTCGACATCGTCAGCGCCGAAGCCGAGATCTACTCCGGCGAAGCCACGCTCGTGGTCGCCACCGGTGAACTCGGCGAGCTGGGTATCGCGCCGCGTCACGCGCCGCTGATCACCCGCCTCAAGCCGGGCCACGTGGACGTGGTCGGCACCAACGGCGACCGCCAGCAGTTCTATGTGTCCGGTGGCATCCTGGAAGTGCAGCCGCAGGTGGTGACGATCCTCGCCGATACGGCGGCCCGCGCCGCCGACCTCGACGAGGCCGCCGCCCTGAAGGCCAAGGAAGAAGCCGAGGCCGCCCTGTCCCAGCGCGGCCCGCAGATGGACGTCGCCGAGGCCCAGGCCAAGCTGGCGGAGGCCCTGGCGCAGCTGCAGGCGCTGGAGCGCATGCGCAAGACGCTCAAGCACTGAGCGACGACGCCCGTCGACCAAGGACCCCTCTTCGGAGGGGTTTTTTTTGGTTTTTCACGCATGACTTTGGGCCGTCCCGACGCCTCCGCCCCGCTAACGCGCGAAGAACCTCTCTTTGGCGTAATCACCGTCTTCATCCGGAACTAACCCGCGCGGCGCAACACTGGCACGTCATTTACAGGTGATTGCCCCATGCGCACCCGCTACCGCCGAAGCCTCTGGATCATCGGAGTGGTCGCCGTCGTATTGATCGCGGCCCGCATCGCCTTGCCCTATGTCGTGCTCAACTACCTCAATCACCGTCTGGCCCATATGGGTGCGTACAGCGGTCGCATCGCGGATATCGACATCCACTTGTGGCGCGGTGCGTATTCCATCGACGAGATGTCCATCACCAAGGTGGACGGCAAGGTGCCGGTGCCGCTGTTCAAGACAGCCCGGGCGGATATCTCGCTGACCTGGAAGGCGCTGGTGCAGGGGCACTTCCGCGGCAAGATCGATTTCTTCGACCCGGTGGTCAACTTCGTCGACGGTAAGTCCGAAGGCGAGAAGCAGACCGGCCAGGGCGTGGACTGGCGGGAGCAACTGCACGCGCTGGCACCGTTCCGCTTCGACGAGATCAACGTCTCCAACGGCACCATCACGTTCAACAACTTCGTATCCAGTCCCAAGGTCGACCTGAAGATGACCGACGTCAACGGTCAGGTGACCAACCTCACCAACGTCAAGCGCGAAGGTGGCGACCGCGTGGCGCACATGCACGCCACGGCGAGGGTGCTGGGCGATGCGCCGCTGGAGACCAGCGCGGAGATCGATCCCGTGGAACGCCTGGGCGATTTCCACTATTCGATCTCGATCCGCAACATCAAGCTGGTCAAGGCGAACAGCCTGGCGCGCGCGTATTCCGGCCTCGATTTCGCCGGTGGCGAAGGCGATTTCGTGATGGAACTGCAGGCCAAGGACCGCAAGCTCACCGGCTACGCCAAGCCGCTGTTCCACGGCCTGAAGCTCTTCAGCTGGAAACAGGATGTCGAGCAGGACAAGAAGGGCCCGCTGAAGCTGGCTTACGAAGCGGCTGCCGAGGGTGTGGCCAAGATCTTCAAGAACCATGCGAAGGACCAGTTCGCAACGCGGGTGTCCATCTCCGGCAACATCGACGACAAGAGCGTGTCCACGTCCGATGCCATCGTCGGCATCCTGCGCAACGCCTTCGTCGAGGCCTATAAGCCCAACCTCGAGAACCTCTCCAAACGGCCGGACGACAACTAGCCGACTTGGCACGGCCGGCCAAACGCGCGACAGTGCGGCCCTCGTATCCAGGCAGGCCCGATCGCCCATGACCGCTACGCCCCTTCACGTCCTCGTCCTCGCCGCCGGCGAGGGCAAGCGGATGAAGTCCGCCTCCGCCAAGGTGCTGATGCCGCTGGCCGGCCGCCCCCTGCTGGCGCATGTCGTTGCCGCGGCCCGTGCGCTGCACCCGTCGAGCATCCATGTCGTCTACGGCCACAACGGCCAGCAGGTGCGCGACGCGTTCGCCGCCGATACGTCGCTGGGCTGGATCGAGCAGCGTGAGCGCCTGGGCACCGGGCATGCCGTACGTACGGCGCTGGAGCACCTGGACGCCGCGGGCATCCTTGCAGGGCGTGTGCTGGTGCTCTACGGCGACGTGCCCCTGGTCCGGTCGGAAACGCTCGCGGCGCTGGTCGGCGCGCCCGGCGCCCTGGCCATGCTGGCCACGCGCCTGACCGATCCGCACGGTTACGGCCGCGTGGTGCTCGACGCCGACGGCCGGGTCACCCAGGTCGTGGAGGAAAAGGATGCCGACACCGCTCAGCGCGCGATCGACCGCGTCAACACGGGGATCGTTGCCGGTGATGCCGCGCGGTTGCTCGGCTGGACGCAGGGCCTCGGCAACGCCAACGCCCAAGGCGAGTACTACCTCACCGATGTCTTCGCCATGGCAGCCCGTCTCGGCATGCCGGCGGCGTGCGTGCCCTGCGATCCCGTCGAGGCGTCCGGTGCCAACGATCCCTGGCAGCTGGCCGGCCTGGAAGCGCTGCATCGCGAACGCGCGGCGCGCGAGCTGGCCCTGGCAGGCGTGCGCTTGGCTGACCCCGCTCGGCTCGATGTGCGCGGCACGGTGCGTGCGGGCCGCGACGTGGAGATCGACGTCAACGTGATTCTCGAAGGTGAGGTGGTGCTCGGCGACGACGTCCGCATCGGCCCGTTCACGCGGCTGCGCAACGTCACGCTGGCGGCGGGCACGGTGGTGCTGGCGCACGGCGATCTCGACGGCGTGTTGACGCACGGTCCGTGCACCATCGGTCCGTTCGCACGTCTGCGGCCGGGCACCGACCTGGCGGCGGGCGTCCACATCGGCAACTTCGTGGAGACCAAGAACGCACGCATCGGCGCGGGCTCCAAGGCCAATCACCTCAGTTACCTCGGCGACACCGTCATCGGCAGCGGCGTGAATATCGGCGCGGGCACGATCACCTGCAACTACGACGGCGTGAACAAGAGCCGCACCACCATCGAGGACGGGGTGTTCGTCGGCTCCAACAGCGCCCTGGTGGCGCCGGTGACACTGCACGCGGGAGCGACGATCGGCGCCGGTTCCGTGATCACGAAGGACGCACCGGCGAACACCCTGACGATATCCCGCGCGCGGCAGACGGCCATCGAAGGCTGGGCACGGCCCACCAAGAGGTCCTGAGCGAAGGGGCGGCGCCGCACGCCGCCCCTTCGTCATCAAGCGTGGCGGTAACGCCAGCCGTCGATCTCCACCAGCAGCTCGGCACGGCAGATATCGCCGTGCACCAGCAGCAGCGGTGCGCCGGGCAGGCGTCGCACGGCGAAGGCGCGCACCGCTGCTTCGTCGGCCGGATGCCGCACGTAGACTTTCAGCGGTGCCGACGCGCCGAGACCGGCGGGCATGCCTGCGGACTCCAGCAGGGCGTCGAGGTTGCGCAAGGTCTCCGTCAACTGGGCATCGAGGTCGCCCGCATGGGCCGATGCGTGCCCTACGACGGCGGCTGTACCGGAGATCGCCAGCACATCGTCGGCGGGCAGCAGGGTGGCCCGGGCGAAGCTGGGCGGCGTGCGGCCGTACTGGCGCGGGTATTGCCACGCGCTGACCTGGCGGGGGTTTTCCACCCGCGTGCCGGGCCGGTCGGTGGCCAGCAGGTACACCTGGAGCAGGCCGGGATCGTCGTGATGACCGATGGCGGAGGCCGCCGGAAAGCCCTGCGAGAAGGCATCGCCCATGCCACGGATGCGGCCGGTGCAGAAATGCTTGTAACGCTCGTCGTCGCCGCCGCCCTGGTTGATGGCGCCGAGGTAGTTCCAGATGCGCTGCACGTGGCACTCGTCCGCCTGCCCGACAAAGTCGGATAGCAGCCCATAGGCATAGGCTGCGGCGCCTTCAGGGCCGCCGTGGTCGTTCTCATGGCACTGCACCGCGGCGTAAAGCCAGCCGCCGCCACGCGACCAGCGCAGGTCGCCCTGGCGGCCGGCCTCCACCGGGACGTCCACCTCCCAGGCTTCCATCGGAGCATCGCCCAAGGGGCTGAGGGCGACCCGCAGCCAGCGCGGATCGTCGCTGTGGCCGGCGTCGGGCCCGAAGCCGAACAGCGCCAGGGTATGCGGGCCCGGCGCGACTGGGCCGTGGCGGTAGTGCACCCGTGGCGAGGGTGCGGCCGCGAGCGCCGGGCGCTCGCGCATTTCAGTGCCTTGGGGCATCGGATATTCCATAGAACGCGTTCAGGGCATCATATCGCCCCACAACGGGCGTAGAACGTGAACGGACAGGCTCGGTGCCTGGAACTGGCGTCGGCGAACGGTCCAGGGCGCTGTGGTAAACTCCGCGACCGCTGCCATCCGGGGGGAGGCAGGCATATCCAGGATCTGGAAAGACCACATGGCAACGCAAACCGCAGCACAGCACGAACTCGCCGAACTGATCGTCACGAGCCTCAACCTCGAGTCGGTGCAGCCGGCCGACATCGATCCGGATGCGCCGCTGTTCGGTGGCGACCTGGGCCTGGACTCCATCGACGCGCTCGAAATCGCGCTGGCCGTGTCCAAGCGGTACGGCTTCCAGCTGAAGTCCGACAACCCGGACAACCGCACCATTTTCACCAGCCTGCGCACCCTGTCCGATCACATCGAACAGCACCGCGCCGCGGCCTGAGCGTCGTTCCGGTGCGCACGGGATGGGTCGATCCTGCCCCGGCCGCCCACCGGAGATGCCAATGAGCGATGCCGCCGATCCCGCGTCCTGCGTGCGCACCCTGCGCTTCGACGCCAGCCACCCCAGCTTCGCGGGTCACTTCCCGGGGCAACCCATCGTCGCCGGCGTCCTGCTGATCGAGGCTGCCGCCTCGGCGCTGCTCGCGTGGCGGGGCTTGTCCGTGCGCCAGGTGGTCGACGCCAAGTTCCTCGCGCCCCTGCGGCCGGACGAGACGGCTGAGCTGGAGCTTGTCGCACTCGACAGCGGGCGCTTCCGATTCACGGTGCATCGCGGCGCCGACATCCTCGTGCGCGGCACGCTGGAAGGCGCGGCATGAGCCACTGGCAGCAGCGTGAAGGCGGCGGCGTGGTGGCGATCTGGCTGATCCGGACGGTCGCGCTGGGCTTCGGGCGGCGCGTCGCCCGCCTGCTGCTGTATCCGATCGCCCTGTATTTTTTTCTCCGGCGAGCTGACGAACGCGCCGCCTCGCGTGCCTACCTGACCCGTGTCCTGGGGCGTCCGGTGCGGTCCCGCGACGTGTTCCACCACATCCACCTGTTCGCGGGCACCTTGCTGGACCGTTTGTTCTTCCTAGCCCGTGGCGAGCGCGACTTCCAGGTGGAGACCGAGGGGCTGCAGCACCTCGACCGCTGGATCGACGTGGGCCGCGGCGTCCTGCTCATCGGTTCGCACCAGGGCAGCTTCGAGGCGCTGCGCGCGCTCGGTGCCCGACGTCCCGACGTACCGTTGCGCGTCGTGCTCGACAAGCAGAAAACCCCGGCGCTCACCACGGTGCTCGAAGCGCTGGCGCCCGATGTCGGCGCCGCGGTGATCGACGCATCGCGCGGGGGGCCTCGGTCGCGCTGGCCATGGCCGAAGGTGCGGCGCAGGGCGCGATGGTGGCCTTGCTGGCCGACCGCGGACACCGCGACGAAGCCACCCGCAGGGTGCCCTTCCTCGGCACGCCGGCACCGTTCCCGGTGGGTCCGTGGCTGCTGGCCGCGGCACTGAAGATTCCGGTGGTGCTGTGCATGGGCATCTACCTGGGTGGCAACCGCTACCGGCTGATCTTCGAGCCGTTCTCCGACGGCATTGCCGTACCGCGTGCGCAACGTGCCGCGGCGCTGGACGACATCATCGAGCACTATGTCCGGCGTGTGGAGCATTACGCGCGCACCTACCCCTTCAACTGGTTCAACTTCTACGACTTCTGGCAGGAAGGCGATGCCGTCGCCGAAACCTCGGCGGCCCATGCGTCGTCCGCGACCGAACCGCCCGTGGTCGGGCCCGTGCAATGACCGCCATGCTGGACAGGGCCGACTTCATCGATCTCATCCCGCACGCGGGCGACATGTGCCTGCTCGATGGCGTGCTGGCGTGGGATGCCGCGTCCATCCATGCGGTAAGCACCCGCCATGGGCTCGACACCCACCCCTTGCGCGGTGAGCACGGCCTGCACGCGGTGCACCTGGCCGAGTACGGCGCACAGGCCATGGCCGTACACGGCGCACTGTTGGCGAAGGAGCAGGGCCAGACCGAACCGAAGCCCGGCATGCTGGTCAGCCTGCGGGGTGTGCGACTGGCCGTCGACCGCATCGACACGCTGGCCGGCGCCATCGACGTGCACGCCACCTGCCTGATCGCCGACGGCTCGGGCGCGCAATACACGTTCCGCATCGCGCACGATGGCGTGGAGATCGCGTCGGGGCGAGCGGCGGTGATTCACCCGGGCGGGTGAGTCGCGAATGGCGAATCGCGCACAGCGTGCGCTCCTACGCGGCTTCGACCAGGGTGGGGAACAGTTCGGTGCGGGGGCCTTCGAGGTCGAGCAGGTGCGCGGCGTCGTCCAGCACGGACGGATGATCGGCGGCAGCGCGTTCCACGATGGCGGCGGCGAGCAGTCGCATCATGTGCACGTTGTCGCGCAGGCGCGTCGTCAGTGCTTCCGTGTCCAGGGTGTCGTGCAGCGTGGCGTTCATCTGCGCGAACCAGGCCAGCTCACGCTGGTCGAGCATGGTGCGCGGATTACGTCGTTCCGATACCGCGTGCCAGCGTTGGAAGAAGGCCTGCATGTCCGTATTGAGCTGTGACGCCGCGGTCAGTTCCGGCCCCAGGGTTGCGATGAGCGAACTGTCCGCAAGGCGCTTCTGGAACACCAGCTGGCACAGCACGCCCCAGTAGTAGGCGTAATCCCAGATCACCTTGATCGGCAGCACCTCGGGGTCGCCGAACAGGTTGTACTGCCCGCGGTACATCGACAGCGTGTTCTCGTAGAACGAAAAGAACAGCCGCTCGTAGAGGCGTGCGTGCGGCGCCAGGGGCTCACCGCGACGGTCCAGCCCGACCAGTGCGACGATGTAGGTGTTGGAGATGGCGATGAAATCGCTGCCGGGCGAATAGAACGGATCGAGGAAGGCGCCGGCTTCCCCGGTGAGCGCCCAGCGATCGGAGGAATACATGCGCGAGCAGCTATAGGAGAAGTTCCGGAAGAAGGCGAAGTCG
Organism: Luteibacter sp. 9135; assembly: GCF_000745005.1. NCBI lineage: Bacteria > Pseudomonadati > Pseudomonadota > Gammaproteobacteria > Lysobacterales > Rhodanobacteraceae > Luteibacter > Luteibacter sp. 9135. Next base: position 834,109 of record NZ_JQNB01000001.1, on the reverse strand, counting down.
AGCAGCTTGTCACGTCGCTTTTCCACCTCGCGCGCCACCAGCGGCTGGTGCTCATGCATCCAGGCGAGCGCAAGGTCGAAATCGCGCATGCCCTCGATCGGATGCATGGTGGCATCCGCCACGATGCCGACGGAATGCGCACCGGACGACAGCGGGATCAGCCACAGCCAGTAGCCCGGGCCGCACAAATGGTTGGTCGAGCGCCAGCGTTCCGCGGGATCGCAGCGCGCCTGCCATTCGGCGTCGGCGCACCAGTCGTCGATGGCCAGGCGGTCGTCGATGCGGAACCAGACCGCGTTGGCGTGGTGCCCGTTGTCGCGCGTGAGTTCCAGCTTGCGGCGGATCATGCCCGCGCGGCCCGAGGCATCGAGCAGCCAGCGGGCCTCCGCCACATGGTCTTCGTCCTGGTGCCGGAAGCGCACGGTGTGAGGCTCGTCGGACGGGCCGATCTCGAAGCCGCGCACGACGGCGCCCGCGAGGAACACGATGCCGCGACGGGTCGCTTCCTCGGCGAGGAAGTTTTCCAGGATGCCGCGGTCGATCTGGTAGCTCGGCGTCGGTAACACGGCGCGAACGCCCAGTTCCACCACGTCGGCGAGGTCGTCGCGCCCCTCGGAGAAGAAGAAGCGGAAGCCGAACTTGCGAATGTGTTCGGACTCCAGGTGCTCACGCAGACCCAGCGTTTCCGCCAAGTAGTGCGCGGCGATCTCCACCGTGGACTCGCCCACCTTGTGTGCCGCCACTGGCAACGGATGCACGTTGCGTTCGAGCACCACGATGCGTATGTCGGGGTATTCGCCCTTCAGTTGCAGGGCCAGCGTCAGGCCGGCAAGGCCTCCACCGAGGATGATTGCGTCGTGTGTCGTGCGATCCATCGTGGTGGCCTCTCGAGCGATGCAGTGGTGCGGGGGATCAATGCGAAGGGTGCGCGGCGCTGCCGGCATCGACCACGACGGGGTGGGCGCGTGACGAGCGGTAGCAGGCCATGACATTGCCGTAGTGAAAGATGCGCCCGATCGTGTAGACCGTGATACGGGTGACGTCGCGTACGGGCTGGAAATGGCTGAGCCGGAACTCGCCTTCGTAACGCGAAGCGATCGGCACGGAGACGACACCGATGCCGCGTTCGCGGCAGGCGGTGATCAGCAGCGCGGCCTCGAAGACGAAATGCTCCGCCGGCAGGTCCACCAGTTCGATGGCGGCACGTGGGTAGAGCCGCTGGCCGCTCTGCGTGTCGGCCACCGGTCGGCCGCAGGCCCACGAGATGCCCCAGTCGGCCACGGCATTGGCCCGGCGGCGACCCGGCGGTTGCTGGTCGCGGGCGAGCAGCCGCGCGCCGATCACGATGCTGCCCGGATAACGCCGGTTGGCCTCGAGGATCGCCGGAATGTCGGACGCGCGATGCTGCCCGTCGCCGTCCATCGTGATCACGTTGTCGATGCCCTGCCTGAGCGCTTCGCGAAACCCGGTGCGCAACGCTTCGCCCTTGCCCCGCCGTGTGTCGTGGCGGAGCAGGGTGACCGGCAGCGCACCGACGATATCCGGGGTGCGATCGTCCGATCCGTCGTCGACGACGATGACAGGCAGGCCCAGTTCCAGGGCCTCGCCGACGACGCGCGCAATGGCGCGTTCCTCGTTGAGGCAGGGAATGAGGATGCAGAAGCGTTCACCAGCCGCGGTCATGCCGAGATCTCCAGATCGATATGCAGGTCAAGCCCCTGGGCGGCCGCCACTCGCAGGGCGGTGGGGCGGCCATGTGCCAGGGCGCGCAGCAGCGGCAGCGCCAGGGCGGAAGGATTGCTCGCCGCTACTGTATCCATCCATGGATCGCCCGAGGGCTCATGGGCGCTGTTGCCCACGGTGGGCATCAGGTCGAGCCGCATGGCGGAACGGTCTTCATGCGGCGACAGCACCAGTGCGCAGGCGAAGGGCCCGGTGCTGCTGGTCATCTCGCCCAGCGGCCCGGTGCCGGCGATGTCGTAGCTGGCGAGCAGCACGTTCCGGTCGTCCGCGACCGCCAGCGTGGCGGCTTCGAGCAGGCCGGCACCGAACGTAGCCTCACCGCCCGTTATCGCGCTGGAGCTGGCATGGCAGTGCGTGGCGATGGTCCAGTAACCGGCCGGGGCGTTGTGCACCGAGTTGTGGAATTTCGTCGGCGACAGTTCGGTCGGTGCGCTGGCCAGGGTGGTGCACATGTAGTCCGTGATGGCCTGGTCACCGTGCGCGGAAGCGAACACGCAGGGCAGCGAGGCGGCATCGTAGCCGCTCATCTGCACGGCCTGTCCGGCGGCGGCGGCGGCAAGCAGCACGCTTTCCGGCGCACGCCGGCGTTCGTTGGGCGGCAGGACGTCCGCCGTGGGACGCGTCGTGGCCGTTTCGGGCGCGGCACCGTCGTTGACGACGGCGAGGAAGCTCGTCCAGTTCGCCACGCCGGGTGCCCACAGGCCGACGCCCTTGACCCATACGGTCAGCGCCGCGCTCATGCCGGTTCTCCGGCGCGTGCGAATGCCAGGCATGCGTTGTTACCACCGAAGCCGAAGGAATTGCTCAGGGCGAAGCGGATATCGGCGGTCTCCCGCTGCCAGGCCATCTGCGGACCGCACAGCGGGTCCGGCACGCTCGCGCCGAGGTTGGCCGGCACGACGCCGTCGCGCATCGCGAGCAGGGTCAATGCGGCTTCGAGGATGCCGGCGGCACCCAGGGTGTGTCCGGTAAAGCCCTTGGTCGAACTGGCGCGCGTCGTGGCGGGGAAGCGGCGCGCTACCAGCGCGGCCTCGACTTCGTCGTTCTTCTGGCTGGCGGTGCCGTGCAGGTTGATGTAATCCACCTTCGTCGCCACGAGGCCGGCGCGGGTCAAGGCGTCGTCGAGGGCCAGTTCGGCGCCCAGGCCTTCGGGATGGGGCGTGGACATGTGGTGGGCATCGCTGGCCTCGCCGTAGCCGATCAACAGCGGCAGGTGTTCACCCTCCACGGCACGTTCCAGCAGGGCGAAGCCGGCGGCCTCGCCGATCGAGATGCCGGCGCGCTCCGCGTCGAACGGCTGGCACGGCGACGCCGAGACAAGTTCCAGCGAGTTGAAGCCGAACAGCACGCTGTCGCATAGCGTGTCGGTACCGCCGACGACGGCGGCATCGATCAGGCCCAGCCGGATCATCCGCTCCGCGTTGGCGAACACCTTGGCGCTCGACGAGCAGGCCGTGGCGACGGTGAGGCAGGGACCCTCGAGCGCGAACGTGGTGGCGACGAAGCCGGCCAGCGAATGCGGGGTATGCAGCATGGGGCGTCGCAGGTCCGCGGGCATGCGCCCGTCGTCCAGGCGGCGGTAACCCTCTTCGGTCAGGCCGATGCTGGCGGTGGAGGTGCCCAGCAGCACGGCGACGCGGGAGGCGCCATAACGCTCGCGTGCCGCATGCACGGCACCGGCGAAACCATCCTGTTGCAGGGCCAGCCAGGCGAGCCGGTTGTTGCGGCAGTCCCACCCGGCCCATTCGGGTGGGAGGGGTTCGTCTTCGAGGCCGTCGACGCGCCCGATCCAGCACGGTAGCGGCGCGGAACTGAAGTCGTTCGGACGAAGGCCCCCTTGTGACGAGGCGATGGCGGCGGCGTGTGCGTCGAGACCGCGACCCAGCGCGGAGGTCGCCGTGTACGCGCGTATGGCGAGGGGGGGCATGGGATGAGGCATGTGAAGAGCCTATCCTTTTTAGCGCGCAGCGTCGCGTGAACGAGGGTCGCAGGGGCGCCATGTCGTTGCGTCGCGCAGCCCGAGTGGCCAGACTCCGCTGCCTATGGCCGGCTTACTCAAACCCCTCCGCCGCGGCGTCTGGCGCTACCTGAGCGATCGCGACATCCTGGTCGCGGCAGGGGTGACCCTCGTCGTCTTCGTCGGCAGCCTCGGCCTGGTCTACGTGGCGCATCTGGTCAACGTGTGGCGCATTGCATGGCGCAGTCCCGTCCTCGGCAACACGCGCCGCGCGCTGCTGATCTTCGGGCGCATGCTGGTCCAGGATCGGCCGGAGGCGGATTTCATCGGTCGCCTGGCACGGGGCCGGGACAACGTGCTGGCCGGCCGGGCCGACCGGGTCCTGCTGCTGGGCGGCAGCAGCGGCGGTTCGATCAGCGAAGCCGAGGCCGGCCGACGCTGGCTGGCCGCGGCCGGCGAGTGGCCCGCGGAGGTCCCCGTGACGCTGGAGCAGCTGTCGATCGATTCCCTCGAAAACCTGCGGCACGCGCGCGAACTCCTGCGCCCCGCTCACGCGGCGCCGTTGCCTGCGGTCTGGCTGGTCACCAGCCGCTATCATCTGGCCCGCTGTCTGTACCTGGCGCGACGGCTCGGCTTCGATGCCGCGCCCATCGCGGCGGAGCCCCGCCTGGCGCTGTCGGGCCGCTATATCGTGCGGATGCTGATGGAAGCGGGTTACCTGATGTGGATCGACATCGGCATGCGCTGGGCGTCGCTCACCGGCAATCGGCGGATGGCCGCGCGCATTTCCTGATGCGTCACCGTCGCGCGGCCGCGTGCCGCAGCAGGGGCGTCGCCGCGTCTTGCTAAGCTTCGGGGTATCCCTCGTAAAAGGCCCTCCGCACCATGTCCGAACAAGCCGACCTAGCCGAATCGTTCCTGCGCGGGCTGCAGGACCGCATCTGCGCCGCCGTGGAAGCCATCGACGGCACCGCGCGGTTCGAGGAAGACGCGTGGACGCGCCCCGCCGGCGGCGGTGGTCGCACCCGCGTGCTGCGCGACGGCGCGGTGTTCGAGCAGGCGGGAGTGAACTTCTCGCGCGTTTCCGGCTCGCAGCTGCCGCCCAGCGCGACGGCGCATCGGCCCGACCTGGTCGGTGGCAGTTTCGTCGCCACGGGCGTGTCGCTGGTGCTTCACCCGCGTAACCCGTATATCCCGACCACCCATGCCAACGTCCGCTATTTCGAGGCATCGAAGGAAGGCGCGGAGCCGGTCTGGTGGTTCGGCGGCGGTTTCGACCTCACGCCGTTCTACCCGTTCGACGAAGACGTGCGTCACTGGCATCGCACGGCAAGGGACCTGTGCGCACCCTACGGCGACGATGTCTACGCGCGTTACAAACAATGGTGCGACGAGTATTTCTACCTGAAGCACCGGGGCGAGACGCGTGGCGTGGGCGGCCTGTTCTACGACGACGTCAACGAAGGCGGCTTTGCACGCTGCCTCGATTTCACGCGCGACGTCGGCCAGGGTTTCCTCGACGGCTACCTGCCCATCGTCGAACGCCGTCGCGACACGCCCTATGGCGAGCGCGAACGGGAGTTCCAACTCTATCGGCGCGGCCGCTACGTCGAGTTCAACCTGGTCTACGACCGCGGCACCTTGTTCGGCCTGCAATCCGGCGGGCGCACCGAGTCCATCCTGATGAGCCTGCCGCCGCGTGTCCGCTTCGAGTACGCCTACACCCCGGAAGCGGACACCGCCGAGGCCCGGCTGTCCGAATACCTCAAGCCGCGCGACTGGATCTGAGTCCGCGGTTCGGGTTACGGCGCGCTGCCCGAGAACGATTGCGGCGTCGCGCCCTCGATCTTGCCGACCTTGGCCGAGGCACTGACATAAAGGTTGACCTCGTGCTCGAAGGTCAGCGGACCCTGGACCACGGCATGGGGCCCGATCACGATCGTCGGGATCTTGTCGTTGCTGCTGTGCCAGCCCATCCTCGGCTTCTTCACCAGGATCCCGCCTTCGACCTTCGCGCCGCCGTCCAGCGTGATATTCGCATTGACGGTCTCGATGCCGCCGCCGACATGCGCGCCGTCGAGGGAGATCTCGCCGTTGACGTTGGACAGTTTGCCCTTGACGTCCGCGCCGCGCTCCAGCTGGACCCGGCCGTTCACGGTGTGCAGATCCTCGCTGACGCGGGTTTGCGGATGCAATGACACGGAACCGTTGACCGTGCTGACCTCCGTCGCCGTGGCGCCCTCGGCGAGGTCGATCGAGCCGTTGACCGTGCTGGCCTTTTCCACGGTGGCGCGCGCGCCGATCTTCACCGAGCCGTTCACCGTGTGCACGTCGCCAGCGGTCTGCCCGGCGTCGACCGAGGCGGTGCCATTGATCTTGCTGATGTCGTCGGCGGCCATCGCGGCGCCTGCGCCCGCCACGGAAAAGGCGATGAGGAGGGAAAGAAGGGTACGACGCATGGTGCGGCACTCCGGCAGTGGACTAGGACACCTGAGATGCGCGCGGGCGTCGTAAGGTTTAGCGTGACTTCCGACAGGGATGCCCCACGCGTGTCGAAGTTGACGCCTCGCGGGCGAGGTTCCACCATCGGATTTTTCTTCCCGACGTTGGATGCCATGTACAAGCTTGTCATGATCCGCCACGGCCAGTCGGCCTGGAACCTCGAAAACCGCTTCAGCGGCTGGGCCGATGTCGACCTGAGCGAGCAGGGCGTGGCCGAGGCCCGCGAGGCGGGTCGCCTCCTGAAGGAAGCCGGCTTCACCTTCGACGTGGCGCATACGTCCTACCTCAAGCGCGCCGTGCGCACCCTGTGGCATGCGCAGGACGCCATGGACCTGATGTGGATTCCGGTGGTTACCGACTGGCGCCTCAACGAGCGTCACTACGGTGCGCTGACCGGCCTCAACAAGGCCGAGACGGCGGCGAAGTACGGCAACGACCAGGTCCATGTCTGGCGCCGCAGCTACGACACGCCGCCCCCGGCGCTCGAGGCCGGTGCCATGGCCTTTGCCGACGATGCCCGCTACGAGGGCATCGACGTGCCGCTGACCGAGTGCCTGAAGGACACCGTGGCCCGCGTGCTGCCGTACTGGCACGAGGTGCTGGCCCCGGCGATCAGGGAGGGCCGGAACGTCCTCATGGCCGCCCACGGCAATTCCATGCGCGCGCTGGTGAAGTACTTCGACGGCATCTCCGACGACGATATCGCCGAGCTCAACATCCCCAACGGCATTCCGCTGGTGTACGAGTTCGATGCCGATCTGAAGGCCGTGAAGCACTACTACCTGGGCGACCAGGCCGACATCGAAGCCCGGATGGCCGCGGTGGCCAACCAGGGCAAAGCGAAGTAAGTCGCCCATTACCTGACATACGTCACCTCGAAACCCTCACATCCGGCCCTGCCGCGGGGCCGGCCCCGGTCGTAAGGTGAGCCCACAGTCCACCCCTGCCGAGGCCATCCCATGCTTGCTCCCGCCGCCATCCCGTTCATCGTCGCCCCGTTGATGGCCTTCGCCGTCTACCGCCGGGTTCGTGGCAGCTTCGGGCGGCAGCCCATCCGGACGAAGCGCATGACCGCCCGCGTGGTCATTTTCGCCCTGGTCGCCTGCTTCGCGATGCTTTCGGGCCTGCAGGATATCCGGCTGGGGGAGGGGGCGTTGGGCGGCATCGTGCTGGGTAGCGCCCTGGCTCTGGTTGGCCTGCGGCTGACCCGGTTCGAATCCACGCCGGACGGCGGCGACTTCTACGTCCCCAATCCCTGGATCGGTGCCGCGTTGACCGCCTTGCTGGTGGGCCGCATGGCCTGGCGTTTCCTGGTGCTGGCCCCGGTCGTGGAGGGCGCGGCGCCGATGGCGGCCCACACGCCGCCGCCGGGGAACAGTCCGCTGACCATGCTGGTGGTAGGACTGACCCTGGGCTACTACGCGGCGTACTACGCCGGCATCCTGCTGCACCACCGCCGCTTCAAGCGGCTGGCTCCCGCCGTCTGATCGTCGACGACGCCGTCAGAGGGCGTCGTTGTCCAGTTCGCCGGTGCGGATACGCACCACCTGGTCGAGCTGGCTGACGAAGATCTTGCCGTCGCCGATCTTGCCCGTGCGGGCCGCGGCCTGGATCGCCTCGACCACGCGCTCGATCTGGTCGTCGGCCACGGCCACCTCCAGCTTGATCTTCGGCAGGAAGTCGACCACGTACTCGGCACCCCGGTAGAGCTCCGTATGGCCCTTCTGACGGCCGAAACCCTTGACCTCGGTCACCGTGACGCCCTGGACACCGACCTCGGCGAGGGCCTCGCGGACGTCGTCCAGCTTGAACGGCTTGATGATGGCGACGACCAGCTTCATGTAACACTCCTGAAGGGCACGTCCGGCTACCGGCGCGCAGGCGGTCATTGTGCCATCCGCGATCGGTTATCGTCTGCCCGAGGCATTTTGTAGGGGAAACCCTACACGCCGTGTAGGCGTAGGCCTATAGCGCCTACAAATGAATCACCTAAACTTCTTTCCACGACATCGGGGTGCGCAAGATGGATGTGCAGGGTATCGATCAACTCGCACAGCGGTTGGCATCGTTGGTTCCGCCAGGGTTGGCGCAAGCGCGTGAGGATATGCACGCCAACTTCAAAGATATTCTGGCGCAGGGACTACGCCGCCTCGATCTCGTTACTCGTGAAGAATTCGATGTGCAGAGCCAGGTGCTGGCTCGTACGCGAGAAAAGCTCGACGCTCTGGAAAAGCGCCTCGCCGACCTGGAAGTCAGCGTAGCGCAGCACGGCCAGCCAGGAAGGCCGTAAGGCCCGGGACCGCCCCTGATCCGTCACCCTCACCCCGAGAGCGGTCGGGGGCGGTTATTTTCCCACGCCGGGCAAAAGGAGAGGTAAATGAGCGCCGGATCCCTACAGGATCGCAGACGTTCGCCTCCCGCCGGTTTGCGTAACCGGTTACGATATCCCTCGTCATGAGCCTCGCCGTCACCTTATCGCGCGCGCAGGAGGGCGTTACCGCGCCACAGGTGATCGTCGAGGTGCACCTCTCCGGCGGACTGCCGTCCACCTCCATCGTCGGGCTCCCCGAGGCCGCCGTACGGGAAGCGCGCGACCGCGTGCGCGTGGCCATCCAGAACACCGATTTCGAGTACCCCAGTCGCCGGGTCACCGTGAACCTCGCGCCCGCCGAACTGCCCAAGGACGGCGGCCGGTTCGACCTGGCCATCGCGCTGGGCATCCTCGCCGCGGGCTCGCAGGTGCCGCGGGAACGCCTGGACGACTGCGAATTCCTGGGCGAGCTGGCGCTCTCCGGCGAGTTGCGGGCCGTCCCGGGCATCCTGCCGGCGCTGATCCGGGCCCGGCGCAGCGGTCGTCGCATCGTGGTGCCGCTGGCCAATGCCGCCGAGGCGGCCCTCATCGGCGAGGGCGACGTGCTGCTCGCCGGCAGTCTTGCCGAGGTCTGTGCCTGGTTGCGCGGCCAGGGGGAGCTCGTCAGTCCGGCGGCCGCGGATTTCCACGACCAGCCCGCCTGCGGCCCGGATATGCGCGACCTCCGGGGCCAGTACCAGGCACGCCGGGCGCTGGAGATCGCCGCGGCTGGCGGCCACCACATCCTGCTGATCGGTCCGCCGGGCACGGGCAAGACCATGCTGGCCGAACGGCTGCCGGGCATCTTGCCGCCCATGACCGAATCGGAGGCGCTGGAAAGCTGTGCCATCCGTTCGCTGTCCGGCGAAGCCATCGATCCGGCCTGCTGGCGCCGGCGGCCTTTCCGGGCACCGCACCACACCGCCTCGGGCGTTGCCCTGGTCGGCGGCGGCTCCAGCCCGCGGCCGGGTGAGATCTCGCTGGCACACAACGGCGTGCTGTTCCTGGACGAGCTGCCCGAATTCAGCCGGCAGGTGCTGGAGGTGCTGCGCGAGCCGCTGGAGTCCGGACAGATCGTCATCTCGCGGGCGGCACGCCAGTCCACGTTCCCCGCCGAGTTCCAGCTCGTCGCCGCCATGAACCCGTGCCCCTGCGGTTACTCCGGCGATCCGCTGCATGCCTGCCGTTGCACGCCCGACCAGATCCATCGGTATCGCGGGCGCATCTCCGGTCCGTTGATGGATCGCATCGACCTCTGCGTGGAAGTACCCCGCGTGCCCATCGCGGAGTTCGCGGGCATGCGTGGTCCACGAGACGACGACAGCGCCACGGTTCGCAAGCGGGTCATCAACGCGCGGGAGAAAGCGTTGCTGCGTGCCGGGCAAGCCAACGCCGAACTGAGCGTCGTCAACCTGGAGCGCGACTGCGCCCTGCCGTCGGCGGAGCGAGAATGGCTGCAGGAAACCCTGGACAGGATGGGGGCGTCTGCGCGGGCGTATCACCGGATACTGCGGGTGGCCCGGACCATTGCTGACATGGAGGGCGGGGCGGGGTGTGTGGAGCAGTCGCACCTGGCCGAGGCGCTGCATTACCGGCGCTTTTGAAAAAGTTGATCCGGCAGACGCCATGTCTTATGTCCGGTTTCGCTTATTACTACGACGCAAGCAGGTATGCTCCGCCGCTTGCTTGCCCGTCGGCATGAGCCGTCGTATCTGATGCTCCAAGGAGAAAACATGCGTCGCATCCACTGGCTTGCCCTCGCCACCCTGGTCATGGTCTCACCGACGTGCTTTGCCGCCAGTTTTGACTGCGCGAAGGCCAGCACACCGACCGAGAAGACGATTTGTGCCGACAGCGCCCTGTCCAGTCTCGATACACGGCTTCAGCAAGCCTATAAGGACGCGATGGCGGCCGCCGCGCCTTCGAGCAAGCCAACGCTCGTCACCGAACAGCGTCACTGGAATCGGTACGTGCGCGACGTATGCACGGATGGCACATGCCTCACGCGTGCCTACGAGGCTCGTATCGCCATGCTGTCCACGAACGACAAGTACATCGCCGATACATCGAAGTGCGACATTCCCGAGGGAAAATCGTGCCGCAGCGTCATTACGATGCGTGATACGGGGGCTCGCGTGGATGAGTTCAACAAGTCGTTGGCGGAGAACAAGAAGCCCGGTCGGATCCTCGGGTGCGACAGACTTATCGACCTGCCCAGCGGTACGTCCGGTGGCAATCACAGTTATGGTGCCCTCTGTACGCTGCAGACCGGTTCCGCGCGCCAGCGTGTGCGCATCTGCAATGACGAGATGGTCGGCCACTTTGCACTGGAACCGTCGACCGACGACTCAGCAACAGCCTTGCGTGAGTTTACCAACAGTCAGTGTTTCGGAGGCTGACGAACCCGTTCCATCCACCGATTCATCGAGCATCAGGAGTTACGATCATGACGGACATGACCACCGACCAGCTGCGCACCATGCTGTTCTCCACTGAGAACGGCAATAACGCGTCGGCACTCAATACCTTCAGCTATGCAGGCGGCGACAAGAGTTCTTATTCATTTGGCATGCTGCAGTTTGATGTACGCACCGACCATGGTGGCGTCCAGGATTTCCTGCGCGAAAACGGGTTTTCGCAGCAGCAGATTCAGGCCCTGTCGCAGCATGGTGGGCTCAGCCAGCAGGAGCTTTCCGGCCGAACGCCCAGCTCCAGGCGATTCCGCAGGCAAGGCTCGATGCATTCACCAATTCGCAGCTCGATGTGGCCGCCAGTCGCGTCAGCGATGTCGTCGATCGAGTCCAGCAGAAGAACCCCGCCGTGGGTAACGCCATTGCGGCCGACCCGGCGTTGCAGCTGGCCCTTGCCGACTACGACAACCAGTTCACCATCAGCGGCATAGACAACGCAGCGGTGCCGAAGAATTCGATGCTCGCATACCTGGAAGGCAACCCGGTAACGCTTCCAGGCGGAACAGTGCAACTGCATGGCGACACGATCACGCGCGAAGACATCCAGACGTTCATCAACGCGACGCGCTATGGTGTGGACCATCCTACCTCGGTGGCCAATCGCGAAACACGGCTTGAAAACGCACTGACGGCTATGCACCTCGGCACCGGCCAGAGTCAGCCGCTACCCAGCGCGCCTGCCGCCCCTGTTCCGTCATCGTCAGGGACCGTACGGGACGCAACCCTGCGCGAGGGCATGCACGATGACGCCGACGTCCGTGCCATGCAAACTGCGTTGAGCACGCTAGGCTACAAGGACGCCCAGGGCCGCCCACTGCATGCGGATGGCGACTTCGGGCCGGCAACGCGCCATGCCGTCGAAGCGTTCCAGCGCGATCACGCTCTGTCAGCCGACGGTGTTGCAGGCAAGGACACCCTGGGCGCCTTGGGGGCGGCCAGCGCGCTACGCAGCACGGTAGCGGGCAACGACATGCAGGCCGCCACCATGGACCAACCCGGCCACGCCGGCAACGCGATGTATACGCAGGCCCTGGCGGCGGTCCATCGCGTCGATGAAGCACACGGGCGCACCCCGACCAGCAAAGTGCGAACTTTGCCGGCTCGCTCGTCGCGAAGGGTCAAGCGGAAGGCTTGAGTCGTATCGACCAGGTGGTTCTGAGTGAGGATGGCACCCGCGCATGGGCCATCCAGGGCGAGCTGAACTCGCCTTTCAGGCGTGTTGCGGAGGTGGAGACAGCGCAGGCAGTCAATACCCCGCTTGCCCGGAGCACACAGGCATTCGAGGAGGCGAATGCGAGGCAAGGCCAGGCGCCGGGGCTTGCCGCTCCGCAAGAGCAGACCGAACAGCAAGCGGCCCGCCAGCCGGCCGTGGCACCGGGCATGTAGGCGACACCACCTTAAACTTATTTCATGTACTGACCAGTTGACGAATGCCGCGGCCGCGCGGATAATTCTGTACCAGGCGGTTCTCTAATGAGCCGCTTGCCCCGCTCCGGTGCTGGAACCCCTCCCTCCCCCCGCTCCAGCACCGGGGCCCGGCCTTTATCTTCACCAACGATTCCCTATGCTCTTCTTTAACGGCCCGCCTTCAGCGTTGGCCGTTTTTTCTTTCCAAGGCACAGGGAATCACATGGGACTCGAACTCGGCATCCTGCTGACATTGATGCTCGGCATCGGCTTCCTATGCCAGTGGGTGGCTTGGCGGGTGCGCCTGCCAGCGATCCTGTTCCTGCTCCTGGCCGGCATCCTGGCCGGGCCGGTGACCGGGCTGCTCAAGCCGGACAAGGTCATGGGCGACCTGCTGTTCCCCGTGGTGTCGCTGGCGGTGGCCGTGATCCTGTTCGAGGGTAGCCTCACCCTGCGCTTCAGCGAACTGAAGGGCATCGGGAGCGCCGTCCGCGGGCTGGTCAGCTATGGCGCGGTCATCGCCTTGCTACTGCTGGCCGCGGCGGCGCACTGGATCGGCGGGCTCAGCTGGGAGCTGGCGCTGCTGTTCGGCGCGCTTACCTGCGTCACCGGGCCGACCGTCATCGCGCCCATGCTGCGCACGGTACGGCCCAATGCGCGGATCGCCAATATCCTGCGCTGGGAGGGCATCGTCATCGACCCGATCGGCGCGCTGTTCGCCGTGCTGGTGTACGAGGCGATCGTGTCGCACCGCGAGGGCCACTCCATTCAGGTCTTCCTCGGCACCATCGCGTGCGGCGCGATCGTGGGTGGCTTGTCCGCGCTGATCCATGGCACGCTGCTGCGGCGCCACTGGATACCCGAGTACCTGCAGAACTTCGGCACGCTGGCCGCCGTGCTCGCCGCGTTCACCCTGTCCAACACGTTCGCGCACGAATCGGGACTGTTGGCGGTGACGATCATGGGCATCGCGCTGGGCAACATGCGCGATGTGCACATCGACGACATCATGGATTTCAAGGAGCACCTGACCACGCTGCTGGTCTCGATGCTGTTCATCCTGCTGGCGGCGCGGCTCGACTGGCCGCTGCCCGACGGCGCGCTGCTGGGTGGCGTGCTGATCTTCTTCGTCGCGCAGCTTTTCATCCGGCCGTTCTCCGTGTTCCTGGCCAGCCTGGGGAGCGGATTGTCGTGGCGCGAACGGGCGTTGATCGCCTGGGTGGCGCCGCGGGGCATCGTCGCGGCGTCGGTGTCGGCTCTGTTCGCCATTCGCCTGGAAAAGGCAGGGATGGCCGGTGCGGACAAGATGGTGCCGCTGGTGTTCCTCATGATCATTGGCACGGTGGTATTCCAGAGCGCCACGGCCCGTCCGCTGGCGCGCTGGCTCAAGGTCGCCGACCCGGAGCCGCGCGGCGTGTTGATCTACGGGTCCGACATCGTGGCCCTGGAGATCGCTCGCTCGCTTGCCGCCATCGAGGGGCTGCGTGTCGTGGTGGCCGATGACGACTGGAACGGTATTCGCACGGCGCGCATGGCGGGGCTGTCCACCTTCTTCGGTAACCCTTCGTCGCAGGCGGCGGACCGCAACCTCGACCTGGCGGGCATCGGCCACCTGCTGGCGGTGTCGACGCATCGCGAGCTCAATTCGCTGGCCAGCGTGCACTACCGCGAGGAATTCGGCCGCGACAAGGTGTTCCGCTTGCGCAACCTGTCGATCGAGGAAAGCCATGGTCGCGCGTCCCTTGCCGGCAGCCTGGTCGCCACGGCGCTGTTTGCCGAGGACATGACCCATGCGCGGTTCGCCGAGCTGCTGCACGAGGGGTGGCGGATCAAGTCCACACGGCTGACCGAGACCTTCGACTGGCCGCACTTCATCGAGGAATACGGCTCGCGTACCGTGCCGCTGTTCGGCGTGGAAGAGAGGGGTGACCTGCGGATCGCGTCCGGCAAGCACTCGCTCGAGCCTCGCCCCGGCTGGACGGTGATCGCGCTGGTGCCGCCGCCGCGCTGACCCGTTGCTGGGCGCCCCCTCATTCCTCAAGCCGCCGAGGCCGACGCCGGATGGAACTGGTGTTCCTCGGTGGACCCACTCAGCGCCGACAATGAGCTGAGCGATCCCGCGATCACCTGGTTGACCGTGTCGAAGTAACCGGTGCCTACTTCCCGCTGATGGCGAGCGGCCGTATAGCCGTCCTTCTCGGCCGCGAACTCTGCTTCCTGCAGTTCGACGTAGGCGGCCATCTGGCGATCGCGATAACCGCGCGCCAGCTGGAACATCGAGTGGTTGAGTGCATGGAAGCCGGCCAGGGTGATGAACTGGAACGCGTAGCCCAGTTCCCCCAGCTTCTGCTGGAAGGTGGCGATGGTGTCCTCGTCGAGGTTCTTCTTCCAGTTGAAGCTGGGCGAGCAGTTGTAGGCAAGCTTTTTACCGGGGAAGCGCGCATGGATGGCTTCGGCAAAGCGCCGCGCCTCGTCCATGTCCGGCGTGGAGGTCTCGCACCAGAGCAGGTCGGCATAAGGCGCATACGCGAGCCCGCGGCTGATCGCCTGGTCGATACCTTGTCTGGCTTCGTAGAATCCCTCCACCGTGCGCTTGCCGGTCAGGAACGGCTTGTCGTGGTCGTCCACGTCGGACGTGACCAGCGCGGCACCCATCGCATCGGTGCGCGCCACGATCAGCGTCGGCACGCCGGCCACATCCGCGGCCAGTCGTGCGGCGATCAGTTTCTGCACGGCCTCCTGCGTCGGCACCAGCACCTTGCCACCCATGTGGCCGCACTTCTTGGCACTGGCCAGCTGATCCTCGAAGTGCACGCCAGCCGCGCCGGCTTCGATCATGTGGGTCATCAACTCATAGGCATTGAGCACGCCGCCGAAGCCCGCCTCGGCATCCGCGACAATCGGCACCAGCCAGTCGATGCCGTGCCGGCCTTCCGCGTGGTGGATCTGGTCCGCGCGTAGCAGGGTCTTGTTGATCTTACGCACCACGTTGGGCACCGAGTCCACCGGATACAGCGACTGGTCCGGATACATCGAGCCAGCCGTGTTGGCATCGGCCGCGACCTGCCAACCGGACAGATAGATCGCCTGCAGGCCGGCCTTGACCTGTTGCATGGCCTGATTGCCCGTGAGCGCACCCAGCGCGTTGACATAAGGCCGCTCGTGGAGCGCGTGCCACAGGCGTTCGGCGCCGTGGCGCGCCAGCGTGTGTTCCACCTGGATCGTGCCGCGCAGTTTCACCACGTCGTCGGCGGTGTAGGGCCGTTCGATACCCTGCCAGCGATCGTTGTTCGTCCAGTCCAGGGTGATGTGCTCGGCGTTGTGCGTCTTCATCGTTCGGATTCCTTGGAGTTCGGTCAGGCCAGGTATTCGTAGGCGGGCAGGGTGAGGAAGTCGCGTAACGTATCGGCATGGGTGAGTGCGCTTATGAGTGCAGCCGCATCGTCGGCGCGCGAGGCGCCGGGCAGCGTGCTGTCGCGCAGGCGATGGGCGTGCGCGGCCAGCGCGTGATCAAACAGGGCGACATCGATATGCGCGTCGTCGCTGAAGGCCAGCGGGCCGTGATGCAGCCACTGCCACAACTGCGCCCGGGCAATTTCCGCCGTGGCGGCGTCTTCCATGAGGTGATGGATGGGCACGCAACCCTGGCCGTCCAGCCATGCCGCGGTATAGCGCAGGCACACTTCCACGTTGTTGTCGAAACCCGTGCGTGTCACGGTGCCGATCGCGGGTACGATCAGCTGTTCCCTCGACACCGAGACATCATCGCGGGAGACATGCAGCTGGTTCGGCGTGGGCATGTGCGCATCGAAGATCGCCTGCGCCACCGGCACGAGCGCCGGATGTGCGACCCAGGTGCCGTCGTGGCCGGCGGTCACCTCGCGAAGCTTGTCCGCGCGCACTTTGGCCATGGCGGCTTCATTGGCGTCGTCGTCACCCCGGATCGGAATCTGCGCGGCCATGCCGCCCATCGCGAAGGCGCCACGCCTGTGACAGGTGCGGATCAGCAACTCCGAATAGGCCTTGAGGAACGGCACGGTCATGGTCACCTGGCCGCGGTCCGGTAGCAGGCGGTCGCCATGCGCGCGGAAGGTCTTCAGGTAAGAAAAGATGTAGTCCCAGCGGCCGCAATTCAGTCCAACGATGCGGCTGCGCAAGGCATGCAGGATTTCGTCCATCTGGAAGGCGGCGGGTAGCGTCTCGATCAGCACGGTGGCCTTCATGGCGCCATGCGGCAGCCCGAGGCGATCCTCGGCGTGGGTCATCACCGATTCCCACAGCGCGGCTTCCTCCATGCTTTGCAGCTTGGGCAGGTAGAAATACGGGCCGCGGTCGTTCTCGTGCAACGTTCGGGCGTTGTGGAACGCGAACAGGCCGAAATCCACCAGCGCGCCGCTGACCACATCGCCATCGACCTCGGCGTGGCGCTCGGGCAGGTGCCAGCCGCGCGGCCTGACCATCAGCACCGCGGGATCGTTGCCCAGGCGGTACACCTTGCCGTCGGCGCTGGTGAACGCGATGCTGCCGTCCACGGCGTCACGCAGGTTGCGCTGACCATCCATCTGGTTGGTCCAGGTGGGCGCGCTCGAATCCTCGAAGTCCGCCATGAACACCTTCGCGCCGGAATTGAGCGCGTTGATGATCATCTTCCGTTCCACCGGGCCGGTGATCTCCACCCGTCGATCCTGCAGCACCGCCGGAATGGCCCCGATGCGCCAGTCCCCTTCGCGAATGGCGGCCGTGTCGGACCGGAAATCCGGCAGCTCCCCGGCGTCGTAGCGCTGCTGCCGTGCGCTGCGCTCGGCCAGCAGGGCCAGTCGCCTGCCGTCGAAGCGCCGGTGCAGGTCGGCGACGAAGGCGACGGCTTCCGGGGTCAGGATGTCGTCGTAGGCATTCGCGGCAGGGTCGAACCGCATGCCGCCTCGGCTATCGATCGCGCTTTCGGGAACAGCCATGGGTCGTGCCTCGGGATAGCGGGGGTGGAAGCCACGCTAGTCCTGCGGATACGATGTTGACAAAGCATATGTTTCAAATATATCTATTAACAAAGTTAATGAAATATTTAAGCTGATGGTTTGAAAGATAAAATATGACTAAGAAACTGCCGGTACGGTCTAGGAAGAGGAAGGGTAGCGCTGTGGAGGCAGACTCTTTCCCAGGGATCGATACGCCTGCGCGCTTTTACTACAAGGGCAACCGACTCAAGCAGCTGCGTGCCTTCGTCTATACGATTCGCCTGGGAACGCTGAGTCGCGCCGCCGAGGCCCTGTTCCTGTCCCAGCCCTCGGTGAGCCTCCAACTCAAGGCGCTGGAGCGCGAACTCGGCATGCCCCTACTGGAGCGCACCCGCCGTCGCGTCACACTGACCGACGCGGGGGAAGCGCTCTACGCCATGGCCCGGCCCCTCGTGGAGGGCTTCGAGAACCTCGATCGTGAGTTCCAGGCCAAGACGCGCACTACCCACAGCGGCAAGCTGACGGTGGCCGCGGGATCGTCCACCATCCAGTACCTGCTGCCCGAGCTGGTCAAGGCCTACCGCGAACGCTACCCCTCGGTGCATCTCCAACTGGCCAACGTGACGGGCAAGGACGGCCTGGCCCTGCTGCGGGCGGACGAGGCAGACATCGCCATCGGCTCGATGCTCGACGTGCCCAACGACATCGCCTGGGCGCCGGTGTACCACTACGACCCCATGCTGATCATGCCGCCGGACCACCCGCTGGCAGCGAAGCAGGACATCCGCCTGGAAGACCTCTCGCCCTACGGACTGATCCTTCCGCCGCAGCGCCTGACCACGTTCCGGTTGGTCGACATGGTGTTCCAGCAGCGCCATGTGCCTTACACGGTGGCGATCGAGGTGGGCGGCTGGGATGTGATCAAGCAGTACGTGGCGATGGGACTCGGTATCTCGATCGTCACCGGCATCTGCATCACCGAGGCGGATCGCGAAACGCTCGCCGTGCGCAACCTTCGACAGTATTTTCCGCAGAGCAGTTATGGCGTGGTGATGCGCAAGGGCAAGTTCCTCAGCCCCGAGGCTCGCGCCTTCATCGATCTCATCCGGCCGGGCTTGCTGACGCACCGGGATTACGACGAGTCGGGACACTCGGGTCGCTGATCAGGCGTAGAGATCGACCGAGTGGCTTCTTAGATAATCTGTGAGTTCCGTGAGGCTTTGCGCCGCAGCGATCCCCGCTTCATATTGGCGGATGGCGAGCGCGTATTTCGCATCGTCCACGCCGCGTATGGTCCTGAGCGCCTCTTTGGTGAGTGCGGTAGGGTCGATGGGAGACCGGTAGTCGACCTGAAATTCGCCGAGTTGCGACCACGCGTCATGAGATAAATAGCCCATGTGGTGAAGCCTTCCCGAAAGGCGACTCAGCTCGACCGGATTGATCGAACGCATGTTGACGGCGGCTAGCTGACGCTTGAGTGCCACCGGAAGGGTTCTCGCGACATCGGCGGCCACGCCACCTTCGATGGGTGTGTCCTGGTAGCCGAATTCGTTGCTTCGTACCCGCTCAAGCCGCCAGCCGGCACTGAACTTTGCAGGTGTCCTGACCGCGCTGTTCGTTCTCATGGGTCCGCTGTCGACAATTCGCTTTCCTGAGCGTGTCATTGCGTTGCCGAGGAAAATGCAGGCCCGCCTATCGTTATCAGGTCGGGCAGTGCTGCTCTGCTGTAGGCAGGAAAGGCAGTCGTGTGTCTTACGAGCAATGGCGTGTTCACCGACAGAATGCCCGATCGACGAGCCTTTAATGTTCCGGACGGCATTACCGCCCTTACTGGAATTGGCTCATGAACCGTGTCGAACGTCGTCGTATTTGTTGCTGCATCGGAGCCGCCGCGGTCATTCTGGCGGCGTACACCGTGCCATTACATGCCGCACCGTTTCGCTTCCCGGGCCGATGCATCGGCCAATTGCCGCAAACGACCTTGAGTGGACGCCTGGGTGCTCATGAAGAGGCGCAGGTGTTCACGTGGAAAACCACCTGCACAGGTCCCTTTTCATCGTCATCGACTGGGCTTGTGACGGTTTCCATCCAGCAGTTCGAAAAAGGCAAGTGGCGCAGCATCGCCCAAGGATATGCGCCGCATATTCCTCGCCTCGGCCCCGGAAGCTATCGCATCGTTGTTAAAAACGATTTGCCGCGGCCCACGGAGTACACCGTGCGTCATTCGCGCGGCCTGGGCTGACCTCAGGCCCCGCGGTGCTTCCCACGATAACCCACGAACAGGCGGCGAATACTCGTCATGTCCGCCTCCATGTCCCCCGTGGCATGCACCAGCGGACCAAGCGTGAAGCTCCGGCTCGGGTAGTCGATGAAGACCGGCTGGATAGGCACGCCACTCGCGTGGGCAATGCGCAGGAATCCGGATTTCCACTGCGTCACCGGTTTACGCGTGCCTTCCGGCGCGATCGCCACCCACATCGTGTCGTGGGTGGCAAATCGCCCGACGATCTGGTCGACCACGTTGGCGGCGGCGGAGCGGTCGATGGGGATCATGCCGAGGCGACGCACAATCGGTCCGAAGGGGCCATTGAGTACCTCGCGCTTGATCATCACGCCGACATCCAGCCCCATGGCCGATTTCATCAGCAGGCCCCAGACGCCGTCCCAGTACGACGAATGCGGCGCGCCGATGACGATCAGCTTCGGCAGGTCGGGAAACTCACCGACCACGCGCCAGCCGCTGCGCGCGATCAGCCAGCGGCAGAAACGCATCCAGCGGGACACCAGCAACGTGGGGACATGGGGCCCCAGCACGGGGATGCCGTCCACGGGGCGAAGGCTCAATCGTGGCTCCAGTCTTTCGAGCGGCCCTTCTTCGTCTGGCTGCGCTGGGTCTTGCCCGCCAGCCGGCGCTCCTTCGAGGCACGTGTAGGGCGAGTCGCCACACGTTTCTTCGCGACCACGGTGGCCGCCCTCACGATCTCCGCCAGGCGGTCCCGGGCGTCGTCACGGTTGCGTGCCTGCTCACGGAACCGGCGCGCCTGGATCACCAGTACGCCGGCATCTGTGATGCGCCGGTCGCCCCGCGCCAGCAGCCGCTCGCGCACCGCATCGGGCAACGACGGCGACGACGCGATATCGAAGCGGAGCTCGACCGCGCTTTCCGTCCGGTTGACGTGCTGGCCGCCCGGGCCGTCGGCGCGGGTGAAGCGCTCGATCAGTTCGGCGTCGGGAATGGCGATGGAGGATGTGACGATGAGCATGGTGGCTGCGGATTCTAGCAGCCGCCCGGTCCGTTCCCGTCGTGCAGTGCGGCAGGCCAGGCGTAGGCGTCCTGCCAGCCGAAGCGTGCGATCAGGCGTAGCCAGGTGTCGTCCAGGGGCGCCTCGATGCACATCGGCCGTACCGCCGTGGGATGCACGAACGCCAGCGCGGTGGCGTGCAGCAGCAAGCGATGCGAGGCGAAGTGCTGCCGGAACAGCCGGTTGTGGTCGCCCCGCCCGTGCTGGCTGTCGCCGACCAGCGGATGATGGATGTGCGCGAAATGCTTGCGGATCTGCCGGAAGCGACCCGTGCGCGGCTCCGCGAGCATTAGGGCGTAGCGCTGTGCTTCATAGCGGCCGAGGGCAATGGGTACCTCGATCGTGGCCAGCCGGCGATAGTCGGTGCTCGCCTCGCGACGCGGCCCGGTATCGCGCGACCCCGGCAACGGATAATCGATGGTGCCTTCCTCGGGATCGGGCCAGCCACGCACCACGGCGAGGTATCGCTTGCGCACGCTGCGGCCCATGAACTGCTCGCCCAGTTGCGCGGCCACTTCGGAGGATCGCGCTACCAGCAGCACGCCCGAGGTGGCGCGATCCAGCCGGTGCGCCAGGTGCAGGCGGCCGTCCACCTGTTCGCGGAGCAGGTCGATCAGGAACGCATCGTCCGGCCCGACGAAGGTGGACCGGTGCACGGCAAGGTTGGCCGGCTTGTTGACGGCGACGATGTCGTCGTCCTGGTAGAGGATATCCAGCACGTCGCTCAGCGAACCCGTCGTGGCCAGCCCACGACGAACACCAGCACACCGACCACCGCGGCGGCGATGCCGGGCCACACGCCGCGCGGCGCCAGCGTGCCGACCAGTGCGCCGCAGATCAGCAGCGTGGCGCCCAGCAGGCCGCAGGCGATCAGGCGGCGCATGCGCCGTGCGTCGTCGCGTGCCACCGCGAGGGCCAGCGGGTCGGCGACGTCACGACGCTGCCCACTGGCGACCTGGAGCAAGGCGTCGCGCAGGAGTTCCGGCGCGCGCGGCGCGGTGCGGATCCAGTCGGGCAGGCGCCGACGCACGTCGCGCAGCGTGGCGCGCACGCTGTAACGCTCGCGCAGGATGCGGCGCAACACGGGGTGCGCCACCGCCCAGATGTCGATGTCCGGGTCGAGCAGGCGACCCACGCCTTCGATGTTGAGCAGTGTCTTCTGCAGCAGGATCAACTGCGGTTGCAGCGTGAGCTCGAAACGCTGTGCGGTGCGGAACAGCTTCACCACCAGGTCGGCGATGGAGATCTGCGACAGCGGGCGGGTGAAGTAGGGCTCGCACACCGTGCGCACGGCGGCTTCCAGCTCGTCGACGCGAACATGGGAGGGCATCCAGCCGGCGGCGACGTGCAACTGCGCGATACGGGCGTAGTCGCGCTCGAACAGCGCGATGAAGTTCTCGGCGAGCCAGTACTGGTCGGCTTCCGGGAGGGAGCCCATGATGCCGAAGTCCAGCGCGATGAAGCGCGGCTCGTCCACACGCGTGGTGTCGACCCAGATGTTGCCCGGGTGCGCGTCGGCATGGAAGAAGTTGTCGCGGAACACCTGTTCGTAGAACAGGCGCACGCCTTTGGCGGCGAGCGCCTTGCGATCGAGGCCGGCGGCGTCGATCGCCACGATGTCGTCGGCGCTGACACCACGCACTCGCTCGAGCGTCAGCACGCCCTGCGTGCTGAAATCCCAGTGGACCTCCGGCACGTAGAGATCGACGCCGCTGGCGAAATTGCGCCGGAGCAGGCTGGCGCTGGCGCCTTCGCGCTGCAGGTCCAGCTCGTTCTCGAGCATCTTCTCGACCTCGGCTACCACCTCCATCGGGCGGATCTTATCGGCCGCGGGATGCCATCGCTGGGCCAGCTCGCCCAGGGAGCGCAGGAGGTCGATGTCGCGCGCGATGCGGCGGTCGATGCCCGGACGCAGCACCTTCAGCACCACCTCACGGCCGTCGTGCAGCGTCGCCGCATGCACCTGGGCGATGGACGCGGAGGCGAGCGCGGTTTCGTCGAAGGCGGCGAACAGCGTGGTCACCGGCGCACGCAGCTCACGCTCGACGATGGCCCGCGCTTCCGCACCGGGGAAGGGCGGCACCTGGTCCTGGAGCAGGGCGAGGTCGTCCGCGATGTCCGGCGGCACCAGGTCGCGCCGCGTGGACAGGACCTGGCCGGCCTTGACGAAGATCGGACCCAGCTCGGTCAGCGCCAGCCGGAGGCGTACGCCGCGCGACAGACCGCGGGTGTCTACCGCCGGACCGGGCAGCAACGGGGTCAGCAGCTTGAGTGGACGATAAAGGCGGGCGCCTTCGATCACTTCGTCCAGCTGGTATTTCAACAGCACGGCGACCACGCGGAACAGGCGCGGGGCAAGGCGGAAAGGCGTCATGCGCGCGACCCCCCGAGGGTCCGGGCGAGGCGGGCAAGCCGGGCCTCGGCGCGTTCCGTGCGTTCGCGGACGGCATCCACACCGTCGAGGAAGGTATCCATTTCGCCCGGGGCCACGGCTACGCGGCCTTCCTCGCGCAGCCAGTCGGCGGTGTCCTCGGTGAGGTGCGAGACGGACTCGCGCGCATGGGCCAGGCCCTCGCGCAGGGCGGTGGCCAGCGGAACGCCCAGCCGGTCGCCGAAGGTCTTCGCGAAAGCTTCCTCAACGTCAGGCGCGTACTGTCGGGCGAGTCGCTCCAGGCGTCGCGCCAGCTCGGCATCGCCCGCGATGTCCACCTTCCCGGGCGCCACGCCGTCGTCGTCGCGGCGCAGCGCCATGGCCAGCAAGCTACCCGGCGAAGCGGCGACGCGCAGGCTGCCGCCTTCCTCGGGCGGCCCCACGCGCAGGCGGCCTTTCTCCACGGTGATGCGGATGCCCAGTTCGGGCCCGGCGAGGTGCACCTGCACGCTGCGGCCGTCGAGTGCGTCGAGTCGGGCACGGGTGTCGGGATCGAGGTCGACCGCGCGGTTGAGCGCGGCCTCCATCGCACGGCCGGCCAGCACACGTAGCGGTCGGGGCAGGAAGCGACGAGGATCGGCGTCGGCCGGGGGACGTTCGGGAGTCATGTCCCGATTGTAGCTTGCGCGGCTCAGGCCGCGCCGTCGAAGCCGGACTGGCGCCACACCTCGAACACGGCGACCGCCACGGCATTGGATAGGTTGAGGCTGCGGTTGCCCGGACGCATGGGCAGGCGCACGCGCTGCCCGGCGGGAAGGGCGTCCAGTACGTCGTCGGGCAGGCCGGCCGTCTCGCAACCGAACAGCAGGGCATCGCCTTCGGCGAAGGTCACCTCGGTATGGAGTTGCTGCCCGCGCGTGGAGAACGCGAATACACGCGGTCGGCCGAGGGCGTCGAGGCAGGCGTCCAGGGTGTCGTGCACCGCCACCCGTGCGAATTCGTGGTAGTCCAGGCCGGCGCGACGCAGGCGGGCGTCGTCGAGTTCGAAGCCGAGCGGCCGTACCAGGTGCAGACCGGCGCCTGTATTGGCGCAGAGGCGAATCACGTTGCCCGTGTTGGGCGGTATTTCGGGTCGGAAGAGGATGACGTGGGGCATGCCCCCATTATGCGGCCGGCGACGCGCAGGTGGCATGCGCGATCATCGCATCGCAGGTGACGGCTGGGGCGATCGTGGCCTGCCCGACGGCGGCCAGCTGGATCGGCGCACCCGTGTAGGTGAGCATGTTGCCGACGATCAGGCCGCAGACGAGCATGGAAGCGACGAGCAGGCTGCGCAGGATGAGAAGTTCGTGTTGCATGGGTGTATCTCCGACAGAAACAGTAGGGCGATCAGACCATCTGGAAGAGCGTGAACCCGCAGAGGAACATCGAGGTGACCAGCAGGCCGTTGAGCATCATCAGTTCGTATTTCATGGCGTGTTCCTTCGAGGAGCCGGGGCAGGAAGCCGCCCGGCGGGGCATGACTAGTAACGCAAGTGCCGTGCCAGCCTTTGAGTGTCGGCAATGAGTTGATTCGTATGAGGTTTGTCATGTGGCTTCCGACAGGTCGCTTGTCCGCGGACACCGACCACCCGCGACCGGACAACCCGCGGACGATCGGACACCACCGATTGCGCCCGACGGAGCGACCGGGCTAGCCTCCGTGCATCCGGGCCACGAGGGCCCTCTGGAGTCGTGCATGAAGAACCGCCTCGCCCTGCTTGCCGTCGGGCTGATCTCCTTCGTCGGGGCCGCCGCTGCGGCGTCGTCCGCGCCCGACACGATTCCGGACATCGCATACACGCGCTTCCAGTTGCCGAACGGCCTCACCGTCGTCGTGCATGAAGACCACAAGGCGCCCGTGGTCGCGGTCAGCATCTGGTACCACGTGGGCTCGGGCGACGAGCCGGCCGGCAAGACCGGCTTCGCCCACCTGTTCGAGCACCTGATGTTCTCGGGCTCGGAGAACCGCAAGGGCACCTATTTCCAGCCGTTCGAGCGCGCCGGTGCCACCGACATGAACGGCACCACGTGGTTCGACCGCACCAATTACTTCGAGACCGTGCCCACCACCGCCCTCGATATGGCGCTGTGGATGGAATCCGACCGGATGGGCCACCTGCTCGGCGCCATCGGCCAGAAGGAACTGGACACCCAGCGTGGCGTGGTGCAGAACGAGAAGCGCCAGGGCGAGAACCAGCCCTACGGCCGCGTGGACGAGAACGTCCTCGTCAATACCTATCCGGCCAATCACCCGTATCACCACGACACCATCGGTTCGATGGCCGACCTGGACGCGGCCTCGCTGGCCGACGTCAAGCAGTGGTTCCACGACTACTACGGGGCAGCCAACACCACCCTCGTGCTGGCGGGCGACATCACGGTGGCCCAGGCCAAGGCGAAGGCCGAGAAGTACTTCGGCGACATCCCCGCAGGGCCGCCGGTGCCCCGGCAGCAGCCGTGGATCACCCCGCTACAGGCCTCGACGCGCGGTATCCAGCACGACCAGGTCGCGCAGGCGCGCATCGTGCGGACGTGGATCGTGCCCCAGCTGGGCACGGACGATGCCTTGCAGCTCGATCTCGCCACTACGGTTCTCGGCGGCGGCAAGACATCCCGGCTTTACCAGCGTCTCGTCTACCAGGACAAGCTCGCCGACGATGTCAGCCTCGGTATCTCGCCGTTCGCCCTCGCCAGCCAGGTGCAGCTCACCGTCGACGTCAAGGCCGGGGTGGACCCGGCAAAGGTCGAAGCGGCCGTGGCATCGGTATGGAAGGATTACCTCGCCACCGGCCCCACGGCCGACGAGCTGGCGCGTGCCAAGGTCGCCAACCGCGCGGGATTCATCCGCGGCCTGGAGAAGGTGGGCGGCTCGGGCGGCAAGGCCGTGATCCTCGCCGAGGGACAGGTCTACCGTAACGATCCGGAGGCCTACAAGAAGGACCTGGAGCGGGCGCAGAACGCCACGACCGCGTCGGTGCTGGCGGCGTCGAAGACCTGGCTGACCCGCGGCGACTACACGCTGACCATCCTGCCTGCGGCAGCCGGCTTCGATCCCGCCGCCGAGGACAAGGCGGTAACCGGCCTGGGTACATCGCCGGGCCGCCCCACCGCCGTCACCCCGCCGGCACGGTCCTATGCCGTCGGCGCGTCCCAGGTCGATCGCAGCAAGGGCGTGCCGTCGGTGGACACCTTCCCCGACCTGTCCTTCCCCACGCTCCAGCGGGGCAAGCTGAAGAACGGCATCGAGGTGGTGCTGGCCGAGCGCCACACGGTACCGGTGACCCAGGTGCTGCTCCTGTTCAACGCGGGCTACGCAGCCGACCAGGGCCGCAAGCTCGGCACCGCCAGCTTCACCTCCGCGCTGCTGGAAGAAAGCACGCGCTCGCTCGATTCGGTGGAAGTGGCACGGCGCAAGGAGCGCCTGGGTGCCATCGTCTCGTCCAGTTGCTCGCTGGATACCTGCAGCGTCGGCCTGAACGCGCTCAACAGCGACCTCACGCCCTCGCTCGCGCTGTTCGCCGACATCACGCGCAACCCTGCGTTCAAGGCGGACGACATCGAGCGCGTACGTGGCCAGTGGATGGCCGGCATCGCGCAGGAAAAAACCGAACCCACCGGCCTCGCGCTGCGCACGTTGCCGCCGCTGCTCTACGGCGCCAACCATGCCTACGGCATCCCGTTCACGGGCAGCGGTACCAAAAAAGCCATTGCCTCGCTCACCGCCGCGGACCTCGCCACCTTCCAGCGCGACTACCTGCGGCCCGACAACGTGCGCATCGTGGTGGCTGGCGACACCACGCTCGCCGACATCCTGCCGCGGCTGGATGCGGTCTTCGGCGACTGGCAGGCCCCCGCCACGGCGGTGCCGGCAAGGAATATCGGGCAGGTGGCGGCCCAGCCGAAGCCGCGCGTCTTCCTGGTCAATCGCACCGACGCCCCGCAGTCGCTGATCCTGGCCGGCCTGCTGGCGCCCTCCACCCGTGCGCCCGACGCACTGGACCTGGGCATCGCCAACGGTGCCTTCGGCGGCACGTTCACCTCGCGCCTCAACATGAACCTGCGTGAGGAAAAACGTTGGGCGTACGGCGCGGGCAGCATGCTTTCCGATGCCCAGGGGCAGCGTCCGCTGCTGTTCTACGCACCGGTGCAGACCGACAAGACGGCCGAATCGGCGGCGGAAATCCTCAAGGAAGCCAAGGCTGTCATCGGGCCGAAGCCGCTCACGGCCGATGAAATCGGCAACATCCAGGCGCAGCGCATCCGCGCGTTGCCCGGTAGCTTCGAGACCACGTCCTCCGTACTGGGCGCCATCAGTGGCATCCTCATCTACGGCCGCCCGGACGACTACGTGCAGACGTTGAAGTCGCGTATCGAAGGCGTCGACCGCGCCAAGGCCGAGGCCGCGCTCGCTGCCGTCATCCGTCCCGACGCCCTGACCTGGGTCATCGTCGGTGACCTGCGCAAGATCGAGGCCCCCGTGCGCGCATTGAACCTCGGCGAAGTGCACGTGATCGACGCCGACGGCCAGCCGGCGAAGGACATCGCGGCGCCGGCACCTGCACGCGCGGGCAAGACCAAGGCGCCGCCCGCGGCCAAGGCACGGTAATCCCCAGCGAAGGGTGCGGTCGATTCAGATCGCGCCCTTCGCGGCATTTGGCTAGCATGTCCCCCCAACGTTTTTCCGGAGCTCAACCCATGCGCAAGGTCCTCGTTCTCTTCGTCCCGCTCGCCCTCTCCGCGTGCTCGTGGGGCATCAAGCTCGACGACAGCGCGCGCAACGTCCGCACGGCCTGGAACGGCGACGTGTCCAGCTGCCGCGACCAGGGCAAGGTCACGGTGTCCGTGCAGAGCCGCGTCGGCCCCATCGATCGCGACGACCTGAAGGTCCGCGACGAACTCGAAGTGCTCGCGCGCAACGAGGCCGCAAAGATGGGCGCGGACACCATCAAGCCCCTGGGCGAACCCAACGGCGGCTCGCAGGACTGGGGTGCGTACACCTGCGGTGCCCGTGGCGCGGCTCCGGTGCGAGGCGCTGCTCCGGCGGCATCGCAGCCGGCCCAGAACGCCGCGCCGCAGGGCGGTGGTTTCGAGACAGTTCCGCTCAAGCAGTAAGCGTGTCACTGCGACCCGACGGCCCGGTCTGCCCACGCGGATCGGGCCGTCCTCGTGTTTGTCGGGCCCTACAGCAGCGAGCACGCCTTCAAGGTCACCTGACCGGCGCTCTCGGACCCATCCCGGCATGACAGTCTCACCGTCGCGCCGGTCTTGAGGGTGGAGACGTCCGGCCAGGCGTCGGCGTCCAGCACGAACCGTGGATCCTTGAATCCCGCCCCGCCTCTCAACGTGAGCACGGGTACGCCATCCCCACCTGCCTCCAGGTTTCCCAGCTCGCCGGTGACTTCGACGACCTGGCGTGCTGAGCGCCTTGTCGATGCAGCGCTATCGCTTGCAAAGTCCCGCGCCAAGGCCCGTGCGGAAATAATCTCGATGCTGGGCTTCTGCACGGGCGGCGAGCCCTGGGCGCGGTGAACGACCTCCGCGACAGAGGCATCCGGCTGCGCGGCGCCCACGGTGGCGGGGCGCCGGCATCCAACCAAGAGAATGATCGTCGCGAGCGCGAAAAGAAGGAAAAGGGCGGAACGGGGCGTGTTCATGCGGACTCCTGGCCGCAAGAATGGGGACGGCCGGACGCTTTTCCAGAGGGTGCTGCTGAGCCGTTTATCTGGTGCGGCATGAGCGAATCCCTTTATGCGTACCGGCCCCCTTCGCCTGCAATACCTTCACCTATTGATAATACATAAATGAACTATATACTTGTGAGGTATCCAGTCCACGGACCTCCCCATGAGCGATTTCGCCCGCACCGAAGCACGCCTCGACGTCACTCTGCGTAAATACCCGGGGTTCCCGCGTCAGCCGGCCGTGCTCGTCCGTCTGGTCAAGCACCTCTACAAGCAGGTGCACGACGAAGCCAACGCGGTGATGAAGCCCTACGGGCTGAACCATCCGGAATACAACATCCTGATGATGCTGTACGGCTCGCCCGACAACGCGATGAACCCGTCGCAGCTGGCCGAGGCGGCCGGTGAGAAACTGGCCAACATCACCCGGCTGACCACCCAGCTGTGCGAGAAGGGCTACGTGGCCCGCGCCGGCAGCGACGAGGATCGCCGCAAGGTCACCCTGACCCTGACGCCGGTCGGGCTGAACACGATCACCCAGTTCCTCCCCGACATCGTCACGTTGCTTCACCGCCAGACTCGTAACCTCGACGCCACCGAACAGACGCAACTGGAACGCCTGCTCAAGAAGATGCTGGCCGGGTTCGGGGAGTGACGGGGGCACCCATGTCCGCCATCGATCTGCAACATGCCACTCCCACCACGCGCCAGGTCGTGGTCGAGACGCTGCGCGAGGAAGTCGACGTCTGGCTGTTCGTCGCCAAGACCCTGCTCGCGTTTTTTCTCACCGGATGGCTAGCCATGCGCCTGGCCCTGCCGGCGCCGTCCACGGCGATGCTGACGACGATCATCGTCGCCAACCGCCAGTCCGGCATGGTGCTGGCCAAGAGTTTCTACCGTGCGATCGGCACGCTGACCGGCGCCGCGGCGGCCATCGTCATCGTGGCCGCCTTTCCGCAGACGCGTGACCTGTTCCTGCTGTCGCTGTCGGTGTGGATCGGCGTGTGTGCCGGTGGCGCCACGCTGTATCGCAACTTCAAGTCGTATGCCTTCGTGCTGGCGGGTTACACGGCGGCCATCGTCGCCATTCCCGTGATCGACAATCCGCCCGGCGTCTTCGATTCGTCGTGGGCGCGTATCAGTGAAGTCCTGCTCGGCCTCATGGTCAGCGGCGTGGTCAACGATGTGGTGTTCCCCAGCCGCATGCGCGACGTCTTGCGGCGCGCGGCGCGCGAGCAGTTCGCGCACTTCGTTGGCTTCGTGCGCGACAGCACGGCCGGGGCGATCGCCCGCGACACGATGGAGAACGCCCACCTGCGCTTCGTGCGCGCTGCAGTCACGCTGGAAGACCTTCGCAGCTCGGTCATTTTCGAAGACGCCGAAGCCCGCGCGCGCAGCAGCCACCTGCGCCTGTTCAACCAGCGTTTCATGGCAGCGTCTACCAGCTTCCAGTCGCTGCACCACCTGATCAACCGGCTGAAGCGGGCGCACCGCGACGCGACCGCACAGGCGTTGATGCGCCTGTACACGCCGATCGGCGACGCTCTCGACGCGCCCATCGAGGCCGGCGCCGCCGCGCGCGTGCTGTTGCCGCGCCTGGTGGCGGCGCGCGACACGATGCGGACGAACACCCCGGCACAACGCGCTGCGCTGGCCGATTCGCAGGACATTCGCGATTTCGACACCGGCGCGTCGCTGCTGGCCCGTTTCGTCGACGAGCTTTACGACTATGTCGATACGGCCGCCTCGTTGCAGACGCCACGGGTGAGCAACGGCGCTGCGGAGCGAGTGCGCTTCGATCGCGGCAACGACTTCCTCGGCGCCGGCCTGGCAACGTTCCGCACAACGCTGACCATGCTGGTGCTGGGGGCGTTCTGGGTGGCCAGCGCCTGGCCGCTGGGTTCCAGTGCCATGTTGCTCGCCACGGTGTTCGCTGGCTTGTTCGCCACCACACCCAACCCGACGCGGGTGACCTGGCAGGTCATGCTCGGCTACCTCTCGGGCATGGTGCTGGGCTTCATCTGCGAGTTCTTCGTCCTTACGCGCCTGGATGGCTACGGCCTGCTGGTGGTCGGCGTGGCGCCGTTCCTGGCCGTTGGCCTGGTGCTCATGATGACCCGACGCTTCGCATCCTACGGCCTGGGCTGGGCCATGGGCTTTGCCTACATCCTCACGCTGAAGAACGTGCAGGTGTACGACCCGGCGCATTTCATCAACGACGCCATCGCGCAGGTCGTTGGGTTGGGCGCCGCGGCGGTGTCGTTCGTAGTCATTCCGCCCGCGATCGGCAGCGCCTGGTTGCGGCGGCGCCAGCTGGCACGCCTGCGTGGGCAGGTCGCGCTCGCCGCGGAGGCCCCGTTGCCCGGCCTTCGCCACCGGTTCGAGAGCGTCAATCACGACCTGGTCAGTCAGGTGGTCGCCCAGACGGAGCCGGGCAGTGCCGACT
The DNA here is from genome assembly GCF_000745005.1 of Luteibacter sp. 9135. Classification (NCBI taxonomy): domain Bacteria; kingdom Pseudomonadati; phylum Pseudomonadota; class Gammaproteobacteria; order Lysobacterales; family Rhodanobacteraceae; genus Luteibacter; species Luteibacter sp. 9135. The sequence continues at coordinate 802,882 of NZ_JQNB01000001.1, read as the reverse complement.
CGCGCACGCTGATCGCATGGGCCCTGGCGGTGCACGAGACGGGACGGGCGTTGATCGAACTGCGTCACGACATCGCGCGTCGGGATGTCCCGGCCGCCCTGCGTCCGTACCTGCAGGACACGCTGCGTACCCTGGCCCGTTTCTACGAGAAACCCGACGCCGACGGCTATCTGCTCGCGCGGGACGCGGTCGCCACGGCTATCGCCGGCGTCGGTGAGCACGAGGGTACTCAGTACCTGCTGGCCCACCTGCACCTGGTGCGCATGGCCCTGCTCGACGGGGAATCCGTCCTCGCCGCCTACATGCCCGATATGCCGCTCAGCAAGGAGATCGCCCATGCCTCGTGAAATCGCCCTCGGTGATGCACTCGTGCCGGGACTGCTCATCCTCTTCGTCGTCGCGCTGCTGGTGCTCTGGCTTTTCGACAGTATCGCCGGCCGGTTCGGGCTGTATCGCCTGATCTGGCACCCGCCGTTGTTCCGGCTCGCCGTGTTCGTCTGTGTCTTCGGCGCCTTTGCGCTGCTCCTGCTCTGAGTGAAGCCCCTATGAAACTCGCCACCGTCATCCGTTTTGCCGTGACCGCCGTCGTCGTCCTTGTCGCCGCCGTGATCGGGCACGCCCTGTGGAAGCACTACATGTATTCGCCGTGGACGCGCGACGGCCGCGTGCGCGCGGAGATCGTGCGCATCGCGCCCGACGTGGCCGGTCTGGTCACCGACGTGAAGGTCATCGACAACCAGACGGTGAAGAAGGGCGACCTGCTGTTCGTCGTCGACAAGGCGCGTTACGCGAACGCGGTGGCGCAGGCCGAAGCCAACCTCAACGCCGCTGAAGCGGCGGCACGCGCTGCGGGCGCCAGCATCAACGCGGCCCAGGCCGGCGCGTTGCAGAGCCGCTCCAACTTCGAGATGTACGCCGCCCAGTCCGAACGCCGGCAGAAGCTGATCAACAACGTGATCTCGGCGGAAGACAAGGCCAACGCGGTGGCCGCCGCCAACGCGGCCAAGGCGGGGTGGCAGCAGGCCCAGGCGAGTACGAAGCAGGCCAGCGCCTCCCAGCAGCAGGCCCTGGCGGCCGTGGCCCAGGCGCAGGTCGAACTGGCTTCCGCGCAACTCAATCTCGATCGCACGGAAGTGCGCGCCCCGGTGGATGGCTATGTCACCAACCTGGACGTACGCGTCGGCGATTACGCCAGTGCCGGCAGCGCACGCCTTGCCCTGATCGACAGCCACTCGTACTGGATCTACGGCTACTTCGAAGAGACCAAGCTGCCCGGCCTGCGTGTGGGCGATCCGGTCGACATCCGCCTGATGAGCGGTGGCGTGCGGCTGAAGGGCTCGGTGGAGAGCATCGCCCGCGGCATCACCGATGCCGATAACCCGACCGGCAGCGACCTGCTGGCCGACGTGAACCCGACCTTCAACTGGGTGCGGCTCGCGCAGCGCGTGCCGGTGCGTATCCGGATCGACACGGCGCACCTGCCGCCCGGTGTGGTGCTCTCGGCCGGCATGACCGCGACCCTGGTGGTGCACCCTTCGTCCCCGGACGCGGTGGCGACGCGGTAGTTCAACTGCGGTGGGGTCGTCCCGCACCGGCAGCACCTGGGCGCAAGGGCTCAGGCGGCAGGCGGTGCCAGGCGATCCAACCGCAGCTGCAGCCATTGATCGACGTCGGGCCACTCGGTAGCCAGGATGCTGTAACACACCGTGTCACGCAGCGAGCCGTCGGGCCGACGCTTGTGGGCGCGCAGGATGCCCTCGCGCTTCGCGCCCAGTTTCTCGATGGCGCGTTGCGAATCCTGGTTGTAGGCGTCGGTGTGGAACTCGACGGCCACGGCGTCCAGGCCAGTGAAGGCGTGGGACAACAGCAGGTGCTTGCAGGCCGTGTTGACGTGGCTGCGCTGCCAGCGCCGTGCGTACCAGGTATAGCCGATGGCCATGCGCCGCGGATCGTCGACGATGTCGTAGAAGCGCGTGGTGCCCACGATGTCGCCGGAGACGTTCTCGCGCACCACCCAGGGAGACATCCGGCCTTCGTCCTGCCCACGCAGGGCTGAGGCGATGTAGGCCTCCACGCGGCCCGGCGCCGGCACGGAGGTGAACCACAGGTTCCAGAGGTCACCATCAGCCGCGGCACGCTCCAGCGGGCCGGCGTGCACCGGTTGGAGCGGCTCCAGCGTCACGTGGCGGTTGGCCAGCCGGATGGGCGCCACTGCGGCCATTCAGGCGTCCAGGTCGGGGATGAGCCGGCTTTGGATCCGGGAAATAGTGTCCTTCAGCAGCAACTTGCGCTTCTTCAGGCGGGTCAGCTGGAGCTCGTCGCGGCCGATCGCGGCGGCCAGGTGGTCGATGGCGGCGTCGAGGTCGCGGTGCTCGACCTTGAGTTCGGCGAGGCGTTGCTGGAGCTCGTGAGGATCCTGGACCTGCATGGCGTTGGGCCGGGCGAGGAGGGGAAGTCCGATTGTAACCTCCGGCGAGGGGCTCCGCAGCGGCTACAATGGTCAGCCGACCCGTCCCGAACCGCCCATACGCATGTCCGCCACGCCCGACGCCACCCGCAAGCAGAGCTACGAAGCCGGCAAACTGGCCAAACGCCTGCGTCGCCAGGTCGGCCAGGCCATCGCCGACTTCGGCATGGTCGAGGACGGCGACCGCATCATGGTCTGCCTCTCCGGCGGGAAGGATTCCTACACACTGCTGGACATGCTGCTGTCACTGCAGGCCAAGGCGCCGGTGCGCTTCGACCTCATCGCGGTGAACCTCGACCAGAAACAGCCTGATTTCCCCGAGCATGTGCTGCCGGGTTACCTGACCGCGCTGGGCGTCCCGTTCCATGTCATCGAGCAGGACACCTACAGCGTCGTCACCCGGGTCATCCCCCAGGGCAAGACCCTGTGCAGCCTGTGCTCGCGCATGCGCCGCGGGGCGCTCTACCAGTGGGCCGCGGCCAACGGCATCACGAAGATCGCGCTGGGCCACCATCGCGACGACATCCTCGGTACGTTCTTCCTGAACATGTTCTACCAGGGCAGCCTGAAGGCCATGCCGCCCAAGCTGTTGTCCGACGACGGGCGCCATGTGGTCATCCGTCCGCTGGCCTATTGCAAGGAAGACGACATCGCGGCCTACGCGGCCACCCGCGCTTTCCCCATCATTCCCTGCAACCTGTGCGGCTCGCAGGAGAACCTGCAGCGCAAGGTGGTCAAGCGCATGCTCGCCGAGTGGGAAAAATCCAACCCCGGCCGCAGCGAGACGATCTTCCGTGCCATGGGCAACATCGCGCCGTCGCAGCTGACGGATCGCCGCCTGTTCGACTTCGCGGCGCTTGGCGCACGCGAAGACGCGGCGCGACCCGACGCCCACGCCTGGCTCGCTGGCGGCGACACCGTCGACGACAACGACTGATCCTTTCCTCTTCCCGCTTCGAGGCCTGCCGACCATGACCCTTTTCTCTTCCGTCGAACTCGCGCCGCGCGATCCGATCCTCGGCCTCAACGAAGCCTTCGGCGCCGATACCCGCACCGACAAGGTCAATCTTGGCGTGGGCGTCTATTACGACGCCAACGGCCACGTGCCGCTGCTGCGCGCCGTGCGCGAGGCCGAGAAAGCCCGCCTGGAAGCCCAGCTTCCGCGTGGCTACCTGCCCATCGACGGTATCGCGCTGTACGACAGCGCAGTGCAGAAGCTGTTGTTCGGCGAGGCGTCGCCCCTGCTTGCCGAGCGCCGCGTGGTCACCGCGCAGGCCCTGGGCGGCACCGGTGCGCTGAAGGTCGGCGCCGACTTCCTCAAGCGCCTCGATCCCTCCGTGCCCGTGGCCATCAGCAACCCCAGCTGGGAAAACCACCGCGCCCTCTTCGAAGGCGCCGGGTTCGAGGTGGTCGATTACCCGTACTACGATGCCGCCACGCACGGCGTGGATGTGGATGCGATGCTCGCCGGCCTCGCATCGCTGCCGAAGGGTGCCATCGTGGTGCTGCATGCCTGCTGCCACAACCCGACGGGCGTGGACCTGACCCCCGCCGACTGGACGCGCGTCATCGCCACCGTGCAGGCGCAGGGCCTGGTGCCGTTCCTGGATATCGCCTACCAGGGCTTCGGCGACGGCATCGAGTCGGACGCCCTGGCCGTGCGCTTGTTCGCGGAGGCCGGTGTGGCGTTCTTCGTCGCCAGCTCGTTCTCGAAATCGTTCTCGCTGTACGGTGAGCGCGTGGGTGCCCTGTCCATCGTCACCGGCTCGCACGACGAAGCGCTCCGCGTGCAATCCCAGGTGAAGCGTGTCATCCGCACCAACTACTCCAATCCGCCGACCCACGGCGCCGCGGTGGTCTCGGCCGTGCTCAACCACGACGCGCTGCGCGCGCAGTGGGAAGCCGAGCTAGGCGAGATGCGCGAGCGTATCCGGGCCATGCGCCGGGGCCTGGTCGAGCGCCTGGCCAGGCATGGCGATTTCGGTTTCATCGAAGCCCAGCGCGGCATGTTTTCCTACTCCGGGCTTTCCTCTGCCCAGGTGGATCGGCTGCGCACCGAGTTCGGCATCTATGCCGTCGGCACCGGCCGTATCTGCGTGGCGGCGCTCAACGAGGGCAACATGGACCGCGTCGCCGCGGCGATCGCCCAGGTCGTCTGACCCGCTCCGCCGCTCCTTTCGTCGGCGGGTGCATGGCGCCTGTCGCGGTCCCTCATTCGCAAGAGAATCGCCGATCCATGTTCTATCGCAATCTCACCCTGTTCCGTTTCTCCGCTTCCGTCGCCGCCGATCTCGAGCGCCTTGACGAGGCGCTGCCCGAGCATCGCCTGCGTTCCGTCGGCCCCATGGAATTGTCCACGCGCGGCTTCATCTCGCCCCTGGGGCGCCGGGAAGAAGCCCTCACGCATTCGGTGGCGTCCAACGTCATGGTCACCGTGGCCGGTGAAGACAAGCTGCTGCCCACGTCCGTGGTCAACGACGAGCTGGCCAACCGCGTGCAGAAGATCGCCGAGGAAGAAGGTCGCAAGGTCAGCGGCCGTGAGCGCAAGCGGATGAAGGACGACGTCATGAACGAACTGCTGCCGCGGGCGTTCGTGCGCACGTCGCGCATGTCGGCTTTCGCGGACAAGAAAAACGGCTGGCTGATCATGGACACCTCCAGCCGCAAGTCCGCCGAGAACACCCTCAGCCAGATCCGCGAGGCCCTGGGCAGTTTCCCGGCCGTGCCGCTGGCCCCGGAGGAATCGCCTCGCCTGCTCATGACGCACTGGGTGTCCACGGGCGAGCTGCCGGCGGGCCTGGCCCTCGGCGACGAGTGCGAATTGCGCGATCCGGCCACGGCGTCGGGAGCCATTGCGCGCTGCCGCCGCCAGGATCTCGACACCGAAGAGATCCGCGAGCACCTTCGCACCGGGAAGCAGGTGTTCCAGTTGGGGCTGGTGTTCGACGATCGCATCTCGTTCGTGCTGGGTGAGGATCTCATCCTGCGCAAGATCAAGTTCACCGACGTGGTGCTCGACGAGCAGGCAGACAGTCCCGAATCCGCCGCGGCGGAAATGGACGCCAATTTCGCCCTGATGGCCGGCGAATATGCAAGGCTGCTCGGCAAGCTGGAAGAATGGTTCAAGTTGCCGCGCCCTGAGTGACGAAGGCGCCGCGTCGCAGGAATGGATATGGCTTGGTGGGATGTTGGTCGGGATCGGAACGAGACTCGCGACATGGCATCGGAAGACAGCGACTGGCTGGAACTGCCCACGGCAACCGGCGGCACCATCCGGGTGCTCAAGGCAGCGCACCCGCGTGCCCGCCGCCTGCGCCTCACCGTCACCTCCCGGGGGGCGCGCCTTACCTATCCCTACGGCACGCACACGGCACAGATGGCGGCCTTCCTCCGTCATCACGCCGATTGGCTCGAGCAGAAGCTGGAGGAATTCCACCTCGATGCCACGCCGCTGCCAAGGCTGAAGGTGGGGGTGCCCACCACCTTTCCGTTCCGGGGCGAGGACATCGCGCTGGACTGGGCCGAGGGCCCCTATCCTCGTGTCGAACAGCACGACGACGGCATCACCCTGGTGATACCGCGTCCACACGCGCGGGCCCTCCTCCTTGCGCGTGGCCTGCTGGCCACGCACTTCGAGGCGCAGATACGGCGTGATGTGTCACGCTGGTTGCCGGCCTACATACCGATGATCAACGCGGCCCCCACGGCCCTGAAGATCCGTCCGCTGAAAAGCCTCTGGGGCAGCCTGGACACGCGGGACAGGATCAACCTCGACCTGGCCCTCGCGCTCGCTCCGCCCGTGGCCTTGCGTTATGTACTGGTGCACGAGTTGTGTCATCTCAAGGTCCGCAACCACTCGCCGCGCTTCTGGCAATGGGTCGAGAGCATCTTTCCGGACTGGAAGGAGCAGAGGCATTGGCTTCGGGCGCACGGCAGCGGCCTGAAGATGCAGCTCGACCGGCTGGTGGCCGACATCGCCGATTAAGGCGCGGGCTCCGGCAGCTCCGGCAGCTCCGGCACCAGCCGGAACTGCCCGGCTTCCAGCATCACCGGTCGTCCCGGAGGCGTGCGCAGCACATAGTGCCTGCCCTGCGTACCGACGATGGACAACAGATCGAGGCTGTCCGGGCTGGTGGCTCGGGATTGCACCAGGTCCCGCACCTTTACCTCGACGGCGAAACCGCGTGTGCGGTCGAGTAGCCGTACACCGCTACCGTCGACGATGGTATGCACGGGAGCATGTGGCGGCACGGCGCTCAGCCGCACGCCGAAGACATCCCGCTCCTGCGCCTCGCTGCGTATCGCTCCCCACGTCATGCCGGGCCGCGCTGCGCCGAAGAACGCGCTTTGCTGGAGCGGCTTCTCGTCGTAGAACCAGAGGCGCTCGGGCAGGTCGACCTCGGCGATCTGGCGCAGGCGGCCTGGGAGCGAGGGGCCGACGTCGAACGAGGCACGGATGGATTGCTCGGCGCGTGTCAGCGCCTGGTGGAACCCGGCGCGCTGGCCATCGGTGACGATGCGACGCGTGGGCAGTCCACGTATTTCGCGATACATCTGGTCCGACACCAGCTGTCGTTCGATCGCGTCGGGGAAACTCTGTTCGAGTTGATTGACGTATTCGCTGTAGAAGTCGCGCGCGGGCGTGGCATCCGTGGCCGGGCGGCCGACGGAGCGGCGGCGCCCCGCATGACGATCGGCGTGCCATAGCTCGCCCTGCAACCGGATCACGGGCCCTGTTGCCTCGATGCCCGCAGGAGGCGCGGCACCGAGCCGGACGGTGCGGCTGGCTGCGTGGTAATTGGCTTCGTACAGTTTGCCCTCGATCGCCGCATACAGCTTGCCATCGACGCGATACATGCCCTGGGGGTCGGGTACGCCCGTCGCCGTGACGCCTTTGGCCAGATAGCGCCGGTGGGTGCCGGGCTTGGGGCGCGCGAGGGCCCGGCTGACCAGTGCGCCTCCGATCGCGCGGACGTGCACGGCGTAGGGTGCCGTGGTCGCGTGCAACGCCGAGATGCCCAGCGAATACGCCGCCAGTGCCATGACATAGCCTTCGGTGGCGTCGATGAAGCCGTCACCGTAGCCGCCTGCCTTGATCGCGTCGTAGGCCCGCCAGGCGGCCGGAGCGACGCGGAACGGCGCCGTGATGGTGGCGATCACGGTCTGCGCGGGAAGGACGTGAGCCGGATTGCGGTGCCACAGGTCGAACATGAACTCGCGATTTGCGTCACGGGCGCTGCGTGTCAGCGATTGCACGTTGCGCAACGCGTGGTCCAGAGCGGTGTCGTAGACCGCGTCGAAAGGATCGCCTGCGATGTCCTTGAGGCCGGGGGCGATCGTGGCCTCGCCTTGCATCGCCGAGGTGTCCTGGCCGAGTATCCAGGCAAGGCTGCGATTCGCATTCAGGCGCAGGTGTCCCTCTCGCCGCATGGTGTCGGATGCCGCGGGAAGCCGGGCGAGCAGGTAGTCACGGAAGGTGGCATCACGGAAAAACAGGCGATCGGCCTCGTCACGATCGCGGAATTCGCGGAAGGCTGCGCCATCGGGTGCGTCGGGGGTGTAATAGACCAGCGCAGGCGCCGCCGCATCCTTTGCCCCCGTATCGGGCGACTCGATGATTTGCATCACCTCGCGTAGCGGCATGTCGCGAAACGTGACCTGTCGGACCAGGGCGGGCGAGGGTTGGCCCTGGCCCAGGGCATCGAGCAGGGCGTCGACCCGCGCGCGCCCGCTGGCGGTGAGCCCGAGGTGGCGTGCCTCGCCGTAGTCGTGGCGCAGGCTGGCCACGCGCGCCTCGACGGCGTCGTGCCGCATCCGGGCCATGCGCGACTCCCGAAAGCCGCGCCGTCGCAGTGCGGCCTGGGGCCCGTCGCGCAGCTCGCCGAGCAGCTGTGTCTGGTAATGGGTGTGGATGTCCAGCCGGTTGAGAACGGCACGAATGTAGGGATCGCTGAATGCCGGGATGAGGTGACCGTCCTTGCCGTGGGCACTGAACCGGTCCGCACCGATGGCAGGCACGTTGCTGTAGGCGGCGTCGATGAGCGAGGCATGCAGGGGTTCCGGGCCGTAGATCAATGCCGTCAGCGAAGCGAGGCGCGCGGCGGGATCCAGCGAGCGGTCGAGCGTCAGGGTGATGTCGCGGGGATGCTCCGTGACGCCCAGTGCCTTCAGGACGGGCTCCAGTTGCCCGATAGCGTAGTCGAGCAGTTCCGTCGGCGGGTCGACCCCGGCAAGGGCCTGCCGATCCGCCATGGCTTGCAGGGTGTCCATGTATTCCGCGCGGGAGCGTCGCCAGTCGGCGGCGAGCGAGGGGGGCACGGTGAGCAGCCGCTCGCTTTCGAGGGCGATGCGCAGGCGCGCCTCACGCACCCCCAGGATGGCTTCGACATCGACAACGTCGGCCAGGTCGATGGCATCGCGCAGGCGATCGGCCAGGCGCTGGGACCGTCCGGGCAGTACGCGCTCGAGTTCGAATTCAATCCATGCGTGTTCGATCTTGTCGCGCTGCGTGGCGACGACGCGATCGACCACGGTGGCCAGGGCGGGCCCATCCACGCGTCGTGAGTCGACGCATGCCTCGGTGGCATGGACGTTGACCCTGGCACGCGCCAGGCCGGGGAGATCGATCCGTGTGGACAGGACGGCCCGTACCTGTTTCTCGAGGGCGGCATGGGCCTGCGCGAGGTCGGCATAACGATCCCACCCGCGCGTCGCGGTGAAGGCCATGACGATGCCTCCCGGGCGCGTGTCCACGACCAACAGTGAACCGGCGTGCGGCGCATCGCCGATCGTCACCTCGCGCCACTCGATGTAGGGCGGGGGCACGGCATGCGGCACCAGCGCGGCGGCGACGAGCGCGCGGGCGTCGTCGTCCAGCGTGCGATCGAGGCCTTGAAGGACGGCCAGGTCGGACAGGGTCGTGCGCAGGGTGTCTTCCAGGGCGCCGCGCCGCGATCGCGTGCCGGCCGTGGCTTCGATCCCGCCCTCCCAGAAGGCCCCGACGTCGGCCACGAAGGCGCTGAGCGTTTCGGCGGAGAACGTTTCGGGGAGGGCGGGCATCGCCGTCTGCTGCTCGATAAGCCAGCGCTCTGCGGCGATCAGCCTCTGAACGGTGTCGATCGCCTCATGGTGGGTCTCGCGTATCTCGGCGGGCGGCGCGGAAGGGGGCATCGCATCCATGCGGAAACCTTGTGGGAAAGGAATCCGCAGGTTACGGGTGGGGTGACCTCATCGTCTGTCGGTGAAAGACCGCTGCACAAAGGCGCAATGACGCAGCCATCGGCAGGGTGTCACGGACCCCTTGCCCGTCTTCAGTGAGCCAGGGCGAACCCCGTGAGGATACGCGCCGTTTCGTCGGGTTTCTCGAGCATCGGCATGTGGTTGCAACCGTTCATGACGGTGGCACCGATGGACGGGGAGCTTTTCAGTCCGCCGCGCAGCGTGTCCAGCGCGGATGCGTCGATGATCTTGTCCTCGCGGCACCAGACGCCGAGCACCGGCATGGACAGGCTGCCGATGACGGGATCGAGCGAGTAGGCCTGCGCAGGCTCGCTCAGGCGGGCGAAGGTGCGCTCGATGAAGGCGCGATCCTTTTCGTTGCGCGCCAGCAGCGCGTCCTCGACCCGGCCCGGGATGTGCGGCGGGTTGAGGAATATCCGCGCGAGCAGCGCCTCGAGGTCGGCACGGTCGTGGAAGATGAATGGGTCCTTCCCCGCCTTGACGTCGCGCACGAAATCGTTGTCCTTGAAGGTGAGCCCCAGCGAACTCATCAGGACCAGGCTGGCCACCTGGTCGGGGTGTTCGCTCGCGTACACGCCGGCAATGGCGCCACCCATCGAATGGCCGACCAGCAGGAAGTGCCCGAGGCCCGTGGCGGCGGCGAATGCCTGAAGACGCGCCGCCTGGGCGGGGACACCGTAGTCGCCCCCATCGTTGCGCGACGACTCGCCCCAGCCGGGAAGGTCCGGCGCCACCACGTGGAAGTGATCGGTCAGGCCCTTGGCCATCTCCAGCCAGGTCTCCTTGTTGGCCGCGAAACCGTGCAGCAGGACGATGGTGGGGCCGGTGCCGCCTTCGTAGTACGACCAGGTGGTGTCGCCCGCGACCACCTGCTTCTTTTCCATGTGCGCAGCCATCGCCAGGCGGGCCGCGTCGGCCTTCAGCAGCAGCGAGGGTGCGAACAGGTAGACACCGCCGGCGCCGACGCCCAGTACCAGGGCCACGACGACGAGGAACTTGAGCCGGCGGATCAGCAGGCGCTGCCAGAGCGGCCGGCTGGATGTCGGGGCGGGGAGCGGGGTCTTGGCCATGGGATCGGGAGCCTGAACAAAGGACGCCCCGCAAGATGCGGGGCGTCGTGACGGTATGCAAGCCTGGGGGCTTACTTCTTCGATGTGCCGGCGAGGATACGTTCCACCGCCTGCTGGGTCATCGGGTGATAGCCGCTCTTCGCCTTGGCGTACGTGGCCCTGGCATAGGCCAGGCCTTCCGGGGTGCGGGCGAAGGCGCGGTACACCGGCGTGGTCAGGTAGAGCCGGCCGATGCGTGTCATGTGCTCGGCTGCGGCGGTCCAGACGTCCTTGTCGCCGGCGGCGATGGCGTGCGCGTACCAGCGCATGCCGATCTCGGCGTTCGGCGTGCCGGTGAGGTGCCAGGCCGCGTCCAGCGCCTTCATGCTCGCCAGCGGCGGCACGTCGGGTAACCGGTCGAGGAAATACATCCACTCCTGAGTGTTCCAGCCCTTCGCATCGAGCTTGTCGGCGGCGAGGGTGCCGGCAAGGAACGCTGTGCGCTGCGCGTCGATGCTGTCGAAGCGCCGCGAGGCAGGCAGCGGCGCATCCTTCGGGATGCCCGGCTGCCATATCCATGCACGGGCCTCGGCCTCGCTCATCTTGCCGGGGTATTTATCGAGAAGGTTCGCCTTGAGGTAGGCGAACATCGTGTCCGTATCGATACTCTGGAAGGCGAAATGGGCGAAATAACCCTTCAGGTAGGCATCGAACGTGTCGCGGCCGAACCGTTGCTCCAACGTGCGCAGGAACCACGAGCCCTTGTCGTATGCCACGGAGGACAGTGAATCGTCCGCGCCCACGCCACGCGCGTCCGGCGTCAGCTTCTGCGTGTTGGCAGGCATCTGGCCGATCGTCTTCTGCAACTCGCGCGCGGACAACAGGGCTTCCTCGTCCGCCAGCGCCTTGCCGTACACCGCTTCGGTGATGCGGCCCTGGACATAGGTGGTGAAGCCCTCGTTGAGCCAGATATCGCGCCACGCGGCGCTGGTGACCAGGTTGCCCGACCACGAATGGGCCAGCTCGTGCGAGACCAGCGAGACCAGGCTCTTGTCGCCGACCAGCACGGTCGGCGTGGCGAAGGTCATGTTCGGGTTTTCCATGCCACCGAACGGGAACGACGGCGGTAGTACGAGGATGTCGTAGCGGCCCCATGCGTACGGGCCGTACAGTTGCTCGGTGGTGGCGATGAGCTTTTCGGTGTCCTCGAACTCGTGCGCGGCCTTGCCGACCACGCTGGGTTCGGCGTAGACGGCGCTGCGCGGCCCGGTTTCCTTGACCGCCAGGTCGCCGGCGGCGATCGCCAGCAGGTACGACGGAATGGGATGTGGCTGGTCGAAGGTGAAGTCGCCATCCAGCGGATGCTTCGCGTCGTTGATGGCGCTCATTACCACGCGGACATCCTTCGGCGCGTGGATATGCGCGTCGTAGGTGAAGCGGATCGCGGGGGAATCCTGCAGCGGTACCCACGAACGGGCGTGGATCGACTCCGATTGCGAGAACATGAAAGGCTGCTTCTTGTCCGCCGTCTGTGCCGGCGTCAGCCACTGCAGTCCGGAGGCTTCCGGTGCGGTGGCGTAGACGATGCGCACGCTGCCCGGATGCGTGGGGGCCTGGATCGTCAGCTTCGCGCCGAGTTCCTTGTCGCGGGGCGCCAGGGCGAACTTCAACGCCGATGCCTTGCCGCCGGCGTCGAGGGCTTCCACGCGGACGATCGTCAGGTCGCGCGTATCCAGCACCAGGTCGCTGGCCCCGGATGCCTTCCAGTCGAGCTTCAACGTCGCCTGGCCGGCCAGTTCGCGCTTGCCGAAGTCCAGCGTCAGGTCGAGGTCGAGATGGGTGACCCGGACCGTGTCGGGCTGGGCATAGGAGTGCGGATCGGTGGCGAGGGCCGCTGCCGGGAACGCGAGGGCGAGGACCAGGATGGATGGCAGGCGCATGGAGGCTTCCGGTGCAGGCAAGGCGCCAGTATGCCACCCGGTGCCGGAGGTCTTCCGGCACCGGGGCGGATTAGGGGCGTGACACCGCGGCCCGGGGCCAGACACCGAGCTCGTACTCGCCCGCCGCGAGCCATACATCGCGCATGGCCGCCGGATCGCCGATGGAGGGACGGGGCGTGATGACCACGCCGGTGCTGCCCGGCGCACCGGCGCGGGACAACTGGAACAACGGCAGGCCATCGTTGCCTGCGCGCGCCCTTACGGCTCGCAGGTCCACACGCACCCAGCCACGTGCGACGGAACCGAGGGTGTCCCCCGTGCCGACGCCGGCCAGGACCGAACCGGGAATGCCTGCCAGCGGTGTTTCCGGGGGGAGCGTCAATCCGGCGACGCCCGCGACGCGCCCCTGCGCAAGGACGCCCTGCGGGATACGTATGTCCACGGCGCCGGTGCGCGCGGCGACTTCCGCTTCGGACAGGTAGATCCATACCGTGTCCGGCCATGCCGTGGGCGGCAACGCCACCAGCGGCGCCGCGGGCGGTCTTGTCAGCGCGAGGCCTGCCGGATGGCGCACGGCGACTCCGCCGGAGAAACCCGGTTGCGGTCCCGACGGGCGCGGTGCCGACGACGCCGCCGCGGCGCGCGGCCGTATCGCAAACGGCTCCACGCGGCCCAGGGGCGGGATCCTCGGGATCCGCGGGATCTGTTCTGCGTATTCCAGTGCGCGATGGAAATAGCCCTGCTGCACGAGGGTGAGGCCCCGTCCGCGCAACGCGGCGTCCGCAGGCCGCATGCTGGCGTAGATCGACACGGCATCGGCACGGCTGCCCGTGAGACGGCTCAACTCGCTGAGCAGGGCCCTTCGCTGGTTCTGGCTGAGCGTGGCCACGCGTGGCTGGGCACGCTCGGCCCGCATGCGTCCCAGCAGCTTGCGTGAGCCATTCTCGCCACCCCCACGCAACCCGACACCCCGCGACATTCGCCACGCACCGGAAACGCCGCGCTCGACCGCGGGACCGGTGAAATGCGCGTCCAGGGCTCCCGGGCGTGCGAGCCGCCATGTGCCAGCGCCCGCATCGAAGCGCACGCCGTACAGCCGGCCGTGCTGGCTGATGTAATGATTGTCGCGAAGCGTGAGCACGCCCGCATGCACCGACTCGGCCGTGGCGGGGTCGATGCCATGGGCGACGAAACGCGACTCGAAGATGGCGTCCGGATGGGGTACACGCTGGCGGCTGGACACCACACTGGCCGAGCGGTGGCCGGCACGGACCAGGCTACCCGGAAGCCGTGCACCCGGCAGCGATCGCACCCCGATGACGTTCAGTGACGAGTGATACGCCTGGACCAGGTCGAGAAAGGCTTGTGGATGATCGCCTGCCTTGATGTTTTCTTCCATCCGCCACAGAGCGGGCATGATCTGTCCCGTCTGTCGCAGGGCCTGCGCGAGAACCTCGCCCGCGAGGTGGGGCACAGGGCTGGCGGCGGCGGTCGCTGACGCCAGTGCGTGCGTGGCCGACTGCCAGTCCGCTGATGTCGTGGCGCGGGTAAGGGTGGCGACATGATCCTTCATCAACGACACCGAGGTGGCATACAGTGCATCGATCAGATGGCCTTCCACCACGCGGTGATCGAGATTTTCCTCCATGCGTGTGTAGTGCCCCGGATCCTGCTGCGCAAACACCCAGTGGCTTCGTTGCGCGGCGTCGGATACCTTGAATCGTCGTGAGCCGTTGGCCGCGGTTTCCGCGAACGTGCCGGGAAGCCGGTCGAGCAACCAGCCTTCGTTCGCGGGGTTCAGGAAGAAACGGCGCGCCGCGTCTTCGCGCGAATGGAATTCGCGGAACACCACGTCGTCGGGGGCGCCGGGCGTGTAGAGCACCACACGGGACGAGCTGTTCTGCGAGCTGGTGCCAACCTCGAACACCTCCGCCAGGGGTACGCCGCCATACGTCACCTGGCGTGCCACGATCGTGTACCCGTCGACGGTGGGGCGCGACGACGGCGTCGGTGCGTCGATCACCGCCTTCATCCAGCGATAGCCGACGTCCCGGTCGGCATAGGCGAACGCCCGCGGTACATCCTGCCGATAGTAGGACAGGCGGCATTCCTCCAGTTCGAAACGCATGCGGGCCTGCTGCAGGTCGCGAGCGATCGCGCGCGACATCGTCGCCTGCGGGGACGACATCAGCTGCCGATCGAGGTAATCGGCATACGCGGTCCCCACGTCAGCCCTGCGCACGATGTCGCGGATGGCCCGCCCGTCGAGCGACACCGACGGCGCGGCGCCATCGGCGCGTTCCAGGCCCAGCGCTGCCACGGAGAGGCGGCCGATGTTCTGGTAAGCGAACTCCACCAGCCCGGCGCGTTGGGTCGATGGCCCCTGGAAGACATGGGAAAGCAGCCCCGTCACCTCGCCGGGCACAGGGGTGATGCGCACGACGAGATCGGCCGGTGCGTCGGTGACGCCACGTGCCGTGAGTTCGCGCTTCAAGGCGTCTTCGACGAACTCGCCTAGTGGCGTGATATCGGTGAGGCCCGCAGCGGCTCGTCGCTGGCTGGCGGTGGCAA
Organism: Luteibacter sp. 9135; assembly: GCF_000745005.1. Taxonomy (NCBI): domain Bacteria; kingdom Pseudomonadati; phylum Pseudomonadota; class Gammaproteobacteria; order Lysobacterales; family Rhodanobacteraceae; genus Luteibacter; species Luteibacter sp. 9135. The sequence continues at coordinate 787,616 of NZ_JQNB01000001.1, read as the reverse complement.
GGGCATCGACGTAGGCTTGGCGTGCGTGTTTCCAGTCGGCGCGTACGGATGCGGGCAGGCTGGCCAGTCGTGCTTCCTGCACGGCGTCGCCCAGACGTACGTCGCGGCGCGCCAGCATCGCATGCACGTCGAGGTGGTCGTTCATGTCCAGTGCGTCGCGCACGCGATCGGCCAGTGCGCCCGCATCGACGAGGCCTTCGGCGACATCGCTCCAGGCCTCCGCGACGCGTTGCTCCTGCACGCGCGCGATCCGCGAGACCAGCTCATGGAAGGGGTCCGGACCCATGGCGCGTGACGAGACAAACGGCGCATCCAGCAGCGGTTCGATGTCGTCTTGCACGATGCCGGGCAGTTCCTCGTCGGTCAGCAGGGCTTCGCGGAAATGCTTCTCGGCGGCTTCGTGCAGGTCGTCCATGCCGGAAAAGGCCTGCCAGCCGGCATCCGGCATGAAAAGCAGCACGAGGTCGGTTTCATCCGGTTTTTGCAGCACCAGCGCCCCGGCGTAGGGGGTGTCGCCGATGAGCAGTTCGCTGGCGATAAACCCCGGTGATGTTGCCGGGGATCGTGAGAACGATGTGGCCCACGCCACCGCGCGCTCGTCCAGCGTGCCGTCCAGCCCTAGCAGCACGGCATCGTCGCGCATCGCGCCGGCCAGTTGCGTGGCGAGCGCGGAAGCACGGGTGACGGGGTCTGCCCCCGGCGCGAGGACGACGGGGGCGCGCCAATAGTCGGTGAGACCGTCCAGGTAGGCGTCTTTCCCTTGCGTCGTGGGCGAGACGGGCCATACGGGCAAGGCGCTGCGTTGTTCCACGAGCCAGCGCTGCACGTCGGCCAGACGCCTGACGGTATCGAGTGCCTGCTGATGCTCGCTCTGGGTTAGTGCGGGCGGTGCCTGCGGCGGGGTGGTGTCCATATCGCGTCCTTTGCGTGGGGAGTCTCCACGTAAAGGTTAGGCAGGCCGAGGGGGTCGGTCTGTCCGTGTCGCACGCCGACAACGTGCCGCCGTCTTACAGCACGGCTGTGGGGAAACCCCTCAGAGCTTATAAGCGCGATGGATCGCGACGATGCCACCGGTGAGGTTGCGCACTTCCACGTGGCCGAATCCGGCTGCCAGCATCATGCCCTTGAGCGTTTCCTGGTCGGGATGCTTGCGGATCGACTCGGCGAGGTACTGGTAGCTGTCGCCGTCGTTGGCGAACAGCCGGCCCAGGCGCGGGAGGATCTGGAAGGAATGCACGTCGTACAGACGCGAGAGGACCGGGCTGTGAACCTTCGAGAACTCCAGCACCAGCGCGCGTCCACCGGGCTTGAGGATCCGGTGCATATCGGCCAGCGCCTTGTCCTTGTCGGTGACGTTGCGCAGGCCGAAGGCGATGGTCACGGCGTCGAAACTGTTGTCGGGAAACGGAAGCGTCTCCGCGTTCATCTGCGCCCAGCGCAGCCCCGAGACCAGGCCTCGGTCGGTCAGGCGGTCGCGACCGACACCCAGCATGGCGGCGTTGATATCGCCCACCACCACTTCACCCTCGTCCCCGACCACCGGCTTGAGCAGGGCGGCGATGTCCCCCGTGCCACCCGCCAGGTCGAGCACGCGGTCGCCGCGACGCACACCGCTGACCGCGACGAAATGGCGCTTCCACAGGCGATGGACGCCGAAGGACATCAGATCGTTCATGAGGTCGTAACTGCGTGCGACCGAGGTGAATACCTGGCCGACGAGTTTTTGTTTGTCTGCGACAGGTACGTCGCGGAAACCGAAATGAGTGGTGTCGTGCTTGTCCATCCATGGATGGTACCCCGTTGCCGATCCCCGGGCGAGCCGTCGCGCCGTGCGGGGATCGGCAGGGTGCGAGGGGCTAGGGGAGATTCAGGGCCGTGAAATCGCCGGCCTCCAGCCCGAGGAAACTGAGCGGGAAACCGGCATCGGGCTGGAGCACATAGGTGGTGACGCCACCGTGCCGGTCCTCGATGACGCGGATCCCCGGACGATCGCCGGCCCCGAGCCGCGCGCGGTATCGATCCAGGCGGATGTGCAGCCAGTCGTGGCCATCCGCGGGCAAGGGTGCATCACCTCTTGCCGGCAGCCCCCGCAGGCCCGATCGGGGTACCGATTGCAGCGGCACGACCAGCGAGCCATCCCGCCCCATGCCGAGCAGCGCATCGCCCGGGTGATGCGCGTGCCATACCGAAGCGGGCCATTCCTCCGGTGACAGGACACGCCACGTCGCGCCGGGCGGCGGCGCGGCGCCCGGAGGCAGCGGCTCGACCGGCGTGCTGCGTGCTTCGCGCAGGGCGTCGTTCCAGGCCGTTCGCTGACGCAGCGTCACGAAGCGCGGCGTCGGTTGGGAGGTGGCTTCCCAGTAGAGCAGGTTGGCCTCACCCACATTGTGCAGGCGGCGTCGGAACGCGTGCTGGAACGTCCAGCGCTGGAACTCGGAAAGTCCCTGCAACTCCTGCCCCATGATGCCGCGCGTGTTGGGCTGCGGCATGGCCCCCGGTTCCACCCAGCCGCCACGCAGGCCGATATCCGTCCGGACCCGCCACGGGCCCGAAGGTCCGGGTTCGATGAGGGGGCCGGGGAAGGTCACGTCCACGGCGTTGGGCCGCTTCAGCCGCCAGGCATCCACCGCGGCGTCCTGGCGTATCTCGAAAACACGGCCTTGCTGACGGAGGTAGCGACGCCCATCCAGCCAGTGAATGCCGTTTGCATCCGGTCGCGTCCCGCTGAGATCGACGCCGTCGACGGCATACCGGGTGTCAAGCGACGGATGGCGGTCGGGAAGACGCAGCGATGACGGCGCGCGCTTCCCGCCGCGACCTTGCGGCAAGGTCAGCACGGACCGGCGGCCAGCGGAAAGTGCACCATGCCAACCCGCCAGGCTCAGGGACGCGGTGTACGCCTCGGTGAAATCCACGAAGGCCTGGCTGCCATTACCGGCCTTGACGTTATCGTAGAAACGCCACGTGGCCTGCAACGCCTGGCCGACGGCACTGATGGTCTCCATGATCGGTGCCGTTGGGCCGCGACTTCCCGACAAGGCTACCCGGAGAATTCCCTTGATCGAATCGGCATCGGCCTGGGCCGTGCTTCGCCCGGCCCAGGCCACGTCGCGGGACTGTCGCACGATCTCCGCATCGAACAGGGCCGTGCGGACGTCGCCATCCACGACCCGTTCCTCAAAGGGGCCCTCCGTGAGCGTGCCACGGCCATCGCTGGGGGCGCTCAGCACCCAGTGCGCACGCGCCGTCGATGCGGACACGCGAAAGCGCCGTCCGCTGCCGTTGGGACGTGTCTCGCCGAATTCGGCGGGAAGCCGCCGCAGCAGGTATTCCTCGAACGCGGGTGCATACAAAAAGTGTCGTGCGGCCGTCGCCCGGTCGGCGAACTCGCGGAACGACAGGCCATCCGGCGCCCCGGGCGTGTAGAGCACCACGCGCGACGAGCTGCGCGGATCCTGCACGCCGATGACCAGCACGTCGCTGACCACCTCGCCCTGATAGACCAGTTGTTGCACGCTGACGCGGTGGCCGCCCACGGTGCGCCGGGTGGCGGCAGCCGGGCTGTCGAGCACCGCTTCGACCATGCGGTATCCCCGGTCGTCGTTGTCGTCGAGGAAAACAGCGGGTTCGTCGGTGAGGTAAGAAGCCATGCGTGCGTCGGCGGCTTCCAGGCGCATGCGCGCCTGCTGCAGGCGCATGGTGCTCGTGCGATAAGGGCGGCCGTCGGGATCGCGCAGCTTTTCGCGCAGGTACGTGGCGAAGCGGGGCGCGAGGTTGATTTCGCGAACGATGTCACGCAGTGCCTGCAAGGGTGGCGGCGTGCCTTTCGCGCTGATCACGCGCAACGATCGCGCATCGATGACGCCGGTGTTGCGCAGCGCGAATTCGGCGAGGCTCATGCGTGTCGTGCCGGTCGATGAGGTTGAGCCCGGCAGGGTCAATGCTTCCGTGCCGGTGGTCTCGATCGCGATGTCGGCCGGATCGACGTCGATCCGTTGCCGCGACAGCGCAGCGACGAGTTCGCGCCGGCTCCACTGTGGAAGGTCGAGCGGAATGTGCGAGGGATGCCGCTGTGCGGAACCGACGGCCAGCATGCCGGCCATCCGATATTCCGCTACGGCGCGGCGCCAGCCCTGCGCCACCTCGGCGGGCACGCGCGCCAGGCGTGCCTCGCTTGCCGCTACCGCGAGGCGCATTTCGCGCGCGCTGATCAGGCCGAACACGTCGATCAGGTCGTGCAGGTCGTCGGCGGCCGCGATGTCGTCGGCGAATGGCGACGCATCTGCCGCGCCCGCTTCCGGCCATGCGTCCGCCACCTTCTGACGGTGCAGCTCGCCCATGCGGTGCGCGAGGGACTGGAATACATCGCCGTGCAGGGGCGCGGAATCGACGAAGCGTACCGCGGTGACGACCTGCTGTGCCTCGTCCGCGCGCACGCCCGGCAGCGTCTGGTGGAGGGCCATGACCTGGCGCAGGCGAACCTCCGTGCGCGCGTGCAACGCATCGAGCGTTTCGAAAGTCTCCCAGCCATGGTCCGGCGTAAAGAGCAGCGTGGGCGATCCTGGCGTTTCGCGGGTGACGATCACCGCGCCGGCGTAATCGGCTTCGCCGATGCGCAGGCTGCGTACGTCGGTACCCGGCGGCAACGCGCCGCCGTAGGAGCGAGCGAAACCGGTGGCCAGCGAAGCGGCTGCCTCGTCCAGGGTGCCGTCGATGCGTCGCACGATGGCTTCGTCGCGCATGGTGGCGGCAAGTCGTGCCGCCAGGGCGTCGATACGCGCCACGGAGGGCGTGCCGGGCGCACCATCGACCGGCTGGCGCCACCACGCATCCAATCCGGCAAGGTACGCCGTGCGATCTTCGGCGTGGGGTGTGGCCGGCAGGGCGGGGAGCGCGGCTTGCTGCTCGGCCAGCCATGCCTGCACGTCCAGCAGTCGCCGAAGCCCGTCGATGGCCTCCTGTTGCGTACTGCTGACGATGGCAGGCGGTGCCTGCGGTGGAGTCATATCCATGCTGCATCCTTTGCTTGGGAAAGTCCGTCGCAAAGGTTAGGTGCGTGGCCCGCGCGTGTCTGTCCCCGGCCAGGCGCGTGCCGTGTCGGGTGATCCAAGGCAGCGGCGTGGGCGGCGCGTCGACGTCGTCACCGCCCGGCCTTACACGCCCGGATGCTCCCGATGACGTATTTCCTCGTTGGCCACATGGCGCTCATGCAGCGACTCGGCGGTGGTTTCACCAGGATCGGCGGGCGGCCGCGCGTCCAGGTCGCGATCGTTGTCGCCGCCGGGGGTGATCTTCAGAATCGAGTGACGCACCTCGCGCGCGAGGATGACGCGTGCATCGCGCACCATGTCCTCCAGGGCGTCGCTGAAATCCAGCTTGCCCGCCTTGTCCGTCCAGACGATCTTCACCTCGCGCAGTTTCTGGATGAAGCCGCGGAACAGCGCCTTGTCGAAGAACTCCGGTGCCGACAGCTCGTTGAGCAGGCCCAGTCGCTGGGCCGTGAGCGTGCACGCGGTTTCCAGCTCGCCGGAACTCATGGTGTGCGGGCCGTTCTTCACCAGCGCGGCGATGGCGATGTAATACCGCTCGAAGGCCTGCAGCATGCTTCGTGCGATGACGCGGAGCTGGTACGCGCCGTCGTCCTGGCCCGGTCCGCGCTCGAGCACGCGACCATCGGCGCTGGACTCGAGCAGGCCCCGGCGGACGAAGAACTCGATGGTGTCCTGCAACTGTGCCGCAAAGCCGTCCTGGTCCCAGGGCAGGAACAGTTCGCCCTGGATGAACGGGTAGATGACCCGGCCCAGCCGGATGACGGACGAGCGCGACATGCGGCGGTTGTTGAGGAAGCACGCCGCCACCCACGCCGCCGCCGCGTTGAGGTGCAGCACGTTGTTGCGGAAGTAGGACAGCAACACCGCCTGTTCGCCGTCCGTGACGAGCACGTCGCCCAGCGGATGGCGCACCCGACGAATCCAGCCCATCTGCTCGCCATAGGCGACGATGCTTTGCGGGTTCATCGGCGTGATGGTGACCCGATCCGAGTAAGGCAGTTCGACGAACATCGACTTCGTCAGTTCGAGCTGGGCCAACAGGTCGTTTTCCGCCATCGCGTGCTTCGGCGTGGCCAGCACCACAAGCGCCAGCAGGTTGATCGGGTTGACGTCTGCGGCGCGGTTGATGTTGATCTGGATGCGGTCGGCAAGATCGTCGACCACGCTGTTCATCCAGTCCGGTCGGGTATCGGCGTCCGCGGTGGTCGCGCGCCAGTCGGGGGCGACGGCATCGAGCATCGGCGTGAGTGCGATCGGCTCGCCGAAGTTCAGCGTCACGTGGCCGTAGCGCTGGCGCAGCACCTTCAGGCCGCGGATCAGGCCGAGCAGGGATTCCTTCTCCTTCGGCTTGCCCGACAGTTCGCCGATGTAGGACTTGCCTTCCATCAGTTTCTCGTAGCCGATGTACACCGGCTGGAACAGCACGGGGCGGCGCGGCGCACGCAGGAACGCGCGCAGCGTCATCACCAGCATGCCGGCGCGTGGCGCGAGCAGGCGCCCCGTGCGCGAGCGGCCGCCCTCGATGAAATATTCCAGCGGCACGCCGCGGTCCACCAGCTGCGCGAGGTATTCGTTGAACACCACGGAGTAAAGCGCGTTGCCCTTGAAACTGCGGCGCAGGAAGAACGCACCGCCGCGGCGCAGGATCGGACCCACCACCGGCAGGTTGAGGTTGACGCCGGCGGCGATGTGCGGCGGCACCACGCCCGAGTGATGCAGCTGGTAGGACAGCAGCAGGTAATCGGTGTGGCTGCGGTGGCAGGGCACGTAGATCACTTCGTGGCCGGGAGCCGCGGCACGCGCCTTGTCGAAATGGTGCATCGCGATGCCGTCGTACAGCTTGTTCCAGAAGTTGGACAGCAGGAACGAGGACGAGCGCACCACGGGATGCGAGTAATCCGCCGAGATCTCCAGCGCGAAATCGCGCGCGCGACGCTGCGCCTTGGCCAGCGTGATGTTTTCCTTGCTGGCGGTGGCGGCGATGGCGTCGCGGACCGGCTCGGTGGTGAGCACGGCATCGACCACGGTGCGGCGATGGGAAAGGTCGGGTCCGATCACCGCGGCGCGAACGCGACGGAAGTGGGTGCGCAGCACGCGGGCGATCTTGCGGGTCAGCCGCTCGGGCGTGAGGCTGTGCGATTCGCCCATGACATCGCGCAACGAGACCGGCGTGGAGAAATGGACCACGGTATCGCGACCGTTGAGCAACAGCGCCAGCATCCGGCGGAAGCGGCCCACCACCAGCCAGTTTTCCGCGAACAACACGCTGAACCAGCCGCTTTCGCGGGCCGGTGCGCGGCCGACGTAGATCGACACCGGCACCACCTGGATGTCGCGCGTGGGATCGTCCTCGATCGCGCGGATCAGCTGGCCGAGCGGTTCCTTCGGGCCCCTGGCGTCCGTGCGCCCGAACAGCCAGCCGTGCCGGCGGCTCAGTGAGAACACGGACCGGCGCCGACGGCCAGGCAGCTCGAGCAGCTGCATCGGGCTGGGCAAGCCGGCCTCGCGGCAGGCGCGCTCGAGGATCAGGGCATCCGACGTGCCGTCGCGCTCGATGGCATAGCAGACCGCCGCGCCGCTCCTGAGCAGGGTGGTCGGCTCGGCCGGATCGCGCTTGATCCGGACCCAGGGTTCGAGGACACGCCCCAGCAGCTTGAACCACCAGGGTGAACGGGCGACATGGACGTGCGGAACCGCACTCATCGGGATTTCGGACATGCGGCGATTGTACGGCCTCAGCGCGCCCGGGCGGCTGCGACGGGTGCGCCGGGGGCTTGCCGGGCGTGGCGGCGGTGGCCGCCGGCGCGGGCGCGCTCGTGGCCGGGGCGGGCTGGGCAAGGCGTGCATGGTCGTCGCGAACGCGTTGAAGCAGGTCGCTGTCGTACCAGCGGCCGTCGAGCAGCACCAGGGTTGCGTCGGTCTGGATCGGCTTGTCGAGAAGGGTATAGGTGATTTTCACGTGCGCCGAACCGCCGTTGTTTTCCAGCGTATCGATGCTCACCGAGTCGAAGCTCTTGTCCACGGACAGGCCGTAGACCGCCAGCAGGCGCTTGAAGCCGAGCCACCCCGTGGACCACGTGGCCATGGATTGCTCGAAGTTCATCGTGTGCAGGGCGTCGGGGGTGGAGAGGCCCGCCTTGCGTGCGGTATCCACGAGGATGCCGATCGCCTCCCGGGCGTGCCCCTGGTCGCCCCAGGCGACGGTCTGCGTCCAGGGGGCGACGATGTTCACCGCCTCGCGCAGCTGCCGTTTCTGCGGCACGGTAAGGTCCTTGGCCTGGTCGATCGCGGTGAGCGCCATCGATTGGCCAACACCCGCGATCAGCGGCATCTGGTCCTTGTAGTCGCGATCGAAGCGCAGCAGCGTGGGCCGCAGGTCGGCGAACAGTTTCTTCTCGGCATCCGGCTCGGTCAGGCGTTTCACGCCCGCCTCGAACTTGGCGCGATCGGCCGGGTCCATCGGTGCCTCGGCCTCGTTGCGGCGCGGCCAGTCCGCGCGCAGATTGGCGAAATCGGCCGGGGGCAGGGCATGGCGCCAGAACATGTCGAACTTGCCGTCGCGGATCAGCTCCAGCGAAGCGCGTGTGGCGTCCTCCGGCGAACCGCCGCCCGGCGTGCCCGGCGTTTCCGCCTTTTTCTTGTCGCAGGCGGCGACGGACACGAGCAGGGCCAGGAGGACCGGTACCAGCAGGAGGGAGCGGCGCATGGGGGCTTCGACGTCTCGGCACGGCGGGGACGGGGAGCGTACAAGAAAAAACCCCGGAGACTCATCGTCTCACGGGGTTATCCAGCCCGAAGCCGGTAAGGGAAATGGCCTTGCCCGCCTTGCTTTGAAGCGCCACGGGTTTCGGCGACGGGGATGATAGTTGGATGACATTGTTAAAGCAATACATCATCTAGAGTCATCTAAGCTATTGATTTAATTGATGCGTAGTGCGTCCAGTTTCTTCTGGCGCCGTTCCGGCCGCGACAGCTCGAAATCATTGTCGAACAGCGCCGGCTCCCACGAACCGTACGTGGGGTTGGGCAGGACGAACCAGCGTTCGCCGATCCACGCCGTGTAAGGCGCCATGGCACGACTGCGGCCCTCGCGCGTGTTTCCGGGGATGCTGGTGAAATCGCCCAGCTGGTCGCCGAACTGCATCAGCACCCGGTGGTGGGCGCCGATCCGCTGCCGCCGGCAGCTCTTCTCGCTGCCTGCCTGCTCGCAACCGTCGACGACCGTGCCCAGGCCGAGGAAGGATTCCTTGCCGGCGACGGGGAAACCGGCGCTGCGCAGGTTGGCCAGCGTGGCTTCGTCGAGGTCACGGGCCCGGTTGGAAATGTAGAACACGGCGATGCCGTGGTCCGCGGCAAAGCGGGTGAAGGCCAGGGCACCGGGCAGCGGCCGGGCTGCCGCTTCCTTGCACCAGGCCGCCCACTCCGCCTCGTTGTATTCGCCGCCGGAACGCACCAGCCGCGCCTGGTAAGGCGAGTTGTCGAGCACGGTCTCGTCGATATCGAGGATCACGGCCGGCTTGAGGCCCTTCAGCGAGGGGTGCGCGGCGCGGTCGTCCTTCGGTAACGCGTCCCACGTGGGGTCTTGCTTCGCCTTGAGGATTTTCTCCTGCGCCTCGCGGAAGGTCTGCAGGTAGATCAGGTCGTGCTCGTCGGCGCGCTGCGACCAGGCCACCGCGTTGAGGTTGTCGTCGGCACCGGCGCCCGAGGCAGGTGCCGGGAGCGTTGCCGCGGCAGTAGGGGCCCCTGCTGGAGTCGCCGGGGCGGCAGCCCGCGGCGCATGGGCGCAACCGCCCGTGGTCAGGGCGAGGACGGCCGCAAGGGCGACCGGAGCGAACTTCATCATGGAAACCCCTTGTCGATCGGGTATCGGCACCCGAGGGGCGGCGATTCTGCGCGCAGTTTACGACAGCCTGACGACGGGGGCATGCCTCTGGCGCTGCCGCCCCACGTACTGACAGACTGCGGCCTTACCCACGACGAGATCGTCCATGGACGCTTCGCCCTCACGGACCCGCGCCGTGCGCATCGCCAGCTATGTCGCCGCGGGTAGCGGCTTGCTGCTGATCCTGTGGCTGCGCCTGCTTCCGGCCCTGCTCGCTGGCCTGCTCGTCTATGAGATGGTGGTCTCCACGGCGCCCCTGATGGGGCGCCGCCTGCCGAACGACCGCGCACGCGTGCTGGCCGTGGCGGTGATCGGGATCGTGGTGGTCGGTCTGCTGACCTTGCTGATCCTGGGCGGCATCAGCTACTTCCGCAACGAGATCGGCAATCCGCAGGAGTTGTGGCAGGACCGCCTTATGCCGCTGGTGGAGCGTGCGCGGCAGCAGCTGCCCCCCGCCATCGTCGATCGCCTGCCCGACAGCGTCGAGGCGCTCCGTTACACGGCGATGGACTGGGCCCGCTCGCACGCGGTGGCGCTGCAACTGGCAGGCAAGGAGGCTGCGCGCGTGCTGGTGCATATCCTCATCGGCCTGATCCTCGGCGCCATCGTCGCCCTCAGCCGCACGCGGCCCAGCCATCAGGTGGGGCCGTTCGCCGCCGAGATGTCACTGCGTAGCGCGCGGCTCGCCGACGCGTTCCACAACATCGTCTTCGCCCAGATCAAGATCTCGATGGTCAATACCGTGTTCACGGCGATCTACCTGCTAGGCATCCTGCCCCTGTTCGGCGTGCACCTGCCGCTGACCAAGACGCTGATCGTCGTGACGTTCCTCGTGGGGCTGCTGCCCGTGATCGGCAATCTTATGTCCAACACGGCCATCACCATCGTCGGGTTGTCCGTCTCGCTTTACGTGGGCCTGGGCGCGCTGGTGTTCCTGGTCGTGATCCACAAGCTGGAATACTTCCTCAACGCGCGCATCGTCGGCGTGCAGATCCGGGCCCGCGCCTGGGAGCTGCTGGTGGCCATGCTGATGTTCGAGGCGGCGTTCGGGCTGCCGGGAGTGGTCGCGGCGCCGATTTTCTACGCCTACCTCAAGTCTGAACTCGAGGCCGCGCGTTTGATCTGACGTTCATCGTCGTGATGCTGGAATCGCCGCCATTCAAGGAACCCGACATGATCAGCACGCCCGGATCTTCCCGCGCCATCCGCGTGGCCACCTATATCCTCGCGGCGCTGGCGCTGTGGGGTGTGCTGATGTTGCACCTCGTCTCCGCGCTGCTGGCGGGGCTGCTGGTCTACGAGGTGGTCGAGGCGCTGACCCCGCTGATCCGGCGCGTCATCCCGGGTGAACGGGCCCGCCTCATCGCGGTGGGCGTGGTCACGGTAATCGTGGTGGGCGCCATCGTGCTGCTGGTCTTTGCGGCCCTGAGCTTCTATCGCCGCGACGTCGGCGATCCACAGCAACTGTGGGATGCAAAGCTGGTGCCGCTGCTGGACAAGGCGCACGAGCAACTGCCTGCGTGGCTGACCTCGCGCCTGCCCGACAGCCTCAACGACTTCCGAACCCAGGGCATGGGCTGGGCCCACGAGCACGCGGGCGACCTGAAGCTGGTCGGCACCACGGCTGCCCGGGTGACGGCGCATATCCTGATCGGCCTGGTGCTGGGTGCCATCGTCGCCGTGTCGCACGGGGCGGGCGGTCGGCCGGCCAAGCCGCTCGCATTCGAGCTGTCGACCCGCTCGATGCGCCTCGCCGACGCGTTTCACAACATCATCTTCGCCCAACTGAAGATATCGGCGATCAACACGACGCTGGCGGCGCTGTTCCTGCTGGTGGCGCTTCCGCTCTTGGGCGTGCACGTGCCACTGGCGAAGACGCTGGTGATCGTGACCTTCGTGGTGGGCCTGCTGCCGGTGGCGGGCAACCTCATTTCCAACGTGCTGATCGTGGTGGCGGGGTTGTCCGTCGCGTTGTGGGTCGGCGTGGCGGCGCTGGTATTCCTGGTCGTGGTGCACAAGCTGGAATACTTCCTCAACGCGAAGATCGTCGGCGGGCAGATCCGTGCGCGCACGTGGGAACTGCTGATCGCGATGCTGGTGTTCGAGGCGGCGTTCGGCATCGCCGGACTGGTGGCGGCGCCGATCTACTACGCGTACCTGAAGAGCGAGCTGGAATCGGAAGGGCTTATCTGAGGCATCAGCCACCGCCCGCCAGCATCGCGCGGATGCGGGCAATGTGGGTGTCGGCGGCTTCCTTCTTCACCTCGGCGTCGGCGTCCGGGTCCTTGCCGTCCCAATGCAGGTCGTCCTGCGGCAGTTCCTCGAGGAAGCGGCTGGGGTCGTTCGAAAGCACCTCGCCGTACTTGCGCGAGCGGGCGGAGAAGGACAGGGTCAGCATCTCCTTGGCGCGCGTGATGCCGACGTACATCAGGCGGCGCTCCTCGTCGAGGCGGCCTTCGTCGATGGCACCTTCGTGTGGCAGCGTGCCGTCTTCGCAGCCGACGATGAAGACGAAACGGAACTCCAGCCCCTTCGCCGAGTGCAGGGTCATCATGCGCAGTGCGTTGCCGGGATCGTCGCGGTCGGCGTGACTGAGCAGGGCGAGCTGGGCGGCGATGTCGCCGGTGCGGCCGCCGTCGCGGCCCATGGCGCGGAACCAGTCGACCAGTTCGCGCAGGTTGCCCAGGCGGCGCTCGCGCAGCACCTCGTCGGTGGTGGACGCCGCGATCTGCGCGCCGTAACCGGTTTTCTCGATCACGGTGTTGACCAGGTCGGCGGCGCTCTCATGCACGGCATGGCTGCGCAGTTCGTCCATCAATCGCGCGAAACCGGCCAGCGCCGAGGCGGCGCGCGGCGCGATGGTTTTCAGTGCGCTGTCGCTGCGTGCGGCATCCAGCAAGGATGCGTTGCGGGACTGCGCCATCTGCCCGAGTTTTTCCAGTGACGTGGCGCCGATCTCGCGCTTGGGTACGTTGACCACGCGCAGGAAGGCGGCATCGTCGGTCGGGTTGGTCAGCAGCCGCAGGTAGCAGAGGATGTCCTTCACTTCCGCGCGATCGAGGAACGAAAGGGCGCCGCTGAGGTGATACGGCACGCGGGCGAGACGCAGCGCCTTCTCGATCACACGTGCCTGGAAGTTGCCCCGGTACAGGATGCAGAAGTCATCCCAGCGAATGCCTTTTTCCTTGTACTTCTCGTGCAGGCTGGCCGCGATGGAAGCGATGCGTTCTGCTTCGTGGTCGTTGTCCTTGCATTCCAGCACGCGGATGGGCGGGCCTTCGGCATGATCGCTCCACAGGCGCTTCTCGTGCACGTGCGGGTTGTTGGCGATCAGATGGTTGGCCGCACGCAGGATGCGCTTGGCGCAGCGGTAGTTCTGCTCCAGCTTGATCACGCGCAGGTTGGTGAAGTCGCGCCCGAGCTGGTCGATGTTCTCGGGGTTCGCGCCGCGCCAGGCGTAGATGCTCTGGTCGTCGTCGCCCACGCAGGTGAAGCGCGCCTTGGGACCGGCGATGGCCTTGAGCAGGCGGTACTGCGCGTCGTTGGTGTCCTGGTATTCGTCGACCAGCAGGTAGCGCAGGCGCTCCTGCCAGACGGCACGCGCATCGTCGTCGGTTTCCAGGATGCGCAGCGGCAGCCGGATCAGGTCGTCGAAGTCCACCGCGTTGAACGCGGCGAGGCGCTGCTGGTATAGGTCGTAGATGGTGGCCGCTTCTATCTCGCGCGGGCTGCGCGCCGAGGCCATGGCTTCCTCCGGGGACAGGCCGCCGTTCTTGGCCTTGCCCACCAGATTGCGGATGCCCTGGATCACTTCCGGCTTCACGCCCTTGGGCGAGAGTTCCTTGATCATGTTGGCGCTGTCGTCGGCGTCCAGCACGGAGAACCCGCGACGCAGCTGCGCGCGGTCGTGCTCGATCTGCAGGAACTTCAGGCCGAGCGCGTGGAAAGTGCAGACCGTGAGCGCCTTGGCCGACTGCTCGGAAATGAGCTTGCCGACGCGCTCGCGCATTTCCTTCGCCGCCTTGTTGGTGAAGGTGATCGCGGCGATCTTCTCGGCGGCCAGATGGCGGCGCGAGATCAGGTGCGAGATCTTTTCGGTGATGACGCGCGTCTTGCCCGAGCCGGCACCGGCCAGCACGAGGAGGGGACCGTCGCAGTACTCGACGGCCGCGTGTTGTTGCGGATTGAGCATCGGGATTCGGGCCGGAAAGGACAGGCGGACGAGACCGGAGATGGTATCAGGTGCCGGCCCGGGGGAAGGGAACGCGACCGTACTCTCAGCGACGGCGAGACTGCCGGCGACGACGCCAGGCGGTACCATGTGCGGTCACGCATCGGAACGACCGGCATGGCCAAGCTGTATTTCTACTATTCGGCAATGAATGCCGGCAAGACCACCACGCTGCTGCAGAGCGCGCACAACTACCACGAGCGCGGCATGCGCACGCTGATCCTCACCCCGGCGCTGGACAACCGCTACGGCGAAGGCGTGGTGGCGTCGCGCATCGGCCTGCAGGCCCGCGCGCTGCGCTTCGCCGGTGACGAGGACATCCTGGCCATCGTGGAGCGGGATATCGCCCGCCGCGGTCCGCTGCACTGCGTGCTGGTGGACGAGGCGCAGTTCATGAGCAAGGCCCAGGTCTGGCAGCTGTCCGACGTGGTGGACCGGCTGGGGATTCCGGTGCTGGCCTACGGCCTGCGCACCGATTTCCGCGGCGAACTGTTCGAGGGCAGCCGCTACCTGCTGGCCTGGGCGGACAACCTGGAAGAGATCAAGACGATCTGCCATTCGGGCAGGAAGGCCACGATGGTGGTTCGTGTGGATGAGCATGGCCGGGCGGTGACCCAGGGCCCGCAGGTTGAGATCGGCGGCAACGACCGCTATGTCTCGGTCAGCCGCGCGGAGTTCAAGAGCGTCACCGCGGGCGATGGCCGTATCGAGTTGCAGCAATCCGTGCTGCCGCTCGGCGAAACCGATTCCGACGAAGGACAGCCCGCGTGACCGAAACGATTACTGCCGCCCCCTCATGGCCGCGTCCCCACTGGCAGCCCAGCGATGAAGAGGCCGTGCTGCTCTTTTTCGTCTTCGGCGCCTTTCCGGAAGACCTGGCCATCCCCGCGGCACGCTACGGTAGCCCGGGCCTGCCCGACGGTGTGGAGCTGCAACGCTTCCAGAACGCCGTGCTGTCCAAGTGGGAAGGCTATCCCCTGGCGGGCGCGCTGGGCGAACTGCTGCGCGAGGATAGCCCGGAGGCTTTCGCGGCAGCCAAGGCCGCGCCGCATGTCGTGGCCATCCGTGGGCGCTTTGCCGACCGCGAGGCCCTGGATTACCTGCGTGACACGCTCGGCGTCGTGGCGGCCCTGACGGACATCGGCGGCAAGGCGGTGGTCGATCCGCAGATCCTCAGCCTGTTCGATGCTGCGAGCTGGCGTGAGCACTACCTGATCAAGGGTGGCGCACCCACGCGCCACCACGTGCTGATCCTGTGCAGCCCGGAAGAGGCCAAGGGCCGCTCCTGGATCCGCACGCGTGGCATGCGCAAGTTCGGGCGTCCGGACATCAGCCTGACCAACGTGCCCGACCGCGAGATCGACCGCGCGGGTGCGCTGGCGGAGCGCTTCGTCGACCTGGGCGCCCTCGGGGCGCATTTCGAGGAAGGGCAGACGGTCGAGGTGGACGGCGTAGCGGGTGGACTGACCGTGGCCCTTTCAGGCGACGAGACCGACCCGCTGTTCAACAACTCGCACGCGGCGATGCGCTGGCCGGATTGATCAGGCCTGGCAGGACGGGCAGTAGCAAGAAGCACGCTGCCCGAGCGTGACGACCCGGATCGGCGAGCCACACTGCTTGCACGGCTCGCCGCCCCGGCCGTAGACGAAAAGCTCCTGGAAGAAATACCCGGGTGCCCCGTCGGGCGCGAGGAAATCGCGCAGCGTGGTGCCGCCCCGGGAAATCGCGTACGCCAGGATGCGCTTGATCTCGGCGGCGAGCCGGGCATAGCGCTGCCGCGACACCTTGCCCGCCGCGCGGCGGGGATCGATCCCCGCGGCAAACAGCGCCTCGCTGGCGTAGATGTTGCCCACGCCGACCACGATGGCGTTGTCCATGATGAAGGTCTTGACCGCCGCGCTGCGTCCCTGTGCCAGGCGCCACAGCACGTCACCGTCGAAGGCGTCGGTCAGCGGCTCCGGCCCGATGCCATCCAGCAGGGCATGGGTTTCCCCCGGCATCTGCCACAGCAGTGCGCCGAACCGGCGCGGGTCGGTCAGGCGCAGCGCCTGGTCGGTTTCCAGCACGATGTCCACGTGGTCGTGCTTGCCCGGCGGCGTGTCCCGCGGCAGCACGCGCAACATACCGGACATGCCCAGGTGGAGCAGGGCCGTGCCCGCCTGCGTTCGCAGCAGCAGGTACTTGGCGCGACGCTCCACCGCCTCGATCACCTGCCCGGGCAAGTGCGAAGTGATCTCCGGCGGAATGGGCCAGCGCAGGTCCGGCCGACGAAGCACCACGCCGGTGACGCGGCGTCCTTCCAGGTGCGGCGCGATCCCGCGGCGGGTGGTTTCGACTTCGGGCAGTTCGGGCATGCGCGGAAGATGGGGCCTGTCGCGGCGGCTGGCAACTACCACGGAGCCCTGGGAATCAGGGCAGGGGGTTCAGGGCGGCGCGCCGGCGCGCGTCGGCAGGGCGGCGGTTCGCTCGGCCCGCGGTAGCGCCTGCGCGGGCACGAAGGCGATGCGATTCCCCACCCTCGCGTAGCGTTGCCTGCCGAGCGCGGCCAAGTCGCCGAAGTCGATGCGCACATCGTCGAGCGCCAGCACGGCGATCGGCGGCGCCAGGCCGATCTTCGCCGGGTCGAACGCCGCGGACGGTTTCCAGTCGGACACCGGTGTGGCCGCGAGCGCGGCCAGGTCATCCAGCCGGCCCTGGTCGACCACGCTACCGTTGCCCTCGGCGATCCAGCGCCCGTCGCGCCGCTCGAAGCGCTGCGGGGTGCTGCCCTTGAACGCGACCTCGATACGCGTGATCGCTTCCGGGTCGAGCGGCGTCAGCGTATGCGCGCGGGCATCGCTTTCGTCCACGTGCCATTGCCACGCCACGGCACCGACCAGCAACGTCAGCACCAGCAGTCCGATCAGCCGGCTTCGCATGTCAGCGCCTCCGGCGTCGCCACGCGATGCCCACGCCGGTGCCCAGCAGCAGGAGGGGCAGGGCGACGAGGAAGCCGAAGGTGAGCGCATTGAGCCCGTCCTGCGACAACGCGATGATGCGGTCGGGCGCGCCGCGCGCCGGCAGGTTCACCAGCACGTCGTCGCCTAGCAGCCAGTCGAGCACGCGCTCTCCAAGGGCCCGGTTGCCGCCGTTGCCGATGTACGTGTTGGAAAGGAAGTCGCCATCGCCGATCACGACCGCGCGCTGTTCGTTGCGATCGGGGCGCGGCGACAGGCGGTTGAGCGCGAAGCCGAAATCCAGCGGCCCCTTCAGTTCACCGGCCTCGGGATGGAACGCCACGGTGGAGGCATGCGCGTTGTCGATGCCGCCGAAGGCGGTCCAGCTGCGCTCGCCCGAGCGCAGGAACGGCACCACGGCCCAGTCGTGATCGGACACCTGCGCCAGCGCCGACACCTGCGGAAACAGGGCACTTTCGTGGAATCCCCGGGTGATGGCGTGGAAGGGGTAGTCCCCCACGACGACCAGGCGGGGGTCGGCGACATTCAGGGTGCTGCCCTGGCCATCCACCAGCACGCCGGGCAGCACCCGCACGCCGAGCGCGTCGGCGAGCGGACCGGTGCCCAGGTCGTCGTTGCCCGGCTCGGTCAGCCACAAGAGGTTGCCGCCGTCGCGCAGGTAGTCCACCAGCGCGGCGACGCTCGCCGCCGGCAAGGGCGCGCCGGGGCTGGCGAGCACGACCAGGTCGGTGTGCTCGGGAACGCCGCGTGTCTGGCTGAAGTTGAGTGGCACGGCACGGATGCCGCGGCGTTCGATCTGGCCCATGAAGGTGCCGAGATCCGCATTGGCGTGGCCATCGGCCTGTCGCTCGCCATCGCCGGTGACGAAGGCGACCACCCGCTCGCCCCCGCGCGCCAGGCGTTCCAGCGCGTTGGACAGGTTGCGCTCGTTGATCGGGCTTTCCACGCGTTGCTCGCGGCCCTGGTAGCGCACCAGCAAGGCGCCGTCGCCGGCGATGCCCAGCTGGCGTGATGCCGCCGGATCGAGGTCGGGATCGACGAAGGACAGGTGCAGGTCTTTCTTCTGGCGCGTGTAACGCTCGAGCACGGCGGCGATCTGCTCGCGCAGCGGGCCGGTCGGCGAGAGGTAACCGATCACCTCGACCGGGCCGTGGAGCGCGTCCAGCACGGCCACGCTTTCCGGTGCCAGGCTGGCGCGGCCACCGCGTGTCCAGTCCGCCGTCCACACATGACGCGAGCTGAGGAAACCGAGGCAGCCGGTCGCCACCAGCAGGCCCAGCAGCACCAGCCAGCGATCGAGGCGGCGCATCACTGGCGCTCCCGGTCGGCGCCGAGGCGGCGGATGGCGAGTGTCAGCGACAGGGCGATCGCCAGCGCGAACCAGGCCAGGTCGGACGACATCACCAGCCCGCGGATCAGGTGCTGCAGGTGGGTCGCCATGGCCAGCCATTCGAGGAAGCCCCCGCTTACGCCGGCCGCCTGCGCGCCGCGGTCGATGGTCCAGAGCGCCAGCGTGACGATGAGTGACATGGCCGCCGCGATCGCCGGGAACGCCGTGGCGGCCGAGCAGGCAAGGCCGATGGCCGCCAGCGTCGCGAGGAACAGGCCCGTGCCCAGCGTGGCCGCGGCGAGCTTGCCCCAGTCTGCGGTGGAGGCGGCGCCCACGCAGAGAGGCATGGCCACCGTGGCCGCCAGCCACAGGGCGAGCCAGCCCAGCACCGCGATGTACTTGCCCAGCACGATGCGTGTCGGCGACAGGCCGGTCGATGCCAATAGTGCCAGGGTGCCGGCACGGCGCTCGCCGGCCAGCTGCGTCATGGTCATCAGCGGCACCACGAGGAAGGCGAGTTTGGCCAGTTCCGCCAGCAGCGGGATGGCGACCAGATCGGTGAATCCCGGCGCGTCGGCGCTGCCGGCCAGCTTCACCTGGGCGCCGAGGAACTGGCCCAGGCCGAGCACGAATGTCCAGGTCAGCCAGGCGATGGTGAGTGCGGCAAGCGCCCAGGCCAGCGGGCGAACGAGGAGGCGGCGCCATTCCAGGCGAGCGACAGCGGCGACGGTCACGCGTGGCCTCCCGTGGCGATACCGAAAAACACGGCTTCGACATCGCCACGGCCGTCGGCGTCATGCAGGGGAGCGTCGTGCCGGAGCCGCCCCTCGTGGAGGATCGCCACCCGATCACAGACGGCCACCACTTCGCCCAGCACGTGGGTGGACAGGATCACCGCGGCGCCCGCCGCGGCGCGTTCCCGGATCAGTCCACGCAGTTCGGCGACCTGGACCGGGTCAAGCGCGTTGGCCGGTTCGTCCAGGATCACGAGCGCGGGCTGGTGGACCAGGGCACAGGCCAACCCGAGGCGCTGTCGCTGGCCCTGTGACAGCACGCCGGCAAGACGCCGGCGGAGGTCGCCCAGCTGGAGCCGGGCGATGATGGCGTCGGTGGCCGTTCTCGCGTCCTTGCGTGCGGCGCCGCGAAGGCGCGAAAACGCCAGCAGGTGTTCGTCTACGGACAACTCGGGCCACAGCGGTGCACTCTCGGGTAGCCAGCCGAGCTTTTTCCGGGCCAAGGAGGGCTGCGCGATGAAGTCCTTGCCGTCGATGTCGATCCGGCCACCTTCCGGCCGGAGGGCGCCCGCGAGCATGGCGAGGGTGGTCGACTTGCCTGCTCCGTTCACGCCCAGCAGGCCCAGGACTTCGCCCCGGTTCAGGCTGAACGACACGTCCTCGACCGCTTGTCTCCCCGCACGGCGACGCGACACCCGCGACACGTTCAGCAAAGGGGGCGCAGTCATGGCGCCGTGAGCACGAATGACGCGCAACGGCGGGCATCGTGCGCACAAAATGCCGCCACGGATCGACCATGCTGAACGTGTAAGGGATCTGTCATCCCGCGATTGTGCGGAATGGGGTCTGGAAATCACAACAGCCGGCTTCACATCTGGCCATTTTCCAGGCTGGTGGGTATGGGATTGGCTCGCTAGACTGGCACCTGTACGACACCTTCACTCCCCGCGCGGTACCGACCTGATGTTCGACACCCTGCTCGATTTCCTGGCCAACGGCCTCACTCGCGCCAGCTGGGGCGAGATAGTCATCTATGTCCTCGTGGTCACCCAGCTCACCATCTTCACGGTGACGCTGTATTACCACCGCAGCGCTACGCACCGCGGCGTGGATTTCCATTGGACCCTCAACGGCTTCTTCCGCTTCTGGGGCTGGCTCACCACGGGCATGGTGGTGAAGGAATGGGTCGCCATTCATCGCAAGCACCACGCCAAGGTCGAGACCGAGGAAGATCCGCACAGCCCGCAGGTCTTCGGCATCAAAAAGGTGTTCCTCGACGGCGTATCGCTCTATCGCGAGGCCAGCTACAACAAGGCCGACATGGAGAAGTACGGTCGCGGCACGCCGGATGACTGGTTCGAGCGCAAGCTGTTCGGCGCGCACCCCTACTGGGGCCCGGTCCTGATGGCCTTCATCGACGTGGCGCTGTTCGGCGTGATCGGCATGGCCATCTGGGCCGTGCAGATGGCCTGGATTCCGTTCTGGGCTGCCGGTTTCGTCAACGGCATCGGCCACTGGTGGGGTTACCGCAACTTCGAAAGCTCCGACACTGCGACCAACATATCGCCGTGGGGCTTCTGGATCGGCGGTGAAGAACTGCACAACAACCACCACGCGTTCCCCAGTTCGGCCAAGTTCGCCCTGCGCAAGTGGGAGTTCGACATCGGCTGGGCGGTGATCTGCAGCCTGCGTTTCTTCCGCCTCGCCAAGGTGCTGCGCGTGGCACCCACCCTGAACATCCGTCCGAATGTGCACCTGCCGGATTCGGAGACGCTCAAGGGCGTGCTGGCGCTGCGCTTCCAGGCCACCACCGACTACTACCGCAACGTCATCCTGCCGACCATGCGCGAGGAAATGACCCAGGCCGGCGACAGCCTGAAGGCCGTGCCGCGTCGCGTGCGTCGGGCACTGGCCGATGGTGGGCGCTGGCTCGACCACGATGCGCGCGAGCGCATGCAGGCGGCGCTGGCCAACCGCCCCGCGCTGACTACGGTCTGCGAGTTCCGCGCCCGGCTGGTGGCGTTGATGGAAGAGCGCGGTGGCGACAAGGCCCTGAAGTCGTTGCAGCAGTGGATCGCCGAGGCCGAGGAAAGCGGCATCCGCTCGCTGCAGCAGTTTGCCCAGCGCCTCAAGGGCTATTCGGCGGTGGGCGCGTAAGCGCAAACGGTCAGCGGTTATTGGAAAGGCTCGCCATCACTGGCGGGCCTTTTTTACGGTTCTTCGCGCGTTAGCGGGGAGGAGGCGTCGGGACGGGCCCGGGTCATTCGTGAAGAACCCTTTTTTCTTCACTGACCGCGACTCGTTCCCGGCCAGGAACGACGAGCCAAAAAAAACCCGCCTCGCGGCGGGTTTTTCAGGAAGATCGAAAAGCGCCAGGCGCTTATTTAATCTTGCCTTCCTTGTATTCCACATGCTTGCGGACGACAGGATCGTACTTCATGAACACCATCTTTTCGGGGGTGTTCTTCTTGTTCTTCGTGGTCGTGTAGAAGTGACCGGTGCCCGCGGTGGAAATCAGGCGGTGCTTATCGCGCTTGCTTGCCATGGTTGATCTCCTTAGATCTTTTCGCCGCGGGAACGGAGGTCGGCCAGCACGGCTTCGATGCCGTTCTTGTCGATGGTGCGCAGCGCGTGGTTGGAAACGCGAAGCTTCACCCAACGGTTCTCGCTCGCGACCCAGAAGCGGCGCTCGTGCAGGTTCGGCAGCCAGCGGCGGCGGGTCTTGTTGTTTGCGTGCGAGACGTTGTTGCCGCTCTGCACGCCCTTGTTGGTGACTTGGCATCTACGGGCCATGATGACCTCCTTTAGATTCGTTGGACCGCCCTTTGGCCAGGGTGGCGACGGCCCAGCCACGGCCCGGGTTGCGGGACGCCATGTGATGGCTGGAGGGGGTGGAGCATCCCGTTCGACAAGGCCCGCATCACATGACGGACGTGCCCGACGTATCGGGTCGGCATAGGGAAGCCGGGCATTCTCTCAGAATCCCACCCCGCCACGCAAGCCGGACTGTGCGGCGCGCCGGGTTGTGTGAAACAATCCCGGCTTTCGTGCCAGCGGCACGTATCCCGCCCATACGACGCCTTCGAGGATTCAAGCAATGGCAGACATCACCGTCAACGGCCAGGCCGGCCAGCCGCAGCTCATGCTGCAAAAGATCTACGTCAAGGATGCCTCCTTCGAAGCGCCCAACGCGCCGCAGGTGTTCCAGGAAATGGGCGAGACGGAAACGCAGCCGCAGGTGCAGCTCAACCTCGGCCACAAGGCCGTCGACCTGGGTAACGACCTGTTCGAAGTGGTGCTCAGCCTCACGCTCACCTGCAACCTGGGCGAGCGCACCGCCTATCTGGCCGAAGTCCACCAGGCCGGCATCTTCGGTATCGGTGGCTTCACCGCGGAAGACCGTGACGGCATCCTGGGCTCCTATTGCCCGAACCTGCTGTTCCCTTACGCGCGCCAGATGGTCTCGGCCATGATCCAGGAAGGTGGCTTCCCGCCGTTCCTCCTCCAGCCGATCAACTTCGACGCCCTGTACGCCGAACAGCAGCGCCAGCAGGTCGAAGGCGCCGGTGCCCATCCGCTCAACAGCTGAGCGATGAACGCCGCTTCCCGACCCACCGTCGCCGTCCTCGGCGCCGGTTCCTGGGGCACGGCGTTAGCCGCGCTGCTGGCACGCAACGACGTCCCCACCCGGTTGTGGGGGCGCGATGCCGATGTGCTGGCGACGATGGCCGCCTCGCGGCGCAACGTGCGTTACCTGCCCGACCTGGATCTGCCGCCGGAACTCACCTACGACGCCGACCTGACCAGCGTCCTGCGCGGGGCGGACATCGTGCTGCTGGTGGTGCCCAGCCACGCATTCGCCGCGCTGCTCGACCAGATCGTGCCGATGCTGGAGCCGGGCGTGCGCATCTCGTGGGCCACCAAGGGCTTCGAAACCGGCACCGGTCGTTTCCTGCACGAGCTGGTCGGCGAGAAACTGCCCGGTCGACCTGCCGCCGTGGTCACGGGGCCGTCCTTCGCGCGCGAGGTCACCGCTGGCCTGCCCAGCGCCGTGACCGTGCATGCCACGGATGACGCTTTCGGCAAGGAACTGGCCGTGCTGCTGCATGCGCCCAATTTCCGGGCTTACACCGGTAACGACATCCTGGGCGCGGAACTCGGTGGCGCGATGAAAAACGTGCTGGCCGTGGCCACGGGCGTCGCCGACGGCATGGAACTGGGGCTCAACGCTCGCGCGGGCCTGATCACCCGCGGCATGAACGAAATGCTTCGCCTCGGCGTGGCCCTGGGCGCACGGGCCGAAACCCTGATGGGTCTGGCCGGCCTGGGCGACCTGGTGTTGACCTGCACAGGTGATCTGTCGCGCAACCGCCGTCTCGGTCTCGCGCTGGGCCGGGGTATCCCGCTGGCCGAGGCGATACGCCAGATCGGCCAGGTCGTGGAAAGTGTAGTAACGGCCGACGAGGTCGCCCGCCTCGCGGGGTTCCATGGGCTGGACCTGCCGATCTCCGCGGCCGTGCGCTCCGTGCTCCATGGCGAGGTCACGCCCGAGCAGGGGCTGCGCACCCTGATGGGCCGTGAGCAGAAGGCCGAATACCCGGTCGACCTCTTCCCGCACCGCGCACCGGTCGCGTGAGGCATCTCCCGGCTGGCTGAACCGGGACGGTCCGCGGGGTAAAAAGTCCTACGGGCACGCCGTGCCGCCTTTGCTAAGCTTCCTGTTTTGGTCGCGCCAAAAGGCTCGCATACGGATGCATCAACCGGACGACAAGCGCAGGCGTCATGCCATGGCCGACGGGTTACCCGTGGCATGGCAGCGCGCGCTCGTCGAGCCGGCGGCCCCCGAGCCATCGGCCGGTCGTATCGTTCTCGGCTTCTTCCTCGAGGGCGTCAACGACGACCACGAACCGGCCGCCCGCCTTGATGTCGCGCCCGTGCTGCTGACGCTCGGCGAGGAAGGGCGCTATGCGCGGCCCACCCCGTTGGACAGCCGCCATCTTCCCGATGCCGCGCTCACCGTGGCCGAAAAACGCCTGGCCTCGACAGTGCTCGGCCTGCCGCAAACCCTTCGCAAGAGCCGCAGCTACGCGCGCTTCGCCGGCGCACTGGGCGACCAGCTGTTATCCGAGGTGCTTGATGGCGCGCCATGCTTTTTCGGCGGCGTGGCGGGACTCAAGCTGTCGCGCGGCCAGCCGCACGCACTCAGCTGGCGCTGGAACCTGGAGAAGGACGGCAGCCAGAAACTGCAGCCGGCACTTCCCGCCAGCCAGCGGCTGTTCCGCGTCGGCTCGCTGTGGTTCCTCGATGCCGAGCACGCGGAAGTGGGCCCGCTGGAGGGCTCGCCCGACGAGGACACCTGGCTGGACCTGCCGCCCCTGCCGCCCGAAAGCACGGCCGCTTTCATGACCGGTGTGGCGGGTACGCGCATGGGATCGCGCCTTCCCGCACCGCAGGTGTTCGGCGACATGCGCCGTGCCGAGGTGTCGCCACGGCCCGTGCTGGTACTGCACGCGCTGACGCGGCACGCCCGTCTTGCCGCCGGCACCCCGCCGCTGGCGTATGGCCGGCTCGCCTTCGACTACGCCGGCGAGCGGCTTCCGGGCCGGGGCGGCGAGCCACTGGTGCGCCGCGTGCGTAACGGTGCCTTGCTGGAGATCGCGCGGCGCCGGGCGGAAGAACTGGCTTCCATGGAAACCCTGGAAGGTGCGGGCCTCAATCCGGCCGTCGATACCGAGGGCCTGCCCTGGGACATGGCCGACACGCTGCCCGACGATGCCTGGCTGTTTCCCGGCAAGGGCTATGCCGGTGCGCTGGAAGTGAACACGCCCGCGCGCTGGCTCGCATTGCGTCCCCGACTCGAAGCCGACGGCTTCGTGCTGGAATACGACCGCAGCTTTCCCTTCGAGGTGCTGGAAGGTCCGGTGCATTGGTACGGCAAGGCTCACGAGGATGACGCCGACCGCGCCTTCGATCTGGAAATCGGCATCGAGGTGGAGGGCAAGCGGGTCAACCTGCTGCCCGCCGTGGCCCATGCACTGGCGGAGCATCAGCTCAGCCTGAGCCCCACCCCGGGCGAGGCGGAGGATTCCGTCTGGTATGCCCCGGTGGACGAGCGTCGCCGCGTGCCGGTACGCCTGAAGGAACTGCGCGGTCTGCTGGCGCCGCTGGCGGAATATCTCGAAAAACCGCGTCAGCAATTGCACCTGCCCCGCGTGCAGGCCGGTCGCCTGGAAGAACTGGTACAGGCCCTGCCCAGCGGCGGTTCGTTCGAGGCGCCCGAGCGCCTGCGTGGTTTTACCAAGCGCCTGCGCGAGGCGGCGGAGCGTGCCAGCGATGCCGTGCCGGAAGGCCTGCGTGCCGAGTTGCGCGGTTATCAGCGTGACGGCCTGCGCTGGATGAACGCGCTGGCCGAGGCCGGCACGGGCGGCGTGCTCGCCGACGACATGGGGCTTGGCAAGACGCTGCAGCTCATCACCCACCTGCTGGCCCTGAAGGAAAGCGGCAACCTCGAGTCGCCGGCACTGGTCGTGGTGCCGACCAGCCTTGTACCCAACTGGTCGTCCGAGCTGGCTCGCTTCGCTCCTGGCCTGCGCGTGCTTGCGCTGCACGGCCCGCAGCGTGCCGAAACCTTCGCCCATATCGGCGAGCGCGATGTCATCCTGACCACGTATGCGCTGCTGCCACGCGATGTGGAAACGCTGAAGAAACAGGCGTTCTCGCTGGTGGTGCTGGACGAAGCGCAACAGGTGAAGAACCCCCGCACGCAGGCACGCCGGGCGCTGCTCGCGATGAACGTGCCGCGCTGCCTCTGTCTCACCGGTACGCCGTTGGAGAATCACCTCGGCGAACTGTGGTCGCAGGTGGACCTCGCCGTCCCCGGCCTGCTCGGTGACGAAGGCGCGTTCCGTCGGCACTATCGCGCGCCGATCGAGAAGCACCAGGACATCGAATGCCAGGACCGCCTTAACCGGCGCATCGCACCTTTCATCCTTCGTCGCACGAAGGCACAGGTGGCCTCCGAACTGCCTGCCAAGACCGAGATCACGCGCCGTGTGGTGATGGAGTCGCGCCAGCGCGACCTTTATGAAAGCCTGCGCCTGTCACTGGCGGAGGAACTGCGCGAGGTGATCGCGCAGCGTGGCATTGCGCACAGCGGCATCGTGGTGCTCGACGCCTTGCTGAAACTGCGTCAGGTCTGCTGCGATCCGCGCCTGGTGAAGCTCGAGGCCGCGCGCGGCGTGCGCGACTCGGCCAAGTTCGAACTGCTGATGGACATGTTGCCCGCGTTGCTGGCCGAGGGCCGTCGGGTGCTGTTGTTCAGTCAGTTCACCGAGATGCTGAAGCTCATCGCGGCCGAGCTCGATCGGCGTCGTATCAGCTACGTTACGCTTACCGGCGAAACGCGCGATCGTGCCGAGCCGGTGCAGCGCTTCCAGGAAGGTGACGTCCCGTTGTTCCTGCTTTCGTTGAAGGCGGGCGGCGTGGGCCTGAACCTCACCAGCGCGGACACCGTCATCCATTACGACCCCTGGTGGAACCCCGCCGCCGAAGCGCAGGCCAGCGATCGCGCGCACCGCATCGGTCAGGACAAACCGGTGTTCGTCTATCGCCTGATCACCGCGGGCACGGTCGAGGAGCGCATCGAGGAACTGAAGGCGCGCAAGGCTGACCTGGCCGATGCCGTCCTCGAAGGCGGCGGCAGCCGGGAGCGGCTGAGTTTCGACGAGAGCGACCTCGACGCCCTGCTGGCGCCTCCCCTCTGATCGGAAAGACTGCTTCGGCAGATCAGCTTTTTGCTGCGTAATCTATCGTCTCGATACTTGTAATCCATAGGTTACATGTGTAACTTATGAGTTACGGTGCGCAGCATGTACGAGATTGCCGAGAGTGAAACGTTCCGCCGCTGGTTGTCGTCGCTCCGCGATCGGTCGGCCGTCACGCGCATCGATGTCCGGATCCGCAGGCTCTCGCTCGGCTATCTCGGTGACGTCAAGCATGTGGGCGACGGCGTCCGCGAGATACGCATCGATCACGGACCGGGCTACCGGGTCTATGTCATACAGCGTTCGGGCGTGATGGTCATCCTGCTCTGCGGTGGAGACAAGACTTCGCAACAGCGTGACATCAGGAAAGCCACGGCACTTGCCGCCTCATGGGACAAGCAAGCATGCAAGAGAAATTCACTCGCTGGGACCCTGTCGAGCGCCTCGTCACCGAGGCGGATCACATGGCCTATCTCAACGCCAGCCTGGACGACGATCCGGGCGATGGCAGCCTCATTCGTGCCGCGCTGGGCGATATCGCCCGGGCGCATGGCATGAGCCGCGTCTCACGCGCGGCGGGCCTGTCGCGCGAGGGGCTGTATCGCGCCCTCTCGGCGGAGGGTAATCCGGAATTCGCGACGGTCATGCGCGTCATGCGCGCGCTGGGGCTCCAGCTGCGCGCGGCATGACGCATTCCGGCTGCCGCCTGGGTGTCAGCGGCGCAGCGGGGTGCCGCCGGCTTCCACGATGGCCAGCGCCGCGCCACCGATGAGGCCCGGTTCCGGGTTCATGATCGCCTGCGTCGGTACCTGTTCCATCGTGTCGCGGAAACGACCCTTCGCCTCGAAGCGCTCGCGGAACTTGCCCTTCTGGATCCATGGAAGAAGGATCGGCGTCATGCCACCGGTAAGGTACACGCCGTCCCAGGCACCCAGGGTCAGCACGAGGTCGCCGGCCACGCTGCCGAAGATGCCGGCAAAGGTTTCCACGGCGCGGTCGCACATGGCGCAACTCTTGTCCGTAGCCAGCTTGGTGATTTCTTCGGGCGTGATGTCCGCGCGCGGCTTCTGGCCGGAGATCTCGCAGATCGCCTCGTAGAGGTTGACCAGGCCCTGGCCGCAGATCAGGCGTTCGTTGGAGACGCGGCCGTAACGCAGGTTCAGCACCTTGAGGATCTCGATGTCCTCGGCGCTGTGCGCGGCGAAGCCGGCGTGGCCGCCTTCGGTCTGCAGCACGCTGACCTTCTCGCCGCGAATGAGCAGGCCACCCACGCCCAGGCCGGTGCCCGGGCCCACCACCACGAAGGTCTGCTCGTCCTTGGCGCCGATCTTCGGCACCGGGACGGTGCCCACCTCCACCAGGTCCTGGTGGCCGCTGGCGTCCTTCGCGGAGCTCATCAGCATGACGGCCATGGACTGCGCGGCAAAATCGTTGACCAGGTGCACCCATTCCAGATCGAGCTCGGCCGCGAGGTTCTTCGCCGAGATCGCCCACGGGTTGTTGGTGACCTTGACCGTCTCGCCGTTGTCGATACGGCCGGCCGCGGCGATGATGGCGCGCTGCGCCTCGTGGCCGGTTTCCTTGAAATACTGCTTAGCGGCGTCACCTAGGGAGGCGTAGTCCTTGACGTGGTAACGCCGGATACTTTCCTGGATAAGTGGTTGATCCGCTTCCGGATGCGCGATGCCGAAGCGCACATTGGTGCCGCCGAGATCGGCGAGCAGAGTCGGCGCCGCGGCGCTCACGTTGGACATGTTTTTTCAGACCTGTCAGATCACGGAAGCCCGCAAGGTTGCCTCGCGCGGGCGCTGGCGTCCAGTGACGGTTTGCTCCACGCCCCGTTGACATACGTGGGGCATCCAAAAACGGTGGCTTGCGACCGACACTTTGACGTAAACGTTTACGCGGGCAGAATACCGCATCGCCCGGGTCCATGGCGGGGCATCTGCCCCCCGGACGCGGGTCAACGGGAGAGTACGTGATGGCAGCAGTCCGCCTCGACAAGGTGCGCAAGGTTTATCCGAACGGGCATGTGGCCTTGAAGGAGGCGAGCTTCGACATCGCCGACGGCGAGTTGCTGGTACTGGTCGGGCCTTCGGGGTGCGGCAAGACCACGTTGTTGCGCATGATCGCCGGGCTGGAGTCGATCTCCGGTGGCACGTTGAGCATCGGCGACCGCGTCGTCAACGATGTGCCGCCGAAAGACCGCGACATCGCCATGGTGTTCCAGAACTACGCGCTTTATCCGCACATGACGGTGCGCGAGAACCTCGGCTTCGGCCTGCGCCTGCGCGGCGTGGACAAAGCGGAGATCGATCGCCGCGTGGCGGGTGCCTCCGACATGCTGGGGCTGGACGAGCGCCTGGACCATCGTCCCGCGGCCCTCTCTGGTGGGCAGCGCCAGCGCGTGGCGCTGGGCCGCGCGATGGTGCGCGACCCGTCGGTCTTCCTGCTCGACGAGCCGCTGTCCAACCTGGATGCCAAGCTTCGCCTTTCCACCCGTGTCGAAATCGCGCGCATCCATCGCCGCGTGGGCGCCACGATGGTGTACGTCACGCACGACCAGATCGAGGCGATGACGCTCGGCCAGCGCATCGTGGTGCTCAACGGCGGCGTCATCCAGCAGCTGGATACGCCGATGAATCTCTACAACAAGCCGGTGAACCTGTTCGTCGCGGGTTTCCTCGGCAGCCCTGCGATGAATCTGTTCCACGGCACGCTGCGCCGCGAGGACGGACTGCGCCTGGTGATGAAGGAGGGTACGCTGGCCCTCGGCACGCAGAGCGACGCGTTGGCCGCGTACGTGGACAAGCCGCTCATCGTCGGTATCCGCCCGGAAGACCTGCTCACCGTCGACGATCACCCCGGTGTCGAGGCACGGCTGCACGCGCATGTCGACGTGGTGGAGCCTGTCGGCAATGAAGTGTTCCTCAACATGCGTCATGGCGGGGGTGAGCTCGTATCCCGCGTGCCGCCGCACTCCACGGTTCGGCCGGACAGCGAGGTGGCCCT
Source organism: Luteibacter sp. 9135 (assembly GCF_000745005.1). Lineage (NCBI taxonomy): Bacteria > Pseudomonadati > Pseudomonadota > Gammaproteobacteria > Lysobacterales > Rhodanobacteraceae > Luteibacter > Luteibacter sp. 9135. Next base: position 757,656 of record NZ_JQNB01000001.1, on the reverse strand, counting down.
CGGTTTCCACCGTGAGCGGGTGCACTTCTTCGATCCGCAGACCACGAATCGTATCGACGCCTGATCCACAGGCAGCCGGTCGGGTGGTTGTTAATGCGAAGCATTCGCATTAACATGGCGCAGCATCGCACCTCCGGGTGCGGCTCCCCTTGACCGGCGCCAGCCGGAGGCAGGACGCCTCCTTCGCAAGCTCCCGAACCGTGCCCCAGCGGCACGACCTTGCGAAGGACCCTGCACGTGTTACCAAAGCATGCCCTCGCCGCGCTGATCGGCGCGGCACTCTCCTGTTCGCCCCTTGCCCATGCCGATGGTCGCGACGCCGCCGACGCGGTGGCCGCCACGACCACCGACGAGCTGCCGCGCATCACCGTGACCGCGATCGGCTCGGCGTTCCGCTTCGATGTGCCGGCCACCGTGTCGGTCATCGATCGCCAGGCCATGGATCGCCACCTCGTCGTCGATATCCGCGACCTGATGAAGTACGAACCCGGCATCTCGGCCGTGGGTACGGCGGGCCGTTGGGGCCTGGACAGTTTCAACATCCGCGGTCTGGATGGAAACCGCGTCGCCATCCTGACCGACGGCGTGTCGGCGTCCAGTGCCTTCGGTTTCTCGACCACCGGCATGCGTGCCGGACGCAGCTTCGTCGATCCGGACACGCTGAAGAGTGTCGAGATCGTCCGGGGCCCTGCATCCGCCCTGGACCCTTCGGACGCCCTCGGCGGCACCGTGCGGTACACCACCAAGGACCCCGCCGACTACTTGCGCGATGGCAAGGATGTCTACGTCTCGGTGAAGGAGCGCTACGGCAGCGCCGATCGTTCGCTGGGAACCTCACTGACGCTGGCGGGCGGCACGCCGAGGAACGGCATCGTCTTCGTCGCCGATCATCGCGAAGCGAACCAGCTCGGCAACACCGGCGATGTCGACACGGCCAACTACTTGCGCACGCGCCCCGATCCGTTGACGCAGAACACCACCAGTGTGTTGGGCAAGTACGTGCATGTTGCCGCGTCCGGACGCGAGGACCGCGTCACGGTCGACATGTACCGTAACCGCGTCGATACCGATGTGCTCAGCGCGCTCGGCCAGGCCGGTACCACGCGGCTCCTGGCGGACGTCGCCGCCGACCGTGCCACGCGCACCCGTGTCTCGGTGGGGCAACGGTACGCCGGCATGGACCTGGGCATCGCCGATCGTGTCGAGTGGGATGTGTGGTGGCAGACGTCGGACACCGAATCGAGCACGCGTACCCTGGCCAATGTGCCCTCACGCGCCGCGACCTACGATCGCCTCTACCTGAGCGATCTTAGCGAAAGGTTGTGGGGCGGCAAGCTCACGCTTTTCCGTTCGCTTGATGGCGGCGACGTCGAACAGCGTATCGCCTACGGCGTCGAAGCCTCGCGTACCACGCCGTCGGGCGAGCTGAACGGTCAGGGTAAAAACGTGGCTACCGGTGTCGTGTCGAGTCGTTCGCCCTACATGCCGGAGAACTACCCGCTGCGCTTCTTCCCGCGCAACGATACCGATCGCTATGCGGTCTTTGCGCAGGACGATGTCTCGCTGTTCGACGGTCGGCTGCATGTCACCCCGGGGGTTCGCTGGGACCGTTATGCCTTCAGGCCCGATCGGAACGATCCTTACTACGACGGCGCGTTCGTCCAGGACGGGCTCGGCAACGTCACGAAGAGCCGGTTTTCGCCGAAGCTCGGCGCCACCTATGCGGTCGCGGAGAACGTCGAGCTCTACGCGAACTACGCGCAGGGTTTCCGCCCGCCGCTGTACAACGAACTGGCGGTCGCATGGGGCACGCCACGTCTCTACGGCATCGTCCCCAATCCGACGTTGAAGCCCGAGACCAGCAAGGGCGTCGAGATCGGCGTGCGCGGCAATGGCGAGTTGGGCTATTTCTCGGCCAGCACGTACTACAACCGCTATCGCAATTTCATCTATGGCGGATACACGCTGGATCGCAGCCAGTGGCCGCAATGGGCACTCAACCAGAACCTGCTGATCGTCATGCAGGCGGTGAACTTTCCCCGGGCCACCATCAAGGGTGCCGAAGCCTCCGGTGGCCTGATGCTTGGCGCGTTGAGCGACGCGCTGCGTGGCTGGCGCATCCAGGGCAGTTTGTCCGCCGCCCGCGGCGACAAGCAGGTCTACGGCGCCGGCGGCACGTCGCCCCTGAACAGCGTCGATCCCCTGTCCGCCGTCGTCGGCGTGTCCTACGACGCGTCGACATGGGGCGCCGAGTTGATCGGCAAGGGCGTGCGTCGCAAGTCGCGTCTGGACGACGCCGACACGTATCGCGCGCCGGGCTACGCGACGATCGACCTCTACGCGCACTGGAAACCCATCGCTGCGCTGGAACTGATGGCCGGCGTCACCAACCTGGCCGATCGCAGGTACTGGGACTGGGGATCGTTGCACGGCGGCGTGCTGACCAACGTGGCCACCGGCGGCGGCGTGGACGACGCCCAGCTGCGCAACGCACAGATCGAACGCCTGACCATGCCGGGGCGTGCCGTCTCGGTATCGGCCCGTTACACCTTCTGAGGACGCGACCATGCAGCAGATTCCCGTGCCGCCGGCATTACGCCTGGACATCCCCACGCTGGTCGACGGCTGGCGACGGCTACGCGACGCCGAACCCGGTCTGCGTGCCCTCGATGCGGCGCATCGCCTGGGCGTAAGCGAGGGCGAGCTCGTCGCCAGTCGTGTCGGCGACGGCGTCACGCGCCTGGAGGGGGAATTGCCGGCCCTGATCCGCGAGCTCCCCTCCCTGGGGCGCGTGATGGCACTCACCCGCAACGCGTACTGCGTACATGAAAAGAAAGGCTGTTACGAGAACATCGATATCGGCGGCACCATGGGCATCGTGCTCGCGGAGGATATCGACCTCCGCCTGTTCCTCACCCACTGGCGTTACGGATTCGCGGTGCGTGAGTCGACGCGCGGACGCACGCTGGAAAGCCTGCAGTTCTTCGACGGCGACGGCAAGGCGGTGCACAAGGTGTACCTCACCGACCGGAGCGATCGCCCGGCCTGGCGCTCATTGGTGCATCGCTACACGGCGGCGGTGCAGTCACCGCTGATCGATTGCGCGGCGGTGGCCGACCCGCTGCCCTTACAGCAAGCGGACGAGGAGGTTGCCGTCGACGCGCTGCGCGACGGGTGGCGCGCACTGCGCGATCCGCACGATTTCTTCGCCTTGCTCAGAAAACACCGGGTGACGCGTGCGCAGGCGTTGCGGCTGGTGGGGGCGGAGTTCGCCACCCGTGTGGACGATGGCGCGTTGCGTCGGGTGCTCGAAGGCGCGGCCGCCGGTGGCGAGCCGCTGATGGTCTTCGTCGGCTCGCCGGGCGTGGTGCAGATCCACACCGGGCCCGTGCGGAAAGTGGCCATGGCCGGCCCATGGCTGAACGTGCTGGACGACGAATTCAATCTGCACCTTCGCGCCGACGCCATCGCCGATAGCTGGATCGTGCGCAAGCCGGTACCCGAAGGCACGGTCACGTCGCTCGAGCTGTATGCGGAGGACGGTACGCAGATCGTGCAGGTGTTCGGCCGACGCAAACCGGGCCTGCCGGAGCGTGACGACTGGCGGGCATTGCTGGCGACGGCCGGAGCGGCGGCATGAAGACCTGTGTCCGTCAACTCGTGCTCGCCGTCCTGCTCGCGTGCGTGTCGCTCGCAGCGAACGCCGCGTCGCGCATCGTCGCCCTGGGCGGCGACGTCACCGAGACCCTCTACGCCATCCACGCCGAGGGCAACCTGGTCGCGGTGGACAGCACCAGCACCTGGCCCGTGGCGGCCACGTTACTGCCGCAGGTCGGCTACGTGCGGCAGCTGAGCGCCGAAGGTGTGCTCGCGTTGCGCCCCGACCTGATCGTGGCGACCCACGATGCCGGCCCACCCACGGCCATGGCGCAGCTGCGCGAGGCGGGTGTGCGCATCGCCTCGTTGCCGGCATCACGCACGCCGGAGGACATCGTCGCGAAAATCCGCGGCGTGGGTGCGCTCACCGGCCACGCGGCGGAAGCGGAGGCACTGGCGCGCAGTGTCACGCGCACGTTCGCCACACTCTCGGCGGCAGTGGATGCGATGCCCCAACATCCCCGCGCGGTGTTCCTCATGTCGACGGGGCAGGGCAGCCCCATGGCGGCCGGCGCGGAGACGGCCGCGGACCGTGCGCTGGTCCTGGCAGGCGCACGCAACGTCGCCACGGGCATCGACGGCTACAAGGCGGTGTCGCCCGAAGCACTAGTGGCCATGGCGCCCGACGTCATCGTGCTCATGCAGGAGCGCGAAGCGGCGGTGGGTGGCATCGCGGGGGTACTGGCCCTGCCGGGTGTCGCCGATACGCCGGCTGGCAAGGCCCGGCGGGTGTACTTCGTGCCGGGCCAGGCGCTGCTCGGTTTCGGCCCGCGCACCGCCGGCGAGGCCCTCGCGCTGCAGCGGCGCCTGGCTTCCCTCGCACCATGAGCACCGTGGCGACCCTGGTGCCGGCCATCGCGTGGCGACGCCTCGCGCTACCGGCGCTCGTGCTGCTGCTGGTCGCGGCGGTGCTGTGGAGCCTGTGCCACGGTGCCATCGACATCCCGCCGCGCGAGGTGCTTGCATCCCTGCTGCGCGCGGCGGACGGCGCCACGGCACGCGGCGATGACACCGTGGTGCTCGGCCTGCGTCTGCCGAGGATAGCGCTGGCGATCCTGGTCGGCTCGGCGCTGGCCAGCGGCGGGGCGACGATGCAGGGCCTGTTCCGCAACCCGCTGGCCGATCCCGGCCTGATCGGGGTGTCCGCCGGCGCGGCCCTCGGCGCCGTCGGCGCGATCGTGCTCGGCGGCCAGTCCGGCTCGTGGCGGGTCGCCGCCGCGGCGTTCGTGGGTGGCCTCGGCGCGACCTCCTTCGTCTACATACTGGGCCGCCATCGTGGCGGCGTAAGCCATCTCCTGCTCGCCGGCGTCGCGGTGAACGCCATCGCCATGGCCGGGGTCGGCCTGCTGACCTACCTGGCCAACGAAAACCAGCTGCGTGACCTGACCTTCTGGTCGCTCGGCAGCCTGGGTGGCGCGAGCTGGTCGCGGCTGGCCACGGTGGCCCCGTGGATACTGCTTCCGCTGCTGTGCCTGCCCGCCGCCGCGGCGGGGCTCAACGCCCTGTTGCTGGGCGAGAACGAGGCGACGCTGCTCGGCTACCGTCCCGAGCGCCTGCAGCCCTTCCTCGTCGGTTTGGTCGCGCTGGCCGTCGGTGCCTCGGTGGCCTTTACCGGCGTGATCGGTTTCGTCGGCCTGATCGTCCCGCACCTGCTGCGCATGGGCTTCGGCCCCGACCATCGCTTCATCCTGCCGGCCTCCGCGGTGGGTGGTGCCACGCTGCTGGTGGCGGCCGATGCGCTGGCGCGCACGGTCGTCGCGCCCGGCGAACTGCCGATCGGCGTGCTTACCGCGCTTGTCGGCGGGCCCTTCTTCCTCTGGCTGCTGCTGCGCGGTCGCGGCCACGGCGGCGGACGATGACGACGATGCCCGGGCGGCTGGCCACCCACCATGTCGACCTGGTTCGCCAGGGCCGGTCCATCCTGCACGACGTGTCGCTGACCGCGACGCCGGGACGGCTGCTGGTGTTGATCGGACCCAACGGCGCGGGCAAGAGCAGCCTGCTGAAGGTGCTTGCCGGCCTGACGCACGCGACGATGGGAACCGCCACGCTCGACGACCGCGCGCTGCCGACGTGGCACCCGCGTGACCTGGCCCAACGACGCGCCATGCTTTCGCAGCGCGTGGACCTCGACTTCGGGTTCCTCGCGGAGGAAGTGGTGGCGCTGGGCCGCAGCCCCCATCCGAGCGACCGGGAGCGCAATGCCGGCATCGTCACCGCGGCGCTGCACGCGGCCCATGCCTGGGCGCTGCGTGGGCGCCGTTACACGGTGTTGTCCGGCGGCGAGCGGCAACGCGTGCAGCTGGCCCGCGTGCTGGCGCAGGTCTGGGAAGGGGCCAGCCACGGCGCGTGGTTGCTCCTGGACGAGCCCGAGGCCGGCCTCGACATCGCCCATCAGCACTTCATCCTGCGCCGCGCCCGCGCCCTTGCGACACAAGGCTTCGGCGTGATCGCCGTGCTGCACGACCTGGCACTGGCCGCCCGCTACGCCGACGAGGTCGCGTTGATGGCCGGCGGCCGCCTGCTGCGGCAGGGTCCGCCGGGGGTGACACTGGATCCGGCACTGCTCTCGGAGGTCTACGGCATCGCGCTGGTCCGCGGCGCGGCGGGCGGTATCGAGGTGGCCTGAGGCCTGCGACCCCGTGCCGCCACCGCGATCGCGGCCGAGGCGTAAAATGGTGGTCTTGCCCACCCACAGGCCACCCTCCATGACTTTTCCCGCCGTCCGCATGCGCCGCATGCGCCGCGATGCCTTCTCCCGCGCCCTCATGCGCGAGACGGTGCTCACCGTATCCGACCTCATCATGGTCGCCTTCGTCGTCGATGGCGAAGGTGTACGACAGCCGGTCGCCTCCATGCCGGGCGTGGAACGGCTCTCGATCGACCAGCTGTTGAAGCTCGGCGAGGAGTGCGTGGCGCTGGGCATCCCGGCACTTGCACTGTTTCCGTCGGTGGGCAACGAGGTGAAGAGCGAAGACGCCGCCGAGGCCTGGAACGCACAGGCGTTGTTCCAGCGCGCGACGCGGGCCCTCAAGGAACGTTTTCCCGACCTGGGCCTGATCGGCGACGTGGCACTGGACCCGTACACCACGCACGGCCAGGACGGCCTGATCGACGCCGACGGCTACGTAATGAACGACGCCACGGTGCAGGCGCTGATCCGGATGTCGCTGGCGCAGGCGGAAGCCGGCATGGATTTCATCGCCCCGTCCGACATGATGGACGGGCGTATCGGTGCCATCCGCGATGCCCTGGAGGAAGCCGGCCATATCCACACGCGCATCCTGGCGTATTCGGCGAAGTACGCGTCCAGCTTCTACGGCCCGTTCCGCGACGCCGTGGGCTCGTCGGGCAACCTGGGCAAGGGCAACAAGCACACCTACCAGATGGACGTCGGCAACAGCGACGAAGCCCTGCGCGAGGTGGAGCTAGACCTCGCCGAGGGTGCGGACGCGGTGATGGTGAAGCCCGGCCTGCCTTACCTGGACATCGTCCGTCGGGTGAAGGACACCTTCGGCGCGCCCACCTTCGTCTACCAGGTCAGCGGCGAGTACGCGATGATCAAGGCCGCCGCGCAGAACGGCTGGCTGGACGAAAAGGCCGTGGTCATGGAATCCCTGCTGGCGATGAAGCGTGCCGGCGCGGACGCGATCCTCACGTATTTCGCGGTGGACGTGGCGCGCTGGCTGAAGGGCTGAGGCGTCGCACCGCCACCCGATCGTGCAAGGCCTGCCCGCTCGCGTGACATAATCCGGAACGATCTTCCGGGAGTCGCAGGATGGATGGACATCACTTTCTCGAGACGGCCGTCGTCTTCCTGCTGGCGACGGTCGTGGCCGTGCCGCTCACGAAGCGCTTCCGCCTGGGCGCCGTGCTCGGCTACCTGCTGGCGGGGGTGGTCATCGGGCCTTCGGTCCTCGGGCTGGTAAACGACACCGAGGGCGTCGCGACGATCTCCGATTTCGGCGTCGTGCTGATGCTGTTCGTCATCGGGCTGGAACTGTCGCCATCGCGCCTGTGGGTGATGCGACGCGCGGTATTCGGCAGCGGCAGTCTGCAGGTCATCACCTGCGCGCTGGCGCTCGGCGCCATCGGCTATTTCCTGTTCGGCCTCACCTGGAAAGCCGGCGTCATCGTCGGCGGCAGTCTGGCCCTGTCTTCCACGGCCTTCGGCCTGCAGATCCTGGCCGAGCGCAAGGAAGCCGGTTCGGCCTACGGTCGCCAGGCCTTCGCCATCCTGCTGTTCCAGGACCTGGCCGCCATTCCGCTGATCGCCGCGGTGCCCCTGCTGGGCAGCGCCGTGGCCCACGATGCGCACGGCCCTGACCTGGCCAGCGTGCTGCGGGTGGTTGGCACCATCTTCGGGGTGATCCTGGGCGGTCGCCTGCTGTTGCGCCACGTGTTCCGTTTCGTCGCCCGCGCCAAGAGCACCGAGGTGTTCACGGCAACGGCCCTGCTCGTGGTCATGGGCACGGCATGGCTGATGGAACTGGCCGGCATCTCGGTCACGCTCGGTGCCTTCCTGGCCGGCCTGCTGCTGGCAGATTCGGAATACCGGCACGAACTGGAATCCAACATCGAGCCGTTCAAGGGGCTGCTGCTGGGGCTGTTCTTCGTCAGCGTGGGCATGTCGGTCGACCTCGCGCTGCTGGTGGCCAAGCCGCTCCTGGTGCTGGGCATGGTGGCCTTGCTGCTGGCCGTCAAGGCGATGCTGATCGTGCCGCTGGGCCGGCTGATCGGTGCACTGACCACCGCGGATTCCGTGCGGCTTGCCGCCGTGCTGGCCAGCGGCGGCGAGTTCGCGTTCGTCATCCTCAACCTCGCCCAGCAGAACCGCCTGATCGACGATAGCCAGCGCGGGTTGATGGTCATGGCCATCTCGCTGTCCATGGCGCTGACACCGCTGCTGGTGCTGGCAGCCTCCCGGCTGGTCCACGAGCGTGTGCATACGCCCGACCGCGCCTTCGACACCATCGAGTCCGATACGCCGCGGGTCATCATCGCGGGCTTCGGCCGCATGGGCCAGATCGTCGCGCGCATGCTGCGCGCGCAGGACATCCCATTCGTCGCCCTGGAAAGCTCGGTGGAGCAGGTGGATACCTCGCGGCGGTTCGGTGGCACGTCGCTGTTCTTCGGTGACCCCGCGCGTCCGGAAATGCTGCGGGCGGCGCAGGCCGACAAGGCCGAGGTGTTCGTCATCGCCACCGACGATCCCGAGGCGAACATCCGCACCGCCCGGCTGGTCAGGCGACAGTACCCGCACCTGAAGATCATCGCCCGTGCGCGTAACCGCCAGCATGCCTTCCGTCTGATGGATATCGGCATCGAAGAACCCGTGCGCGAGACGTTCTACTCCAGCCTGGAAATGACACGCCACGTGCTCCAGTCGCTGGACATGCCGGCGGAGGTCGTCGACAGCCGCATCGCCCGTTTCCGCAAGCACGACGAGCAGGTGCTGCGCGCGCAGTACCTCGTCTACGACGACGACGCGGCCCTCATCCAGTCCTCGAAGGAAGCCCTGCACGACCTGCAGCAGCTGTTCGAAGCCGACGCCGTTGACGAGCGCGAGCGCGACAGTTGAGCCACGTCGATCTCGCAACGCACTACAAGCACGGTATGCATGACATGCGCGACATGCATCTGTAGGAGCGCGCGATGCGCGCGACATCTTTTCGCGATAACTCCGGAGCTGGCGCGCAAGCATGAAAGGCGCCGCGAGACGATGTCGCGCGCATCGCGCGCTCCTACAGGGTGATCGCTTCGCCAAGCGGGGTCGTGGCGCCGATGTGCCGGCGGCGGACATGTCGGCGGCACGTCGGCGAGGGCCTCAATCCGGCTGGGCGGGTTGCCGGAGTGTCTGGCGTACGCTGGGTACGGTGCCGACGCGGCTGCCCAGTTCATGCGCGATGTCCACATAGCCCAGGTGTCGTGCGACATCGCCGGCGGTCCGGCCGAAGCCATCGGCGGCGTTGCGGTTGGCGCCGCGCTGCAGCAGCACGCGCGCCGGCCCGAGCAGGGCATGCATCGCGCTGGCGTGCAGCGCGCTGACGCCGCGGTGGTCGGCATGCTCGATCCGGGCGCCGGCATCCAGCAGCACCGGTACCAGGGCGCCGAGGTGGGTGGCATCGGCGGTGGCGCCGGGGCGCAGGTTCGCACCCAGCAACATCAGCAAAGGGGTCACGCCATCCTTGTCGGCCTTGTTCGCATCGGCGCCCTTGCCGAGCACGGTATCCAGCAGGCGCCGCGCACGCAGGCTGTCGCTACTGCCGAAGCAGTACTGCGCGGCGGCGTGCAGGGCCGTGTGGCCGTGGGCGTCCTCGGCTTTCGCATCGGCACCGGCACGCAGCAGCATGTCGGCGATCTCCGGATAGCCCAGCGCGGCGGCGATCATCAGCGCCGTGGTCTCGCCCGGCAACCGCTGGTCGGCCGACACGCCATGCGCGAGCAGGGCCTCGACAATCGTGTCGCGTCGCGCGTTGACGGCTGCCGCCAGCGGCGTGATGCCGGAGGCGGCGGCGAGGGTCGGATCGGCGCCGGCCTGGAGCAGGTGATCGACGACGTGACGCTGTCCGGCCCCGGACGCGCGAAGCAGGCCGGTCGCGCCCTGGTGGTCGCGTGTGTCGACGGGGAAGCCCAGTTCGATCAGCCGGTCCACGGCTTGCACATCGCCCGCGGCGGCGGCGGCGGGAAGATCGTCGGCACGCAGGGGGCGACGCGGCAGCGGCCACGCTGTCCAGCTGAGCCAGCGCTCCACATCGCCGTGTCCGATGCCCAGTCCGTAGGGTGTCTCGCCATTGACGTCGGCGGCCTCGGGATCCGCGCCGTGGGCGACCAGCAGGCGTACCAGCGGCAGGCTTTCGCCACCTTGCTCGAGCGCCGCGTGCAACGGCGTGCGTCCGCCTGCGTCGCGAACGTTCGGGTTCATGCCACGGGCGAGCAGGGCGCCCAGCAGTGCGGTACGGCCCGTGGACGCGGCCATGTGCAGTGGCGTGCGTCCGCGGGCGTCGGCACCGAACGGATCGGCGCCGGCTTCGAGCATCGCCAGGGTCAGGCGTTCGTCGGCGCCGTCGAGGCGGCAGATCGCCTGGCCGAGCAGACCCGCGCCGGCCGGGCTGGCGCCGGCCCGCATCAGTTGCAGCAGGGCGTCGGCCGACTGCGGCAGCTGGGGTAGCAGTGCATCGAACAGGCGGCGTCCGGCCTGGGGCGTGTCGCCGGGTGCACCCAGCCGTGCCTCGGCATGCAGCCCGTGGTCGAGCAGCCATGCGCGCGCTGCCTCGAAACCGGGACCCGCAAGGTCGACATAAAGGGCCGACAGTTCCTCCACGGGCCAGGCGCGTACCTTGGTGGTGAACGTGGAAGCCACGGCCCAGTGGCCGAAGCGCAGGGCATCGTAGAGGTGCAGGGGCGAATCGGCGCCAGCCTCCGGCACGACCGACTCGCTGAGCGATGTCGGCAACGGTGTTTCCGGATCGAGCAGCGCCACGAAATCCCAGCGTCCGGCCCCGGCCGCGTGGTCGAGCGCGCTCCGCCCGTCCGCGCCGGGCTCTTTCGGCTGGGCGCCGAGCGCCAGCAGCGCCCGCACCGTGGCGGCCTGGGCCCGGGGCGACTGGCAGGCGAGAGTCAGTGCGTCGCGGCCGTGGCCGTCGCGCGGCGAGGCGTCCGCATGGGCGTCGGCCAGCAGTTGGACGATGCCTTGCGCGCCGGCGCGCGCGGCTTCCATCAACGCCGTCGTGCCGTGGCGATCGGCGAGGTTGGGTTGCGCGTGCGCCTGCAACAGCGCGCGGGCGATCTGTTCGTGCCCTTCGGCGGCCGCGGCCATGAGCGCTGAGCGGCCGTGGGCGTCGGTGGCGTTCACCGCTGCCTTGTAACGCAGCAGTACCTTCACGCCCTCGGCATCGTCGTCGGCAATGCCGGCTGCCGCGACCAGTGCGGGTTCGCCGCCCACGGGCGAGGCCTTGGCGCCGTGTTCCAGGAGAAACCTCACCAGCGCCCAGTTGGCTGCGCGGCAGGCGATCGCCAGGGGCGTGTCACCTGCCGCGTTCACCGCATCCACCGGTGCGCCGGCGTCCAGCAGCATGGCCGCCACGGTCGGTTCGGCACTCAGTACCGCGCCATGCAGTGGCGTGTTGCCCTCGTTGTCGACGGCGGCCGCATGCGCGCCATTGGTGAGCAGGGTAAGTACGGCGTCCGGCCGGCCGTGCCAGCTGTCGCGCGTGGCCGCGTGCAATGCGGTGACGCCCTGGTGGGCGCGATCGACCTTCGCGCCCCGCGCGATCAGCGCACGCAGCAGGCGTGAATCGGGTGACAGTGCCGCCAGTGTCAGTACCGGCCGCTGGTCGCGGTCGCCGGGCTCGGCGCCGGTGTCCGGTTCGGCACCGGCCTCGACCAGCGCAACCGCGCGCGCGATATCACCCTCGCGGGTGGCGAGCAGCAGGGCACGCTCGCGGACGCCCGGCTGGCTTTCTTCCGTGCTGAGCACGGGAAGGGGTGCCGGCGGGATGTTTGCCGGGCGCTCCGCGTCCTGCCCGACGTCTTCACGCGACGGGATGCCGCCCCGTTTCGCACCGAGGCGTACGCGGCGATCCGGGAGCAGTGCGCGCAAGGTGCGATTGGCGATCACCATGCCTGCCACTGGCAACAGGACCACGCCGTAGAGCGCCAGCGACGCGAGGCGCATTTCCGCAGGCAGCACGCCGTACAGGCCGGACAACGCCACGGCGCAGAACGCCAGCACCAACAGGCTGAGCGCCGCCGGGAGGAAATGGGAGAAGAAGCGCTCCTCGGCGGACAGGTGGCGGCCGAAACTCACGGATCGCGCCAGCGCCGTGAAAATCCACGAGGCCGTTCCGCTGTCTTCGGGGTAGGCGTCGTCCCAGAGGAAGATCAGGCCGAAGGCGGGCCAGGTCCGCCATAGCGCGGCAAGCGCCACGACCAGGGTGGCAGCCAGCAGGAGCGCCGCGCCCAGGCTGGGCGCCTGGGTCAGCTTGAGCAGGGGCCAGGCCACCAGTACGAAGACCACGAACGTATACGCCGTGAAAATCACCACGTAGGCCGAGCCCCGGCGCAAGGCCGTGCGCAGGTAGCTGGTTTCGGGGTCGAAGCCGATGGCATGGCACACCGCGCCCATGACCAGCGCATTCGCCAGCAGCAGCGGAATCAGCGCCAGCGGTGACGCCGTGAGGCCGGCGCAGGCGACCGCAGCAAGGACGGGGATGAACCAGGGCAGCGCTTTGAGCAGCGACGGTCGACGACGTTTGGGATTGGCCATGCGCGGGAGTATACGGACGCGCATGGCCGTACGCGGTAACGCGGCGTTAACCCTGGTAACGCACCGCGCGCCCGGCGCGGTTTCGCCTGCTCAGGCCCTGACGAGCATCTGGTCGGGATCGATCTCGCGATTGTGGTTCGGCTGGTTGCACACGGTGAGCGTTTCGCCCGGAGGCGTCTGCAGGTGCCAGCCGCATCCGGCGAGGTTGATGAGCACTTGCTCAGTGTCGTTATGCGGCAGCTTGCGCTGGGGGGTGAGTTCCACCTCGAGCACGAAGCGCAGTTCGCCCAGCAGGAGCACCAGCGGTTCGGGAAGCATGTCGAGGCCATCCCGGCGGGTCATCCAGACGTAGGTATCGGGCTTGCGAAGGCTTGCGTAGACATAGCAGTGCATGACGGCGGTCTCGCTGGCGGTTCGAGTACTTAAGGTAGCAAAAGGCCGGCGCCCGCGGGCGCGTGCGGACCACATTCCTGCAGATTTGTTGCACCGGCACTTGCAAATTATTCGTCAAGTCGTCCAGAGTTCCCCCGCAGATTGTTAAACGCGCGTATGAAAACAAGAACGTTTCCGTTGCGCGAATGTGACATCGACCCAGACAGAACAAGCAGGAGCCCCACCATGCAGACGTTGATCCGTACCCGCCCGTTGGCCGTCGCCGCCCTTTCGCTGGCCATCGCCGGCGCGCTGGTGGCTCCGCAGGCCGCCCACGCCAGCGCCTTCCAGCTGAAGGAAAACAGCGCCGCCGCGCTGGGCCGCGCTTTCGCCGGCTCCACCGCGGCAGGTGACGATGCGTCCGTCATCGTGAACAACCCGGCCGCCATGAGCATGCTCAAGGGCACCACGTTCCAGGCCGACGTCACCGGCATCAACTTCAGCACCAAGTTCCACGGTACCGCCACCGACGCGCAGGGTCGTCCCATCTCCGGCGGCAACGGCGGCGACGCGGGCACCACCATCCCGGTGCCGGCCTTCTACGTGGCCACCCAGGTCAGCGACCGCTGGCACGTCGGCTTCGGCCTGACCGCGCCGTTCGGCTTCAAGACCGAATACGACGGCGACTGGAAGGGTCGTTATAACGCCATCAAGTCCGACTTCAAGTCGTATGACGCCACCCTGTCGGCTTCTTTCGACGTCACCGACAACTTCGCCTTGGGCGTCAGCGCCATCGCGCAGAAGACCACGGCCGAACTGACCAGCGCCATCAACTACAACACCGTGGGCCTGGGCCTGATCCAGCGCGCCGCCGCGGCTGGCCAGCTCTCGCCCGCCGTGGCTCGTGCCCTGGCCGGCCAGTACGCCGCGGTGGTGCCCCCGGGCAGCGATGGCGTCGCCAAGATCAAGGGCGACGACTGGGCCTACGGCTGGCAGGTCGGCGGCCTGTGGAAGCTCACCCCGAACGACCGCATCGCGCTGAACTACCGCAGCAAGATCAAGCACACGCTGGAAGGCACGGGTAACTTCACGATGCCGAGCAACGTCTCGGCCGTGCTGTCCAACCCGACCGTCGGTGCACTGCTAGGTAGCGGCCAGCCGCCCTTCACCCACACCAACGGCACGGCGGGCTTCACCACGCCGGTCGTGGCCACCGCCAGCTTCTGGCACCAGGACGTCAAGTTCGGCCTGGGCTTCGACCTGTCGTGGACCAAGTGGGACGAGTTCAAGGACCTGACGGTCGATTACTCGAATCCGAACCAGCCGTCCACCAGCGAGAACTACAGCTGGCGCAACAGCTACTTCCTCTCGGCCGGTGGCGAGTACTACCCGACCGACAAGCTGACGCTGCGTGCCGGTATCGCCGTGGACAGCACGCCGACCTACGACGACACCCGTTCCCCGCGCGTGCCCGACTCCACCCGCAAGTGGCTGGCGTTCGGCGTCGGCTACAAGGCCACGGAGAACTTCGAGCTCAACGCCGGTTACGCGCACATCTTCGTCAACAAGGCGCACATCGCGGGCGTCACCGACGCGACGAACGATCGCCTCGTCGGCCAGAGCGACGACAAGGGCAACCTGCTCAGCGTGTCGGCCAAGTATCAGTTCTGATCGCTTCGGCAATCGACTGATACCGCAAAAAAACTCCCCGGTGACGGGGAGTTTTTTTATGGGCGGATCAACCGCCGGCGCCGCAGCACTTCTTGAACTTCTTTCCGCTGCCGCATGTGCAGCTGTCGTTACGCCCGACCTTCGATTCGTCGCGGCGCTGCGGGCGTCCGTGCTCCGGGTGACGGCGGCGATACAGCGTCGCCAGCTGGAACGGGATCTCGTTGAGCAGCGTCATGCGCTCCTCGAAGGTCGGCAGCGGTACGGCGGGGGTGCCAGGATCGGGATCGGTCTGGTCGGCGGTGAGGGTCAGCAGCATGCCGACGAACGGATAGGTCGATTCATCCAGCCACTCTGACCATTCTTCTTCCCATGCGTCGATGGCGAAGCGGAAGCCGAGCGCCCAGTCGCTGGCAAGCGGGAAATCACCGTCGTACGTGCTGACATCCTCGAGCTCGTCGAACTCCTCGGGGGAATCGACGAACGGAAGAGATTCTTCCCCCATGATCTTC
Source organism: Luteibacter sp. 9135 (assembly GCF_000745005.1). Taxonomy (NCBI): domain Bacteria; kingdom Pseudomonadati; phylum Pseudomonadota; class Gammaproteobacteria; order Lysobacterales; family Rhodanobacteraceae; genus Luteibacter; species Luteibacter sp. 9135. Next base: position 742,179 of record NZ_JQNB01000001.1, on the reverse strand, counting down.
GGATCGCCCGAGACACGCGCCTGGATCACCGCCCAGAACTCCTTGAGCAGTTCGGCAACCTCGGCATGCACCGCCTCGGATTCCCACGGCGTCGCCTCGCCTGCGTCGAAGATGGCCATGCAGTCGTCGATGTCCACCTCGGCCGGACCGACGATGGCCGCGGAAAACAGACCGTCCAGCGTTTCCAGCGAATACCGGTTGGTCGAGATCAGGAGGTCGTCGAGTCGGCCTAGTCGCGCTTCATTCATCTGCATAATGATGGCTCAGTACGCGTAGTCGCGGAAAACGGGATCGACGCTCTGGTTCCACTGGCCGTGGAAAAGCTCGAGCTTGGTATCGGCCTGGGTCTTGCCGGACAGGGCGATCTCCTCCAGCGGCTCGAGGTACACCGACTCGTCCACACCGCGCTGGCCCAGGCGGTTGCGGCGCTTCAGGCCGTCACGGGCGATCTTCACCGCTTCCAGTGAGAGTTCGCGCACACTGTGATCGCGGAAACGCAGCGCGAGCGCCTCTTTCGGCACGCCGTCGCGCAAGGCATGGCGCTCGGCCTTCGTGAAGTCTTTCACGAGATCCCATGCGGCATCCAGTGCGGTGTCGTCGTAAAGCAGGCCCACCCAGAAGGCCGGCAGGGCGCACAGCGAATTCCATGTGCTGGTGTCGGCGCCGCGCATTTCCAGGTACTGCTTGAGGCGCACCTCGGGGAATGCGGTGGTCAGGTGATCGGCCCAGTCCTTCATGTCGGCCCGTACGCCAGGCAACGCCGGCAACTCGCCGCGCATGAACTTTTTGAAGTCCTGTCCGGCCAGGTCGACATACTTGCCGTCGCGATAGCTGAAGTACATCGGTACATCGAGGATGTAATCGACATAGCGCTCGTAGCCGAAGCCGTCCTCGAACACGAAGTCGAGCATGCCGGTACGGTCGGCATCGGTGTCCGTCCATACCTGCGAGCGGAACGACTTGTAGCCGTTGGGCTTGCCCTCGGTAAAGGGCGAGTTGGCGAACAGCGCGGTGGCGATGGGTTGCAGTGCGAGCGCGACGCGGAACTTCTTCACCATGTCCGCCTCGCTGGAGAAGTCGAGGTTGACCTGGACGGTGCAGGTGCGGGTCATCATGTCCAGGCCGAGCGAGCCCACCTTGGGCATGTACTCGCGCATGATCTTGTAGCGCCCCTTGGGCATCCAGGGCATCTGGTCGCGGCGCCATTTCGGCTGGAAGCCCATGCCGAGGAAGCCGATACCCAGTTCTTCCGCCACCGAGCGGACCTCCCTGAGATGGTCTGTCACTTCGTCGCATGTGTCGTGGATCGTCTCCAGCGGCGCGCCGGAGAGTTCGAGCTGGCCGGCGGGCTCGAGCGTGATATTGGCCATGCCCTTGGTCAACGCCACGGGGATATCCCCCTCGCGGGCGACATCCCAGCCGAAGCGCGTGGCCAGCGTTTCCATCAGCTGACGGATGCCGGGGCGGTCGCCGTCGAACGGGGGCGGGGTCAGGTCGTCGCTGTAGAAGCCGAACTTCTCGTGCTCCGTGCCGATGCGCCAGGCTTCGCGGGGCTTCTCGCCCTTGGCGAGATACGCCACCAGGTCGTTACGGTCGCCGATGGGCGTGCTCTTGGCGGCGCTGGGAATGGACACGGGGCTTTCCTTGAAGAGGGGGCTTTTGGCCGATGCCGCCCACATGGGGGCAAACGCCCGACGGTAAAAGGTGTGGCGTGACGGCGCAGGGTAACAAATGCTTTTGTGCGGTAGTGAAAACGAAGAGGCCGCCCTGGGGCGGCCTCTTCGCGAGCTTCCGGTGAGGCGCGATCAGCGCTTCATCGAATTGAAGAACTCGTCGTTGGACTTCGTGTTCTTCATCTTGTCGAGCATGAACTCCATCGCCGCCAACTCGTCCATCGGGTGGAGGAGCTTGCGCAGGATCCAGATCTTGGCGAGAAGGTCAGGATCGATCAGCAGGTCTTCGCGGCGCGTGCCGGACCGGTTGATGTCGATGGCCGGGTAGACGCGCTTCTCGGAAATGCGACGGGAGAGGTGCACTTCCATGTTGCCGGTGCCCTTGAACTCCTCGTAGATCACCTCGTCCATCTTCGAGCCGGTGTCGGTCAGCGCCGTGGCGATGATCGTCAGGCTGCCGCCTTCCTCGACGTTGCGTGCCGCGCCGAAGAACCGCTTCGGACGCTGCAGGGCATTGGCGTCGACACCGCCGGTGAGCACCTTGCCAGAGCTGGGCACCACCGTGTTATAGGCGCGGGCCAGGCGCGTGATCGAGTCGAGCAGGATCACCACGTCCTTCTTGTGCTCGACCAGGCGCTTGGCCCGCTCGATCACCATCTCGGCCACCTGCACGTGACGCACCGCGGGTTCGTCGAAGGTGGAGCTGATCACTTCGGCGCGGACCGTGCGGGCGATTTCAGTGACTTCCTCGGGGCGCTCATCGATCAACAGCATGATCAGATGGACGTCCGGGTGGTTGTACTGGATGGCCTGCGCGACGTTCTGTAGCATCATCGTCTTGCCGGATTTGGGCTGGGAGACGATGAGACCGCGCTGGCCTCGGCCGATGGGCGCCACCAGGTCGAGGATGCGGCCGGTGATGTCCTCGGTGGAGCCGTTACCGCGCTCGAGCTTGAACGATTTGCGCGGGAACAGCGGCGTGAGGTTTTCGAACAGGAGCTTGTTCTTCGACGCCTCCGGCGGATCGCCGTTGATGTCGTCCACCTTGAGCATCGCGAAGTAGCGCTCGCCTTCCTTGGGATGGCGGACGCGTCCGGTGATGTAGTCGCCGGTGCGCAGGTTGAAGCGACGGATCTGGCTGGGCGAGACATAGATGTCGTCCGGGCCGGCCAGGTACGACTCGTCGGCCGAGCGCAGGAAGCCGAAGCCGTCCTGCAGGATTTCCAGCACGCCTTCCGCCCAGATGCCGCCGCCCGACCGGGCGTGGGCCTTCAGGATGTTGAACACCACATCCTGTTTGCGCTGGCGGGCCACGCCCTCGCGCACGCCGAGCGACTCGGCGAACTCGAGCAGCTGGATGGCGTTCTTGCGCTTGAGCTCGGTGAGGTTGATCAGGCGATCGTTGCTGCCGGCATCGGCGTTCTCGTCGTCGTCGACGGGGTAGCCGTTGTTATTGTTGTTGCGCGGATGCTGATAATTGCCACCGCCGCCATTGCCGTTGCCCGGATTGCCACCGCCACCGCCACCCGGACGGGGCGGGTTGCGCTCGTTGCGGCGACGACGGCCGCGGCCTTCGCGCTCGGCATTGTTGGCGTTGTTGGCGCCACCGTTGGGATTGGCGCCACCGTTGGGATTGCGGTCGTTACGGTTCTGCTGCGGGTTGGGGTTGTCGCCCCGCGCCTGCGGCTGGCCGTTCTGACCGCCCTGACTGCCGCCCTGCGGCGGGTTGGCCTGGCCACCGTCACGGGAATCGCCTTGCGACGACGCCGGTCGGGCGTCGGCGGGCGGCGCCGAGGTGTTGCCCAGCTGCAGTTCCGCCTGGGGCGCGGGCGCGGGCATCGGCGCGGGCACCGGTGGCAACGGCGGCGGGGCCTTGACCGGAGCCGGTGCGGGAGCACTCGTCTCTACCGCCTGCGTTTCGGCAGGCGGCGCCTTGCGGCGCGTGCGGGGACGCGGTTCGGTCGCAGGCGTGTCGCCGGCGCCCTTGGCGTCGTTGGAGTCTTTGGTTTCGATATCGGACACGGGCAAACCTCACGGGGCGCCGTTAAAAGAAGAGGGGAGAGGGTTCGCGGCTGGGGGACAAGCGGTGTCCCGGCGAACCCCTAGAGCCTAGCATCGCGTGAGGCGCGACGTAAAGCGCCTCACGCGGTGGCTCGGGTCATGCGATGAACCGGATCAGAGGGCGCCGTCGATGAACTTGGCCAGCTGGCCCTTGCCCACGGCACCGATCTGGGTGCCTGCCACCTTGCCGTCCTTGAACAGCATGAGGGTGGGAATGCCGCGCACGCCGAACTGGCGCGGCGTCTGCTGGTTCTCGTCGATGTTGATCTTGACGATCTTCAGCTTGCCCTCGTATTCGCCGGCCAGTTCGTCGAGCAACGGCGCGATGGACTTGCAGGGGCCGCACCATTCCGCCCAGAAGTCGAGCAGGACGGGGGTGTCGGAATCGAGGACTTCCTGCTGGAACGCAGCGTCGCTCGTATGGGTGATCTTGTCGCTCACCGTGATCTCCAAAAAGGGGTGACTGGGGGGCTTGACGACCGTGACGCTCACATCGGCTACACTAAGGCGCCTCATGTCGCGGGTCGCACCGGAAGCGAAGGTCCTGGCCATTGCAGCCTCGAGCCCTCCTTCCAACGCAACTAGGGGCGCGCTTCAAGCGTTTCAAGGGCGCCGACGGGATGGTTTCCGTTGACATAGGTAAGAAGGTTACCCGTTTTCCAGCCTTTTCACCTATGCCAGCGGAAGCCGTCGGGTCGCGCGCCGCCGCCTCCGGCCATCGTGCGCCGGGCGCGTCGTAAGGCCGCCGGCGGTAACCGGCCGCCCCCGACTCTCCCGTGACGCCGGTCGGATCACCCACCGTCCCCCGATCCTACGGTCGCCGGGGACGCCGCCGCGCATGTGCGTGGCGCGACGCAGGCCATTCCTACCTATGTCCGAAACCGTTCTCACCGACGTCTTCTACGAAAACCTCGACCTCCATCCGTTGCTCCACCAGGGTCTGGCCACTGCGGGCATCACCCGCTGCACGCCCATCCAGGCACTGACCCTGCCGGTCGCCCTGCTGGGGCGCGACGTCGCCGGCCAGGCGCAGACGGGCACGGGCAAGACCTTCGCCTTCCTGGTCGCCCTGATGGACCGCCTGCTCAAGCATCCGGCCGCGGTGGACCGCAAGGATGCCGATCCCCGTGCCCTGATCATCGCGCCCACCCGCGAGCTGGCCATCCAGATCGAGAAGGATTTCCAGACGATCGGCAAGGCCACCGGCCTGCGCAGCGCGCTGATCTACGGAGGGGTGGACTACGACAAGCAGCGCCAGCAGCTGCGCGACGGCTGCGACATCATCATCGCCACGCCCGGCCGCCTGCTCGACTACTACAAGCAGGATGTGTTCGGTTTCGGCGCGGTCGAGGTCATGGTCATCGACGAAGCCGACCGCATGTTCGACCTCGGCTTCATCAAGGACGTGCGCTTCATCTTCCGCCGCCTGCCGGCCCGCGAGAAGCGCCAGGTGCTGCTGTTCTCCGCCACGCTCAGCCACCGCGTGCTCGAGTTGGCCTACGAACACATGCACGAGGCCGAGAAACTGGTGGTGGAGACGGAAAATGTCACCGCCGACCGGGTCCGCCAGGTCGTCTACTTCCCCTCCAAGGAAGAGAAGATGCCGCTTCTGCTCAACCTGCTCGAAGAGAGCAAGACCGAGCGCAGCATCATTTTCGTCAACACCAAGGCCGCCGCCGAACGCATCACCGATCGCCTGAAGCGGCACAACTTCCGCGTCGGCGCCATTTCCGGCGACGTGCCGCAGGTCAAGCGCCAGAAGCTGCTCCAGCGCTTCCAGGATGGCCAGATCGACCTGCTCGTGGCCACCGACGTGGCCGCGCGCGGCCTGCACATCCCGGCGGTCAGCCACGTCTTCAACTACGACCTTCCGCAGGACGCCGAAGATTACGTGCATCGCATCGGCCGTACCGCCCGCCTGGGTGCGGAGGGCGACGCGGTCAGCTTCGCCTGCGACCTGTATGCGATGGGCCTGCCGGACATCGAGACGTACATCAACCAGAAGATCCCCACCGCCTCCATCGACGCGAAGATGCTGGTGATGCCGGCACCGCGTCCGCGCGCCGACGGCGTGCAGGACGAAGTGGACGATCCGAACGACACCGGCGGCCACATCCCGACCCGCGGCGCGCCGCCGGAGAAGGGTGGCCGTGCCGGCCGCGACGGTCGTGGCGGGCCGTCCCGTTCCGGCGAGCGTCCGGCCAGCCGTGAGCGCCGCCCGCGTCCGCCGCGCGAGGACCAGCCCGTGGGCGGTTTCACCGCGGCATCCACCGAAATACCGATGACGACGGTCGTGGTCGCGGAGTCGGTCGAACAACTGCCGGCTGCGGCCGAGGCCATGGCCGCCGACGGCGCGGTGAAGAAGCGTCGCCGCCGTCGCGGTGGTCGCGGTCGAGGCGCACGGGAGGGCCTCGACGTGGCGACCGACGGCCAGCAGGTGGTCGAGGCGGCGGCCACGGCCGATCGCCCGGCGGCGTCGCCGGGCGCGCGCCATAAGGACGAGGGTCCGGCCGAGTCGAACCCGGGGCGTCGTCCGTCACGCCAGGTGGCGGCGAACCGTCCCGCCGGCACGCCGGCTCTCGCGGAAAAGACGCACGAGAAAAAAGTCGGCTTCTTCCGCCGCATCGGTCGCCTCTTCGGCAGCCGCTGAGGTGCCTGCGGGCCGCCTGCATGCAGGCGGCCCGCAAAACCGTCACGACATCCCTTATCCTCTGAGGCTGAACAGCCAACGGGTGACGCGGTGATCGGTTTCGATCTGGTGAGCAAACGATACGAGGGCGATCACCAGGCCCTTACCGACGTCTCGTTCCAGGTCGCGGCGGGCGAGATGGCCTTCGTGACCGGCCATTCCGGTGCGGGCAAGAGCACGCTGCTCAAGCTGCTGGCCATGATCGAGCGCCCGACCAACGGCGTCGTCACCCTCGACGGCCAGAAGCTCAACACCGTCCGCTCGGCGGACATTCCTCGCATCCGCCGCAAGCTGGGCATGGTTTTCCAGGACCACCGGCTGCTGATGGATCGCAGCGTGTTCGCCAATGTCGAACTGCCGCTGGTCATCGCCGGCATCGCGCCCGCGGATCGTTCGCGTCGGGTGCGCGCGGCGCTCGAGAAGGTCGGCCTGCTCAGCTACGAGAAGCAGTTGCCCGATGCCCTGTCCACGGGCGAACAGCAGCGGGTGGGCATCGCGCGCGCCATCGTCGCCAAACCGGCCGTGCTGATCGCCGACGAGCCCACCGGTAACCTCGACCCCCAGCTGGCGATGGAGATCATGACCCTGTTCTCGGAATTCCAGCAGGTGGGCACGGCCGTGCTAGTCGCCAGCCACGATCTCATGCTCATCAAGCGCATGAAGAAGCGCGTGGTCGTGCTGGACCACGGCAAGCTGGTGGCCGATGTGCCTGCCACGGAGGTGGTATGAACGCCGCTCGCGACACCCGCCGCCCCGCAGAACCCGCCAAGACCCAGCGCAGCGAAGCGCGCCGGATGGGGGCCTGGCGCGAACACCACGCGTGGAGCCTCTCGATCAGCCTGCGGCGCCTGGCCGCGCGTCCGCTGAGCACGCTGCTCACGGTGGCGGTCATGGGCGTGGCGCTGGCGTTGCCGCTGGCGTTCTACCTGCTGCTGGGCAATGTCGAGCGCATGGGTGACGCCCTCGGCCGCAACCAGTCCATCAGCGCCTTTATGAAACCGGGCCAGAGCGGCGCCATGGCCGAGACCGCGGCCTCGGCGTTGCGTGGGCGTCCCGAGGTGGCCGACGTGGTCGTGCGCACGCCCAAGGACGGCCTGGACGAACTGGCCGAGGTGCAGGGGTTTTCCGGGTCGCTGCAGTCGCTGGACGTGAATCCCTTGCCCTACGTGCTTTCGGTGCAGCCGCGCAGCGGGCTGTCCGCCGAGGATGCCGGACGCCTGGTCGAGGCGATGAAGGCTACCCCCGGGGTCGACATGGTGCAGGACACCGGTGCGTGGCGACAGCGACTGGACGCCCTGCTCGGCGTCGGTACGCGCGCCGTGAGCCTGCTCGCCACGCTGCTCGGCATTGCCGCGCTGCTGGTCGTGGGCAACACCATCCGGGTCGATATCCAGAGCCGGAGCGCGGAGATCGGTGTGCTTCTGCTGGTGGGCGCCAGCCGGCCCTTCGTGCGTCGGCCCTATCTTTACGCGGGCCTCTGGCTCGGCTTCCTCGCCGGCGTACTGGCGGTGGTGCTGGCCGTCACGCTGGAGCTGGCCATGGCCGGGCCGGTGGGGCGCTTGGCGGCGGCGTACGATGGCAGCGTCAGTTTCGGTGGCCTGCCGGCCTGGTTGCTGCTTTCGGTCCCGTTCGCCGCGGCCTTGCTCGGCTGGCTGGGTGCGCGGCTGGTCAGCGCACGGCAGATCCGCCGCGCCGCGGCGGTCTGACAGGAGGGCACCGGGTGGCGACTCACATCGGTTCGGGCGTGGCCGGCACGGCCCCGCGGATGCTCCTGGTCGACGGCTCCCGGGTCGTTCGCCAGCTCATTTCCCGGGTCGTCACCGCGGAAGTGCCGGGCGTGGAGATCGTGGGCGTGTCCACCGGCGCGGAGGCCCAGGTCGAACTGCAGCGCGGCGTGTTCGATTTCGTCACCGTGGCGTTGCGCCTGCCCGATATGGATGGCCTGGACGTGGCCCGCTTCGTGCGCGAATCCGCGCCGCAGATCTACATGCCCATTGTGGTCGTTTCGGGCGACGTCGAGGAACGCCTCCATCGGCGTGAACTGGGCGAGTTCGTCACCGATTATTTCGACAAGTCGCTGGGCTTCGAGGCCCTGGCCGAATTCATCCGCGGCTATGTCCGACCGGAAGGGGGCGCCGAAGGCGAGGTGCTGTATGTCGAGGACAGCCGGGTGGTCGCGCTGGCCACGCGGCGCATGATGGAAAAATACGGCCTGACCGTGCGTCACGTGATCAGCGCGGAAGACGCCCTGGTCCACCTGCATGAGGCGAAATCCCAGGGGCGGATGGGGGCGGACATCGTGCTGACCGATGTCAGCCTGAAAGGCGAGCTCACGGGCGGCGACCTGGTCGAGCGCATCCGCAACGAGTTCGGTTACGGCAAGGGTCGGTTGCCGACGCTCATCATGACCGGCGACGAAAACCCAGCCAACCAGGCCGCGCTGCTCCGCGCGGGGGCCAACGACCTGGTCGAGAAGCCCGTCGAGGAAAAACTGCTCATCACCAAGCTGCTGTTCCAGCTGCGGGTGGCGCTGCACCTGCGCGAAAGGACACGGGATTGAACGACCGCATCAAGCTGGAGCCGTCCTGGAAGGAACGGATCGGCACTTACCTCGACCGGCCGGACATGCTGGCCCTGTCGCACTTCCTTCGGGAAGAGAAGGCGGCAGGCAAGGCGATCTTCCCGCCGGGCCCGGAGATATTCAACGCCTTCGCGCACACGCCATTCGACCGCGTCCGCGTGGTCATCCTGGGCCAGGATCCCTACCACGGCCCCGGTCAGGCGCACGGGCTGAGCTTCTCGGTGCGCCCCGGCGTGCGGGTGCCGCCGTCGCTGCAGAACATGTTCAAGGAGATTGAAGACAGCCTCGGCATTCCGCGGCCCGACCACGGCTGCCTCACCCCCTGGGCCGACCAGGGTGTGCTGCTGCTCAACGCGGTGCTGACGGTGGAAGCGGGGCAGGCCGCATCGCACCAGGGCAAGGGCTGGGAAGGCTTCACGGACGCCGCCATCGACGCGCTGAATCGCGAGCGCGAAGGCCTGGTGTTTCTCCTGTGGGGAAGCCACGCCCAGAAGAAGGGCCAGCTGATCGACGGCAAGCGCCACCTGATCCTGCGCAGCGTGCATCCCTCGCCGCTGTCCGCGCACCGGGGTTTCATGGGGTGCGGGCACTTCGCCAAGACAAACGCGTACCTGGCGTCCCGGGGCGAGGCGCCGATCGACTGGTCGCTTCCGCCGGCCGCGGCTCTTTAAAGCCCGCCTCGCGGCCCAATGAGGGTGGGTGCGACAGCCGCGTCACGTCTCTCGTGTCACCGTGCTGCCTTGGCCGGGTGGCAGGGTATCCGTCTGCCTCCTGAATACCCCAGTGGGTCCATCTGGACAGGCTGGGGGTATTTCTGTACCATTGCGTACAGTTAACCGATGAACTTCGGGCTGACTTAGCACTCTCACTGCGGGACTGCTAATCTGCATACAGACTTTTTGGAGGTTCCACACATGTCCCAAGCTCTCGTTACCCGTAACTACGGGCTCCCGAGCGTCGTCGGCAGTCTGGATTCCTACATCTCGGCAGTCCATCGCATCCCGGTGCTCAGCCTTGACGAGGAGCAGTCGCTGGCGCGTCGCTTCCGTGACGACGCCGATCTGGACGCCGCCAAGCAGCTGGTCATGTCCCACCTGCGCTTCGTGGTCCACGTGGCGCGCGGCTACAACGGCTACGGCCTGCAGCTGTCGGACCTGATCCAGGAAGGCAATATCGGCCTGATGAAGGCGGTCAAGCGCTTCGACCCGGACCAGGGTGTTCGCCTGGTCAGCTTCGCGGTGCACTGGATTCGCGCCGAAATGCACGAGTTCATCCTGCGCAACTGGCGCATCGTCAAGGTGGCCACCACCAAGGCCCAGCGCAAGCTGTTCTTCAACCTGCGCAAGAGCAAGAAGCGCCTGGGCTGGATGAACGCAGAAGAAGTGCGCGTGGTCGCCCACGACCTGGGCGTTCCCGAGGCCACGGTGCGCGAGATGGAATCGCGTCTTTCCGGCCGCGATGTCGGCTTCGAGGCACCGGCCGACGCCGATGACGACGACAAGCCGGCACCGGCCGCGTTCCTCGTCGACGAGGGCGCCGATCCGTACGACAACCTCGCCGAGGAAGATGCGAGCAACAACCAGATGGGCGCACTGTCGTCGGCGCTCGGTAACCTGGATGCCCGCTCGCGCGACATCATCCAGCGTCGCTGGCTGGCCGAGGACAACAAGGCCACGCTGCAGGATCTCGCGGACGAGTACGGCGTTTCCGCCGAGCGTATCCGCCAGATCGAAGCGAACGCCATGAAGAAGATGCGCGTCGCCATCGCTGCCTGAGTGCCGCGTTGGGCGTAAGATCCGGAACGGCCCCTCGGGGCCGTTTTCCGTTGTTCCTATTCGTTTTGCTCGGGAGTCGCTGCGGATGCCGAAGGCCCTGGTCATCGAGGACGATGAAGTCACCGCGCGTGACATCGTCGCGGAACTGGCCGCGCACGGCCTGACCGCCGACTGGGTGGCCAATGGCCGCGATGGCCTCGCACGCGCCCTGGCCGACGGCTACGACATCATCACGCTCGATCGCATGCTGCCCGGCATGGACGGCATCGACATCGTGTCCGCGTTGCGCCAGCGCCGCATCGATACTCCGGTGCTGATGATCAGTGCCTTGTCCGACGTGGACGAGCGTGTCCGTGGACTACGCGCCGGTGGCGACGACTACCTCACCAAGCCCTTCTCGCCGGACGAACTGGCCGCGCGCGCCGAAGTGCTGCTCCGCCGGCGGCGGCCCAGCGCGAACGAGACCCGGCTGCGCGTGGCCGACCTGGAGCTCGACCTGGTCAAGCACAACGCCATGCGCAACGGCCAGCCGCTTACCCTGCTGCCCACGGAGTTCCGCCTGCTCGAATTCCTCATGCGCAATGCGGGGCAGGTGGTGACGCGGCAGATGATCTTCGAGCATGTCTGGGGGTTCCATTTCGACCCGGGAACCAATGTCATCGATGTCCATATCGGACGCCTTCGCCGCAAGATCGACGGCAGCGGCCAGCCGCCGCTGATCCGCACCGTGCGCGGATCGGGATACCTGCTTGCGCCCGCTGACTGACGCCTGGCGTTCCGCCACGTCGCGCCTGATCCTCATCTACGGGGCGCTTTTCGCGATCTGGTGCGTGGTGTTGCTGGGCGTGGTGCAGTGGGAAACCTCGCGCTACCTGACCGGTGTGGTCGACCAGATGCTGGCCGCGCGCATCCATTACCTGGAAACCACCGACCCGCATCGCCTGCCGGAAACCGTGGAAGCCGCCAGCGCCGTCGACGTGCAGGGCTTCATGTGGGTGGGGCTGTTCGCGGCCGACGGCCGCCGTATCTCAGGCAATATCGCGCACGTGCCGGCCGAACTGACGGAGGACGGCGTGGTGACCTCGGTGCAGGCCAACGTCCTCGCCTCCGCACGCCGCTCACCACTGCGCGCTCGCGGCGTCACCCGCCTGTTGCCCGGTGGCCAGCGCCTGGTGGTGGCCAAAGACAGCACGACCATCGATGGCCTGGGCGCGATCATCCGCCGCGGCCTGCTGTGGGGACTGTCGCTCACGCTGATCCCAGGGGTGTTGGGTGGCGTGCTGATTGCGCGTGGCCCCGCGCGGCGTATCCGTGCCATCCAGCAGGCGATGGCGCCCATTCGCGAGGGTGACCTCAGTGTGCGCCTGCCGGTGACGCGTGGCGGTGACGAGGTCGACCTGCTGGCCGCCACCGTCAACACGGCCCTGGGCGAGATCGAACGGCTGCTCGGCGAGGTCAAGGGCGTGACCGACAACATCGCCCACGACCTGCGGACACCGCTCACGCGTGTGCGCACGCGGCTCTATCGTCTGCAACAGCAGTTTGCCGTGTTGCCCGAAGGCGATGCGCTGGAGGCGTGCGTGGCCGACATCGACACCGTCTTGGGGCGCTTTCGCGCCTTGCTGCGCGTGTCGGAGCTGGAGGATCGCCAGCGCAGTGCGTGCTTCGAACCGCTCGACATCGGCGCCGTGCTGCGCAACGTGCACGAGTTCTACGCCCCGCTGGCGGAGGACCGCGGCCAGGATTTCCGCCTGGAAGTGGGTGCGCTGCCGCCGCTACGCGGCGATCCCCAGCTCATGTTCGAGGCGTTCGCCAACCTCGTCGGCAACGCCATCAAGTTCACCCCGGACCACGGTACGGTGTGCATGGTGGCCTTGACGGACGCGTCGGGCGAGGCGCGCATCGACATCGCTGACACGGGCCCGGGCATTCCCGAGGGTGAGCGCGAAGCGGTATTCCGGCGCTTCTATCGTGCCGACGAAACCCGCGCCAAGCCCGGGTGCGGCCTGGGGCTGGCGATCGTCAGCGCCATCGTGAGGCTGCATGGCTATTCGCTCGCGGTCGGCGGTGACGAGCGCGGCGCCGTGTTCTCCGTGACATGCCCCGCCGTGCCAGCCTAAACAAATCTTAACTACGGCCTGCGGGCCCGTGGGGGCAAACTTCGCCGCGACGCAGCATTCGCGCACGGAATCTTTCTCCCATGATCGGCATCGTCCGGATCGCACTCACGCGACCGTATACCTTCATCGTCCTCGCGTTGTTGATCCTCATCGTGGGTCCGCTGGCGGCGCTGCGCACGCCGACGGATATCTTTCCCGAGATCCGCATTCCGGTGATCGCGGTGGTGTGGCAGTACACCGGCCTGCCGCCCGACCAGATGGCCGGCCGCGTGACCTCGCCATTCGAACGCGTGCTCACCACCACCGTGAACGATGTGGAACACATCGAAGCCAACTCGATCCAGGGCTTCGGCATCGTCAAGATCTTCTTTCAACCGACGGTGGACATCCGTACGGCCAACGCGCAGGTCACCGCCGTGGCGCAGACGCTGCTGAAGCAGCTGCCCCAGGGCATCACGCCGCCGCTCATCCTCAACTACAGCGCATCCACGGTGCCGATCATCCAGCTGGCGCTGTCCGGCAAGGGCCTGACCGAGCAGAACCTGGGCGACCTGGGCCTCAACGTCATCCGTCCGCAGTTGACGTCCGTGCCGGGCGCGGCCATTCCGTACCCCTTCGGCGGCAAGACGCGCCAGGTGCAGATCGACATCGATCCCGGTGCGCTGCAGGCGCGCGGGCTGTCCGCGCAGGACGTGGCCAACGCCCTCGCCGCGCAGAACCTGATCACGCCGGTGGGCACGCAGAAGATCGGACGGTTCGAGTACACGCTGCAACTCAACAATGCGCCCTCGGTGATCGACGAACTGGGCAACCTGCCCGTGAAAACCGTGGACGGCGCCACCGTGTACATCCGCGACGTGGCCCACGTGCGCGACGGCTCGCCGCCGCAGACCAATATCGTGCACGTCGACGGCAACCGCTCGGTGCTGATGACGGTGCTGAAGAACGGTTCTGCATCCACGCTGGCGATCATCCAGGGCATCAAGGACCGTGTCGCCGGGCTGAAGGAGTCCGTGCCTCCCTCGCTGGAGATCAAGCCGATCGGCGACCAGTCGCTGTTCGTCAGCGGTGCCATCGAGGGAGTGGCGCGCGAGGGCGTGATCGCTGCCGCGCTGACCAGCCTGATGATCCTGCTGTTCCTTGGCAGCTGGCGCTCGACCGTGATCATCGCCACGTCGATCCCGCTGTCCATCCTGGGTTCGATCGCCGGACTAGCGGCGTTCGGCGAGACCATGAACATCATGACGCTGGGTGGCCTGGCGCTGGCGGTGGGCATCCTGGTCGACGACGCCACGGTGACGATCGAGAACATCAACTGGCACCTGGAGCAGGGCAAGGACGTGGAGACGGCGATTCTCGACGGTGCCGCGCAGATCGTCACCCCGGCCTTCGTGTCGCTGCTGTGCATCTGCATCGTCTTCGTGCCGATGTTCTTTCTCAACGGTGTCGCCCGCTTCCTCTTCGTGCCGATGGCCGAGGCGGTGATGTTCGCGATGATCGCGTCGTTCATCCTCTCGCGCACGCTCGTGCCCACGATGGCGAAGTACCTGTTGCATCCGCATACTCACGACGATCCGCATGGCGAGGGCAAGGCGCCGTCGCGCAATCCGCTGGTGCGCTTCCAGCGGGGTTTCGAGTCACGCTTCGAATCGGTGCGCGAGCGCTACCACGGGCTGCTCGGTATGGCGCTCGCCCATCGCAAGGTCTTCGTGATCGTCTTCATGGCGTTCGTGGTGCTGTCGTTCGGCCTGGTACCGATGCTGGGCCGTAACTTCTTCCCGTCGGTGGATTCCGGCCAGATCCTCATGCATGTGCGGGCGCCGGTCGGTTCGCGCGTGGAGGAAAGCGCGCGCATCTTCGCGCAGGTGAGCAACGCCGTGCGCCGCATCATCCCGCGGGAAGAACTGGGTACGCTGGTGGACAACATCGGCCTGTCCAACTCGGGTATCAACAACGCGTACAACAACACCGGCACCATCGGTGCGCAGGACGGCGACATCCAGATCGCGCTGAACGAGGGGCACGCGCCCACGGCGGATTACATCCGCACGCTGCGCGAAAAACTGCCGCGGGAATTCCCGGGTACGACGTTCTCGTTTCCGCCGGCGGACATCATCAGCCAGATCCTCAACTTCGGCTCGCCGGCACCGATCGACCTGCAGGTGCGCGGCCCCAACCTGATAGCTAACTTCGCCTATGCCGATCGCCTGTTGCGTGAGATCCGTCGGGTGCCCGGCGTGGCCGATGCGCGTATACAGCAATCGCAGGCCAATCCCACCCTCAACGTGAACATGGACCGCAGCCAGGCCCAGCAGGTCGGCATCACCGCCCGGGACGTCACCAGCAGCCTGGGCGTGAACCTGGCCGGTTCCAGCCAGATCGCGCCCACCTATTGGCTCAACCCGCAGAACGGCGTGTCGTATCCCATCGTGATGCAGACACCGCAATACGCCATGGACTCGCTGGCCGACCTGCAGAACGTGCCGGTCACGCCCAGCAGCGGCACGGCGGGTTCCCAGATCCTCGGTGGCTTCGCCACCATCGAGCGTACGGCCACCAACGCAGTGGTCAGCCAGTACAACATTCAGTCGATGGTGGAGATCTACGCCACCACGCAGGATCGCGACCTGGGCGCCGTGGCCGCGGATATCCAGGCCATCATCGATGCGCACAAGAAAGACCTGCCGAAGGCGTCGAGCGTCGCGCTGCTGGGCCAGGTACAGACGATGAACAACGCGTTCTCCGGGCTGATCTTCGGCTTGCTCGGCGCCATCGTGCTCATCTACCTGCTGATCGTGGTCAACTTCCAGTCGTGGAGCGACCCGTTCGTGATCGTCACGGCGTTGCCCGCAGCCATCGCCGGCATCGTCTGGATGCTGTTCGCCACGCACACCACGCTGTCGGTGCCCGCGCTGACTGGCGCGATCATGTGCATGGGCGTGGCCACCGCCAACTCCATCCTGGTGGTCAGCTTCTGTCGCGAGCGCCTGGCCGAACTCGGCGATGCCACCGCCGCGGCGCTCGAGGGCGGCTTCGTCCGTTTCCGCCCGGTGCTGATGACCGCGCTGGCGATGATCATCGGCATGGGCCCGATGGCGCTGGGCCTGGGCGAGGGCGGTGAGCAGAACGCGCCGCTCGGCCGCGCGGTGATCGGCGGCCTGATCTTCGCCACGATCGCCACGCTGCTGTTCGTCCCCGTCGTTTTCAGCATCATCCACGGCCGTCGCGGCCATGCGTCCCCCACACCACCGGCGAAGCCCTCCGGAGAGCCTGTCCATGTCGCCTGATACGTTGCATACCCCACCGCCGCGTCGTCTGCGCATCGTCGGCATCATCGCCGTCATCGTGGTGCTGGCGATCGTCGTCGCCGGCATCGCTACGCGCGCCAACGACTCACGCAAGCTGCGCACCTGGACGGACGAGCAGGCCGTGCCGACGGTGAACGTGGTCGAGCCGCAGGGCGGGCAGGGCGGCGGCGAGCTCAATCTTCCCGGCCGGTTGCAGGCCTATGCCCGTGCGCCGATCTACGCGCGCACCAGCGGCTACCTCAAGTTCTGGAAAGCGGACATCGGCCAGAAGGTGAAGGCCGGCGATGTGCTGGCCGAAATCGAAACGCCGGATCTCGACCAGCAGCTGCTGCAGGCGCGGGCCGACCTGGCCAGTGCGCGCGCCAACGAGGCGCTGGCGCAGACCACGGCGAAGCGATGGAAATCCATGAGCGATTCCGATTCCGTCTCCCGCCAGGAAGTGGATGAGAAGACAGGCGACTACGAGGCCAAGCACGCGCTCGCCACCGCGGCGCAGGCCAACCTGGAACGTATCCAGGCGCTGAAGGGATTTGCGCGGCTCACCGCGCCGTTCGATGGCACGGTGACGGCACGCGAGACGGATGTGGGCGCGCTGATCAATGCGGGTGGCGGCGGCCAGGAACTGTTCGTCGTCTCCGACACGCGCAAGCTGCGCATGTATGTCAACGTGCCGCAGAACGACGCGCCGTCGATCAAGCGGGGCTCGACCGTGAAGCTCACCGTGCCGGAATACCCGGGGCGTACCTTCACGGGTATCGTGGAATCCTCGTCGTCCGCCATCAATGCGGCCACGGGCACCACGCTGGTCCAGGTGTCCGTGGACAACGCCGAAGGCACGCTGCTGCCCGGTGCCTACGCCAGTGTGACCTTCGACCTGCCCGGTAACGCCGCGTTGTTCAGTGTTCCTGCCAGCGCGCTGGTATTCGACGACCGGGGGCTGCGCGTCGCGGTGCTCGATGCGCACGACAAGGTGAGCTTCCGCACCGTTACCGTCGCGCGTGACATGGGCAAGACCGTGCAGCTGTCCTCCGGGATCGCCCGCGGCGATCGTCTCATCGAGAGCCCGCCGGACGGGCTGGCAGATGGCGACACCGTGCGGGTGAACGCGCCCAAGAAGGCGGAGGGTGATCATGCGCCGGCCTGAGCGGGTAGCGCTGGTGGCCCTCGTCGCCGTCGGCATGACGGCCTGTTCGCTGGCGCCGCCGTACCGGGCCCCCGAGGTGCCCGTGGCACCGCAGTACGCCAATGCCGTGTCGCCGTGGACGGAGGCGAAGCCCGCCGATCGCCTGGCGCGCGATAGCTGGTGGACCCTCTATGGGGATGCCCGACTCGATGCGCTGCAGGCGAAGCTGCTGGCCAACAACGCGTCCCTCGCCGCCGCGCTGGCGCATTACGAACAGTCGGAAGCCGTTCTGCGCCAGGTGCGCGCAGGCCTGTTCCCGCAGATCGGCCTGAATGCCAACGGCACGCGCAACCGCGAATCGGACACCCGGCCTTTGCGCGGTGCCACGTCGCCGTCCTACTACGACTCGTACACGATCGGCGCGCAGCTGGATTACGAAGTGGACCTGTGGGGGCGCGTGCGCGACACCGTCACCGCGGGCAAGGCCGAGCAGGTAGCCGCCGCGGACGATCTTGCCGCCGCGCGCCTCAGCCTGCAGGCGCAGCTTGCCGACAGCTACCTGCAACTCAACGGGTTCGACCGGCAGGTCACCGTGTTGAAGCAGAGCATCGACGCGTTCGCCCGGGCATTGAAGCTGACGCAGTCCCGGCATAACGGCGGCATCGCCTCCGGCCTGGACGTGGCGCGCGCACAGACCCAGCTATCCAGCGCGAAATCGCAGCTGACCCAGGCGCAGGCACAACGCAGCCTGGTGCTGCATGCGATCGCCGTGCTGGTGGGCGATACGGCCTCGAACTTCCAGCTCGCGGCCGACGACGGGCAGGTCAAGGTGCCGACCCTTCCGCTGGAGGTGCCGTCGCTCATTCTCCAGCGTCGCCCGGACATCGCGGCGGCAGAGCGACGCACGGCCGCCGCCAACGCGCGCATCGGCGTGGCGAAATCCGCGTTCTACCCGCAGCTGACGCTGGACGGGCAGGGTGGCTGGCAGAGTTCGTCGTGGGGCAGCATCGCCACGGCGCCCAACCGTTTCTGGGCGATCGGGCCGACGCTGGCGCTCAACCTGTTCGACGGCGGTCGCCGCAAGGCCGTGGTCGCACAGGCGCAGGCCGCCACCGACGAAGCCGGCGCGCGCTACCGCGACGTAGTGCTCAATGCCTTCGCCCAGGTCGAGGACAACCTCACGCTGCTGCGCGACCTGGGTGCGGCACTGGTCGACCAGCGCGCCGCCGCCGATGCGGCCCAGCGATCGGTCGACCTGTCGATGAACCGCTACCGGGAAGGCGCGGTGGGCTACCTGGACGTGGTGCAGGCGCAGACGACCGCGCTGGATGCCCGCCGCAACGTGATCGACCTGGAAACACGTCAGCTGCGCGCCAGCGTGCAGCTGATCCGCGCCCTGGGTGGCGGCTGGTCCGCGTCCGCCACCTGATCACGCATCCGGGCTTACACTGGCCGGATGCAGACCATTCTCGACCGCCAGAAAGCCGCCCAGCTCGCCGAAGGCCCGCCTTCGGCAGAGACGCGCATCGACCGCCTCGATCGTGCCATCGGCCTGCTGGTCGATCACGCGGACGCCATCACCCACGCGCTGAACGAAGACTTCGGCCACCGCAGCGTGGATGCCTCGCTGTTCACCGATGTGGCGGCGTCCATAGAACCGTTGAAGCACGCAAAGCGCCATGTGCGGGCGTGGATGCGCCGCGAGCGCCGCGCGGTATCGCCCGCACCGCTCGCGTTGCTGGGCGCGCGGGCCTGGGTGGACTACCTACCCAAGGGCGTGGTCGGTGTCATCTCGCCATGGAATTTCCCGTTCAACCTCACCTTTGCGCCGCTGGCGGGCGTACTCGCCGCGGGTAACCGCGCGATGATCAAGCCGTCCGAACTCACGCCGCGTTGTTCGGCGCTGATGCAGCAGATGATCGGCACCGCGTTCGCCGACACCGAGATCGCGGTGGTGACCGGCGGTCCGGACGTGGGCGAGGCGTTTTCCCGGCTTCCCTTCGACCATTTGTTGTTCACCGGTGCCACCTCGGTGGCGAAGCACATCGTGCGTGCGGCGGCGGAACACCTCGTGCCGGTGACGCTGGAGCTGGGCGGCAAGTCGCCGGCCATCGTCGGTCGCGATGCCGATCTTGATCTTGCCGCACGTCGGTTGATGTTCGGCAAGACGCTCAATGCGGGGCAGATGTGCGTGGCGCCGGATTATGCACTGGTACCGCGCGATCGTGTGGAGACATTCGTCGCTGCGCTTTCGCGTGCCGCGGGGGCGATGTTTCCGACGTGGCGGGACAGTCCGGACTACACCTCGATCGTCAATGATCGGCATCATGCGCGATTGATGGGTTATCTGGACAATGCGCGTGCTGGCGGTGCGACTGTGCGCATGCTTGTTCCCACCGACACGGAGCTTGCCGTACCCGTCGACGTTGACGTTGGCGCCATCGCTGCCAATGCGGATCGCCGCATCCCGCCGATGGCGGTGCTCAACGCCAACGACGCGATGGACGTCATGCGCGACGAGATCTTCGGGCCGATCCTGCCGGTGTTGCCCTATGACGGTATCGACGACGCCATCGCGTACGTCAACCGGCACGAACGGCCGCTGAGTCTTTATTATTTCGGCAACCATGTGGCGGAGCAGGAGCGCGTGCTGTCACGCACGGTGGTCGGTGGCGTCACGATCAACGATACGGTGATGCACCTGGCGATGGATGACCTGCCGTTCGGCGGCATCGGCGCGTCGGGGTCGGGCGCGTATCACGGCAAGACGGGGTTTCTTACTTTCAGTCATGCGCGACCGGTCTATAAGCAAGCGAGTTTCGATGTGACCGCGATGCTCAGGCCGCCGTATGGCGCAGCTATAAAGCGACTGATGCGCCTCAAGCTCCGTCGCTGAAACGTTGTCATGACATGTGCATGCATGTGTAGGAGCGGACGATGTCCGCGAACCCCTCAACGCCCCTATAACGAATGATGAGCTTGCCCGGATTTGATGGACACCCATCGTGAGCCGTAAGGTTCGTTCAGAGGTGTCCCATGTCAAAAAGAATTCGTCGTCAGTTCACACCTGATTTCAAGGCCGGCGCGGTTGCCCTGGTCCTTGAGCGAGGTCAGCCGGTGTCTCGGGTATGCCGTGACCTGGATCTGGTCGAGAGTGTCTTCAGGCGCTGGATCGAGAAGGTTCAAGCCGGTTCTGGAGCGCCTTCGCGATCGCCCCCCGCCGTTCCGCTGACGGCCGAGCAGGCCGAGATACAGCAGCTTCGACGCGAGAACGAGATCCTGCGGATGGAGCGTGACATCCTAAAAAAAGCGACGGCGTTCTTCGCCAAGGAATCGAGCTGAGATGCCGGTTTATCGAAGCGGAGAGCGCGTCGTACTCCATCGTGGTCCTCTGCCGGCTGCTCGAGGTGGGTCGCAACAGCTTCTATGCCTGGCGGCATCGCCAAAAGCATCCGAGCCCCCGCGTGCTTCGTGACCGCCAGCACCTGGCGCAGCTGAAGCAGTTGCATGAGCGCAGCCGAGGGCTTTACGGCAGTCCCCGGCTATGGCATCTGGCTCGTGAGCAGGGGCTGAGCCTGGGGCGCCATGCGACCGCCCGCTTGATGCGCCAGGGCGGTCTCGTCGGGCGCAGCTGGCGTACAAGCAAGGCATCACGACGGGCCGCCACGGTGTCCGCGGTGGCCGATAACCATGTTGATCGATGCTTCACCACGGCCGCGCCTGATCAGGTCTGGGTAACGGACATGACACAGTTCGCCACGCAACAGGGTCCAATGTATCTGGCCGTCGTGATCGATCTGTACGCCCGGCGAGTGATTGGCCACGCAACGGCTGCGACTATGCATACCGACTTGCCCTTGCAGGCTTTGCGCATGGCCGTAGGCCAGCGCGGTTCGGCGCAGGGAGTGCTCCATCACTCCGACCAGGGCAGTCAGTACACGAGCGCGGCCTATCAGGCCGAACTCGCTCGACTGGGTATGCGGGTAAGCATGAGCCGGCGCGGCGAGTGTTGGGACAACGCGGTGGCTGAGAGCTTCTTCAGTACGTTGAAGTGCGAGATCGCAGCCCCACGCCGCTACGCCTCGATCGAGGAGGCACGCCACGTGGTTTTTGAATACATCGAAGTGTTTTATAACCGGCAGCGCTTACACTCGACCAACGGCTATCGATCGCCTGCGGCGACCGAAGCTGCTATCCCATAACTTGAGTGTCCATTAAACCGGGGCAAGCTCATGATGCCTTTCGCTACGACAGGCGTCGGGGGTGTAGGAGCGGACGATGTCCGCGAATTCATTTCGTTTTGCGTTCGGAAACGCAGGCAGTGGTGTAGGCATGGCTTCGTTCGCGATAGGGGAGTTTAGGGTTCGCGGACATCGTCCGCTCCTAAAGTGGTGCGTTGGTGCGTTGGTGCGTCGGTTAGGCGGTTCGGGGCGGGCGCGAAAAAAAGGGGCCGACGTGAGTCGGCCCCTTTTTGGGTTCAGCGGTGAGCGGGTTTTACAGCTTCGCGCCCAGCAGTTCTTCGAGCTTGCGCTGGTCGACGGCGAACTTGCGGATGCCTTCGGCCAGCTTGTCAGTGGCCATGGCGTTCTCGTTGTGGCCCCAGCGGAACTTGGCTTCGTCGATGCGGCCCGGCTTGTCTTCGCGGCGGCCGCTGTCCTTCAGCGCCACCGGCAGATCGCTGGTGTTCTCTTCCAGTTCCTTGAGCAGGTTGGGCGAGATGGTCAGGCGGTCGCAGCCGGCGAGGGCCTGGATCTGGCCGATGTTGCGGAAGCTGGCGCCCATCACGACTGTTTCGTAGCCGTGCAGCTTGTACCAGTCGTAGATGCGACGGACCGACTGCACGCCGGGATCTTCCGCCGGCTCGTAGGTCTTCTTGTCGGTGTTGGCCACGTACCAGTCGAAGATGCGACCGACGAAGGGCGAGATGAGGAACGCGCCGGCCTCGGCGCAGGCCACGGCCTGTTCGAAGCTGAAGAGCAGCGTGAGGTTGCAGTTGATGCCTTCCTTCTGCAGCTGTTCCGCAGCGCGGATGCCTTCCCAGGTGGAGGCGAGCTTGATCAGGATGCGCTCTTTCTTGATGCCGATGTCTTCGTAGAAGCCGATCAGGCGCTTGGCTTTCTCGATGGACGCGTTGGTATCGAAGGAGAGGCGGGCATCGACCTCAGTGGAAACGCGGCCCGGTACGATCTTGAGGATCTCACGGCCGACCAGCACGGCGAGGCGATCGCCAGCGTCGGTCAGCTGCTGGTCGCGGCTGTTGCCCTGGCTCTTCGCCCAGTCGATCGCCTCGTCGATATAACCCGAGTAAGCGGGGATACCGGCGGCGGCCAGCAGCAGGGACGGGTTGGTGGTCGCGTCTTCCGGCTTGTACTTGGCGATGGCGGTGATGTCGCCGGTATCGGCCACGACAGTAGTGATCTTGCGCAGTTGCTCGAGCTGAGTGGTCACGTTGAGGGTTCCGTTACCTGATAAGACCCCTATTGTCGCGCCGTTCGGCGTGAAGGGACAGGGATCTGTGCGTATCGGTTCAGCAAGTTCAATACAGGTCGATGGGATCCACATCGAGCGACCAGCGCACCTTGCGTGCCGCAGGCAAGGCTACCAGCGCCTGCTGCCAGGGCCGCAGGAAGCCGTGCAGCCGTGCGCGCGTGCCGGCTTCGACCAGCAGCTGCCCACGGTGGCGCCCGGCCCTCAGTGGCATGGGTGCGGGCATGGGGCCGGCGACGCGCAGGTCGGCCGGATCGCCCAAGGCGCCGTGGGCCTGCGCCAGGAACTCTTCCACCTCGGCACGACCGTGCGCATCCGCGCGTAGCAGCACCTGGTGCGAAAGCGGCGGCAGGTCGAGCAGGCGGCGCTCCTCCAGCAGCTCCGTCGCCACCGCGCCATAGCCGCCGCGCAGCAGCGCATGCAGCATGGGGTGGTCGGGGTGGTGGGTCTGCAGGAGCACGCTGCCCGGTTTGCTGGCGCGGCCAGCCCGGCCGGCCACCTGGACCACCAGCTGGGCCAGGCGCTCGCTGGCGCGAAAATCGACACTGTGCAGGCCTTCGTCCACTCCGACGATGGCCACCAGGGTGAGGTTGGGCAGGTCGTGGCCCTTGGCCAGCATCTGCGTCCCGACCAAGATGGCTGGCTTGTCTTCACGCAAATTGTCGAGAATCTGGCCGAAGGCGTCTTTGCGCCGCGTCGTTTCCCTGTCGATGCGCACCACCGGTACCTCGGGGAAGCGTTCGACGAGGGCTTCCTCCAGCCGCTCGGTGCCCTGGCCCTGGGGACTGATGTTGGCCGAGCCGCAGGCGGGGCAGGCCGTGGGCACGGCGGTGATGTTGTCGCAGTGGTGGCAGATCAGGCGGCGCCGGCCGGCGTGCAGGGTCATGGGCCGGTCGCAGCGTGGGCAGTCCGCGTGCCAGCCGCAGTCGTAACACAGCAGCACCGGCGCATAGCCGCGCCGGTTACGGAACACCAGCGCCTGCTCGCCGCGCTCGACGCAGGCCGCCACGGCGTTGATCAGGGTGGGCGACATGCCGTGGTCCAGACGCTGGGCGCGCATGTCGACGATCTGCACGCGCGTGGACTGCGTGGCGCCCGGTCGGCCCTTCAGCACCAGCCGCCGGTAGCGGCCGGCGGCGACGTTGCCCAGCGTTTCCAGCGAGGGCGTGGCCGAGCCGAGCACCACCGGCACGCCGTGCGCCCGGGCACGCACCAGCGCCAGGTCGCGGGCGTGGTAGCGGAAGCCTTCCTGCTGCTTGTACGAGGCGTCGTGTTCCTCGTCGACGATAATCAGGCCGGCGGAGGGCAGGGGGGTGAACACGGCCGAGCGGGTGCCGAGGACGACGCGGGCGCTGCCGTTGCGGGCCCGCAGCCAGGCGCGGGCCCGCTCGCCCTCCGCCAGGTTGGAGTGCAGCACCTCGATCGCCACGCCCAGTCGCTCGCGCAGGCGGCGTACCGTCTGCGGTGCGAGGCCGATCTCCGGCACCAGCAACAGGGTCTGCTTGCCTTCCGCGAGCGCGCGTTCGATCAGGGCAAGGTAGACCTCGGTCTTGCCGCTGCCGGTGACGCCGTCCAGCAGGTAGGGCTGGAACCCGCCGAAGCCCTCGGCAATGGCGGCCACTGCGGCGGCCTGCTCGTCGCTCAGGGCCGGACCGGGAGCGCGGGAGAGCACGGGGCCGGCGTCCTCGTCGTCGTGCCGGACGACCAGCGCCGCGTCGGCCAGCCGCCTGGCTGCTGCCCGCCAGTCCGGCAGGGCCAAGCCCAGTTCGTCGGCAGCCCGGGGGCCGTCGCGCAGGGCGTCCAGCAGCGCGGCTGAGCCGCCCTTGCGGCGCTTTGCATCGAGGGCCACGTGTCCCTCGGGCGTCAGCGACCAGGTTTCGCGTCCGGTGGCCGGGAGCGGGCGCGGCTCGCGCAGGGCCAGGGGCAAGGCGTTGGCAAAGGCCTCGCCTGGTGCGGCGGCCCAGTAATCCGCCGCCCAGGCCAGGGTCGCCATCAGCTCGGCGTCGAGCAGGGGCGCGTCGTCCAGCACCTCGGTGACCCGTTTCAACCGCTTCACCCCCACCGCCGCCTCGGCGGCGGGGTCGACGACGATGCCCACCATCTCGCCACGGCCGAACGGCAGGCGCACGCGCGAGCCCGCCCTGGCCTCGCCTGCCGCGGGCGGCAGGTAATCGAACAGGGTGAGCAGCGGTACCGGTAGGGCGACGCGGAGAACGAGTGTCATGCCAGGCCTAGTTTACCGGTGTGTGCCGATTCCGCTGGTCAAGGTTTGACCAGTGGGCCATGGGCTTGGACCCCATTGGCACCACGGCGGAGAGGAAACGCAGGTAAGTGCCCGCCGTCGGGGAGGTTTCCATGTTATCCACAAGCGCTGTGGATAAGTCTGTGGATGAGCCGCGGATGGAGGGTGCCCAAGGCGCATGGCTAGGCCCTTCCGGTTAGCTTGCGTACATTTTAACCAGACTGAAATAGACTTTATTTTCAGTGGCTTGCAAATCGGTCATGCGAGGCGTTCACAAAGCGTCGGCAAAACCTTGACAAAAGCGAAGGGCTTGCTGCGCCTGTGTACAACCGTCGCCGGGCGGGAAAAAATCCTAGTGGCTCATGCCTATGAGGAAGGCCACGGCGACGACGACGAGCAACAGCCAGAAATACAGGCTGCCGATCAGCCAGTACTTCAGCAGGGTGATGCCCCAGCCCTGTCGGTAGACGCGTTTCTGCATCAGCAGCAGATAGACCGGCATCCATACCCACAGGGCGAACTGCACCAGGCCGATCAGGCTGCCACCCACAGCGAGGTGGGGCTGGATCGCGCTCCGGGCGAAGCCGAGCAGGGTCAGCGCCATCAGCGACAGGAACAGGAACGCATGGCTGTGCAGGGCCACGATCACGTGTTCCATGTACAGCCGGCGCCGGAACACGTAGAACAGCTTGAGGATCAGCGCAAACAGCGGAACCATCACGAACATGGCCTGGGGCAGCACCGAGAAGAAGCCTTCGATGATCCGGTGCATGGCTTCCTGGCGCTGCTCGCCGCCGTTGAGCACGGGGATCAGGTTGGCCTTGAAGTGGGCCAGCGCGGTGTCGATGCGCCGGTTGACCGGGGCGGGCAGCCAGGCGATGTCCATCTTGGTCTTATCGCCGAACCAGCTTTCCACCTTCTGTTCGCCGGTGCGCCTCGTTTCCGGGAGGGGCTCGTCGGCCTGGTCGGGCAGCGTCGCCGCGTTCAGCTGGGTCAGGCGCGCGTTGGCGGCCTGGCGGATGACGCCGGCCGCCATGCCCAGGCCCGCCTTGGCCGCGGCGGGCATGGCCGGGTCGTCGCGAGCGTCACGCACTTCGCGGATCTGGTCGTTGTAGAGGATGTGCACCTCGTCAGCGGTCCTGGCCGACGCAAAGGCTTCCAGTGCGCCTGCCGGGGCGGGCTTGCCGTCGTTGCTGCCGAACTTCGTATCGCCGATGGCCAGGTGCAGCAGGAAGAACGCCAGAAGGCAAAACACGAACATCAGGCGGAACGGCGCGATGTAGCGCACGCGGCGGCCCGAGAAATATTCCAGGGTGAGGTAGCCCGGCCGGCTGAACAGTGGCGGCAGCGTATGGACGATGCGTTCGTCCATGTGGAAGAAGATATCGCCCGCGTCTTCCAGCATGTGGGAGACGGGCTTCAGCACGCTTCCGATGGACTGGCCGCACGCGTGGCAGAACTCGCCCTGCAGCGGCGTGCCGCAGTTTGCGCACATCCGCCCGGCCGATGGCTCGAGATCGTTCATTCCGTAGGTTCCCCTTGTCCCCTGCGGGGTCGGATGATCGCACGGGGAACGCTACAATGGACGGCCCACACGTCATTGCCCTCCCATGTCCCTCGACCGTGCCCGCGCCCGTCGCGAGATCGGCGCCACCGTCCGGTTGGCCCTGCCGATGATCGCCGCGCAGCTTTCCGCCATCGGCACCAACGTCGTCGACGCCGTGCTTGCCGGGCACCAGGGTGCGCATACGCAGGCGTCCGTGGTCACGGGCGCCAATATCTGGGTGCTGGCGATCGTCACCGGCATCGGCACCATGATGGCCGTGCCACCCACGGTCGCCCAACTCGACGGGGCAGGGCGTCGCGGCGAGGTGGGCGCGGTGTTCCACCAGGCGCTGTACATCGCCTGGGCGCTCGGCCTGCTGCTGGCCGTGGCGGTGTGGCACGCCTCGCCGCTGATGGACGTGTTCGGCGTGGTCGAGTCCATGCGGGCGGACGTGCGCGCCTTCCTGCACGCGATCTGCTTCGCGGCGCCGGCGCTCACCACCTATTTCGCCCTGCGCGGGTTGTCCGAGGGCCTTTCCATGCCCCGGCCCTCCATGTACTTCAGCTTCGGCGGCCTGCTGATGCTGGCGCCGCTGGGTTACGTGCTGATGTACGGCAAGCTCGGCATCCCGCCGATGGGCGCCCGCGGCAGCGGTATCGCCACGGCGATCGTGCTCTGGCTGGAAACCATCGGCTTCGGCATCTACGTGTTCCGCCACCGCAACTACCGCGACCTCAACCTCCGCCAGCGGATGGCCCCACCGGACCGTCGGCAGATCGCCCAGTTGCTGCACATCGGCGTGCCCATGGCCGTCACCCTCCTGATGGAGGCGGGGTTGTTCGTCGCCGTGGCCCTGCTGATCGGACGGCTGGGCGAAACGGTCACGGCCGGCCACCATGTGGCCCTCAACGTGGCCTCGGTGGCCTTCATGATCCCGCTGGGCCTGTCCATGGCGATCACGGTGCGGGTCGGCAATGCCGCCGGTCGGGGGGATGCCGTCGGGGTGCGCTACGCGGGCATGTCCGGCATCGTGCTGGTGCTGGTCACGCAATGCGTATCGTCCGGCATCATGCTGCTCCTGCCCGGCCCCATCGCGCGCCTCTACACGGGCGATCCCGCGGTGATCGCCATGGCCTCGCAGCTGCTCGTCCTGGCGGGTCTGTTCCAGTTTTCCGACGGCATCCAGGTCGCCTCCAACGGCGCCCTGCGCGGCCTCAAGGACACCCGGGTGCCGATGGTCATCACCCTGTTCGCCTATTGGGGGGTGGGCATGCCCATCGGCTGGTGGCTGGCGTTTCCCCACCAGATGGGCGCCCGCGGCATGTGGATGGGCCTGATCGCCGGGCTGAGCATGGCCGCCGTGTTGCTGTTCGCGCGGTTCTGGCGCAGCAGCGCCCGGGCCCGCTGGCGCGACGATCCCGACAACGTGGCGCCCGTGTCTTTCCACACGTGATGCCGACGACCCGACGCGCTACGCTGCACACCATCATCAAGGAAGCCACTTAGATGTCGGATCGCTACGACGCCGTGCCCCCGCCCCTGCCCGATCGCCCCCAGCCGGTTCCACCGGTACCGCCGGCGGCGCCGCGTCGCGGCGGCGGTTTCGGCCGCTTCATGCGCACCCTGGGCCGGGGTATCAACCTCACCCGGCTGATCGTCATCAACGTGTTCTTCTTCGGCCTGCTGGCACTGGTGCTGCTGGGCCTGTTCGTCGGCAGCCGCGGTGCCCGGGTCACCGACCAGACGGTGCTGGTGCTGGCGCCCGAGGGCGCCCTGGTCGAGCAGTACAGCGCCGATCCGCTGTCCCGCGCGCTGGGCCGCATGTCGGGCGACGCGGTGAAGCAGGTGCAGGTGCGCGACATGGTGCGCGCCATCGACGCCGCCGCCACGGACGCGCACGTGACCCGCATCGTGCTGCGGCCGGACCGTCTCCAGGCCGGCGGCTTCGCCTCGTTGCGTGAGGTGGGCGCCGCGCTGGATCGCTTCCGCGCCACCGGCAAGCCGGTGCTCGCCTGGGGGGCCAGCCTGGACCAGAGCCAGTACTACCTCGCCTCGCATGCGGACAAGGTCTATATCGACCCGCAGGGTGGCGTCATGGCCACGGGCCTGGCCAATTACCGCCTGTTCTACAAGGATCTGCTCGACCGCCTGGGCGTGCAGGTGCACCTGTTCCGCGTCGGCCAGTTCAAGAGCGCGGCGGAGCCGTTCATCCTCGATCACGCCTCGCCGGAATCGAAGGAAGCCGACGCGTTCTGGCTCGGCGGCCTCTGGTCCACGTGGATCGACGAGGTGGCGGCCCGCCGTCACCTCGATCCCGCGGCGCTGCGCGCCGATGTGGACAACCTGGCCGATCGCGTGCGTGATGCCAGGGGCAGCCTGGCCGACCTGGCCGTCGAGGAAAAACTCGTCGACGGCATCGCCACCGAACAGCAGTTCGTGCAGATGCTGCGCAAGCAGGGCGTACCGGCCGGCAAGAAGGAACAGGGTTTCCGCCAGGTGGACCTGGGCGGCTACCTGGCTGATCGCGGCCTGTCGAACGCGGACATGCTGGAGACGGGCAACGGCGTCACGGTGGTGGTCGCCGAAGGCGAGATCACCGGCGGCAAGCAGGCGCAGGGTTCGATCGGTGGCGACTCCACGGCCGCGCTCATCCGCAGCGTGCGTAACGACGGCCGCACGAAGGCACTGGTGCTGCGCGTGAACTCGCCCGGTGGTGAGGTGTATGCCGCCGAGCAGATCCGCCGCGAGGTCGAACTCACCCGCGCCGCAGGCATTCCCGTGGTGGTGTCCATGGGCGACGTGGCCGCCAGCGGCGGCTACTGGATCTCGATGAATGCCAACCGCATCTATGCCGAGCCCAACACCATCACCGGCTCCATCGGCATCTTCGGCATGTTCTTCACCGTGCCCGACACCCTTGCCAAGCTGGGCGTGAAGAGCGACGGCGTGGCGACCGGTCCGCTGGCCGGCGCGTTCGACGTCACCCGCCCGCTGGACCCGAACGTCGGCGTGCTGATCCAGAGCATCATCGACAAGGGCTACCGCGATTTCGTCGGCAACGTGGCGAAGGCGCGCGGCAAGGACTTCGCGTCCATCGACGCTATCGCGCAGGGTCGCGTCTGGACCGGCCAGCAGGCGCTGGAGCGCGGCCTGGTCGACAAGCTCGGCAACCTCGACGATGCGATCCGCGATGCGGCGCAGGAGGCCCATCTGGGCAAGGATGTCCACGTGCGTTATGCCGAGAAACCGATGGGCGCGTTCGAGCGTTTCCTGACCAACGTCGGCGACAGCACCGAGGCGCACGTGGCGATGTCATGGGGCGTGCGCCTGCCGTCCTGGGTGGCGATGTTGCCGAAGCTGGCACCGGAGTTCGCCTTGTTCCGCACGGCGGAGGCGGGCAAGCCCAACGTCTACGCCTACTGCTTCTGCTCGCCGCGGTAAGGCTTATTGCTCCTGCGCGCGGAGCGCGGCGTCCTGGGCCTTGGCCTGGGCGTCGACCGTGTTCTGCACGTCCTGGGCTTTTTTCTTCTGCGCCTCGAGTGAGTCCCAGGGCGTGTGCACGCGCGCCTGCGGCGCCGGCGGCTCTTGGGCAGGTGCCGGCGGCTTCGAGCATCCCGCACAGGCAAGCGCGATCAACACGGGTAAAGCGGCACGGTTCATGGCAGGCAACTCCTCGGGAGACGCCCCGGAGTCTCTCGCGCAGGCGGTGTCAGCGCAATCGCGTGCCGTAGAACCCGCCGGTGCACTGCACCTGGATGGGCCAG
This sequence comes from Luteibacter sp. 9135, assembly GCF_000745005.1. NCBI lineage: Bacteria > Pseudomonadati > Pseudomonadota > Gammaproteobacteria > Lysobacterales > Rhodanobacteraceae > Luteibacter > Luteibacter sp. 9135. Next base: position 711,810 of record NZ_JQNB01000001.1, on the reverse strand, counting down.
TCGAACAACGCCGAAAGCCGTGCGTCCGTCAGCAGCGCCGCTTTCGGACCCTGCGCGAACAGTGCGCCGTCATGCAGCATCACTACCTGGTCGATCTCCGGAACGATCTCCTCGACGTGATGGGTGACCAGCACCAGGGTGGTGCCCTCGCGGGCCAGTTGGCGCAGCAGTTCGACGAAGCGCCGCCGTGTGCCGGGGTCCAGTCCGGCGCTGGGCTCGTCCAGCAGCAGGGCGCGGGGACGATGCACCAGTGCGCGCGCGATCAGTACACGGCGGGCCTCGCCCGTGGAGAGGGTGCTGACGTCGCGGTCGGCGAGATGATTCGCGCCGACGCGTCGCAAGGCCTCGGTGGCGCCTTCACGCATCGTGTCACTCACCTCGTGATCGAGGCCCAGCGTCGTCGCGGCAAAGAAGCCGGAAAGCACCACATCCATCGCCGTATCGCTGGATGCCTCGAACTCGCAGCGCAGGTCCGCGGATACCACGCCGACCAGGCGACGCAGTTCGGCCACGTTCCAGCGGTCGCGACCGAAGACCTGCACGACGGGTGAGCGATCCGCATGCACCAGCGGATAGAGCCGGCGCTCGATCAGCTTCACCAAGGTGGATTTGCCCGAACCGTTGGGCCCGAGGATGGCCGTGTGCTGCCCTTCGGCGATGACCAGCGACAGCGCATCGAGCAGTGTTCGACCGTCGCGCACCACGGTGGCCCGGTCGATCGAGAGCAGGGGAGTCTGGACGTCCATCCCCGGAGCATACCTTGTAGGATGCGCTCAACGACGGAGACCTTTCATGCATCCACGACTTTCCAGCTGGCGCCTCGACGGGCGCACCGCACTCGTCACCGGCGCGAGCAAGGGCATCGGTTATGCCTGCGCGCGCGAACTGGCCGCACTCGGCGCCGATGTGCTGCTGGTCGCCCGTGACGAACTGGTCCTGCAGGAAGTACGCGACGAACTGGCCGACGAGTGTCCCGATGTCGAGATCCTGGGCATGGCGGCCGACCTTGCCGAGCAGGAAGACCGCCTCGCCGTGTTCGACTGGGTGGTGGACCTGGACGTGGACCTTTCCATCCTGGTCAACAACGTCGGCGGCAACACGCCACGTGCCACGCTCGATTACGAGGCCGACGAATACCGCGCCTTGTTCGAACTGAATGTCTTCTCCGCGTTCGAGATGAGCCGTGCCGCCTACCCGCACCTGATCCAGCATGCCAATGCAGCCATCGTCAACGTCGGCTCGGTATCCGGCGTGACGCACGTGCGTACGGGTTCCCCCTATGGCATGACCAAGGCCGCGCTGCACCAGATGACCCGCAACCTGGCCGTTGAATGGGCCGAGGACGGTATCCGGGTGAACGCCGTGGCGCCGTGGTACATCCGCACGCAGCGAAGCGAGCCCGCACTGGCCGACACGGAATACCTCGAGGAGGTGCTCGATCGCACGCCCATGGGCCGGATCGGTGAACCCGAAGAGGTCGCCGGTGCGGTGGCCTTCCTCTGCCTGCCGGCCTCCAGCTACGTCACCGGCGAGATCGTCGCGGTGGATGGCGGGTTCCTGCGTTACGGGTTCTGATCGCGCCGGCGATCAGCCGCAGCCCGCCAGTTGCCGGCTCAGCGCGGCATCTTTCGCTTCCAGCGGCGGGCGGTCGCTCTTGAAGGCGTTGCGCAAGGCCTTGCGGTTGGCGTCCGCCTCGTCGTGCAGCACACGGCAGGTCTCGTCCAGGCTCAGGCGACGGCAGGTGTCCTGCACCCAGATGTAGTTGGTGTTGGTGAGCACGCCGACGCTGCCCTTGCCTCGATTGAGCTCCGGCGCCGAGGCGATGGCGGCGTTGCGGCCGCTGTACGCTTCGCCGAGGGTGCCGCCGAAGTCGCCCACCACGCCCGACGGCGCGAGGTAGGGCTCGGTGTTGCCGTCCGGCCGCGTGTACGGCGTGCCGTCCGTGGCGCGGATGCAGCCGTAGAGGCGGGGCGGCGGCGCGTCGGGCATCGTGGGCGCCGCGGCATCCGGCGCCGGTGCCGTCTCTCCGACCGGGAGCATGTCCACCGGCGGAGGGGCGCTACGCGCGGCCACCGGTGCGGGATCGGCCAGCCGGATCGTCTGTTGCTGCTGCGACTTCGGACACGGGGTCTGCTGGTAGATGACCTGGCCGGATGCCATGCACTTGTAGACCGTCTCCGCACGCGTGGCGTCGTTGGCCAGCATGGCCAGAGCGACGAGGACGATGTGCCGGCCGTGCACGGTCAAAACTCGGCGACGTGGTCTTCGCCGGCCAGGCCGAGCGTCATCGCGCCTTCGCCGACGTTGACCATGCCGGTGATGCTCATCGGGCTTTCGAGGATCTCGACACCGGCGTCGCCGCAGGCACGGGTGAGCGGGTGGTAGCCGGGCAGGTTGCGCATGTCGTCCAGGTCGCCGCCGTAACTCAGCGACAACGACGGCACCAGCAGTCCGGCCTGCACGCGGCGTGACGCATACTCGAACAACGATTGCGCACCGTGCTCGAACCCCCGCACCTTGCCTACCGGGCCGGTCTCGCCACGGTGCGCGCGCAGGATGGGCTTGATGTCCAGGGCGCTGCCCAGCATCGACGTCAGGAAGCTGACGCTGCGGTCGCCCTTGCTTCGCGCACGCGAACGCAGGTAGTTGAGGTCCCGCGGCAGCATGTAGCCGTACGAGCAGTCGGAGATGTGGGCGGCGCGCTCGCGTACCTCGGCAGGCGATTTGCCCGCGCGGATCATGCGTACGGTCTCGGCGATGGCCGGCACGGAGCCGGCGAAGATAGTGCGGGTGTCGACGACGCGCATCAGGAACGGACCCGTCTGCCCCGCCGCCTCGCGAAGGGGCCGGTAGTTCTTGAGGATGGCGAAGCTGGCCTTGATCACGTTGTCGTGGATCGGGCTGCGCGTGGCCATGATGGTCAGGCAGACCACGCAGTCGAACCGCGCCACCATGTGATCGAGCACCAGGTTTTGCACATCCTCGACCGAGCTGGCCTCGGTTTCTGCCGAGTGGCTGCGGCTGCCCAGCTTCTGGTCGAGGAAACGCCGGATCTCGTCGGGGTCGCGGTCGTCCTTGAAGCTTTGGCCGTCCACCTTGACCGTGACGGGCATGACCGCGATGCCGTTGTGCTCGATGAAGTCACGCGGCACGTCGCAGGCCGCATCGATCGCCACTCCGATTCGCATCGGCACCCTCCCATCCACGGCCGCAAAGCCTCGCGGCGCCCGAAACGCCCGCTGCGTCCCATGTCCTCCGCTGGGCCGGATGCTACACTCCGCCGATTGAATTTGGCACTCCGCCGGCGTGGCGTCGCCGGTAACCGCGCCGTCGGACCGTGAAGGTGGCCTCCGCCGCCGGCGCACGCGCAACCGGATTCCCCATGAAAACCAAGAACGAGATCGTCTCCAACTGGCTGCCCCGCTACACGGGCACCCCCCTGGAGGCCTTCGGCCGGCACATCCTGCTGACCAACTTCGGCCACTACGTGGAGCGCTTCGCCACGGACCATGGGGTGGAGGTACGCGGTCGCGACCGCGCCATGCCCAACGCCACGGCCGACGGCATCACCTTGATCAACTTCGGCATGGGCAGTCCCAATGCCGCGACCATCATGGACCTGCTCAGCGTGATCGAGCCGGAGGCCGTGCTGTTCCTCGGCAAGTGCGGTGGCCTGAAGCGCAAGAACGCCATCGGCGACCTCATCCTGCCCATTGCCGCCATCCGCGGCGAGGGCACGTCCAACGATTACCTCTTGCCCGAGGTGCCGGCCCTGCCGGCGTTCCAGCTGCAACGCGCGGTATCGACGATGATCCGCGACCTGGGCCACGACTACTGGACCGGTACCGTCTACACCACCAACCGCCGCGTATGGGAACACGACGAGGCCTTCAAGGATTACCTGCGGCGCACGCGCAGCATGGCCATCGACATGGAAACGGCCACGATCTTCGCCGCCGGCTTCGCCAACCACATTCCCTGCGGCGCGCTGCTGCTCGTCTCCGACCAGCCCATGATTCCGGAAGGCGTGAAGACCGAATCCAGCGACGCGGCGGTCACGGCCAACTTCGTCGACCGGCATATCAAGGTGGGTATCGAGGCCCTGAAACTCGTGCGTCGGCACGGGCGCAGCGTGAAGCACCTGCGCTTCGAGGATGAAGCGGACTGACGTGAGGTAAGGCTCAGGGGTGCGGCGCAGGCCATCGAAACGCCGGCGTTCCGCCGAGAATGTGGCGCACGTCACGTTTCACGCGGGTACCCCTGAAACTCAGAATTCTTCTATATCGCTCTCCTCGGCCGGGTCCTAGCGTTCCCGCTTCCTTTCATGGGGGCAATGCAATGAGTCAGGCATTTCGGCTGGACGATCGCGTGCGCGAGTATCACTACGACTACGCCACCACACTGGACGGGATCATGGACGCGGCCCAGTGCGCACTGCTGGTCGAGCGGATAAACACACTCATCAATGCAGGTCAGGTGAAGCTCGTGTATCACGAAGGGAGGGGCACCGATGCAGTCTCGGATACAGGTGGCCGCTATCTTCACCACATCTTCGAGGGTGACGACGTACGCCGCCATTTGCCGGAGCTGACCACCGTCTATCGGGCGATCCTGCCCCTGGTCGCCGCAGTGACTAACCAGGAAGCGGTCCTCTCTCCTTATCCCCGGTCGGACGTCAATATCAAGGTTTACCCGCCGGGGGGCGGCACGTTGGGCGAACACTACGACACCAACGGCATCACCGTACTGCTCTTCCTGACGGACAACCGCGAGGCCCCGCTGCGCATGCAGATACCGCGTGCGCATCCTTCACGCGGCGCTTGGGTGGAGCGACGCGCCATCCATGCCCGCGCCGGTACGCTCCTTGTGATGAAGGGTAGGGAGGTGCTCCATGATTGCGAGCCGACGGTGAGCGAACAAAAAATCTCCGTGGTCCTCAACTATTACGTGCGTGGCGATACATGGCGTCACGCATCTTTCGACGATTTCGTCTACGACGGTGTAGCACCTGCCTGAAGGACTTTGACGATGCGCACGCGCGATCTGCTACTCGGGGTGCTGGTTACCGTGATCTGGGGCAGCAACTTCTCCGTGATCGAAGTCGGTCTTCGCGATCTCGATCCCTTCCTGCTCACGGCGCTGCGGTTCCTCATGACCGCCCTGCCGCTGATCTTCTTCTTTTGCCGGCCGGCGAACGTGCCGCTGGCTGCGGTGGCTGGCTACGGCGTGCTGTTCGGCGTGGGGCTATGGTTTGTTGTGAACCTTGCCATGTCCAAAGGGATGTCGCCGGGGCTATCGTCACTGGTACTGCAGTTCGCCGCGTTCTTCACCCTGCTGTTGAGTGCGTTGGTTTTCGACGAGCGAATCCGTCGGCCGCAGGTCGTCGGGATGGCCCTCGCCGTGGGTGGCCTGCTGCTGGTCATCGGCTACACGCAGGGTGCTTCCACCGTGCGCGGCGTACTGCTGGTGCTACTCGCCGCACTCAGCTGGAGTGTCTGCAACCTGCTGGTGAAGCGATACAAGCCGGTAGACATGCTGGCCTTCATCGTCTGGTCGAGTGCCTTCGCCGCGCCGGCGCTGTTGCTGCTGACCGCCTGGGTGCGCGGTGCCGCGCCCTTCGTCGCGCTGAGCCATGGCGTCACGCTGGCTGCGGTTGGATCGATCCTTTTCCAGGCGTATGTCACCACGATTTTCGGCTACTCCGTCTGGAATACCTTGATGAAGACCTATCCGGCGGCCGCGGTGGCGCCACTGTCGTTGCTGGTGCCCGTGTCGGGTATCGCCACGTCGTGGCTCGTCTTCGACGAGCACTTTGCACCGGGTGTGTGGGGTGGTGTGGGGGTGATGCTTTGTGGGGTGGTTGTGTTTGTGCTTGCGCCTAGGTGGGGGCGTCGGGTGCGGTGATCGCGGACATCGTCCGCTCCTACAGGCAGCGGTGAGGCGGGGGCGAAAAAAAGCCGCCCGTGGGAGCGGACGGCGATTCGGGGAGGTTTGCAAGGTGGCGCGCCACGGAGGATGGCGCGCGCCCTGTCTTCTTGTCGTGGTGCTTAGAGCGAGAAGTCGTACTCGGCCGACAGCTGCACGTAGCGCGGCTGCTGGAAGCTGGTCGGGATCTTGTACGTGGTGCCGGACAACGAGTTGCCGTTGTTGTCTTCGCCCACTTCGTTGATCGTCGCCGTGTGCTGCTTGTTGAAGATGTTGAACACGTTGGCCGAAATGGTCAGCCCCTTGGCCCAGTCGGGCTTGTAGGCCGCATTCAGGTCGATGTTCCAGTAGGTTGGTGTGCGACCCACCGAGCCGCGCTGCACCACGAAGCCGTTGCAGTAGAGGTACGCGCCGCCGCCGTAACCGCCGATGGTGCCGTCGATCGGATTCAGGCCGTAGCAGTTTTCCGGGCGACCGGTCTGCAGCAGCGCGTTGGCACCGACCAGGAACTGGGGCGAGATCTGCCATGCGCCGTAGATCTTGAACGTGTGCTTGCGATCGTTGGGCAGGTAGCCGTTGGTGCCGGCCATGATCTCCGGATAATCGAACAGCTCGGTCGTGCCGGTGTCGGCCTGGCCGTTGGCCGAGTCCACGCCACCTTCCGAATTGCCGCGGGTGTGCGACCAGACGTACGACGCCTTCATGTACCAGGTGTTGTCGAAGTTGCGCTCGGCGGTCAGCTGCATCGCCATGTACGAGCGCTTGTACTTCGGCTCGCCCACGACGGCGCCGGGCAGGTGGATGTCGTACAGCGTGCCGGTGGCATCCACGGGCGTGCGCAGGGTGACGGAACTGCCAGGATTGAAGATGTAGCAACCCGGCACATTGGTCGCGGAGGGCGACAGGTTGGTGGTGTCGAGGTTGAGGCCATACTGCGCGTTGGCCGCGGCGGCGATCGGGCGGAAGTCGCACGAGTCGTCGATGCCGGTCAGGATCTTCCGGTAGATCGCCTTCGCGCCGAACGTCCAGTCGGCCACCTGCTGCTGCGCACCGAGGATGAACTCACGCTGCTTGAACGGCTTGAGGTCCTTGGTGGCCACGGCACCCGGATTGGGCACCACACCGGCCTCGCCGTTGGAGTACTGGGTGACGGCGCGCGCCGGGTTGGCTGCCGCATAGGCGGCCGGCACCGGACCCAGTCCGGTCGGTGCGCCCGTGGTCGGATCGATCCCCGTATAGCTGAAATAGTTGATCTGGTAGAGCGAGGCTGCCGCACCACGCAACGCCACGTTGCCGTCCAGCGGCAGCGAGTAGTCGCCCGCGCTGCCGTAAACCTTCAGCGAGGAGTCGCCGTGGACATCCCAGGAGAAGCCCAGGCGCGGCTGCCAGCTGTGGATCTGGCTGACGTAGGTCTGCCCGAGGCTATTGGTGTTGTTGAAACCATCGTTGCGCACGCCGATGCGGGCGACGAAATTGTCGGTGACGTGCCAGTTGTCCTGCAGGTAGTACGACTTCTGCGTGATGCCGACCTTGGCACCCGTCGCGAACACGGCCTGCTTGACGACGTTGTCCGACGGGTTGAGCGTCGCATCGTAGCCCAGGATCGAAGCGGGAATAGGCTGGTAGGTGTAGGTTGAACCACCTTCGTACGCCGTACCGGTATCGGTCGTGAAATGGTCGCGTGCCCAGCCGGCCTTCAGGTCATGGTCGCCCAGGTGGTATTCGAAATCGATGCGACCGGCGTTGCGCTTGTCCTCGCCGTTCGGCGTGGTCAGCTCGCCCGCCGAGGTGAACGAGCAGTGCGGTGCCGCAGGGGCGGAGCCGGCGACCACCGGATTGCGCTGGTCCACGATCACCGGGCAACCCGGCGAATTTACCGCGTCGAAGATATTGCCGTCGTACTGCTCGAGCGTGCCGTCCGCCGTGGTTGCGCGTTCGACGCGACGGTTGGTGCTCTTGCCGTACTGCGCCGACACCGTGAAGTCGTCCGTGATGTAGCTGGTGTACTTCAGGATGTTGTTCATGCCGCCGGTCTTGTCGTACTGCTGACCGAGGTAGTCGCCGCGATGGGGCTGGCCGTTGTCGTCGTAGTTGTAGCCGTAGATGCTCTGTTGTTCCGTGCTGGTATCGCTGAAGCCGGTGTACTCGAGGATGTTGTTCTCGTTGATGTTCCAGTCCAGCTTGACCAGGTAGCGCGGGTCCTTGATGGTCGTCTTGTTGAAGCTGCCGCCGCCGGTGGCGTCGCCGTAGTGCTCGTCCGCCGTGCGCGTGCCGCCCACCAGCGCGAACATGAACAGCTTGTCCTTGATCAGCGGGCCGCCCAGCCACGCGTTCCAGCGCTGGCCGAAGTCGGTGGCGTTGCCACTGCCGTTGTTGCCCACCACGTAGTTGCTGTTGTGGCGGTTGTTCTGCAGCAGCGATCCATTCTGCAGGTAGATGTTGGGCTGGTTGGCCTGCAGCTGGTAAGGGTTCCAGGTGTAGTCGATGCCGCCCTTCCACTCGTTGGTGCCGCGCTTGGTGTTGACCGAGATCACGCCGCCGGTGGAGTTGCCGTATTCGGCGCCGTAACCGCCGTCCTGGATCTCTTCCTGGTCGATGGCCTCGAACGGCACCTGCGCGTAGGTCAGGCTCTGGAAGAAGTTGGTGACGTTGAAACCGTTGACGTAGTAGCTGTTCTCGGCCACGGAGGCACCACCGAACGACGCCAGGTTGCCGAAGGCGCTGTCGCCCTTGGTCGCGCCGGGTGCCAGCAGCGCCACGGCGGTCTGGTTACGCGCCAGCGGCAGCTGCTTGATCTGCTCGGCGGTCATCACCGTGTTGGTCTGGCTGGACGTGATGTCGATCGGCGGCAGTGCGTTGGCGGTCACCGACACCGTGGTCAGGTCTTGCGGGCCGCCGGCGGCTGCATTGGATGCGGGCGCGACAAGGTTCAGGTTGAAGCCCTGGCCCGCCACGACGGTGACGGTCTGGGTCGTGTTCTGGCCACCCTTGACGGACGTGATCTTGTAGTCGCCCGGCGGCAGCGACGAAATATTGAAACGGCCGTCGCTTCCGGCGGTGGCGCTGCGGCTGAGGCCGTTGCCACTGTTGGTGGCGGTGATCTGGGCGCCGGCATCGGCCGTACCGTACACCCCGCCCACGGTGCTTTGTGCGAACGACGCGGCACTGACGATACCGAGCCCGACGGCAATGGCCACCGAAAGCGAACGCCGCCGTGCGCGGTCCGATGAATGACGCAACTGCATGTAGATCTCCCCGGCCACAGGCCCATTGGTTCAAAGTCGCGCCGCCGTCGGCAGAGGGCGGTCGCGGTGTCGTGACGAAAACGTATGGCCGTCCGGGCCCCCTTGGTGGCGTCGACATCCTCCGCGTCGAAGCGCCGCGTGCGTGGTTAACGAAACCGCAACAAGCAGGCCGAAGCTAAGTCGCGGCGATGTATGCACTCAAGGCGATTTGCATGAACGGATTTCCTTGCGCCACTTGCCGGTGCTTCGATCGCATGGATCAGTCGCTGCCTTGGGCTAGGCCGATTGGCTTCACGCGGCCCCGTATGCCGGTTCCAGCCGCAAGAACCCGCGATGCGCGAACCTTCGGCGATAAAAAAAATTTCATGGAAGAAGGTTCCTGCGCACGGCTTGTAGCGCTTCCGAAGCTTTCAAAAAGCTTTCAAACCGGCGACGACGGCCTTGCCTGATGTGCGTCCCGTCGCTAGTTTCCCCGGATGTCACTCGTCATCACCATTCTCGTACTGCTCCTGGTCATCGCGCTGTCCGGGGCGATCGTGCGCATCCTGCCCGTCCGGCTACCGCTGCCGCTCATCCAGATCGCGCTGGGTGCCCTGCTGGCCCGCCCGTTCGGCATGCACGTGGAGTTCGACCACGAGCTGTTCTTCCTGCTGTTCATTCCGCCTCTGCTGTTTGCGGACGGCTGGCGCATCCCCAAGCGGGAGTTGTTCCTGCTGCGCGGGCCGATCCTCGCCCTGGCCATCGGGCTGGTGTTCTTCACCATCGTCGGGGTGGGCTACTTCGTCCACTGGATGATTCCCTCCGTGCCCCTCGCCGTGGCGTTCGCTCTCGCCGCCGTGCTCTCGCCGACCGACGCCGTGGCGGTCACCTCGATCAGCGGCCAGTCGCCCATTCCCTCGCGGCTGATGCATATCCTGTCGGGCGAGGCGCTGCTCAACGACGCATCGGGTCTGGTGGCCCTGCAGTTCGCCGTCGCCGCGGAGCTCACCGGCAGGTTCTCGCTAGTGTCCGCCGCGGGCGACTTCGTCGTCATGGCGCTGGGAGGTATCGCAGCGGGTCTGCTCGTCGGTGTGGGCTTCGGCCTGTTCCGCCGGCGGCTGGTACGCTGGAGCGGCGAGGTGGACCCGGCCGCCCAGGTGGCCCTGCTGCTCCTGCTGCCGTTCGCCGCCTACCTGCTGGCGGAGCATTTCGGTGCGTCGGGCATCCTCGCGGCCGTGGCGGCGGGCATGACCATGAACTACACCGACGTGCTCAAGGGCGGCTATGTGGCGACGCGCATGCAGAACTTTGCCGTGTGGTCGATGGTGGAGTTCGTCTTCAACGGCATGATCTTCCTGCTGCTCGGCCTGCAGCTGCCGGCCATCGTCGACGGTGCCAAGGTCGACATCGCGCAGGCGGGTGGCGGCCCCCTCTGGTACCTGATTGCCTATGTGCTGGCCATCACGCTCGCCCTGGTGGTGCTGCGCTTCATCTGGGTGTGGGTGTCGCTGCGCTTCGTGTTCATGCGGGCCCTGCACCGCGGCGAGAAGCGGCCCCGGGTCGGCACGCGCCTGGTCTGGACGACCGCGCTGGCCGGCGTGCGCGGGGCGATCACCCTGGCGGGCGTGCTGTCGCTGCCGCTGATGAAAGACGTGGGCGTGGCGTTTCCCACACGCGACCTGATGGTCTTCCTCGCCTCGGGGGTCATCCTCAGCACGCTGATGCTCGGCGCCATCGGCTTGCCGTGGCTGGTGAAGGGGCTGAAGATCCCCGGCGAAGACCCACGCGTGCGCGAGGAGCGCAAGGCGCGGGCGCTGGTCGCCGAAGCGGCGCTGCGCAGCATCGAGCAGGAGCAGCGCCGCGTGGCGGAGGAGGGCGACGAGCATGCCATCGCGCTGGCCTCCCGGGTCGGCGCGCGCGTGATGGGCGACTACCAGCAACGCCTGGAGGCGGCGGGCGAGGAAGGCGACGTGCCACACAAGGCCCGCGCCGAGGCGGGCACCGAACGCGCGATGCGCGTGGCCGCGCTGCGTGCGGAACGCCGTGAGCTGTACGAACTGCGGCGCAAGCATGCGATCAACGACGAGACGCTGCGTACCCTGATGCGCGAGGTGGACCTGGCCGAGGCTTCGTTGACCGGCCTGCACGCCGGCTGATCCGGTTCACAGGCCGAAGAAAAGCTCGCTGGTACGGACGGTGGACTCGGTGAGTACTGCGGCCGTCTCGCCACGGTCCCGGGCCACCTCGTCACGGATATGCGCGAGGTACATCGGCTCGTTGCGCCGGTCCTTCGGCAGCGGGCGCACCGTGCGCGGCAGCAGGTAGGGCGCATCGGTCTCCAGCATGAGCCGGTCGGCGGGTATCGATCCGACCAGCTCGCGCAGGTGGGCGCCACGGCGCTCGTCGCAGATCCAGCCGGTGATGCCGATGTGGCAGTCCAGGGCCAGGTAGTCGCGCAGCGCCTCACCGGTGTCGGTGAAGCAGTGCACGACCGCGGCCGGCAGGCGGTCGCGGTAGCGCGTGAGGATGGCGAGGAAGTCGTGGTGCGCGTCCCGCTGGTGCAGGAACACCGGCTTGCCCAGGTCGGCGGCGATCGCCAGCTGTCGCTCGAATACCTCCCGTTGCACCTCGCGCGGCGAGTAATTGCGGTTGTAATCCAGCCCGGTCTCGCCGATCGCACGAACTTCCGGCTCGCGGCCCCACGCGCGCAGCAGCGCGTCGGTGGCGTCGTCGTAGTCGATCGCGTGATGCGGATGCACGCCCGCCGTGGCAAAAAGCCGGCCGCCGCCGGCCTTCGCCAGGGCCAATGCGTGCTCGCTGCCCTCTCGTGATGCCCCCGTTACCACCATCCGACCCACCCCGTGCGCCGTCGCGCGCGCCAGCACATCGTCAAAATCTTGACGGAACGATTCGTGGGTGAGGTTGGCGCCGATGTCGATCAAGTCCATGAATTGGTTCGCTTTGGGACAAGGGTTTGAATGCGATATGCGCGTGTTATTGGCACGCAACATCATGAATTAAAACATGTATGGACGTCCGATCGTGGCAATTGCGGGATTTCCCGTCAACGGCTGTCCGATGCCGATCGAGGTGTCGTCAAAATATTGACGTTCGTATTTTCCTACTGCTAGGTTCAACGAACGCCGTCAGGAAGACGGGCATCAGGGGGACGTCAGAAGGATCTCAAAGCAGGTGTCTCAAGGGGACGTCGTCATACACGTCGAAAAAGGGAAGGGGGCCGGTCACCGGTTCCTGCAGCAGTACCACGGGCAGAGGGTAGTGCAGATGGTAAATCGCATCGTCGCGGGGACGCTCGTCGCCTCGCTTCTCCTGGGCGTCACGCCCGGTGTTTTCGCCGCGGGTCCGGACGCGCCCCAGGCCACGTTCGACGTCAGCAGCCTGCGGGCACCGAAAGGCTACGACCGTTTCATCGTCACCTGGCGTGACGGCACCACGCAGCGCATCAGTGCCTCCGCGGCCACGCAGGCGATCGGCGCAGCGCTCTCGCGCACCGTTGCCACCACCAGCCAGCTGCGTGCCGGCAAGGTCGCCACGACGCAAGCCGTTTACGGACGCAAGCTCGCTACGGGTTCCGACCTGGTCCGCATCTCGCGCAAGCTGTCGCGCAGCGAAGCCGAGACCTTGATCCGGCAGATCGCCGCCGATCCCGCGGTCCGGCATGTCGAGCCCGACGCGATGATGCAGAAGATCGACGATATCCGCGCTACGGCGGTCATGCCGGTGGTCGTCGACGATACGTACTACGCCCGCTACCAGTGGCACTTCCGTCCGGCATCGGGCGAGGCCGAGAAGATCGGCAGCGACACCACCAGCTTCGCCAACCGCGGCGGCAGCAACGTCGCCAATGCATGGAACCTCGCCGACGGTTCGGGCGTTACCGTGGCCGTGCTGGATACCGGCATCACGCAACATCCCGACATCGACCTGTCGCTGGCCGATGCGGGCTACGACTTCATTTCCGACGGCTTCGTGTCGGGTCGCTCGACGGATGCGCGTGCCCCCGGCGGCTGGGATACCGGCGACTGGACCACCGAGGACAAGTACCTGCTCGCCAATGGCGGCTGCATCGATCCCTCCGTCGGCGACCAGCAGGAGGACTCGAGCTGGCACGGCACGCACGTGTCCGGAACGATCGCGGAGCTGAGCAACAACGCCACCGGCATGGCCGGCATCGCCTATAAGGCGAAGGTGCTGCCGGTGCGTGTGCTCGGCCATTGCGGCGGCTACACCTCCGACATCGCGGACGCGATCGTCTGGGCCTCGGGTGGACATGTCGACGGCGTCCCCGACAATGCCCATCCCGCGCAGGTCATCAACATGAGCCTGGGCGGCGGCGGTTCCTGCGCATCCGATGCGGTGACCTCCGACGCCATCGCCTCGGCGATGTCGCGCGGCACGACGGTGGTCGTCGCCGCAGGCAACTCCGGCGACGACGCGGCGAACTACTCGCCGGCCAGTTGCCCCGGCGCACTCACCGTGGCCGCCAACGGCATTGCGGGCAAGCGCGCCTACTACTCCAACTACGGCAGCACCGTGGCCCTATCCGCACCGGGTGGCGGTATCTATGCGAACGACGGCTCCACGGGTGCCACCGTGCAGGCGGGCTTCATCTGGTCCGCGATCAACGCCGGTACGCACGAGCCCACGACCGCCAGTTACGGCGGCATGGCGGGTACCTCGCAGGCCACGCCGCACGTGTCCGGTTCCGTGGCCCTGATCCTCTCCGCCACGAAGGCAGCCGGCCTGGCCACGCCGACACCGGTCGCCATCCGCACGTTGCTCACCGCCACGGCGCAAGCGTTTCCGGCCACGCCGGACAAGCCGATCGGCGCCGGCATCCTCGATGCGTACGCCGCGGTGAACAAGGCCCTCGGCAACGACCCGGGCGAGCCAGGCGGTGACGCCACGACGCTGGACAACGGCGTCGCCCTGCCGGGCCAGGCCGGTCGCGCCGACGGCGTGCTGGTCTACCGCATCGACGTGCCCGCGGGTGCACGCTCGCTCGCCTTGCGCAGCTTCGGCGGCAGCGGCGACGTGTCGCTCTACGTGAAGGGTGGCGAGGCCGCGTCGTCGAGTGTCTACGACTACCGGTCGATCAAGCCGTCGACCAACAACGAAGCGGTGACGGTCGCCCGTCCCGCGGCGGGCAGCTGGTACGTCACGGTGGTAGGCGTGAAGGATTTCGCCAACGTCACGGTGCAGGCGAGTTTCACGGCGCCATGAACCAGGGCCGCCGACGCGTCATGCGTCGGCGGGCCTGCGGGGATTTTTTTACGCTGGCGAGGGGGTCTTCGCCGGTGGGCGTGCAGGGAGGGGTCCCGGCGCCGTCTTAGGGAGGTATCGGCAATGTATTCACCAACACTGGCACAGGCCCTCGGCCTGGTGCTGACGGGCATCTTCACCGTGGCGGGCGCGGCAAGCGCCGCCGAAACGTCACCGGCCGCCGCACCGCAGACCGTCGTGGTCCAGGGCGTGCAGGTCGCCATCGACCCTTCGACCGGTCGACTGCGTGAGCCCACCGCCGCCGAGCGCGCCTCGCTGGCCAAGGCCTTCCAGGCCAACGGCGGCAACGCCGCTTCGTTGAGCGCGCAGCCGCGCACCGCCGCGGAGGCGCGTTCCACCTTCCGCACGCTCAGCCTCGGCAATGGTGTGCATGCCAAGTCCGTCCGCGTGCCGCAGGAACTCATGAACAGCGTCGTCGCCGAACGCACGCCCGACGGCAGCATCGCCGTGCACCACGACGACCACGGCGTGCAACCCGCGACGAACGCACCGGAGGTGACACGATGATCCGCCGCAACCTCCTGTTCACCGCACTGGCCGCCGCCAGCCTGTTCGGCAGCATCGGCGTCGCCCAGGCAGCGGAAATCAAGATCGTCAACCAGGACACCGGCACCGGCAAGGGCCTGGATGATCCGACGCCGGTCTCGCCGGTCGGCGGCAACCCGGGTACCACGTACGGTAAGCAGGCCCTCAACGTCTACCTGTTCGCCGCGGACATCTGGGGCGCCGTGTTGCAAAGCGACGTGACCATCGTCAACAACGCCACGTTCAAGCCGCTGTCGTGCGACGCGACCTCCGGCGTGCTGGGTTCGTCCGGCACCACCAACATCTATTACTTCGACGACACCAGCACGCTGCCGGCGGGCGCGGTGCGCAACACCTGGTACCACGCCGCGCTGTTCGACGCGCTGACCCACGAGGACGGTTCGCCGGGCGAGGCGGATATCCAGAGTCAGTTCAACGGTGCGCTCGGCACGACCGGATGCCTCGAAGGTTCCAAGTGGTACTTCGGCCTGGACGGCAAGACGCCGGCGGGCTCGATCAACTTCCTCAACGTCGTGCTGCACGAGATGGCCCATGGCCTGGGCTTCTCCGGCTTCAACAGCCTGACCACCGGTTCCGGCTACGTGGGCGACGACGGCGTGGCCCGTCCGGACATCTATTCGTCCTTCGTCTACAACGATACGCAGATGAAGAAGTGGTACGACCTGACGCCCGCGCAGCGCGTCACGGCGGCACTGGACGACGGCAAGCTGGTGTTCACCGGAGCGACGGTGAAAGCCGAAGCGCCGCTGGCCCTCGGCCTGCCCAACGTGTTCAAGGTGACCGCACCCGCCGCGGCCGCCGGTGAGTACGGCTATTCGCAGGCGGCCTTCGGTCCGGCCGCCACCTCGGCCAACTTCACCGGCAGTCTGGTGCAGGCCGCACCGGCCGACGGTTGCACGGCGATCACCAACGCCTCGGCGCTGGCGGGCAAGATCGCCATCATCGATCGCGGCACCTGCGACTTCACCATCAAGACGCTGAACGCGCAGGGCGCCGGCGCCACCGCCGTGCTCATCGCCAACAACCAGGCCGGCGCGATCACGCCGGGAGGCACTCCCGCCTCGCCGGTGACCATTCCGGTGATCGCGGTCAGCCAGGTGGACGGCAACAAGCTCAAGGCCAATCTGTCGGGCCTCACCGGTACCGTGGGGCAGGGCACTGGCCTGGCCGGCGCGGATGCGCAGGGCAACGTGTTGCTCTACGCGCCGACCACGCTGGCGCAGGGCTCGTCGTTCTCGCACTACGACACCCGCCTCACGCCGAACGCGATCATGGAGTACGCGATCAACCAGGACCTGGTCGGCCAGATCGACGTGGACCTGACGCCGGCCCTGTTCCAGGACATCGGCTGGGGCCTCAATCGCACCTCGCAGAAGCTGCTCACCTGCGACACCGGTATCCCGACCCTCGTTCCGGGTGGCGTGATCATCGGTGCCAACGTGATCTCCAACGCGAAGATCCTCGCCGGTGCGGCCGCCAGCGTGGGTGACTACCGCGCCGCGGTACGTGGATATGCCACGCAGCTCGCCAGCGACGGCCTGGTCACGGCGGCGCAGGCGTCCAGCCTGAATGCCTGCCTGTCCGATGCGCAGACGCAGGCGCAGTACGCGGCCTGGGGTCCGGCAACGGCGCCGTCGGCGATCGTGCTGAGCAACAACGCCGCGCTGGGTAACCAGAAGGGCGCGCTCGGTGCCTCGGTGGCCTACCAGCTCACGGTGCCCGACAACGCGAAGACGCTCACCCTGCGCACCTACGGTGGGTCGGGCGACGTGTCGATCTCGGTGGCCGATCCCAAGGGTGTGGTCAAGGCGCAGCCGAACCGTCCGGGCAACAGCGAGCCGTTCACGGCGAGCAAGCCGGCCGCCGGCGTGTGGACGCTGACGGTGAAGGGCGAAGCGGCGTACTCGGGCGTCACCGTCCTGGGTGCGTACACGCTCTGAGGACGTGACGGAACGCGGCTCCGGTTCGCCGGGGTCGCGTTCCACGAGGGGGCCCGCAACGCGGGGCGAGGGGTTTCGAAAAAAGACGTATGGACGGCCGAACGATGCTTGTCGTCGGGCCGTATGGACATTCTCGTCCGGCATGTGACGACGGACGGACGACGGGCCGCGCTCAGCGCGCCCGCGCACCGATCGCGCATGGCGGATATCTGGGAGGAAAGTGACGTGAACACCATTTACAGCAAGGTTTGGAACGCATCGCTCGGCATGCTGGTCGTGGCATCGGAACTGGCCCGTGCCAGGGGCAAGGGCGGCGCCTCCCGACGCCTGCGCGCCACCATGGCGGCGCTGCCGCTGGTGGCCGGCGTGATGCTGGCGCTGGGCAGCGGGCCCGTGCAGGCCGGGGATAACGGCACCGTGTGCGGCGGCTTCCTGCTAGGCCTGCAGGGCAAGGCACCGGCGGCCAAGGGCAACGACGCTTTCGCCTGCGGCCAGGCCGCGAAGGCGATCGGCGATTTCAGCATTGCGCTCGGTACGGATGCGAAGGCCAGCGGTGCCGCCAGTTCCGCCGTGGGCCAGGATGCCCAGGCTACCGGTGATTTCTCGTCCGCGATCGGTCAGGGCACGCGTGCGTCGGGTGTGGACAGCACGGCGATGGGGCAGGGCGCCAACGCCGCCTCGGTGGGCAGCACGGCGATCGGGCGTGGCGCCCGCGCCATCGCGAACAACGCGGTGGCGATCGGCAGCGACAGCATCGCCAACCGCGCCAACAGCGTGTCCGTGGGCCGCGCGGGTGCGGAGCGGCAGGTGACCAATGTCGCCGCCGGTACGCAGGCCACCGACGCGGTGAACAAGGGCCAGCTCGACAAGGTGTCCACGACCGTGACCGGCGTCTCCCGCAGCGTGGACACGCTGTCGAAGCGCGTCGACGGCGTGTCGGGCGATGTCACCGCGCTGGCCGACAGCGTCAGCGACGCCACTCATTACTACAAGGCGAACGGTGCGGGTGACGGTAGCGACGATGCGCAGGCGGTCGGCGATTACGCCACGGCCTCGGGTTCCGGCGCGTTCGCCAACGGCACGGGTACCAGCGCGTTCGGCGCCGGTGCGGTCTCGACCGGCGCGTTCGCCACGGCCACCGGTTACGGTTCGGTTGCCTCGGGCCAGAACAGTGCGGCGTACGGTTCGGGCGCACAGGCTACGGCCAACGGCACGACGGCGATCGGCGCGCAGGCGCTGGATGCGGACGGCAATCCGCTGATCACGTACACCTCCACCGGTGAAGCGGTGGGGCCGGCGACGGCCTCCGGCCTGGCCGCCACGGCGATCGGCGCCAGCGCGCAGGCGGAAGGTGCGTATGCGACCGCACTGGGCACGGCGGCGTTCGCCCAGGGCGAACAGTCCACGGCCAGCGGTTTCCTCGCCCAGGCCTCGGGCAACGGCGCGACGGCGACCGGTTCGCAGGCGTTCGCCGATGGCGAACTGTCGGTCGCGAACGGCTACGGCTCCTCGGCGTATAGCGCCGGTGCGGTGGCAGTGGGTGGCAGCGCCAGCGCGTCGGGTGCGGGCAGCGTGGCGATCGGCAACGCGGCGGAAACCGGCTTCGGCCTGTTCGGGCTGGAGGCGGAGAACGCGGTGGCGCTGGGCAGCAACAGCTGGGCGCTGGGCAACAACGCTACGGCGCTGGGTGCGAACGCCTGGGCGCTGGGCGAGAACTCGGTGGCCCTGGGTGCCGGCTCGCAGGCGGAACGCGACAACACGGTGTCGGTCGGCGATGTGGGTAGCGAGCGGCAGATCACGAACGTCGCCGCGGGCACGGAAGCCACCGATGCGGTGAACAAGGGACAGCTGGACGCGGTGTCCACCGCTACGGCGGATGCGGGCCATTACTTCAAGGCGAACGGCAACGGCGACGGCTCGGACGATGCGCTCGCTTCGGGTAACTACGCCACCGCGGCGGGCTCCGGTGCATTTGCCGGCGCCGATGGCGCCACGGCGTTCGGCAGCGGTGCCGTTGCGACGGGCGCGAATGCCACCGCCAGCGGTTACGGCAGCCTCGCCACGGGTGCGAGCAGCGCGGCCTACGGTGCCAACGCCGAGGCGTCCGGTGCGGGCGCCACCGCGACCGGCGAGGGCAGTGCGGCGTTCGGTGATGAATCCAGCGCGCACGGCCACGGCGCGATCGCCGATGGTGCCGGTGCGTCGGGTTACGGCGCGGGCAGCCTCGCCAGCGGCGACTACACCACGGCGGTCGGCCAGGGCGCGGTCGCCCAGGGCACCGGTTCGTCGTCGATCGGCAGCGGTGCCAGCACCAATGCGTCGTTCGCCACGGCCGGCGGTTACGGGGCGTCGGCCTCGGGCCAGAACAGCGCGGCGTACGGTTCGGGCGCACAGGCTACGGCCAACGGCACGACGGCGATCGGCGCGCAGGCGCTGGATGCCGACGGGAAGCCGCTGATCACGTACACCTCCACCGGTGAAGCGGTGGGGCCGGCGACGGCCTCCGGCCTGGCCGCCACGGCGATCGGCGCCAGCGCGCAGGCGGAAGGTGCGTATGCGACCGCACTGGGCACGGCGGCGTTTGCTCAGGGCGAACAGTCCACGGCCAGCGGTTTCCTCGCCCAGGCCTCGGGCAACGGCGCGACGGCGACCGGTTCGCAGGCGTTCGCCGATGGCGAACTGTCGGTCGCGAACGGCTACGGCTCCTCGGCGTATAGCGCCGGTGCGGTGGCAGTGGGTGGCAGCGCCAGCGCGTCGGGTGCGGGCAGCGTGGCGATCGGCAACGCGGCGGAAACCGGCTTCGGCCTGTTCGGGCTGGAGGCGGAGAACGCGGTGGCGCTGGGCAGCAACAGCTGGGCGCTGGGCAACAACGCTACGGCGCTGGGTGCGAACGCCTGGGCGCTGGGCGAGAACTCGGTGGCCCTGGGTGCCGGCTCGCAGGCAGAACGCGACAACACGGTGTCGGTCGGCGATGTGGGTAGCGAGCGGCAGATCACGAACGTCGCCGCGGGCACGGAAGCCACCGATGCGGTGAACAAGGGACAGCTGGACGCGGTATCCGCCGCCACCAGCGATGCCGGGCATTATTTCCGGGCCAACGGCGCGGGCGACGGCAGCGACGATGCGCAGGCGGTCGGCGATTACGCCACGGCCTCCGGCTCGGGTGCGTTTGCGGCAGGTACCGGCGCGACGGCCACGGGTGCGGGTTCGGTGGCCGCCAGCGATTTCGCCACGGCGAACGGCTACGGCAGCGTGGCCAGCGGGAAGAACGCAGCAGCCTTCGGTGCCGGTGCGCAGGCCACGGGCGCGGGTAGCGTCGCGGTGGGTGGCAACGCCATCGACGCGGACGGCAATCCGTTGATCTCCGATACGAACGGCAACCCGGTCGATACCGGGGCCACGAGTGCGGGCGTGGGCGGCACGGCCATCGGCGCAAGCTCGCAGGCCAGTGGCTTCGCGTCCACGTCGGCCGGCGTCGGCGCTTATGCGGCGGGCGCGCAGTCCACGGCGCTGGGTGCGGTGGCGAATGCCACGGGCGACTACTCGACTGCGGTCGGCACGTCGACCACCGCCTCGGGCGCGGGTTCGGTGGCGGTAGGTGGCCCCGGCAACCTGCCGGGCCTGGGCCTCGTCTATACGGGCGCCACCGGTGACAGCGCCGCGGCCTTCGGCGCCGGTGCGCAGGCGACCGCCGATTACGCGACCGCCCTGGGCGGCATCGCGGCCGCCGAAGGCGTGGGCAGCACGGCGCTGGGCTACTTCGCCTATGCGCCGGGTGACAACGCTACCGCGCTCGGCATCAACAGCTGGGCATCCGGGGCCAGCAGTGCGGCCGTGGGCGACTTCTCCACCGCGCGCGGTGCCGCCAGCGTCGCGCTGGGCGCGAACAGCCTGGTCACGACGCCGGCCACCGGCGCGGTGGCGATCGGCAGCGGTGCGACGGCCACTGCGGCGAACAGCGTGGCGCTGGGCGCCGGCGCCAACGCCGATCGTGAGGGCACGGTATCGGTCGGTGCACGGGGCAGCGAACGTCAGGTCACCAACGTGGCGGCCGGTTCGCAGGGCACGGATGCCGCCAATGTCCAGCAGCTGACGGACCTGGCCGGCAGCGTCAGCTCGGCGGCCCACTATGTGTCCGCGACGGGTGCCGGTGACGGCAGCGACGACGCCAGCGCCACCGGCGCCTTCGCCACTGCTATCGGTGCGGGTAGCCGCGCCAGCGGTGACCTGTCGACGGCGCAGGGCGCGTTCGCGACAGCCAGCAGGACGTCGGCCACCGCTATCGGCGCCTCCGCCAATGCCGGCGCTACCAGCGCCACGGCGATCGGCGACAGCGCCCGCGCCCTCGGCGTGAATTCCGTGGCACTGGGTGCCGGATCGGTCGCCACGCGCGCCAACACGGTATCCGTCGGCGGCACGAGCGGGAACCGCCAGATCACCAACGTGGCCGCGGGCACGCAAACCACGGATGCGGTGAACCTGGGTCAGTTGAACACGGCGATGTCGGGGGCCTTTTCCGGCACGTCCAGCCTTGCCGGGAACACCATGGCCATGGCGCTCGGCGGCGGCGCCACGATGGGCGCCAACGGCTTCGTCGGCCCGGTATACAAGGTGCAGGGCGGCGCCTACAGCACCGTAGGCGACGCGGTGGGTGCCTTGGACGGCGCGCTGTCGTCGATCGGCACGCGGGTGAACAAGCTGGAGTCTGCCGCGGGTGGCAGCACGATCCCCGGTACCACGCCGGTAAGGCGCAACGCCCTGGTCTCGACCAGCGTGGCCAGCACGACGCAGGCCACGGCAGCCGACGCGGCCGCTTCCGCACCGGTGACGGCGGCCGCGGCGCCGGTGGTCGCTTCCGCCCCCGTGACTGCCGCCGCCGTGGCGGAAGGCACGGGCGGTGGCACGGCCATCGGCACCGGCAGCTTCGCCAAGGACCCGACCGACCTGGCCGTGGGCACCAACGCCACCGTCGGCGCCGACAGCAGTACCGCGGTGGGTACGGGCGCCACGGTGACGGCGGCCGCCACCAACAGCGTCGCGCTGGGCGCCAACTCGGTGGCCGACCAGGCCGACACGGTGTCGGTCGGCAGTGCCGCCGCGCAACGTCGCGTCACCAACGTCGCCGCCGGCACGTCCACCACCGATGCCGCCAATGTCGGCCAGGTGGATCAGGCGGTCGCTACCGCAAAGTCTTACGCCGATCAGGGAGATGCCACGACGCTGACCAGCGCCAAGGCCTATACCGATCAGAAGTTCGGCGACGTGGTCAGCGGTGGTGCGTTCGACGACTACAAGCGCCAGGTCGATCATCGCTTCAACAACCTCAACGACCGCCTCAACCGGGTGGGCGCCATGGGTGCGGCGATGTCGCAGATGGCCTTCAGTACGCAGGGAGTCAGTGGCGACAACCGGCTCGGCGTCGGCGTCGGCGGGTACAAGGGGCAGGGAGCCCTGTCGGTCGGCTACTCGCGTAGCCTCTCGCCGCGCGCCAGTCTGACCTTCGGTGCCGCCGTCAGCGGTGGTGAGTCCTCGGGTGGTGTGGGTGTGGGCGTCGGCTGGTAATTATTACCGGTAAGTGCCTACACGGCACGGCCAAGTCCTTGAAAGCCGGCGGCAACGCCGGCTTTCTGTTGTTGCGCCCTGTCGCGGATCGGACACGGCCGGGTCGCGATAGACATGGGGTCTGTGCTACCAATAGCGGCCCGGGCGGTCAGGAACGACCGCGTGGCAAGACGTAAACCTGTAGACCGTATGGAGTTGGCATGTCTGCGATGACCGAACCCACCGACATGCTGACCGGCGCACCCGGGGAAGCGCAGGTTTGTGCGCACCTGGTCGCGCATGGCCGTCTCAAGGACACCGATCTCGCGCGGGCGCGTCGCCTGCACGACGAAACCCCCGACGGCACGCTCACCTCGCTGATGGCTCGCCTCGGCCTGGTCTCCGAACGCGACCTCGCCGATGCCTGGGCCGACCTGCTGCGGCTGGACCTGCTGGCCGCCAAGGACGCCCCGGAACTGCCTCCGACGGATGTGGAACTGTCGGTGCGTTTCCTCAAGCAGTACCACGTGGTGCCCGTGCGCGAAGGCGACGACGGCCTGGGCCTGCTCGTGGCCGATCCGGCCGATCCCTACCCGCTGCAGGCCGTGCGCCTGGCCACCGGGCGCGACGTGCAGCTCCGCGTGGGGCTGCGCTCGGAAATCGACGACCTCATCGAACGCTATTACGGCCAGGGCCGCTCGGCCATGGGCAGCATCGTCGAAAGCCTGGACGGCAACGCGGCGGAAGAAGACGACGTGGAGCATCTGCGCGACCTGGCCTCCGAGGCGCCGGTCATCCGCCTGGTCAACCTGATCCTGCAGCGTGCCGTCGAGCAGCGCGCGTCCGACGTGCACATCGAACCGTTCGAAAACCGCCTCAAGGTGCGCTACCGCATCGACGGTGTGCTGCATGAAGTGGAAGCGCCGCCATCCAGTTCCACCGCGGCGGTGATCTCGCGCGTGAAGATCATGGCGCGGCTGAACATCGCCGAGCGCCGCCTGCCGCAGGACGGCCGCATCCAGCTGCGTGTGCAGGGCAAGGAGCTCGACCTGCGCGTGTCCACGGTGCCCACCAGCTTCGGCGAGTCGGTGGTCATGCGCATCCTCGACCGCGAGTCGGTCATCTTCGATTTCGCGTCGCTGGGCTTCACCGACGCGTTCCGCGACCGTTTCGTCGAGGTGCTGGACCGCCCGCACGGCATCCTGCTGGTCACCGGTCCCACCGGCTCGGGCAAGACGACCACGCTGTACACGGCGTTGTCGCAGATCAACACGCCCGACGTGAAGATCATCACCGTCGAGGATCCCGTCGAATACCAGATCGAAGGCATCAACCAGATCCAGGTCAAGCCGCAGATCGGGCTCGACTTCACCGGTGCCCTGCGCTCCATCGTGCGCCAGGATCCGGACGTCATCATGATCGGCGAAATGCGCGACCTGGAAACCTGCCGCATCGCCATCCAGTCGGCACTCACCGGACACCTGGTGTTGTCCACGCTGCACACCAACAGTGCGTCGGGCGGCATCACCCGCATGCTCGACATGGGCGTGGAGGATTACCTGCTCGGGTCCACCGTCAACGGCATCCTGGCGCAGCGCCTGGTCCGCCGCCTCGACCCGGAAACGGCGGTGCCCTACGAAGCCCTGCCCGAAGTGATCGAGCAGTTCGAGTTGCACAAGTACACCGAAGAGCGTCCCATCCGCTTGTGGAAACCCGGCACCAGCGCGGTCAATCCCACGGGCTATCGCGGCCGCCGGGCCATCATGGAATTCCTGGTCATGAGCGATCCGCTGCGCCGCCTGGTGATGAAACGCGCCGACGCGGGCGAGATCGAGCGCCAGGCACGCGCCGAAGGCATGCGCACGATGTACGAGGACGGCCTGGCCAAGGCCGTGGCCGGCATCACCACGATCGAGGAAGTCCTGCGCGTCACGCAGGAATCCTAGGCCCCCACGCATGAGCATGTTCCGCTATCGCGCCATCAGTGCCGCCGGTGAGGCCCTTACCGGTCGCATGGAAGCCGCGTCCGTGGCCGACGTGGTCGCGCGCCTGCAAGACCAGGGGCACACGCCGCTCGAAGCCGCGCCCGCCGAGGGCGCGGCTTCGAGCGGCGGTCTCGCGGGCATGTTCCGCAAGGGCACCTTCACCGGCGACCAACTGGCCCAGTTCACCCACCAGCTGGCCACGCTGCTCGGCGCCGGCCAGCCGCTGGATCGCGCCCTCGGCATCCTGCTCGATCTCCCGGAAGGCGAACGGGCAAAAAACCTGGTCGAGCGCGTTCGCGATCGCGTGCGTGGCGGCACCACCCTCTCCACGGCACTGGACGAGGAAAACGGCGTCTTCCCCCGGCTGTACGTCAGCCTGGTACGGGCCGGCGAAGCAGGCGGCTCGCTGGACGAAACCCTGCGGCGTCTGGCCGATTACCTCGAGCGTGCGCAGGCGCTGCGCGGCAGCATCGTCAACGCGCTGATCTACCCGGCCTTCCTCATGGTCGGCGTGCTCGGATCGCTGGTCCTGCTGCTCGCCTACGTCGTGCCGCAGTTCGTGCCGATCTTCGCCGACATGCAGGTACCCATTCCGCTTATCACCCAGGTGGTGCTCGCCCTGGGCACGGTCATCAGCGACTGGTGGTGGGCGATCGTCCTGGTGATGGTGGTGCTCGGACTGTTCCTTCGCCTGCGACTGCGCGATCCGGACACGCGGCTGGCCTTCCATGGCCGGTTGCTGACGATGCGCGTGGCCGGCCCCTTGCTGCTGAAGGTGGAAACGGCGCGCATCGCACGCACCCTGGGCACGCTGCTGAAGAACGGCGTGCCGCTGTTGTCGTCGCTGGCCATCGCGCGCCAGGTGACCGGCAACCGCGCGCTCGATCATGCACTGGAGCAGGCGGCCGAGCGGGTCAAGGGCGGGTCGGGACTGGGCAGTTCGCTGGCCCAGACCGAACGCTTTCCCCGTCTCGCGCTGCAGATGATCCAGGTGGGTGAAGAAGCCGGCGCGCTCGACACCATGCTGCTGAAGGTCGCCGACACCTTCGACGTGGAAGCCAAGCGCGCCATCGATCGCCTGCTGGCGGCGCTGGTGCCGGCGCTCACCATCGTCATGACCGTCATGGTCGCTTTCATCATGGCGGCGATCCTCCTGCCGCTGCTCAGCCTCACCAGCAACATCAACTGATCCGATCCGTTTCAAGGAGCCTGACCCATGCGTGTGAACCGTACCCTTCGTCACAGCCACGCCCGCGGCTTCACGCTGCTGGAAATGCTCGCCGTGATCGTCCTGATCGGCATCATCGGCGCCATCGTCGTAACCCAGGTCGGCAAGAACGTCGATAAGGGCAAGTACGGCGCCGGCAAGGCACAGCTGACCACGCTGGGCCAGAAGGTCGAGAACTACGCGCTGGACAACGGCAGCCCGCCGCACTCGCTGGACGACCTCGCCACCAAGCCGGCCGATGCGCAGAACTGGCAAGGTCCCTACGCCAAGGCGTCCGACCTGAAGGACCCGTGGGGCCACCCGTTCGGCTACCGCTACCCCGGTGAGCACGGCAGCTTCGACCTGGTCTTCTACGGGCAGGACGGCAAGGCGGGCGGCGACGGCTATTCGGCCGACGTCGGCAACTGGCAGTAAGCCGGCGCGATTCCCGGACCGGCCATGCGCGCGCGCGGATTCACGCTTTTCGAGATGCTGGCGGTCATCCTGTTGATCGGGATCGCGGCGGCGGCCGTTTCGATTCCCGTCACGCAAGGCCTGGCCAGCGCACGGGTGAATGCGGCCAGCGGTGAACTCGCGGCCGCGCTACGCTGGACGCGCGCGCAGTCCATCGTGAAAGGCGAAAGCCTGGCGCTCGAGGTCGATACCTCCGCGGCCACCTATCACGCCCCGGGCAAGCCCGTGGTGCACCTGCCCAGGGACATGCGCGTGGCGATCACCAGCGCACGCGAAGACCAGGCCAACGCCACCACCGGACGCATCCGCTTCTTCCCTGACGGCAGTTCCACGGGTGGCCGTATCACGCTCACGCGTGGCGAGCGCGAGTGGCACGTCAACGTGGCTTGGCTTACCGGCGCCATCCAGGTGGTGGACAGCCGATGACACGCATGGGCCGCCAGGGTGGTTTCAGCCTGCTCGAAGTCATTGCCGCCATCGCCGTGCTGGCCATCGCCTTTTCCGCGTTGATGCAGGTGGCGGGCAGTTCCATGAGCCTGACCGCGCGCGCGAACGAGCGCACGCAGGCAGCGTTGCGGGCACGCAGCCTGCTCGACGGCGCCTTCGTCATGGAGCCCGTGCGCGAGGGCAGCAGCGAAGGGCGGATCGACGATGTCTACCGCTGGCGCATGAACGTCAGCCGTTACCAGTCACCCGGCGATCGTCCCGCGGCGGACGGCGTCAGCCCGGCGGCCCTGCTGTATCGACTCGACCTGGACGTGATGTGGGGGCCTGAGGGCAGCGAGCGACATGCGCGCTTCGCCACGCTGCGCATGGGCAACCCCAACCAGGATGCCTCGCCATGAGGCGGCAGCAGGGTTTCAGCCTGATGGAGGTGCTGGCCGCGCTCGCGCTGCTGACCATCGTGCTGTTGGGTGTGTATTCCGGGATCAGCACCGCGTCGCGCATCGTGCGCAGCGGTGGCCAGGCCATCCAGCGGATGGACGAGATCCGCTCGGCCCAGGGCTACCTGCGCAGCGAGATCGCCCAGGCGCTGATCGTGCCGTTCGGCGAAACCGACGACGGCGATCCCATCGTGTTCTCCGGTGATGCCAGCACGCTCCGCTTCGTGGCGCCGATGCCCGGCTACCTGTCGCGCCTGGGGCCGCAACTGCAAACGGTGTCGCTGGTGCGCGACGGCAACCAGGGCTACCGGCTGGAAGTGGCCCTGGCCATGCTGCCGCCCAACGGGGGCGATCCCAAGCCACTGGGCGAGCCCGAGGTGTTGCTGCGCGGCATCCGGCGCGGCGCCTTCGCCTATCGCGGCATGGACGACAAGAACCAGCCGGGCGACTGGCAGGACACCTGGGACGACGGCCGGCGTACGCCCATGTTGGTCAGGCTGTCGCTCGATGTGGGCAGC
Source organism: Luteibacter sp. 9135 (assembly GCF_000745005.1). Classification (NCBI taxonomy): domain Bacteria; kingdom Pseudomonadati; phylum Pseudomonadota; class Gammaproteobacteria; order Lysobacterales; family Rhodanobacteraceae; genus Luteibacter; species Luteibacter sp. 9135. The sequence goes on along the minus strand of NZ_JQNB01000001.1, from coordinate 684,262 downwards.
AACGTGGTCTTTCCGACCCTGGTCGCCCCCATCCGACTCGATCCCACGGCGTCGCGCAATGGGTTCTCACTGACGCGTGGCGGGCGCGGGCCGGTGCTCCGGTGATGCGGCGCAGGCAACGCGGCGTCGCCCTGCTGATCGTGCTATGGGGCTGCACGCTGCTGGCCATCATGCTGGGCGGCTTCGCGGCACTGGCCCGCACCGAGGGGCTTCAGGCCCGCTATCAGTTCGCCCAGACACGTGCGCACTACGCGGCCGAGGCGGGCCTGGTACGTGCCATCCAGGCGCTTCAATCGCCCGATATCGATTCGCGCTGGGTAGCGGACGGCCGGCCGTACCTGTTCACGTTCGACGATGCCAAGGTCACCCTCACCATCATCGACGAGGACGGCAAGGTCGATCTCAACGCCGCCTCCGACGACGTGCTGACCGGCCTGTTCAAGGCGGCGGGCACGCCCGACGACAAGGCGAGCCGGCTCTCCGCGGCCATCCAGGACTGGCGGCGGGCAGGCGACGAAGCCTTGCCCAACGGCGCCAAGCTGCCGCAGTACCAGGCGGCGGGTCTCGATTACGGCCCACGCAACGGACCCTTCGCCACGGTGGAAGAGGGGCGCATGGTGCTCGGCATGGATGCGGCCCTGTGGACACAGGTGGCTCCCGTGCTGACGATCTGGTCGGGCCGCGAACGGCCGAACACCGAGCACGCGCCGCCGCTGGCCCTTGCCGCGATTCCGGGCATGGGCACCGCCGGTGCCGCCGCGGTCCTTGCCGCGCGCGGGCAAGCCACGGGTGCCGTGGCGGCCGGAGGCAACGGTGTCACGCACACGATACGTGCGCAGGCGATCCTTGACGACGGGACTCGGAGTTCCCTTACAGCGACGATCCGACTGCGTGGGATAAGATCCGGAAACCAGCCCTACGCGGTATTGCGTTGGCGCGAAGGAGACGAGGAATGAGCGCTTTGCAGGACGCCTCCCAGTTGCAGCTCGAGCGCTTCCGTCGCGCCTGGCGGGGCAGTGCGTTGCCCGGGCTGTTGCGCTGGTGGGGCGGCGAACTGGCCGCCCTCATGCCCGTCCGCTGGCGCGAAGCCTTCGCCGGTGGCGAGCGCTGGTACGCGGTGGAGCGTCACGACACCGGCTGGCAGATGCGCCGCGCGGGCGAGTCCCTTCCCGTGGCCGAGGCCGCCGACGCCGACACACCGGAGCACCGCGCCGCCGTGCTGGCCGGGGCGCTGGCCGAGGCCGATCCCGCCGACCGCCGCGTCGCCCTGGTGCTGCCCGCGGCCCAGGTGATGCGCCGTCGGCTGGTACTGCCGCTCGCGGCGCGCGACAACCTGCGTCAGGTGGTCGGGTTCGACCTGGACCGGCAAACCCCGTTTCGCGCAGAGGATATCCACTACGGCGTACGCGAGATCGGCGCTGCCGGCACCGAGGGCCGTTTCATCGCCGAGCTGGCGGCCACGCCGCGCATCGCGCTCGATCCGCTGCTCGACGAACTCGCCGGCCTGGGTGTCATGCCGGACCGTGTCGATGTCGCCGAGGGCCACGACCTCGCGGGGGTGGATCTGCTGCCGCCCGCACGGGCGCCGCGCCGTGTCGACCGACGCCGGCGCCTCAACCTCATGCTATTCGCGGCCATCGTGCTGCTGGCGATCGCCACCATGGCGATGTGGCTGCACAACCGCACCCTCGCGCTGGAGACGATGCGCGCCGAAGTCGAAGCCATGCAGGGCGATGCCCAGCGGGTGAAGGCCCTTCGCCAGAAGCTCACCGACAGCGCCGGTGCGTCCGGTTTCCTCGCCCGTCGAAAAACCGAAACGCCGGCCGTCCTGCCGGTTCTCGACGAACTCACCCGCCGGCTCCCCGACGACACCTGGCTGGAGCGCTTCACACTCAACACCACGGGCCAGCTCGGTTTCCAGGGACAAAGCCCCCAGGCGGCGCGCCTTATCGATGCGTTGAAGGGTGCGCGCACCATTGGCGATCCCAGCTTCCAGGGCACGATCCAGTCCGATCCCACCTCGGGCAAGGAGCGCTTCTACATGCAGGCCAAGGCGATCATCCCCAAGCCGGCGGCCCCCGCTGCATCTGCGGGTCCCGCCCGTGCCGGCACCACGGGTACATCCACGCAGGGTGGCGCGCGCGGCGCCGCCGCCGCGTCCACCGCCAGGGAGGCCCCCATGCGCCTTAAGCCCGCCGAATCGCGCATCGCCGCCATCCTGCTCGCGCTGGTCGTGCTCGTCCTTGCCTACTTCATCTTCATCCACTGGTGGTTCGTGGCCCCGCAAGCGGCCATCGCCGATGAAATGGACGATCTGCGCGACACGCAGCGGCGCTACGCCGCCGCTATCGCCGAACGCCCGCAGCTGGAAAAACGGCTGGCTTCGCTCGAACAGGGGCAGACCCGCAGCGACGCCTTCCTGCCGGGCGACGATACCAACGCCGCGGCGGCGGGCCTCATGCAACGCATCGTCGATGTCGCCGCTGCGCACAAGGAAGACGGCGCCTGCGACGTGGTGCAGAAAATGCCGGTGCCCAGCCAGGAAAAAACCGGCGACCCCTACCGCAAGGTCACGGTGAACATCAGCCTGCGTTGCCAGATGCAACCGATGACGGCCGTCATCCACGACATCGAGAACGCCACGCCATACCTGTTCATTGAAGATTTCAGCATCTATCGCAACCCGGTCGCGGCGCGTGCCGGCGGCGCCGCGCCGATGGAAGTCCAGTTCACCGTCTCCGGTTACATCCATGCCGCCAGCGCGGCGAAGGCGGCCACATGAACGCGGCCGGACAGCGGCGGCTGACGCCCTTGCTGGCGGGCGTAGCCCTGGTGCTTGCCGCCACCTTGTGTGTCTTCGCACTGGGCGTGGGGCGGGGCGTCCGCTGGGACCCACCGGGCGATCCGCAGGCACTGCCTGCCGCCCGTCCGGTCGCCATGCCGACGCCGGTGCCGCTCGCGCGCTTTGTCGAGGTCTGGCAACGGCCCTTGTTCATGGCCGACCGCAAGCCGGTCGCGGCGGCGGGCGACGACGACAGCGCCAGCAACATCGGCGATCTCGAACTCACGGGCATCATCATGACACCTGGCCTGCGCATGGCCTTGCTGCGTGACAAGGGCAAGGACGTCACCGTGCGCGTGAAGGAGGGCTCGCCCCTCGCCGAGGGCCACTGGACGCTCGCCTCGCTCACGCCGCGCAGTGCCGTGTTCGACAATGGCGGCGAACGCCGCGAGCTGACGTTGAAGGTCAGCGCGCCGGAAGCCCTGGCCAAGGACGGGAAGCGTCCCGGCGTGCCGCCAGGTCAACCCGCGCAGCCTGGTCAGCCCACGCCCTCGCCGTCGCTGCCCCCGGGCGCCATGCGTATCGAACAACCGCAGGCATCGGGCATGACGGGCCCGGCACTGCCGCGTCCGGCCGATGCCGGTGCACGACAGGCTCCGCCGCGTCAGGACGACGAAGCCCTGCAGCGTGCCCGTATCGACGCACTCAAGCAGGCGGTGCAGAAGCGCCGAATGGAACAGCAGCAACAACACCCGCAGGCGCAGGACTCGCAATAGCGGGCGCGTTCCGCGCCCCCAAGGAAGGAGGAGCAACACATGAAACCATGCACACTCGGCATGGCCGCCCTGTCGGCCCTGCTGATGGCCGGCTGCGCCTCGCATTCGTCCCGGCTCGCCTCGCACGCGCTGGAATACGAAGCGCTGGCCGGCACCGAACGGCCCGTACCCGCGCCCTTGCCGCTGAACGAGCCGCCCGAGGCCGATGTCACCGATGCCGCCGCGCCGTCGATCCAGCCCGGCAACGGACACTTCATCAGGCCGCAGGCGCGGACGGTGCCATCCCCCGTGGCCAGCGGAACCGACGCGGTGACCTTCAACTTCGAAGACCAGCCCGTGGAGGCCGTGGTCAAGGCCATCCTGGGCGACCTGCTGAAGGCCAACTACGCGATATTGCCTGGCGTGCGCGGCACCGTGTCGTTCTCCACGGCGCAGCCCGTGACGCGCGAGCAGGCCCTACCCATCCTGGAGACCTTGCTGTCCTGGACGGGCAATGCGCTGGTCCACGAGCAGGGCCGCTACAACGTGCTGCCTTCGACGCAGGCCGTCGCCGGCCACCTCGTGCCCCGCCTGAAGGCCGGCGCACCGGCCGCGGGCATGTCCGCACGCCTCTTCACCCTTCGCCACGTGGCGGCGCCGGAAATGGCCAGGCTGCTGGCACCGTTCGTGCTCCCCGAGGCCGTGCTGCTCGCGGATCCCGCGAGGCCGGTGCTCGTGCTTGCCGGCACGCCCGATGAACTGGCGAATTACCAGGCCACCATCGACACGTTCGATGTCGATTGGGTGGCCGGCATGTCGGTCGGGGTGTTCAGCCTGAAGCATGCCACCGTCGGTGAGTTGCTGCCTGCCCTGGAGTCGGTATTCGGGAAAGACAGCGGCGGTCCGGTCGCCGGCCTCATCCGCTTCCTGCCCGTCGAGCGTACCGGCAGCATCGTGGTCATCGGTACACAGGAATCGCATGTCAGTCAGGTGGGCGAATGGATCGCGCGCATCGACGGCGGGGGCGGCAACGAACCCCGCCTCTTCGTCTACGACCTGCGTAACCTGCCGGCCACCGATGTGGCGCGCTACATCGGCAGCGTGTTCGATGCATCGGTCGGTGGCGACCAGGGCGGTCGGGTGATGCCGGGGCCGGAGTCGGAAAGCCTGGGCAGTACCGAGGCAACCACGGATGCCGGTGGCATCGGCGCCGGCTTCGGCGACCGTGACATGGCCGAGGATCCCACCTTTTTCCAGTCCGCCGCGCCCTCGCTATCCGGATCGGGCCGCAGCACGGGCGCCAGCACCATCCGGGTCACCGCCATCGACGCGAACAACCAGCTGATGATTCGCGCGCGCCCGTCGGAGTGGGCGGAGGTGCGCAAGGCGATCGAGCGCCTGGACGCGGTACCCCTGCAGGTGCAGATCGAAACACGCATCCTCGAAGTGCAGCTGCGCGACGCCTTTCGCTTTGGCGTGCAGTGGTACCTCGAAGGCCTCGCGGGCGGCAACGGCGGGGTGGCGCAACCCGGCAACAAGCAGCAGTGGGCACTGGGCGGCGGCATCGGTGCCGTGCCTACCGGTCGGCCGGACACCTTGTTCTACTCGTTCGTCAATAGCGAGTTGCAGGTGGCGTTGCGCGCGATGGAACACAACGGACATACCAAGATCCTCTCGGCACCTTCGCTGGTGGTGGTGAACAACCACAAGGCGCGCATCCAGGTGGGTGACCAGATTCCGGTGACGCAGACCTACGTGAACACGAATGTCGGCAGCGGCAATCCCGTGGGGCAGGTGGAATACAAGGATACCGGCGTCATCCTGGACGTGCGCCCGCGCGTGAATCCGGGCGGCCTGGTCTACCTCGACGTGATCCAGGAAGTCAGCCGGGCCGGTAGCGACACCAACGCCACCAACCTGCCGATCATGAAGCGCAAGCTGACCACCCAGGTGGCGGTACAGAGCGGCCAGACGGTGCTGCTCGGCGGGCTCATCCGCGAACTTGACACGGAGAACCGCAGTGGTGTGCCAGGCCTGTCGCGTGTACCGCTGCTGGGTGCGCTGTTCCGCAACCAGGACAACGGCGGTATGCGTACGGAACTCGTCGTACTGATCACGCCGCGGGTAATCGCCAACGGCGTGGAGGCCAAACGGGTGCTGGACGACTACCGCCGATCGTTCCGCTCACTGCGGCCGCTGGAACGTGTCGCCAGCGACACGACGACCACCTCACCTCTGGAAGAAGGGTGATGGGAGAGGGCTGATAAAACGCGCAGCGCGGCGCCGGCTTGCGTACCATGTCGAGCGCATGACTCCCTCGTTTCCGATCACGCCGCTGCTGCCCCGGATCGTCGCTTCGCTGGTGACGCACACGCGCCTCGTACTGGAGGCGCCGCCGGGCGCCGGCAAGACCACCCAGGTGCCGCTGGCGCTGCTGGATGCGCCGTGGTTGGGCGACCAACGCATCCTGATGCTGGAGCCACGCCGCATCGCCGCGCGCGCCGCGGCATCCTTCATGGCCGCGCAACTCGGCGAGGACGTAGGCGGCACGGTCGGCTATCGCATCCGGTTCGAATCGCGTGTCGGGCCGCGGACGCGCATCGAAGTGGTCACCGAAGGCATCCTGGGCCGGATGATCCAGGACGATCCGGGGCTGGACGGCGTCGGTGCGATCCTGTTCGACGAGTTCCACGAGCGCCACCTTGCGGGTGACCTCGGCGCAGCGCTGGCGCTGGATGTCCAGGCCAGCCTGCGACCGGACCTGCGCCTGCTGGTGATGTCGGCCACCCTGGACGGCGAGCGCATGGCGCAATGGCTGGATGCGCCTCGGGTGAGCAGCCCGGGGCGCAGTTTTCCGGTAAGGGTCGAGTATGCCCCGGCCCGCATGCAGGAGGGTCTCGAACAGCACCTTGCACGCGTGGTGGCGCAGGCCCTCGCGGAAAACGAAGGCGATGTGCTTGCGTTCCTGCCCGGCCGTCGCGAGATCGAGCGCGCGCGTGGCCTGGTCGAGCGCCGCGATGAGACCCTCGAGGTGGTGGCCCTGCATGGCGAGCTTTCACTGGCCGAGCAGCAACTGGCCCTGACGCCTGCAGATGCCGGCACACGGCGGGTCATCCTTGCCACCAACGTGGCCGAGTCCAGCGTCACGCTGCCGGGTATTCGCGCGGTGGTGGACGCAGGCCTGGCGCGCGAGCCACGTTTCGACCCCACGTCGGGCTTCGCGCGTCTGGAGACCGTGCACATCTCGCAGGCATCCGCCGACCAGCGTGCGGGTCGTGCCGGGCGTGTGGCCCCTGGAACGACCTACCGGCTCTGGTCGCAGAGCCGCCGCCTCGAAGCATCGCGCACGGCGGAGATCCAACACACCGAACTATCCGGGCTGGCGCTCGAACTGGCTGGCTGGGGCAGCGACGACCTGCCCTGGCTGGACGCGCCGCCCGCTGGCGCGATGGGCCAGGCACGCGACCTGTTACAGCGGCTGGGCGCCCTGGACACCACCTCGGCACTCAGCCGACTTGGCCGCGAGATGCTGGCGCTGGGGGCCACCCCCCGGCTGGGCGCGGCCGCATGTCGCGCGCCGGCCGGGCGCAGGGCGCTGGTGGCCGACCTGCTCGCGCTGGTGGAAGCGCGCTCGCCCCTGCGCGGCGAGGAGGGCCGCAGCGACGATTTTCGTCAGCGGGTGGCGGCGTTGCATCTTTGGCGCGACGCGGGTGCGCGTGGCGCGCGTGCCGCCTCCGCGGACATCGGTGCGCTGGCGGCGATCGAAAAAGCCGCCGCGGGATGGCGTCGTCGTCTCGACGTCCGCACGGCCGCCAGCGGCATGCCGGACAGCCATGCCGTGGGCGACTTGCTCGTGCATGCGTTTCCCGACCGGGTGGCTCGGCGTGACGACGGCCATGCGTCGCGCTACCTCCTGGCAAACGGGCGCGGCGCGCGGCTGCACGAGAACAGCGCGCTGCACGGCGAGCCGTGGATCGTCGTCCTGGACCTGCGCCTGGAAGCGCGCGACAGCCTGATCTATGCTGCGGCGCCTTTCGATGCCGCCGTGCTCGAGCGCGACCATGCCGATCGCTTCGTCACGGAGCGCGTGCTGCGCTGGGACGACGAGCGACAGATCGCCGAGGCCTTCGAAGAGCGTCGTTTCGACGCCCTGCCGATCTCACGCAAGCCGTTGCCCCTGCGTGGCGACGACGCTGTTCCCGCGTTGTTGACCGCCATCCGGTCGCGGGGCATCGCGGCCCTGCCCTGGAGCGATACGGCGAGGCGCCTGCGCGCGCGGATCGGTGCCCTGCGCGTGTGGCATCCGGCCGTCGGCTTGCCCGATGTCGCCGATGCGGCCCTGCTGGACACACTGGATGCGTGGCTGGCGCCGTTCCTGACAGGCAAGCGCCGGCTCGACGCGCTGCAGGCCTCGGATCTTTCCGAAGCACTCGCTGGCATGCTCGATTACGAGCAGCGCCGTGCGCTGGACGCGCATGCGCCCGAGGACCTGAAAGTGCCCAGCGGTATGACCCGCCGCCTCGAGTACGGCGCGCGCGACGACGACCCGGGCGCACCGCCCGTGCTGGCGGTGAAGCTCCAGGAACTCTTCGGCCTGGCGGACACGCCCCGCGTGGGCGACGGACGCATCGCCGTCATGCTCCACCTTCTCTCACCGGCCGGGCGACCCATCCAGGTCACCCAAGACCTGGCGGGCTTCTGGGATCGCACCTATCCGGAAGTGAAGAAAGAACTGAAGGGTCGCTATCCCCGTCATCCGTGGCCGGATGATCCCTGGACGGCCACGGCGACGCACCGCGCGAAGCCACGCGGAACCTGACACAGGCCAGATTGGGCCATTCGCCTACGCACTGCTGCGGGTGCACCCGCTGACGGCCTGCCGTGCCGGTCGCTTCAATAGCGCTCCCCCCTGTGGAGATCGCCCCATGCCTGTCGTTCCGAACCCCGGTGCCCGGTGGCGGGTCTGTGTTGTGCTGGCCTGCCTTGCCGCATCGTCAGGCAGCGCGGCCACGCCGACGGGCGCGCGCTTCCACCGGCCACCGCCACCGGGCAACGAGTATGCCGCCTGGACCCTGCGCAGCCTGGCCCTGATGAATGCCTACGACCTGGGCGATGTCTCACCCTTCCACCCCGATGCCGAGTGGACGCGGGAGTACCTGGCCGATCCCTCGTCGATCTACAGCGACCTCCACCCACGGCTGTTCTCGGGCAACCGGGCTGAATCGGCGGACGCCACCGCGTTCCCGGAGAGCAAGCGGACCGCGCGTGCCATCGCGTGGGACCTGGGTCTGGACAAGGCGCTACCCGGCTACCAGACGCTGCCGGATTATCCAGGCCCTACGCCGGGCAACCTGACGCTGGCGGTGGCCGCGAACCTCGACAAGACAGGCGTCGCCCCGATCTATTACGAGAAGGCCTACGCCCTTGGCGGGAATGACCTCTTTACGCTCAACGCGGAGTTCGCCGTCGCGCTGCAGACCCTGCATGAATGGGTGGAGGCCACGCCATGGGCCGATCGCGACGCCTTCGGGGTGGACGAGGACGCCCTGCGCCGGGTGATGTCCGCGCGCTCCCTGGACGAGGTGAGCGATCACGACTTGGTCTACCTGGCCGATATCCTGCGCGCGGAACTGTCCGCGCGTTCCACCGGCGACGCGGCAGCCGGCGCACGGCGCGCCTTGCCAGCACCGCTGCGCATCGCGCGTGTCGCTGCGGCCTATCGGGCCAGCAACGCCGGCTACGACGCCTGCCACAGCGATGGCTCGAGGAAGGAGGCGGCGGGCTCCCTGCCGGAAGACCTCGGGCGCCCGATCTGCTTCTCCGATGCCACCGATCGAGCGGTTTATCGCTGGTATCGGGCCATGCGGCGACATCAGCTGGCCCAGCCACCGGAAGCGTTCCACGGCGACTTCGGCCAGGTGGCCCGGCTTATCGATCACTTCGCCGACGTGCGACCCGCCTGGGCCGGCGCATACACCGAGGAAGCCCTGGACTGGTCGAACCATGCCGAAGTCGTCGAAGCCCAACTGGCCCTCGACAGCCCCGTGCCCCGCGACGCGGACACGGGTTTCTACCGGCTCGTCGAGCGCACCAACCTCCTTATCTGCCGGACCACCACACGATGACCGCCTGCCGCTTCTTCCGCTGTGTCGCCCTAGGCACAGCCCTGTGGCTCCCTATCGGTGCCGTCGCGGCGGCGCCCGTCGTCAAACGCGTCATCCACGACGATCCGAGAAACAGTGTAGGCGCGCGCCTTCTCGCGTCGTTCGCCGCACACGTCGTGCCGGCGCAGGCGTGGTATGTCGATGCCCTCGACGGCCGGCGACCGGATGCCGCACAGTTTGCGCGGTTCTCGCGCCAGTGGCAGACCGCGACCTTCGTCAGCTTCACCTACGAGTTTGAGGTCAACGGCGAGCGGCACCAACGCGTCTACCACGCCCGCTCCGGGCGCAACGAGCTCGACACGGGGCTCGACGGCGAACGGCCACGCCGCGCCTACGCAAGCTATTTCACGCGCGGGACGCCCGTCGTCGCATGGGCCGACGCGCCTCCGCGGGGTAGCCACGTCACCGCGTCCCCTGTGCAGGGTGATCGCTACGACGATGCGCGCAAACGCGATGCCGAGCTCAAGGTAGCCCGGTGGATCGAGCGTGACATCCGTGAGGGCAGGGTGGCCGCCGGTGGCCACCTGAACGGCTACACCAGCCAGGCCCCGTGCCCCTCCTGCGAGGCCGCCCTGCAGGCGCTATCCGACCAGCATGGCATCCGTGTCCACGTGGCCTACCTGGGCCATGGTAGCCCCGCCTATACACGCTTCGATCGACAGCGGCACCAGCACCTGACATCGATCGAGGTGGCGGTGCACGGTGGCCAGCTGAACCTGCTCGGCCAGGCGGCGGCAACGCCGGCGCAGGAGGCGAGCGTCGCCTGCCTGGATACGCCGGGGGATGGCGAGATCAACGACCTTTGACAGGGTCGCCCGCCAGTCAGCCTAGGGGGCGGACGCGAAACGTGCGCCCCTTGATCTTGCCGGCACGCAGGCGTTCGAGGGCGCGATTGGCGAGATCGCGGCGGATCGCCACATAAGCCCGCGTGGCGAAGACATCGATCTTGCCGATGTCCTTCGCATCGAGCCCGGCATCGCCCGTCAGTGCGCCCAGGATGTCGCCGGGACGCATCTTGTCCCTCCGGCCACCGTCGATGACCAGCGTTTTCATGGGGGCCAGGTTGAGGACCTTCTTGCCTTCCGCCTGCGCCCGCGCGGGATGACGTGGCAACGTGGTCCCCAGTCGCTCCTCGATGGCCTTGATCTTGGGCAACTCGCGCGAGCCGGCCAGCGAGATGGCCATGCCGTTGGCACCCGCGCGGCCGGTGCGACCGATGCGGTGCGTATGGGTATCCACATCGTGCGCGACGTCGTAGCTGACCACCAGCGGCAGGGCCGCGATGTCGAGGCCGCGCGCGGCAACGTCCGTGGCCACCAGGATGGAGCAGCTGTGATTGGCGAAGCGCACCAGCACTTCATCGCGATCGCGCTGTTCCAGGTCGCCGTGCAGGGCAAGGGCGGTAAAGCCGCGACGATCGAGCTCGGCGGCCAGGCCCTCGGTATCCTTGCGCATGTTGCAGAAGACCAGTGCGGCTTCGGGTTTCTCGTGCGTCAGAATGCGCGCCAGCACGTCCGCCTTGTGGGCGGGCTCGACCTCGACGACGCGTTGCTCGATCGTCGGCACGGCCTGTGGCTCGTCCGCCGTGACGGTGACCGGATCGCGCTGCACGCGTCCGCTCATCGTACGGATGTCGTCGGGATAAGTGGCCGAGAACAGCAGTGTCTGATGGTGCTTCGAAATGCGCTTGACGATGTCGTCGATCGCTTCCTCGAAGCCCATGTCGAGCATGCGGTCGGCCTCGTCCAGCACCAGCGTGCGGATGCCGCCGCCGTGCAGGCTGCCACGCTTGAGGTGTTCCTGCACGCGGCCGGGGGTGCCCACGACGATGTGCGGATCATGCTCCAGCGAAGCCAGCTGCGGGCCAAGCGGCATGCCACCGCACAGCGTCAGCAGCTTCACGTTGGGGATGTTGACCGCCAGCCGGCGCAGCGCCTTGCTGACCTGGTCGGCCAGCTCGCGCGTCGGGCACAGCACCAGCGCCTGGAGGCGGATCTCGTCGGGGTTCAGGTGGTGTAGCAGGCCCATTCCGAACGCCGCCGTCTTGCCGCTACCTGTGCGGGCCTGGGCGATGACGTCGCGGCCGTCGAGGATCGGCGGCAGGCTGTCTCGCTGGATGGGTGTCATCGCGGCGTAGCCCAGTCCCTCCACGGCGGCGAGGAGGGAGGGCTTGAGAGGCAGGGAAGCAAAGGTATCCATGCGCGCATGATCGCACATCGCTCCACCGCGACCGCCACCACCGAACCGCTGTCCGTCAGCACTCGGGTGGGACGGCGGTGCCCGCCGGGTCGTCCGTGCCCGAGCCCTCCGATACCCGTGGAAGACGGGGTGTTCCCAGTCGGAAGGAGCGCTGCCGCCACGACATGCCCTTGAAGGCCCGGCCCAGCGAGCCGGCGCTCAGTTCGCGTCTGACCTGCGCGGCCCGGGCCCCGCCGAGGATGTCGCGTGCCAGCAGGGGCTCGCCGCTGCTGGCGTCCACCAGCATCTGCCCACGCATCCGTGCGCGCCCGGAGGCAATCAGCGCCTGCTGTTCGCTGCGGGCGATCGAGCCATACATCTGCGTGACCTGCACGTCGGCATCGTACGCGCGGGCAAAATCGCGCATGGCGTCGCGGCAGGAGCTGCACGTGGCCCCCCCGACGGCGCCACGTATGCGGCCGCCACGCGGAATCACCTGGGCGTGGATGTCGTACTCGATGGCGCGCAGCGCCTTGAACTCCGCGTCCAGTTCGCCCTGCATGGATGGCACGTCGTAGCCTTCCAGCACGGAGCTATCGGCCGGCAGGATGCGCGCGCGTACGTTCAGTGAGTCGAATTCCACGAAGAGGGAGTCGTCGCCCATATCCGTGGCGACCATGTCGCGGTGTTCGCTCACCGTGCCGATCCCGGAGGCGGTCTCGGCATCGCTTTCGATCAAGCCGTCCGGCGAGGCCGGCGATCGAGGCGGCGTGGGCGAGCCGCGGGGCGTGGGGCCGGAAAAGACCTCCTCGGCGACCATGCTCAGGGGTTTGCCGTCCAGCGCGTGGTACACCCTGACGTACTCCGTTCCATGCACGGTGTAGCGGTACTCGAAACGAGCGACGCGCGCCCGGTTCATGGCTTCCTCGAGGTTTTCCCAACGGATCGCGCGGTACGAGTCCGGATAGCCCTCGGTCAGCAACCGACGCATCGCATTGACGAAGTACTGGCTGGTGCGCTCGAGTTGTGCCGTGACATTGCCCTGGTCGAGCCCCATCGCGTCCACGGTGACCATGGGCGTCGCGTGCCCTGGGCCACCGTGTAGTGCGATACCTCCGCCGACCAGCGACAGGACGAGGAAACGATGCATCGGATGTTCTCCTAGAGAGGGCAGGAAAGCAGGTTGGCGGGTTCAGACGCTGCGTCCGCCTCGGCCTGGCCGATCGCCTCGGCGGTGGCCAGGTCGTCGGCCAATGAGGCTTCGATGAATTCCACCGCGCCCGCCAGGTCGACCAGGGCGAGAACGAGACCGGCAGCGACAGCCAGGCTGTGCAATCCGGTATCGCGGTGTGGCGGCGGTGCGGCCCTGGCCTGGCGTCGGTACTCCGCGACGTACCAGGCATGTACGGCGCGGTCCGTCGCGGCGACGAAGCACAGCGGACGCTCGTCGTCCTCGTTGCCTGTTCCGGCGACGGGGACATGGGGCGCGGCATCGCGCGTGCACGGCGGGCCTCCCACGTACCCCTGCGCATCGCGATAGGCCGCGGCGACCCGGGCCACCCTGAAGGCGGCTGGCAGGCTGCGCTGTCCGTCACCGGCGGCTTCGCCGTACCGGCGATGGATCAGCCGGTATTGGACGAGGGTGGACAGGTAGTCGAGGTCGTAGGCGGTCAGCTGGTCGATGTGTTGCGCACGCATCACGCGGGTGAATACGGTGGGGTCGATACCGCTGGGTGTCCACGCTTCGCGCGGGGTCGCCGCCACCTGCGCGCGCAGGATCTGCATCCCTACGGCATAGATGGCGGCCTTGGTCGAGTGGCGGTAGCCCGTGACGTCCAGCACGTGCCAGAAGATGTCCGCGTCCACGCCGGCCTTGGTGGCGTTGGCGGCGACGAAATCGTCGCGAAACCCCGGCGCGGGGGTGACATCCTGGCGGGGGCGGGCGCGTGTCACACCCAGCTCCCGGCGCAACGCACCCAGTGCCACGTCGCTTTCCAGCCGTGTGCTTGCCAGCGTGGCGGGCCAGTCGACCTCATTGGTGAACACCGGTTGGTCGATGCTCGCGCTATAGGCCGATGACGGCTGGACGAGCAGCTGCGTGAGGATATCCCGCCGTGAGAGCGAGGCGTGGCCGCCGCCCAGCCGTTCGATACGGTGGCGCTGCCACTGCGCCAGGACATCCGTCCCGGCGACCTGGCTCGCGGCGACCGCGCACGGCAGGATGGCCAGTACAGCGATGAAACAATGCATCCGCATGGGGCTCTCCTTCATTCGCAGGCGTCGGGCAGCTCGGGGAGCGTGGCCGAGGCCTCGGCGCGTTCGATCGAGCGGACATCCATCCAGCTCGAGGCGGGTTCACGGCTGACGCCCTTGCCCAGGGTGCGGTTGGCATAGACGCTGCGTCGGGACTTGAGTTCGAGGGAAGACTGCTGGCTGCGTCCGAGCAGCGTGTCGTCGTCCGGCACCGGCTCGCGGCCTCGGGCGCCACCCTGGCCGGCCGGGCCGGGCTCGATCAGGTGGTAGACCGTGCCGTCGATGTCGTGGCGCATGGCCAGGTCGTCCAGCGCGCTCCTGCAGGACTCGCACACGGTTTTGCTTACGTAGCCGGTGAGCTTGCCGTGGCCGGGAACCATGCCCTGCTGGATGTCCGCGTCGATACGGCGGGCGATCTTTATCTCCGCATCGGTCGCATGCGATTTGCCGTCGCCGATGTCCACCGATTCGATAGGGCTTGCGTCGTCGGGCAGGGCGGCGACACGCACGTTGGTCGGGGTGTCGTCGGGATAGAAGACCGCCTCGCCGGCATCGCGCGCCGCATCGTCGGTGACGCCGCTATCGACGGACGGTGCATCGGTGTCGCCGGACTCGGTCGCCGACGAACCGCCCTGGCTCGACTTGGCAGAGGCAAGGTCGGCGATCACCGCCATCGAGCGCCCGCTTCGTGCATGGTACGACCGGACATGGGTGCTGCCGTTCATCTCGTAGCTGTAGTCGATGCGGGCGAGCGTGGCGCCGTGCATCCGTCCGCTGATGTTCTTGAAGAACCGCCGCGTGCCCGACTTGACCATAGCTGGACGTTCGCGGAGCAGCATGGCCTGCATGGCATCGACGTACAGACGCCCCTCCGCATCGAGGAGATCGACGACGAAGGGCCCTTCGCCCTTTTCGATGTCGATGAGGCCGGCGGATACCCTCCACGGCATCGCGGCGAGGAAGAGGGCTGACAGGATGACGCGTGTGCGTCGCAGCGTAGGGATCATCGGGATATCCTGCACAGGAGTCGGTCGGCACGTTCGCTGGCGAGCGCGGCGGTGTCGTCGTCGAGGCTGCCCTCGACGACGAGGCGATCGGCGACGAAAGCGTCGGCGATCTCGACGAACGAGACGAGGTCCATGAGGATCAGGACCGTACCCAGGAGGTGGGCGAGGTGCGCGAACCCCTGGTGCGTGTTCTCGTGGATGTGCAGTTTCAGCGCGTCGATGCGCAACTGCCGACGGAACCAGGCGTGCACACCACGGTCGGTGGCGGCGATGAAGCACAACGGGCGGTCGGCCTCCAGCGCGTCCGGTCCGAGAGGCTGCCCAGGGGCGGGGGCGTCGTTCGCGCAAAAGGCGCGGCTGCTGTAATAGCCCTTGCTGTCCGCATACGCGGCGGTGACGCGCGCAAGGCGGTAGGCTGCCGGGAGTCGTTGCGAAGGCGTACCCGTGACCGGTACGTCGCGACGCTGGATGGCACCGCGCAACAGGTCGGACAGATAGCGCAGGTCGCCTTCCGGGATGCGATCCGGGTGGGTCTGGCGCAGGTAGTGTGTCAGCACATCCGGCCGGATGGCAGCGCGACCGTAGTCGGCGGGGTCGTGCGTGGCCATCGCCTCGCGCAGCAGTTGCAGGGCCAGTGCATAGCCGGCGGCGGCCGTGATTGCCGAGCCGCTCATGTCCCTTGCCTGCCAGAATATGTCGGGGTCGATGCCCGCCTTGATCGCGTTGGCGGCGGCCTCGCGTCCGCGGTACGCGCGCACCGCTGCGTCACTCACCGTCACCTCGTGCCCGGGCCGGGCCTTGGTAAATCCGCCCTGCCACTGCAGCGTGGCCAGCGCCTCGTCGGCGCCGTCGATGCCGTGGGACCGTAGCGTGTCGACGTAATTGTTCCACCAGACCGTGTTGGTGAACATGGGTTGCTCAACGAGCGCGCTATAGGGCGAGTTCGGCGTTTCCAGGAAACGGGCGACGAACTGGGCCGTGTCGGTATCGAGCGCCTGGGCGGGGCCTACCTGGTGGATCTGTTCACGCAGGAAGGCGCCGTAGGCGTCTATGCCTGGGGGAGGCGCTGCACTGGCCGAGGCACTGAGCAGGGCGGCGGCGAGCGCTGGCCCGAGAAATGACTTCATGTCGGGGGAATCCTTGGGGGGGCATAGCACCGCTTCCAACGGCGTACACATTGTCCTTCAAGGGTTGCCCGTTACATGTCGTCCGTTACCGTGCCGATGTGTCGGTCTGCGCCTTATGTCGCGGCAGGCACACGCGACTCACCACTGCGTGCGCCGCGGCAGCAGGCCGGCCAGCTCCTGTTCGGTCAGGTTGCGCCACTGCCCAGGCTTGAGGTGGCCGAGCTTGACGTTGACGATGCGCACGCGACGCAACTGTGTGACGCGGTAGCCGAACTCGGCCGCCATGAGGCGGATCTGCCGGTTGAGCCCCTGGGTAAGCACGATGGCGAAACCGAACTTCGCGATCTTGCGCACCTTGCATGGCTGGGTCATCTGCCCATGGATGCGGACGCCGCGCGCCATGCCGCGGAGGAAGTCGTCGGTCACGGCCTTGTTCACCGCCACCAGGTATTCCTTCTCGTGGTGGTTTTCCGCACGCAGGATCTCATTGACGATATCGCCGTTGCTCGTCATCAGGATCAGGCCCTCGGAATCCTTGTCGAGGCGGCCGATGGGAAAGATGCGCTGCGGATGATCGACGAAATCCACGATGTTGCCGTCGACGCTCTGGTCGGTGGTGCAGGTGATGCCTACCGGCTTGTTCAGCGCGATGTAGACGCCGCGGCTTTTCGCGGGGCTGGCGATGAGCGTGCGCGCGACCACCACCTCGCCATCCACCTTGACCACGTCGCCGTCGAGCGCCTTGGCGCCCATGCCGACCACCGCGTCGTTGATGGTGACGCGGCCGGCCACCAGCAACTCGTCGGCCTCGCGACGCGAGCAGCGTCCGGACTCACTGATGTACTTGTTGACGCGCATCGGTTTACGAGCGCATGCCCACGCCGCGGCCGAGCAGGCGCAGCGCGACGGCCGACAGCCCGGCCACGAAAACCCCCATGACCACGAACGCCGTACCGACCGGCACGTCGCTGACGCCCAGCACGCCGAACCGGAACGCGTTCACCATGTACAGGATCGGGTTGACCATCGAGAGGGAGCGCCAGGGCTCGGACAGCAGGTCAACCGAGTAGAACACGCCGCCCAGGTAGGTCAGCGGCGTGAGGATGAAGGTCGGTACCAGCGCGATGTCGTCGAACTTCTTGGCGAACACGGCGTTGACGAAACCGGCCAGCGAGAACACCGTGGCGCCCAGCACCACCGAGAGGAAGGTGATCAGCGGGTGCGACACGTGCAGGTCGGTGAAGAACAATGCGATGACCAGCACCAGCGCGCCCACCGTGACGCCGCGCACCACCGCGCCGATGACGTAGCCGAGCAGGATCACCCAGTTGGGCATCGGCGACACCAGCATTTCTTCCACGTAGCGGCCGAATTTGGCGCCGAAGAACGATGAGGAGATGTTGCCGTAGCTGTTGGTGATGATGCTCATCATCACCAGGCCCGGCACGATGTACTGCATGTAGGTGAAGCCATGCATTTCACCTATGCGGCTGCCGATCAGCTTGCCGAAGATGACGAAGTACAGTGTCATCGTGATGGCCGGCGGGATCAGCGTCTGGGTCCAGATGCGCGCGATGCGCATGATCTCGCGACGCACCAGGGTGCCCAGCGCGACGAGGTTGTGGGCGGCGCTCATGCCGCGTTCTCCCGGCCATGCTCCACCAGGCGGACGAAGAGTTCCTCCAGCCGGTTGGACTTGTTGCGCAGCGACGTCACGGTGATGCCGTGGGCAGACAGCGTGGCGAACAGCGAATTGAGGTCGTGGGAGCGGGACATTTCGGCTTCGATGGTGTGGGCGTCCAGCGCGCGGAGCACCACGCCCTGCGGCGTGGGCAGCGAGGTGGGCATGCTGGCCACGTCGAGCATGAAGGTCTCGACGTCGAGGGTGGCCAGCAGGCTCTTCATCGACGTGTTCTGCACGATGCGGCCCCGGTCGATGATCGCGATGTTGCGGCACAGCTGCTCCGCTTCCTCCAGGTAGTGCGTGGTGAGGATCACGGTGGTGCCGGCTTCGTTGATGGCCGAGACGAACTGCCACATGGACCGGCGGATCTCGATGTCCACACCGGCGGTGGGCTCGTCCAGGATCAGCAGCTTCGGCTCGTTCATCATCGCGCGGGCGATCATCAGCCGGCGCTTCATACCGCCCGACAGGGTGCGTGCCTGCTCATGCGCCTTGTCCCACAGGCGCAGTTCCTTCAGGTACTTTTCGGCACGGACCGCGGCTTCCGCGCGGCCAATGCCGTAGAAGCCGGCCTGGTTCACGCAGATGTCGAACGGTTTCTCGAACTGGTTGAAGTTGATTTCCTGGGGCACCAGGCCGATCAGGCGCATCGCATCGCTGCGGTGCCTGTGGATGGATACCCCGAAGACCTCGGCGTCGCCCGAGGTGGAGTTCACCAGCGAGGACAGGATGCCGATCAGCGTGGACTTGCCAGCGCCGTTCGGCCCCAGCAGGGCGAAGAAATCCCCCGGCTGCACCGTGAGCGAGATGCCCTTGAGGGCTTCCACACCGTTGGCGTAGGTCTTGCGGAGGTCGTGGACGTGTAGAGCGGGAGTGGTCATGGGCTGCGCCGGGATGACAAGCCGCTTATTATAGCGGGCTTTGCCGGGCCCCTTTGTCGCCTGGCGTCAACAGGGAGTTTCCATGGCCGACCCCTTCCAGCTTCGTCTGACCGACAGCTTCATGCTCGCCCCCGCGGTGCGGCACCTGTCCTTCGAGCGGACGGACGGCCAGCCGCTGGCTTTCGTCCCGGGCCAGTTCCTGCAGGTCCACTTCCATTACGACGACGGCAAGCCGACCAAACGCAGCTATTCCGTCGCCACCGTGGGCGACGGCGGTAGCCCCGCCGGGCGCATCGAGATCGCGGTGAGCTATGTCGAGGGCGGGGCCGCCACCAAGCTGCTGGGCGGGCTGGAACACGGCCAGACCGTGGACGCCAGCGGCCCGTATGGCCGGTTCTGCCTGATGGAGGGCGACACCAACGCGCGCTACATCCTCATCGCCACCGGCACCGGCGTTACCCCGTACCGCGCCATGCTGCCCCAGATCGAGGCCCTGATCGCCTCGCGCGGCTGCCGTTTCGTGCTGCTCTACGGCGCCCGCAACGAGGGCGAGTTGCTCTACGGCGAGGAGTTCGAGGCCTTTGCGCGGACACACGAGGGGTTCACGTTCCATCCGTGCCTGTCCCGTGGCGCCCGGCCCAACCCGCGCCCGAACGACCGCCTGGGCTATGTCCAGGACATGCTGGCCGAGCTGGAGCCCAGCGCCGGAGACGACATCGCCTACCTGTGCGGCAACCCCAACATGGTGGACGCCGCCTTCGCCACCCTGAAGGACCACGGCCTGGCGGTGCAGCACATCCGCCGCGAGAAATACATTTCGTCGCGCTAGACTCTTCGTCCATGCACGCCCATGTCGACCCACGTCACCTCTCTGCCGAGATGCGGCGCTATGCGGCGCTCGACCAGCGCCTCCTCGGCGCCGTCCGGGCGATCCGTATCCTGCCCACGGTGTCGTGGTCGGCCTCGATCGAAGAACGCCTGATCGCGGAGTTCGGTGCTGGTCGCCTCTCGATTCCCGACATTCGCTACCACCCGCCGCAGTTGAACGAGACGCGGGCGGAACTGGAAGCGATCGAGGCGGAAGCCGCCGAGGATCATCCGATCGCCGATTACCTGCGGCGCACGGCCGAATCCTGGCGGATCGCCGCGCAGATGCTCGAATCGGCCGGTACGGACGGCGTCACCCGCGCATCCGTGGCCTTGTACGGCCGCCCCGGCGACGCGATCCCCGGCAGCAACCGCAGCAACCTGGATGCGGCGCGCTATTTCGTGGACCTGGCCGACGAACTGGGTGCCGACCTGGAAACCGAGGATGCCTCCGGCAGCATCCCCGCCGACGAGCTTCGCTGCGACATGGCCGCGCAGCTGGATGCCTTCTTCTCGCCCGGGGTCATCTCCGTGGAGGTCGATCCTGAGTTGACGGCCAAGGCGGCGGCCGGTGCAACCCGTATCCGCCTGCGTGGCGGGGTCCGCTTCACCGAATACGACCGCCACCAGCTGTTGGCCCATGAAGCCTTCGTGCATTCGCTTACGGCGCTCAATGGCCGGGAGCAGCCCGTGCTGGCGTCGCTGGCACGTACCTCGCCCCGTGTGACGGCCACGCAGGAAGGCCTGGCGGTGTTCGCCGAGCTGATGTCGGGCGCTATCGACATCTCCCGGCTCAAGCGGATCAGCCTGCGCATCCTGGCGATCGACATGGCGCTGAACGGTGCCGACTTCGTCGAGGTGTTCCGTTATTTCCGGGCGTGCGGGCAGAACGTCGCCGACAGTTTCCACTCCGCGCAGCGCGTGTTCCGTGGCGTGCCGCTGGGCGGTGGTTCGGCCTTCGCCAAGGACAACGTGTACCTGACCGGGTTGCTGGCGGTGCATACGTTCTTCCGTTGGGCGCTGCGCCAGCGTCGCCTCGACCTGCTGCGCAACCTGTTCGCGGGCAAGCTGGCGCTGCATGACGTGATGAGCCTGGAGGCCCACTTCGCCTCCGGCGACATCGCCGCACCTCGCTACCTGCCACCCTGGATGCAGCACGTGCACGGGCTGGCCGGAAAGCTGGCTTTTTCTTTGTTCGTCAACCACATCCACATGGCGGGCGTCGAAGCCGAGGAAATCTCGCTCGGCCTCTGAATGCAGCCCGCGGTGCCCTGGTCGTGCGGCATGGGCCTGCCTGTTCATCGGATGCGGAAATCGCCCGGCGACACGGCGAAGAAGGGCCGCCAGTCGCAGCGCACGCGCAGCCTGGCCGCCTCCGTGGTCGCCCGGTGTGCGGGAAGGGTGACCTCCGCGTCGCCATCGTTGCGTTCGTCGACCGCCAGGGCGGGCGCCAGCCACGACAGCCCGCCATCCAGCGACAGGTCGATGGCCACGAAATGGCACGAGATGGGTGCGGTGTCGGTTCCCGCGACGTCCCACGCTACCCGCAAGCGGCCTCCCGCCGGAGCCGTGCTGCCTGCCGTCGGTGCGACGACCGCGAAGGCCCGCCCGGTGTCCACGACACGAAGGCGCGTGTCGGCCGATGCGACCGTGGCACTGTCGCCGCCGTTGTCGCGCACGGTGAGGCGGAAGGCGAGCTGGCGTGATGTGGTCGGCAGGGTTTCGCCGGGTTCGGCGACCGCGTGACCGAGCACGGCAGCCATGCGCGGGAAGACCCGCCAGCTGACGGCCACCGGGGGGAACGAGCGGAACAGCGGGCCATCGCCCATATCGTGCAAGGGGCCGCGTTGCCCGGTGCCGGGGTCCATCTGCTCCCAGGCGTAGGTGAGGCGGCGATCGGGTGTGCTGGCCTCCACGCGCGCGTCGAGCACGAAGGGCGTGCGGGCCGGTATCACGGACCGGTCCGCCAGCGATTCGGGATCGATCCAGGGTGCCGCGACGTCGCGCAGTCGTCGGGTGGCGCAACGACCGCCCCGCGAGGCCAGCCATGCCTGCATCTGCTCGATGCTGGCGGCGTGGAAGTAGCGGTCCGAGCGGGTCTGCAACCACTGCCCCTCACCGCCGCAACCGGCGGGCGCATAGCCCATGGCCGTGCTGCCACCGCCGGGCTCCATGGCCCGATCGTCCAAAGTATCGTGACGGCAGCCGTTGGCGGTGGGCCACGCGCCGAGCTGGCGGCCTAAAACGTGGATGAGATAGCCGGTGGCGAAGGATTCCGTGGCGGGCGCCGGGTGGCCGCTCCAGGCCGCGGCCTTGTGCGTGGCGAAGAAATCGGCGTCGCGCGCGTCGCTGCACGAGGTGCCGACGTGGCTTTCGCCGCCCGTATAGGTCAGGACGGCGTGGCCGATGTCGTAGCGCCCGGCACCGATGTCCCGGTCGATCAGCATGACCGCGGCCATGCCGGGGTCATGGGTTTCGAACGGGTCGCGTTCCGGATCGGGCCGGATGATCCGGTCGTTGCGGTCGACCAGGGTGAAGTGCACACCGACGTCCGTCTCGAATACCTCGTTCGCCTGGTTGACCGCATGGGCGATCTCCGCGAGCGCGGTGGTCATCGTGCCGCCCGTGCTGGCGACATAGCGGCTGCCGGCGGCCACCGCCAGGCGGAAATCGTGACGAATCGCACCGGCGCCGTGGGCCAGGGTGGCCGTGACCGGCGCGCCGCTCATGGCCGGGTCCGCGGGCGTGCCGGTCGTCGAGCCGGGAATGGCTCCGACATGCGCCTCCGGGCCGGTGTACCCCGTTCGCTCGCGTCGCACCGGCTGCCCGGGTCGGAACGTCCATGTGGTTCCGCCGTCGCGCACGCTGGCCCGCACCCCGGAAGGCGAAAGGTCGAGGCGAAGCGTACGGCCCTTGTCGTCGGCGCCGCGGAAGCTGCGCAGCCCGGGATAGCGCTTGAGCAGCGCGGGCGGCAGCGTGCCGGAGGCACGTATCCGGAACGGCCAGGCAGGGCCGTCCTCGACGGGAAGTTCCACAACCGTCTCGCGCGGGCCCTGTGTGGGCAGCGCGAGCAGGCGCCGTCGCAACGCTGCTTCGTCCAGCGGTGGCGGCGATGCGATGGCGAGCGCGGGAAGGATGATGCAGGCATGCATGGCGGCGGCGACGAGACGTTTCATGACAGTCCGTGTGATGGCGTGGGCCGGTCACCGTAGGTCGGTCGGGGCGGTGGGTCTGTCGGCTTTACAGAGAAGCAACCGTAGGTTTTTCATATCACTGGATGTCGCAATGCAACACACCCCGAGGCAGGATCGTCGCGGTCGCGGTGCTAACATCGTGTGCTGCCGGCGCGCGGTACCGTTCGCGCCGGCCCCTCTCCCCAAAGCCCCCACAGGACGCCATGGCCATCTCCGAGGAACTGAGGCAAGCCGCTCTCGAATACCACCGGCTTCCGCGCCCGGGCAAGATCAAGGTCACGCCCACGACATCGCTGCTGACCCAGCGCGATCTCTCGCTGGCCTATTCCCCGGGCGTGGCCGCCGCGTGCGACGAAATCGTCGCGCATCCGTCCGCCGCTGCGGAGCTCACCGCGCGGTCCAACCTGGTCGCCGTGATCACCAACGGCACCGCGGTGCTGGGCCTGGGCAACATCGGTGCGCTGGCCAGCAAGCCGGTGATGGAAGGCAAGGGCGTGTTGTTCCAGAAGTTCGCCGGCATCGACGTGTTCGACATCGAGATCGACGAGACGGACCCGGATAAACTGGTAGATATCATCGCCAGCCTCGAGCCCACCTTCGGCGGCATCAACCTGGAAGACATCAAGGCACCGGAGTGCTTCATCGTCGAGCGCAAGCTGCGCGAGCGGATGAAGATCCCGGTGTTCCACGACGACCAGCACGGCACGGCGATCATCGTGGGCGCGGCCGTGATCAACGCCCTGATGGTCACGGGCAAGAAGATCGAAGACGTGAAGCTGGCCACCACCGGCATGGGCGCCGCGGGCATTTCCTGCGTGGACATGCTGGTCACCCTCGGCCTGAAGCCGGAAAACATCTTCGCCTTCGACCGCGACGGCGTGCTGCACACCGGGCGCACCGACCTGGACCCGGACAAGCAGCGCTACGCGCGGGACACCGACAAGCGCACGCTCGCCGAGATCGTCGAGGGCGCGGATATCTTCCTGGGCCTGTCGGCCGGCGGCATCCTCAAGCCGGAGATGGTCGCCACCATGGCCGCGCGGCCGATCATCTTCGCGCTGGCCAATCCCAATCCGGAAATCCTGCCCGAAGACGTCAAGGCCGTGCGCCCCGACTGCATCATGGCGACGGGCCGGTCGGATTACCCTAACCAGGTCAACAACGCGCTGTGCTTCCCGTATTTGTTCCGCGGCGCGCTGGACGTGGGCGCCTCGGTGATCAACGAGCCGATGAAGGTGGCCTGCGTCAAGGCGATCGCCGAGCTCGCGCGTCGTGAAGCTTCCGACGTCAGCGCGCGGGCGTACGGCGGCAAGCCGCCCAGCTTCGGTCCGGACTACCTCATTCCGCAGCCGTTCGACCCGCGCCTGCTGATCCAGCTGCCGCCGGCGATCGCCCAGGCGGCGATGGACTCCGGCGTGGCCGAACGCCCCATCACCGATTTCCCCGCCTATATCGAGACCCTTACCAGCTTCGTCTTCCGCACCGGCCTGCTGATGAAGCCGGTGTTCGAGCGCGCCAAGGCCGATCCCAAGCGCGTGGTGTATGCCGAAGGCGAGGAGGAAACCACCCTGCGCGCGGTGCAGACCGTGGTCGACGAAGGCCTGGCCAAACCGATCCTGGTCGGTCGCCCCGACGTCATCGAGAAGCGCATCGCGCGGGCCGGCCTGCGCCTGCGTCCGGGCGTCGACTTCGAAATGTGCAACATCCATTCGGACCCGCGTTTCGAGGCCTACTGGCGCTTGTACCACTCGATCATGGAGCGCCGCGGGGTCACCCCTGCGTCGGCCAAGGCGGTGGTGCGTTCGCGTCCCACGGTCATCGCGGCGCTGATGGTGGAGCGCGGCGAGGCGGACGCAATGATCTGCGGCCTGGTCGGCACCTACCAGAGCAAGCTGGAATACATCGCCGACATCATCGGCCTGGACGAGGGCGTTTCGGAGGCCTCGGCCATGGCCGCGGTAGCGACGGAGAAGGGCACCTTCTTCTTCCTCGACACCTACGTGCAGGAAGATCCCAGCGCCGAGCAGATCGCCGAGGCCACGCTGCAGGCATCCATCCGCCTCAAGCTGTTCGGCATCCAGCCGAAGATCGCCCTGCTGTCCAGTTCCAACTTCGGTAGCCGCGAGACGCGCAACTCACGCAAGATGCGCGAGGCCCTCAGCCTGATCCGCAAGACGGTCCCCAAGCTGGAAGTGGAGGGCGAGATGCAGGCCGACGTGGCGCTCAATCCCGAATTGCGCGAACGGATCTTCCCGAGCTCGCGGCTGGAAGGTAAGGCCAACGTGTTCGTGTTCCCGAACCTGGATGCCGCCAACACCGCCTACAACATGGTGCGCACCTTGTGCGACGGCGTGGTCATCGGCCCGATCCTGATGGGCGTGGCCAAGCCGGCCCACATCCTGACGCCCCAGGCCACGGTGCGCCGGGTGGTCAACATGACCTCGGTGGCCTGCGTCGAGGCGCAGATCCGCGCGGGCAAGCCGAGGACGGTCGTCAACGACTGATCGTCCCGTTTGCCACGAGGCAAATCCCCCCATACCGCCGCGTATGTGAATACGTTGCGGTATCATGGAAAGGTTTTCCCGCCACCCCGCGGGCTTCTTCAGACCCCCCATGAGCGCGCGTGACGCGCGAGCGGAGCTTCCATGGACCAGATCGACGACATCCTGAACCAGGATCTCGACCCCACCGAGACCCGTGAATGGGTCGAGTCGCTCAACGCCGTCATCAACCACGACGGCACCGAGCGAGCGCATTACCTGCTGGAGCGCATGGTCGACTCCACCCGTCGCGCGGGCGGCTACCTGCCGTTCGACCCGACCACGGAGTACGTCAACACCATCCCGCCGCACATGGAAGCGCGCAGCCCCGGCGATGCCGCCATCGAGTGGCGCATCCGCTCGCTGGTCCGCTGGAACGCCCTGGCCACCGTGGTGCGCGCCAACCGCAAGCCCGGCGACCTCGGCGGGCATATTTCCAGCTTCGCCTCGTCGGCCACGCTGTACGACGTCGGCTTCAACCATTTCTGGCGCGCGCCCAGCGCGGACCATCCGGGCGACCTGGTGTTCCACCAGGGCCATTCGGCGCCCGGCGTCTATGCGCGCTCGTTCCTCGAGGGCCGCATCGGCGAAGACCAGCTCGACCTCTTCCGCATGGAAGTGGAGGGCAAGGGCCGTGGCCTGTCGTCCTACCCGCATCCCTGGCTGATGCCGGACTACTGGCAGGTGCCCACCGTGTCCATGGGCCTGGGCCCCATCCAGGCGATCTACCAGGCGCAGTTCTGGAAGTACCTCGAGCACCGCGGGCTCATTCCCAAGTCCGACCGCAAGATCTGGTGCTTCATGGGCGACGGCGAATCCGACGAGCCGGAATCGCTCGGCGCCATTTCGCTGGCCGGTCGCGAAGGCCTCGACAACCTCATCTTCGTCATCAACTGCAACCTGCAGCGCCTCGACGGTCCCGTCCGTGGCAACGGCAAGATCATCCAGGAACTGGAAGGCGTGTTCCGTGGCGCCGGCTGGAATGCCATCAAGGTGGCCTGGGGCAGCTACTGGGACCCGCTCCTCGCCCGCGACACCTCGGGCAAGCTGCGCCAGCTGATGATGGAAACCGTGGACGGCGAGTACCAGGCCTGCAAGGCCTTCGGTGGCGCCTATACGCGCGAGAAATTCTTCGGCAAGTATCCGGAAACCGCCGCGCTCGTCGCCAACATGTCCGACGACGACATCTGGCGCCTCAACCGTGGCGGTCACGACCCGCACAAGGTCTATGCGGCCTACCACGCGGCCGTGAACACCAAGGGCATGCCCACCGTCGTCCTCGCCAAGACGGTGAAGGGCTACGGCATGGGCGCCGCGGGTGAGTCGCAGAACCCGGCGCACAACCAGAAGAAAATGGATCTGGACGCCATCCGCGCCTTCCGCGACCGCTTCAACATCCCGGTATCCGACGACAAGCTCGAAGACGTGCCGTACTACCACCCGGGCAAGGACTCGGAGGAAGTGCAGTACATGCTCGAGCGCCGTCGCGCGCTCGGCGGCTCGCTGCCGCAGCGCCGCCGCAAGTCCGACCAGTCGTTCAAGGCGCCGGACCTCACCTCGTTCGAGCAGATCACCAAGGGCACCGGCGACCGCGAAATCTCCACCACCATGGCCCTGGTGCGCGGCATGAACCTCATGCTCCGCGACAAGGAGCTCGGCCCGCGCATCGTGCCGATCGTGGCCGACGAGGCCCGCACTTTCGGCATGGAAGGCATGTTCCGCCAGATCGGTATCTACGCGCCGTTCGGTCAGAAGTACCGTCCGCAGGACGCCGACCAGCTGCTGTACTACCGCGAGGACCAGAAGGGCCAGGTGCTGCAGGAAGGCATCAGCGAGGCCGGCGGCATGAGCGCCTGGCTGGCCGCGGCCACCAGCTATAGCATCAGCAACGTGCCGATGCTGCCGTTCTTCATCTACTACTCGATGTTCGGCTTCCAGCGCATCGGCGACCTCTGCTGGGCCGCCGGCGACATGCGCGCTCGCGGCTTCCTCATCGGTGGTACGTCGGGTCGCACCACGCTCAACGGTGAAGGCCTGCAGCACGAGGACGGTCACTCGCACCTGCTGTCCGGCGCGATCCCGAACGTCGTCTCCTACGACCCGACCTTCTCCTACGAGCTGGCCGTGATCATGCAGGACGGCACGCGCCGCATGATGCAGGAGCAGGAAGACGTCTACTACTACATCACCGTGATGAACGAGAACTATGCCCACCCCGACCTGCCCAAGGGCAGCGAGGAAGGCATCGTCAAGGGCATGTACCTGTTCAAGGACGGTGGCAAGGCGAAGAAGAACGAGCCGCGCGTCCAGCTGATGGGCTCGGGCACGATTTTGCGCGAAGTCATCGCCGCGGCCGAGTTGCTCGAGAAGGACTTCGGCGTGTCGTCGGACATCTGGTCGGTACCGAGCTTCTCCGAGGTCCGTCGCGAGGGCTTCGATGCAGAGCGCTGGAATCGCCTGCATCCGGAATCCCCGCAGCGCGTGCCGTACATCACCGGTCTGCTTGCCGACCGCCAGGGCCCGGCCATCGCCGCGACCGACTACGTCCGCGAATTCGCCGACCAGGTGCGCGCGTTCATGCCGGACGGCATGCGTTACACGGTGCTGGGCACGGATGGTTACGGCCGTAGCGATAGCCGCGCACACCTGCGCAGCCACTTCGAGGTCGATCGCTACTGGATCGCCCAGGCGGCCCTGTCCGCGCTGGCGAAGGAAGGCAAGGTCAACGCCAAGGACGTCAGCCGCGCCATCAAGGAGTACAAGCTCGACATGGACAAGCCGAACCCGATGACCGTCTGACCGGGCTCGCGCCGTTTACACGTCACGCCGAAGGGGCCGGAACTATCCGGCCCCTTTTTTTGGCGATGCCCCGCTCGGCATCACGCACCGTCCATGGCATTGCCACGACGATGCTGCTATTCATCTTTCGCATACGACTTCGGATATCCGCCATGCGCCTCGTGTTGCTTTCTGCCGCCGTCCTCTCGCTTGCCGCCTGCGCCACCTCTCCCGACAGCGGATCGCGTTCCCGGTTGCTGTACATCGCCGGCACCAAGGCGCCATGTTCGCCCGGCGCCGTGAAAAACGACTGCCTGCAGTACCGCGAGACGCCGAAGCAGCCATGGCAGGTTACCTCGGCGCCCCTCGAGGGCTTGGACTGGAAGGCAGGCAACGAGTACCTGTTGAAGGTCACCGAGGTTCACGCCCGGTCGCCCGTGGCGGGCGCATCGTCGGTGACGTGGCATGTCGACAAGGTGGTCGAGCAGCATCCCGTGGCCGAATGATCGGTCCGGTTTTTTAAGGGCCAAAAAAAGGGCCGGACGATGTCCGGCCCTTTTTTTGTGATCCGATGCGAAAGTTCAGTCGTCGCTGCGCAACGCGTGGCGGATCAGCAGGAACGTGCCGATTGCGGCGGCGGCGATGCCGATGGTGACGCCCGGATTGCGGCGAACCTGCTTGCGCAGACGGCGGTACTGGTAGCTGGCCTCGTCGGCGAGGTCTTCAGCCATGTAACGCGCCCGCTTGCTGGTGCTCTGGCTGGCGAACTTGTTGGTGATGCGGCGGGTGCGGTCGAGCAGGTCGCTACCGGCGCCGTGAGCCTCGTCGGCATAGTGACGGACGCGTCCCGACACATCGTTGACGGTGCTTTCGACCTGACGCGCAAACTCGCGATTTCTGCTCATGGTGGATCCCTCGTCATGTGATTCGTACGGGAACCGACTGTGAGGGCGCCCCCGTGAGCAAGGTGTAAATACGCGCCGGCCGGTTGAGCCGCGATTCAGCCGGTCGGCTTCGGCGCAAAATCGTAGTCGCCGCCGCGTTTCAGTGCGGCCTGGTAGGCCGGACGGGTGTGGATGCGTGCCAGGAAGCCGGTCAGCCGCGGGCGCGAGGCGTCCAGGCCGCCGCGACTCGCCGCCGCTTCCAATGGAAAACTCATCTGGATATCCGCGGCGGTGAAGTCGTCTCCGGCAAACCAGCCCGACACGCCCAGTTCGTTTTCCAGGTAGTCCAGGTGCAGGTTGAGCTGCGGATCGATGAAGGTCTTCTGCGCGCCCTTGGCCATCAGGCGTGCCACGGGCTTGGCGAAAAACGGCACGGGCGCCGTTTCCATCCGTATGAAAACCAGCTTCAGCAGCAGCGGAGGCATCGCCGAGCCTTCCGCGTAGTGCAGGAAATACGTGTAGCGCCGCGCGTCGGCCGTGCCGGCCGCGGGCTTCAGGCGCCCCTCGCCGTAGCGGTCCACCAGGTACTCCACGATCGCACCGGACTCCGCCACGGTGATATCGCCGTCGACCACGATGGGCGACTTGCCGAGCGGGTGGATGGCACGCAGCGACTTCGGTGCCAGCATCGTTTTCGGGTCGCGCTCGTAGCGCACGATCTCGTAGGGCAGGCCCAGCTCTTCCAGCAGCCAGAGGACGCGCTGCGAGCGCGAGTTGTTCAGGTGATGGACCGTGATCATGGCGACATCTCGTGGAGAGGAGTCGGCAGGGTAGCAGCGTGCGATGCAGGCGATGTCGTCGGCTGGTCGTCACGGCACGGCCGGCGTGGCCGGCGACCGTGCCGCTGGATACGATCGTTGGGGTGGAGCACCTGGACTCGTGGCCTACGGCACGTCGCAGAGCTGACCTCGCGCG
Organism: Luteibacter sp. 9135; assembly: GCF_000745005.1. Taxonomy (NCBI): domain Bacteria; kingdom Pseudomonadati; phylum Pseudomonadota; class Gammaproteobacteria; order Lysobacterales; family Rhodanobacteraceae; genus Luteibacter; species Luteibacter sp. 9135. The sequence goes on along the minus strand of NZ_JQNB01000001.1, from coordinate 654,193 downwards.
CCGCGTACCCCGATGCGGCAGGCGCGCTGTGACACCGTGATGCCAGGCGGCGCGAAGGACCCCGGCATCAACCCGCCGCGGTGAGCGACTCGCGGAGCTTCTTCGTCTGCTCGGGGAACGCCTTGCCCTCGGTGGCCACGGTATCGGCGACCACCTTCTTCGCTTCCGCGTCGCGGTGCAGCGCTTTCAGCGCCTTGACGCGATAGGTCGCCACGCTGATGCGATTGGCTCCGTAAGCTTTCTTGGCCGCCTCATCGAGGTAGGGCAGGCCGCCTGCGGCATCGCCCGACTCCACCAGGCGCTTGCCGTAGCGGTAGCTGTAGACGTAGTCGTCCGGATAGGCGGCGATGAGCTGCTTCTCGAAGGTATCCAGTTCGGCACCGGCCTTGGCGCGGACCAGGTAGACGCGCAGGTTGTCGGCAACGTTGCGGTCGCTTTTCAGGTCGCCGTGCAGTTTCTCGCGGCTGAGGTCGATCGCCTTGCGCAGCACGGCCTGCTCGCCGGCGGCGTCGTTCAGTGCGGCATCGAGGTCGGCGGCCGTGAGCACGGCGCTGCGCTGGTCGGCGCAGGCAGGCGTGGCGGTGAACACCTGCGTGCCGAGGAAGGTCTCGTAGGGCGCCTTTTGCGGGGCCAGGGCCGCCTGTCGTGACTCGGGGTAGTTGGCTGCCGTGGCCTCGAGGAGATCGTCGAGCACGTAGGGTCGATCGCAACCGATATCGCCGGCGAGGATGGTCTTCGCCGCGGCCGCGATGGCGGGATTGGCCTTTTTGTCCTTGGCTTGCAGGAGAAGAAGGCGCTGCTTGGCCAGGGCGACGCGTTTGTCCTTGTCTGACACGTTGCGTACCAGTGGTGGCAAGGTGTCGAACCAGGCCATGCCTTCCGTGCCCTGGTAACGCTGCTGGTAGGTATCCAGCACGTCGGCGACCGCCGCCATCGAGCCCTTGCTGGCGTTCGCTTTCTGCTTCGACAGCCGCGCGTCACCGGAAAGCAGTCCGTCGACCTCCTTGTAGAAGACGTCGCGCGGGCGCTCGGCCAGGATGCGGCCGAGTTCTTCGCCATCAGGGCCGATGGCCACGTAGGTCGGCAGGAAGTGCACGTTCCACTTCGTCATCCAGGCCTTGTCCGCGGGCTGGTCGGCATCGGCCTCGTAGAACACCACCTTGGTGGTGAGGTCGGTCCACTCCTTGCCGTTGAGCACGTGGCTGGCCATGAAGTAGCACGAGTAGCACCATACCGCCTGGAAATCGACCAGCACAGGCTTGTGCTCGCGCTTGCCCTGCGCCAGTGCGGCGTCCAGGCTGGCGGGGCCCTGATGGCCGGCGAAAGCCGGCGCGGCAAGGGCGAGAAGGCTGGTGACGAGCAGGCGCTTCATGGCAGGCATCCCCTTTGGCGGTATAGACGTCCCTAATAACACGTTTCGGCGGGCGTGTCAGATCGTGCCGCTGGCGCCTTCGATCGGTGTCGGTTCGGAGACGAGCCCCTGGCGCCGCCGCAGCGAAGGGAACCACCACATCCACAGCCCCACCACCACCAGGGTGCCGATGCCGCCGATGAGCGTGGCGTTCACGGCCCCCAGCGCAGCGGCGAGGATGCCGGACTCGAATTCGCCGAGCTGGTTGGAGGTATTGATGAAGATGGCATTGACGGCGCTGACCCGGCCGCGCATGTCGTCCGGCGTCTCCAGCTGTACCAGTGCGCCGCGGATCACCATGCTGACCATGTCGAAGGCGCCCAGCGCGAATAGTGCACCCACCGACAGCCATAGCGACGTGGACAACGCGAACACCAGCGTGGACAGGCCGAAGCCGGCCACGGAGGCGAACATGATGGGTCCGACGCGGCGCTCCAGCGTATTCCGCGACAGCCAGATCGACATCAGCAGGGAGCCGACCGCGGGTGCGGCACGCAGCACGCCGAGGCCCCAGGGACCGGTGTGCAGGATGTCCTTGGCGAAGATCGGCAAGAGCGCGGTGGCGCCACCCAGCAACACCGCGAACAGGTCGAGCGAGATCACGCCCAGCACGGCGGGCCGGTGGCGGATGAAGTGCACGCCGGCGAACACGCTTTTCAGCGTGGCCGGCTCGCGCTTCGGCGGCGCGTGGTCGTAGGACAGGCGCGACATGAGCACGATGGCGACAAGGTAGAGCACGGCCGACACGCCATACACGGTGGCCGGTCCGGCGATGTAGAGCAGGCCGCCCAGCGCGGGTCCGACGATCATCGCCGCCTCGCCGGCCGCAGCCGTGGAGGCCATGGCCCGGGGCAGCACGTGCGTGGGCACGATGGCGGGCAGCATGGATTGCAGGGCCGGGAACTCGAACGCCTTGCCCACGCCGATGACGAAGACCAGGGCCAGGATGCCGGCCTCGTGGAGCCGCCCGGTAAAACTGAGCACGGCGAGCACGGCGATGGCCAGCCATTCGATCGCCTGGCAGAGGGTGACGATGCGGCGCCTGTCGAATTGATCGGCCACATGGCCCGCGGGCAGGGCGAGCACTACCGAAGGCACGAATTGCGCCAGTCCGATCAGCCCCAGGTCCAGCGCCCGCCCCGTGATCTCGTAGACCTGCCAGCCCACGGCCACCGACATCATCTGGAACGCAAAGCTGGAGGCGTTCTTGGCGAACCAGAACTGCAGGAAGGCGCGATGGTACATCAGGCGCACGGGCGTCGCAGGCGTGGACGACATGGAACGTTTCCTTCGAAGGCTTGCGCCAGTTTACCTGTCGCCTTGCCACCGGCGGTTCCTGCGGCGAAGCTAGGGTCCTTTCCCGTCGGAATCGCAAGATCATGCGCCGAATCGCCACCCTTCTTGCCGCCACCGCCCTGCTGGCCGCGTGTTCCTCCCCGCCTGACCCGGCACCCACCGCACCGGCAGCGACGTCACGGGCCGACGAGGCGGCCAAGAAACTGGAGACCTATCGCCAGTTGCTCAAGCTGCACAACGACGGACCCGCCGTGCAACTCGGCCACGAGATCGTCGACACCTACCCGGAAACACCGGCCGCGGCCGAGGTTGGCAAGACCCTGGCCGGCCTGGAGTCCGGCTACAAGGAGGCCAGCGAAAAAGCCCGCCTGTCGGCGTTGTGGCTGTACCAGACCTCGCCGATGCAGGGGGGTACCCAGAGCACCGCGACCCTTCAGTCCAGCCGCCCGTCCGGTGAGGAAAGCGTGCGCCTGATCCTGCGGCGGCACACCGCCTGGGGGCAGAGCGTGTTCCTGTATGCCACCGCTGGCAAGGGCTTCGTCTGCAAGGGCGATTGCACCCTCAAGGCCACCTTCGACGGCAAGGCGAAGACGATCAAGGCGTTCCGTCCGCCCACCGGCGAGCCCGCGCTGCTGTTCCGCAACGATGCCGCATTCCTGAAGGACCTGGCGAAGACAAAGCGGCTCACCATCGACGTGGTGACCGTGAGCCGCGGCGAGACCACGCTCACCTTCGAGACGGGCGGTTTCGACAACGACAAATGGACGCCTTTGCCGAAGAAAAAGTGATCAGTGCAGGAACAGTTTCTCGGTGATCCGGGTCAGCGGCCATTCCAGCATGGCGTTGACCCGGGCCGGGAGGTCCAGCGGACGCAATAGCATCTTCACCGTCATCTCGGCGGGGATATGGCGCTTTAGCAGCCCTTCGGCACGGCCGATCACGCGGCGGAACTCCGCGTCGTCCGTGGCCTTGTCGGGGTAGCGCACGTTGAAGACGTGGCGCAGTGCGATATCGCTGTCCTCGTTCTTGATCTCGTTCAGCCGTTTCAGCAGCACGCGCAGCGTGCGGAAGCGGCCGATGCCGTCGCGCTGCCGGTAGATGCGGAAGTGCTGGTAGAAGTGCTTGTAATGCCGCACCTCGTCGCTCTTGATGTAGTTGGTCAGTTCCCGCAGCACGGGTTCATCGGTGACATCGTTGAGGGCGCGATAGAGGCTGGCCGTGCCGGTCTCGACGACGCAACGCGCCGCCAGTTCGAGGCCACGGTCGGGTTCCAGTTCCTCGGCCGTGCATACCGAGCCGTAGTGCGCGAAGAAGTTCCTGAAGCCTTCGTCCCAGTCGAAGTCGGGCCACACGTGCCGCACGTAGGCGGCCAGTGCGCGCCCGTGCTGCATCTCCTCGTGCTCCCAGTGGTCGCGCAGCCAGGATTGCAGTTCGTCGTCACCGGCGAAGTGGTCGACCAGGTTGTGCGTGTACAGGTCGGAGCCGCTCTCGACGAAAGACGAGCTGCACAGCAGGAGGAACAGGTCTTCGTTGTGCCTGACCTTCTCGACGTCGATACGTGAGAAATCCAGTTTTTCGAGCGTCCATGGCAAGGTGGCGGCGTAGCTCACTTAGGGTGTTCCTCGATCGCTTAAGCATGTCGCCCCCGTGGGCGTTGCCGAATTGTGACAAAGCCGGGCGATTAGCGCACCACGGTCACCGGCACATGGGCCCTGGCGAGCACGTCGGTAGCGGTGGAGCCCACCAGCCAGCGGGCCAGGGCGCCTCGCTCGGTGTGGCCGATGACGATATGGTCCGCGCCGTGTTGGGCGACGTAGGCGAGCAGGGCGTCGCCGGGCGTGCCGTGGACCATGTCCACCACCACGTCCAGGCCGTCGCCGCCATGCAGGGCGGCGATCTCGGCTCGCAGGGCGTCGAGCTGCTCGGCGCCGTTGTCGCTCATCAGCAGGGCAGCTGTGTCGGCGCCGTTTTCGAGCTGCCGGACGGACACCACGTGCACGCTGGCCTGGGCGCAGGTGGCCAGTTCGATGGCGAAGTGGAAGGCCCGGCGGGCGGTTTCGGAGCCGTCGTAGCCGACAAGGATCTTCTTGGGCATGGGAACATTCCTCTGGGTGAAGGCACGAGTGGATGGTAGGTCGGTCGCGGCGACCCACCAAGCGGTTCACCGCCTGTGCACATAACCGGCGCCTACATGAACAAGCGTTCGAGTGCTCCGTGTTTCTTCACATTCGTGAGCGGAGAATCCGCCCTCACACAGTCCCTGCCACTCTTTCTTACGGAGAACGAACATGATCAAGCGCATCGCGGGTATGGCCATCATTGCAGTGGCGGCGGCAGGTGCTTTCACGGCGCAGCCGGCACGCGCGGAGTCCACCGCCGCGACCAAGTGCCACATGACCTTCAGCACCACCGGCTGGGCGGCCATCTACAAGAAGGCCGACGGCCGCGGCCACGTGCGCTGCGACAACGGCCAGAGTGCCGACGTGATGATCCACGTCCGCGGCGGTGGTCTGACCGCCGGCAAGTTCAGCATCGAAGGCGGCAAGGGCGAGTTCACCAACGTCAAGGGCATCAGCGAGATCTTCGGTGAGTACGCCTCCGGCGGTGCCAATGCCGGCGTCGTGAAGAGCGCCGAAAGCGCCGCCATGACCAAGGGCGAAGTGTCGCTGGCCGTCACTGGTACGGGCCGCGGCTTCAACCTCGGCGTCGACCTGAGCAAGTTCGAGATCGAGCGCCTCGGCAAGTAAGCCAAGCGCCACGACTCCTGAAGGGCACCCCACGGGGTGCCCTTTTTTTATGACTCTTTCCCGGCCATCGCCGATACACTCGTGACCTTTCCCGTCCTTCGAGGTTTGCCCATGCGTCGCCTCCTCAGCGTTATCGCCCTGTCCCTGGTCACCTTTGCCGCCTGGGCCGCCGCCCCCGTGGTGGGCGACAAGGCGCCCGATTTCCGCCTGCAGGACCAGAAGGGCGACTGGCACACGCTGGACACCCACAAGGGCAAGTGGCTGGTCATGTACTTCTATCCGAAGGATTTCACGGCCGGCTGCACCACCGAGGTCTGCACTTTCCGCGATGACATCGCCAAGCTGCACAAGGCCGGCGCGGACGTGGTCGGCGTCAGCCTGGACGACGTGAAGTCGCATGCCGAGTTCGCCGAGAAGTACCACGTGCCGTTCCCCCTGCTGTCCGACGCCGATGGCGCCACGGCCGTGAAATACGATGTGCTGAACAAGACGCTGGGCATGAAGTACGCCCGCCGCGAGACCTTCCTGATCGATCCCGCGGGCAAGATCGTCAAGGTCTACAAGGACGTCGATCCCGAAAAGAACTCCGGCCAGGTGCTTTCCGACCTCGACCAGTTCAAGAAGGCGGGTGCCTGAGCGTGTTCGAAGCCGCCCGGGGCGCCCGTCACACCCGTCCATTCGCGCCGTGGCGCATCGTCGTCTGGCTGGTGATGCTGCTGGCCGCGGCCGGCTTCGTGGTCAATGCCTATGCCGGCTTCGTCTTCGGCCAGGCCGTGGGCACGATGAGCACCGCGGCGGTGGCGGGTGGTCCCGACCCCCGCATCGCACTGCTGTGGTCGCTGGGCTACACGCTGGCGGCGTTCGCGATCATCGTCGTCACGTTGTCCACCCTGCGCTGGCGCGACTGGGCACGTGGCGCCATGCGTATCGTGGCGCTGCTGCTTATGGTGTGGGCTGCCTACACGGCATGGTTCGCCTATGGACAGTGGCAGCAGCTGGGCATCGTACTCGGGCAGGCCGGCTTGCCGCCGGACCTCGTGATGGTGGCGGGTCGCCAACGCAGCATCATGCTGGCGGGTGTGGTGCTGAAAGTGGTCTCGGTACCGCTGCTGGCGTGGCTGGCCTGGGCGCTGGGCAGCCTGCGTGTGCGCCAGCAGTTCATGGTGCCTGCGCTCTGACCGGTTCAGCGGCCATTCGCCCCGCCGACGCTATCGAATGGCTTTAGCCGGGATGTATCCATGACCGCACGCCTGCTCGTTCTCGCCCTCGCCGTCGGATTCGCCGGCGCCGCGACGGCCCAGGACATCGACCATAGCTGCCGCATCGCAAGCAGTTACGACCTGACCGTCCGTCCGGACTCCCTGGTATTCGATCGTGCGCAGGGGGCTCCGCGCAGCGTCCGCATGCAGGACGGCACCCTTGTCACCGATGGCAGGAGCGTGGCGCTACGGCCCGACGAGCAGGATCGCGTGGCACTTTTCGAGCGCAACGTCCGCCTGCTGGTACCCAAGGCCAAGGGCCTGGCCAGCGATGGCGTGGACATCGCGGCCAAGGCGGTGCGTGACGAAGCCGCCACGGCCGCGCCCGGGGCGGCGGCCAGCGGCGACCTTGATCGCGCGCTCACCGCGCGGGTCACCGACATCAAACGGCGTATCGCCGCCAGCCAGAGCACCCGCGACTGGCAGGAGGACGCCATGCGCGCCTATGCTCAGGAGATCGTGTCCGATATCACGCCCATCCTGACGGAGGACGTGGGTGGGGAAGCGATGCAGTTGGCCATGAACGGCGACCTGCAAGGCGCCGCCGCCCTGCGGGATCGCGTCGCCGCGGTGTCCAGCGGTGGGCAGGCCCGGGTCATCGCACGGGTCGAGACTGCGCTGCGGCCACGCGTACAGGCGCTGTGCCCCTCGGTTCAGCAACTTCTCGACCTGCAATCCGGCCTGCATGACAGCGCGGGTCATCCACTGCTGCTGCTCGAAAGCGGCGAATGACCCCAGGCTGACCGAAATCGCCGGCATTTATGACCGGCTAAGTCCAGGGGGTCTAACGTCCGTCCCATGGAACGTACTTCGATCCGTGTCGTGAATGGGCTGATCCGCCGCGTCATAGCGGATCGCGATCTGTATCGCCACGCGTCACGGGGTGTCAGGGAACCCGGCCTGAAGGCGATCCTCGAAGAGTCGGCCGACTCCCTGAACGCCATTGCCGGCGATCTCCAGGGCCAGGTGAGTGCCACCGGCGGCAAGCCGGCCTCTGCTGGCGGCGCAATGAGCGGGGTCCGGCGTACGGTGGTCGAGGCGTCCGTAAAGCTCTCACACGACCCGGACGTCACCTGGATTCGTACCCTGGAGCAGATGGAACGCCGTCTGCTGGATGCCTTCCTCAAGCTGGAGGCGTCCTCGGGCGACCGCGCCACGGTGGGTAGGCATATTGCGCGTCTGCGCCTGCTTCATTTGGATATGAGCAACCTGGGTGGCGTGACGGGCCGCTGAGCCCGGGGGCAAACGATCAGGCCACCGCTCGCACGGCTTCAGCCCTGCGCATGTTCTTGAGCGTGCGGTGCATGACGGTATCCGCGGACACGTGTACTCGTCGGAGATTCATCAGGGTCTCGCGGTCGGCAAAGAAGTTGGCAAAGGCGATAGCGTCCGCGGGATCGGACCGGACGGCGATCTGCGTGCCCTCGCGATAGATGCCCCAGGACGTGCCCGACTGGGCAATGTGATACTCGATAGCCGGTCTGCGCATGATTGCCTCCCTCGCGGCGTGGTCCGCGTGTCTGTAAGGGTGGCGTAGTGAGGCAGCGGGGGTAATCAGACAATTCTGAAAAATCCCACTATTTTTTTGAGTAATAACTCAGTGCGCGAGCTGCCTGGTGACTGCTTCCCTCAAGCGTCCGACGAAGCGACGCAGCATGTCGTGGACGCCGGCCAGTCGCAGCATGGCATCGGCCCGGGTCGCCTCGGCGCGAAGCAGGGTCTCCAGCATCTCCAGGTGCGCCGCCTCCGCTGACGCGCCGAAAACCCGCATGCCGCCCAGTACACGATGCAGGTGACCGGCCACGGCGTCCGGCGTCTCCGAGGTGCGAAGGCGATCCATGGCGTCGTCCAGGTCGGCTTCGAAACGATCGATCATGTCGGGCATGGCGGCCAGGTCGCCGAACAGGTCGCGCCACAGGTCGACATCCCATGCATCGACCTCGCCGCCAACTTCGCCGGCGTGTCCTGTGGAATCCTCGGGCCCGGACGCCAGCGCCTCGCGCAGGGCGGCGAGACGCAGGGGCTTGGTCACGAACGCGTTGGCGCCTGCTGCCATGCAGCGGTCGCGTTCGCTCGCCATGACGTCCGCGGTCATGACCACGATGCGCATCGTGGCGCCGCGCTCGCGCAGGGCGCGTATCAGCGTGTGGCCATCCATGCCGGGCATGTGCAGGTCGGTGAGCAGCACGTCGACCGGCCACGTGCCGGCCGTGCGCAGGGCATCGGTGCCGTCACCGGCGATGCGGCACCGATGGCCGATTCGCTGGAGTTGCGCGGCCACCAGTTCGCGATTGACGGGGTGGTCCTCGGCGACCAGCACGTTCCGGGCGATGGTCGTTCTCTCCGTCTGGGCGGTGGGCGACGGCGTGTCCTGCGCAGGCATGACGGCCACGGGCAACGCGCATTCGACCGTGACCCGCGTGCCGACGCCGGGGGAGCTGGTCATGGCGATATGTCCACCCAGCAACTCGACGAGGCGCCGGCTGATCGCCAGCCCGAGGCCGCTGCCGCCGAAGCGACGGGTGATCGATGCCTCGGCCTGGCTGAAGGGCGAGAACAAACGGGCGATGTCCGCATCGGCGATGCCCATGCCGGTATCGCTCACGATGAAACGCAAACGCTGACAGCTATCGTCCGCGTCGATGACATCCAGATGGACATCGACGCTGCCATGCGACGTGAACTTCACGGCATTGCTGACCAGGTTGACGATGATCTGGCGAAGGCGGCTGCCGTCCACCATCACGCCCGGTGCCACGCGCGGATCGACCCGGGCCGTGATTTGCAGTCCTTTCTGGCCGGCTTGCCAGGCAAAGAGGTCCACGATGCCGGCGACCAGTTCGCGCAGGTCGACGGGAACGGGATCGATAGCGACCTGGCCGGCCTCGATCCGCGAGAAATCCAAGATGTCGTCGAGGATCTGCAGGAGTGACTCGGCCGAGTTTTCCGCGGTTTCGAGCAGGCGTCGCTGCCCGGGTTCCAGAGGGGTCCGGCCCAGTATCTCGAGGGTGCCCAGTACGCCGTGCATCGGCGTGCGGATCTCGTGGCTCATCATGGCGAGGAACAGGCTCTTGGCCTGTGTCGCCGCTTCGGCCGCGCGCTTTGCTGCCGCCAGCTGGGCCGACTGTCGATGGCGCTCGGAGATATCGATCCAGTAGCCCGTGAACTCGGTGCCTTCGGCGACCGCACGCGGCAGCGCATGCGAGGCGACCCAGCGCTCGGGATCGCTGTCGCGCACACGCAGCTCCGCGTGCAGTGGTTGAAGCGTTGCCGCGCTGTGTGCCATGGCCGCGAGCAGGGTGGGTTGGTCGCGTTCGTCCACTCGCGCGAATGCGCGTCGCTCGTCGGCCATGAGGGTGTCCGCGTCAATGCCGAACATGGGTTCGGGATTGCCGCCGACATAGACAAACGTGATGGATCCACCCCGCCGATACAGGAAGCGATAGACCACGGCCGGCATGTGCCGTGTCACGTCGGCCAGTTGGGCCTCGCTGCGCAGCCGCAGGCGTGTTTCACGGCGAAGCCGCAGGTAGGCGTACGACACGGCCAGCAGCAATAGCATGACCAGTGCGCCGGCCGGTCCGACCTTGCGCGCGATTTCCTTCCACGATCCACCCCACGTGTACTGCGAGCGCAGCCAGGTGTTGCGGATGGCCTGCGAGCGACGCTCGGGCATACGCGCCAGGGCGCGGTCGATGAGCGATGCCAGGCGGGCGTAGCGGTTGGCGACGCCAATGGTGAGGGCGGCACGCTCGTTCGTGGGGGCGGCGAGCTTGAGCTGCGCCGGATAATCGCGTCGGATCTGCAACTCCGCAGTAGCGATATCGCCGACGTAGGCATCGGCGTCGCCTGCGGCCACGGCCTGCAGCCCCGCCGCCGTCGTCCTCACGTCGATGGCGACCGCCCCAGGTATCGCCGCTACCGCGGCCGCCACGGCGCCTTGCGAGAGGTTGGCCGCGATGCGTCGTCCGGAAAGGTCGTGGATGTCGCCGATGGTGGGGAACGCCTCACGCGTGACGATCATCACGGGGAATTCGGCGTAGGCCTGTGAGAACACAAAGTGCCTGCCAAGAGCGCCGTTTCGTGGCGACGCGGCGGCAAGCAGGTCGATGTCGCCCACGGAGGCTGCGCGCACCGTCTCCGGCCAGTCCGTGGTGGCGACCGTGCGCGATCGCACGCCGAGCGCCTGCAGCGCCGCTTGCAGGTAGTCGAGCGACAGGCCTTCGCCTTCGCCATCGCGATCGATGAGCGACAGTGGCGCGGCGGTGGGATCGATGCCGATGCGCAGTATCGGTAGGTTCGCCAGCCAGCGCCGCTCGTCGTCGTTCAACGCCACGGCGATGGCAGGCGTGTCTGTGTGGCCTGCATCGTCGTGCACGGAGGGCATCGCCCACGCGCGGACGTCCGTCGTATGCGTTTCGGCCTGCCACTGCGATGCCGACGCCAGCGGTGGGTGGCCGTCCGCACTTGCAGCGCCGACGGGTGCCTGCCATGCGATCGCTGCACAGCTTAATTTGACCAACATTCTCAAGCGCGTCATGGCGTTCCTTCGACCACGCACGGAGCTTTACTGTAATCTCCGCCGTGCGAAGAGATGTAACACATGGCATGGAAAACGGCTGCGCGTTTCCGCCGTCGAGGGAAGACATGGTTCTGCGAACGATCATTGCCGACGATCATCCGGTGGTCCTGATGGGCACGCGTGCCGCGCTCGAGGCCACGGGGGATATCGAGGTGGTCGGTGAAGCCGCCAACGGCGACCACTTGCTCGACCTGCTGACCACGCGCCCCTGCGATGTCGTGGTCACCGACTTCTCGATGCCGGGTGGACGCCACGGTGACGGGCTGGCCCTGATCGACCTGATGCGTCGTCGCTATCCCCGGCTTCCGGTGGTCGTGCTCACCATGGTCAACAATGCCGCGGTGCTCCAGGCCATGCGAGCGCGGGGCGCACTCGGCCTATGCGACAAGCGGGCACCGCTGAAAGAGGTCGCGGTAGCGGTCAGGCAGGCCGCCGTCGGAAGGCCCTACCTCAGCGACACCATTCGTCGCCAGTTCGACGTCGCCGGTGTCCAGGCGCCTTGCGATGCATCGCGGCTTTCCGCGCGCGAGATGGAGGTGGTCCGGCTGTACGTCGGGGGCATGTCGATCACGCAGATTGCCGAACGCCTCAGTCGTAGCGTCAAGACGGTAAGCCGGCAGAAGCGCGACGCGATGCGTAAACTCGGCCTCGATCACGACAGCCGCCTCTCCGAATATGCCCGCGAACGAGGCATCGCCTCCTGACCCTGCCAAAGGTCACGCCGTGACCTCAGGCCCATGCGTGGGATGCCGATGGGGTTTAAACCAAAGGCAAGCCGAGCGCATCCAAGCCGGTGTCATCTCCCAGGGAGCAGGATCATGCGTCATTCGCCGATTGCCGGAAGCCTTGCCGTCGCCCTTGCGTTGTCCGCCGCGACAGCTCACGCCGGCACGATCAACTTCAGCACGGACACCTGCAAGAGCGATTACTCCACCCCGTATGACGTGGATGTCACGGATGCCGGTCTGTCGTTCCATCGCAAGACGGGCGCGCCGGCGGATATCTTCCTGCACGACGGCAGCGTCCGTATCGATGGTCGCCAGACGACGGTGTCATCCGCCGATGCCGACGCGCTAAGGCGCTACGAGGCCGGCGTGCGCAAGCTGGTCCCCGAGGTTGCCGCCATCGCGCGCGAAGGTGTGCAGCTCGGCTTCTCGGCCATGACCACCGTTACGCTGTCCTTCGCCGATGGCGAGCAGCGTGCCAGCCTGCTGGAAAAGCTCAAGCGCAAACAGGCCCAGGCCCTGCGCCAGATCGACGAAGGCGTGGGCGCCGGGCACTGGTCGAACGACCACATGGCGGAAACCGTCGGAGGCTCCGTTTCCGATACCGTCGGCGAACTGGTCGGCTCGGTCACGTCCAGTGCCGTCACGGCCGCCCTGTCCGGCGATGCGAGCAAGGTCGCGGCGCTGCAGGCCCGCGCCGAGTCGCTCGAAAAATCGCTGGACGGCGCCATGGACAAACGGTCGAAGGCGCTGGAGCATCGTTCCGACCAGATCTGCCCGCAACTCAACGACCTGGCCGATCTCCAGCGTGGCTGGACGGTACGTCAGCCGGACGGCAAGCCGCTGGAGCTGATGACGATCAAGCCCAAGGACAGCGATAAGGGCGACAAGGGCGGGAAAGCAGTAGCCAAGGACGCTGGCAAGGTGGCGTCACGCTAACGAGCCTGGCCTCGGCCGCACCGGCCCTTGGCATGCAGGGCCGCTTCGGCTCAGGGCAGCGTGTCCAGCCAGGCAAGGACGTTCTTTACCGTATCGCTGTAGAACGTCCGGTACATCTCCTCGGTGACATAGCCGATATGCGGTGTGGCCAGCACGTTCGGCAGGTCGCGGAAGGCGTGGTCGGCGGGTAGCGGTTCGGTCTCGAACACGTCCACCGCGGCGCCAGCGATGCGACCGCCTATCAGCGCATCCACCAGTGCCGCCTCGTCCACGATCGGGCCGCGTGAGCTGTTGATGAGGCGCGCGGTCGGCTTCATGGACGCCAGTTCCGCCGCGCCGATGAGGCCGCGCGTCCGTTCGCTGAGCCGGGTGTGGATGGTCAGAAAGTCGGAACGCGAGAGCAGCGCCTGCTTGTCGACGCGCTGTACGCCGAGCGCGCTGGCCGTTTCTTCCTGGAGATTTTCGCTCCATGCAATGACGTGCATGCCGAAGGCCTTGCCGATGCTGGCCACGGCCGAACCGATCCGGCCCAGGCCAAGGATGCCGAGCGTCTTGCCGCGCAGTTCGGTGCCCAGTCCGACCTGCCAGCCGCCAGCGCGCACGGAGGCCGCTTCGCCGGCGATGTCGCGCGCCAGCCCGACGATGGCGGCCCAGGTGAATTCGATGGTGGGCGTAGACGCATAACCGGTGTGCGCCACGGTGACTCCATGCGCCGCCGCAGCCTCGGTGTCGATGGACGCATTGGCCGCCCCGGTGGAGGCGATCAGCCGCAGGCGGGGCAGGGCGGCGATCAGGGCGGCCGTCATCGGCGTGCGCTCGCGCATCACGCAGATGACGTCGAAGCGGGCCAGTCGACGCACCAGCGCCTGGTGATCGTGCAGGTGGTCGTGGAAGACGGTGAGTTCCGCCCTGGCTTCCACGGACGACCAGTCGGCGCTGGTGCGCGCAACCTTCTGGTAATCATCCAGCACTGCCACGCGAATCGGGTCATTCATGCATGTTCCTTGTCAGCCGGCCGGCTGGATCAGGTCCCATCCGTTGCCGTAGAGATCGTCGAACACCGCGACCGTGCCATAGGGCTCATGGCGCGGTGTTTCCCGGAAGCGTACGCCGTGTGCCTGCATACGCGCGTGATCGGCGGCGAAGTCGTCGGTGTGCAGGAACAGGAACACGCGGCCGCCCCCCTGCTTGCCGACCTGGGCGCGCTGCCCGTCGTCGATGGCGCGGGCCAGCAGAAGCTTCGTTCCATCCGACCCCCGCGGCGCGATCGTGACCCAACGCTTGCCCTCGCCCTGGGGCGTGTCCTCTACCAGTGAGAAGCCCAGCGCATCGACGAAGAAGGCGATGGCCTCGTCGTAATCGTGGACGAGGAAAGCGATGGCGCCGAGGGACTGCATGGGGGGAATCCTTGCTGTGGGGACCAACAAGCATCGGCTCTGCCCAGGCCGGCCGCAAGTCCCTTTGCGTCAGGGTGCGGGGGTTGCGCGAGAACGCTCGACGCCAACCTTGCACGTCTGGCTTGTCAGTCGGGGTGCGCAACCTTAGCCTTCGGGCATGTCCAGTCGCACTACCTCGATGAACAGGTCACACCGTGCCGCTTAGCCAACTCGACAACCACGCCGCCCTTGTCGTTATCGATCTGCAGAAGGGCATTGTCGCCCTGCCGACGGTTCACCCGGCCGCCGATGTAGTGGCGAAGTCCGCGTCGATCGCGCGAAGAACCATCCTGTCGTGCTGGTCAATATCGCCACCAGCATCGGCATCGAGTTCACGGCGCGTTATGCCAGTGAACTCGGCTACGACGTCGTTATGGTGACCGATGCCATGACGGACCTCAACGCCGCTGCGCACGAGAACAGCGTCAAGACGATCTTCCCGCGTATTGGCGAGACGGTCACCACGGACGAGCTGTTGAAGGTGCTCGGTCAGGTGCAATTGTCAGCCTAAAGGAAGTGCTGGGATCGGCTTGGTGTTCGGCGATCGTGATCGCTTCACGAAGTTGCTTGCCTAGCGTTTCTCATGCCGGGGCAGGGATATTTTGTCGCCGTTGACAGGGTTGCTCTTCGGGAAGGGCAGCGCGCGCATCCGTTCGATCATCGCGGCAGTTGGCGGCTCACGGCAGATATCCCAGTGCTGCCCCTCGGGATAGGCGCCGACGACAAGAAAGTCGTTGGACGCATCGACGCGGCAATGACCGGTGCCCACCGGCAACAGGATGACATCGCCAGCCTTCACTTCGATATCGTGCCCTCCGGGTCCGCCCAGAACGAGTCGCGCCCAGCCGGTGGCGAAGCCGAGCACTTCGTGCGCCGTGGAGTGGTAGTGGTGATAGTCGAAAACGCCATCGCGCCATTCCGGTGGCCATCCGTTGGTTGCGAAGGTCGCCTCGATGTTCGACGCGAGATCGTCGCCCTCGTCGCCCTCAATGACATTCCTATAGACGAGAACGGGATACGCCTCGTTGTTGGGCACCCAGCCGTTGCGATGCATCCACACTGTTTCAGGCTCGGCACTCTGCTTCGGCATCATAGCGCTGCACTCCGTCGGTGTCGTGGGCGGCAAGCATGCGACAAGCGCACGTGATGGCAGCGCCCAGGCGAGCCGGCCTACTCGTGATGCCCGTGCGCATCCTCTGCAGCGATCCCGCCGCCGAGGCCCAGCCCTGCGCCGGCCGCCATACCGCCGCCCATGCCGCCGCCTTTACCTGCGCCACTGCCTTCAGCCTTCGCGCCGCCATCGGCCTTTCCCTTCGCCGCCACCACGCGTGCGGGTCCCTGGTTCGGAATGGCGATCTTCCGCGACACCGGTTCCAGGTCGAGGACTTTCCGAATGAAGTTACGCAGCGAAACGACGAGGTCGTGCATGTGCACCGGGTGTCCCTCGACCATCTCGGTGGCGGCTCGGGCCGCCAGCGCCACCTGTTCTTCGGTGCCGAGCAGGATGATGTCCGAAAGGGCCGCTTCCACCGCGTCGCGAACCCGGCGCGCCCGGTCCGAGCCCGAAGCGAATTCACCCGCAGAGCCTTCAGCTGAGGCGGCACGAAGTCGCAGGTCGCGCATATGGGTAGGGTCGACCGCGAGATTACCGCTGAACGAGCCGCCCAACGTCTTGTAGGCAGCGATCAGGGTGCGCAGCCGCTCATTGATCTGTCGGTTTTCCCGTTCTCGGCGTTGCTGCACCGTCTGCATGGCCAGCAAACGGATGCCCACGCCTATGAGGGTGATGACGGCCAGCCCGAAGAGGGTGGAGAGCAGGCCCTGCCACGAACTGAAGTCGAGATTGTGCATGCGAGCCATCCTCGCCCAGGCCATGCGATTTCCTTGCGAAGAGAAGGCGTGCTGCCCACCTTCGCCGCTGCGCGTCGGCAGTCTGGCATCGGGTTGGGGGAGCTGACGCGGCTGCGCGCCGGTTTCGCTCTGGACCAGGTGTGCGCGATTCGGCACGACCGGTGCCTGGTCAGCGTTTTCGCGATGTGCCGTACAATGGCCGACCACGGCAATGAACGAAACCGGTCAGGTCCATATGCTGCTCATGATCGACAACTACGACTCCTTCACCTTCAACCTCGTCCAGTACCTGGGCGAGCTGGGGCAGGAGGTCAAGGTGGTTCGCAACGATGCCCTCACTGTCGCGGATATCCGCGCCCTGGCACCCTCGCGCATCATGATCTCGCCGGGCCCGGGCACGCCGGACGATTCGGGCGTGTCCATGGATATCCTGCGGGAGCTGGCCGGCGAGTTGCCGATCTTCGGGGTCTGCCTCGGCCACCAGGCCATCGGGCAGGTGTTCGGCGGCACGGTGATCCGGGCGCGCGAGATCATGCACGGCAAGACCTCGCCGGTGCGCCATCGGGGGCAGGGCGTGTTCGCCGGGCTGCCCGACCCGTTCGAGGCCACTCGCTACCACTCGCTGGTGGTCGAGAAGGGCTCGGTGCCCGATTGCCTCGAGGTCACCGCCTGGACGGAGCGCGAGGACGGTTCGATCGACGAGATCATGGGCCTGCGCCATCGCACGCTGGATATCGAGGGCGTGCAGTTCCATCCGGAGTCGATCCTCACCCAGCACGGTCACGACCTGTTGCGCAATTTCCTCGGCATGCCGCTGCCACTCGCCGCGTAACGACAAGGATTCAGGCGCCATGCCGATGACCCCCTCCGAGGCGCTGCAGCGCACGATCGAGCACCGCGAGATCTTCCACGACGAGATGATCGAGCTGATGCACCAGATCATGCGCGGCGATGTCAGCCCGCTGATGACGGCCGCCATCCTTACCGGCCTTCGGGTGAAGAAGGAAACGGTGGGCGAGATCACCGGCGCGGCGCGCGTGATGCGCGACCTCTCGGCGCGTGTGGACGCTGGCACCCACCCGCATTTCGTCGATATCGTGGGTACGGGCGGCGATGGCGCGTCCACCTTCAATATCTCCACGGCATCCATGTTCGTCGCCGCCGCCGCCGGTGCGCGGGTGGCGAAGCACGGTGGCCGCAGCGTGTCGTCCAAGTCCGGCAGCGCCGATGTGCTGGAGGCCCTGGGCGCGCGGATCGACTTGCTGCCAGCCCAGGTGGCCGTCTGCATGGCCGAGGTGGATATCGGCTTCATGTTCGCGCCGAACCACCATCCCGCGATGAAGGTGGTCTCCCCGGTCCGGCGCGAGATGGGGGTCCGCACCCTCTTCAACATCCTCGGTCCGCTGACCAATCCCGCCGGGGCGCCGAACATCCTGATGGGCGTGTTCCATCCTGACCTGGTCGGCATCCAGATCCGCGCGCTGCAGGCCCTGGGCGCGAAGCACGCCCTGGTGGTCTGGGGCCGCGACGGCATGGACGAGATCTCGCTGGGCGCTGCCACCCTGGTAGGGGAGCTGCGCGACGGCGTGGTCCATGAATACGAGATCGAGCCGGAGGATTTCGGGCTGGCCATGGCATCCAGTCGCAACCTGCGGGTGGAGGATGCCGAGGGCTCCATGGCGATGCTGGTGGACGCCATCTCCGGCGTGCCCGGCGTACCCCAGGACATCGTCTGCCTGAATGCCGGCGCCGCCCTGTACACGGCGGATGTGGCGCCCACGATCCGGGCGGGTATCGATCTTGCCCGCCAGACGATCGCAAGTGGCGCGGCTCGTGCAAAAATGCATGCGTTCGTGGCCGCCACCCGGCGGCTCGGCGCCTGAGATCGCCGGGAATCCCCCTCTGCCCGGCCTTACCCAAGGAAGCGCTTCGATGCCCGACATCCTCCATCGCATTCTCACCCGCAAGGCGGAAGAAGTAGCCGAACGCAAGCGTCATCGCTCGCTGGATGACCTCGCCGCAATGATCGCCGACCTGGAGCCCACGCGCGGCTTCGTGGCGGCCATCGACGCCAAGCTGCACGACGGCCAGCCGGCGGTGATCGCCGAGATCAAGAAGGCCAGCCCGAGCAAGGGGCTGATCCGCGCCGACTTCAATCCGGCGGAGATCGCCCGCAGCTACGAGCAAGGCGGAGCCGCGTGCCTTTCCGTCCTCACCGACGCCGATTTCTTCCAGGGTCACGAGGACTTCGTGCGCCAGGCGCGCGGGGCCTGCAAGTTGCCCATCCTGCGCAAGGATTTCATCGTCGACGAATATCAGGTGTACGAGGCGCGCACCATCGGTGCCGACTGCATCCTGCTGATCGTCGCCGCGTTCGCCACCAAGACGGACGACGATGTCATCCATGATCACGAGGCCCTGCTCGAGCTATCCATGCTCGCCGCCGAGCTCGACCTGGACGTCCTGGTCGAGGTCCACAACGAGGAAGAGCTCGAAGTCGCACTCGAACTCCCCGTGCCCCTCATCGGCGTCAACAACCGCAACCTGCGCACGTTCGAGACGTCGCTGGGAACCTCGCTGCGCCTTAAGGAACTGGTCGGTGACGGCACACTGGTCGCCGAATCCGGTATCCACAACCGCGAAGACGTCAAGATGCTGCGCGACAAGGGCATCGACTGCTTCCTGGTTGGCGAGGCCTTCATGCGCGCCGCCGATCCCGGTACGGAACTGCGCAAGCTGTTCGACACGCCCAGCCTGACGCACAAGCACTAGGCGCGGCATGGACCAGGGGAGTGAAACGACGGGGTCACCTGGCCCCGTCGCCGACGTGCGTCGCGTCGTCCTGTTCGACTTCGACGGCGTCATCGTGCGTCACCAGACGCTCGAGCTGTATTTCCGCGAGTGCCTCTCCGGCGCCGGTCGCTGGCGCCTGTTGCTCGGCCTGCCGTTGCTGCCCTTCGTTCCTTTGCTGCTGCCGACCGTGGCGGGCAGCCGCCTCCTCGGGCGCGTCTTCCTGCGTGTGGTGACCTTCGGTCGGCGGGAAGCCAGCTATCGTCGCCGGGTCGGTGCGTTCGCCAGGGTCTACGCCCGGCGCCCCGGCGTGTTCCTGCGCGATGCGGTGGCGACGTTGCGCCGGCACGTCGCGCTGGGTGACCGGGTCGTCATCGTCAGCGGCAACGACCTCACGATGGTCGAGTCCATCCTGGACGAGGTGAGCCTGGCCGGTTACGAACTGATCGCGTCGTCCACGCGCGGCGGCCCGCTGGGGGTGCACTTCACCGTGCACAACGTCGAAGGCATGAAGGTGCGCAATCTTGACAAGGCCGGCATCCCGCGGCCCTGGGCCCTGGCCTACAGCGATTCCCTGTCCGACCTGGCCATGCTGCGCGCCGCCGACAAGGCGGTGCTGGTCAATCCATCGCCCAAGATGGAGAGGAAGGCCCGCCGCGCCCTGGGCGATCGGCTGGACGTGCTGCACTGGTTCTGACCCACGTCCGGCCAGCGCCTCAGCGCAGGAAGTACGAGCCCAACTGGTAGAGGCTGATACCCACGATCAGGCAACCTACCGCGACCATGACGTAACGGGGCGGCAGGTGCCTGACCAGCCACGCGGCGATCGGCGCGGCGATGACGCCGCCCGTGAGCAGGCCCAGCACGATGGGCCAGTGCTGCACGCCCATATGGAAGATCAGCGTCGACGAGATGGCGATCGTCACCACGAACTCCGCCGCGTTCACCGTGCCGATGGTCTGCCGCACGTCCCCGCCCCTGGCCAGCAGCGTGGAGGTGGCGATCGGGCCCCAGCCCCCCCCGCCGATGGCGTCGAGCAGTCCGGCGCAGAAGCCCAGGATGCCCTTGTGCCGGACCCGATGGCGCGACACGGTGCGGCCCGTGGCGCGCACCAGCACCACCATCCCCAGGATCAGCAGGTAGGCATAGACGAAGGGCTTCAGCACGTCGCCGTCGACACTGGCCAGGAACCAGGCCCCCAGGATGCCGCCTACCACCCCGGGAATGGCGAGGCGGCGGAAGGTCTTCCAGTCCACGTTGCCGAAGAAGGCGTGGGCCCCGCCCGACACCCCGGTGGTGAACACTTCGGCCGTATGCACGGTGGCGCTCGCCACCGCCGGGGGCAGGCCGAGTGCGAGCAGCACGGCGTTGGACACGAGTCCATAGGCCATGCCCAGCGCGCCATCGACCAGCTGGGCGAGCAGGCCGACGCCGGCGAAGATGAGGAACTGGCTCCAGTCCATGCGCCGTCGTTGTCGTGGATGGTGGACACACCATAGCCCACCGGCATGCGTGCCGGGAATGAAGGGGTTGCCCGTATCGCTTGCGTGCGACATCCCGCCGCCGCTAGCCTCGGCTTTCGACCCCTTGCGCGGATGCCCGATGTACCTCTCCTCCCTGCGTGAACTTGCGCTCGGCAGCCGGCTCA
Source organism: Luteibacter sp. 9135 (assembly GCF_000745005.1). Taxonomy (NCBI): domain Bacteria; kingdom Pseudomonadati; phylum Pseudomonadota; class Gammaproteobacteria; order Lysobacterales; family Rhodanobacteraceae; genus Luteibacter; species Luteibacter sp. 9135. The sequence continues at coordinate 633,509 of NZ_JQNB01000001.1, read as the reverse complement.
AGGCGCTCAGCGATCATTTCTACCAGGCGGTGGACGAGGTTTACCGGGCCTGTGACGCGGGCATCGAGTCGCGCTGGTTTCCGGTGCTGCGATTCCTGCGCGATGTCGGGCCCACCACCGTGACCGAGGTGGCCTCGGCCATCGGGCAGACCCATTCGGCGGTCAGCCAACTGGCGGATCGACTGGTGGACGCGGGCATGGTGGTTCGCCAGCGCGACCCGCGGGACGGCCGGCGCAGCGTGCTGGCGCTGACCGACGCGGGGGAGTCGGCACTCGGTGCGCTGGGGCCGGTATGGCTATCCATTCGCCGCGGCATGGCGGCGTCCATGGGGGGCCGGGGGCTGGCGCTGCTGGAGGCGATCGACGGCTGCGAACAGGCCCTGGCCGAGCGTCCACTGGTCGCGGCCATCCTCGACCAGCGCGCGGCGCTGGCCAGCGAAACCGTGCGTATCGTTCCCTACGAGCCGGCGCTGGCGCCGCATTTCCAGCGCCTCAACCAGCAGTGGCTGGAACGCCATTTCCGGGTCGAGGACGTCGACCGTGCCTTGTTCGCCGATCCGGAGGGGAAGGTGCTGGCCCGCGGCGGCACGATCCTGTTCGCGCTCTACGCCAGCGAAGTCATAGGCACCTGCGCCTTGCTGCACCATGGGGGCGGGGTCTACGAGCTGTCGAAAATGGGTGTGGACGAGAACTACCGAGGGCTAGGCGCGGGCCGCAAGCTGCTCGACGCGGCAATCGCCGACTACCGCGCCCGGGCGGGCACGGAACTGTTCCTGGAATCCAACAGCCGGCTGGCGAGGGCCCTTGGCATGTACCGGCGCGCCGGGTTCGAGTTGCAGCCGGCACTGCGTCCGGGCTCGCACTACGAGCGCGCGGACGTCCACATGATCTACCGGGGCGGCTGAGCCGCGCCCTGGGGCCTAGCGGGTGCCGCGCACCACGATGGTCTTGCCCGCCACATCGATCATCCGCTCTTCTTCCAGCTGCTTGAGCACGCGTCCCACCATTTCGCGCGAGCAACCCACGATCCGGCTGACCTCCTGGCGGGAGATGCGGATCTGGGTGCCGTCCGGGTGGGTCATGGCGTCCGGCTCCTGGCACAGGTCCAGCAGCGTGCGGGATACCCGGTTGGTCACGTCCATGAAGGCCATGCGGCTGACCTGGCGTGAAGTGCGCAGCAGGCGATGGGTCAGCTGGGAACCGATGGCGAACAGTAGCTTGGGGCATTCGGCGGCGAGTGGGCCCTCCAGCAGCTGGAACAGCCGCTCGTAGCTGATCTCTGCCATCTCCACGGCGGTGCGGGTACGCACCAGCGACTCGCGCTGGGCCTGCTCGACGAACAGGCCCATCTCGCCGATGAACTGCCCCCGGTTGATGTAGGCCAGGATCAGCTCACGGCCTTCCTCGTCCTCGGTGCACACCGCCAGCGAGCCTTCGACCACGTAGTACAGTGTGTTGGCCGGATCGCCCGGGCGGATGATCGCGGTCTTGCCGGGGTAGCGGCGGCGATGGCATGCGTCCAGGAAGCGGCCCATCGCGATGGGGTCCGGCGCAAAGCCCGTCGGCGCTTGCGAACGTTCGAAAGCCTGTTGAAGCAAGTATTTGAGTTGGGCCACAGCTGATTCCGATGGGTCGCAATGGCATGGCAGCCCCGGATGAGTGTATGCCGACGGTTTTCCGTCAGGCGTCGCCTACTTGCCATGTGTCAGGGCGATTATTGCAGACAACCGGGGCACAAAATCCACAAATTAAATCGATCCACCCCGGGCGTGTTCAATTCCTGAGCGTCTTGCCTCATAATTTCACCCCCTCGGTGTAGGGACCCTTTGTCTTATGCCGTACACAAGCGCCGGGCAGAATGACGCCCCGTCGCTTACATCACCTGCGGGGACCCTAGCTGCTAACCCGCGTCTACTGCTGGCCGTTCCTCCCGGCCTCGGAGAGTCGCTGTGGTCAAACCGCTTCCCCGCCTTCGTCTGCAAGGTTTCAACAACCTTACCAAGGCGCTCAGCTTCAACATCTACGACATCTGCTATGCGGTGTCCGAACAGCAGCGCCAGAACTACATCGAGTACATCGATGAGCAGTACGACGCCGATCGCCTGACCCAGATCCTCACGGATGTGGCCGAGATCATCGGCGCCAACATCCTGAACATCGCCCGCCAGGACTACGACCCGCAGGGCGCATCGGTCACCATCCTGATCTCGGAAGAACCGGTGGTCGAGAAGCTGGGCCGCGACACCATCTCCGGTGCCGTCGTCGCCCACATGGACAAGAGCCACATCACCGTCCATACCTACCCGGAAACGCATCCGCACAACGGCATCGCGACATTTCGCGCGGACATCGACGTGGCTACGTGCGGCGTCATCTCGCCGCTGAAGGCACTGAACTACCTGATCGACAGCTTCGAGTCGGACATCGTGATCGCCGACTACCGCGTGCGCGGCTTCACGCGCGACGTGAAGGGCAAGAAGCACTTCATCGACCACAAGATCAATTCGGTGCAGGACTACCTCGCCAAGCACATCCGTCAGAAGTACGAGATGTTCGACGTGAACGTCTACCAGGAAAACATCTTCCACACCAAGATGCACATCAAGGACTTCGACCTCGACACCTACCTGTTCGAGGCCCAGGCCGACGATCTCTCCTTCAAGGAGCGCCAGCGCATCGAATCGCTGCTGCGCCGGGAAATCGAGGAGCTGTTCCACGGCCGCAACCTGATGTGATTCACAAACCCCGCGAAAAAGCGGGGTTTTTTTTGCCTGTCCTTTGTTCAGGCCGGCGCCGTCGCCCGGATGAAGTCGATGAAGGCGCGCAGGGGCGCGGGTACCAGGCGTCGTCCGGGGTAGTAGAGGAACGGGCCTGGGAACGACAGCCACCAGGATGCCAGCACGGGTTCGAGCGCACCGCTGTCCAGGTGTGGCCGCAGCCAGTCCTCGAACAGCATGACGATGCCCGTGCCGGCGATGGCCGCATCCACCGCGAGGTCGGTGGCGCCGCCGATCCGGACCACGAGTGGGCCGGTCGGCTCGACCCAGACCGTTTCGCCGTCCCTCTCGAACTCCCAGGCGGGCATGTTGCCGCTGGCGAACCGCCCGCGCAGGCAGGCGTGCCCCAGCAGCTCGCGCGGGTGCGCCGGGCGGCCGTGGCGATCCAGGTACGCCGGCGAGGCGGCCGTGGCGAAGCGCTGGACCCGGGGGCCGATCGGTATCGCGATCATGTCCTGCTCCAGGCGCTCGTCGTAGCGGATACCGGCGTCGCAGCCGGCCGCGAGGACATCGACGAAGCTCTCGTCCGTGAGGACCTCGAGCCGGATATCCGGATAAGCCGCCAGGAAGGTCGGGACAAGAGCCGGCAGGACCAGTCGGGAGGCGCTCATGGGAACGTTCAGGCGCAGCGTTCCGGCGGGGCGATCGCGGAAGCTGTTGACGACATCCAGCGCCTGTCCCACCTCGGCCAGGGCCGGCGCGAGGCGATCGAGCAGGCCGCGACCGGCCTCGGTCGGCGCCACGCTGCGCGTGGTGCGATTCAGCAGGCGCACCCCGAGACGGGCCTCCAGCCGGCGGACCGCCTCGCTCAGGGCGGAGGCGCTGCCGCCGCTCAGGCGCGCCCCTTCGCGAAATCCGCCGGCCGTCGCGACGGTGACGAAGGCATGCAGGTCGCCGAGGTCCGCTTTCATGGTCATCTCCTAGACATGGGTTGTGCGGAATGCGGGACAGGCCGTGCCGATTGTGCCCTCTTATCGGCTTATCCGTCGGCGCCTACGCTACGCACTCACTCAATCGGGAGTTCTTCCATGACCACGATCCAGACGTCGGGCACCTTCCATCTCGGCGACCTTCCGGTCCATCGGCTGGGCTACGGGGCGATGCAGCTGGCCGGCCCGGGGGTGTTCGGCCCGCCGAAGGACCGCGATGCCGCGTTGGCCGTGCTGCGTGCCGCCGTGGAACAGGGCGTGGACCATATCGACACCAGCGACTTCTACGGTCCGCATGTCACCAACCAGCTGATTCGCGAGGCCCTGCATCCGTACCGCGACGACCTGGTCATCGTGACCAAGATCGGCGCGCGCCGTGACGAAAAGGGTGGTTGGCTGCCCGCCTTCTCCCCGGGGGAGCTCACCGCCGCCGTGCACGACAACCTGCGGAACCTGGGCCGTGACGTGCTCGACGTGGTGAACCTCCGGGTGATGTTCGACACCCATGGCCCCGCGGAAGGGTCCATCGCGCCCATGCTGGAAACGGTGGCGGGCCTTCAGCAGCAAGGCCTGGTGCGGCACATCGGGCTGAGCAACATCACTCCGACCCAGTTGGCCGAAGGCCGTGGCCTGTGCGACATCGTCTGCGTCCAGAACATGTACAACCTGGCCCAGCGCGCGGACGACGCGTTCATCGACGACCTGAAGGCGGCCGGTATCGCCTACGTGCCCTTCTTCCCGCTGGGCGGGTTCAGTCCACTGCAGTCGGATACGCTGAGCGGCATCGCCACGCGTCTGGGCGCAACGCCCATGCAGGTGGCCCTGGCGTGGTTGCTGCACCGCTCGCCGAACATCCTGTTGATCCCCGGCACGTCATCGGTCGCCCACCTGACCGAGAACCTGGCCGCCGCCGATCTCACGCTGGACGCCGATGTGCTGCGCGAACTGGACGCCGTGGGCAGGGCGGCCTGACCGGAGCCGCCTTCACGCACGCATGCCTAGGATGTAGGGCATGCGCGCGCTGCTGCTTTTCGTCCTCTTGCTGTCCGTCGTCGCCCTGGTCGGGACGAGTGGCTGGCGGCCGCCGGATCGTTACAACCCGTGGGCGCCGCTGGACCTCACTGCACCGCCGGATGTCTTTCTTCGCTACAAGCTGGACCGCCTCGGTGGCAATCCCGCGATGTGCCGGGCCGCCCTCCGGCATGCCGGCGCCGTCTTCGTTCCGCTGGCCGACCACGAGGAAGTCGGAGGCTGCGGCTGGAGCGATGCCGTGCGCGTGTCCGCCCTGGGCGAGGCGCGGCTGGGGTCGCCCGTCATGCTCACCTGCCCGTTAGCCGCCGCGATGGTGCTATTCGAGCGGAGGGCGCTGCAACCGGGCGCCAGGGCGGCGTTCGGTTCACCCGTGCGCGTGATCGAGCATGTGGGCAGCTACGCCTGCCGTAATGTCTATCACCGCAACGATGCGCCGCTGAGTCGCCACGCGCGGGCCGACGCGATCGACCTCACGGCGTTCCGCCTGGCCGACGGCCGGCGCATCGTCGTCGCGCGTGACTGGAGCGCCCCGCGAGAGGAGCCTTTCCTGCACGGGCTGCAGGCTGACGGTTGCGGTTATTTCGGCGCGTTGTTGGGGCCGGATTACAACGCCGCCCACCGCACGCACTTCCATGCGCAGGGAAGCGGCTACGGCGGCTGCCGCTAGATGCGGTAGGCCACGGTCTTCATCACGGCCGAGGCCGCCTGCATCAAACGGGGCAGGGGCCAGGGCAGCGCGATGCCGCCACGGGCCTGCGCCGCATCCGCGTGGCGCACCTCGTCCTCCTGCATGCGCGCGAGGATCGCCCGGGATCGTTCGTCTTGCGGTGGCAGGCGCGTGAGATGCTCGGCAAGGTGCGCTTCCACCTGGCGTTCCGTTTCCACGACGAAACCCAGGCTGATCGGATCGCCGATGGCCGCGGCCGCGACACCGATCGCATAACTGCCCGCATACCACAGGGGATTGAGCAGGCTGGGGCGGCTGTCGAGCTGGCTGAGCCGCTCGGCACACCAGGCCAGGTGATCCGTTTCCTCGCGGGCGGCGTGCATCAGGTGTGCGCGGGTTTCGTCGGTGCGCGCCAGGGCGGCCTGGCCGACGTAGAGCGCCTGCGCGCACACCTCGCCCACATGGTTGATCCGCATCAGTCCGGCCGCATGGCGGCGCTCCAGCTCCGACATCGGTGCCTCGGGCACGGTATCGCCGGGCGACGGACGCGCCGCTTCCGGCGAGCCCGCGACGGCCTCCATGGCGCGCTCCACACCGGCCAGCAGGCGATCGAGGGGGCTGAGCGTGCGAACGGGCATGATCGAAAACTCCTGACGAAACGGGATACGTCACGTTACAATGCGCGGGTACCGGGAAAAGGTGAAGTCGCTGCGGCCGCTTGTCGCGCCAGTCGTCCTTTCGCTTCCCGAGGCTTGTGAAACGGGCCGTTCATCATGTTATGATTGTCGGCCCGAAGCTCACCTGCACGGTGGGCTTGCGCGATGAGGGAAAAGTCCGCTATTCTCTCGCGCCTTTGCTTTCACCGATTCCGTGTTCCGCCCATCAAGGCGGCAAACCAGGTATTTGAAATGAAAACGTTCACCGCCAAGCCGGAAAGCGTCAAGCGTGATTGGTTCGTGGTCGATGCCACGAACAAGACGCTCGGTCGTCTCTCGACCGAGATCGCGCGTCGCCTCCGCGGCAAGCACAAGCCCGAGTTCACCCCGCACGTCGATACCGGCGACTACATCGTCGTGATCAACGCCGAGAAGGTGGCCGTGACCGGTGCGAAGCTGGACGACAAGATGTACCACCGCTTCACCGGCTACGTCGGCAACCTGAAGACCACCAGTCTCAAGGATCTGCTCGCCACGCACCCGGAGCGAGTCATCGAAATCGCCGTCAAGGGCATGCTGCCGAAAAACCCGCTGGGTCGTGCCATGTACCGCAAGCTCAAGGTGTACGGCGGCGCCGAGCACCCGCATACCGCGCAGCTGCCCCAGGCGCTGGAAATCTAAGGAAACCACATGGCTACCCAGCAGAATTACGGTACCGGCCGCCGCAAGACCTCCGCCGCTCGCGTGTTCCTTCGCAAGGGCACCGGTGGTATTGTGGTCAACGGCAAGCCGCTTGATCAGTTCTTCGGTCGCGAGACCTCGCGCATGATTGTTCGTCAGCCGCTCGAACTTACCGAAAATGTCGATAAGTTTGATATCATGGTGACGGTGGCAGGCGGTGGCATTACGGGTCAGGCCGGTGCGATTCGTCTCGGCATCTCCCGCGCCCTCGTCGAATACGACGAAGCGCTGAAGTCGCCGCTGCGCAAGGCTGGTTTCATGACCCGCGACGCCCGTGAAGTCGAGCGTAAGAAGGTCGGTCTCCATAAGGCTCGTCGCGCCACGCAGTTCTCGAAGCGCTAATCCCGCTTCAAAGTTCGACGCTTCAAGGTCAGAGCGCGTCGAAACCCGTTTTATTGGGAGATCGTCTAACGGTAGGACGACAGCCTCTGACGCTGTCTATCTAGGTTCGAATCCTAGTCTCCCAGCCAAACAAGAAAGGGCCCTGAGCAATCAGGGCTCTTTTCTTTTGTCTTGAAGATCGTTGCAGGCGTCGGTCGGACGATCCTCGGCGACACGCCGATCGTGGCAAGCAATGATTGCCTCGGCGCGTCGGTGGAGTACATGAGCGCGTGCGATGGCGCGTCGTGCGTCCATGACGGCCAGCCAAGAGCAGAGCGTCAACGAAAGGATCGTCGAGCTCATGCATAGCAACAATGCGGCGCGCGCGGCTGATTGCGTGCGCGTGGATCGCGAATCATCCCTGCGGTCGGCCTCCGGGTGCTCTTCCCGGGGTCGCGCACGGTGCCTGGTGGCGATGGGACGCGTATAGGACAGCTTCACTGTAAAGCACGCCTGGTTCTGCAGCCAGCGCGCGGCATGTCGCGTCGCCATGGGACGGCACACGTGGGCGCCATCGAACAGCCACTGCCCTGTCTCGGCGCTCCCGCACCCCCGCGCCTGTCCGTCTATGAGGTCGGCGATCGGTGCGACGATGCGATAGCCGCGCTTGCGCACGGTAGCCACGTAGCGTGGTGCCCTCGCGTCGTCGCCCAGCCCCTTGCGAAGCATGGCGACCGCCTTGTGCACCGGATTGTCGCCATGGAATTCGCCTGGCCAGCACCGATCGAGCAACCGGTCGATGCTGACGACATCGCCGGCAGCCTCGACCAGGCACAGGAGCACATCAAGATGCTTGGGCTCGAGTGACGTTCGCACCTCGCCACGCTCCAGCACGGCCTGGCGCGGACGCACTGTCCAATCGCCCAACGTAAACGCATTGGTGGCGTCTCTAAGTGGTTTCATCGCTTGGTTGCGCCGATGACAATGGCCTTAACTCCTCGTCGACCATGGAAAAGTGGGGCTCGTAAGGTTTCCGGAAGGACAGGGCATGGCCGCGACGGCCACGCTCCGTCATTCCTTCCCCGGAAACATCCCCATGTCATCAATGTCCATGAATCCATGCGCCACCCAGTCGACACGCGCCCCGTCCATCCGTTTTCCTCCTGGCTCGGGTCCGGATGGACGTCTGAACGTCATTCTTGCGGACGAACAGGCCGTCGTCCGCGAAGGTGTCGCCGCCTTGCTGACCAGGCACGCCGGCATCGCTATCGCCGGTAGCACCAGTGACGGCGAAGAATGCGCGCGGCTCGGCATGCGCGACGACGCCGACCTCATCATCTTCGGTAGCCTGTCGTCAGGATCGCGTGGCATCGACGTCGTTCGTCGCATGGCCGCGTATCGACCACGATTACGCATGCTGTGTCTCTCATCCCACGACGACGCACGTTCAGTGCGCGCAGCGTTTGACGCGGGTGTGCACGGCTATGTGGCCAAGCGTTGTTCGTTCGCGGTGCTCGCCGAAGCCATCGAACGCGTTTTTCGCTGCGGCTGTTACGTCAGTCCCGATATCGCGCATGTCCTCGTGGATGGTTTTCGTTCGCGATGCGGCATGCCGGATGCACGCGTCACCCGCCTCAGTGCACGCGAGCGCGAGGTGGCAAGGCTATATGCCGAAGGTCTCGCCACGCGCGAGATCGCCGAAAAGCTTCACCTCAGCATGAAGACGGTCGGTACGCATCGCGATCATGTGATGGAGAAGCTCGGCGTGCGTGGCATAGCGAGGCTGACGCGCTACGCCATTCGTGAGGGCCTGGTGGCGCTGGATGTGTGATCGACATCGTAGACCTCGCCCACTCGACTGCAAATCAGTGCTCGACCGATATGCGTTACGCGAGTGGTCGCGCATAGTTCACCCAACGGCAGACAACGCCAAGGAAGCAAAACATCATGGCCGATTTTCATCGATTCGCTCCCGTCCTCTTCAGTCACGAAGGCGGTTACGTCAACGACCCGCACGACCCGGGCGGCGCCACGAACCGTGGCATCACACTGGCGACGTTCGCCCATTGCGCACGCGAACTGCTGGGCATCGCTCCAACGATCGACGCCTTGCGCGAACTCACCGAAATGCAGGCGGCGACGATCTACAAGGCACTGTACTGGGACGCGATACGTGGTGACGAGTTTGCTTCGCAGCACCTCGCCAACATGGTGTGCGACTTCCAGGTCAACGCTGGAGCCGCTTCGGCACGGCTGTTGCAGCGCGTGCTAAACAGCCTTGGTGCACAGCCGCGCCTGCATGTCGACGGCAGGGTAGGGAAAGCGACGATGAAGGCATTGCGCGAGGCCGATGCGCATCGTGTGCAGGCGCTCTTCCAGGAAGGTCGTCGCGACTATTACCGCAATCTGGTGACGCTGCGGCCAAGCCTGGCTCGCTTCCTCAAGGGTTGGTTGCGTCGCGTGGACAGTTTCGACGTTACCTCCGACACGACGCGGAGTGCCTGACGGATGCCTACGCAAACGCCATTACCCGGCCTGATCGAAGCCATGGCCAGTGCCGTCATCGACGCCCAGGATCGCATCGAAAAAAGGCAGATGGCCTACCTGGGCGACTATTTCGACGAGGACAACCGACCCAAGAGCATCGTGATCCGCATGCCGTCCATGCGTCCGGATGCGACAGAGGACGATGAAGACCTCTATCGCGCGCCGTTGCTTCCCCTCGTGTCCACGAACCTGCTGCGTATCAAGGATGTCGAGATCAGCTTCGATGTCGATATCGGCAGCCTCACCGATACCGCCGCGGATGCCGTGTCCGAAGGCGACACCATCAAGGACGCGCTGGCCTGGGGGCGGCGTGGCGAGCGCAAGCGTCCCACCGTGCACGTCGACACCACCATTCGTTCCAGCGAGCACACATCCGGCTCGGTGCACGTGGTGATGCGTGTGGAGGGTACCGATCCCACGGAAGGCACGGCGCGCCTCATGAACCACCTGGCACAGACCCAGGGCGTGTTCCAGACGTTCAGGTACGAGGAGTGACAGCACCCGCGTACCGGACCGTGATGCACATGGCGTGTGTCACGTCGTAAACCACAGAAAAGGAGCTTCACATGTCCGAAATGGTCAACATCGCCCAGCAATTCCAGGGCCTGCCGATGGGGGACCTCATCGGTGCGCCGCTAGGGGCCGCCTGCGACGCTCAGATCAAGCTCGCGCAGGCCACGGCGGACTTCATCCGCACCGTGGGTTTCCAGAAGAGCGCCGACGGCACCTCGGAAGAAACGCGTACCGCCGCCTTCCGCTTCAAGCGGCCGGTGATCAATCCCGACGGCACCAGCGGGGAGGAAGAAGTGTCGATGGACGTGCCGCTGCTCTCCATCGTCAAGGTGCCCAACCTTGCGGTGAGCACGGTGGACATCACGTTCGACATGGAGGTGAAGTCGTCTTTCGCGGAAACCAACGAGAAGAAGAAAAACGCCGATTTCAGCGTGGAAACGGGGTTCAAGGTCGGTGCGTTCTCGCTGAACGCCAAGGTGGCCGGGTCGGTGTCCTCGCACATGCAGAACACCCGTTCGTCGGATAACTCGGCCAAGTACCACCTCAACGTCAAGGCCGAGGACAAGGGTATGCCCGAAGGTCTGGCACGCGTGATGGACATCATGCAGACCGCGTGCGAGCCGCGGGTCAGGAGCCTGGCGCCGCCCGTCGCCGAGGCCAGACAGGAGCCGGCCACCGCCTGACGGTGACGTAGCGACCGCGACGCAGGGACGCGTCGCGGTTCATCACGCGAAGGAGTAACCATGTTCGATCTTTCCGATATCCGCTTCGTCAAGCGCATCGTCGTCGGCAGCAACAACCCGAGCCAGATGAGTACCGAGGAACAGGTGGAAGAGGCGAGGGCACTATTGAATCGCTGTCTGAGCGAGTCGCCCAAAGGGAGCATCGTAGGCCTGGAAAAGAGTTTCACCATCCTGCAGATCGGCGAGCACCAGGTCGTGTTGCAGTGGATCTGCTACCACGTCGGTTTCACCCGAAAACCCGTGTGGCTCGGCGACGAAAAGTAAATCAAAAGGAGGGAAGCGACATATGTCGATATCAACCAAAGGGCGCGTTGCGATGGCAATCGTCGCCGGTCTGTTCGTTTTCGATGCCGTGGCAACCGTTCCGCCACTCGCGAACGGCACCATGTGGGCTGGCGTGGCGAACAGCACGAAAGGAAGGGCCATGCATGTGGTGGCGGGTTTCGATGGCGACGCGGTATCGCTTCGTTTCGGCGAGCCGGCGGCCTGCCGCATCGTTGCCACCCCGCTCGATGCGCATGCCGATGTGCATACCTTTCGTTTCAAGGTGTCGCAGAACGGCGGCGCATTTTGCAGGCTGCTCTATCCGGGCGAGTTGACGCTCACCTCGTTGGCGACAGGATCGGTCGGCGTGCGCTTCGATCGCGGCGAGACAGCCTGGAGCGGCACGCTGGAACGTGTCGGGGACCCATAAGGAGACGATGATGAGCATGGAAGGCATCGCAAGTCTGTGGTTGCTCATGGCAGCGGTGGGCGGCGCGATCATGCCGGTCGCGTTGTACGGCGGCAAGTCGCAGGGCAGGGCCATCGTTCGTGTGATCTGCGGCGCGATGCTCGCCGTGTTCCTGTCCCCTGCGCTCAACAAGCAGTACCTGCCCGATGCCGACCTCGACCTCAAGGCGGCCGTGGCATTCCTCGTCGGCTGCTTCGGCCTCAACGTGACGATCCTTGCGCAGAAGTTGCTGGATCAATATGGCGAAGCGGCAGCCAGTCGTTTTCTCGGTGGCATCTTCAAGGGAGCAGACAAGTGATCGTGGCACTCGTTCTCATCAACCTCATCTCGTGTTGCCTGATCGCGATCAGTGCCTTGTGGCTCGTCACCGATAGCACCAAGGCGAGAGGGGCTCGAATATGCTGCGGCATCATCTGCTGCGGTTCCCTGGTCAACGTGAACGCGTTGTGGGTGGCCTTCGCCAACATGCAACCCAGCCATCCCATGACGTGGCCGACCGAAGCCGTGCTCAATGTCGGGGCTGCGGTACTGCTCGGGCGCTGGGCTCTCAAGGGTTGGCTTGCACGCGCCACGGAGATCGAAACCGTGCCCTGAGTGTTAAGAGACTCCAGCTGTGAGCGTATTCGGCAGCCGGCTCATGGCCTCCGGAAGCGTTGAGGGACAGTGGACGCGTCGGTCGTGGATGTCCCGCGACCGGCGCGTTTCATCCAATCCCCCAGAGGAGTCATCCATGCACAGCCATGTCCGTTCCACCCTTGCCGTTCTCGTGGTCGCCACGCTCGGTCTTGGCCTCGCCCATGCCCAAAGCCAGGCCGCGGCCGCATCGTCGGGTCTGGGCCAGTCCTGGCCCGGCGCCACCGACGTCAGCCTGAGTCCGAACTACCACGTCTACGTGTTCCAGCGCGGGACCACGCGCTACATCCAGGTCAACGACACCACGGGCAAGGTACGGGGTGCCGTGGCCCGCACTCCCTATGCACTGGTCGGTACGCCGGTGGGTTCGGATGCCACGAACGTGGCGACGCCGGACGAGCCGCTTCCGGTCGCCGCGAGCACATCCGGCGAGACGGTCTACAAGGATGAGACAGTGCAGGTATTCATCGCACCGCAGGCGGATGGAACCGTGCGGTTGATGGCGGCCCAGGCGGACTGCAAGAACGCATCGGAGTGCACGTCCAAGGGCCCGTAACGATCAGGGGCGGTTTCAGCCGGTACGCGAACCCGCCCCCTGAATAGCCGGAACGTGGCTCGCCGCCAGTCGGCGAGCCACTCGCACGCCGAACAGCAGGGCGGTCGACAGCACGAAGGCAATCACCACCTGCGCGCGGATCATCGACGGGTCCTGCAGTTCGAACGAGGTACTGGCCATGGCGGCGCTGGCAAGCAACCCGGTAATGGCCGTGCCGTGCCAGCCATGGCGCAGGGTGAGCACAAGGACGGGAACGGCCATGGCGATACGTGCCACCTGCAGCCAAGCGCCTTCCGTCAGCGAGGCGGCCACCATGGCGCCGACCAGGCATGGCACGGTGATCAACACCATGTCGCGCATGAGCGGGCTGGTCATCGCGTCGCGCCAGTTCATCTTGTGTCCGGCATCGATCAGCCGCTCGCGCAGAGCGAGGATCGTAGGGGTCAGCGCCAGCGCACCCAGGTAGCATCCCAGCAGCCAGGCCAGCACGATCTGGGCGGTGAGATCGGGAGGGGGCGAACCGTCGCCCGGTTTCACGGTCAGGTAGGCCACGATGTTGCCGGCGGTTACCGAAAGCGAACAGAGCAGCGTGGCGGCCAGGATCATGCCCATGTTGATCCTGCCGTCGGCGCGAAGCAGGGACGCCCGCCGCTGCACCCAGGTCACGGCGGGCATGCACATGACGATTGGAGGAAACGAGTTGAGCACGGCCCACATCACGCCCAGCATGGAGGCGTGCAGTGCCGACATCTCGGCGATCGGCAGGAACTCGCCGACCGCCAGGGCCGGCCAGAAACGACGGGGCACCAGCAGAAGGCACGCCAGGCGCAGGCCGGCCGGCAGCATCCAGTGCGAAAAAGAGACATTGCGGGTGAGCTCATAGCAGGCGGCGTACGCGCCCGCCACGGCGATGCTACGCCCCCAGTCCAACGGATCCGTGTTGTTTGCTCTCACATCCGCCCCCCACCAGCCTCTCGATTGGATCGATCGAAGTCGCCGGAAGCGGCACTTTCCACGATCCACGGTTCTAGTCTGAAGGGTTATCGGCGCCGTCGCCATCGAATGGAGCAAAATTTGACAAATTTGCCGATTCGGCACGCGGAAGGCACCCATCGCTACACTCAGCCCATGATCGACGATGCGCATTTCACCCATGGATTGGCCGGCGACCAGCAGGTTCCCGACTGGCCGCCCCTGGCTGCGGACGAGGTCTCGTCGGTGCTGGCGGGCTATTCCGCACTGGGCGCCACGGGCAACATCCTGTGGCACAGCCCGCGTCCGCTGTCCGCGGCGGCCAGGGTCGCCACGGCGGATGGCGAGGTCTTCGTCAAACGGCATCACCGGCGGGTACGTGACGTCCTTACGCTGGACGAGGAACATCGCTTTGCCGGGCATGTGCGCTCACGGGGCATACCCGTGCCGGCGGTGCTGGCCGACGCCGCGGGTCGCTCCGCCGTCGCCCAGGGCGACTGGGTCTACGAGGTGCACCGATGCGCTACCGGCACGGACGTCTACCGCGATGCGTTCTCGTGGTCGCCCATCGGCGGCATCGCACACGCAAGGGTCGCCGGCGCCATGTTGGCCCGCCTGCACCTCGCCGCCGAGGGCTTCGACGCGCCCCAGCGGGGCACGCACCTGCTGGTGGCCCGCGCGGACATCCTCGGCGCACGGGATGCGCTGGGCGCGCTGGCGGACCAGCTGCCGATGCGGCCGGCGCTGGCGGCCTACCTGCACGAACGCGACTGGCGCAGCGAGATTGCGGCGGCCCTCCAGCCCTGGCAGGCACGCTCTGCCGCCGGGATCGCCCGCCAGCCGCCCCTGTGGACACACGGCGACTGGCACGTGTCCAACCTGTGCTGGAGTGCCGCCGGCGACGAGGCACGGATCACCGACGTGCTGGATTTCGGCCTCTGCGCACGCACCTTCGCCCTGTTCGACCTGGCCACCGCCATCGAGCGCAATGCTATCGCCTGGCTCGAACTGGGGCAGGAGACTATCGCGCGTACCGACCTGGCGCTGGCCCTCGTGGAAGGTTATCGCTCCGTGCGGCCCCTCGGCGCGGACGACCTTGCCGTGCTCGCCGACGTGCTGCCGGTGGTCCACGTCGATTTCGCCCTCTCGGAAGTGGAGTATTTCGAAGGCGTCACGCGCCGCCGCGACCATGCCGACGTGGCTTACTACACGTTCCTCCTGGGTCATGCGCGATGGTTCGCCGGCGATGAAGGGCAGGCGCTGCTCGAGGCCCTGCGCCACGCCGATCGTGCTTTCGTGGTTCAATAGGCGTTCTAGAAGCGGGGGTGCCGGGCGAATGCCGGGCTGAGAGAGTCCCTTGGAACCTGACCCGGTTAATACCGGCGTAGGGAGCTTGCTGCACCACGGACGCCCTTGCGGGCGGCGCGGTGCGCCGTCGCTTCGTTCCTGCCCACGAAGACGACGATGACCCTTTCCCGCACCCCCCTTGCCCTCGCCCTGATCGCGCTCGCCCCGTCGGCATGGGCGGCCGACGACACCGCGCCGCCCGCGCAGGCGCGCACCTTGCCCACAGTCGATGTGCACGCCAACACGGCGGACGGGTATCGCGCAGCGGATTCCCAGCTGGATACCTTCGGCAGCTTCGGCAGTGCCACGCTGCACGACACGCCAGCGGCCATCACCGTCATCACCCGCGCGCAGATCGACGATCGCCAGCCGCGTTCGCTGAGCGAACTGGTCCGCGGCGATGCCGCCATCAACGACAACTACGCGCCGGCCGGCTACTACCAGGACATATCCATCCGCGGTTTTCCGCTGGACCTTGCCACGGGTTTCCGCTTCAACGGCATGATCATGTCGGCGGAGCAGTTGCAGGCGCTGGAAGGCAAGGAGCGCGTGGAAGTGCTGAAGGGCCTCGGCGGCCTGGAGGCCGGCGTCGTCGAGCCGGGCGGGCTGATCAACTATGTCAGCAAGCGTCCGGCCGAGGTCCACACGCTGACGCTGGGCACCGACTCGCATGGTTCCGTGTACCAGGCACTCGACCTGGGCACATGGTTCACGCCCACGTTCGGCGTGCGCGTCAACGCCGCCAACGAAAAGACCCACGGCGTGGTCGAGCACACCGATGCCCGGCGCAGTTTCGTCTCGATCGGCGCGGACTGGAAGATCAGCGACCAGGCCACGTTGCTGCTGGATACCGACTACCAGACCAGCGGCGGTCGTTCGGTTTCCGGCTATCAGTTGCTGGGCGGTAACGCTATCCCGCCGCACCCGCATCGCACGCGCCTGCTGGGTTACCAGCCATGGCAGCGCCCGGTCGGCATCCATTCAAGCAATACGTCGCTTCGCTTCAACTACCGGTTCAGTGACACCTGGAACGCGCAGGTATCGGCAGGACACAGCCATACGGTGATCGACGACAACGTCGCTTTCGCTTATGGATGTTTCTACGCCGCCTCGTGCGCCTCGGGCGCCACGCCGGGTTATTTCTTCGCGCCCAACGGCGATTACGATGTCTACGATTTCCGCAGCCCCGACGACACGCGGCAGAACGACGAAGTGCGCGGCGTGGTCACGGGCAGCTTTGCCACGGGAGCGCTGGACCACGAGGTGAACCTGGGTGCCACGGCGTTCCGGCGTACCGTCGACCAGCGTCCCTACGTTTACGATTACGTGGGCACGGCCAACATCGACGATCCGGTGGTACCCGTGTTCGATCCCTCGCCGAACCAGCCCGGCGCCTCGGTGCGCCGGCTGACCAGCTGGCAGCGCACGCTGTTCGCGATCGACAGGGTCCACCTGGGTGAGCAATGGCAGGTGTTGGCCGGCGCGCGCCTGGTCCGGCTGGACGAGCGGGCGTATGACAGTGCCGGCGCCCTGGAGCGTGCTACGCGCCAGACGAAGACGCTGCCGCAGGCCGCCGTGCTGTGGCAGCTGACCGCACCGCTTACCACCTACGTCAGCTATGGTGAAGGCCTTTCGCTGGGCCGCGAGGCCCCGTACTGGACGTCCAATGGCGGTACGACGCTGGCACCTTTGCATTCCCGGCAGGCGGAAGCGGGCATCAAGTACGCGGTGAACGATGCGCTCGACTTGCAGGCCGCGCTCTATCGCATCCGTCAGTCGTACCAGTTCGCGCGCCCGGATGGCACGGCGGAAGGCTTCACCTTCGTGCAGCAGGGGCAGGAAGTCCACACGGGCATCGAGATGAACCTTGCCGGCCGTGTCACCGATCGCCTGCGGATCACCGCCAGCGCGAACATCATCCGCGCGCGCGCGGAAAACACCGGCGCGCCCACGTACGAAGATCACCAGGTGGTCAATGTGCCACGTTGGCGCACGGCCGTGTACGCCGATTACAGCCTGCCCTTCGTGCCCGGGCTCGCCGTTCTCGGCGGCTGGCGGTATGCCAGCAGCAACGTGGCCACGCCCGACGGTTCCACCCGGGTACCGGCATACCATGTGGTCGACGTCGGTTTACGGTATGTCACCGCCGTGGGTGGCCATGCGATGACCTGGCGGCTCAATGTCGACAACGTCTTCAACCGGTTCTACTGGCGCGACACGGGCACGTCCGGTGGCGATGCCTACCTGTTCCCCGGCCTGCCGCGCCTCGCGCGCCTGTCGGTGACCTATGAGCTTTGAGCTGTCCGGTTTCGAAGTGGCCGCCGCCGTGGTCAGCGCGGTGGCCGTGTGGCTGACCGCGCGACGCCATCCCTGGTGCTGGCCCGTGGGCCTGGTGTCGGTGATGGCCTATGCGTGGATCTTCATCGACGCGAAGTTGTACTCGGACACGCTCCTGCAAGTGATCTTCGCCGCGTTGATCCTCTACGGCTGGCATCGCTGGCGGCGCCACCTGGACGACGAGGGCCATGTGCGCGTGGCCGCGCTGGAAAGTCGCCGCGCCGCGCTGCACCTGGCGGTGGGCGCGGCGGCCGCGCTCGCGCTGGGCTACGCCATGCACCGCTGGACGGATGCGTCGCTGCCCTGGCTGGACGCCGGGCTGACCGCCTTCAGCCTCGTCGCCCAGTGGTGGCAGGCGCGTCGGCACGTGGCCGCCTGGTGGCTGTGGATCGGGGTGGACGTGATCTACGTCGGCGAATACATGTACAAGGCGCTCCCGGTCACGGCGGTGCTCTATGCCGCGTTCGTGGTGCTGGCCGTGCTGGGCCTGCGCGCGTGGCGTCGCGAGCCCGCGGGCGGCCCGGCGTCGGCGACCTGAGCGGCCTCAGAGCTTGGGAATACGGATGCGGCTGACCATCAGCGCACCGGATACGGCGAACATGAGCGAAAGCGGATGCAACGTCAGCGTGGCCAGACGCACGCTGCCCAGCCACATCGCGTCGTGCAGCGCGCCGGCACCGGCCGCGGCGCAGAGCACCGCCACCAGCAGAATCGAGGTGGGGATGGGCGTGCCCTCGAAGTGGGTGACCTTGCCTTCCTCGTTGGCCAGTCCTTCCGCGGTGACGTTGTAACGGGCCAGGCGCGAGACACCGCAGCAGACGAACATCAGCAGGATGGCGCGATCCAGGCCGCCCTGCATGCCGCAGCCGTAGCCGATGACGGCGGGCGCGACGCCGAAGGAGATCACGTCGGCCAGGGAGTCCAGTTCACGGCCGAGCAGCGAGGCCCGTTGGCGCCAGCGGGCGATACGTCCGTCGAGCACGTCGAACACCAGCGCCAGCAGCACAAGGCCGCACGCCATGTAGAGGTGCCACACACCGCCTTCCTGCAGGTAGGTCATCGTCGAGAACAACGCACCCACGCCGCTGGCCGCGTTGCCGAGCGTGAACCAGTCGGCCAGCGCGAAGTCGCGGATCATGGAAAACGGTCGCGGTTTCGGGTTCATCGGCAGGCTCGGGTGGGACGGGGCGCCAGTCTACAAGGCTCGGCGGTCGGTACGGCGTGCACGGGCGGCCGCGAAGCCGCCCGATTTTTCAGAATCCTTCCATAGTCCGGCGCGGTATCGGCGGGCAAGATGTTGCTGTCGCCGCCGGTGGCGCGGTGTGGCTCAAGGATTTGAGCCCGGCCGCCACCGGCGAACGTCAGCGGCCGGGCGTGGGACGCGTCCCGGCCGCTTCTTTCTTCAGTGCCTGGGCGACGCACCCCAGTCGTTCGGGCCGAACTTCAGGTGAAGCACCGCGTGCGTGCTGTCGTCACCCGGTGGCTTGTAATCCAGCGAGGTGCAGCCCGTCGCCAGTTGGCGCCGCGCCGCGGTCACCATAGCCTTGCTCATCTGCGTGGCGTACGTCGGTCCACCCGGTCGGGACATCGCGATGGCGATGCCGAAGCCATCCGGGCTCACACCGTCGGTGAAATCCGCCGGAGCGCGCTGGCCGCTGGGCAGCGCCACGATATCCATCTTCCGCCCGCAGCCGCCGACACTGACGATGTCCACGCCATTGAGCAGGCTGCCGATGAATCCGTCCGCACGCTCGGCCAGCGAGTCGACCGCCTCCACCGTCGTGCTCAGCCGGATCTTGATGTAGTAAAGCTTGCGATAGAACAGGTAGGCGCGCGATGTGAGCATGTCCTGCTGCGCATCGAACACGATCGGCAGGAAGCGGCCCTGGAGTTTCCTGCCGCCGCCCAGGAGGGCTGTGTACGGAGCTTCGTCGCCCCACCACACGTTCCGGTAGATCTCCTGGCGCTCGGCATAGGCTACCGACTCGCGAAAATCGTCGGCGGCCTGCCTGAGCATTTTCGTCGGGTCGCCTTCACCTGCGGGATAGATGAACACATCGGCGATGATCCAGTCGGCGTCGTCGAGGTGATAACGCAGCGATACGCCGGCGGCGATATCGCCCTCGTCCGCGTAATTCTTCACCGCCGTGAGGCTGGCGCCAGGAAGGCGTTTGAGCGCGACGATCCATGTGTCGTCGACAACGCCACGATGGCTCTGTGCGTCGGGAAACACCATCGGTGGCGCCACGGGCGCATCCTGCGCCATCACAGCGGATGCGCTTGCCAGCCCGAGCACTACGGGAAACGCCTTCCACCGCCACATCTTCAAACCAACCCCTGAAAAAAAGTACCCGATCCCCGTGCGTGCACTATAGCCATCCGCCGGGCTCAGCGGGAGCGGGTGGACGCACGCAGACGCCGACGAAGGAACGCCAGCGTCAGGGCCTCCAGCTTGCGCGATGCGTGTGCCCCGGTCGGCGGCACATGCCGGTGCAGTTCGCCGTCCAGCCAACCCGCGAACACTTCCGGATGGATATACGAGGCGCGGCAGACCGCTGGCGTGTTGCCCAGTACCGCCGCCACCTGCTTGACGGCGCCGGCCAGGGTGGCGCGCAGTGCCGTGTCACCGCCTTTTTCGGGATGCGGGGTGCCAGCGAGCGTGGCCACCGCGTTCACCGTGCCGCCCCAGGTGCGGAAGTCCTTGGCGGTGAATTCACCGCCGGTGACTTCGCGCAGGTAGTCGTTGACCATGCCGGAATCGACGGGCTGTCGGTGCCCCTCGTCGTCCAGGTACTGAAACAGGCGTTGCCCGGGCAATTCCTGCACCCGGCGCACCGCCTTGACCAGGCGCGGATCGTCCAGCTGAACATCGCGCCATTGCCCGCTCTTGCCACGGAAATGGAAGTCGATACGACCGCGGTGCACAGCGACATGGCGCGACAACAAGGTGGTCAGGCCGAAGGATTTGTTCTGCTTCGCATAGACATCGTTGCCGATGCGGATCATCGTTTCCTCGAGCAGACTGACGATCAGGGCGAGCACCTTTTCCCGGGGCAGGCCGGGCAACGCCAGGTCCTTGCGCAGCCGCCGCCGCAGGGTGGGCAGCACCTTGCCGAACTCCAGGATGCGCTCGAACTTGCCGCGGTCGCGCACGTTGCGCCACTCCACGTGGTACCGGTACTGCTTGCGTGCCCGCGCGTCGCGACCCGTGGCCTGCAGGTGCCCACGCTCGTTCGGGCAGATCCACACGTGGCTATACGCCGGCGGAATGGCCAGGGAGCGAATCCGGGTCAATACCTGCTCGTCGGTGATCCGTTTACCGTTCGCGTCCAGGTAGGCAAACGTCCGGCCCCGCTTGCATCGCGTGATGCCCTGGTCGGTATCGCAGACGTAGACAAGGCCCGCCGCTTTCGCGTGGGCCTGTTCGGCGGAGACGACCACAAGGGCGTCGGAGGGCGGCTTTCGGGACATGGCCGGAGTGTGATCCGGCGGGCGATCAAGGCCCGGTGAACGCGGCGTCAGCCCACGCGGCAGAACACCGCCTTGAGGTAACGGTTCTCCGGCACGTTGCTCGCCACCGGGTGATCCGCGCCGGCGCCATCCACGTGAAGGACCTGGATATCACGGCCCGCGTTGAGGGCCACGCGCCGGATCATCTCGAGGAAGTCGTCCTCGCTGACCAGGCCGGTGCACGAGCAGGTCAGCAGGATGCCGCCGGGGGCCAGCACATCCAGCGCCGTGCGGTTCATGGCGAAGTACTTCTTCAGCGCGTTGACCACCTGGTTGCGGTCGCGGGTGAGCTTGGGCGGATCGAGCACGATGGCGTCCCAGGTGTCGCCCCGGGCGATCGCGGCGCGCAGCCATTCGAACACGTCGCCCTGCTCGAAGCTGGCCTCGACACCGTTCATGCGGGCGTTCTCGCGGGCCACCTCGAGAATGGCGGCGTCCGCATCGACGCCGATGGCTGAACGTGCGCCGGCCTTCATCGCGTGGACGGCGAAGCCGCCGGCGTTGCAGCACAGGTCCAGCACGCGACGACCCTGTGCCAGCCGTGCGAAGCGCAGCCGGTTGTCGCGCTGGTCGGCGAAGAAGCCGGTCTTGTGGCCCAGCCCCGGTGCCGCGTGGAACGACAGGCCGTGCTCCTTCACGTCCACGGCGGCGGGGGCGTCATTGGAGCGTACGTCGAAGGATTCCTGGCGCTGCACGTGCTGTTCGGCGAACCAGTAGAGCGAGGCGCCGGGGAAGTGTTTCTGCAGCTCGGCGTGGACGACCTCGCGGAAGCGCCACATGCCGGCCGCGAAATACTCGACCACGAGGTGGTCGGCATAACGGTCGACCACGAGGCCCGACAGGCCATCGCCCTCGCTGTGCACCACGCGCCAGGCGTCGCTCACCTCGTCCAGGCGGAGCAGCCCACGCCGCAGTTCTACCGCGCGTGCGATGCGTGCGGCGATCCAGCCCTCGTCGACGGCCTGGTCGGGATCCGTGGTGAGCAGGCGCAGGGCGACGCGGGCATGCCCGTTCCAGAAGCCGCGGCCGACGAAGCGGCCCTTCGCGTCTTGCACGTCGACGACGGTGCCGGGCGGCAGGCGATCGTCGGGCTTGACGATCTGGGCGGACCAGACCCACGGGTGGCCGGGCAGGCGGTCGGTCTTGAGGCGGATGACGGGCAACGAGGACGTGTTCATTCGCCCATGATAGCGGGGATGCCGCGGTTCAGCGGCCGAAACGCAGCACCAGCCAGGAAACCAGTGCCAGCACGTTGATGCCCAGGTGCGCTGCGGACGGCCCGCCCAGCGCGAGCAGCCAGCCGTGCTCGGCGATGGCCCAGTCGAAGCCGAGATGTGGCGAGCGCTGCAACGTCAGCGATACGTTGGCGAACGCGCCGCTGGACAGCGCGTAGCTGAACATCGGCGTGGCCACCAGGGGCGCCTGCAGGAACTGAGCCCAGATCGACATCGAGGTGCCACGCCCGTCATTGCTGGCCAGCAGCACGCCCGCCACGAGGATGAAGCCGAACAGCAGCACGCCCAGCACGGCGACGATGGCATCCACGCCGCTGAAGCGGCCGTTGAGCAGGCGCTCGAACTGGTGGACCAGACCGAACAGGCCGCCGGCGATCTCGAACACGGCGATGACACGGGTGAAGAAGGAATTCAAGGCGGTCTCCACGAAAACAGGGGGATACAAGGGCAGGAACGAAAAGGCGGGCGGGTATCAGAGATCGTCGGCGATGTCGTGCAGGTCGGCGATGTGCTGTTCCCACCAGCGCGGCTCGGCCGCGAACGGAAACGCGGCGGGGAACGCGGGATCGTGCCAGCGCTCGGCGATCCATCCGGCGTAGTGCACCTGGCGCATCGCGCGCAGTGCCGGCACCAGCGCCAGCTCGGTGGGGTCGAATTCGCGGAACTGGCCGTAGCCCTCGAGCAGGGCATCCATCATGGCGTCGTCGCCGGCAAGCATCCACAGGTCCTGCACGGCCGGCCCCATGCGTGCGTCGTCCAGGTCGACGAAGTGCGGTCCCGCGTCGGTCCACAGCACGTTGCCGGGGTGGCAGTCGCCATGCAGGCGGATGCGGCGCACGGGGCCCACCGCCTCGATACGGTTCGCCACGGCCTCCTCGACACGCGCGGCGGCATGGCGATAGGCGTCGAACAGATGGGCGGGCAACAGATCCGAGCCCAGCGTGGCCCGCACCGGCGCGTCGATCATCGTCGCCCGGTCCAGCGTGCCACGGGCACGGAACGGCTCGCGTGCGCCGAGGGCATGCATGCGGGCGAGCAGCCGGCCCAGCCACATGAGCTGGTCGGGCGATTCCAGCGAAGGCGCCCGCCCGCCGCGGCGTGGATACACCGCGTAGCGGTAACCGGCATGGACCAGCATGCTGCGACCGTCGAACACCAGCGGGTCCACCATCGGCAGTTCCGCCCCGGCCAACTCGCGGGCGAAGGCGTGTTCCTCCTCGATGGCCGCATCGGTCCAGCGGCCTGGACGATAGAACTTCACCACCACGAAACCTCCGTCTTCCAGTCCCACCTGGAAGACGCGGTTCTCGTAGCTGTTCAGCGTGAGCAGCCGGCCATCACTCCAGCGGCCCGTGGCATCCACGGCCGCGAGCACGACATCGGGTGAGAGGGCGGCGTAGGGGGCGCCTTCGCTCACGAACGCAGGTTTCCCGGCGCGCCGCCGCGCGCCGCGACCACGGCCATGGTCAGGCGTGACAGGCAGACCAGCTTGCCCTCCTCGTCCTCGATGCGGATCTCCCACACCTGCGTGGTCCTGCCCAGGTGTGCCGCACGCGCCGTACCGGTCACCAGGCCGCCGCGCACGCCGCGGATATGGTTGGCGTTGATGTCCAGGCCCACCGCCACCTGCTTCTCGACGTCCAGCGTCAGCAGGGCCGCCGAACTGCCCAGCGTCTCGGCCAGCACTACCGAGGCGCCGCCGTGCAGCAGGCCGAACGGTTGCTGCGTGCGGTGGTCCACCGGCATCGTGCCGCGCAGCCAGTCGTCGCCCGATCCGATGAAACGGATGTCGAGGGTTTCCATCATCGTGCCGCGGCTCCAGCCGTTCAGGCGGTCGAGGTCGACAGGGTCTTTCCAGATGGCCATATGCTGTGTCGTCCCATGGGCAAGCTGTCATTGTCCTACAATGTGCGGGTGCCCACCGTAACCCTGACCACGTCCGGCAAGCGCTTCGACGCCGAAACCGACGAAACCGTGCTCGAAGCCGCGCAGCGTGCGGGCATTGCCTTGCCGTACTCGTGCCGTGGCGGTGTGTGTGGCAGTTGCAAGGCCACCCTCGTCAAGGGCGATTGCGGCTACCCGCACCATCCGCCCGTGGCCTTGTCCGCCTCGGAGAGCGAGCAACACGCCATCCTGTTGTGCCAGGCGGTGCCGCGTGGCGACATCGCCATCCGCGTGCGCGAGATCGCGTCGGTGGAGGACATTCCCCACCGGCGGCTGGACACGACGGTGGCCGAGCGGCGCATGCTCGCTCCCGATGTCGTGGGTATCTGGCTGAAGCCCGTGGACGGCCAGCGCCTGAACTGGCTGCCCGGCCAGTACCTCGATGTCATCCTGGAAGACGGCAAGCATCGCCCGTTCTCGATCGCCAGCGGTCCACGCCGCGATGGCCTGATCGAACTGCATGTGCGCCACGTGCCTGGCGGCGGGTTTACCTCCTGGGTCTACGAGTCGTTGCAGACCGGGGATCGCCTGGCTATCGAGGCGCCGCTGGGCACCTTCGTGCCGCGTGAGGATTCGGAGCGCCCGATGCTGTTCATGGCGGGCGGCACCGGCTTCGCGCCGGTGAAGGCCATCGTCGAGCACTTCATCGCGCTGGGCACGCGTCGCCCGATGCATGTGTACTGGGGCGCGCGTATCGCGGCCGACCTCTACCTGCGGGACCTGGTCCGCTCGTGGGCGGACCAGGTGCCCAACCTCACCTTCACGCCGGTGCTTTCCGATGCCGATGAGGCGCGGACCGGCGGCATGCGCGAGGGACTGGTGCACGAGGCGCTGCTGGCCGACCATCCGGACCTGGCCGACGTGGACCTCTACATGAGCGGCCCGCCGCCGATGATCGCCGCCGGGCGGCAGCGGTTCGTTGAAGCGGGCTTGCCGGAAGACCGGCTGTATTTCGATTCGTTCGACCTGGCACCCGACGTGCTGGATGCGATCCTGCGCAGTCGGGCCGGCATCCACGGCCTTTAACGCGGGAGCGCCGGGTTGCCGGCGTTCGCCGGAGCTTCTAGCGTTTGCCCTTGGCCGTGGGCAGCTGTGCGGCCTGCCAGGCGTAGGTGCCGCCCTCCAGCACGAACACGCGGGCGAAGCCGGCCTTGATCAGGCGATTGGCGGCCTTGCCCACGCCACGGCCGTCCTTGTCGATCAGCACGACCGGCATCTCCCTTGCCTTGCTGAGGTCTTTCTGCGTTTCCGGATCGAACTGGCTCATGGCCACGTTCTTCGCACCGGGGACGTGCGCTTTCTCGAAGTCCGCGCTGGCGGAGAGGTCGATGATGAGCGGGGTGTCGCGGTTGATGAGCTGGGTGAGCCCGGCCGGGGTCAGGCTTTTCCACTTGCGGAAGAGGCGGGACACCTCACCGCCGATCAGCACGGCCAGGATGACCACGAACAGCGCCACCAGGGCGGTATGGTTGCTCACGAACTCGGGCAACTTGTGCAGTACGTCGTTCATCGGGTCTTCCGCGTGCCAACAGGGCTAAACGGTCGATTATAGCGGCTTCAGTGCACCGTGAAGTCCGGCAGCCCGGTCATCAGTCGCCATTTGCCCTTCTCGCGGTCGTAATGCCAGCGCTGGCGGTCGACGATGCTGCGCTCCGCCTGCGTGTTGATGTTCACCACGCTGATCTGGACCACCTGCACCACCTCGTCTTCGCCGTCCGGGCGCGGGCCGCCGCCCTCGTCGTAGCCGGTGACGCGCAACTGGGCCAGGCGACCCTGCTCGATCGAGCTCAGCGGATGTTCTTCCGCGTAGGTCGGGTCGATGTAGACCTGGGCGCCGGTGAAATCGCCCCAGCGGATCGAGCCGGCATAGTTCTGCAGGGTCGTGGTCAGCGCCTGGTTGCGCTTGTCCGTGGCGCAGCCGGCGAGGCTGAGCAGGGCGAAGCACAGGGCGGGCAGGGCAAGTCGGCGCATGGCGAGGTCCTTCGGGGCGTCGGCTGGCATTATGCCCGGCGTTTGGCGACGAAGCGTGCGTCCATGCTGGCCAGCGGCTTGCCGTCGTCGCCCGGCACGATGCAGGTGAAGTCAGCGCGGGCGCGGCCCTTGCCGTCCAGCATGGCGAAGAACGACGTCCAGCGCGCGCCGGGCGCCAGCCGGGCCTCGGCGCGCAGATCGGTCCAGACCGGGTCGAGGTAGCGCACCGTCGAGTCGGCCACGAACACGTCGCAGTCGCTGCCGCGTCGGCGCAGCATGGTCTCGACCAGGCTCCAGCAGGCCAGGGTCATCAGGGTGACCAGGCTGCCGCCGAAGGCGCAGGCCTTGTCGTTGATGTTGGGGGCCAGGGGCGCGGTCATGACCAGACGCTCGCCATCGAACTCGGCAAGACGCACCTGCATGGCCTGCGCGAGGGGGATGCCGTCGAGGATGAAACGCTCGAGAAGGGCGAGGTCGTGGGTTGTCGAGGTCATAAGCGGCCAAGTCTACGAGGCGAGGCAAACCGTTCGCATCCGTATGGCGACCCAACCTTCGGCATTGGTGCAGCCGACCCCATGTTCCTATGCTCCCGTATCACTCGCCGGATGCCCCTCGTGAGCCGTACCCAGCCGCTTCGCAACGTCACGGTCGTCATCACCCGCCCCGCCGGCACCGCGGGGCCGATGAGCCGGCGTGTGCGCAAGCTGGGCGGTATTCCCGTCAGCGTGCCGGGTCTTTCCCTGCGCGCCACCGAAGACGCCAGCGCCGTCGATGCGGAACTGCGCCGGGCGCTGGAGGGCGACGTGCTGGTGTTCACCAGCCCGGCCGCCGTGCGCTTCGCCGCCGATGTCCTGCCTCTCGCCACGCGTGCGGTGGTCATCGCCGTGGGTCGCGGCACGGCCCGCGCCCTGCGCACCGCCAACCTGCCGGACGCCCGGTTTCCCGAGGCCTCGCAGAACAGCGAGGGCGTGCTGGGCCTGCCCGAACTGGCCGACATCCAGGGCCGGCGGGTGGCCCTGATCGGCGCGCCGGGCGGGCGCGGGGTGCTGCGTGAACAGCTGGCGGCACGGGGTGCCCGGCTCAGCGAGATCCATGTCTACCACCGTGTGGCACCGCGGCTGGATCGCCGCCACATCGATCCCCTGCTGAAACTCACCCGGCGTTCGGCGGTGCTGCTGTCCAGCGCCGAAGCCCTGGATCACCTGCATCGCGCGCTGATCGCGCCGGCCTGGCGCCGGCTGGTCCAGGCCGTGGCCGTCGTCAGCAGCGAACGCCTGCGCGATGTCGCCACGGCGGTGGGCTTCGAGCGCGTGGTGGTGGCTGATTCGGCCATGCCTTCGGATCTCCTCGCCGCGGCCAGCCAGGTGTCGTTCACGCGCCGTTGAGGGATGTAGTCCGTGCGTTGGCGTATGGCCTGCTAGCATGCGCCCCATGACGACCGAGACCCCACCGAGCGATTCCGTTCCGGCGCAGCCCGCCCCGGCTGCCGTGTCCCCGACCGCGCGCGCCACGCGTGCGCCCCACCCGGCGCCACGCCGCGGCGGCGGCGCGCTGGCGATCGCGATCCTGTTCTCGCTGGCCGCGCTGGGTGCCGCCGGTTATGCAGGCTGGACCGTCTGGACCATGCGCCAGGACATCGGCGCCGCCAATGGCCTGCGGGGCCAGGTCGACACGCTGCAAGCCGCGGTGGACGGCCTGCGCGACGACAACGCCAACCTCCGGCGCCGCGTCGGCGATACCGATGGCGTGAACCGCTCCGCGCGCGAAGCGATCCAGGGCGTGTCCGAGCGTACGAAAAATCTCGAGGATGCGGTCGCCAACCTGTCCGAGCGTAGCCTCAGCGGCCATGATGCGATGCTGCTCGATGAAACCGAATCGCTGCTGCGCATGGCGAAGGAACGCTTCGCCCTGTTCGGTGATGCCAACGCTGCGCTGGCTGCCTACGACCTCGCCGACACGACGCTGGCCGCGGTGAACGATGCCGCGTTCTCCACGGTGCGCCAAAGCCTGTCCGCCGAGCGCCAGGCACTGAATGGCATCGCGCCGCCGGCGCGGGCCAGCGACCTGGCGACGCTGGCCGACCTGCGCGCCCAGCTGCCCACGTTGCCGCTGAGGAACAGCGATGCGCCGGCCGATGCCACGCAGGATCGTGGTTTCTGGCAGCGTGCCGGCGATGCCCTCGGCAGCATCGTCAAGGTCAGCCATGACGACGGTACGCCACTGGGGTTGGCGGACGATCGCATCGCCCGCGAACTGGCGGCGCTGGATGTCGCCAACGCCGAAGCGGCGGTGCTGGCGTATGACGACACCGGCCGGCAGGCTGCCCTGAAGCGGGTGGATGCCACGCTGTCGACACGTTTCGACACGGCATCGCCTGCCGTGCAGGCCGCCCGGTCGCGGGTGACTGCGTTGCTCGCCAGCCAGGCGAAGGGTAATGCGCCCAAGCTCGGCGCCGCGCTGACCGAACTGCGCAGCCTGCGCTCGGTGCACGCCCTCAAGGGCGGCGACACCGCTGCGCCGGCCCATGCCGCCAGTGCATCGGCGCCCGCCGCGACAGCGACTGCGGTGGCCCCGGCCTCGACGCCCCCTGCCGCGCCCGCGCCCGCCACGTCGGCGGCGTCCTCCCCGAAGGCCACGCCATGAAGCTCTGGCGCTGGATCGTCGGTCTGATTCTCGTCGCGGCCATCGCCGCGTTCGCGTGGCATTGGGTGGCGGACGACCCGGGTTACGTGCTCATCCACCTGCGCGGCACCAATGTGCAGATGACCGTGGTCACGGCCGTGGCCATCCTCCTGCTGGCTTGGGCCGCCATCACGCTGCTGGTCGCCCTGATCCGCTGGCCGTTCGGCGCCATGACGCGGCGCCATCGCCACGTGAGTCGCCGGCGCCTGTCGGACGGACTGGTCTCGCTGGTCGAAGGCCGTCACGGCGAAGCCGAGCGCGACCTCAACCGGGCGGCGCGTTATTCATCCGTGCGTGGGCCGGCCCTGCTGGCCGCCGCCGAAGCGGCGGAGCGGCACGGTGAATCCACGCGCGCCCTTGAGACACTGGACCAGGCCGCGCAGGAAACGCCCCGCGCGGCGCGTGTGCTGCGGGCACGCCTGCTGCGTCGCGCGGGTCGTTCGTCGGAAGCGGCGGCCTTGCTGGCGCCTGAAGCCGACAGCGGCGCGCTGACAACCGCGGGCTGGATCGAGTTCGCCGAGGCGTCGCTGGAAACGGGCGAAACGCGTAACGCCGTGAGGGCCATCGAGCCGCTGCAAAAGAGTAGTGAACTGGGCCCCCGCGCCATGGCCGAGCTCGAGTCGCGCGTCGTGGCCGCGTACATCGCCGGCACGCCCGACGGCGCCTCGTTGTCCGCGGCGTGGTCGCAACTGCCGAAGGGCCAGCGCCGCCTTCCCGCGGTGGTCGACGCGTATGCGCGGCACGCCGCACGGCATGGCCAGACCATGGCCGCGATGGACGAGATCGAAACCGCGCTGCGTCGCGAATGGTCGCCGACCCTCGTGGCGACGTACGGCGGCATGGGCGCCGAAGACATCGACCAGCGCCTGCGCAAGGCGGAAGCCTGGATCGACACCCATCCCAACGATGCCGCGTTGCTGACGGCCGTGGGTCGCATGTGCGTGCGGGTGCGCTTGTGGGGCAAGGCCAGGCCGTACCTCGAGCGGGCGCTTGCCATCGCGCCCAGTGCCGATGCCTGGGAGGCCCTGGGCGACGTGTATGTGGGCGAGGATCATGCCGACATCGCCCAGCGTTGCTATCGCAATGCCCTGGCGCTGGCACGTGGCGAGGCCACCGAAGCCTTGCCCGAGGTTCGCTCGCGTCGCATCGATACCCGCGTAACGGCTGTGGAAGAGCGCGACCAGCACGGCGTACCGCGCCTGTCGCCCTGAGTCAGCGAGGGGGCACCGGCGGATGCCAGTGCCCCGCGCCAGCGCAGCGATCGGCTCGTGTCTTCAGGCGTTTTACGTCCTCGGATAATCGGCCTTTCAGCGCATCGGGCTTGTCGAGCTCGACGTAGAGTTCGACGCACTGACGCGGTGTATCCGCAGGCACCGTCGAGTAGCCGTTCGCTGCGGTACCGCCCTGGCGCAAGCCGGTGGAGACGAGGTTGGCGATGCCCACCAGCGCGGCCAACACGAATCCGCTAACCGTCAGTCGGGTGGACCGTTGCCCGGACCGCTGTCGTGCCCGCGCCACGTGGGCGGGCAGGTAGGCCGAATCCGGTGCGGCCATGCGTGTCAGTTCGTCGCGCGTCGAGGGCGACTGTGCATCGAACAGGGCCTGCCATGTGCTCAGTGTGGCCGCCGAGAGGTGCAGGCCGATCCACGCCGGATAGCGCTGGTAGAGACGAGCCACGTCGGGCCAGTCGCGCAACAGCGAGCGGTCCAGCCCCGCCTCCGCGCGGACGAAGCGCGCCAGCCATGCCTCGCGCCAGCCGCTGTCGAGCTGGGCCCAGGCATCGCGCTGCACCATCACGGCTTCGATCCAGCGGCCACGTTCGCCCAGGGACGCCAGGTGGCCCACCTCGCGCCAGTGGCACTGGTCCTCCATCGCCGCGAACACCGCCGCGCGATGGCCGATGCGCTGCAGGCCGATCAGGTCGATCAGGTGTTCCTCGAAGCGTCCCGGCGCGTCGATGTACTGCGTGCGTACTTCGGCCAGGGCCTGCGTGAGCGAGGTCGCCACCTCATCGGGGGTCTGCGCCGCCACGTCGGCGGCAAATCGCCAGGCCAGGACGATCGTGGGATCGGTCGCGGTTCCGACAGCCTCGTTGTGCTCGACCTCGTCACCCGGCGGGATGGCGGCATCGGCCGACGCGTTGCCGGACGGTGGTTCCGCGACATCCTGGGCGGTTTCGTGTGGCGCCTCCGCGCTTACTTCCACGGGGGGCTCACTTGCCGCGGCGTCGGCGGCCATGGCCTCGCACCACGCGCGAGCCGCCTCGTAGGCCTCGCGCAGGTGCGCGAACCCCCGTGGGTCTACCGCCGGGTCGACACGGCGCAGCGCGGCCGCATAGGCGCGGCGGACCGCCACGCGATCGGCGTGCGCGGGCAGACCCAGCGCCTCCAGGTGCCACGGTGTCGAGGTGGGCGTGCTCATTCCGAGGGTGGCACCGCGAAACGGTGGTCGTGTTCGATGGCGTCGACGGCTTCGCGGAACGCGGTACTGTCCCGGGAAATCAGCCGAGGGTCCTGCGTGGCCAGCACCTGCTCGAAGCGCAGGATGCGCTCGCCCAGACGCTCGCGCACCTCACCCAGCAGCTGTTCGTAGAGCCGGTCCGCCCGCGCCAGCAACGTGCGGTTCTCCAGCGTGTCGCGTGGATGGATCTTGAGTTCGGCCAGCGCCGCCAGACGCCGGGCCACTTCATCGGGGGGCATGTGCGCATCGCCGCTCTCGATCACCGCGCGCGCCATCTCACCCGTGGCCACCACGGTCACTTCCACCTCGAGCAGGCCGTTGACGTCGTAGGTGAACCTCACATCCACGCCCTCGGCATGACCGGGGCCGGGCGATAGCGGCACGGTAACCTCGCCCAGGGCGATATTGTCGCGGACCATGCGCGACTCGCCCTGATAGATGCCGATGCGGATTTGCTTCTGCTGCGGCGATACCGGAACGAATCGCTGCACGCGGCTCACGGGCACCACGGCGTTGCGTTCGATCACCGGCGCGTAGAACCCGGGCGTCTGCGAGCCGTCGTCGAGGAAGCGGGCCACCTCGGTGCCGAGCGTGTAGGGGCAGACATCCGTCATCACCCGCTCGTCGAGCGCCTTGTCCTTCATCTTCAGCCCGGCCTGCACGGCGGCGCCGAGGGCGACCACTTCATCGGGGTTGTGACCCACCGCGGGAAAACGACCGAACATCCGCGTGACCAGCGCGCGGATCATCGGCATGCGCGTGGCGCCGCCGGCCAGCACGATGTTGTCCAGGTCGGCCGCGCGAATGCGCGCATCGCGCAGGGCCCGCTCGATCGGGCGCCAGAGCCGGTTGAGCAGCGGCTGCGCCGCCGTCTCCAGCATGCCGGTGTCGACGGCGACCAGCACCGCGGTGTCCTGCCAGGCCATCTCGAAGGCAACGCTTCCGCGGGTCGTCAGCGCATGTTTGGCAGCCTCGGCGCGGGCCGACAGACGCTGCATGAATACGGCATCGTTGCGCGCCGCTTCGGGCAGGCCCTGGGTAAAGGCGAGATCCACGATCAGCGTGGTGACGTCCTCACCGCCGAGCATGTTGTCGCCGGCGCTTGCCCGCACTTCCATCACGCCATCGAACATCTCCAGCACCGATACGTCGAAGGTGCCGCCGCCCAGATCGAACACGAGGAACTGGGTTTCGCCGCCGTCGTCGTGCAGGCCATAGGCGAGCGCGGCCGCGGTGGGTTCGTTGAGCAGTCGCTCCACCTTCAGGCCGGCCAGTTCGCCGGCAAGACGCGTCGCCTTGCGTTGGGCATCGGAGAAATACGCCGGCACCGTGACAACCGCCTCGGTAACGGGCTGGCCGAGGTGAGCCTCCGCGTCCGCCTTCAACGAGCGCAGCACGAGGGCGGACAGTTCTTCCGGGCGGTAGTCGCGGTCGCCCAGTCGTACGCTGCGCGTACTGCCCATGTAACGCTTGAACAGCGAGGTGGTGAGCTGGGGATGGGTCTGCAGGCGCTCGCGGGCGGCTTCGCCGACCAGGACACGGCCATCGTCGTCGATGCCCACGCAGGACGGTGTGATCGTGCGACCGAGCGCATTCGGTATGAGCCGAGGCACGCCGTCGACCCATGCGGCCACGAGGCTGTTGGTGGTGCCCAGATCGATCCCGACGATCATGTATCGCTTTCCCCCGGCGTCCATGGGCCGCGTTGCGGCCCCGGCCGATCGATGGCCCTGGCGCCCCTTACAACACGGTCAGATTGGCGTAAGCGTAAACCAACCACTTGCTGCCGGCATCCTCGAAGTTCACCTGCACGCGCATGTGCGAACCCGCACCTTCGGCGCTGACGAGGGTGCCTTCGCCGAACTTCGGATGGCTGACGCGCTGGCCGAGGCGGATGGGCGAGGCCTCCTCCAGTGACGAACCACCCGAGAAGCGGTCGGCGTAGGCAGGACGCGACACCTGCACGCGGGGGCGCAGTTCGTCGATCAGCTCGGGCGGGATCTCGCCGAGGAAGCGCGAGGGCCGCGCCAGCATCTCGGTACCGTGCATGCGCCGGGACTCCGCATGGGAGAGGAACAGCCGTTCACGCGCGCGTGTGATGCCGACATAGGCCAGGCGGCGTTCCTCCTCGAGGCGGTTTTCTTCCTCGGTTGAGCGCTGGCTCGGGAACAGGCCTTCCTCCATGCCGACCAGGAACACCACAGGAAACTCCAGGCCCTTGGCCGAGTGCAGCGTCATCAGCTGCACGCAATCGTCCCAGGCCTCGCCCTGGCCTTCGCCGGCTTCCAGCGTGGCATGCGAGAGGAAGGCGGAGAGTTCGTTGAGGCCGGCGTCGATGTCCTCCGGCGTCATCTCGAAGCGGCTGGCCACGTTGACCAGCTCGTCGAGGTTCTCGACGCGCGCCTCGCCGTTGCCGCGCTTGTCGTTCTCGTAGAAATCGCGCAGCGTGGTGTGCAGGATCGCGTGCTCGATCTGCTCGGCCAGGTTGAGCGCGGTGGGGGATTCGTCGCCGCTGACGTTGTCGTGGCCGCCGAACGTGCGCGCCAGGTTGTCGATCAGGCCGATGAACGCCTTCAGGGCGTTCTTGGCCCGCCCGGCCAGGCCGCCGATGGAGGCCTCGGTCAGCGTGGCTTCCCACATCGAGCTGCCGTCGCTGCGCGCACGGCGACGCAGTTCGTCGAGCGTGCGGTCGCCGATGCCGCGCGGAGGCGTGTTCACGGCGCGCTCGAACGCGGCGTCGTCGTGGCGGTTGGAGGCGAGGCGCAGGTAGGCCAGGGCGTCCTTGATCTCGGCACGCTCGAAGAAGCGCAGGCCCCCGTAGACACGGTAGGGCAGGTCGCGCTGGATCAGCTGTTCCTCGAAGTTGCGCGACTGCGCGTTGGAGCGATAGAGGATGGCGCAATCGCGCGCGTTGCCGTGTTCGGCCACGTGCTCGCGGATGCGCTCGATGACGAAGCGCGCTTCGTCCTGCTCGTTGTAGGCCGCGTACAGCGCGATGCGCTCGCCCGCGCCGCCGTCGGTCCACAGCTGCTTGCCCAGGCGCCCGCCGTTGCGCGCGATGACCGCGTTGGCGGCGTTGAGGATGGTGGACGTGGAGCGGTAGTTCTGCTCGAGGCGGATCGTCTTCGCGCCCTGGAAATCGCGCAGGAACTGCTGCACGTTCTCCACCTTGGCGCCGCGCCAGCCGTAGATGGCCTGGTCGTCGTCACCCACGACGAACACCTGCCCGGTGCTGCCCGCCAGCACGCGGATCCAGGCGTACTGCAGCGTATTGGTGTCCTGGAACTCGTCGATCAGCAGGTAGCGCCAGCGGTCCTGGTAGTGCTTGAGAACCTGGGGATCCTTCAGCCATAACTCGTGCGCGCGCAGCAGCAACTCGGCGAAATCCACCAGACCGGCGCGCTGGCACTGCTGCTCGTAGGCCTTGTACACCTCGACGAAGGTGCGCGTCACCGGATGGTCGCGGTGCTCGATGCCGTCGGGGCGCTTGCCTTCGTCCTTCCAGTTGTTGATCTGCCAGGCAGCCTGGCGCGGCGGGAAGCGCGCTTCGTCCAGCCCCATGCCGGCGATCACCCGTTTGATCAGGCGCTGCTGGTCGTCGGAATCGAGGATCTGGAAGCCTTCCACCAACCCGGCTTCACGCCAGTGGCGCCGCAGCAGGCGATGCGCGATGCCGTGGAAGGTGCCGACCGTGAGCCCCTGCGTGCCACCCGGGATGATGCCATCCAGGCGCGAGCGCATCTCGCCCGCGGCCTTGTTGGTGAAGGTGACCGCCAGGATGGCCCAGGACGGCACACGCTCGACCTGGGTCAGCCAGCCGATCCGGTTGATCAGCACGCGGGTCTTGCCGGAGCCGGCG
The DNA here is from genome assembly GCF_000745005.1 of Luteibacter sp. 9135. NCBI lineage: Bacteria > Pseudomonadati > Pseudomonadota > Gammaproteobacteria > Lysobacterales > Rhodanobacteraceae > Luteibacter > Luteibacter sp. 9135. Next base: position 598,344 of record NZ_JQNB01000001.1, on the reverse strand, counting down.
CCCGCGAGGATCAGGTAATGCCCGGGAGGGGCGCTGACGGCCTCCCGCTGGGCGTCGTTGAGGTCGTCGAGAAGGTGGGAAACATCCATCCGCCTAGTGTAGCGAATGGGCTCCCACCTTGGCCCGGCCGCTTAACGCTTCTGGGCGATGCCCGCGACGGCGACGATGCCACCGATCACGATACCCGCGATACCCACCCACTGCGGGATGGACTTGTCATGGGTGGCCTCGATCTTGGCCGAGCCGATCGACGCGACAGTGTCGGTCTTCTGGTAGCTGCCGTTGCCGATGGTGACCCAGATACCTGCCGCGACAAGAATGATGCCGACGACGATAAGACCTGCGCGCATGTGGTTTTTCCCTGTTTTGATCGGTGGCGGGAGCATGCGTTGACGAATGTGAGGGCGGCGTGGGGATGTTCGTGATCGTTCGGCGCAATCAGCACGTCGCGCGCTGATTGAAGCCGCGAGTCTTCGTGAGAACACTCTCAATGTCCATATTTCTCAATATGTTAGGTGTTTACAGGGTGCCGGCTTATCGGCATGCTTCTCGACTCGGCAACGGAGGGCAGTATGAGGACGTCAATGTCGAAGCGGTAGCCGAACTGGCGATATTGAGCCGATCGCATCGTGGCCGACGGTCGAACGCGAATACAGGTTGCGCAAGTAAGGAGACTAGATGGATGCAAGGAAGTACATCGTCACAGTGTCCGCAGCAGCGCCGCGGGCTTTGACGCATCGGGTCGATCAAGACGACCTGGCCGAGCGGCGGGCTCTGGCCCAAGGAATGAGGTGCTGATGCGCGGCTTGATACGACTGGTGATGGTCCTTGGTCTTGCGTGGTGTGTCGGGGGTTGTCACAACGAGTCGTTTCCTCCCCTTGCATGTGTGCCGTTTGATGCAAGCAAGGTAGGGCGGTCGGTGACCATTCCCATAACCGTTACACGAGCCAGCGCGAACATCGACAATGTTTACATGGTGGGATTTTACTTCCGTGACGAAAGCGAGGGTGGTCCTGCTGAACAAATGCGTGGATACCCGCCCAAGGTCAAGCTCTATCTTCGAGTCCATGTCTTTCATGAGACGGAGGGAGGTGAAATTCCAATCGTCGTCAACGATGGCGACTTCACTTATGACGTTGGCACTAGGACGTTTTCGTTTCCACCGACGATGCATGAGCGAGGGACCGACATCGCTTACGTATCTTCAAGTGGGTACCTCAAAGGCGTTGCGCACCGGGAGGTCGTGTCTTTCCGGTTTCCTGATTACGGGCGCTATCGAGTCGAGGTATCGACAGTCGCAGACATGCCTATTTTGGAAGCAATCCCGACATGGCTGACAGTCGAGCGCGAATTCCCTCATGGAAAGTAGAGCGATTATGGATGCACGACGATACACGGTGACTATCTACGCTGCCGCGCCCGGAACACCGGTTCGCGCAGATTATGGACCTGCTGCAGTGGATGTCTCGGCTATGGATAAATCAGTGCCGGGCCATGTTTTCTACGCCATAAGTGACGGAATTCAAAGAGAAAGCTGGGGATTTGCCCCTGTAGAACACGGCGACATCAATGGACCTGGAAAGCCGTTTGACGACGACGAAAAGCGGTATGTCGATCCGTTCTTTGAGCGAACAATGGAGATATCAAAAGACCAGTACGAAAAGCTGCATGAGTTTGGCGAGAACCCCGACCGCTTCGGCTTCGACCTGACCTACAAAGACATTCGAAACAATTGCGTGGACTACACGTGGGCCGCGTTGAATCATGCTGGCATCCAGCGCACGCACGGGCACATCGGTCACCTCGAGCCACATGGGGTGGATGGGAAGCACAGTTACCTACCGATCCTCACGCCGAACGACTTTCGTACCATCCATGATCCCGTGCCCGGGAGTGATCTGAACAAAGAGATCTCACGGGAGCTTCCAAAACGTGATTGGACGCAGGCGCCTTTCGGAACGTTCGATCGTCCACTCACCGCCGTGAGCGACGATCCCTTTGAACGTCTCTACGCGGCAACGGTTGCCAACGACGACAAGGCGTTCGAAACGATTGGCCAGGAATACCTGCAATCCCCGGAGGGCCAGGCGTTCCTGCAAGCCGGCCAGGAAGCGAATCGCCAGCAGGATCTGGCCCTGCAGCAGGCACAGGCACAAGCACAGGCTCAGCAGGGTCCGGTAATGAGTATGACGATGTAAGGAGCGATACATGGACGAAAAGGATGTGAGGTCGCTGACGGTGAAACTGGCGGCGGTGACGGACCGGATTGAGAAGCGCATGGACGGGGTGGCACGCGAGACGATGCGCGCGAGCCAGGCCATGGGCCTGCAGGCACAACAATCGCTGGCGGCCTCGGAGCAGGTATCGGCGGGCGTGCATCGCGCGGCCAGCGACGCGTTGGACGGCGGCACCCGTAAGGCGATCGAGCGATTTAGCGAGGTGGTGCGCGCATCGGAACGTCGGCTGGAGGGTGCGGCCCAGCGGCTTGAGGCGCGCATGCTTTCGGTGGGCAAGCTGCAGGCGGCTTTTGCGTGGAAGGCGTTCGCTGTGTCGGCGCTGGGGTCGGTCGCGTTGATCGGCGTCGCGGGCTATGCGCTATGGGAAGCACACGAGGCATCGCGTGCCACGCGCTGGGTGAAGCAGATTAACGCCGCCCAGACGGCGGGCCGGCTCGGTCTCTGCCCGAGCGGTGGCGATCATGTGTGCGCGAAGGTCGACAAACGCTGGGTCCCGCTCAATCCGTGAGTGGCGGCTCGGGTATCGGCCTCGGGACATGCCCCTTTCACGCGTTCTGAACAAAAAAAACCCCGGAGGCCAGGGGAGCCGCCGGGGTGGGGTGGATAACCCGATCCAGGGGATGATCGGGTCGTCCTGAGGGTGGTCCCAGGGAGGTGGAACCCACCGATGGGACGCCGTTGCGTGCGCCCGAATATATAGACGCCCGAATACGGACAAAGTTTCAGTCTGACCGAAAGAAAGTTGGGGAATAATTATTTTCCCTTCCCAATCAACCGGTTGTCGGTAGGCTCAGTGCGCCTCGTCCCAGTTCGCGCCCACGCCGATGTCTACCTGCAAGGGCACGCTGAGCGTGGCGGCCGCCGTCATGTGCGTTTCGATGCCGGCCTGGATCTCGTCAACCGCGTCCTCGCGTACTTCGAAGACCAGTTCATCGTGCACCTGCATGAGCAGGCGGACGTCGTCGCGCGGGGCGATCCACGCGGCCACGACGATCATGGCGCGCTTGATGATGTCCGCGGCGGTGCCCTGCATGGGCGCGTTGATGGCCGCGCGTTCGGCGCCAGCACGGAAGGCCTGGTTACGGGAGGTGAGGTTGTCCAGGTACAGGCGGCGGCCGAACAGGGTCTGGACGAAGCCGTCGCGGTGCGCCTGCTCGCGCGTGGCGTCCATGAAGGCACGCACGCCCGGGTAGCGGGCGAAATACAGGGCCATGTAATCGGACGCTTCGCCACGGTCCACGCCGAGCTGCTTGGCCAGTCCGAAGGCGCTCATGCCGTACATCAGGCCGAAGTTGATCGCCTTGGCGGCGCGACGCTGGTTGGTGGTCACCTCCGCCGCGGGCACGGCAAACACCTCGGCCGCCGTGGCGCGGTGCACGTCGCCGCCGTCGCGGAAGGCGCGCACCAGGCCTTCGTCACCCGACAGGTGGGCCATGATGCGCAGTTCGATCTGCGAGTAATCGGCCGCGACGATGCGCCAGCCGGGCGGGGCGACGAAGGCCTGGCGGATGCGCCTGCCTTCCTCGGTGCGCACGGGGATGTTCTGCAGGTTGGGGTCGGACGAACTCAGCCGGCCGGTGGCCACGGCGCCCTGGTGATAGCTGGTGTGCACGCGGCCCGTGCGCGGATTGACGATGCCGGCCAGCTTGTCGGTGTACGTGGAGCGCAGCTTGGCGAGGCCGCGGTACTCCAGGATCAGGCGCGGCAGCTCGTGGGTCTCGGCGATCGCCTCCAGCGCTTCCTCGTTCGTGGACGGCTGGCCCGTGGGTGTCTTGACCTTCGCGGCCAGGCCCAGTTCGTCGAACAGTACGGCCTGCAGTTGCTTGGGCGAATCCAGGTTGAACTCGTGACCCGCCGAGGCATGGGCCAGCGTCTGCAGCTCGAGCATGCGCTTGCCCAGCTGCTGGCTCTGCAGGCGCAGCACGTGCGCATCGATCAAGACGCCGGTGCGTTCCATCTTCGCCAGCACGGGCACCAGCGGGATCTCGATGTCCTGGTAGACATCACGCAGCGACGGCTCGGCTTCCAGCTTCGGCCACAGTGCGTGGTGCAGGCGCAGGGTGATGTCGGCATCCTCCGCGGCGTAGCGGCAGGCTGTGTCGCAGTCCACCTGCGAGAACGGAATCTGCTTGGCGCCCTTGCCGGCCACCTGTTCGTACTTGATCGTGGTGTAGCCCAGGTAACGCTGCGCCAGGGAATCCATGTCGTGGCGCGTGGCAGTGGCGTTGAAGATGTACGACTCCAGCATGGTGTCGTGTGCCAGCCCGCGCAGTTCGATCCCATAGTGCGACAGCACGTTGATATCGTACTTGCCGTGCTGGCCCACCTTGCGACGGCGCGGGTCTTCGAAGATCGGCTTGAGCGCGCCCAGCACGTGCTCCCTCGGCAACTGCGTCGGCGCACCGGGATAATCGTGGGTGAGCGGGATGTACGCCGCCTTGCCCGGCTCGACCGCGAGCGAGACGCCGACGATCTCCGCCTGCATCGCATCGATGCTGGTGGTTTCCGTGTCGAAGGCAATCAGCGTGGCGGTCTCGAGCTTCTCCAGCCACGCAGCGAAACGGGCCTCGGTGAGCACCAGTTCGTACTCGCCCGCGCGCGACAGCGACGCGTCGGGGCGGCGACGGGAGCGCCGGCCGGCGAAGCGGCGGTGGCCCCGGCACCGCGCACCGGCGCATCGACACCGGCGTCGAGATCCTTCAGTGCCGCCTTGAAGTCGTAGCGCGCATACAGCTCGCGCAGTGCGTCCACGTCGCGATCGCGCAGCGCGAGGTCCACAGGGGCGAATTCCAGCGGCACGTCGGTGCGGATCGTGACCAGTTCTCGCGATAGCGGCAGTCGCGGGATGGCCGCGCGCAGGTTCTCGCCGATCTTGCCGCCGATCTTGTCGGCATTGGCGAGCAGGGCGTCGAGGTTGCCGTACTCGGCCAGCCATTTGGCGGCGGTTTTCGGGCCGCATTTTTCCACGCCCGGCACGTTGTCGATGCTGTCGCCCATGAGCGAGAGGTAATCGACGATCTGTTCAGGGCGCACGCCGAATTTTGCGATCACGCCGTCGGTATCCAGCGTGGTGTTGGTCATGGTGTTGATCAGCAGCGTGTGCTTGCCGACCATCTGCGCGAAATCCTTGTCGCCCGTGGAAATGATCGTGTCGATGCCCTGCTCGGCGGCCTGGCGGGCCAGCGTACCGATGACATCGTCCGCTTCCACGCCGGGCACGCACAGGATGGGAAAGCCGAGCGCCCCCACGATCTTCATCATGGGCTCGACCTGGGCGCGCAGGTCGTCCGGCATCGAGGGGCGGTTGGCCTTGTATTCGGGGTAGAGATCGTCGCGGAACGTGCGCCCGGGCGCGTCGCAGACGAACGCCACGTAGTCGGGGCCGGATTTCATCGTCGTGCGCAACATATTGACGATGCCGAACAGTGCGCCCGTGGGCTCGCCGAAGGCGTTGGTCAGGGGCGGCAGCGCGTGGAAGGCGCGGTACAGGTACGAGGACCCGTCGATGAGCGTGAGTGTAGGCATCCCTGGATTCTCTCATGGCCGGTCGCGCAGGGTTTGTTCACGTGGAAAGCCGCTGTCGCCTTGCTATTCTCGGCACCCCGCCAGGAGAGACTTCCCATGAACCGCTCGCCCATCCTCGTCGCTGCGCTTGCCCTCGCCCTGGCGCTGCCCGCCTTCGCCCAGACCGCCACGAAATTCGCACCGCTGCCGCCGCCGCCGGGCCTGAACGATCCGGGCGTCAAACCCGGTGAGCCGGACCGCTCGGGCCAGAAGCCCGTGGACCGCCCGGTCACCTACGACGAGGCGCAGGAGGGCAAGTCGACCCCGGCGACCTCCGATGCCCAGGGCGTTCGCTCTCCGGTGGACCTGCCGGCCATGCAGGACCACGGCGCGGTGGACGCGCGCGGCCAGCAGGCGCCGCAGGTGACCGTGCGCCAGCAGGGCGACGACCGTGTTGAGGAATACCGTACCGGTGGCCGGCTGTTCATGGTCGTGGTGACGCCCAAGAACGGCGTGCCACAGACGTACATGGCCGACCCGGATGGCAAGTTGCACAACGACCCGAAGAACGGTCCGGTCAATCCGGTTTATTACAAGGTGTACGAATGGGGCGCGGCGCCCAAGCCCGTCGACAGGAATTGACCGATGGGCCCCAGCGTCATGCTCTCTGGATCGGGGGGCGTGACGCTGGCGATGCCTGGTAGGCCGCTCAGCCGTCCAGTTCGGGGTAGTGGCGGAAAATACCCGTGGTGTTGAATGGCACGCGGCGATCGGAGGCCAGGTAGGCGGCTATGTTCGGGCGGTCCGCCACACGCCGGGCCAGGTCGCGCAGCAACGGCAGCTCCTGCTTCGCCATGGCTTTAGGGAACGCGTATTCCAGGCCCGCCATCAGTTGGAACAACGACAGGTCGACGTAGGAATGCTGGTGCAGCACGAACCGGCCGCCGCCACGCTCCAGTGCCTTCTCGAAATAGCCCAGGTATTTGGGAATACGCAGCTCGCGAAAATCCCTCGCGCGCTTCTTCGCCTCGTCGCGCTGGTCCTCGTAATACTGTGCCGTGGATACGGGGTGATGCGTATCGTGCGCCTCGGCCACGATATCGCTCACGGTCAGCTGGAGTTGATGGGCGTACAGGCGCCTGGACTCGCTGTCCGGCACCAGGTCGTGCCGCGGGCCGAGGTACTGCAGGATATTGGCGACCTGTGCGATCACCAGGTGGCCCGACTTGAGGAACGGCGGCGCGAACGGCAGCGCCCCCTCGTGCTGGCCTTCGAGGAAGGGCGTCATCGCGTCGTCCCCCTCGATGCGTGACACATCGGTATACGTGGCGCCGGCATCCTCCAGGCACAGGCGGACGAATTCGCCACGGCCCTGCAGTCCGGTCCAGTAATAAAGCGCGTAGCTCATCGGCGGGCTCCTGCGGTAAAGCGCGGAGCATGCGCAACGCCCGTTTAAGTCCGCGTGAGCGCGATGTCGCGAAAGGCTTCCCATACCGTCTGCGCCGGGGGCGACAGCGAGCGTGCCCGACGCCGCACCAGTGTCACCGCGCGGCCGCGGCGTGGCGTGAGCGGCGCGGTGACCAGTCCGGAACGCAGGGCGTCCAGCGAAAGCCGGGGCGTGACGGTGATGCCGAGCCCCGCTTCCACCATGCGGAAGGCGGTATGGGGATGACCGACCTCGAGTACCACCCGCATGGGGATGTTCGCCTTCGCGAACGCGGCATCGATGAGGCGGCGGCTGCCCGACGCATGATCCAGCAGCACCAGCGGCTGATCGGCCAAGGCCGCCCACGGCACGGTGCGACGCGTGGCGAAGGCATGATCCGGTGGCGAGACCACGACGAACGGGTCCTGCATGAGGGTCTCGGTGTCGAATTCCTCCACCGTGGCCGGTTCCACCGTAAGGCCGAAGTCCACCTCGCCACCCCGTACGGCATCCAGCACCTGGGCCTGGTTCTGGTCGCGCAGGATGATATCCAGCGCCGGGTGGTGCCGCGCGCACCAGGCGATGCAGGGTGGCACCAGCCCAGCCGCCAGCGTGGGTACCGCGGCGAGGCGGACACGGCCGCGTAACGGATCGGCCTGGGTGCGCGCATGCGCCAGCACGCCGTCCAGTTCGTCGAGCACGCGTGCCAGTGCCTGTTCCAGGTATCGGCCGGCCTCGGTGGGCACGACCTCGCGGGTGCTGCGGTCGAACAGGCGAACATCCAGTTCGCTTTCCAGGTCGGCCACCAGGCGGCTGACGGCCGGCTGGGTGAGGTGCAGTGACTCGGCCGCACGCCGGAAATGCCGCTGGTCCGCGACGGCGAGAAACGCACGCAACTGGCGCAGGGAGACATTCATGCGATTAATGTATCACCGGATCAGATAAAACGATTTGCCTTATCAAGCGGTCAGCGCTGAAATGGGTGTCTCTCGATACCCCCAGGCCCATCGCCATGCGCCGTTTCCTTCCCGACGGATTCACCCTGTCCCTGATCGCCACCGTGATCCTGGCCAGCCTGCTGCCCTGCCGCGGCGCTGCAGCCGGTGTGTTCGAGGTGGTTACCGACATTGCCATTGCCTTGCTGTTCTTCCTGCATGGCGCCAAGCTGTCCCGCGAGGCCGTGGTGGCGGGCATGACGAACTGGCGCCTGCACCTGACCGTGCTGGCCAGCACGTTCATCCTGTTTCCGCTGCTGGGCCTGCTGCTGAAGCCGATCCTGTCGCCACTGGTGACGCCGGACCTTTACCTGGGCATCCTGTTCCTGTGCACGCTGCCCTCCACCGTGCAGTCGTCCATCGCGTTCACCTCGATCGCGCGGGGCAACGTGCCCGCGGCGATCGTCTCGGCGTCCGCGTCGAGCCTGCTCGGTATCTTCATCACGCCGCTGCTGGTCGGCGCGATGATCGCCGGCACCGGGCAGGGCGGTCTGTCGTGGCACTCGGTCGGGGCCATCGTGCTGCAGCTGTTCGTGCCGTTCGTGGCCGGGCAGGTGGCGCAGCGCTGGATCGGTGGCTGGGTGCGTCGGCACGCCACGCTGCTGACCTATGTCGATCGCGGTTCGATCCTGCTGGTGGTCTACACCGCGTTCAGCGCGGCGGTGCTGCAAGGTCTGTGGCACCAGTTGCCGCCGCCGGTGCTGGGCGGGCTGGTGGTGGTGAACATCGTGCTGCTGGCCTGTGCGCTGTTGGTCACGCGCTACGGGGCGCGGGCACTCGGCTTCGCCGCGGAAGACGAGATCACCATCGTCTTCTGCGGCTCGAAGAAAAGCCTGGCGTCGGGCGTGCCGATGGCGAAGGTGCTGTTCGCCGGCCACCCGCTGGGGCTGATCGTGTTGCCGATCATGCTGTTCCACCAGATCCAGCTGATGACCTGCGCGGTGCTGGCGCGGCGCTATGCGCTGAGACGCGACCCGGTGCAGGACCTCAATGCCGGAAGTGACGCACGCCCGTGAACACCATCGCCATGTCGTTCTCGTCCGCGGCGGCGATCACTTCGCTGTCGCGCATGGAACCACCGGGCTGGATGACCGCACGGATGCCCGCGGCGGCGGCGGCGTCGATGCCGTCGCGGAAGGGGAAGAACGCATCCGAGGCCATGGCGCTGCCGGGCACCGTAAGGCCGGCTTCCTCGGCCTTGATGCCGGCGATCTTCGCGCTGACCACGCGGCTCATCTGCCCGGCGCCGATGCCCACCGTGCGGTTGTCCTTCGCGTAGACGATCGCGTTGGACTTGACCATCTTGGCCACGCGCCAGGCGAACAGCAGGTCGTCGATTTCCTGTGCGCTGGGCTGACGCTTGCTGACCACGGTCAGCTCGTTGCGGCCCACTTGGCGATGATCGGCGGTCTGCACCAGCAGGCCGGAGCCGACGCGTTTCACGTCGTGCGTATTGCGGCCATCACCGGGGGGGATCTCGAGCACGCGCACATTCGCCTTCTTCGTCGCTTCCTCCACCGCGCCCGCATCCACCGCCGGGGCGATCAGCACTTCGACGAACTGGCGTTTAAGGATCACCTTCGCCGTGGCCGCGTCCAGCGGACGGTTGAACGCGATGATGCCGCCGAAGGCCGAGGTGGGATCGGTGGCATAGGCGAGTTCGTACGCGGCGAGCGGATCGGCGGCAACGGCGACACCACAGGGGTTGGCATGCTTGACGATGACGCAGGCCGGCGCATCGAACTGGCGCACGCATTCCCACGCGGCATCCGCATCGGCGATGTTGTTGAACGACAGTTCCTTGCCCTGCAGCTGGCGGAACGTGGCGAGCGTGCCGGGCGCGGGGTACAGGTCGCGATAGAACGCGCCGGACTGGTGCGGGTTTTCGCCGTAGCGCAGGTCCATGACCTTGACGAAGCGTCCGTTGGACTGCTGCGGGAATTCGGCGCGCGAGGCGACGGCGGTGTGCGTGTCGTCGAGGGTGACGCCAGACAGGTAATCGCTGATGGCCGCGTCGTAGCTGGACACCCGGTTGAACGCAGCCACCGAGAGCGCGAAACGCGTGGCGCGGGACAAACCGCCCTGGCCTTCGATCTCCGCGAGCACGGCGTCGTATTGCGCGGGGTCCGTCAGCACGCCGACGTCGTTCCAGTTCTTGGCGGCGGCACGCAACATGGCGGGACCACCGATGTCGATGTTCTCGATCGCGTCGTCCAGCGAGCACGCGGGATCGGCCACGGTGCGTTCGAACGGATACAGGTTCAGCACCAGCAGGTCGATCGGCAGGATGCCGTGTTCGGCCATCACAGCGTCGTCGGTGCCGCGGCGGCCGAGCAGGCCGCCGTGCACGCGCGGGTGCAGGGTCTTCACGCGACCGGCCATGATTTCCGGGAAGCCGGTGAGATCGCCCACGTCGCGCACGGGGATGCCGGCGTCGCGAAGTGCCTTGGCGGAGCCGCCGGTGGAGAGGATGTCGATGTTCGCGGCCGCGAGGCGGCGGCCGAGTTCCGTCAGGCCCTGCTTGTCGGAAACGCTGACGAGCGCGCGGCGTACGGGAACGAGATCGGGCGTGGGCATGGGCACTTCCGGGGCTTAAAAGCGCTCCATTATAGCCGCCCGGATGGCCGTGCGGCTTGGCCGTGGCGGCACTCAGGACAGGCCGTGGGCCGCCAGCTTCTTGCGGAGGGTGGCACGATTGATGCCGAGGGCGACGGCGGCGCGGCTCTGGTTGCCTTCGTGGAAGGCCAGCACCTCGCGCAGCAGCGGGCCTTCGACCTCGCGGATGACCAGGGCATGCAGGCCTTCACCGCCTTCGGTGTCGCCGATGTCGGCGAGGTAACGAAGCACGGTGCGGCTGACGCATTCGCTGAGGGCGCTCTGCATGGAGGTCTCGTTGGCGGCCTCGCCGGCAGTCAGTCTCACAGCGTTCAAGGCATTCCCCTCTCGCAGGCCGGGGCGCGGGTCCTCGGTCGGTTCTTGATGATGATGGTCGCTTGGGCTACGACTGGGACACGCCGTGAACGGGGGTCTGACGTCGCGAAGGGAACCGAGTGTACTCGTCCCGGGCGGTGAAGTGCAGGCTTGCAAAAAGAAAATTTATTTGCCGGTTCAGTCGAACGAAAACGCGAAGGCGACCGCGCGCTGGCCCGGGTCTTGCACCTCGAACACCATCGCGGTGGTGGCGCCGCCCGGCAGCCCGCGCTCGCGGACATCCGTGTCACCGACGTAATCCGCCGGCTGGAATCGGCGCATGGCCAGGCGTTGTCCGTTGGCGTCGGCAAGCACGATGGTGACGACGGGGTAGGGCTGCGCGAACGAGGCGTCGTTACGTACGCTGGCGGTAATCAGCAGGCCGTCGCGCACGGAGGGATGCTGCTCGACATCGCGCGCCAGCAGGCGGAGCTGGGACGGCGCCGCGACCAGCGGGAGGTGGCAGCCGACAACGGCACAACCCGCCGCCAGCAGCGGGCCCATGGTGGGATCGGCGACGAGCACGTCGCGCTTGGCCCAGGCCAGCTGCGCGCCCAGGCCCAGCATCAGCGCCACGCAGATGACCACCCACATGGCGGTGCGCCAGGAACGCCGAGGCCGCCGCGCGAACCGCGGCGTGAAGGTGAGGCCGGAGAAGTCGGTGGCGTCGTCACCTGACTCTTCGCCCGGCTCGTCGTCCGTGGGCGCGGGAGTGGCCGGCAAAGGCTCGTCGGGCAGCGCGCGCGGGCGGAACACCGCCACGCCGGCCGTCGGCGGCTCGCGGTCCAGCGCATGTTCCTGAAGTCGCGTGAACGGCTCGGGCGGCAGCTGCGCGGCCAGGGTGCCGAGCGCGTTGAACACCGTGTCGCAATGCTCGCAACGCACGCAGCCGCAGGCGGGCACGAGCGCCGCGGCGTCGAGCTTGTAGACGGTGAGGCACTCGGGACACTGGGTGTACATCGTTCGATCATAACGTGCGGGCCCGCTAGAATCGTCTCCCCCATCCACCGATTGGCCACACGATGCCCTGGCTCGAACTTTCCCTGACGATCCGCGCCGCCGAGCAGCCGCGCGTCGAAGCCGCGCTGGAGGACCTGGGCGCGCTGTCCATCACCTTGCAGGATGCGGATGCCGAAACGCCCGACGAGGAAGCCATCTTCGAGCCGGGCGTGGGCGAACTGCCCTTGTGGAACCAGATCGTGCTGAACGCGCTGTTCGAGGCGGACGTCGATCGTCGCGGCCTCACGGCAGCGATCGCCGACGACCTGCCCTTCATCGAGCCCGCGCAGATCGCATGGCGCGACGTGGGCGACCAGGACTGGACGCGTGTCTGGATGGACGACTACAAGCCGATGCCTTTCGGTCGTCGCCTTTGGGTGTATCCGTCGAACATCGAACCGCCGGTCGATGGCGACATCGTAGTCGTCCGTCTCGATCCCGGCCTCGCCTTCGGCACGGGCACGCACCCGACCACGGCGATGTGCCTGGAGTGGCTGGACGGCCAGCAGCTGGCCGGCAAGTCGGTGCTGGACTTCGGTTGCGGCTCGGGCATCCTCGCCATCGCGGCCCTGAAGCTGGGTGCCGCGCGCGCGGTGGGCATCGATAATGACCCGCAGGCTATCGTCTCGTCGGGCGACAACGCGGAACGCAACGGCGTGGAGGCCGACCTGGCCGTCTACCTGCCAGGCGAGGCGCCGGTCGAACTTGCCGATGTGCTGGTGGCGAACATCCTTGCCGGCCCCCTCGGCGAACTCGCGCCGACCTTCGCCGCGGCCGTGAAGCCTGGTGCGCCGTTCGCTCTCTCGGGCATCCTCTTCGGCCAGCACGAGGAACTGCTCACGCGCTACGCCGAATGGTTCGACAACCTGGAAATCCGCCAGCTGGAGGATTGGGTTCGCATCAGCGGCCTCCGCAAGCGTTGATCGCCCAGGGGATCCGTGCGCTCCTACGACGGTCGCCGTTGCCGTTGTGGCAGGGTTGCCGGTGCGCATGCAAAAAAATCCCGCCGGTTGGCGGGATTTTCGTATCACGCCGAGGGCGGCGTTTCCTTCTGTTCGGCCATGCGTTTTTCCAGGTAGTGGATGTTCTGTCCACCGAGCTGGAAGCCGACGTCGGCCATGATGCGCTGCTGTAGCGGGATGTTGCACTTCACGCCTTCGATCACCGTCTCGTTCAGCGCCATGCGCATGCGCGCGATGGCGGTGGCACGGTCGGGGCCGTGCACGATGATCTTGCCGATCATCGAGTCGTAGTTGGGCGGGATGCGGTAGCCATCGTACAGGTGGGTATCCACGCGCACGCCCGGGCCGCCCGGCGCCTCGAAACGCTTCACCGTGCCGGGGCTGGGCATGAAGGTGTCGGGGTCTTCGGCGTTGACGCGGCACTCGATGGCATGGCCGGTGAGCACGATGTCTTCCTGGCGGATGGACAGCTTCTCACCGCCGGCGATCAGCAGCTGCTCGCGCACGAGGTCGATGCCGGTGACCAGCTCCGTCACCGGATGCTCCACCTGGATGCGGGTGTTCATCTCGATGAAGTAGAAACGGCCACCTTCGAACAGGAACTCGAACGTGCCCGCGCCGCGATAGCCGATACGCAGGCAGGCATCGACGCAGACCTTGCCGATTTCCGCGCGCAGTTCCGGCGTGATACCCGGTGCCGGGGCTTCTTCCACCACCTTCTGGTGGCGGCGCTGCATCGAGCAGTCGCGTTCGCCAAGGTGGACGGCATTGCCCTGGCCGTCGGCCAGCACCTGGATCTCCACGTGGCGCGGATTTTCCAGGAACTTCTCCATGTAGACCTGATCGTTGCTGAAAGCCGCCTTGGCTTCCTGCTTGGTCATGACGATGGAGTTGGCGAGGTGGGCCTCGGTGCGCACGACGCGCATGCCGCGACCGCCGCCACCGCCGGACGCCTTGATGATGACCGGGTAGCCGATCTCCAGCGCGATACGCGCGTTCTCGTCCACGTCATCGCCCAGCGGGCCACCGGAGCCGGGCACGCACGGCACGCCGGCGGCCTTCATGGCGCGGATCGCCTCGACCTTGTCGCCCATCAGGCGGATGACGTCGGCGGTGGGGCCGATGAAGATGAAGCCCGACTGCTCGACCTGCTCGGCGAAGTTCGCGTTCTCGGACAGGAAGCCGTAGCCCGGGTGGATCGCGGCGGCGTCGGTGATCTCGGCGGCGGCGATGATCCGCGGAATGTTCAGGTAGCTTTCGGCGGAGGGGCCTGGGCCGATGCACACCGATTCATCGGCCAAGCCGACGTGTTTCAGGTTGCGGTCCACGGTGGAATGCACCGCGACCGTCTTGATGCCCAGTGCGTGGCATGCGCGCAGCACGCGCAGCGCGATTTCGCCGCGATTGGCGATGACGACCTTCTCGAGCATGGGTGTGGCCTCAGGCGATGACGAACATCGGTTCGTCGAATTCGACCGGCTGGCCGTTCTCGACCAGGACCGCGACGACCGTACCGGCCACGTCGGCTTCGATCTGGTTGAACATCTTCATGGCTTCGATGATGCCCAGCGTCTCGCCGGCCTTGACCTGCTGGCCCACGCTGGCGAACGCCGGTGAGCCGGGGGTGGAGGCCGCGTAGAACGTGCCGACCATCGGCGCCTTGACGACATGGCCGGCCGGCAGGCCGGGTTCGGCGGCCGGAGCGGGCGCGGCAGCGGCGGCTACCGGTGCGGCGGCGACAGGCGCCGGCGGGGGCGGTGCCGCGTACATCGGCTGGGCGACGGCGGTGCCCTTGGGCACGCGCGACAGGCGAACCACTTCTTCGCCTTCCTTGATTTCCAGCTCGGCGAGGTTCGATTCCTCGAGCAGGTCGATGAGCTTCTTGATCTTACGCAGGTCCATGGGGCAACCCTTAGTCGGTGGTGGAGGTGCGGGCGCCGGAAGGCGCGCCGCGAAGGGGGTGTCAGGCGGCGGGCACGGCCAGGCGCAGCAACGCCGCTTCCAGCGCCAGGCGGTAGCTGTCGCCGCCGAAGCCGCAGATCACGCCGGCGGCGATGTCGGACAGGTAGGAATGGTGGCGGAACGGCTCACGCGCATGCGGATTGGACAGGTGGATCTCGATGAACGGGATGGCCACGCCGGACAAGGCGTCGCGCAGCGCCACCGACGTATGGGTGAACGCGGCGGGATTGATCAGAATCCAGGCCATGCCTTCGTCGCGGGCCTGGTGGACCCGAGCGATCAGCTCGTGCTCGGCGTTTGACTGGAACCAGCTGATGTCGTGGCCGGTGCCCTGCACGCGCGCCTGCAGCGAGTTGTTGATGTCGGCAAGCGTTTCGCGCCCGTACACCGCGGGCTCGCGTACGCCGAGGAGGTTGAGGTTGGGTCCGTGAAGGACGAGGATCCTGGCCACTGTTCACCTGCCTTGGGTCCGGAGTTCCGGAACGCCGCGCAGTGTGCGCCTGTCGTCCGGCCTTGTCCAGTTCGGTGAAGATCGGCGCAGTTCGCTGGAGATAGCGACTTTCCAGACGCCGCCGTATGGTCAGGGCTTGGGAAAGAGTGCGCGCCAGCCGTCGTGGCCGAGTGCGTCCAGGGTTGCCATGTTGGCTTCGAAGATGCTTGCCGCGTCCGGGAACGCGGCCACCGCGCGGTCGATGCTGGCCTCGCGCAGCAGGTGCAGGGTCGGGAACGGCGAGCGGTTGGTGTAGTTGGTGATGTCGTCGGGGGCCGTGCCTTCGAACTGGAAGTCCGGATGGAAGCTGGCGACCTGGATCTGGCCGTCCAGCGACAACTCCGCCACGGTGTCGTCGGCGATCTCCAGGAAATCGTTGAAGTCCATGAAGTCGCCCAGCACGCGGGGATGGATCAGCAGCGTGGTGTCGACCATTTCCGGATCGGTGTCGCGCAGGAACTTCAGTTCGCGGACCAGTTCGTCGTGCAATGGCAGCGGTTGCTCGGCGTCGCTGACCACGAAGCGGACCTGGCTCTTCTTGTGCACTGCCTTGGCGAAGGGGCACAGGTTCAGGCCGATGACGGCGCGTTCGAGCCACTGGCGGGTGGCCTCGATCGTCTCGTCGGTGGTGGGCATGGGGTCCATGGGTAAGGGTCTCCGTGGGGTCAGGGTGCGAGCCACGCGTCGATATCGGTTTGACTGAGCGCGCCCACCCGGCGTTTCAGGATGCGGCCGTCTTCGCCGATGAGCACGCTGTAAGGCAGCACCCTGCGGGTATTGCCCAGCGACAGCGACCCGCCGGGTGCCTGGCCGTCGATCAGCAGGATCGGATAGGCAACGGGCTGCTGCGCAAGGTAGCGGCGTACATCCGTTGCGGTGTCCTCGGCCACGCCAAGGATGACGACGCCCGAGGCGCGCGCGCCCGTGCGGTCGTGGGCAGCGTCCAGCAAGGGCATCTCGCGACGGCAGGGCGCGCACCACGACGCCCAGAAATTGACCAGGATGCGTTTGCCGCGCCATTCGGACAGGCGATGCGCCGTGCCGTCCAGGCCGACGTAGACGGCATCGGGCGGCAGGTCCCCCGGCCCGGCCACCGTCACGCCCTCGGGCGGTGGCGGGTCCTGGAGACGGTGCTCGACATACCCGCCCAGCGCCGCGCCGGCAATGGCCAGCACCACGATCCAGAACGTCGGCCCGCGGGTCATGGGTGCGACGCGGTATCGAGCGCCCCGGCCACGGTGTCGTAGGTGAGCACCGTGGACAGCTTCCTGCCGTCGCCGCCGCCCTTGGGGTAGACGACGTAGAGCGGCACGCCCACGGAATGGTATTGCTCGAGGAAAGCGGCGATGGTCGGGTTCACGTCGGTCCAGTCGCCCTTCATGTAGACGGTGCCGGTGCGTTTGAGCAGGTCCTTGAACGCATCGGTGTCCAGCACGGCTTTCTCGTTCGCCTTGCAGGTGATGCACCAGTCCGCGGTCATGTCGACCAGCACGGGCGTGCCGGCCGCGCGCAGTTCCGCCAGCCTGGCCGGCGAGTAAGGCACCGAGCCGTCGGTCGCCGTCGCCGACGCGGTGGCGGCCGGCAAGCCGTGCACCATCCACAGCGCGGCCAGCGCGCCGGCGGTGAGCAAGGCCGTGAATACCCACGACAGCCCCGCGCGGCGACTGCGGCCGTACCACCACAAGGCCATCGCCAGCAGCACGGCACCGGCGAGCACCAGCGCCGTCGCATCGGCCCCGCGCTGCTTGGTCAGCACCCACAGCAGCCATACGGCGGTGAGGTACATCGGGAAGGCCAGCGCCTGTTTCAGCGTCTCCATCCAGCGACCCGGTCGCGGCAGCAGCCGGGCGATGGCTGGCACGAAACCGATCAGCAGGAAGGGCAGGGCGAGGCCCAGGCCCAGGGCGAGGAAGATCAGGAAAGCGACGGGCACGGACGCGGCGAACGCGAACGCGATGGCCGAGCCCATGAACGGCGCCGTGCACGGACTGGCCACCACGACAGCGAGCACGCCGGTGAAGAAGTCGCCCGAGGGGCCCGAGCGCGAGGCCAGGCCGCTGCCCAGGTTGCCCAGCGACCCGCCGATCTCGAACACGCCCGACATCGACAGGCCGACCGCGAGCATGACGTAGACCAGCAGACCGATGGCGACCGGCTGCTGGAACTGCGCACCCCACTGGATGCCGTGTCCGGCCGCGCGGATACCGACGATGACGACACCCAGGGCGGCGAAGGCGACCAGCACGCCGGCGGTGTACCAGAGGGCGTGCTTGCGCGCCGCAGCCGGGCTTTCGCCGCTTTCCAGCACGGTGATGGCTTTCAGTGACAGTACCGGCAGGACACAGGGCATCAGGTTCAGGACCAGGCCGCCGAGCAGGGCCAGGCCGATCGCGGCGAGTATGCCGACCGGTGCATCCGTGCCGGCCGGGACCAGGTCCTTGGGCGGCGGTGTCGGAGCGACGTCGGCGGGTTTCGTCGCCGGCGTGCCGGTCGTCGCACTGGCCGGTGCGGCGACGACGACGGCGCCGGTGGCCAGGTCGACATCGAGGCGGCGAGTCATCACCGGATAGCAGATGCCGTTTTCCAGGCAGCCCTGGTAGGCCACCTCGAGCTGGAGCTTGCCGTCCTTTGCGGCGCCTGCCAGCGGCACCGGCAGTTCCACCTGGTCGAAGTAGACGATGGTGTCGCCGAAATGCTCGTCGTGGTGCGCCGTGCCGCTGGGCCAGTCGGGCTCGCCAGCGGTCACCCCGGCGGGCGACACGACCTTGATCTGGGTCTTGTCGCGGTAGAGGTAATAGTCCTTGGGCATCGTCCAGCGCAGCAGCAGGGCGTTGCCACCCTTGACCAGCGCCTCGAAGCGGAACGCCTGGTCGGCCGGGAGGGCCTGGGCATCCGTCCCGGGCAGCGTGGCGGGCTTGCCGAGCAGCGCGGCGCCGGCGCCGGGTGCCGTGGCTGCCGTCGTTGTCGCCGGCGCCGCCGTATGGGCCGCCGGGATCGTCGAGGGGGCGCCGACGACGAGCTTGAGGTGCTCGGTATGCGGCGGGTAGCAGATCTTCGGCTCCACCTCGTGGCAGCCCTGGTACTGGACGTCCAGCGCCACCGTCTTCGTCGCGGCATCGGCCAGCGTATAGGGCACGGTGGCCTGGATGTCGCCGTGGTAGATCTCCACGTCGCCCAGGTATTCGTCGTGCTTCTTCAGTCCGTCGGGTAACGCCGGGGTACCGAGCGTCAGGGTCGCCGGGTCGGTCGGCTTGATGACGATCCGCCCGCGATAGAGGTAATAGTCCGGCGCGATGCGCCAGTGCAGCTTCACCGTGCCCGGCTGGCTGGCATCGGAGGTGAGCTGGAACGCCTGGGTGACCGGCAGCAGGCCGTCCTCGGCATCCTGGGCGAGCGCGGGCAGCGTGGCGAGCAGCAGGACGAGGGCGACGAGGTTCCGCGTGAAGCGGGATAGCGACGGCATGGGACTCTCCGGGAAGGCGTTGGACATTATGACCGGGCCAGCCCGGTCTGGCTTGCACGCGCTGTCCGGGCAACTATTTTCCGCCCGCGCCCTTGAACCCGACGTCCGCGCCGCCATCTGTCGAGCATCCAGAAAGACTTCCGGTTGACGCATTCTTCTGGCTAAAATTCTGGCACTCACCCTGGCCAAGTGCTAACAGGGTGGTAACAAATCCTTTCCCGTCAAACATATGTTTGGAGAAGTCATGAGCAAACTGCGCCCGCTGCACGATCGCGTCATCGTCAAGCGTCTCGAAGAAGAGCGCGTCTCGGCCGGTGGCATCGTCATCCCCGACAGCGCCACCGAGAAGCCCACCCGCGGCAAGGTCATCGCCGCCGGTACCGGCCTGCTGCTCGCCAGCGGCCAGCTCCGCCCGATGGGCGTGAAGGAAGGCGACGTGGTCCTGTTCGGCAAGTACGCCGGCCAGGAAATCAAGGTCGACGGCGAAGAGCTGGTCTTCCTGAAGGAAGACGACATCGTGGCGGTCCTGGAAGGCTGAGCTCAGCTCGCCTCGTCCACCGCGTTTTCTCTTATCTAAATATCCAAGGATTCAACGATCATGGCATCTAAAGAAGTCCGCTTCGGCGAAGACGTCCGCGCCCGCATGCTGAAGGGTGTCAACACCCTCGCCAACGCCGTCAAGGTCACCCTGGGGCCGAAGGGCCGTAACGTCGTGCTCGAGAAGAGCTTCGGCGCCCCGACCGTCACCAAGGACGGCGTCTCGGTCGCGAAGGAAATCGAACTCGCCGACAAGTACGAGAACATCGGCGCGCAGATCGTGAAGGAAGCCGCCTCGAAGACCTCCGACGTGGCCGGTGACGGCACCACGACCGCGACCGTCCTCGCCCAGGCGTTCATCCAGGAAGGCCTCAAGGCCGTGGCCGCGGGCATCAACCCGATGGACCTCAAGCGCGGTATCGACCAGGCTGTCATCGCGGCGGTCGGCGAGCTGAAGAAGCTCTCCAACCCCACCGCCGACGACAAGGCCATCGCCCAGGTCGGCACCATCTCGGCCAACTCCGATGCGAACATCGGCGACATCATCGCCACGGCGATGGGCAAGGTCGGCAAGGAAGGCGTGATCACGGTCGAGGAAGGCTCGGGCCTCGAGAACGAGCTGGACGTCGTCGAAGGCATGCAGTTCGACCGCGGCTACCTCTCGCCGTACTTCATCAACAACCAGCAGTCGCAGCAGGTTGAACTGGACGATCCGTTCATCCTCATCCACGACAAGAAGATCTCCAACGTCCGTGAACTGCTGCCGGTGCTCGAAGCCGTCGCCAAGGCCGCCAAGCCGCTGCTGATCGTGGCCGAGGAAGTCGAGGGCGAAGCCCTTGCCACCCTCGTCGTCAACACCATCCGCGGTATCGTCAAGGTCGCCGCCGTCAAGGCGCCGGGCTTCGGCGATCGTCGCAAGGCCATCCTGGAAGACATCGCCAACCTCACGGGCGGCACGGTCATCTCCGAGGAAGTGGGTCTGGCGCTCGACAAGGCCACCATCACCGATCTGGGCCGCGCCAAGCGCGTCGTGATCACCAAGGAAAACACCACGATCATCGACGGTGCCGGCGATGCCGAAGGCATCCAGTCGCGCATCAAGCAGATCAAGGCGCAGATCGAAGAAACCTCGTCGGACTACGACCGTGAGAAGCTGCAGGAGCGCGTGGCCAAGCTGGCCGGCGGCGTGGCCGTCATCAAGGTCGGCGCCGCGACGGAAGTCGAGATGAAGGAAAAGAAGGCCCGCGTCGAAGATGCCCTGCACGCCACGCGCGCAGCCGTCGAAGAGGGCGTGGTCCCGGGCGGCGGCGTCGCGCTGATCCGTGCACTGAAGGCGCTGGAAGGCCTGAAGGGCAAGAACACCGACCAGGACCTCGGCATCGCGATCACCCGTCGCACGCTGGAGGCCCCGCTGCGCGCCATCGTCACCAACGCCGGTGAAGAAGCGTCGGTCATCGTCAACCAGGTCAAGGCCGGCGAAGGCAACTTCGGCTACAACGCCGCGACCGGCGAGTTCGGCGACATGATCGCCTTCGGCATCCTGGACCCGACCAAGGTGACCCGTTCGGCCCTGCAGTTCGCGGCCTCGGTCGCCGGCTCGATCATCACGACCGAAGCGGCCGTGACCGAAGTGCCGAAGAAGGACGACGGCGGCGGCCACGGTGGCCCGGGCGGCGGCATGGGTGGCATGGGCGGTATGGACTTCTAAGCTCCGCCGCACACGGTACGGAACAAGGGAGCCCCGCGATGCGGGGCTCCTTTTTTTATGCATTTCGCATCGTGTATTTCAGTCCATTCAACCTGTTGCGGCGCGGCTGGCCGGATCGACATAGCGAACGGTCCGGTGGTCGTCGTCCGGCATGGCTTTCAAGTGTTATCAATGAAGTCCCCGAAGACACGGAATGTCGTCATGAAAAACAGCAAGGGATGGTGGGTGCCGCTCACCTGTGCACTGCTCATCGCAGGGTGTGCCCAGGTCGCGGTGGAGCGCGGGAGCCACGAGAGCGCTACGCCTGTCGCGGTCTCCGTCGCCACGACATCGGCTGCTACCGGCGCTGGAGAGGCGCTGGCGGAGCGGCTCAACGCACGCTACGAGGACGTGCGCAGTACATGCACTGACGGAAACGCGGCTTACTTCTGCAGTGGCGTCATCTATCGCGGCGTCATCTGGGCCAGTCCGTACTACTTCTGGAACAACAAGGTGGACCCGAATTATACCGGCGTGTCCTTCAGCTACCTGCGGAAGGATGTCGGCATTCGTCGGTCATTCCAGGATCAGGGCTATGTCTTCGGTCCCGCGGACGATTGGGCGCGCGCGGGCGCGCCAGTGCTGGAGATGTATTGCTCGTTTGCCTTCGACGGATATACGGGCGCGCAAAGGGGTATCCATGGGTGTGGCGCACACCGCGGTCTGAAGGATAGCGGGCCCTGCGGCGAGCAAGGCATCGAGACCGTGGAGGCCTTCGCCGCGCACTATCTCAGTGGCGGATCCAACTACGTTGCCCGGCAGACGCACCAATGCGCGTTTGGCGTCGATGCGCGCGCGTTCCAGTTGAGCATTCATGCACGCAAGGGCGGGTTGCTCGAGGAGGACGAGTGGCAGCGATACACCGAGCAGGTCATCGGTACCTGGCCGCAGGACATCCCGCAGAAACTCCCCATCGAAGCCCTGTATGTCTTTGTCGAGGGGCGCGCACCCACGTCGGCGAGCTTGCGGCAGGCCAGGGCGATGCAGGCCGATTTTTTTGTCCAGGCCGGTCGGCTGCTTCCGATCCTGCGCATGACGACCTCACTCAGCGACCCTCCTTTCAGCTTCCACGCGGACGATCAGGGAACGCCAGACGATGCCGCGTCCCGGCGCATCGCGGCGCGTAAGACCACGGGTCCCGGTACGCCGGTCACCTTGCACGACTAGCTGCCGGTGCGGCGCTTGCGTCGATGAATCGAGGAGATCGGGCTCATGGCATGGACTTCATGGATGTTTCCCCTGGCGGCGATGGCAATGGCCGCCGGGTGCGGGCTGTCCCCCGGCCCGCTTGCGCCGCGCCGTTCGGCCGGAGATGACGTGGCGAGTGCGCTCAACGCACGTTATGCAGATGTGCGAACGGCCTGCACGGAGGGTACGCAGGCGGCGTTCTACTGCAACGGCGTGCTGTTGCGCACGACCGTGTATTCGCCCGCCTACCCTTTCTGGAATCCCAATCCGGCCGACGCCTATCGTGGTGTGTCGTTCAGCTACTTCCGCGCTGATGTTGGGTCGCTGGAACTCTTCGGCACGTACGGTTTCATCGTCGCGGCGGCGGAGCACTGGTCGGCGGATGGTCGTTATGGGCTGCAGATGCAGTGTGTCTATCCGTACGACGCGATCACCGGCATCGATCGCGGAACCTACGGATGTAGCGCGTCGCTGGACTATCCGGTCGATAGCCGGCCCTGCCTGGAGCAGGGCATCGTGACAGCGGACGCATTCGCCCGGCATTACCTGTCGGTGGCACCCGAACCAGAGAACCCGCCGGATGCGTTTCGTCGACGTGCGCTGCACCAGTGCGCGTTCGGTGTCGACGCCTTTTCGTTCGATCTGGCCGTCCTTGCCAGGCAGCGTGGTCGTCTCGAAATTCCGTCGCGACGTTACATGGAGGTCATGATGGCTGAGTGGCCGCAGGATATCCCGGACCGGCTGCCGATCGAGGCGCTGTTCTTCCTGGATACGGATGCGGGTGCCTTGCAGTGGGTCCGCACCAGTCGGGCGGATTTCTACGAAGCGACAGGACGCCTGCTCCCCATCGTGCGGATCGACCCGACCGACGAAAGTTGGCCCTTCAGCTATCACGACGACGATCAGGCGCTGTGATCGTCGTCGCGGACGGCGCTGGACTCAATACGAGATCGTCGCCGACGTGGCCGTGGTGCTCAGTCCGTAATTGCACTGCGGATTGATGCCGGAGGTGCTGAAGCCCTTCCACGGTGGCGAGGCAACGCGTGTGTTGTTGCGGTCGTATACCTGGATGTTGCTGAAGGTGATCGGGCCGCCGGGGTACTCGCCACACGTGGAGACGTTATAGACCTCCAGCACGCCACCGAAGACCCAGGTCAGGTCGGCATAGGGGTTGGTGGTCAGCGAGCTGGTCTTGCCCGTGGTGGTGTTGCGTGAATCGATCTTCCATGTCGAGCAGGCCTGACCCGCGGCGCACGTGGAATATGTGTCGCCCACCACCGTATCGCCGACGCGCGCGGGAATCGGATCGCTGTGATACGTCGTGCCGTCGACGCAGCAGTTCCAGCTGGCGAGGGTCCAGGCCTTGTCGTTGTAGCCGTTCCATCCCAGTACGGGTTGCAGGATGGATTGCACCGTCGGCAGTTGCTCCAGGCCCGGGAAGAAATAGATGACCTGATCGTCCTTCGTCGTCGGAGCGTTGGGTACGGTCCACGTGGCGACGATGCGTCCGATCGGCGTGCTGCTGGTGTAGTTGGCCGCCTGCACCCAGCCACTTTGCTCCGGTGGCGGGGTGGATGCGCTACGTAGCACATGGCGACCGTCGGCTTCGACGCGCTCGCCTTGCAGCGTGTAATTGGGCTTGCCGCAGGTGGCCGCCGTTTCCATGGTTCCCGAGGCGCGGCGGATCATGCCGTTTCGTTGCAACTCATCGCCGGTGTGTACCGTGGCGACGCAGTCGGGAGAGAAATAGCCGTTGGGTGTAATGACGTAATCATCCGGAATACCGGCCGGCTTCGCGCTGGTCGGCATCGAGCCGACGCGTGTGAGCTCGACGTGGGATGTTGGGGGCGATACGTCAAACGCGCTGGCGGCCCATGCGAAAGAGAACATCACGGCAACGATGCCGGAGCGCGCCACGATCCGGCCGATGGAAGCGAACCTCTTCATGCGTACGACTCCTGTAATGAAAGGGCGTCGTCCCTGTGCCGTCGACCAACGATGGTCGGCGCGCGCCCCCCGGCTCCCGCACCGTGGACGGTGCGTCACCACGCTATGCCTGCACTTACAGGTGTTCTGTGATCCAGGGCACCGGATGATCCATGCGCCCGTACTATCGGACTGTAAATTCGGCACGCATGCGCAACATATTGCGATGCCGCTACTGGCCGGCTCCGGCGGCGGATTCCGTGGCGGGGCCGGTCTCGCCCGGGCGACGGACGGCGGTCTCCGCGGCCGGTGTCGCGTAACTGGCGACCAGCGGCTCCAGCTTGCGTTTCATGCGCAACATCGCGATGTTTTTCATCGACGTATCGGTGAACGACTGGCTGTCGTCTTCGGCCGCCTCGGTAGCATCCGGCGCATGGGTGAGCGAGGCCAGTTGCTGGCCGACCACCTGCGTGAGTGCGAAGTAGGGGTCGTCGTGTATCCCGGCCTGTTCCAGCAGCTTGCCGGGCAACATCCAGGCGGCCAGGTCGGCCTTGACCGGTGCCGGGCCGTCATCGTGCGCGTCGATCAATACGTAGGGTACGGTCTGCGTCAGCATCGTCTTGCCATCGACGAACCCGGCCTTGTCGTAGGTTTCCACCAGTGCCGGAAGGTGATCGCCGTAGAACAGTAGCAGTGTCGGACGCTCGCGCTGTCGCAGTAGCGCGGCAAGGCGCCCCAGTTCCGCGTCGGCATGGCGCATGTGATAGATGTAATTACGCAGCTGCAGCTTGGCGTCGTCGCTGATGCCCTCTGGCACGGGGATGGCGTCGCGTTCCTTCGTGTCGATGTTTACCGATTTGTCGTAGGGGCCATGGGCTTCCATGCTGATGGCGAAGACGAATCGCGGTGGGCCGGCCTCTTTCAGCTGGCTCATGATTTCATCGGTCATGGCGCTGTCGGCCATGTATTCGCCATCCTTGCGGACGCCCTTCGGGAAGTCCGGCTGCGATACGAAACGGTCGAAGCCCAGCGACTTGAACGCCGCGGTGCGGTTCCAGAACCCGGCATCGTTGCCGTGCACGGCGACGGTCTCGTAGCCATGCGAGCGCAGGACGCGGACCATGCCCGGCATGACACCGGCCTGCATCTGCAGGTAAGGAAACTGCATGGTCGGGAAGTAGCGCAGCGACAGCCCCGTCAGTACCTCGAACTCCGTGCGGATGGTGCCGCCGCCGAACGTGGGCACGTGCAGTTGCCCTGTGCTGGCGTGCTGGGCCAGACGGTGTAGGTTTGGTGCGAAATCCTCGTGCTCGATGCCGCGAATGACGGCGGGATCGAAGAACGACTCGCTCTGGATCACCACGATGTCCGGTGTCTGGCGCGCATTCGCCGCGGCGCTGGTCATGTGCTGGCGCAGCTGGGCATCGGTGGCCGCGAGGAACTGCTGTGCTTCGGCCGGATCGGCCTTCTGCTTCTTGCCGGCGTTCTGCAGGCGGAACTGCATGAGCGTGGTGACCACGCCGTTGTATCCGGCGTTGGAGGCGGCAGACCAGGGCTGCATGCCCAGGCGGTCCTTGTTGTACATCGCCGACCAGGCCGGCACCCCCGCGGCCAGCGTGCCGATCAACGCGAACAGGGCCAGCCCGGAGACCAGGCGGCGGCCATGGGTGCGCCTCGCGAACAACGGTGGCTCGACGCGGGCGACCAGGACGATCAGCGCGACGACGCCGAGGATGGCCAGGTAGGGCAACGGGCTGGCGGGCAGGTAGCCGCCCAGGAGGTGCAGGCCGCCGTTCTTCAGCTGGCCCACCATGCGGAAATCGGCCGGCAACAGGGGCGAGCCCAGGTTCTTCATCTTGATCGCGCTGACCGCCAGGACGGCACCCTGGACGAGGAAGGCGATGCCGAAGGACAACCAGGCGCGACGGGTGAGCACCAGCAGCAGCGAGGCCAGCAACAGCCCCGGCAGCGCATTGGCGAACAGGTGCCAGGGGCGCTCCGCCCACGCGCTGCTGGCGACGCCGGGATTGCCGTCGAGAAATCCCGTATAGAGGACGAACGCGACCGCCAGGCACAGCGGCAGGGCGACCCGTCCGGCGATGTCACGCCCATGTGATGAAAGGAGAGTCATAGCGTCCTCGTATCGCGCCCCCGTCGTGAGGGGATCGGGACTGTAACGTAATGGACATGAACCGGTTGTCAGGCGGTCATCGAAATGTCATGACAAAAAAGGTCATGATTCGCAAGAAAAACCTCAGTTTTGCGAACCCGGCCGCGACCGGTCCGCCTCGGGCACAATGACCATCCTATGAATGCTTCCACGCCAGTGCCACGCGAGAGTCCCGAACTCCGCGGCCTCATCGACCATCGCTATGCCGACGTCATGGCGGCATGCCGCGCGGCGCGCGTGCCGCTGCATGACGACGCCGGCGTGGCCGAGCGCATCCGTCGCACCTTGCTGGCCTCGGATTTCGCGTTCGATGTGCTGCGTCGCCAGCCTGAACTGCTGTCCCCTGCGGGCCTCGAGCGCCTTCGCGGCAATCCGGATGCCAGCACCCGCGCCGCCTCGCTCGACCTGCCTACCGACGAGGAGCGCTGCATGGCGATGCTGCGGCGCTTCCGGCATGCGGAGGCGTTGCGCATCGTATTTCGCGACGTCAATGGCCTGGACGATGTCGACGACACCCTGGCCTCCACGAGCGCGCTCTACGAAACGTTGTTGTCGGCTGCCCTGCGCTGGTCCGAGCAGTCGCTGCATGCGCGCTACGGCCGCCCGCGCGACCCGGCCGGCGTGGAGCAGCGCATGGTGGTGGTCGGTTTCGGCAAGCTGGGCGGCAACGAGCTGAATTTTTCCTCCGATATCGACCTCGTGTTGGCCTATGCCTCCGGTGGCGAGACCGACGGCGCGCGTCCCCTCGACAACGGCGAGTACTTCATCCGCGAGACACGCCAGCTGGTGCGCCTGCTCGCCGAACCCACCGTGGACGGCATCTGTGCCCGCGTCGACCTGCGTCTGCGCCCGTTCGGCAACGCGGGGCGCCTCGCGCTACCGTTCGCCGCAATGGAGCAGTACTACCAGCGCGAGGGCCGCGACTGGGAACGTTATGCCTGGATCAAGGCGCGTCCCGTGGCCGGCGATCGTGTCGCCGGGCGCGAGCTACAGGACATGTTGCGGCCGTTCGTGTATCGGCGTTACCTCGATTACACGGCATTCGCCGGTCTGCGCGAGATGAAGTCGCTGATCGACGCGGAAGTCGCGCGCAAGGACCTGGCCGGCAACCTCAAGCTGGGGCCGGGCGGTATCCGCGAAATCGAATTCGTGGTGCAGCTCACCCAGATGATCCGCGGCGGGCGCGACCCCGCCCTGCGCGTGCGCGGGCTGCTGCCGGCCCTGCGTGCCTGCGAGGCGAAAGGTTACATCCCGGCGGCGCGGGCAAAGCTGTTGCGCGAGGCCTACCTGTTCCTGCGCCTGCTGGAGAACCGCGTGCAGATGCTGCGCGACGCGCAGACGCACGATATTCCCGACGACGAGCTGTCGCGCGAGCGTCTTGCCCTGGGCATGAATTACCCCTCGTGGAACGCGCTGGCGGAGGTGCTGGCCGGCCATCGCGATGCGGTGTCCGCCGAGTTCGCCGCGGTGCTGGTGCCGGAGGCCGGCGGCAAGGCGGTGGCCCCGGCGGCCGACGTCGAGTTATGGAACGCCGCCAGAGACGAATCGCTCGTGGGGGAGACACTGGAAGCTTCGGGTTTTCGTCCGGGCCACGATGTGGCCGCGGAGCTGGTGAAGCTGCCACGCGCGGCGTCGGTGCGATCGATGTCGGCACGCTCGTCCGAGCGGCTGGAGCGATTGATGCCGCAGCTGATCGGCGCGGCCCGGGGCAGTGCCTCGCCAGCGGCCAGCCTGTTGCGCATGCTTCGTCTCGTGCAGGCCGTGGCGCGCCGATCGTCCTACCTGGCGCTGCTGGATGAACAGCCCAGCGCACGTCGCCGCGTAGCGCATGTCTTCGCCGACAGCGCGTTCCTGGCCGAGCGTGTCATCGCGCAACCGCTTCTGCTCGACGACGTGCTCGATCCGCGCATCGACCAGTTGCCGCTGAAGCGCGCGGACATCTCGGCGGAGATGGCCCGTTCGCTCGGCACGCTGGACGAGCGCGACGCGGAGCACGAGCTGGAACGTATCAATGAATTCCGCTCCAGCATCGCGTTCCGCCTGGGCCTGGCGTTCAACGACGGGCGTGCCGACGCAACGGCCACCGCGCGGCGCCTGGCCGGCCTGGCGGAGGCGGTGGTCGCGGCGGTGCTCGCCCTTGCCACGCGGGAACTGACGGCGCAGCACGGGCGCCTTCCCGGCGAGGGCAGCGGTTTCGCGGTGCTGGGCTACGGCAGCCTCGGTGGTGAGGAACTGGGTTTCGCCTCCGACCTCGATCTGGTGTTCGTCTACGACGGCAAGCGCGCCAACGCGATGAGCGACGGTCCCCGTCCGGTCGATGGCACGCGCTGGTACCAGCGACTGGCCCAGCGGGTCATGCACTGGCTGAGCGCGCAGACCCACGCCGGCAAGCTTTACGACGTGGATACGCGCCTGCGGCCGGACGGCTCCAAGGGTCTGCTCGTGGCCAGCGTGGATGCCTTCGAGGCCTACCAGCGCGACCGTGCGTGGACCTGGGAGCACCAGGCGCTGCTGCGTGCCCGGCCGGTGGCGGGGGATGCGCGCGTCGGTGGCCTGCTGGCCGAGATCCGCCGGGACATCCTCGCCACGCCGCGTGACGCCGAGCGCGTTCTCGCGGAAGTGAGCGCGATGCGTGCCCGCTGGCGTGGCGAGCGTGATCGTTCCGACGCAGGCCATGTCGATCTCAAGCAGGGCGGCGGTGCCTTGATCGACATCGAGTTCATCCTGCAGGGCATGGTGCTGGCGCATGCCGCCACGTGCCCCGCCATTCTGGATACGCCGGCCAGCAGTCCGCTGATCGACGTGCTGCGCGAGCAAGGGCTGCTGAGCCAGGCGCAGGCCGATACGCTGCATGTCGCGCATGCCGACCTGCTCCAGGCCGGCCTCGCCTGCACGCTGGACCTCCGGCCGCGCATCGCCACGCGCACGCCCTCGCTGGATCGGGTGCTCGCCGGGGTGACCCAGGTGGCGGGCGAGCTCGGTTTCGCCTTCGCCGCTGCCGACGCGGCGTCCCGCCAGGCTGTCTGAAGCTGGCGGCCGGCGTTATGCTGTGCGGCCGTCCACGGACCGATACCCCGATGACCCGACTGCCGCTGCTGATCGACACCGACCCCGGCGTGGACGACGCGCTGGCCATCCTGATGGCCCATGCGCACACCGATGTCACCGCCCTGACGGTTGCCGCCGGTAACGTCGGCCTGGCGCACACGGTGCGCAACGCCTGCACCCTCGTGGAGCTGATCGGCGCGACCACGCCGGTGTTCGCCGGTTGCCCGTCGCCGCTGGTGCGTGCCCCCGACGAGGACGCCGCGTTCGTGCATGGCGCGGACGGTTTCGGCGATGTCGGCTTCGTCGAGCCGGCCCACACGGCGCATGCCGAGCACGCGGCCCTCGCCCTGATCCGCCTGACCCGCGAGCGCCCGGGCGAGTTGACCCTGGTGGCCCTGGGGCCGTTGACCAACCTGGCCCTGGCCGTGCGGCTCGATCCCTCGTTTCCCGCACGCGTCAAGCGCCTGGTGGTCATGGGCGGCGCGGTGACGGGGCACGGCAACACCGGCCGGATACCCGCTGAGTTCAACATCGGCTTCGATCCGGAAGCCGCGCACGTCGTCTTCGAGGCGTTCCAGGGTTTCGACCTGGTCGACTGGGAGGCCACGGTCCGCCATGCCTTCCCCGACGAGGTCTACGATCGCTGGGTAGCGGCGGGCGACCACCGCGCCGCCTTCTTCGAGAAAATCTTCGGCACGGCGCGCCGCTTCAACGCCGCCCACGAGCGCACGGGTTTCATCGCCGCCGACGCGCTGGCCATGGCCGTGGCGCTGGACCCCGCGATGATCGTCCGCGCGGAAACCCGCCATGTCGCCATCGAACTGGACGGGCGGCTGACCCGTGGCGCCACCGTGGTGGATTGGCAGGGCCGGCTGGGTGGGCGCCCCAACGCCAGGGTGGTGCTGGAAGTGGACCACGATCGCTTCGGCGACTTGATCGCCGGTGCGCTGGGCGTCGCGCCGGTCGCGTCTACCTAGGTTTCCTGGGCCGCCGGTTGCGAAGGCCCCGGGTGCGGGCTACAATGCCGCTCTTTTCACCCCGCTATTTCTCAGGTTCAAGCCATGAAAGAGAACATCCATCCGAAGTACCAGCCGGTGGTCTTCCAGGACCTTTCCTCCGATTTCGCGTTCCTGACGCGTTCGACGATGTCCTCGAAGGACACCGTCAAGTGGGAAGACGGTAACGAATACCCGGTGATCAAGCTCGATATCTCGAGCCACTCGCACCCGTTCTATACCGGTAAGCAGAAGACGCTGGACGTCGGCGGTCGCGTCGACAAGTTCCGTCAGCGCTACGGCAAGAAGTAAGCAGCGACATCATCCGCGCGCCGCCTGCGGGGTGGCGTGTCGCGAGGATAAAAAGACACGGGGCAGGCCCACGGCTTGCCCCGTGTCTTTTTGCGTGCGCGGTTTACACGTCGGGCTAACGGACGTTCGAAGGGCCTCTGTGTGATAATGGGGAACTTCGGTCGCGGGTTGCGACCGGTACGGCGCCTTCCCCAGGGGGTCGTTATCCCAACCATGGCTACGTCGCTTTCCCCGAGGGGGAGGCGGCGGGAACAAAGCACAGAGGAGCTCGCCGTGTCCGACGCCAAAACCGTCAAATTGGTCGATGAATCCAACAAGCCCGTGAGCGAACTGCCGGTCATCGGCGGCACGCTCGGCGCCGAGTGCGTCGACATCGGCACGCTGTACAAGGACACCGGTTACTTCACCTACGATCCGGGTTACGGCAGCACCGCCAGCACCAAGAGCGCCATCACCTATATCGACGGCGACAAGGGTGTGCTGCTGTATCGGGGCTACCCGATCGAACAGCTCGCCGAGAAGTCCACCTTCCTCGAAACCTCCTACCTGCTGCTCAACGGCGAACTGCCGAACAAGACCGAGTACGCCGCGTTCGAGCACGACATCACGCATCACTCGATGATGCACGAGAACCTCAAGTTCTTCCTGCGTGGCTTCAACCACGACGCGCATCCCATGGCCATGCTGGCCGGTTCCATCGCGTCGCTGTCGGCGTTCTATCACGACAAGCTCGATGTCGATAACCCG
Source organism: Luteibacter sp. 9135 (assembly GCF_000745005.1). Classification (NCBI taxonomy): domain Bacteria; kingdom Pseudomonadati; phylum Pseudomonadota; class Gammaproteobacteria; order Lysobacterales; family Rhodanobacteraceae; genus Luteibacter; species Luteibacter sp. 9135. The sequence continues at coordinate 566,665 of NZ_JQNB01000001.1, read as the reverse complement.
GAAGACCGCAAGCTCGCCGCCGTCCGTCTTATCGCGAAGATGCCGACCATCTCGGCCGCCATCTACCGTCACTCGATCGGCTGGCCGACGCGTTACCCGCGCAACAACCTCGAATACGTCACCCGCTTCCTGCACATGATGTTCGAAGTGCCGAGCGAGCCGCTCGAACTGAACCCGGTAGTCGCCAAGGCGCTCGACCTGCTGTTCATCCTGCATGCCGACCACGAGCAGAACGCGTCGACGTCCACGGTTCGCCTCGTCGGTTCCACCGGCGCCAATCCGTATGCGTCCATCGCCGCGGGTATCACGGCGCTGTGGGGCCCGGCGCACGGCGGCGCCAACGAAGCCGTGCTGAAGCAGCTCGAGGAAATCGGCTCCGCCGACAAGGTCGAGAACGCGGTCAAGCGCGCGAAGGACAAGAACGATTCGTTCCGCCTGATGGGCTTCGGTCACCGCGTCTACAAGAACTTCGATCCGCGCGCGAAGATCATCCGCGAGATGTGCCACAAGGTGCTCGAGGAGCTCGGCGTCAACGACCCGCTGCTCGACGTCGCCATGAAGCTGGAAGAAGCCGCGCTGAAGGACGACTACTTCGTGGAGCGCAAGCTCTACCCGAACGTCGACTTCTACTCCGGCATCATCTACAAGGCACTGGGCATCCCCACCGAGATGTTCACCGTGATGTTCGCCATCGCGCGCACCTCCGGCTGGATCGCCCACTGGATCGAACAGCACGAAACCCCGGGCGCGCGCATCGGCCGCCCCCGCCAGATCTACACCGGCGCCGACGTTCGCGACTACATCCCGAACGACAAGCGCTAAAAAAAAGGCCCGCAAATGCGGGCCTTTTTTTTAGCGCGGTAGGAGCGCACGCATGTGCGCGAACCCTCAGATCCCATCACGCGAATGAAGCCGAACGGCCGCATGTGCAGGCGTTTCCGTGAGCCCGGTGAACCTTGCAGGCCGCATGCGCAAGCGTTTCCGTAAACCCGGTCGGCGCCGGGTTTGCTTCGTTTTGCGCTCGGAAACGCCTTAATTTGTGCGAGGGGCGGCTTCATTCGACGTAGCAGGGTTCAGGGGTTCGCGCACATCGTGCGCTCCTACCCGGCTAGCAGGGCCTGGACCATCGACACGGTGGCGCGGCGCATGGGGCGTTCGTCCACGCGGTCGAGCGGGGCCTGGCGCAGGGCGTCCACGGGCAGCACGGTGAGGTCGAAGGGGATGCCGTCCGCGCCGAACAGCAGAACGGGGTGTTCGCTCTGCGTGTCGTTGGACCAACGCAGCCGGCGTGTCTGGGTTTCCAGTGGAATACCCTGTTCCTGCAGGAACAGGACCGGTGCCTCGGGATCGTCGCTGAACAGATGCAGGCAGACGGCCGAGTGGTCGTCGGCGGTGCCTTCCAGCACGGCACCGACCAGTCGCGCATCGAAGCCGCGCAGGAAGCGCATCGCCTCGATCGCCGCCTCGCGGCGCGCCCGCAGGGCCTGGGGTTGTGTGTCGGCCTGGAACAGGCGCTGGTGCTCGCGCAGCGCGTCCTCGATCTCGTGGTTGCGCGGCAGCGCCTGGGTGTCGACGATACCCAGCCGCTCCGCGGCCTTCAGCTTCGCGTGGTGGAAGTCACGGATGCCATGCTCGCTCATCAGGCGGGCCGCCTCTTGGGCGACCAGGACGCGATGCCGCTGGGCCCTGTCCTGGGCATGGATCTTGTGGTGTTCGCCTCGTGCCATGACTCACCCCCGTGTGGTGTGTATGTGTACGTGTGCCGTCAGAAGATGTCGTAGGCGTGGTCCTGCTGTTCCTCTTCCTGCTTCTGTGCGGCCTGCTCGCGCAGGCGGTCGACATCTTCCACCTTCATGACTTCGCTCATGCCGCCCGGCGAGGGCAGGCCGGAGCCGGGATCGATCTGCACCGTGGCGATGCCCGGGGGCATGGCCAGCGTATGTGACGGCTTGTCCTTCAGCACCGCGCCCATGTAATCCATCCAGATGGGCAGGGCCGCCTTGGCACCGAACTCGCCGCGACCCAGCGAACTGAAGTCGTCGAAGCCGACCCACACGGCCGTGGAGATGTCGCCGTTGAAACCAACGAACCAGGCGTCGCGGTGATCGTTGGTGGAACCGGTCTTGCCTGCCAGGTCGTCGCGACCGAGCGCACGTGCCGCCGAGCCGGTACCGCGCTTGATCACGTCCTGCATCAGCGAGGTGATCAGGTAGTCGTTGCGCACGTCGATCACATGCGGCGCCAGCTTCGGCGCCTGCGCCGTGTTGTCGTGGGCGTCGGCGGGCAGCACGGCATCGCCGGTACCGACACCAGCCGCGGAACTGCTGGCGGCGGGCTTGGCCGGGATCAGGGCCGTAGATGCCTGGGTGGGCGGGCCGGCCGGCGTGGGGTTCAGCATGCGCTCCTGGCACTCGGCACAGGCGCGTTCGGGATTGGCCACGTAAACCGGCTTGCCGTCGCGGTCGTCGATCCGCGAGATGAAATACGGTGTGATGAGGTAGCCGCCGTTGGCGAACACCGCGTAACCGCGCGCCATGCTCATCGGCGAGACGGAGGCCGTGCCCAGGGCGAGCGACAGGTTCTGCGGCAGGGCGTCCGGCGTGAAGCCGAAGCGCGTCATGTAATCGCGGGCGAAGCGGATGCCGATGGCATCCAGCAGGCGCACCGAGACCAGGTTCTTCGACTGGACCAGGGCTTCGCGCAGGCGCATCGGGCCGGCGAACTTGCCGTCGTCGTTGGCCGGCGTCCACATGCCGTCGGGGCGTGACGGGTCGGGGAAGGCCACCGGGGCATCGTTGACGATGGAAGCAGGCGTGAAGCCGCGCTCGAACGCCGCCGAATACAGATAGGGCTTGAAGCTGGAGCCCGGCTGGCGGGCGGCCATGACGGCGCGGTTGAACTTCGAGCGGACGAAGCTGAAGCCGCCGACCAGCGCACGGACGGCGCCGTCTTCCGGATCCAGCGAGACCAGGGCGGCCTGCACGGCGGGGATCTGGGTGAGGCGCCAGGGGCCCTTGGCCGGTTCCGGACGGGCCTCGGTGCTGACCTTGGCCGTGTCGGACGCACTGGCGTTCTCGGAGAGGTCGTCCTTTTCGCTGCGGATCAGGCGGACGATGTCGCCCCGCTTGAGCACGCTGTCCACCCGGGTGGGCGCGGCACCTGCACGGCCTTCGTTGACATAGGGGCGGGCCCAGGCGATCGATTCCAGGCTGATGGTCGCGGTTTCCTTCGCGGACAGGTACACCGTGGCCTCCTTCGCGCCCGTGGCCGTGACGATGCCCGGCATCATGCCGGCCACGCCCGTGTAGCCGGCGAGAACCCGGTCGTATTCGTCGGGACCGGCCTGTGCCGCCAGTTCCTCGTGGCCTTCCGGGCCACGGTAGCCGTGGCGGCGATCGTAGGCGGACAGGCGCCCGCGCAGGGCGTCGTTGGCCGCCGCCTGGCTGTCGCTCGGCACCGTGGTACGCACGACGTAGCCCTCGGTGAGCGCATCGTTACCCAGTTTCTCCAGCACCTGCTGGCGAACCATCTCGGCCAGGTAGGGGGCATCCACCTCGATCTGCTGCTCGTGCGGGAAGGCGTCGTTCGGCTCTTTCACCGCCTCGTCGTATTCCGCCTTGGTGATGAAGCGGTTGGAGAGCATCTGGCCGAGCACCCAGTTCCGGCGGTTGACCAGGCGGGTGGGGTTGTTCAGCGGGTTGACCACCGAGGGCAACTGGAAAGTGGACGCCAGCGACGCGCACTCGGCCACGGTCAGCTGGTCGAGCGTCTTGCCGTAGTAATACGAGGCCGCGGCAGCCAGCCCGTAGGACCGGTGCCCGAGGAACATCTTGTTGATGTACAACTCGAGGATCTGGTCCTTGGTCAACTCGTTTTCCATGCGCAGGGCGATGAACACCTCGGTCAGCTTGCGCGAGTAGAGCTTCTCGGGGCTGAGGAAGAAGTTGCGGGCCACCTGCTGGGTGATCGTCGAACCGCCCGGGCCCTTGTCGCCGCCGGACAGGATCACATGGATGCCGGCGCGGGCGATGCCATGCCAATCGACGCCGGGATGGCTGTAGAAATCGCCGTCTTCGGCCGATAAGACGGCATTCTTGAGGCGCGCGGGCACGTCGGCGATGTGCACCGGGATACGGCGGGTCTCACCGAACGAGGCGATCAGGCGTCCGTCCGAGCTCAATACTCGTAAGGGAACCTGCATGTGGTAATCACGTAGCACCGCCACGGAGGGAAGGCGCGGCGCCAGGAGCCAGTAGGCGACGCCGATGGCGCCTACCACGAAAAGGATGCCGGCCAGGGCGAGATACAGCCCGATGCGCAGCAGACGCTTGAGAATTCGCATGGAGGAAGGGGTTCACCGGCGTGAGGGTCGTGGCGGAGTATAGAGCTTCGCCGTCAGGTGGGGCGGTCGCCCCGGGTTCGACGGAAGGTGAGGGGTTTTCGCTAACCCAGTGACGCTATTTGTGAATTGGTGCCGGCAGGGCCCTAGCGGGCCGTTGCCAATCCGTTAAGATTTCGATCTAATGCCATCGCGCCGAAGACCAATTCCGACAAGGCGCGGGGAAGGGGGAAACGTGGGGCTCTTTACACCCAAAGCGGCGCCGCTCATCGGTGTCGATATCAGTTCGACCGCCGTAAAGCTGCTACAACTCAGTCAGGCCGGTGGGCGTTACCGCGTCGAGCATTATGCCGTCGAGCCGTTGCCGCCCAACGCTGTCGTCGAAAAGAACATCGTCGAGGTCGAGGCAGTGGGCGAAGCCATTCGCCGCGCTCTGGCCCGGTCCGGATCCAAGCTCAAGCACGCGGCCGCCGCCGTGGCGGGCTCGGCCGTGATCACCCGCATCATCCCCATGTCGGCCGATCTGTCCGAGGACGACCTCGAAGGGCAGATCCAGGTCGAGGCCAACCAGTACATTCCCTACCCGATCGAGGAAGTCAGCCTCGACTTCGAGGTGATGGGCCCGGTCCGCGACAACCCCGAGATGAACAACGTGCTCCTGGCGGCGTCGCGCACCGAGAACGTCGACATGCGCATCGCCGCGCTCGACCTGGGCGGCCTGACCGCCCGCGTGGTCGACGTCGAGGCCTTCGCCATGGAGAACGCTTTCGGCATGGTCGCCGACCAGCTCGCAGTGTCGCGCGACGCCCTGGTCGCCGTCGTCGATATCGGCGCCACCATGACCACCCTGGCCGTGCTGAAGAACCAGCGCACGATCTATTCGCGCGAGCAGGTGTTCGGCGGCAAGCAGCTGACCGACGAGATCATGCGTCGCTACGGCCTGTCCTACGAGGAAGCCGGCCGGGCCAAGCGCAAGGGCGGCCTGCCCGAATCGTACGAGATGGAAGCGCTGGAACCGTTCAAGGACTCGCTGGTGCAGCAGGTCAGCCGTCTGCTGCAGTTCTTCTTCGCGGGCAGCGAATACAGCCGCGTGGACCAGGTGGTGCTCGCCGGCGGCTGCGCCTCGATCGACGGCATCACTGAATTGCTCGAGCAGCAGTTGGGCGTGCCCTGCGTCGTCGCCAACCCGCTGGCACGCATGGCCCTGTCCAACCGCGTGCAGGCCCAGACGCTGGCCCAGGATGCCCCCGCGCTGATGATCGCCGTCGGCCTCGCCATGAGGAGCTTCGACTGATGGCACGGATCAACCTACTTCCCTGGCGCGCCGAGCGCCGCAAGCAGCGCGAGCGGGAGTTCTATATCCAGCTCGGCCTGGCCTTCGGTGCCGCCTTGGTCGTGCTGATCGGCTGGTCGCTGTGGATGGATGCCCGGATCGACAACCAGAGCGAGCGGAACAGCTACCTGACCAGCGAGATCAAGCAGCTCGACGACCGTATCGAGAAGATCAAGGACCTGGAAAAGGTCCGCGCCGACCTGCTCCAGCGCAAGCAGATCATCGAGGAGCTGCAGGCCAACCGCTCGCAGATGGTCCACCTGTTCGACGAACTGGTGAAGACCATCCCCGCGTCCGCGCGCCTGTCCGGCATGAAGCAGTCCGGCGATTCCATGTCGCTCGACGGCGTGGCGCAGTCCAACTCCAGCGTCGCCGAGTACATGCGCAACGTGGAAGCGTCGCCATGGATGGGCCATGCGGACCTGCGCAAGACCGAAAACACCCATGACGCGTCGCGCATGCCGTATTCGTTCGGCCTCGACGTGCACCTGAAGACCCCGGGCGACAGCGCCCAGGACGGCGCACCGGCCGGCGCTTCGACGGCGGCCATGCCGACCGCCGTCGCGGTCCCCGTGCCACTGGCCCAGGCGGCGAAGGCGGTCACCGGCGCGCCGGCACCCGTCGCCACGGCGCCCGCCAGGTCCGCCGCCACGACGATGCCGCCGGCGGCTACCCTGCCGGCCGCGGCCGCTTCGGCGGGAGTCAAGCCATGAAGTTCTTCGACGATCTGCGCAACCTGGACCGGCACAATGTCGGCGGCTGGCCGAAGCCCATCAAGACGTTCTTCACCGGCCTGGTCTTCGTCGTGGTGATGCTGGGCGGCTGGTATTTCCAGATCAGCAGCCAGCAGGACGACCTGGCCTCCGCCGAATCGCAGGAAGAGACCCTCAAAGGCCAGTTCTCGCAGAAGCAGGCCAAGTCGGCCAACCTCGAGGCCCTGGAGCAGCAGCTGTCCGACATGCAGGACATGCTGCGTACGCTGCTGCGCCAGTTGCCCAGCAAGACGGAAATGCCCGAGCTGCTGATCGACATCTCGCAGACGGCATTGGCCGCGGGCATCGAGACGGAGCTGTTCCAGCCCGGTCCAGAAACGCCCAAGGACTTCTACGCCGAGAAGCCGATCACGCTGCGCATGGTGGGCACCTACCACCAGTTCGGCACCTTCATCAGTGGGGTGGCCTCGCTGCCCCGCGTCGTGATTCTGACGCTGCACGACGTGTCGCTGAGCCCGAAGGCGGGTGACGCGAAGAATCCGGGTAATGGCCAGCTGGTGCTGCAGGGCACCGTGAAGACCTATCGCTACCTCGAGGACGACGAGACCCCGCAGGCGAAATCCAAGCTGCAGAAGGCGACGCCGTGATGAAACGCCATGACGCCTTGACCCGCCCGCTGGCGATCGCCCTGTTCGGCGCGCTCTCGCTGGCCGGTTGCACCAAGGGTACGTCCGACCTGCGCGAGTGGGTGGACGCCGAGAAGCACAAGAAGGGCGAGCCCATCCCGCCACTGCCCGTGATCCGCACCTTCGAGACGTTCGCCTACCAGGACCAGGGCGCGCGCGATCCGTTCAGCCCCAGCACGGCGGAAATGGACAGCAACGTTGCCAGCGGTCCGCGCCCGGACGAAAACCGGCCGAAGGAACCGCTGGAGATGTTCGGCCTCGACAGCCTGAAGATGGTTGGCACGGTGGGTGCAGGTGCCAGCCTGGAGGCGCTCGTGAAGGATCCCGGTGGCGTGATCCATCGTGTCCATCGCAACGAATACATGGGTCAGGCCTACGGTCGTATCACGTCCGTGGGTGAGGATCGGATCGATCTGGTCGAACTGGTGCCGAATGGCTCGGGCGGCTGGATGGAGCGCCCCGCAAGCATCGCGGTCGGCGAAAAATAAGAACTCGGGGATGACGCACATGACGACCAAACTGAATCATCCGCCGGGTAGCGCGCGTCACCGCACGCGCCGCTGGATCCTGGGCGCTGCACTGGCTGTCGCAGGTGCCTTTGCCGGCACCGCCGCGGCGGAGAACACGTTGCAGAACGTGAGCTACGACGCGCAGCCGGGCGGCCGCATCGAGTTGCGACTGGCCTTCTCGGAGCAGGCGCCGACGCCGAAGGTCTTCACGACCAACAACCCGCCCCGCATCGCTATCGACCTGCCAGGCACCACCAATGCCTACAGCACCCGTCACCTCGATATCGGCAAGGGTTCGACCCAGGGCGTGTCGGTGATCTCCGCGGCGGGCAAGACCCGCGTTACGGTGGAACTGTTCCGCGAGTCGGCCTACCGCACGCGTACCGAAGGCAAGACCCTCTTCGTCACCGTGAACAACGGCCCGACCAGCGCGACCACCACCACGGCCACCGTATCCGACCCGACCAAGGCGCTGCCTTCCAGCGCCGGCTCGCCGGTGTCCAACATCGATTTCCGTCGTGGCCAGAACGGCGAAGGCCGCGTCATGGTGACGCTGGGCGGCACCGGCACCACGCCGGAAATGCGCCGCGAGGGCGACCACGTGATCGTCAGCCTGGCCGGCTCGTCGCTGCCGCCGAAGCTGGCCCAGCGCCTGGACGTGCTCGACTTCGCCACCCCGGTGCAGTCGATCGAGTCCAAGGCGTCGCCGGGCGGCGCCCGCCTCGACATCCGCACCAAGGGCGACGTGGACGTATCGGCCTACCAGAGCGGTGCCGACTATGTAGTGGAAGTGGCCCCCAAGAAGGCCGCCGCAATGGCCGGCAAGGCCGCCAAGGGTCAGGACCCGACGTACTCGGGTTCCCGCCTGACGTTCAACTTCCAGGACATCCCCGTGCGCTCGGCCCTCCAGCTGATCGCCGACGAGGCCAAGCTCAACCTGGTGGCTTCCGATACCGTGGGCGGAAGCGTCACGCTGCGGCTGGTCAACACGCCGTGGGACCAGGCGCTGGACGTGATCCTGCGGGCCAAGGGCCTGGACAAGCGTCGTAGCGGCAACGTCATCTGGATCGCCCCGCAGGCCGAACTGGCCAGCTACGAGCAGAGCCTCGCCGATGCCCGCCAGAAGGCGCAGGATTCCGCGGAGCTGGTCTCCGACTACATCCCGATCAGCTACGGCAAGGCCGAGGACATCGCCAAGCTGCTGACCCAGGGCAGCATGACCAGCACCGGCGGCGGCGCGTCCACCAGCGGCTCGCGCGGTTTCCTCTCCGGCCGCGGTAGCGTGTCGTTCGACGACCGCACCAACACGCTGCTGATCAACGATACGCCGGACAAGATCCGCGACCTGCGCGAGCTGATCGGCACGCTCGACCGCCCGGTCCAGCAGGTGCTGATCGAGTCGCGCATCGTCGTGGCCACCGATACCTTCACCCGCCAGCTGGGCGTGCGCTGGGGTGTGCAGGCGTTCAACCACAATAACGCCAACCAGGTCGTCGGTACGTCGCCTGACCTCAGCAGCGGCGGCACCGGCACCACCGCCGGTGGCGCCGGCGGCCTCGTCACCAGTGTCCGCAACAGTGACGTAAATTACGGCAACGCGGTCAATCAGTACAACGCCAACGGCGGCACGGGCACGCTGCCGGTCCGCGATCCGTACACCCTGCCGGGCGGCTACAACGTCAACCTGCCGGTGTCCAACCCGTCGGGCAGCATCGGCCTGGCGATCCTGGGTGCCAACTACCTGGTGGACCTGGAGCTTTCGGCCGCGCAGACCGAAGGCCGCAGCGAACTGATCTCCAGCCCGCGCGTGATCACGGCCAACCAGCAGGAAGCGATCATCAAGCAGGGCCAGCAGATCGGCTACGTGACCTACCAGGCGTCCAGCTCGGGCGGTGGCGCGCAGAACGCCACCGTGCAGTTCAAGGATGCCGTGCTCGAGCTGCGCGTGACCCCGACGATCACCGCCGACAGCCGCGTGTACCTCAAGATCAACGTCAAGAAGGATGCGCTGGCCCAGTTCGTCACCAGCCCGGGCGGCGGTTCGGTGCCGCAGATCGACACCCGCGAGATCAACACCTCGGTGCTGGTCGACAACGGCCAGACCGTGGTCCTGGGTGGCATCTACGAGATCACCAAGACCAACACGACCGACAAGGTGCCGGGCCTCGGCGACATCCCGGGCCTGGGTGTGCTGTTCCGCCGTACCAACCGCGGTAACAACAAGGCGGAGCTGCTGATCTTCGTGACGCCGCGCATCCTGTCCGACACGCTGCAGTAAGCAACTCGCGTTTCAAGGCGATATCGGGAGGCGGCCTTCGGGCCGCCTCTCTCGTTTGCGGGCAGGGCTCTCACCGAAAGCGGATTAAACTTCCCGGGCCGACTGTGGTCTCATCGGTCTTCCACCCGATACGAGATCCACCGATGTCCGAGACGCCGAACGCCACGACCCCGCTCCAGGAGGCCTTCCTCCGCCTGCGTGAGGAACTGACCCGCGGCATCATCGGGCAGCCCCACCTGGTGGAGTGCCTGCTGATCGCGCTGCTGGCCGATGGCCACCTGCTGGTGGAGGGCGCGCCCGGGCTTGCCAAGACGACCGCCATCAAGGCCCTGGCCACCCGTGTGGAAGCGGACTTCCACCGTATCCAGTTCACGCCCGACCTGCTGCCAGCCGACCTCACGGGCACGGACATCTTCCGCCCGCAGACGGGCAGCTTCGAGTTCGAGCGGGGGCCGCTGTTCCACAACATCGTGCTGGCCGACGAGATCAACCGCGCGCCGGCGAAGGTGCAGTCGGCCTTGCTCGAGGCGATGGCCGAACGACAGATCACCATCGGTCGCCGCACGTGGCCGCTACCGGACCTGTTCATGGTCATGGCCACGCAGAACCCGATCGAGCAGGAGGGCACGTTCGCGCTGCCCGAGGCCCAGCTGGATCGTTTCCTGATGCACGTGACCATCGGCTACCCGGACGCCGAAGCCGAGCTGGCCATCCTGCGGCTGGCGCGCCAGCAGGCCCGCGAGGCGATGCATCCCGTGCCGCCGCCGGCCTATATGTTGCGTCCCGCGGATGTCTTCGCCGCGCGCGACGCGGTACTCGCCGTGCACATGGCCGCGCCGCTGGAGCTCTACATCACCCAGCTGGTGGTCGCCACGCGCGAGGCCGGTAAATACGGTCCGGAGCTGGCGCGCTGGATCGCCTGGGGCGCCAGCCCGCGCGCCACCATCGCACTGGATCGCTGCGCCCGCGCGCATGCGTGGCTGGCCGGTCGCGACTTCGTCGTGCCCGAGGACATCCACGCCATCGCCCACGAAGTGCTGCGCCATCGTGTGCTGCCCAGCTACGAAGCCGAGGCGGAAGGCGTGCGCACCGATGCCGTGATCGATCGCCTGCTGGATCTCGTGCCGCTGCCGTGACCGTCGCCCCTGCCGTTGCCGATGGGCGCGTCCACGTGTCGTTGCCCGAACTCATCGCGTTGCGCTCCTGCGTGGCGCGCGCCCCGGCGCCCCAGGTCGTCTCGCGCGCGCCGCGCAGCGGGCAGCGCCCCGCACGGCTGCACGGCCGTGGCATGGATTACGCGGAGTCGCGTGTCTACCAGGCCGGCGACGATGTCCGGCGCATGGACTGGCGCCTGACCGCACGCAGCGGCGTGGCGCATACGAAATTGTTCCAGGAAGAGCGCGAAGGCCGCCTGCTCGTGTTGCTCGACATGAACGCCAGCATGCGTTTCGGTACACGCACCCGCTTCAAGTCGGTGCAGGCTGCCCGTGCCACCGCGATCGCCGCGTGGTACGCGATGCGCGGCTCGGAACGCGTCGGCGTGCTCGCCTTCGGTGGTCAGCGCCAGCTCGTCCGGCCGCAGGGCGGTCCACGCGGTGTGCTGACGGTACTCGGTGCCATGGCTGCGTGGGATGCGCTTCCGGCGGACGCCGACGAACCGCTTTCAGGTGCCTTGCAGCGTGCCGGTCGCCTCATGCACGGCGCGTCCCGGGTGCTGCTTGTCAGCGACGGTTTTGCCGTCGACGACGCGGCACGGGGGCGCATGCTCGGGCTGATCGGCAAGGCGGAGGTGTCGGTGCTGGGCGTGGCCGATCCGCTGGAGTTGGCCGAGCCACCGGCCGGCCGTTATCCGATCGCGTACCGCGGTACCCACTACGATCTGGCGCTGCAGGGCGACCGGCAACGTGCCGAGTTCGCACGCGGACTCGGCGAAGGCCAGCGCAAGCTCACCGCGCTGGCGGGTGGCCTGGGCCTGCGTGTGCGCTCCATCGACACCAGCGAAGATCCCCTTGAAGCGATCGTCGCGTTGCTGGGCGCCAGCAGGAGGGCACGCTGATGCCCGACCAGGGTCCGGTACTGCGCGACATCCACGTGCCGCACGTGTCCGCCTGGTGGCCGCTGGCACCGGGCTGGTGGGTGCTGCTCGGCCTGTTGCTGGTCGCGTTGGTGGCCGGCGCGATCGTCTGGCGCCGCCGCCGTGCCTGGCGCCGGCACGTGGACACGACGCTCGGCGAGCTGCGTGAGGCCCGTGCACGGCATGCCGCGGACGGCGACACCGCGTGCTTCGCCGCATCGGTCAGCCAGTTGCTCCGCCGTGTCGCCCGTATGCGTGACACCCGCAGTGTCACGCTGCGTGGGGAGGCATGGCGCGACGCATTGGCCGCGCTGGCACCGCGCAGCGATGTAACCCGTCTTGCGCAGCTCGATACCGCGATCTACCAGCCGGCCGCGTCGCTCGACGTGCCGGTCGTGGCGCGCGATGCGGAAGCCTGGATACGCGAGGCGATGCGTCGTCGTCCTTCGTCCGCCACGCCGGGGAGGGCATCGCATGTTCCTGCCTGAGTTTGCGTGGCCCTGGATGTTCCTTGCCTTGCCGTTGCCGTGGCTGCTGCGTCGCGTGTTGCGGCCGGTGCGGCCCGCGCAGGCGCTGAACCTGCCGCAGCCCGGGCTGGCGCTGACGCAGGCGGCGTCGATGCGGGCCCCATTCGCGTCCACGCTGCTGCTCGCGCTGGCCTGGCTGTGCCTGGTCGCCGCCGCGGCGCGTCCGCAGCAACTGGGCCCGCCCGAGCCCCAACAGCGCAGCGGGCGCGCGATGATGCTCGCCGTCGATCTTTCCGGAAGCATGTCGCTTGACGACATGCGCCTGGCCGGTCGCGCGGTCACGCGCTTCGCCGCCGTGGAGGCCATCGCCGGCGACTTCATCGATCGCCGTGCAGGCGATGAACTCGGTCTCATCCTGTTCGGCTCGCAGGCCTATCTGGTCACGCCGCTCACTTATGACCTCGATGCCGTGCGTGCGCAGTTGCACGGTGCCGTGGTCGGACTGCCGGGTCGCGAGACGGCGATCGGCGATGCCCTGGCCGTGGCCGTAAAACGACTGGCCAGCCTTCCCGAGCAGGCGCGCGTGGTGGTGTTGCTCACCGACGGCGTAAACAACGCCGGATCCATCGCACCGCGCGAGGCGGCCCGTGCAGCGAAGGCGGCGGGCGTGCGCATCTACACCATCGGCATCGGTGCCACGGCGATGCGTGTCCCCGATTTTTTCGGTAGCCGCACGGTCAACCCGTCGGCCGATCTGGACGAAGGCATGCTCACCGATATCGCCAGGCAGACCGGCGGTCGTTTCTTCCGCGCCACCGACACCGATGAAATCGCGCAGGCGTATCGTGCCATCGACGCCCTCGAACCGTTGCCGCAACAAGGCGCCGCACTGCGTCCGCATATCGAATTGTTCCGCTGGCCGTTGCTGCTGGCGCTGGGTCTGCTGATGGTCGGCGCCGCGCCGCGCTACCTGGGCGGGAGCGCACGTCGATGATTCCCTCGATGGCCGACTTCCATTTCCTGCAGCCGCAGTGGTTGTGGCTGGCGCTGCTGGTTCCGCCGATCGCCTGGCTGGTCGGGCGCCGCGGTTCGTCGTCGCGTGCACTGTCGCGGCTGGCCGATCCCGCCCTGTTGCCCTATCTGCTCGACGGCACGCCCTTGGGCTCGCGCGGGCCGGCTGTCGCCGTGGTCGCTGCCGGGTTGCTCGCCGTGCTGGCCCTTGCCGGCCCTACCTGGAACCGGCAATCGCAGAAGCTCTTCGCCGAACACGCGGCGCAGGTGGTCGTGGTATCGATGTCGCCGCACATGCTGGCCAAGGACATCGTGCCGGATCGACTCAGCCGCGTGCGCTACAAGGTCCGCGAGTTGTATGCGGCCAACCGCGACGGGATGAACGGACTGATCGCCTACACCGGCGAAGCCTTCATCGTCGCGCCGCTCACCACGGATGCGCATAGCGTGGACGACCTGCTGACGGCGCTCTCGCCGGACACCATGCCGGTGACCGGCGACGACCCGGCCAAGGCGATCGACATGGCGGCCGACCTGGTCCGTCATGCGGATCTTCGCGGCGGCTCCATCGTGCTCGTGACGGATACCGCCGATCGCTCGGCCGTGGCCGCCGCGGCGCGTGCGCGCGCCGCCGGGGCACGCGTTTCCGTGCTCGGCGTCGGTACGGTTCGAGGCGGGCCAGTGCCAACGCCGGACGGCGGTTTCCTCAAGGACGACAGCGGCGCCATCGCCCTCGCGGCGCGTGACGATGCCGCGTTGTCGGCGGTGGCCGCTGCTGGCGGCGGTCGCTTCGTTCCGCTGGCGGATGGCGGCACCGATGTCGCCACCCTGGCCGGCATGCTGCACGACGACGGGCAGGGCAAGGCGGTGGACGGCGCACAGGCCGGCGCGTGGCAGGACCGCGGCCCGTGGCTGCTACTGCCCCTGTTGCCGCTCGTCGCGCTGGCGTTTCGTCGGGGCTGGATGCTGGTCCTGTTGCTGGCCTGCCTGCCGTGGTCGCCACCCGCACGTGCCGACGGCGTGGTCGATGCCTTCCGCACGCCCGACCAGCAGGCCGCGGCGGCCCTGCGCGAGGGTGACGCCAAGCGGGCGCAGGCGCTGGCGCGCAGCCCTGCCTTGCGCGGCGCGGCGGCTTACAAGGCGGGCGATTTCGCTGCAGCACAACGTGCGCTCCAGTCCGGCACCGACACCGATTCGCAATACAACCTCGGCAATGCGCTGGCGAAGCAGCAGCACTACGAGGACGCGCTGGCGGCCTACGATCGCGCGTTGAAGCTCGATCCGCACAATGCGGACGCCGCCGCGAATCGCGCGGCGGTGGCCGACTTCCTCAAGAAGCAAAACGACGCTTCGAAAGACAAGCAGGACAAGCAGGACAAGAAGAATCAGCAGGGTAACAAGGACCAGCAGGGCAAGAACGGCAAGGACGGTCAGCAGGGCAACGGCGGCAAGAACGACGCCGGCCAGCAGGACCCCAAGAACACGGGCGACGACTCTAAAAACTCATCCGGCAAAGACGGGAAAGATCCATCCCAGGGCAAGGACCAGCCGCCCGGCAAGGATGGCGAGAAGCCGGGTGACGACGGCAAGGACGGTAAGGAAAACAGTGCTTCCGGCAAGGACGGCGACAAGGGCACCGACAAGGCGCCGCCGCCGCAGGGCGATGCGGCCGCCAAGTCCGCGGCCGAGAAAGCCGAAGCCGAGCGTGCCCAGCAGGCGTTGAAGGAAAAGATGGACCAGGCGATGTCCGGGAAGGCCGCTGCGCAGGACGCGACGAAGGACGATGGCAAGCCGCACGACCTGGGCGCGCTGTCCGCCGGCGATGCGGCGTCGAAACTGCCGCCCGACGTGCAACGCGCGCTGCTGCGCGTGCCCGACGATCCGGGCGGCCTGCTGAGAAGAAAATTCATGCTCGAGTACCAGCGTCGCCATGGTGCGGAGCCGGAGGAATGACGATGCGCCGCCTGCTCCTAGCCTGCCTGTTGCTTTGCCTGTCGTTTGTCGCCCTTGCGCAGGCGGTGGCACCGACGGCTTCGCTGGATCGCACCTCGATCGATGCGGGCGATACCGTCACGCTCAACATCGAACTGGGCGATGCCGCCGGCGACACGCCCGACCTGTCGTCGCTGATGACCGACTTCGTCGTGCTGGGTACCTCGACCAACCGCAGTCTCAGCGTTGTCAACGGCCGCCGCGAGGCGCATACCATCCTTGGCATCGCACTGCGGCCGCGGCACGAGGGCCATCTGACGGTACCGGCCCTGGACATCGGCGGGCAGCGGACACAGCCGCTCACGCTGGACGTCGCGTCAGCCGGCAATGCATCCAACGCGCCCGCGGACCGGCCCGTGGTGCTGGAGGCCAAGAGCGACCCGTCGCAGGCGTATGTGGGGCAGCAGATCGACTACACGTTGCGCCTGTATTTCGCGGTCAACCTGGCCGACGGCCAGCTGGACGATCCCTCCGCGGAAGGCGCCGAGATCCGTCGCGTCGGCCAGGATGCCAATTTCCAGACCACCCGCGGCGGTCGCCGCTTCAATGTGGTCGAGCGGCATTACGCCATCTTCCCGCAGCATGCGGGCCCGCTGGAGATCCATCCGCCGAGTTTCCAGGGCACGGCGGTGGATGCCTCCGATGCCAGTGCGTTCTTCGGCACCGGTTCCCCGGTCAATGCCGTGGCCGAACGCAGCATCGTCCAGGTGCGCCCGCGGCCAGCCAGCGCCCCCGGCGGTGCATGGATTCCGGCGCGCGAATTGACGCTGGCGCTCGACGGCGTGCCGGCGGACGGCAAGGCGCGTGTGGGCCAGCCCATGACGCTGACGATGCGCGTCGATGCCACCGGCATGCCGTTCGAGGCGCTGCCGGCGCTGTCGTTGCCGACGCTCGACGGCGCGGACGTGTATCCCGACAAGGCGGTGACCGGTGGCGGCGCAAGCGGCCCGTGGATCACCGGGCGACGCCAGCAGGGCTTTGCCGTGGTACCGACGCGGCCGGGCACCTTGCACATTCCCGCCACGACGTTGCATTGGTGGAACGTGGTGACCGACACCGCGCAAGTGGCCACCTTGCCCGCGCGCGATATCGAGGTGGCGCCCGCGGCCGGTTCGGCCGTGGCCCCTGTCGGCACGCCGCCCGCTGCCGCGGCAAACCCGCTGGCGGCAGGGTCCACTGCGTCTGCACCGCCCCCGTCGCTGCCTGCGACCGGCGTACCCTGGCGATGGCTGTTCGTCGGCGTGTGCGTGCTGTGGCTGCTCACCGTGGCTGCGTGGTTCGTCATGCGGCGTCGCAAGCCCGGCGCGTCACCTTCGGCGCGCCCGACCGCGGCGGCGCCCAGCCGTGAACGGCCGGCTCGCGAGGCCTTTCTCAAGGCCGCAGCGCATGCGGAGCCCGCCGGGATCGAGCGGGCATTGCTGGGCTGGGCCGCCAGCGTGCAGCCATCCGCGCGGACGCTGGGTGCGCTTTCCGCGCTGCTGGCGCCGGGCCCGCAGCCGGTGGCGATCGCCCAGCTCCAGCGAGCCCGCTTCGCCGGCGCGGAAGTAGATCGGGACGGCCTGCGTCAGGCGTTCGTGGACGGGTTCGCCTGGAAAGCCGCGCCGCGTGACGGCGACAGCGCCGTGCTGCCGCCGCTTTACCCGCGCTAGCCGCGCAAGGCGTCGGCCAGCGCGGCTTCATAGACGCGTGTCATGGCCGCGCCGAACGTGCAGAAGATCACTTCTTCGGGCGCCCAGGGCGCCTCGCGCACCGTCCGCACCGCCAGTCGGGCGGCGCTGTCGGGCGGATAACCGTAGACGCCCGCGCTGATGGCCGGGAAGGCGATGGACGCCAGGCCGTGCTCCCGCGCCAGTCGAAGGCAGTTTTCATAGCACTGGGCGAGTTGGGCCGGCTCGCCGTGTCCGCCGCCATGCCACACCGGACCCACCGTATGGATGACGAAGCGGGACGGCAGGGCAAATCCCGGGGTGATCCGGGCTTCGCCGGTGGGGCAGCGTACGCCCCGGGGGTGCTCCGGCAAGGCCCGGCAGGCCGCCAGCAGCGCCGGGCCCGCGGTGCGATGGATGGCGCCGTCCACACCGCCACCGCCCAGCAGGGACGGGTTGGCGGCATTGACGATGGCATCCACCGCCAGGGTGGTGATGTCCGCCTCGCGAATGGTCAGGCCCATAAGGCAACTCCTTGTGACGGCACGGCGCCAATTGGCTACGATGGTCGTCTGTCAGTTCTGTATTGTCCCCGAAGGTTATGGCCGACCCGATCAAAGTTGAAGACATCTCGTTCGCCTACCTGATCAACGACGTGACCTTGCTCTTCCGCAAGCACTTCGATCGTCGGGCGGTGCGCTTCGGGCTGACCCGCGCGCAATGGCGGGCCCTCAAGGCGCTGCATCGGCTGCCGGGCATGCGCCAGAACGAGCTGGCGGAACAACTCGACATGGAACCGATCGCCGTGGGCCGCGTCATCGACCGCCTGCAGGCGGCCGGATTCGTCGAGCGCCGGGCGGACCCGAAGGATCGCCGGGCGTGGCGGCTGCACGACACCGAGCAGGCCCGTGGTGTCATCGACGACATGGAAGACATTGCGCGCGGCCTCCGTCGCGACGCCACCCAGGGCATTTCGCTGGACGACCTCCAGGTGATGCTGGCGGTCCTGGACCGCATGAAGGAAAACCTCCAGGCGCTGGACGGGCCGGGCGAAGAGAACTGAGCCGGTCAACCATCCTGACGGATATGCGTTAGCGTTTACGGTTAATCGAAACCCCACACCCATGTCCGCGTCCCAGGATGCGGCGACCGAAGCCTGAAGGCTCCGGCCGGAGCACCCATGCAGCGATCCCCAGGGAAGAAGCTCGTCCTCATCGTCGGCCTGCTGGTCGCCGCCGCCGTCGGCATCGCCGTCTGGCGGCATGGAGCGGGACACGACGACGCGCCGAAGACCCTCGGCGGCTCGCGTCCGACCGCGGCGACACCGGTCAAGGCGGCTCAGGCGCAGCGCGGCGAGATCGACCTGTCACTGAAGATCATTGGCCGCGCGGAAGCCTATTCCACCGTGAACGTGCGCTCGCGCGTCAGCGGTCAGCTCGAGACGCTGGCTTTCACGCCGGGGACCCACGTGACCAAGGGCCAGTTGCTCGCGCGTGTCGATCCGCGCCCGCTACAGGCCGCACTGGACCAGGCGCAGGGCAAGGTGGCCAGCGACGAAGCCCAGCTGGCCAAGGCCGAGGCCGACATGGGCCGCTACCAGAGCATGCTGGGCAAGGGTTTTGTCAGCCGCGCCGATGTCGACCTCTACAAGGCCAATCTCGGCGTGGCCCGTGCGGCGCTGGTCAGCGACCGTGCCGCCGTGCGGGCCGCGCAGACCCAGCTCGATTTCACGACGATCAAGGCCCCGTTCGACGGCGTGACCGGTTCGCCGCTGGCCTGGCCGGGCGCCACCCTGGCGGCCGACACCACCGACATCGTGGTGCTCAACCAGGTCGATCCCATCCGCATCGCCTTCGCCGTTCCCGAGGACAGCCTGGCCGCCGTGCGCAACAGCGCGCGGAGCGGGCCGTTGACGGTGCGGGCGAAGATCCCCGGCGACGCGGGCGCACCGCTGCAGGGCGACCTGGAATTCATCGACAACGCCGTGGACGTCACCACGGGCACCATCGTCCTCAAGGGGCGCTTCGCCAACGCGGATGCCCGGCTTACGCCGGGGCAGTTCGCCGAGGTGACCCTGCCGACCACCCGGCTGCGCGACGCGATCAGCATCCCGGTGATCGCGCTGCAGAGCTCGTCCGCCGGCACGTTCGTCTTCGTGGTGAAGCCCGACCAGACCGTGGAGCAGCGCCCGATCACCACGGGCGCCACCACGGCCGACCGGGTGGTGGTGGACAAGGGCCTGCAGCCCGGCGAACGCGTGGTCACCGAAGGCCAGCTGCTGTTGGTCGACGGCGCGCGCGTGCGCGTCGACGAGGGATGAGGGCGTCGGGATGAACCTGCCGGAACTCTGTATCCGTCGGCCGGTGATGACCACGCTGCTGATGGCCGCCCTGGTCATCTTCGGCATCGTGGCCTATCCCAGGCTGCCGGTGAACGAACTGCCCAACGTCGATTTCCCGACGATCAACATCAGCGCCAGCCTGCCGGGTGCCTCGCCGGAGACCATGGCATCGTCGGTGGCGACGCCGCTCGAGGCGCAGCTGTCCACCGTGGCGGGCATCGATTCGATGACCTCGTCCAGCTCGCTGGGCTCCACCACCATCACGGTGACCTTCGCGCTGGATCGCAGCATCGACGGTGCGGCCCAGGACGTCCAGGCGGCCATCTCCGCCGCGCAGCGCCAGTTGCCGCAGGACATGCCGACCCCGCCGACCTATCGCAAGGTGAATCCGGCCGACGCACCCATCCTGTTCCTTACCATGCAATCGTCCACGTTGCCGTTGTCCACCGTGGACGACTACGCCGAGACCGAACTCGCCCAGCGCCTGTCGATGGTCGACGGCGTGGCGCAGGTCAGCGTCTATGGTTCGCAGAAGTACGCCGTGCGCATCGCGGTGGACCCCGACCGGCTGGCGGCCACCGGTATCGGTGTCGACCAGATGGCCGCCGCGATCGCGTCCGCCAACGTCAACAAGGCCACGGGCTCGCTCAACGGCAGCCGCCAGTTGCTGTCCATCCGTTCGGACGGCCAGCTGATGCGCGCGGCGGATTACGCCCAGGTGGTGGTGGCGTACCGCAACGGCGCGCCCGTGCGCCTGTCCGATATTGCCGTGCCGCGCGACAGCGTGCAGGACGACCAGAAGGCCAGCTGGTTCAACGGCACGCGTGCCATCACGCTCGCCATCCAGCGGCAGCCCGGCGCCAACACGGTGGAAACCGTGGATCGCATCCTCGCGCTGCTGCCGGACTTTTCACGCACGCTGCCGCCCTCGGTGAAGCTGGACGTGATGTACGACCGCTCCGTATCCATCCGCGACTCCGTGCACGACGTGCAGTTCACCCTGGTGCTCGCGGGCATCCTGGTGGTGCTGGTGATCTACCTGTTCCTGGGCAATGCGTCCGCCACGCTGATTCCCGCCGTGGCCCTGCCGATCTCGGTGCTGGGCACGTTCGGGGCCATGTTCGCACTGGGCTACAGCCTCGATAACCTGTCGCTGCTGGCGCTGACGCTGGCGGTGGGTTTCGTCGTCGACGATGCGATCGTGATGCTCGAGAACATCATGCGGCACATCGAGATGGGCGAGGCGCCGTACGAGGCCGCCATCAAGGGCGCCACCGAGATCGGCTTCACCATCTTCTCGATGACGCTTTCGCTCGTGGCGGTGTTCATCCCCGTGATGTTCATGGGCGGCATCGTGGGCCGCCTGTTCCACGAGTTCGCGGTGGTCATCAGCGTGTCCATCCTGATCTCCGGATTCGTGTCGATCACGTTGACGCCCATGCTGTGCAGCCGCTTCGTCAAGGCGCACGCACACGACAAGCGCAGCCGTGTGGTGATCTGGTTCGACCGCGGGTTCGGCGCGGTGTCGGACGGCTACACCCGCACGCTGGCCTGGTGCATGCGCCATCCACGCGTGGTGTTGCTGGTGTTCGCCCTGAGCCTCGTGGCCACGGGTGTGCTGTTCGCCGTCACCCCGAAGGATTTCATTCCGGCCGGCGACAGCGGCCAGCTGCGCGTGACGACCGAAGGGCCCACGGATATCTCGTTCAGCGCCATGTCGGCACGGCAACAGGTGTTGGCGAAGATCGCCAAGGACGACCCGAACATCGAGGCGGTGATGTCGAGCGTCGGTGCCGGCGGCGCACGCGCCACGGTTAATGCCGGCTCGCTCTTGCTGCGCTTGAAGGACCCCGCGGCGCGTGGACACACCACTCCGGACGAGATCATCCAGTCGTTGCGCAAGCGCTTCGCCGACGTGCCCGGCATCCGGGCCTATATACAGAACCCGCCGGCGATCCAGGTGGGCGGTCGCCAGTCGAAGGCGCAATACCAGTACACGGTGCAATCGACCGATCTGCAGGCGCTTTATGGCTGGTCGGGCAAGCTGGTCGCGGCCTTCCAGAAACTGCCCGGCTTCCAGGACGTCACCACCGACCTGGATCTCAACAGTCCGTCGATGGTGGTGACGGTGAACCGTGACAAGCTGGGTCCGCTGGGCCTGACGATGTCACAGGTGCAGACGGCCCTTGGCGACGCCTTCGGCGAAAACCAGATATCCACGATCTACGGCGCGGCCACGCAATACTGGGTGATCCTGCAGGTGGAACGTCGCATGCAGGACGATCCGTCGGTGCTTTCCCGTCTTTACGTCACCTCCGACACGGGCAAGCTGGTGCCGCTGAGCACCGTGGCGAAGTTCGAGCGCAAGCCGCAGGTGCTCACGGTCAATCACCAGGGCCAGCTGCCGGCCGTCACCGTGTCGTTCAACCTCGCGCCGGGCGTGTCGTTGAGCGACGCCGTGCAGCGTATCCAGCGCGCGACCACGGCGATGAACCTGCCGGGCACGCTCAGCGGCAGCATCCAGGGTACGGCGCAGGCGTTCCAGGACTCGGTCAAGGGCATGGGCCTGCTGTTGCTGCTGGCGGTGTTCGTGATCTACCTCGTGCTCGGCATCCTCTACGAGAGCTTCATCCATCCCTTGACGATCCTCTCGGGCCTGCCGGCCGCCGCCGTCGGCGCGTTGCTGACGCTGGTGCTGTTCCACGCGTCGCTGGACCTGTTCGCCTTCGTCGGCATCGTCATGCTGGTGGGCATCGTGAAGAAGAACGCAATCATGATGATCGACTTCGCGCTGGAGCGTCAGCGCGACGGCGGCGTCGCACCCTACGAGGCGATCTTCGAAGCCTGTCGCGTCCGTTTCCGGCCGATCATGATGACGACGATGGCCGCGTTCGCCGGCACGCTGCCGATCGCCCTGGGCATCGGCGCCGGTGCGGAGACACGCCGGCCGCTGGGATTGGCCGTGGTCGGTGGCCTGGTCGTGTCGCAGATCCTGACGCTGTACCTCACGCCCGTGATCTACCTCTACATGAACCGACTGCAGGACCGTTTGTCGTCCCGCCGCGGCGCTCCTGCGGATGTCGCCACCACCCCGGACGCTGCTGTAGGAGCGCACGATGTGCGCGAAAAAAATCCACAATAACCTTTGATCGTGCGCTCCTACGCGTGAGGGTCAGTCGTGCGCGCCGTCGCTGGCGAACGCGCCGGGGGCCGAGCCGAAATCGCCGTTCGCCTGCGCGGCCATGTACGCGAATGTGGCGTACACCGCCACGTTCTGTGCCAGGGTCTTCGGGTCGATCTTGTCCAGCGTGTCGTTGGCGTTGTGGTGGTAGTCGAAGTAGTCGGTGCCGTCCTGCGTGAGCGACAACGCCGCCATGCCCTTCGCGTGCATCTGCGAGAGGTCCGAGCCACCGCCGCCGGGCTTGCTGGCGTCATAGGTAACGCCGATGGGCTCGAGCACCTTGGCGATCTGCGCGATCGCGTCGCGCGCTTCCGGCTTCACGCTGGCGGTCATACGCCAGATGCGGCCCGCGCCGAAATCCGACTCCGTGCCGAGCTGGAACTTCGCCACATCCTTCCCGTGGGCTTCGGCATACGCCTTGCCGCCCCACAGGCCCATTTCCTCGTTGGCAAAAGCGATGACGCGGATGGTGCGATCCGGGCGTTGCGGCATGTCCTTGATGAGCTTGGCGGCGGCCGCGGCGATGGCCACGCCGGCACCGTCGTCGATCGCGCCCGTGCCGAGGTCCCAGGAATCCAGGTGACCGCCGATGGCCACGACCTGGTCGGGATGCTTGCGGCCGGTGACTTCGGCGATGACGTTGGCGCCTTCATACGTGCCGGCAAAGCCAACGTCCAGGTCGAGGTGCAGCGTCACCGGCTTGCCTTCCTTGAGGATGCGTTCGAGCTGGTCGGCATCCGGCAGGGACAACGCGGCGGCGGGAATCGCCTGCTTCGGATCGGTGAAGCCGGTCACCCCGGTGTGCGGCGTGCGGCTGTGCGGGTCGGTGCCGGCGGAGCGCAGCAGGAACGCCGCGGCGCCCATCTTCGCCGCGAGCACCGGGCCGCCGGTACGCGTGGCCGAACCCTTGCCGTAGTCGTGCCCGTCCTTCTGCTGTTGCATATGCGTGGACACGTAGACGATCTTGCCCTTGACGCTGGCGGGGTCCGCGCGCTTGAGCGCATCCAGGTCATCGAACCCCACCACGTCGGCGGTCAGGCCGCCCGCAGGCGTACCCGCGGAATACCCCAGCGCGGTCAGCGCCAGCGGTTGCGGGAACGGCGACACCACCTGGGCGTGCTCGCTGCGGCGCTGCCACAGCGGGTAGCTGACCTTCTCGGTATAGACCTTGTCGAAACCCATGGCCTTGAACTTCGCCACGGTCCAGGCGACGGCGCGCGCATCCGCGGCGCTGCCGGCCAGCCGCGCGCCCACCTCGGTGGTCAGGCCCGAGACGAAGGCATAGCCGGTGTCGTCGTTCATGGCGCGGTCGCGCAGCTGGCTGGCAGCGGCGACGGCGTTGTCCGGGATGGCGGTGGCCTTGTCGGCGGCATGGGCGGAGAAGGCGAGCACGAGGCACGCGGCAAGCGCGTGCGGGCGGAACGTAGGACGCATGGTGACCCCCGGGACGGTAAAGGTCGATTATGACCACGGCACGGGGTGCGCCCGCGTAGGTCGGAAGTCATGGGCCGGGTCGATGCGCCGGCGAGGCTAGGACTGCGGCAAGGCCACCACGACGCGCAGGCCGCCCTCCTTGCGATTGCGCAGCACGATGCTGCCGCCATGATCCAGCACGATGGCGCGCACGGTGGCCAGGCCCAGGCCGATGCCGCCGGTGTCGCGGTTGCGCGAGGATTCGAGCCGGAAAAAGGGGGCGAAAACCTGCTGCTGCATGGTCTCGGGAACGCCGGGGCCGTCGTCGTCCACTTCCAGCAGGCACTCGCCGTGGCCGGCACGCAGGCGCAGGCGAACACGCTGTCCGTACTTCAGGCCGTTCTCGACGAGGTTGACCACGGCGCGACGCAGGGCGACCGGATCGCCGTCCAGCGTGACCGGCGGACCGGGCACGATCGCCACGTCGTAGCCCACATCCACCAGGTCGTCGGCCACGCTCTCGACCAGGAGGCGGAAATCCAGCGGTTGCCGCTGCGTGCCGAGCGAGCGGTCGCGCATGAAATCCAGCGCGGCCGAGATCATGGTCTTCATCTCGCGCAGGTCGGCATCCACCTTGGCACCCATCGGCTCCGGCAGTCCGTCCAGGCGGAAGGACAGGCGCGTGAGCGGTGTGCGCAGGTCGTGCGCGATGGCGGCGATCAGGTGCGTGCGCTCGTGCAGCAGGCGATTCACTCGCCCCTGCATGGTGTTGAAGGCATCCACGGCGCGCCGCATTTCCGGTGGGCCATCGCGCGGCACCGGCGGTGCGCCGGTATCCGCGCCCAGACGCTGTGCAGCCTCCGCGAAGCGGTGGATGGGCGCGGACAAGGCATGCGCGAACCACCAGGCCAACTGCAGCAGGACCAGGACGCCCGCGCCCAGCAGCCAGAGGATGTCTTCCTGCAGCAGGTTGGGGAACGTCTCGCCAGGCACCCGGGCGATGCGCCAGCGCCCGTCGGGCTGCTGCCAGCCGACCACCGACGCCGGCCCCAGCGTCATCCGCACGCCGCCGCGGTGCCGGTCCATGTGGCTATCCGTGGCGTACACGCGCAGGGCATCCGGACGCACGCGCAGCAACATAGCCAACCGTGGCAGCAGGTGGGCCGACAGCCGCGCATCGGTACCGTCCGGCGCCAGTGGCGGCGTCGCCTGGGTCAGCACGTCCAGGTCCGCCGGTACCGGCGGCATGAAATCCATGCCGGGAGGAGGCATGCGCCGGTCGTCGCCACCGGCGGCGTTCATGGCCCGTCCGTCGGTGGCGCTGCCCTGGCCGGCCGCATCCGCAGGGCTCGGGGGGGTGTCGTCCATGCGCAGGGCGGCGGCGACGTCGAACAGGCTGGCCAGGGGCGGCAGCATCGGTGGTCGCCACGCAAGGATGCCCAGCCCGATGCCCGACGAGACCAGCAGGGCGCACACCGTCAACAGGAAGGTGCGCACGAAGATGGATGGTCCGGCCCCTCGGCTCACAATCGGGTCACCTTTGGCAGCAGCATGTAGCCCTCGCTGCGCACGGTACGGATCATTTCTTCCTGCGCCCTGTCGTTGAGCTTGCGCCGCAGCCGGCTGATCTGCGTGTCGATGGCGCGGTCGTACACCTCCGCGCGGCCGCCATGGACCAGGTCGAGCAACTGGTCGCGGCTGAGGATGCGCTGCGGGTGCTCGACGAACGCGCGGAGCAGGGCGAATTCGCCATCGGACAGGTTGATGAAGATGTCCGTGGGATCGCGCAGGTCGCGCCGCGTGACATCCAGCCGCCAGCCGGCGAAGCCGTACGGGCGTGCTTCCTCGGCATGCACCGCGTCACCCCGGCTGCTGCGACGGAGCAGCGCACGTACGCGGGCCAGCAACTCGCGCGGGTTGCACGGTTTGGCCAGGTAATCGTCGGCGCCCACCTCCAGGCCGATGATCCGGTCGGTGTCGCTGCCCAGGGCGCTGAGGATGATCACCGGAGGCCCCTTGGCCGCGGCGAGCCGCCGCGCGGCGCTCAGTCCGTCCTCGCCCGGCATCATCACGTCCAGCACGATGAGGTCGGGTCGCTCGCGCTCGACCGCTGCGGTCATGGCCGCGACGTTCTCCGCGGCACGCACGCGATAGCCGTGGCCGCCGAGGAAGCCGGTGATGAGCTCGCGCAGTTCGGGATCGTCGTCGACGACCAGGATGAGGGGATGCAGGTCCATGGACATGGGAATTAGATACCAGACGCGGGGACGCGGCGTTTGCCGACGCGGCAAAAGAACCGACACACAACGGACACACAGCGACATTCTTCCGTGACGCCAAACGCTTAGCGTAAGCCAACGCACACGCCATCCAGGGAAGACCATGAAGCCGCTTGCCGCGCCCCCGTGCCCACTTCCCTATCGGAATCGCCGCCTTGCCGTCCCTATCGCACGTTCTTGCCGAGTCGCCACCCGTCGACGAGGGTATCGCAACTAATCGCCTGCTGGCCCGCCGCTTCTGGCAGGCGCTGGTCGAGCGCGCCCCCAGCCGCTTCGAGACCAGTGCATTGATCGACGGGTATGCCGGGGAACGCCTGCGCCTGGGCGTCTTCCGCCACACCCCGCACGTGCTGACCGAGAACGCACTGCCCCCGGAGCACCGGCAAGCCGTGTTGCTCAGCCTGCAACTCGACGGCCGCGCACGCATCGAACAGCACGGCCGCCATGGCGACCTCGCCGCGGGCGACTTCTGTCTCATCGACCTGTCGCGGCCGTTCCGCCTGGAGGTCGGCCGGTGCACCGTGCAGGCGATCCATCTTCCGCTGGTGGCCCTGCGTGACGCCATTCCCCGCCTGGCCGACGTGGCGGCCATCGGCTTGCCGGGACACCTCGCCAGCGTCGGCTTCCTTCGTGTGTTGTTTCAGGAAATGTTCGCGCATCCGGCGGGCCTGACCGACGCGTTGGCCGACCGGCTGGCCGATGCCGTTCCGCATCTTCTTGCGGCAGCACTGGAATCGGTGGGTGCGGAAGGCGACGCCTTGCCTCGCCTGCGTCACTATCACAAGCGTCAGGTACGCCAGTACGCGCGCGAGCACCTGGCCGATCCCGAGCTGTGTATCGACATGATCGCGAAAGGCGTGGGTCTGTCGTCCAGCCACCTGTTCGACTTGTTTTCCGACGAAGGCCTGACGCTCATGCGCTGGGTGCGCCTGGAACGCCTGGCCCGCTGCCAGCGCGAGCTGGCCGATCCGCGACTGCGCCATCGGAGCATCGCGCATATCGCGCATGCCTGGGGCTTTGGCGACATGACCAACTTCAGCCGCTGCTTTCGCGATCACGTAGGGACGTCGCCGCGGCGGTTTCGCCAGGCCGCCATGCTCGGCCCGATACCCGTGCTGGATGGTTCGGACGTCCAAACATCCAACGAATGACCGAATGACGCGGCAGTTTCCGCCGAATGGGTGCATGTTCTTAACACTAGATTGAGGTCGTGGCCATGCGGCCACGCAACGTTCCGCATCGAACCACACGCCATGGGCAGTGGGGGAGAGCGCCTTGCCGGGCGCGCGCCTCGTGGCGTCGCACATCCTAAATTTCGGGGAGAGTTCCACAGTGAAGAATCCGACATCCATCCGGCTCAGCCGGATCAGCCTCGCGCTGGCGATGGCCTTGGGCAGCAACGTCGTCCTGGCGCAGTCGACCACCGGCAGCATTTTCGGCCAGGCGCCGGCCGCCGAAGGGGAAACCGTCCAGGCCAGGAGCAGCTCCGGCGTCACCCGCGAGGTGACGGTGGGTAGCGACGGCCGTTACACCGTTGGCTCGCTGCCCCTGGGCACGTATACCGTCTCCCTCGTGCAGGGCGGCAAGGTGGTGGACACCCGCAGTGACATCACGCTGCGAGTAGGCTCGGGTACCGAGGTGTCATTCGCGGCCGCCAGCGGTGCCACGACCAGCCTGGGCGCGGTCACCGTGTCGGCCAACTCGCTGCCGGCCATCGATGTGTCCAGCGTGGATGCGCGCACCGTCATCACCTCGCAGCAGCTGGCCCAGTTGCCGCTGGCCCGCAGCGCGGAAGCCATCGCGCTGCTGGCGCCCGGCGTCGTGCCCGGATACAGCGGCTTCACCAGCGGCACGACCGGCACCTCGCTGGTCTCGTTCTCCGGTTCCTCGGTGACCGAGAACGCGTATTACCTCAACGGCTTCAACACCACCGATCCGCTCAGCGGTTTCGGCGGCATCAGCCTGCCTTACGGTGCCATCGACCAGCAGGAAATCCTCAGCGGCGGCTACGGCGCCGCTTACGGGCGCTCCGACGGCGGCGTGATCAGCCAGAGCGGCAAGCGCGGTACCGACGAATGGCACTTCGGCGCGCAGGTGCAGTGGACCCCGGCGTTCGCCCGTGGCACCAGCCCGAACAGCTATTACGTGTCCGGCGCCAACGATGGCGAGATCTACCGTCGTTACTCGCAGAACAAGTCGTGGGAAACCACCGAGAGTGCCTATGTCGGCGGTCCGCTGATCAAGGACAAGCTGTTCTTCTTCGCCGCCGTGGAAGGTGACAAGCGTTCGGGCAACAGCCTGGGTGCGGTCACTTCGTCGTACAACACGCAGTACCAGTACAGCAACCCGAAGTGGTACACCAAGGTCGACTGGAACATCAACGACAACAACATCCTCGAACTGACGGGTGCATCGACCAAGACCTCGTACAAGGGCAACCTGTACAACTACGACTACGACACCAAGCAGACCGGCGACCTCAACAGCTTCGATACCTCGACCAAGAACAGTGCGCAGGTGTCCATCGCCAAGTACACCAGCTATATCACCGACGACATCACGCTGACCGCGTTGTACGGCAAGCAGAAGATGACGTATTTCAGCCAGACGCCGGGCTACGATCCGAGCCTGACGTACATCAACGGCTCCGAGTTCGAGAATCCCGCCATCACCGGCGGTAACTCCATCGTCAACGCGCAGACGGTGCTGACGGCGGACAATCCGAATCACCGCGCCACCAGCAACAACCTTCGCCTGGACCTGTCGTGGAAGCTCGGCGACCACACGATCACCGCCGGCATCGACAACCTCAACTCGCACGATATCGACGACGGCCAGACGGGCAACGCATGGATCTACGCGTTCGGCGATCCGAGCACGCCGATCAGCGACTCGCCGTTCGTCGCGGCGCCCAACACGGGCGCAGGTGGCGAAACTGGCTATTACGTGTCCAAGTACCTGTACAGCACCTCCGCGTCGGTGCGGGTGAAGCAGCGTGCCCAGTACATCGAGGACAGCTGGCAGGTTGACGATCGCTGGCTGGTGAAGATCGGCCTGCGCAACGACCAGTTCACCAACTACAACCCGAACGGCGACGCTTACCTGCGCATGACCAAGCCGCAGTGGGCTCCGCGTGTCGGTTTCAGCTGGGACGTGCATGGCGACTCGTCGTTGAAGGTGTACGCCAATGCCGGCCGCTATTACCTCGCCATGCCGGCCTCGGTGGCGCTGCGCGCGGCGGCGGGTTCGCTCTACACCAACCAGTACTACACGTACACCGGCATCGATGCCAACGGCAACCCGACCGGTCTGACGCCCCTGGCTTCGGCCACCGGCGGCGCCGTGTCGGCCAACAACGAGTATGGCCAGTCACCGGATGCGAAGACGGTCGCTTCCAGCAGCATCCGTTCCGAGTACCAGGACGAATACCTGCTCGGCTTCACCCAGCAGATCAACGCCGACTACGTCTGGGGCATGAAGGGCCAGGTACGCAAGCTGCGTAACATCCTCGACGATATCTGCGATACGGGCACCATCGCGGCCAAGGCGCAGGCGCTCGGCTACGACATCGATCCGACCACGCTCAACGGTTGCTACCTGTCCAACCCCGGCCGTGCGAACACCTACCGCATCGTCAATCCGGCCGGTGGCTACTACAGCGTCGACGTGACGAAGGAAGACTTCGGCATGCCGCACGCCAAGCGCAGCTACTACGGGCTGGAGACGTTCCTGGAGCATCCGTTCGACGGCGTGTGGCAGGCCAAGATCGACTACGTATATTCGAAGAGCTACGGCGACAGCGAAGGCCAGGTCCGGTCCGATATCGGCCAGTCGGACGTGTCGGCCACGGTGGACTGGGACTTCGGCAAGGTGATGGAGAACTCCAACGGCCTGCTGTCCAATGACCGCAAGCACCAGCTGAAGATCTACGGCTCGTGGCAGGTGGCGCCGGAGTGGATGCTCTCCGGCAATATCGCATTGCTTTCCGGTACGCCGAAGACGTGCCTGGGCTACTACGGTGCGGACGAGAGCAACCCGGTGGGCTACGGCAGCTACTATCACTACTGCGGTGGCGTGGCTTCCGCCCCCGGTGCCGCGGGCCGCCAGCCTTGGCAGCACATCGTGTCCTTGTCCGCCGAATACCGTCCGGTATGGGCTGACAAGAAACTTGGCTTCAACGTGATGGTCTACAACCTGTTGAACGAGTCGGTGGCGACGTCCACGTATGCCCTCTACGGCAACAGCAAGGCGCTCAACACCAACTACGACCGCATCAATTACTTCAGCACGCCGCGTTATGTCCGTTTCGGGATCAACTACGACTTCTGATCGGGCGTTTGGCTAGGTCATACCAACAATAAGCGCCGCGAGTCCCCCGACTCATCTACTGCGGCGCAACGATCTCCCCAGATAAGGCCGCCGGGCTCCCACCTGGCGGCCTCTTTTTTTTTGTGCGTGGCACTGGGCTTGGATCGCGGACATCGTCCGCTCCTACCGCGCGCGCATAGGCTCGGTGGCGGGTTAGGCGCGCGGGGGTTGCTGCTTGAGCAGGTCGCGGATTTCCGTGAGCAGCACCACGTCGGCGGCGGGAGCGGCGGGTTTGGCTTCTTCGCGGCGGGTGAGGCGGTTGATGGCCTTGACCACGAGGAAGATGGCGAACGCGATGATGATGAACTGGATCAGCACGTTGATGAACACGCCGTACTGGATGGCCACTTCGGCGGTCTTGTTCGCGGCATCGGCGGGTTTGAGCACCCATTTCCAGTCGGAAAAATCGATGCCGCCGATCAGCCAGCCGATGGGCGGCATGATGATGTTGTCGACCAGCGACGTGACGATCTTGCTGAAGGCCGCGCCGATCACGACACCGACCGCCAGGTCGATCACGTTGCCGCGCAGGGCGAATTTCTTGAATTCCGCGACGATGCTCATGGGTGGTTCTCCTTGGGGGCGGGACGTCGAACGTAGGAAATTAACGGTCGGGATGTAAGGAGTTCGCGAAGTCACGCCCGGCGGCGTCGGACCCGCCGGTCTTGCGGACTCAGACCACCCGGCCTTCCAGCGTGGCGATGCCTTCGAGTGTGGCCCGGAAACGATCGCCTCGCACCAGCGCGGCCACACCGGCAGGGGTGCCGGTGTAGACGATGTCGCCTGCCTTGAGTTCGAACAGCCTCGACAGCGCGGCGAGGATCTCGGGCACGCCCAGCACCATGTCGCCCAGCATCGCCTGCTGGCGCAGCTCGCCGTTGATCTCCAGCGCGATGCGGGTGGTAGCGTCGGGCGAGGCCTGGTCGGCGGGCACCAGGGCGGAGACCGGCGCGGAGTGGTCGAATGCCTTGGCCACGTCCCACGGCGCACCCTTGGCCTTGGCCTGCGCCTGCAGGTCGCGGCGGGTCAGGTCCAGACCTATGCCGTAGCCCCAGACCGTGGCGGCGGCCTGTTCGGTCGTGAGGTTCGAGCCGCCCGAGCCCAGCGCCACGACCATTTCCACTTCGTGGTGCAGGTCGTTCGTGGCCGAGGGGTAGGGCACGTCGGCGCCATCGGTGACGAGGGCGTCCGCGGGCTTGGTGAAGAACATCGGGTTGGCGGCATCGACCGAGGCGCCCATCTCGCGCGCGTGGTCGGCGTAGTTGCGGCCGATGCAGAAAACGCGGCGGACCGGGAAACGTTCGGTGCGCCCCGTGACGGGGATGCTCGGCGAGGCCGGCGCTGGGATGACGGTAGGCATGGGCAAAGGGTATCAGGTGACAGATGTCACGGCGGATGGCTGATGGGCGGAAGTGGTGCGGCTGCCACCCGGGCCGGATGATCGTGTTGTCGATCCGCATTGCCAGGGGCCAGGGAACATGAAAGCGAACGCCGAGCTGCTGCGCCAGCTCAAGATCGACCGGTCGCAGAAGGAATCGCCGGGGAGCGAAAACGGCAAGCCGGCGCGTATCGTCGGGTGGTTGCTCGGCATCGTGCTGGTGCTGCTCGCCCTCGGTGCCGTGGCCTGGTTCGTCGTTGCCCGGCGGCCCGTCGAGGTCGATCCGGCGCCGCCCCCCGCCTCGACCGCGGCCGTGACGCCGTCCTCTGCGGCGGATGCCGGTGCCGTGTTACAGGCCACCGGCTATGTCACCGCGCGTCGCCAGGCGACGGTATCGGCACAGATCACCGGCACGTTGACCGAGGTGCTGATCGAGGAAGGCGACCGGGTGAAGAAAGGCCAGGTGCTGGCCCGGCTGGAGGACAACGCGCTGCGCGCCAGCCTCAAGGCCGGCCGTGCCACGGCCGCCGCGGCGCATGCCGGTGTCGCGCAGAGCCAGACGCAGCTCGACCAATCGCTGCGTGACGCGGATCGCCAGGAGGCGCTGGTCGCCCGCGGGCTGGTGTCGAAGCAGCAAGCCGAGCAAAGCCGCACCCAGGCCGCCACGTATCGCGCCCAGCTCGACACCTCACGCCGCCAGGCCGACGCGGCCGATGCGCAGGTGGGCGTGGGCCAGGTCAATCTCGACTACACCGTGGTGCGCGCGCCGTTCGATGGGGTGATCACCGACAAGGCGGCGCAGGTCGGCGAGATCGTCTCGCCCCTGTCGGCCGGTGGCGGCTTCACCCGTACCGGCGTCGGCACCATCGTCGACATGGATTCGCTGGAGATCGACGTCGATGTCAACGAAGCCTATATCGGCCGCGTGCGGGCGGACATGCCGGCCGAGGCCGTGCTGGATGCCTATCCGGACTGGAAGATCGGCGCCCATGTGATCGCCATCGTGCCCGCGGCCGATCGCGGCAAGGCGACAGTGAAGGTACGCGTCGCGCTGGAGACGAAAGACGCCCGCATCGTGCCGGACATGGGTGTGCGCGTCTCCTTCCTCGAACGTCGCGCGACACCCGTCGCTGCCACCGCTGCCATCAGTACCGCTCCCTCCACCGCTTCCTCGCCCTGACCGTCCGGAGAACCTTGCCATGACTACCCTGATCGACATCCAGGACCTTTCCAAGGTCTACGAACGCGGCCGGCAGAAGGTCGAGGTGCTGCACGGCGTGAACCTCACGATCGAGGAGGGCGATTTCCTCGCCCTGATGGGGCCGTCCGGCTCGGGCAAGACCACGTTGCTGAACCTGATTGGCGGGCTGGATACGCCGACCTCCGGCAGCCTGGCCGTGGCCGGGGAGCGGATCGACCGGCTGGGTGCCGGTGCGCTGGCCCGCTGGCGGGCGGCGCACGTCGGCTTCGTTTTCCAGTTCTACAACCTCATGCCCATGCTCACCGCGCAACGCAACGTCGAGCTGCCGCTGCTGCTCACCAAGCTGTCGGCGGCGCAGCGCCGCACGAATGCGTCGATCGCCTTGCAGCTGGTGGGCCTTTCCGATCGCGCGTCGCACAAGCCGTCGGAACTCTCGGGCGGCCAGCAGCAGCGCGTGGCCATCGCCCGCGCGATCGTCTCCGATCCCACGCTACTGGTATGCGACGAGCCGACGGGCGACCTGGACCGGCAATCCGCCGAGGACATCCTGGGGCTGCTGCGCGAGCTCAACCGCGAGCACGGCAAGACCATCGTGATGGTGACCCACGATCCGAAGGCCGCCGAGTACGCCAACCATACGCTGCATCTCGACAAGGGCAGCCTCGTCGATCACGCCGCTGCCTGACCGAGGAACGTCGCATGAAATACATGCACCTGATCTGGGCCGCGTTGTTCCGGCGCAAGACGCGCACCTTCTTTACGCTGGCGTCGATCCTTGCGGCCTTCCTGCTGTTCGGCATGCTGGATGCCACGCGCGCCGCTTTTTCCTCCGGCGACAGCGTGATCGGCGTGGACCGCCTGATTACCGCGTCGCGATATTCCATCATCCAGTCGTTGCCGGTAAGCCTCACCACGCGCATCCAGGCGATCCCGGGCGTCAAGGCCGTGGGTACGGCCAACTGGTTCGGCGGGATCTACCAGGACCCGAAGAACTTCGTGCTCAGCTTCGCGGTCAGCGACAACTACCTGGACATCTACCACGAGATCGACCTGCCGGCGGACCAGCGCAAGGTGTTCGAAGCCACGCGCACCGGCGCCATCGTGGGTGAGGCCCTGGCGAAGCGCTTCGGCTGGAAGATCGGCGACAAGGTGCCGCTGCAGTCGACCATCTTTCCACAGCGCAGCGGCGACAAGACCTGGCCCTTCGATATCGTCGGCATCTACAAGCCCGCCCCTGGTGCGGCCAACGGCACCGATCAGCAGTTCTTCTTCCACCACAAGTATTTCGAGGACGCTAACGCCTTCCGTAGCGTCGGTACGACCGTGGGCTGGTACGCCGTGCAGCTGACCTCGGCGGACAAGGCCGATAGCGTCGCCAAGGCCATCGACGCGCTGTCGGCCAACTCCGATCACGAGACCAAGACGCAGACCGAGCAGGCGTTCAATGCCTCGTTCGCCAAGCAGCTGGGCGATATTGGCCTGATCGTGTCGGCCATTATGGGCGCGGTGTTCTTCACCCTGATCCTGCTGACCGGAAACACCATGGCGCAGGCCGTACGCGAGCGCACCAGCGAACTGGCCGTACTCAAGACCATCGGGTTTTCCAGTCGCAGCGTGCTCGGCATGGTGCTGGCCGAGGGCATCCTGCTGCTGATGCTGGGTGGCGTGCTGGGCCTGGCCCTGGCGGGCATCGTGGTGCCCATCGTCGCCAAGGGCAGCGGCGGCATGCTCAACCTGCCGCCCATCGGTGCGCAGACGTGGCTCACGGGGCTGGCGCTCATGGTGGCGATCGGTGCGCTCGTCGGCGCCTTGCCCGCCCGCCGCGCCATACGCCTCAACATCGTCGACGCGCTCGCAGGGCGCTGAGGAACCGTTATGAATCGCATCAAGAAACTCGGCTTCGGCCTGCTGACACTGCTGTTGGTCGCCGCCTTCCTGGGCGTATGGATCGCGTTGCCCTGGCAGGGCATCGTGGCACTGGGCCTCGCCTTCACTGCGTGGATGGCGTTCAGCCGGCGTGGCCGGCAGACCTGGCAGGTGACCCGCGTGGGCCTGGCCACCGTGGTGCAGCGCCTGGGCTCGTCGTCCGTCGTCGTGGTCGGTATCGCGGGCGTGGTCGGTGTGCTGGTGGCCATGCTGGCGATGAGCGACGGCTTTGCCGAAACGCTGCGGGCCACGGGTAACGACCGCACCGCCATCGTGTTGCGCGGCGGTTCGCAGGCCGAACTCAACTCCATCCTCGATCGCGACAGCGCCAACGTGGTGATGCAGGCGCCGGGCGTGAAGAAAGACGCGAAGGGTCGGCCGATCGCGTCCGGTGAGCTGGTCGTGGTCGCCAACCTCACCCGCAAGGCCACGCCCGACACCGACGCCAATGTGCCGATTCGCGGCGTCGGTGCCGACGTGTGGGCATTGCGCGACCAGGTGAGGATCGTGGCGGGACGCACGTTCCAGCCGGGCCTGCGCGAACTGATCGTGGGCAAGGGGGCGCGCGCGCAATTCGCCGGGCTGGACATCGGCAAGAGCATCCGCCTCGCCGGGCAGGCCTGGACGGTAGTCGGCGAGTTCACCTCGGGCGACGCGCTGGAGTCCGAGCTGTGGAGCGACGCCGAAAGCGTCGCCTCCGCGTACCGTCGCGGCAGCAGCGTGCAGTCGGTCACGGTGATGCTGGCCTCGCCGCAGGCGTTCCCGGCCTTCCAGGCGGCGCTGGCGGCCGATCCGCGACTGAAGGTGGACGTCAGTACCACCCAGGCCTATTTCAGCAAACAGTCCGAAGGCCTGACCAAGGTGCTACGTGCCGTCGGCATCACGGTGGGCTTGATCATGGCGATTGGCGCCATCTTCGGTGCGCTCAACACCATGTTTGCCGCCGTGCAGGCGCGTGCACGCGAGATAGCGACGCTGCGAGCGATCGGTTTCCGTGGACTGCCGGTGGTGGTGTCGGTGATGCTGGAGACGATGTTGCTGGCGCTGCTGGGCGGCTTGGTCGGCGCCGGCGTCGTCTGGCTGGTCTTCAACGGGTATACCGCCTCGACGCTGGGTTCGAATTTCAGCCAGGTGGTGTTTCGTTTCCACGTGAGCGGCGCGCTGCTGTGGACGGGCATCAAGTGGGCGCTGGCCATCGGCTTCATCGGCGGCCTGTTTCCCGCGCTGCGCGCGGCGCGGGTGCCGGTGACCACGGCGCTGCGCGAGCTGTGAGTTCAGTCGGCCGGCGGGGCCTTGCCGGACTCGCAGGTATCGCGTTCGAGGCTCCATCGTCCGTCCTGCGCATCGCAGGCGTCGATGTCGGACAGCCGGGCGTCCAGGTCGGCATACATGGTGTCGGTATCGGGCCGGAAACGCTGGCAGGACGCGATGGCCGCCACGCCGATACCCATGACCGTGAGACCGCGCGCGACGCACAGGCGTCGTCGGTACGCTTTCCGGTTACGCGTTGCCAGGCTGCCTGTCATGCCGTTCTCCCGTGGGTGAAACAGGCAGCGTAGGCGGGCGGTCGCGCACCGCCCATCGAATAATTCTCAAAAATGCGGGCGCTGGCGCAGGCCGAGAACCGCGTCACATTCGCCGGGGCGAAACTCAGGCCTTGCGTGTCCGCATCAGCGTAATGATGCCGACGCCCACGAGAATGATGGCCATGCCGGCAAGGTCGAACGCACCGACATGCTCGCCGGCCAGGGCCACGCCGAAAAGCACCGCCACGGGGGGATTCACGTAAGCGTAGCTGGTGGCCAGCGCGGGGCGCACCGTCTTGAGCACGTAGAGGTACGCGCTGAAGGCGACGATCGAGCCGAACACGATGAGGTAAGCCAGCGCGATCGTCGCACCGACCTGCGGGTGGTCGGGCAGGTGCTCACCGTGCAGCAGCGCGAGGATCGCCAGCGAGACGCTGGCACAGAGCATCTGCGCCGCGGTGTTCATCGGGCCCGAGGGCATGTCCTGGCGCTTGGACCACACCGAGCCGAAGGCCCAGGCCATGGCCGCGCCGATCAGGGCGATGGCGCCCAGCGGCGAGGCGGAAAGCCCGTCACCCAGGTTGAGCACCACGACGCCGACGAAGCCGAGCAGCAAGCCGACCAGCTCGCCACGCGTGGGCCATTCGCGATAGAGGCCACCGAAGGCGGCCGCGAACAGCGGCATGCTGGCGACCGCGACGGCGGCGATGCCGGAGCTGACCGACTGCTCGGCAAAGCACACCAGGCCGTTGCCGCCGGCGAGCAGCAGCGTGCCCACGATGGCGGCATTGCGCCACTGGCGGGCGGTGGGCAACGCCACCCCACGGAGGCGCAGCACCGCGAACATCAGCACGCCGGCGACCGCGAAGCGGATCGACGCCAGCAGGAACGGCGGGTAGCTGACCAGCGCGTAGTGGATGCCCAGGTAAGTCGAGCCCCAGATCAGGTACATCGACAGCAGCGACAGCGGCACCAGCCAGCGCGGGCCGGCCAGGGGAAGGGTGGGAGCGTTGGCGTGGCACGCGGTGTCGGACATGGGGAACCCGGGGCAGGCACGCGCCGCATCGTGCGGCGCGGAGCGGGGAAGATATCGCCGTCGTGCATGGCGCGGTAGCGAAACGTTTGCAGGTCAGGCTTGAGCGGCGCTCACGGCACGCTCGATGGCCAGCAGTTGCCGCTTGATGTCCAGGCCCCAGCGCCAGCCGCCCAGGCTGCCGTCTTCACGGATGATCCGGTGGCAGGGCACCAGCAACGCCAGCTTGTTGCTGCCGCAGGCACGCCCGATGGCACGGGCCGCCTTGGGCACGCCCAGCTGTGCGGCAAGCTCGCCGTAGCTCAGCGTCTCGCCCTGCGGTATGCGCGTCAGGGCCTCCCAGACCCGCCACTGGAAAGCCGTGGCGGCGACATCCAGCGGTGGCATGGCCGGCGTGTCGCCATGGTCCCAGCCCAGGTCGCGGCTGACTCGGGCGATGACGGCATCGAGCCAGTCGTCGCGACCGGCGTCGACGCGCTCGCGCTCGGCCAGGGGGAACTCCGCCACCAGCCGTGCATGCAGTGCGTCGTCGTCGGCACCCAGCGTCACGGCGCAGATGCCGCGCGCCGTGGTGGCGACCAGCAAGCGACCCAGGGGCGTATCCGTGGTGGTGTAACGAATGGCCGCCCCGGCGCCCCCGGCGCGGTAACTGGCCGGAGTCATGCCCAGGCGTCGGTCGCTCTCTTCGTAAACGCGGCTACCGGAACCGAATCCGGCCTCATAAACGGCATCGGTGACGCAGGCCCCGTCGCGGAGCGCGCCACGCAGCTGGTCGAAGCGACGCGCGCGGGCATATTCCGCGGGGCTGACACCGAAGCGGCGGCGAAAGGCGCGCTGCAGGTGGGTCGGGCTGAGGCCCGCGAGGGTGGCCAGCGTGGCGAGATCGCTGGCGCCGCCACCATCATCGAGCGCGGCGCGGACCCGCTCCAGGGCATCGTCGGCGTTAGGGCGCATGGCGGGAACCTGGGTTTTCATCGTGGCCTCCGGCTAGGAGGGGCCAGCTTAGACGCGCGCCTGCGCCCGCCACTATCCGCTTCTTGCGCGGGTCGCCTTAATGATGAACCGGCTGGCGCTCGCGGATGACCACGAATTCGCCCTCCAAGACCTTCGGCTCGTGCGGTGCGCGTGCGGCCGAGGGCTGGGGCGCGGGGCGCCCGCCGCCACGGGCCAGCTTCCACTGGCGGACGGCCAGGAAGATCATGCCTCCGGCGAACATCACGCCGATGACGACCACGCCGAACACCAGCAGCACCCCGAGGACGGCCAGGCCGGCCACGACGGACAGGACGCGGGCCAGTGGGTTGCGGGAGCGACGAAGGGGCGGGAAGACGAAGCGCATTGGTTAAAAATCCGTATGGCACAATGACATGCGTGGTTGCCGCTTTACCTTGGGGCAACCCACCCTCATAGACAAGTGCCATGACTCCCGACCTCTCCGCCGTACCCCTCTGCCTGCTGGCCGACATCCCCGATGGTGGCGCCGTCGAAGCCGAAGCCCTCGTGCAGGGCGAGGTGGAGTCGTTGCTGGTCTACCGTCACGGCGACGAGGCCCGCGCCTACCTCAACGTATGTCCCCATGCGGGCCGCCGTCTGGATTACGCGCCCGGGCGGTTCCTGGTCCGCAACGGCACGATCATCTGCGCAGCGCACGGCGCCACGTTCGCGGCCGATAGTGGCGATTGCACGCAAGGCCCTTGCCGCGGCGACCGTCTGCGCGCCGTGCCTGTCGCCGTGGTCGGGGGTGTGGTGCGCCTCGCGGCTGAGAAACCTCTCAGCGGTACATGAGGTTGATCACCACCAGGGTGATGACCAGCACCAGCACCGTGAGCGGCAGGCCGACCCGCAGGAAGTCCTTCGCACGGTAGCCGCCGGGGCCCGCGATCATCATCAGGGCGGGGTGGCCCGACGGCAGCAGGAAGGTATTGGACGACGACACCGCGACGATCAAGGCGTAGGCCGACGGGTTGCCGCCGGTGCTGACCGCCACGCTGATCGCCAGCGGCACCATCATCACGGTGGCGCCGACGTTGGACATCACCTGCGAGAACATCAGGGTGAGCACGGCGATGCACAACTGCAGCGTCCATTGCGGCGCGCCGCCGAGGATCGCCAGCACTTCCTGCGCCAACCACGACGCGGTGCCGGTGGAATCCATCGACCAGCCCAGGGGGATCAGGCAGGCGGTGACGAAGATGGTCTTCCAGTTGATGGCCTTGTACGCCTCGTCCATGTTGAGCACGCCCGTGAGCAGCATGCCCACGGCGCCGGTCATCATGGCCACCGACAGGTCGAGGTGGGTGAACAGCGCCAGGCACTTGGCCAGCACGAAGAAGCCTACCGCCTGCCAGATCTTGCCGGGGCGCTGTTCTTCCTTGGGAATGTCGGTGACCACCACGAAGTCGCGGTCTTCCTCGGCGAGCAGCAGGTCGCGCCACTTGCTG
The DNA here is from genome assembly GCF_000745005.1 of Luteibacter sp. 9135. Taxonomy (NCBI): domain Bacteria; kingdom Pseudomonadati; phylum Pseudomonadota; class Gammaproteobacteria; order Lysobacterales; family Rhodanobacteraceae; genus Luteibacter; species Luteibacter sp. 9135. The sequence goes on along the minus strand of NZ_JQNB01000001.1, from coordinate 526,530 downwards.
TGCAGCACCAGGGTATCGCCAGCGCGCAGGCTGACCGCGCGCACATCTTCGCGGAACACCTCGTCGCCGCGGTTGACCGCCAGCACGGAGATACCGAAGCGCTTGCGCAGGCGCAGCTCGCCCACGGTCTGCTTGATGAAGCGCGAGCTGGGCGGCACCACCGCCTCGGAAATACCGGCACGCGTGGTGTTGAACTGTTCGCCGAGCTGGCGCATGCGCATGGACACGCGGCATAGCTGGTTGTTGGCGAACGCCTGGATGGCATCCTTCGGCGCCAGCACGCCCAGCACCGTGCCCACCCAGATCATCTGGTCGGAAGGCGGCGCCACGCGGCTCTCGTTGCCGTTCTTGATGGCCAGGATCAGCGGCGCGCCGTGCAGTTGCTCCACCTCGCCGATGCTCATGCCCACCAGCGGGCTTTCCGCCGTGACGGTGAGCTCCGCCGTTTCGCCCGCGATGCCGTAGGTGTCGGCAAAGTAGCTTTCCGTGCGGCCGGGGGTGACCTTCAGGCGCTCGTCCTCGCGCTCGGGCAGCAGCTTGCGGGTGAAGAAGTAGAAGAACAGCACACCTGTCACGGCCAGCACGAGGCCCACCGGGCTGACACTGAACAGGCCGAAGCGGGGGATGGTGTGCGCCCCGGGCGGCAGGTTGCTGTTGGCGCTGGCGATCAGGTCGTTCAGCACGATCAGCGGCGAGTTGGCGATCAGCGTGGTGTTGGTGGCCGTCAGGATGCAGAAGGCCATGGGCAGCAGCAGGCGCGACATCGGCACGCCGGTGCGGGCGGAGAGTCGGCTGGTCACGGGGATCATCAGCGCGGCCAGGGCCTGGCTGGGGATGACCGCACTGAACAGGCTGGTGACCGAGTTGACCACCACGCCCAGGCGCGATTCCACGCCGCGCGCCATGCGCATCACGAAGGCGGCCGTCAGGTTGAGTACCCCGGCGCGGTCCAGGCCGGCGCCCATGATCATGATGGCGATGATGGCGATGACCGCGTTACCGGCAAAGCCGTTGAATACCTGGTCGCCGGGAATCAGGCCGGTCAGGCCGATGGTGACGACGACCAGCAAGGCGACGAGGTCGGCCCGGATCCACTCCAGAACGAGCATGAGCATGGTGAAGCCCACCAAGCCCAGCACGAGGATCATTTCAGGCGTGAGGGTCAGTGCCACGAGCCGGGGGCCCGGGTCCGGTCGTTGGAGGCGTGCGGCGGCATGGTCTCGCCAGGCGGCTATCGATGTCGCAGGAGTATACGCGTAGGGGGTGGCTCCCGGCTGAAGAAAAAACGATCACCCGCGAGCCGCCGGGGCGGCCCGCGGGTCATCGTGCATCGTCAGCGGCTGAGGTTGCTCACCGCCAGGTCCACGATGGAATCGCCACGGCCGCTCATCACCGCCTTCAGCGCATAGAGGCTGAAGCCCTTGGCCTGCTCGGCGGTGATTTTCGGCGGCATCGACAGTTCCAGCCGATTGCTGACCACGTCCAGCAGCGCCGGGCCGTCGTGCGACAGCACCTCGGCGATGGCCGAGGGCAGGTCGCTGGCACGGGCCACGCGACGACCGTGGATGCCCATGGCGTTGGCCATGGCGGCGAAGTCGGGGTTTTTCAGCTCCACGCCGGTTTCCAGCAGGCCCGCAGCCTTCATCTCCATCTCGACGAAGCCCAGCGTGCCGTTGTTGAGCACGATGACCTTCACCGGCAGGCCTTCCTGGGCCAGCGTGATGAAGTCGCCCATCAGCATGGTGAAGCCGCCATCACCGGAGAGCGAGATCACCTGGCGTTCGGGATGAGACGCCTGGGCGCCGATCGCCTGCGGCATGGCGTTGGCCATCGACCCGTGCACCCACGAGCCGAGCAGGCGGCGCTTGCCGTTCATGGCCAGGTAGCGTGCGGCCCACACCGTGGGTGTGCCGACGTCGCAGGTGAAGATGGCATCGTCTTCGGCCAGCTCGCTGACCAGCCGGGTCACCTGCTGGGGATGGATGAGGTCGTGGCCGGGTTCGATACGGGCCAGTTCGTCCAGGCCCTCGCGGGCCCGCGCGTAGTGCGCCAGGCAGCGGTCGAGGTGGCCGCGCACGCGCCGGGGCTCGATCCGTGGCAGCAGGGCGCGGATGGTCTCACCCACGTCGCCCACCACGCCCAGGTCCAGGCGGCAACGTCGTCCGAGGTTCTCGGGGCGGATGTCCACCTGCGCGATCGTCGCATCTTCCGGATAGAACTGGCGGTAAGGAAAATCCGTGCCCAGCATCAGCAGGGTGTCGCAGTCTTCCATCGCGTGGAAACCGGAGCTGAAGCCGATCAGGCCGGTCATGCCCACGTCGAAGGGGTTGTCGTACTCCACGAACTCCTTGCCGCCCAGCGCGTGCACGATGGGCGACTTCAGCGCATCGGCCAGGGCGATCAGGTCGTCGTGCGCGCCGGCCGTGCCGCGGCCGCAGAGCAGCGTAATGCGCTTGCCCGCGTTGAGAAGGTCGGCCAGGGCATCCAGTTCGCGTGCCGCCGGCACAACCTTCGGTGCGGGTGGCAGCAGGCCGGCCACCGGTGTCACGGTCTTGACCGGCGACTTGCGCATGGCCACGTCGCCCGGGATCACCACCACGGCCACGCCACGCTGGCCGACGGCGGCACGGATGGCGGACTCCAGCACGCGTGGCATCTGCGATTCGTCGGAGACCATCTCGCAGTACACGCTGCACTCCCGGAACAGCTCCGTGGGGTGGGTCTCCTGGAAGTAGCCGCTGCCGATCTCGGCGCTGGGAATGTGCGCGGCGATGGCCAGCACCGGCGTACGCGAGCGGTGGCAGTCGAACAGCCCGTTGATCAGGTGAAGGTTGCCCGGCCCGCAGCTGCCGGCACAGACGGCCAGCTGACCGGTGAGTTGCGCTTCGCCGCCGGCGGCGAACGCGCCGGCTTCTTCGTTGCGGACGTGGACCCAGTCGATCCGCTGGCGCTCGCGCAGCGAATCGGTGATCGCGTTGAGGCTGTCGCCTACAACGCCATAGATCCGGCGTACGCCGGCTTCTTCCAGGGTGGCCGCGATGAGGTCGGCAAGGTTGGCGATGGACATGGGGCACTCCGTGAACGCGAAGCCCTACGTTATGCGCCCTTGACGGTCAACGCACCGTCGTCGGGCGCGCCGCCGCTTCTCGTGGTTTCATGCGATCAGCCGTGCCACTCGTAAAGGTAATCCCACACGCCGTGACCCAGGCGCGTGCCGCGGCGCTCGAAGTGGGTCTCGATGCGCCAGGCGGGCCGCTCGGCGGATTGGCCCGGGCCGACGCGATTACGCCAGCCTTCCGCGGCTTCCATCGTCTCGCGCATGTGCTCGGCGTAGGCCTCCCAGTCGGTGGCCAGATGCAGCAGGCCGCCGGGTGCCATGCGCGAGGCCAGCAGCTGCACGAACGCCGGCTGAACCAGGCGACGCTTGTTGTGGCGCTTCTTGTGCCAGGGGTCGGGGAACCAGATCCGCACTTCCGACAGGCTGCCCGGCGGGATCTCGTGCTCCAGCACCTCGACGGCGTCGTGCTTGTAAAGGCGCACGTTGGTCGCGTCGCGCGCGGCCAGTACGTTCATCAGGCGGCCGACGCCCGGGCCATGCACTTCCACGCCGATGTAATCGCGCGCGGGGTCGTGCTCGCTGGCCCAGGCCAGCGCCTCGCCGTTGCCGAACCCGATCTCCAGCACGCGCTGCGCATCGCGCCCGAAGACGTCGCCAGGATCGCGCACGCTGCCGTGGTAGTCGAGGCCGAAGCGGGCCCAGTGGTCGTCGAAGGCGCGCTGCTGCGCGGGCGTCATCCGGCCTTCGCGCAGCACGAAGCTGCGGATACGGCGGTAAAAGGGGGCGTCGCCGGCGTCGTCGTCACGGCTGTCGTCGTCGGGGGTGGTCTGCATGCGCCTAGTGTAACGTCAGCGCCCGTTGTTCCACCCACCACCGCGCATGGGAATACCCGTACCCGGCTGGTTCCCGCTACCCATGCCCGTACCGGGCTGCGGCGCCCGGCTGTTGGTCGTGCCGGTGCCCGGCTGCACGGGGCGCACGTCGTCGTGACCGCTACTCCAGCCCGGGTTGGCGTTGTTCCAGCCGTTGCCGTTGCCGTGGTCGGGCCGGCCGTGGTTCCGGTCGCGATCGCGATCGTGGCGATCGTGGCGGTCGGCGTGGTCATAGCCGTTTCCGTAGCCGCCGCCATAGCTATCGCTGTAGTAACCACCGTAGCCGTCGTTGTACGGGGCGTCACGGTCGCGGTCGTAGCCGTCGTCGACCATCGTGGCCCGGTCGCCGGCATAAAGGTGTGGGGGCTGAGGGAGGGTAGCGGTGCTCACGGTTTCCCGTCGCACCGGGACGGCGGGGCCGGAGATGTAGCTGACCCCCGGCTTGGGCATGTCGGCGGTGGACACCGTGCGCGACTGCGCGGACACGACCCCGGCGGCACAAAGCGCGAGCGCCGAGAAAGCGGAAAGCGATAGTGCGCGATGCATGAGCCGACCCTCGTCAGATTCCCCGGCACGATTATGCGCCGGACCTTGGGCCGCTGGGTGAGGGCGCCCGGGGGTGTTCAGGTGGACGCCACCTTTCGCGGGTGGGGGGTCTCGTATTACCATCGGTGCCCGATGCGGGTGTAGCTCAATGGTAGAGCTGTAGCTTCCCAAGCTACTGACGAGGGTTCGATTCCCTTCACCCGCTCCAGCTTCCCTTATAGCCCATGCGGCACAACGGTTGTGGGCAATCAGTAGTACCTGGAAGCGGCCTTTAACAAGGTATCGTTTTAGATATCGCCCTCGTGCCAAGGCCCCTTCTCCTGCATCGACCCGCTGGACGCTACCTCCGCTTCCGTGCGCCTGCTGCACTGGGCGGGCTTACGCCCGCCTCCGACGCAAAACAGCTACAGTAATTCCGGACTCAAACCGGACCGCTACTGAAGGCGGGGGGACGTCGTGAGAAGAATGCTTACGGTATTCACCCCTGGACCGACGCCTGAAGCGCCAGAGCAAGCCCTGCGTCCCCTGAGATGATGTCTCTCCAGGCCAAAGCAATACCTTTGCGCTTGCCCTTTTCAATGAGCTTGAGGCCGTCGGGATCGATGGTCAGCGTGTACTCCGCCCCGCCAATAGTGCCGGAGCTTTTGTCGAGACGGGCTTCACTGAATTTGCGTTCTCCATGCATGCGAGGGCAGGCATCCTGACCTTCCATCACCGGAGGAACGTATGGCAGAACTCAAAGAAAACCTCATCGACTGGTTGCGCGATGCGTATGCGATGGAGCAGCAGGCGGAGCAGATGCTCAAGGCCCAAGCCGCACGCATCGAGCACTATCCTAAGGTCAAAGCGCGTATTGAGCAGCACCTTCAGGAGACCCTTGGTCAGCAAGAGCTTTTGCTGGGCTGCATCGAACGCCACGGGGGCAAGCCGTCGGCCATGAAGGACATCATGGGTCGTGTGGCAGCGTTTGGCCAAGCCGCTGGCGGCGCACTCAATTCGGATGAGATCGTCAAGGGCGCGATTGCCGGGTATGTCTTTGAAAATCTGGAAATCGCAACGTACACAGCGCTGATTGCAGCAGCTAAGACGGTGGGCGATGCGGAAACGGTGAGGCTCTGTGAACAAATCCTGCCGCAGGAAGAGGCGATGGCAAGTTGGTTGTTGGAAAACCTGCCGGAGCTGACGGAGGAGTTTCTCGTCCGCGACGCAACGCCTGACGTTGAGGCGAAGCGGTGATTGAACGGGCTGGCGGCTTACGGCTGCGGACCGTGTGACAACTGTCAAACAAAAAAACAGGAGGAAACACATGGCCATCAAGACCATCGAAGACCTTTTCATCCACGAGCTGTCTGACATCTATAGCGCCGAGAAGCAGCTCACCAAGGCGCTTCCCCGCCTTGCCAGGGCAGCGTCCAATCCTGACCTAAAGGCCGCGTTTGAGTCGCACCTCGAGGAGACCCATGGGCAGGTCGAGCGCATCGACCAAATCGTTGAACTGCTCGACATCAAGCTCAAGCGCATCAAGTGTGCCGCCATGGAAGGGCTGGTCGAGGAAGGCAAGGAGGTTATTGACGAAGTTGAAGAGGGTCCGCTTCGCGATGCCGCCCTTATTGGCGGCGCACAGAAAGTCGAGCATTACGAGATTGCCTCTTACGGGACCATTTCCGCCATTGCCAAACAACTCGGCTACGCGGATGCCATCCCGCTTCTACAGGCGACGTTGAAGGAGGAGAAGGCAGCCGACGAGAAGCTGACGCTCCTTGCCGAATCCGCTGGCAATCAGAAAGCTGCTCAAAAGAGCAAGACGACCGCAGCCTGACTTCATGGGCAAGGCGAGGGCTGCAGCGTGATGCAGCCCTTTTGCTTCTTGCCTGCATGAGCCAGACGGTGATCCAGGCGGGTTTACTGGTCACGATAAAAGAAGGGCCCCTTATAAACAGGGGCCCTTCATCGTTTACCCGATGACAGCCATGACCCCGCTAGATCCAGACTGCCCTGGATACCGACAACACGGCAACAACCATCGTTATCCCAGTCATCAGTCCCAGTACAAGCGTATGCGCTTGGCGGGTGTGCAGCCTTCGCAACGGTAAACACAACCGGCCCCCGCTGGTCATTTCTTGGGTTCCTGCTGCAGAACGCCAAGGTCAGCACCGGTCACAGGGTCACGCGAGGGGTCGGACGCACCCCGGGTCGCAAACAACCCTACAACCGCTTCTTCTTCGCCGGTCAGCTGCACGAACGCTTGTCCATCGCCGCCGTCCACCGGAATGTTGTCGGCGGTGGGGGTAAACACCTCCCACTGCTCGCCCCGATTCCATGGGCCTGCTGTGTCGCCTTCACCGGTCGACGTGTTGACGTATATGTTCGTAAAGCGCGGGTCACCCGGAAGCTTGCCCGGCGGGAAGCTCTTGTCCATCGAGTACAGCGCCTTCTCGAAACTCTTCTGATGGGCAATCTCGCGGGTCATCAAGAAAGTCAGGGCGTCCTTGACGCCAACGTCCTCGGTCACGTTGATAAGGCGTTCGTAGACAATCTTTGCGCGAGCTTCGGCCGCGATATTCGAACGCAGGTCAGCGGTAGGCTCACCGATGGAATCGACGTAGGCGCCCGAGAACGGCACGCCGGCTGAATTGACGAGCGCGGGGCCTCCGCCGAAGAGCACCTGGGTCACGTGACTGTCGTTGCCTGCGCCCTGAAGCGAGCGGAACAGGTCGGCTTCCGAATCGACTGCTTCGGCAAGCTTGCCCTTGGCGCCCCGGTTGAGCATGGCGACAAGGGACCCGATGACTTCGAGGTGGCTGAGTTCTTCCGTGGCGATATCGAGAAGCATGTCCTTCCGGCCCATGTCTTCTTCCGCCAGCGCCTGGGTGAAATAACGCATGGCGGCAGCAAGCTCGCCCTGGGGACCGCCGAACTGTTCAAGGAGCAAGTTGGCCAGGGCTGGATTGGATTCGGAGACGCGTACGGTGTACTGCAGTCGCTTGTTGTGGCTGAACATCGGCTGGCACCTCGTGCTGGCTGGTAGAGGCACAAGGATTAATGATGGCGCGTCGAAGACTGGACGTCGTGGTGTGAGCGAAGCATGGACATCCATGAAGATGCACCCCGGAACTGGACGCGCTCCGCGACGCCGCTGTCGCCACCCAGGGACTGGTGGACTGTCAGGGAAAACCGCTCACCGAACTCGCGTGGCACGCGGCGACCTCAACAGTTAGGGTGCATTCGAGCAGCGCGGACATATCGGAAAGGGTTGAAGCTGCGACGGCCTCAAATCCCCTTACCCGCAGGACCTCGGCGGTCATCTCTGCGAGCTCGCGATGCGGGTCGACGACAAGGACGGTGGGCGCGCTCATGCGCCATTGTTCAATCGACACACGGCGGCAGGAAAGCATGCGCTTGCACAATTATGGTGCGTTAGGTCTCATGTCCGCAGGAGAACGAGGTGTGCATGCAAGTTGAGGTCAGTCACACGGGAGACCGTCTTCGCATGAGCAGACGATGCCAGCAGTCGGCCCAGGAACCCGGCGGCTCGCTGCAGTACAAGTACCTGAACACGCACTACCGAAACGCCGAAGTACAGCGAGGGCGATTGGATGTGCGGGACATTTCTGAAGGATTGCGCGTCAGTCGTTCGGGCATGCCTTCCGCGCTGCTCCGAGCGGCAAAGTCGTGACTTCCTGCACTTCGCGGTTCGACCCGCGCCACCTAATGTTCGGCTTATCGTGAACAGGCGTTCTCGCCGGAACCTGTCGCCGCCGGATACCCTTTCAGGATCGCTCATGCCCAAGATGTACCAAGCGGCTGTCATGCTCTGCAGCCTCGTCGCGATGAACAGCGCACGTGCGGCACCGTCCGACGGCCAGCTGCTTCGAACCCAGGTGCAGCAGGCATACCCGTCGCTTCGATTTGTCGAACGCTACCGGCATGATTTCCCCTTGGAAACCCAGGGGCAGGCCTTCTGGGCAACCGATGCTCCGTTGGCGTCCGTGGATACGGCGGAACAACTCACTAGCGCGTTGGTTGCCCTTGAAGACCAACACGTCGCGCTGGCGGGGAAGAACGCCGGCAAGTCCGAGACGCTGGGCGTGCTGTTTCGCACAGCCAGCGACGGCAGCATGGTCGTCTGGCGGGTCTTTGGCACCGACGGCGCGGAGGCCACGGTGACCGAGGGCGATCGCGTCACGGCCATCAATGGCCAGGACGCCGGTGCGTGGCTGACTCATGCGGCGACCCTGACATTCGGTGGTCACCGTCGAGGCCGCTACGCGGAAGCGGCGACGGAACTGGGTATGGCGACACCGGTCGTCCACCGGGTGGCTGGCCTTGGAAAGCAGGTCACTCTGCAGCTGCAGGACGCCAAGGGTGGCGTCAAGACAGTCGATCTGCCGTACAAGGCGGTAGATGCGACGCTGGCGAAGGCCATGACCCGTGCGATCGACCGTAGCGACCTTCCCCGACAGTTCACCCTTCAGGGCCTCCGCATCGGCACGCTGCGCGTCGGCGCCTTTGCTCCTCAGTACGACGATGCGTTCGTGGCTGCCTCCGATGCGGCCAGCAAGCGTCCAGGGGCCACCGAGACCACGGCGATGCTCGCCGGCTATTGCGCGGTGATGCACACCTTTATCGGTGATGCCGAACTCGCTGCCAAGGGCGCCGACATTCTCGTGCTGGATTTGCGCGGCAACCTCGGTGGTTTCGATAGGGAGGCTCGGCTGATGGCGGATGCGCTCGGGTCACGTCCCCCGGTTACCGCACTCGATGTCTTCCACGGTTCCAGGGCGGGAATCGTGATGTTGAAGAAGGAACAGCCGGACCCGAGCTGCGGGCGCGTCGCTACCAAAGCACGGCGCGTCGTGTTGGTCGATGCAGGCACACGGTCGGCTGGTGAATTTCTCGCCAGTTGGCTTTGGGCGTCCGGAGCCACCGTCGTCGGCGAGAGCACCGTGGGCGCAGGTGGCGGATACGAGTTCGGTGGTGCATCCGCCGATTCATTGCCCGGATCGGGGTATGCCGTGCGGTTGTCAGGCAACCTGACGGTCTTCGACCCCTCCGGATCACTTGCCGAGGGCAGTCACCCGGAAGAGGCATTGGTAAACACGTTGGCGCAGGATGGATTCGCACCCAGCCGAACGCGACCCTATACGTTTCAGTCCATCGGGGTGCGCCCTGATGTTGCGATCCCGACCACCTTCGCCGATTTGCAGGATGGAGGGCAGGCAAGTCTGGTCAAGGCGATTTTGCTGGGACGAAATACCCCTAAGCCCTAAGTGTGGGTGCGTCGTTATCCAACAAAATGCGCTCTGCCAGTTCGCCATGTCCTGGCTTCGCCAGCGGATCCGACCGACCTGTCGAGGTTTGGTCCGCGGTATCGCTATGTCCGGGTTTCGTGATGAACTACGGGCCACGAGATCCGGATATGGGAAGATCGAGCGATGCGGACATTGCCATTGTGGCTGTCGATAGGGCTCCTCGTGGGCTGCGGGGCGTCGGACGACCGGGAGCACGCGGCCGCGCCGCCGCCGGTGAGCCATGAAACACCGCGCGAGATGCCGCAGGCTGTGCGCGCGGCCGACGTCACCGCCCCCGACGACACCGCGCCCATCCCCGACTTCCCGGTCATCCCCACGATCGTGGTGCCGGACATCCTGGGCGTGACCCCGGCGCAGCGGGCGCTCGAAGCATCGATGAAGGATGCCATCGATCCCGTCGCCGGCATCAGCGTGGCGCCTGCGCGTTGCGGCACGGACGGCACGCTGGTGAACGACGGTGGCATCACCAGCGTGGACGCACAGGGCAACCTGCTTCGCAACGATAAGGACGGCGTCTTCAAGATCGGTGCGGATGGTACCGGCACGGCCAACTTCGAGGGTGGCGTGGTCAGCGTCAACGCCGATGGCAGCGGCACCATCAACGGGTCGGTGGGCGACGGCGCCGACGCGATCGTTTAGGTCCATGCCGATGGATCGGGTACGTACAACGGTCCCGCTGGCATCATCAGCCTGGACGGTAAAGGCGCAGGCACCTGGAACGGCAAGGGCGGCGTGATCCAGAACCACGGCGATGGCAGTGGCTCATGGAACGGCCCGGAGGGCCTGCTGACCATCAACGCGGACGGCTCGGGCACCTGGAACGGTCCCCACGGGCTGCTTCGCAACAACGGCGACGGCACCGGCCAGATAGGTACCCCGCCGCATCCCGTGACGATGGCGCCGCTAGCCAGGGTGGTGCCAGCGGGACGCTTCCCCCCGATGAAGCGGTTCGCGCCGCCCGGCGCGCCGTGCGGCTACCTCATCACCCTGAGCGATCGTGTGTTGTTCGATTTTGACAAGTCGGCGATACGCCCGGATGCCGCGCGCATTCTGGATGCGCTGGCCGGCGCCCTGTCCCATGTGCAGGCACGCGACATGGAGATACGTGGCCATACCGACAGCAAGGGCAGCGACGACTATAACCAGCAACTATCGGAGCGACGGGCGGCGTCGGTTCGCGACGCGTTGGTCCAGCGAGGATTGTCGATCAAGGCTACGGCAAAGGGTTACGGGGAATCGAAACCCGTCGCCCCGAACGAAGTCGACGGCAAGGACAATCCCGCCGGACGGCAAGCGAACCGGCGCGTCGAGGTATTCGTGCGGACCTAGGGCGGCGTTTCCCTGGGCACGATGGCCATGTAGCTTCGTCCGTCAGGAACCGATCCGGTTGTCCTTTCCGTAGTCTTGGACGACGGCGGTGCCGTCCTGCTGGATGACCTCGTTGTTGCTGCCGTGCAGCGTGGCGGAGCGGATGGACAAGGCGCGCAGGCGCGTTTCGCGGCCCGGCACGCGCAGCTCATCGACATGGCCGACCTGAAAAGTGCCACGGTCTCCAAAGATCTCGACGGTCTTCAGGTCGCTCGTCGTGACGACCTGGGCATTGGCGCCGACCACCCTCAGACCTTCCGCATGCTCGATCTGCAGGTTTCCGTAGGCACCCAGCAGCGCGACCATGCCGCAGTGCCCACGCAGGATCAGGGTCGCATGCTGCCCGGTGATATCGACGTTGCGGTTCTCGCAATTGATCGTGCCGGTGGTAGAGGTGACAGACAGTGTCTCGCGTTCACCGTCGCCGTCCCCGGCCTGCGTCGATGCCATGGAGGGCACGGAGGCAACCGGTGGTATGGGATCGACCTGGGGTGCGGCGGGCGGTGCAGCGGTGCTGTCGGCCGATGATGCCGATGGTTGCGTGCACGCGGCAAGCGCTAGCCATGACAGGTAAAAAAGCGGGCGAAGCGTCATCGCGATCTCCTTGTGGGCCAGGCCGTGGCCGCACGGTGGCCGGGTGTTCCGATAGTGCTTTGCGTCCCGGAAATCGTCCAGCTACCGCCACGCGATCGTTCATCATTCGCGTGGAAGACCATGCAGGGGGGCGACGCGGGCAAAGCAAAGGCGACGGTAAAAAAACCGTCGCCTTTTTGGATACTTGCCGCGTAGCCCTCGGGCCTCGGCAACCCCGGAGCGCGTCGTGCGCGCCGAGGCTCGCTCGATCGCGTTAGCGATCAGCGCAGGCGTTCATCCACTACCACCACATAGCGGCGGCCCGCCAGCGCGCCGCCCAGGGCAGCCGCCATCGCACCCAGTATCAGTGCGATCGCCGCGCCCAGTGACGCCTTGGCGGCAGCCTTGGCTGCGGCGTCGGCGGCCTCACGAGCCTTCACCTCGGCCTCGGCCTTCGCCTGCGCGATCTTGGCCTTGGTCTGCTGGTACTGCGTGATCCAGGTGTCCACGCGCTGCTCGGCTTCCTGCTGCGACACGCCGGCGCGCGCCATCACCACGTTGACCAGGGCCTGCTTGTCGGCCTGCTGCACGGTGTCGCTACCCGAGGCGATGATGCGCTGTGCGACAGCCTGCACATCTTCGCCCGTGTCACCGTTGCCCTGGTTCTGGGCGGCGTCGTTCAGCTGGTTGGCTGCGCCGTTCGCCTGCTGCTTGAGGGCATCGGGCTGCAAGGCGGGCTTACCGGTCTGTGCCAGCAACTGATTGGCCTGACCCTTTAGCGAATCCATCGTGATGCCGCTTTCCTGCAATTGGTTCTTCGCTGCGTCCACCACCGGACCCGCCGCAGCGGCAATACCGCTGCCGGCCGCGCTGGCGGCCGCACCCGCCGCGGTGGCGCCACCCTTTACGATCGACGTGACGGCGGTGGCGACCAGATAGGCGCCCAGCAGACTGGCCAGACCCCAGGCGACGAGGCCGTGGAGCATGGCGTCCGTCCGCCCGGGCGCCGCGGCGAGATGGCCGGCGACCCAGCCGCCGGTGAACAGGGCCAGCACGCTACTGACGCCCCACCATACCGCGGCGCCGATGCCTACACTGGAGGCGTCGGGCGAATCATGGGCCAGTGCGTCGGTGGTGCTGAAGCCGATGCCTGCACCAATGAGGCTGAGGACGAGCTGGATGACCACGGCCATGATGACGCCGGCAAAGATCGACCCCCACGAGATGCGACGGACAAGTGTCACGTCGCTTTCGGTGATGTGGGAACCGACGGGGGCGTTGTATCCGGATTCGGAGCGGATGGTATTCATGGAAGTCCTTTTGGCCATCGGCCAGATGAGAGAAGCCGGCGTCGTTCTTTGGGCGATCCGGTGGTGTGCGGCGGACAGTGTCCTGCCGCACGTGACCGCCTCGTGTGGGCGGCGTGTCGTCAGGTATCGCGCGGATGCCCCGAGCCCCGGCCTTCCACCATGAGAGAAGGACGGTTAGCAGGGAAAAGCGTTGAGGAGCTTCGTAACCGCGGCGCTGGAGGCCAGCGCCGCAAGCCAGCAGACGAGCAAGCGAGACGCACTACACCTGCGCCTGACCACCGTCGACGAACAGCTCGATGCCGTTGACGAAACTGGCATCGTCCGACGCGAGGAACACGGCGGCGCGCGCGATCTCGACCGGCTCACCCACGCGTCCCATTGGCACCTGGGTGGCGAGGAAGTCGAGCAGTCCCTGCTGCTGGGCCGCATCGGGACCGGCAAGGTCCACCAGACCCGGTGTACGTGTCGGCCCAGGGCTCAGGGTGTTGAAGCGTAGCCTGCGGCTCGTGTCGACATCGAGGATCCAGTGACGGACGAAGGCGCGAACGGCGGCCTTGGATGCGCCATAGACGCTGAAAGCGGGCGTGCCTTTTGTGGCGGCGGTCGAACCGGTGAGAATGACCGAGGCGCCTTCGCCCAGGATGGGCAGCATCGCCTGTACGGTGAACAAGGTGCCCTTCACATTGCGGTCGAAGGTGTCGTCGAAGTGCTCTTCGGTAATGGCGCCCAGCGGAAGCATCGAGCCGCCGCCTGCGTTGACGAAAAGCACATCGACTCGCCCGTGCCGGGCCTTGATGACGTCGACCAGGTGCTGCAGATCGGCGAGTTTTGTCGAGTCCACCGCGATCCCGTTGGCCTGCGGACCGATGGACGCCGCTGCGGCATCCAGCTCGGCCGTGCGACGGCCGGTGATGTAGACCGTGGCGCCCTCGAGGGCGAACTGGCGGGCTGTTTCCAGGCCAATGCCGGTGCTTCCGCCCGTGACGACGGCGATCTTGTTTTCAAGCTTGCGTGACATGGTGGTACCTCGATACGCGTGGGTTGATGAGCACAGGTTATCGACGGGCGGATGCGAACGAAATAGAATCAAATGAAAGCCATCGTTGCAGAAATGAAATGTCAAAGCTTCCCGACTTCGAGGGCCTGGCCCTGTTCGCCAAGATCGCCGAGTGCCGGTCGTTCGCAGCGGCGGCCCGTGATCTCGACCTTTCTGTGCCGACGCTTTCGCGCGGCATTGAGCGTCTTGAAAAGCGATTGGGTGCCCGCGTGTTCAACAGGACGTCCCGCCAGTTGGCGTTGACGGCGTTCGGCACGAGCCTACTGGGGCGGGCGACGCAGCTTTACCGTGACGCCGAGGAAGCCGAGGCACTGGCACGCGATCAGTCCGCCTCCCCGCGTGGCACGGTGCGCCTGGCCGTGCCGATGACCTTCGGCGTGCACTGGATCGCGCCGATACTCCCCGGGTTGCTCGAGCGTTATCCCGAGCTGTCGATCGACCTGCATCTCTCCGATGCCGTCGTCGATGTCATCGGAGACGGCTTCGACGCCGCGCTCCGCATCGCCTCGCTGCCCGATTCGTCACTGGCAGCGCGACGCATCTGCGAGGTGTCGCGCTATACGGTGGCGGCGCCGGCCTATGTCGCGCGGCACGGCGAGCCAAGGCACCCACGCGATCTGGACCCGACGCACTGCCTCGCTTATGCATTTCGCGCAGGCAGCGACGTGTGGCGCTTTCGGAATGGACGCAAGAAGGAAGAAGTCGTGCATCCCATGGGCCGGCTGCGTGTAACCAACTCGGAGGCCTTGCTGCCGGTGTTGCTGGCGGGGCAGGCCATCGCCGCGCTGCCCGAATTCATTGCAGCGGAATACCTACGCGATGGACGCCTTGTTCCATTGCTTGCCGAGTGGCAGCAGCCGGGCGGCGGCTTGTACTTCGTCTCGCCGACCACACGCAACCGGCCCGTGAAGGTGGAAGCGGTGGCCGACTATCTAGCGGAGATATTGGGCGATCCGGTGTGGCGCTGGCCTGTCCCGACGAGGAAATGAGTCATCGCATCGATCTGCTTCACGATCACCTCCGAACTGCCCTTTACGTCCGGGTTCCACTCGACGAGATCGCCGCGGCGGCGACGGAGCAGAGTCACGGCGTCGGCCAGGTGCGTCAGGCGGTCAACCAGATGGATGATGTCACCCGGCAGACTGCTGCGCTGGTGGATGAGGCCTCGGCCGCCTCCAAATCGTTGAAGGGGCAGGCAGATGCCCTTGCCGGGCTCGTTGGAGAATGTCGCGTCGGTCAGGAGGCCGAGCAGCGTGAGACGTCGACTCAACCCCTGCCACCGCTAGCCGTGCCGTTGCCGGCATAAACCTCTCGTCGTTGGCGATGTTGGTTTTCTCGACACTGCCAGGACTTGCTCGCCGAACGGGTCAGGGTCTCGATCCGCTGATATACCGTTTGGGCAGGGCACTTTGGGCGAACACCTCGGCATAACGCCTGCGGCCGGCTCGCGTCGGTCCGATGATGTGCATGAGCATGGCCCAGCGGATGGGATCGCGCGTAGCGCCGATACCTCCGATGCGTGGACCGCCGTCCAGGCATCGCCGCACGTACCGCAGCAGGCTCGTGCCGGTCGATACATCCAGCACGATGAGACCGGTCGCGCGGGCAAGACGCTGGGGCAGCAGGCGCGAATAGTTGCCTTCCATCACCCAGCGGTCTTCCGCGATGGCGGCATCATGCAGTGCCTGAAAGGCTTCGTCGTCCCGAAGCGTCCACGGTGTACCCGGCACGTGCCGCAACTGGTCGAGGTGCACACACGTCAGGTCATTGGCGCACGCAATGGTGTGCGCCAGGGTTGACTTACCCGCATTGGATGGCCCAAGGATGCAGATGCGCGGGCCGAGTTCGTTCATCAACACCCTGTCACGCTCGTTCATTACGCCATGCGACCCCCGAGCCTCCGACACAACGGTTCGCCCAGACATTGTCGCACCAGCATCGATCCTGATCGATGGCGCCCCGTTCAAAAACGGGCCGATAGTCCAACATAGAACTGACGATCGGGTGTTTCACGGGTCATGCCGACATTGGCACCCACATCGACCTGCCAGGCGGGCGTGACGAGATAGCTCAGCGCCACATCCGCCGAACGCTGGCGTACCGTGCCAGAGGGATCGCGGTTAACCAGATCCCACACTTCCACGGCGAGGGTCATCCGGCTGCCTAGCGGGTGGGCGACATTGACCAGGTTGACCAGCGCCGCATGGTGACCCGAGCCGTCGAGATCGGCCAGCACATCCACTTCGGGGCCCAGCGTCAGTGCGAAGCCCCCCGGGAGCGGAACTGCGACAGGCAGGGCGACGCCGCCTTCCCAACGATCGTTACCGATGCCATGCGCTGCGGTAGGCGCTTTTACGAAGGGGATGACTGCTACGGAGACAGCATCGGTATCGACGAACCGATGCTTCAGGCGCAGATAGGCGTCGCCACGACCGGACGCGTGGCTGCGCGCATTGCTTGCGTGGTCGCGCATATCCACGGCGATGTGCGGCGACCAGCTGAGTTGTAGGTCGGTTTTATCGCCGAGCCCGTACTTCAGCGTCGGATTGATGATGTTGACCGTACGCGTGGTTGTCGATGCCTGATGATCGCGCGTGGTGTTGCCGATATCGATTTCGACCTGGGAGGAACCGGCAGGAACGGTGCACGTCGAGTTGGCCTTGGTCGGCCGGTCGGTGCAGATGGGCGTTGCGGCATCGTCGGCGAAGGATGGTGACGACATTGCCAGCAGGGCCATCGCAAGACAGGCGGCCAGCGCAGGCGTCCGATGGCGGAGGCGGGGATATGGATTCATGGCGTGCGGGATATCGGAGGCAATCGGTGCCGGTACACGCAAGTTATTGCGAGGCGCCGTAAAAGCAATAGGTTTCCTGGACGGGATGCCGTAAACAACGCGCAAACTTACGGTTCGTCGCGCGTGCGATCGGCGTTACAGTTCGGCCGGACATTTTCCGGAGAAGGTCATGGGCAGACACGTCGCGGGTTATTGGGTCCTGCTGGTCATCGGTGCGTTGCTGGCGCAGGCAGTGCATGCCGACGACTGGCCGAAAGACGCCTCGGGGCGGCCGGCCTCGGGCGAGGCTATCGTGCAGGTCACCGTTGACGCTGACGGACATGCGAGTCATGCCCGGATCGTTCGCACGACGGGCAATGCGGACCTGGACCGCAAGGCGCTGTCAGTCGTCGAGGCGCACGCCTTCAACCCACCCGTCCAGCATGGGACCCGACGGAGTGTCGAGGCGATCGTACCGGTCAAGCTCGATCCCTCCGGAGCCGCGGTGGCGCATGCCCCTGTGGCGCCCCAAGCCTAGAGAAAGAAGACAGAACCCGTGTAGGGGAATGCCTACACAACTGTAGGGCGTAGGCCTACACCGCTCCTGGTCGCTCTTATTCATAATCCTGCGGACGACGACGCCTGAGCAGAAGGATCAAGGACGATGTGGGCACTCCAGCATCTGGAAAACAGCCAATGGGCGTTGCACGGCGTGCGCGCCGCGGCGGCGGCCTTCCCCTGGTGGCGTCAGTACTGCGCCCGCTGGAATCCCACGCGCCGTCGGATATGGATCGCGGCGGGTGTCGTTCTTACCCTGGTGTGCCTGGGTTTTTTGGCCCATGACCTCTACATGCCGTCGCCTACCGGCGTCGGCTTCGACGAGTCCTGACGGCGCGCAGCACGCAGCGTCGTTCACGAAAGCGTACAGGTAACACGCCTACCCTCGCCGGATTCTTCCTCCCGGTGACCCATGCCCGCCACCCTTTCCCGTCAGCTCTTCCTGGTCTGGGTGCTGATCCTTGCCGGCTGCGTCGGCATGGCGGGTTTGCTCTTCGCCGCCTGGCAGCAGTCGGGCAGCATGCAGCTTGCCCAGGCGCGACAAACCCTGGACACCGATTGCGCGTCCCTGGTCGCCCGCTATAACGGCGCCAGTGCGGACGCACGCTCGGAGTCGCTGGCCAACGGCCTTGCCAATGTCGTGGTCCAACTGGTGCTGGCGGACCAGGACGGCATCGAGGGCGGCGTCTGGGACAACCGCACGGGTTTCGTCGCCTATGCCTATCCCACGTACCAGGGGTCGGGCAGCAAGTCCGACGTGCCGGACGCGGAGCGGAGTAACCTGGTGACGACGGCTGCGGCGGCCCTGTCACGGCACGAGACGGTCGGCTATACCCGTTCCGGAAAGCGCGAATCGCTGTTGATCGCCGCGTGCCCGATCGACGCGTACCGCGCGGGATGGACGATGACCCACCTGGCCCATGCGCCGGGCCGTTCGTCCGGATTGTTCGCCGCGGCGGCCGGCGTACTGCTGGCCCTGGCGCTGGCTTCGGCCGGTGCGCTGGGCGCCATCATGCGCCGCTGGTCACGACGCTTTGCTGCGGTGGAGCATGCGCTGGCGAATAGCGACGCCATTCCCGACCTGCCGCGAACGGGCGCGCCCGAGCTGGATCGTTTGGGCGAGACGGTGGTCGGGTATGCGACCCGGCTCGCCGAGAGCCACCGCGAGGCGGCCACGCTGGCCACTCACCTCAGCCGCCATGAGCGCCTGGCCTCGCTGGGTCGCATGACCGCTACCGTGGCGCACGAGATCCGCAACCCCATCGCCACCCTGCGCCTGGCGGCCGAGAACGCGCTGGCGATCACGCCCGAAGCCCTGTCCCCGACCACCCACGCCTCGCTGGACCTGATGCTGGCACAGGTGGGCAAGCTGGATGCCCTGGTGGAAACGCTGCTGCGCATGGTGCAGCCGGTGCGCGTGGAGCGCACCGAGGTGAACATCGCCGGGTGGGCCCGGCGCGTGCTGGCCGAACTGGACGACCGGCAAACCGCCGTCGCACTGCGCGTCGGCGACGGGGCGAGCACCTGGTCGCTCGATCCTGCGCAGATGGAGCGCGCGGTCGACAACCTGCTGCGCAATGCGCTGCGTCATCGTGCTGCCGGCAGCATCGTGAACTGGTCCATCGAAACCACGGACGGGCGCCTGGTCATGATCGTTGCCAACGTGGGCGAGCCGATGTCGCAGGAGGTGCGCGACCATCTGTTCGAGCCGTTCGCCACGGATCGCATCGACGGCAATGGGCTCGGGCTGGCGCTGGTACGCGATATCGTCGAAGCCCATAACGGAACCGTCGGCCATGCATGGCACGATGGCCAGACCGCCTTTCGCGTGGAGCTGCCATGGCGCTGATCCTGCTCATCGACGACGACCGCGATTTCGGCGCGACGCTGGCTGTCACCCTGGGTTCGATGGGGCACGAGGTGATCGTGGCGACGGACGGCAGCGCAGGGCTGGCCATGCTGGCCGACGCGCCGGTCGAACTCGCCTTCGTCGATTACCGCATGCCGACCATGGACGGCATCAGTTTCCTGCGCCAGCGGCAGGCGGATGACCGTATCAGCGCCATCCCGGTCATCATGCTCACTGCTTTCGCGTCGGGCCAGAACACCATCGACGCCATGCGCCTGGGTGCCTTCGATCACCTGACCAAGCCGATCGGACGGGCCGAACTGGCCGAGATCGTGGCGCGCGCGCTGGCCTCGGGCCATCGGACCAGCGTGCCGGCGGTGGCAGCCGACGACACCGAGCTGGCGGGCGGCAGCCAGGGTATGCGTCAGGTGCAGAAACGCATTGGACTGGCCGCCGCCAGCGACGTGCCGGTGCTGATCACGGGCGAGACGGGCACGGGCAAGGAGCTGGTCGCGCGAGCCTTGCACCGGGCCAGCTCGCGCGCCGCCCGGCCGTTCGTCGCGGTGAACTGCGCGGCCATTCCCGCCGACCTGCTCGAGAGCGAACTGTTCGGACACCGGCGCGGCGCGTTCTCCGGCGCCACCACGGAGCGCGAAGGTTATTTTCGTGAGGCCGACGGCGGCACGCTGCTGCTGGACGAGATCGGCGACATGCCACTGCCCATGCAGGCGAAACTGCTGCGCGTGTTGCAGGAGGGCGCTGTGACACCGCTGGGCAGCAGCCAGCCGGTCCGCGTGGATGTGCGCGTGCTGGCCGCCACGCACCGCCGCATCGGCGACCTCATCGCGGCAGGTACATTCCGAAGCGACCTGTTCTATCGCCTCAACGTGCTGCCGATCGAGCTGGGTGCGTTGCGCGAGCGCCCCGAAGACATCCTGGCGTTGGCGGATCGTTTCCTGCGGGAAGACGGCCGGCCCGGCAAGCAGCTCACCGAAGCCGCCCTGGCGCTGTTGCAGGCGTATGCGTGGCCGGGCAACGTGCGCGAGCTGCGCAACGTGATGGAGCGTTGCCGTGTACTGGTGGCGGGCCAGCGCATCGACGCGGCGGATCTCGCGCCCATGCTCAACACGGCCGCGCCCGCCGTGTCGATCACCGTCGACGCCGATTCCGCGTCCGAAAGCCTGCCCGATGCCGTGGCACGCCTCGAGCGCACGATGATCGTCCATGCGCTGCGCGAGGCGCGCGGCAACCGTGCCGAGGCGGCCAGACGCCTCGGCATCCGGCGCCAGTTGCTCTACCGCAAGCTGGTCGATTACGGGCTGGAATGATGTCCCGCGGGTGGACACCCGGGTGTCCCGGAAAGGGACACCGCGGCCTGCACGCGATGCGCACAGCGGCGCCATACGGCGTCCAGAGGGTTGGCACGGCGCATGCATCGACCTTGATGCGGCCTCCCCACCGCACCTCGGAGTCGAACATGAAAACTCGCGTTCTTTCCTTTGCCATCCTCGCCGCTTGCGGCGGCATGACGGCCGCCGCTGCCACCGTCGCGCCGTCGCTCGCAGCACCCCGGTCCGCCTCGGTAGCCCAGGCCCAGCCGCCGGCACCGGACCAGGCAGCACCGCTTCCACCGCCGCCCCCGCCGCCGATGACATCGTCCCAGCGCAGCGTGCAGCTGAGCGGTCGCATTGCCCGTTTCCTGGTCAACCCGAACGGCGAAGTGGACGGCGTGCTGCTTGCCGACCACACGCAGGTCGATTTCCCGCCGACCCTCGGCGCGTCGCTTACCGCCAAGGCCAGGACGGGCGACCGTCTCGACATAGACGGTTTCCGAGTCGGTACGTTGCCACTGATCCGCGCCGCGTCGCTCGGCCTGCCCAATGGCGACAAGCTGGTCGATACGCCGCCCGCCGTTCCGCCCGCACCCCCGGTCCCGCCGGCCCTCCAGCCGATGGACGCTCAGGGTCGCGTGACCCAGGCGCTGCTGGGGCCCATGGGCGAGGTCAACGGCGTGGTCCTCGATAGCGGCCCGATCGTGCGGGTCCCGCCGCCGGCCGCGGTGGACAATCCCTTGCTGCAACCGGGCGCGCGCCTGAGCGCGAAGGGTTTCGGTGTGGAGTCCCCGTTCGGCAGGGCCATACAGGCCACGGCGATCGGCGCCTCCCCCGGCACCGAACAGCCGCTGGTGCAGCCGCCGCAGCCGGGTCAGCTCCCGCCGCCGCCCGCCCCTCCGGCGCCCCCGCAGACGGTGCCGGGTCCGTCCAACACGGTGGGCATGGTTCCGCCGCCCGTCCGCTAAGCCGATCACCGCGTTACACGGCCGCCCGTTTCAGGGCGGCCGTCCTGCTTTCTTTTTTACTGGAGATACCCATGCATCATCTCGACCCCGATCGCCTGCCGGTGATCCGTGGCGCCCTCGACCGTTTCATCATCAACGGTCACGGTCTCATCGACGGCCTGTTGCTCGATGACGGCATGGAGGTGCACACGCCGCCGCATCTTTCCACCGCGATCGAGAAAGCCATCAAGCGCGGCGCGACCATCGAGGTGCGTGGCGTGGCGCTGCGTGACGTCGATCTCGTGGTGGCCGTCGCCATCGACCCGCCCCGTGGCAAGCGCATCATGGACGAGGGTCCCGGCAAGGGACACGACAAGCCGAAAGTGGCCGATGACGGTTCGCGCTGGTCGTACGAGGGCACCGTGGAGCGGTTGCTGCACGGCCCCAAGGGCAACGTGCACGGCGTGCTGCTGGACGATGGCGTGATCGTACGCATCCCGCCGCATGCCGCCGATGCGCTGTCGAAGCATCTCGTGGTCGGCCGGGGTATCGGCGTGGAAGGCCGCTGGCTGGATACGCCGCACGGCGCGGTGATCGAAGCCGATAGCCTCGGCAAGGACGCGGACTCCGTGACGGCGTTGCCGAAGAAGCCGAAGCACTGATCCGGCTGGGTAGGCACGCATGAAAAAGGGCGGCGCGTCGATGGTCGACGCGCCGCCCTTTTTTCGTGGCCTCAGCCGCCCTGCATGGCCGCTTCCGGCATGCGCACCGCGCGGGCCCGGCTCGGGAACGCGTGCCGCACGATGCGCCAGATCACCTGCCCGAATTGCTTCGGCAGCGAGCCGGTGTTGTAGTGCTGGCCGTAACGCGCGCAGATCTGCTTCACTTCCACCGCCATGGCCGCGTAACGGTTGGCCGGCAGGTCGGGGAAGAAGTGATGCTCGATCTGGTGGCTGAGGTTGCCCGACATCACGTTGAGCAGCTTACCGCCGGCGATGTTCGACGAACCGCGCAGCTGGCGCAGGTACCAGTGGCCTCGGGTTTCGTTGCGGATGGTTTCCTTCGGGAACACTTCCGCATCGGCAGTGAAGTGGCCGCAGAAGATGATGACGAAGGTCCACACGTTGCGCATGCCGTTGGCCACCATGTTGCCCAGCAGCACCGGCAGGAAGAACGGGCCGGCCAACAGCGGGAACACCAGGTAATCCTTCAGCAACTGACGGCCCATCTTGCGGCCGACCGGACGGAATGCACGGCGCAGTTCGGCGCCCTTCATCTTGCCGGCGAACCAGCGGCCCACGCGCAGGTCCTGGATCGCCACGCCCCACTGGAACAGCAGCATGAAGACCACTGCGATGAACGGCTGCATCAGGTAGAACGGGCGCCAGCGCTGTTCCGGGAAGATGCGCAGCAGGCCATAACCGATGTCGTCGTCCATGCCGCGCACGTTGGTGTACGTGTGGTGCTGGAAGTTGTGCGTCTTGCGCCAGGCATCGCCGGTGGCGACGATGTCCCATTCGTAGGTCTTGCCGTTGAGCTTCGGGTCGCCCATCCAGTCGTACTGGCCGTGCATCACGTTATGGCCGAGTTCCATGTTTTCCAGGATCTTCGACGCACCCAGGCACAGCACGCCCAGTATCCACGCGGGTACCAGCACGGCGTGCACGAAGGCACCGAGGAAAAGCAGTGCGCGGCCGGCGACGCCGGTCCAGCGCACGGCGGCCACGATGCGGCGGATATAGCGTGCATCGCGTGCGCCGACATCGGCCGTGACGCGTGCGCGCAGGGCGTCCAGTTCGTCGCCGAACGACTGCAGCTCGGCAGCGGAAAGAATGCGGTTGGTGATACGGGCCATGTGATTTCCTTAGAGGTCCAGGACCAGATCGGTGCTCGGCGCGCTGACGCACAGGCGTACCTGGGTCGACGGTTCACCGTTGTGTGCGCCGGTCAGCGTGTGCCGTACCGTGCCTGACTCGCGTCCACAGACGCAGGTGTTGCAGATGCCCATGCGGCAGCCGTGCGCCGGGCGAAGGCCCTGTGCTTCCAGGCCTTCCAGCAGCGACTGGCCGCGGGCGAGGGTGAGGGTACGACCGCTGCGCGCCAAGAGGACCTGGACCTCGCCTTCTTCGCCGTCCACCAGGGCCGGTGCGCTGAACGCCTCGGCATCGAATCGCGCCACGCCGCCTTCCAGGCGCGCGCGGGCAGCCTGGACGAAGCCGCCGGGGCCGCAGGCCAGCACGCGGCGCGAGGCCAGGTCGTCCACCGAGGTCAGCGTGATGGCGTCGATGCGCTCGTCGGGGTGGCTTTCGTCGCGCGTCAGCAGGGTGCGTACCCGCAGGCGAGGGTGCGCGGCGGCCAGGGCCTGCAACTCGTCGACGAAGCAGAGTTCGTCGCGCTGCCGGGCCCAGTACATCAGGTCGACCTTGACCGGCATACCCTGCGCGGCCAGCGAACGGACCAGCGCGCGCATCGGCGTGATGCCGCTGCCGGCAGCCAGCAGGAGCAGGTCGTCGCGCGGGGCGGCAAGGGTCATCTCGCCGAATGCCTGGCCGAGCGTGACCACGTCGCCGATTCGTGCCTTGCTTGCCAGGTGCCCGCTGACTAGGCCGCCCGGCATGGCCTTGACCGTGATGGCCAGTGTGCCGTCGTCCAGGGGGGTGGGGCTGTAGCTACGAACCAGCCGACGACCTTCGATCTCCACGCCCACGTTGACGTGCTGACCCGGCAGCATGCCGCGCCAGTGACGATTGGGTCGCAGCACCAGGGTCACGGCGTCCCGGCCGGCCGGCGTACGCGAGAGCAGGCGCGCCATGGGCTGTTCGAGGGTCCACAGCGGATTGAACCGGGTGGCCCAGAAGTCGAACAGCGCGGGGGACACGGCACGCCGAACGGCGCGCTGCAGACGGGGTGGCTTCGGAACGGGGAGGGCGTTCATGCGTTCACTATACGCCCATGTTTACGAATGTCTATACAGTTGTGCAGTGGCAGGGAGGAGTATGATCGGGCCTTGCCCGCCACCGCCGCCTCATGACATCCATCATCCTCACCCCGTCCCTGGCCAACCCGACACTGCCACGCAAGGTCGGCATCGCCCGTGAGGACCTCCTGGCCGCCGCGCTGAAGCTGATCGGCCCCAACCGCAGCCTCTCCACGGTCAGCCTGCGCGAGGTGGCCCGCGAGGCGGGCATCGCCCCGAACAGTTTTTATCGTCAGTTCCGTGACATGGACGAACTGGCCATCGCGCTCATCGACCTGGCCGGTCGGTCGCTGCGCACCATCATCGGCTCGGCGCGCGAACGCGCCACGTCTACCGACCGCAGCGTCATCCGCGTCTCGGTCGAGACGTTCATGGAGCAGCTGCGCGCCGACGACAAGCTGTTGCATGTCCTGCTGCGCGAGGGTGCGGTGGGCTCGGACGCCTTCAAGCAGGCGGTCGAGCGCGAGCTGATGTACTTCGAGGACGAGTTACGGGTCGATCTCATCCGCCTCGCCGCCGCGGAACGCGCCACCCTGCACGAGCCGGCACTGGTGTCCAAGGCGATCACTCGGCTGGTCTTCGCCATGGGCGCGATCGCCATGGACCAGCCGCCCGAGCGCGATCCGCAGGTGATCGAGCAGATCGCCAAGATGCTGCGGATGATCATCACCGGATCGCGCGTGCTGGACCAGGCGTCCGGTTAGATCCGTTTTTTCCGGCTGACGAATCATCCACACGGCGTGGACGATGATCGCGCGGTCTCATTCCTCAGCTGCCGCCAGGGTCCGCCATGTCCGAAACCATCTTCGAAGCGTTGCGCGAAAGCCACGCGACCCAGCGATCCCTCGTGCGCAAGCTGCAGCGCTCGGAGCCGGGCCCCCACCGCGTGGAGTTGTTCACCGCCCTGCGTATCGAACTGGCGGCACACGAGGCGGCCGAGGAACGCTACCTCTACGTACCCATGCTGATGGACGATCGCGGGCTGCATTCGTCGCGCGACGCCCTGGCCGATCACCACAAGATGGACGATCTGATCGAAGAGATGCAGACACGCAGCCACGCGGGTCGCAGCTGGACGGCCAACCTGGCGAAGCTCTCGGAAGAGCTGCACGACCACCTGCGCGAAGAGGAGAAGATCTTCTTCCAGCTGGCCGGCAAGATCCTCAATGACACGCAGAAGACGTCCCTGGCGAAGAAATACCGCAAGGATTTCGCCGGGCACGAGAAGCGCCTGCTCGCCGAGTGATCCGTGATTTCGCCGGCCGCAGCACCGGCCAGCGGCGATCCGGCAAGCCGCAGGTTTGCCTCGTACAGCTCATGATGTGACCATCATGGACTTTCGGGGACAGGAGAGTCCGTTGCTCAAGACACTTATCTGGCGACCGCTGCAGCGACTGGTCGACTTCGTTTCGGGCTCGGCCGTGGGTGGCCTGGTGCTGATGGGGTCGGCGGCGCTCGCCATGGCGGTGGCCAACTCGCCCTGGGCGCCGGCTTATTTCGCAGCGTTGCATGCGATGGTCGGGCCACTGAGTGCCCTGCACTGGATCAACGACGGCCTGATGGCGGTGTTCTTCCTGCTGGTGGGCCTGGAGATCAAGCGCGAGTTCATCGACGGCGAGCTGGCCTCCAACCCGCTGCGTGTGCTGCCCGGGCTTGCGGCACTGGGCGGGATGATCGTGCCTGCGGCGATCTACCTCCTGGTCAATCGCAGTAATGCCGAATCCATACGCGGCTGGGCCATTCCCTCGGCCACCGACATCGCCTTTGCGCTCGGCGTGGCCGCCTTGCTGGGCAGTCGGGTGCCGGCCTCGCTGAAAGCCTTCCTCGCCGCCCTGGCGATCATCGACGACCTGGGGGCGGTGGTCATCATCGCGGTGTTCTACACGCCGGGTTTGTCCACGATCTACCTCGGCCTTGCCGTGCTGGCCGTCGTGTTCATGGCGCTGATGAATCGCCTCGGCGTCGCCCGCCTGTGGCCCTACCTGCTCGTGGGTGCGGTGCTGTGGGTGCTCGTGCTGAAGTCGGGCGTGCACGCGACGCTGGCCGGTGTGGCGACGGCGCTGTGCATTCCCCTGGCCGATCGCCAGGGGCGCCTCCCCTCGGACGACGACTGCACCCATTCGCCGCTGCTGCGCCTGGAGCATGCCTTGCACCGACTGGTGCCGATCACCGTGCTGCCGCTGTTCGGCTTTGCCAACGCCGGCATTTCCTTCGCGGGCGTGGGGCTGGCGCAGTGGCTGGCGCCCACCACGCTGGGCGTCGGGCTGGGGTTGCTCGTGGGCAAGCTGGTGGGTGTGTTCGGCGCGGCATGGCTGGCGATCCGGCTGGGCTGGGCGCGGATGCCGCGGGCGGCGTCGCGCATGCAGCTGTTCGGCACCGCCTTGCTGTGCGGCATCGGCTTCACGATGAGCCTGTTCATCGGCATGCTGGCGTTCCCCGATCATCCCGACTACCAGGATGAAGTGAAGCTGGGCATCCTCGCCGGTTCGCTGCTGGCGGGGCTCGCCGGGTGGATCGTGCTGCGCACGGCACCCGCCTCCAGGGAAACGGAGGCGGACGGCTGACGCCGTGCTGCCTTGTGCGTCGCGGTATGCTTCGGGGTCACCGTTCACCTCTTCGAAGGAGCCTTTCGTGGCCGATCGCAAAGACATCGAATGCTGGCTCACCGACATGGACGGCGTGCTGGTGCACGAGAACAAGGCCCTGCCGGGCGCGCCGGAACTGATCCGGCAATGGCGCGACCAGGGCAAGCCGTTCCTGGTGCTGACCAACAATTCGATCTTCACCCCGCGCGACCTCAGCGCGCGGTTGCGCACCTCGGGCATCGACGTGCCGGAAGATCAGCTGTGGACCTCGGCGCTGGCGACGGCCGCTTTTCTCAAAGCCCAGTCTCCCGGTGCCTCCGCGTTCGTCATCGGTGAGGCGGGCCTTACAACGGCGTTGCACGAGGCCGGGTTCATCATGACCGACACGGCACCCGACTACGTGGTGCTCGGCGAGACGCGCACGTATTCGTTCGAGGCGATCACCAAGGCCATTCGCCTGATCGGCGCGGGTGCCCGCTTCATCGCCACCAATCCCGACGTGACCAGCCCCAGTGCCGAAGGGCCATTGCCGGCCACCGGTGCAGTGGCGGCGCTCATCACCAAGGCGACGGGTCGGCTGCCTTACATCGTCGGCAAGCCGAACCCCATGATGTTCCGCTCGGCCATGAACAAGCTGGGCGCGCACTCGCACAACACGGGCATGATTGGCGATCGCATGGATACCGACGTGGTGGCCGGCATCGAGGCCGGTCTGCACACGGTGCTGGTGCTCAGCGGCATCGCCGACCGGGCGGAAGTGAATCGTTATCCCTTCCGTCCGGCGGAAATCCTCGACTCGGTCGCGGACCTGCTCGAGGGCTGAGGGTCGCTTACTTCGCGGGCTTGGCGGCGTCCACGGGTGCGGGCGCCTCTACCTTCGGCAGCGTCATCTTCTGGCGCTGCGTATCGATGCGGCGCTCGCGCGCAGGCAAGTCGAGCTTCTGCGGCTTGCCGCTGGCCAGGGCATCCATGATGCCCTCGACGATCAGCACGTCGATCAAGCCCTCCTGGCCGTCGGGCTCAGGGTCCTCGTTGCCGAGGATGCATTCGGAAAAGTATTTCAGCTCGCCGCCGAACTGGTCGGTGACCCGGGGGCTGACCGTGTCCTGCGTATCGCCGATGCTGACCGTCTGCTCCAGCGGCTTGCCGTAGGTGAAGCAGGGACGCATGTGGACGCTGCCCTTGGTGCCAGCCACGTAGAACGCGTCCACGGCGTGGCCGTAATAGGAAACCGAGAACAAGGCTACCCGATGGCCGGGGAAGCGGAGTGTCACCGCCACGGTGTGATCGAAGTCGCCCAAGCCCGAGTCGGGGTGACGCAGCCCCACGGCCGACACCACTTCGATCGGATCGGCATCGAACACGTAGCGCGCGGCATTGATGGGGTAGGGGGCCATGTCGAATACGGGGCCGGCCTTCGCGCCGTTGGTCGCACGATGATTCTCCGGGTCGACCATCTGGGCGAACGTCGCGCTGAAGGTGTGTACCTGGCCCAGTTCACCCGAACGGATACGATCGATCAGCGACAGCGTGGATGGCTCGAAGTGGAGCCGGTAGGCCACCATCAGCTTGGCGGTGGATGCGGCCGCCGTCGCCAGGATCTCGCGGCTGGCCTCGCTACTGACTTCCAGCGGCTTCTCCACCAGTACATGGATGCCCGCCTTGAGCGCCGGAATGACGAACTCGGCATGCCGCCAGTTGGGCGTGGCGATGTACAACGCGTCGATCTTGCCGGAGGCGAGCAGTTCGTCGAACTGGTCGTAGCTGTAGACGCTGCCGATGCCGTACCGCTCGGCCACCTTGGCCGCCTTCGCCGTGTCGCTGCTGACCAGCGCGGTGACGACGGAGTTACCCGTGTGGCCCACGCCGGGCAGCATGGCTTCCTGGGTGATGTCGCCCAGGGCGACGAAGCCGTAGCGGACCTTGCGGTCGGTGGGGGGCGCGTTGGTTGCGGACATCGGATGCTCCTGAAAGATCGACGCGCCAGTATGGAATCGTCGGTGTTCACGGCACGTGGTAGCCAGGCGAACGAAATCGTGAAAAACGTAACCCGAGCGGTGGCCTACGTTGCTTCCACGCGGCGACCTGCCAGAATGACGCGTCCCGGAGAAGCCCATGTCCCACGCGCCCGCCCCCAAGTTGCCCGCTGCGGCCGAAGCCCGTCGCCTGGCGGCGCTGTCGTCGTTCGGCATCCTCGATACGGAGAAGGAAGGGCCTTTCGAGGACATCGTCCGGATCGCGTCCTACGTGTGCCAGGCGCCCATATCGGTGGTCAACCTGATCGATGCCGAGCGGCAGTGGTTCAAGGCGGAGATCGGGCTGGGCGTGCGCGAGACCCCGCTGGACACCTCTCTGTGCGCCCACGCGATCCTCGAACACGACCTGCTGGTCGTTCCCGACACCACGCGGGATAGCCGGTTCGCCTTCAACCCGTTGGTCACCGGCGAGCCGGGGCTCCGGTTCTACGCCGGCGCGCTTCTCAAGACCGCGGACGGCCTGCCGCTGGGCACCGTATGCGTGCTGGACACGAAGCCGCGCACGCTCGACGACTTCCAGCTCGACACGCTGCGACGGCTGGCCCGGCAAGTGATGACCCAGCTGGAACTGGGCCGCATGCTGCGTCGCTCGGAGCGTCGTGGCGATCATCTCGCGCGCCTGGTGGCGACCGCCGGCCACGACCTGAAGGCGCCGCTGCGTGCGGCGCTTTATGCGATCTCCCGGGTACGCGGCACGGTGCCCGACGACCAGCTCCCGCGACTGGACGGCGCCAGCGCCGACCTGCTCGGCATGGACCAGCAACTGAACCGCCTGCTGGCGGCCACGCGCGTGGATGCCGGCGGCGACACGGTGGAGTTGACCCCGGTGGTGCTGGGAGACGTCTTCGACGCGCTGGACACCACGTGGCGACGGGCGGCGCAGCGCAAGCGCGTGGCGCTGACGATCGAGCCCACCACGGCGGTGGTGCTTGCGCATGGGCTGCTGCTGGAGACGGTGCTGGGCAACGCCTTGTCCAACGCCGTGAAATACACCCCCGAGGACGGCACGGTACGCATGGTGGCGCGGGCCATCGACGACAAGGTCATCATCGATGTCGAGGACACCGGCTGCGGCATCGCGCCCGACAAGGTCGAGGAGCTGTTCGCCGCGTTCCGGCAGGCCGACCCGCAAGCCGAAGGCTTGGGACTGGGCCTGTGGCTGGTGCGGCAGAGTGCGGACGCGCTGCGCGCGGAAGTCCGCATCCTTCCGCGGGAAGGTGGCGGCACCTGTTTCCGGGTGGTCCTCGACGAGGTGTCGGGCTCGCCGGCTACTGAAACGGCCTGAGCCCACCCCAGGTCCGGGTCAGAAGGTCGCACCGATCGACAGCGTCGCGAAGTCGTGGTCGGCCAGCGTGTCGTACGTGGGATGCCCCAGATAGTTCGTGTAGGTAAGGTTGGCGAACCAGGTGGTGTCCAGGGTCGCTCCCACCCCCAGGGTGACCTGCCTGCGGCCGCCCACCAATTGGCCGTCCACCGAATAACCATGCACGTCCTGGCCGATGCCCAGGCTGGGCGACACCACCCAGCCGTGCGCCACGGGATAGGCCAGCGCGGTCTTGAGTCGATAGCCCCAGGCAGACCGCGTGTAATAGCCGCCGTCGTGGCAGCCCGCGGGGTTCTGGATAGCGGGACAGGCGCCGCCGTAGCCCTCGCTGGAAAAGCCCCAGTGGAAGCCGCGCCCGTAGCGCACGTCGGTCAGGCTGGGCAGGTCGGTATGGCTGTAGGCCAGCTCGGCGGCAAAGCTGCCGCTGGCCGCGCCCAGCACCCCTGTGAAGGTGCGCGTGGTGTTCAACAGCAACTGCGTACGGTCGTGGCGGTCGGAGCCGGCGAGCACGCCGCCCGGCGGCAGGCGCGTGTTGCGTGCCCCGATGGGGCCACCGCTGCGCGTGAGTGCGGCGAACATGTCGGCGGTGTTGATCTGCACCGGCAGGTCCTGCGTGTAGCTGGCTTCGCCCGCGATCTTCCAGGCGCCCACGCGCGTGCTGGCGGAAACGCCCCAGAGACGGATGTCGTCGGGGTAATCCCACAAGACATGGATGGAGGAAAGCCGTGCGGACAGCTGGGCGTCCGCCAATGGTGCGCCGGCCGACAGCAGCAGGGGCACGACGGCGTTGTTCTGCTGCGTGGGATCGATCGTCGTGGCGTCGAGGATCGGCAGGCGCGAGTTGTAACGCATGTAGTACACGGCCAGGTTGGTTGCCGGGTGATCGAAGGTGTAGCGCAGGGTGGCGCCGTACTGGCCGTGGTCACTGCCATCGCGCGTGTCCGCGCGGGGCAGCACGCCCCCGACCGCATACTGGTAGCCGTCGCTAAGCCACCGCCCGGCACCCGGGCTGTAGGCGTTGATCGGGTAATAGGCGTTGCTCTCGATACCGCCGCAGCCCGGGTCCACGCCCAGATCGGTGCCGGAGAAGAACGTGCCGCAGGGGTCCAGTTCGGCGGGGCGCCACTTCCACTGGTAGAACGCTTCCACGCTCCAGTGCGGATCGAAGGTCAGCTTGCCCCAGAGCATCTCGACCGGCAGCTGCGCTTCGGTGGCCGGATCCGTCCCGGGCCGGTGCAGCGTGGTGTAGTCGGTGGGATTCACCTGGTTCACGCCCTGCATGAACAGGCCTTCGCCCCATTTCACCGTCTGCTTGCCCAGTCGCAGGTCGAGCGCCGCCTGGTCGTCCAGCGCGAAATGGCCGTACACATACGCGTTGAGCCACATGAAACCGGAGAAGCGGTTGGACTTCGACAAGCCGCGGTCGGCAAGCGGCCGGTCGGCGGCGAACGCGCTGGCGCCGCTGCCCTGCGGCACGTCGTGGTGTTCGAGCGTGGAGTCGTACCATGCTCGCGCGCTGGCGGCGAGGCCGATGTTCTCGTATTTCAGGTCCAGTGCGCTGGTGACCTTGAACAGGCTGGCATAGACATCGTTCTTGCCGTAGTTGAGGTTGCCGTCATCGGCGGTGTCGGCGCCATCGCCGCCCTTGGGCTTGCCGTCGGACCGGAAGCCCTTGCCAATCAGGTGCTTCGACGGATCGTTCAGGCGCACGCCGGCACCTGCCACGATGCGGGTCTTGAGTGTGCCCTTTACCCGGCCATCGGCGAGCGTGAAGTCGGTGGCGTGCAAGGCGGTGGCGAAAAACAGCGCCGTCAGCGGGGCCGCCGCGAGTAGCCATCGGCGTGGATGCATCGTTGGTTCCCTGGAAAGCTTGACGGCATTCTAGACATGGCAGCTATATTGGGCGCAAGGCGTCTGGACGTCCGTCTTCTGCGACTTTCGTCGCAGCGTTACTCGTTTCCCCCGTATCCGGCGAATACTGCTCATGAGTGCAACCCTTCCCGATGACACCGTCGACGCGCGCCCCCTGGATCGCCGCGATGCGAAGACACTGGTGCTTTCCGCGCTCGGCGGCGCGCTGGAGTTCTACGACTTCGTGATCTTCGTGTACTTCGCGAAGACCCTCGGCCACCTGTTCTTTCCGCCGGGTGGCTCTGACTGGCTGGCGCAGCTTCAGGCCTTCAGCCTGTTCGCCGTGGCCTACCTTGCCCGCCCGCTGGGCGGCATCGTCATGGCGCACTTCGGCGATCGCGTCGGGCGCAAGCGCATGTTCACGCTCAGCGTGTTCCTGATGGCGGTGCCGACACTGTTGATCGGTGTACTGCCCACCTACGCCAGCATCGGCCTGTTCGCGCCGGTGCTGCTGACCTTGCTGCGCGTGGTGCAGGGCGTGGCCATCGGCGGCGAAGTACCCGGTGCCTGGGTTTTCGTGTCGGAGCACGTGCCTTCGCGTCGCAAGGGCCTCGCCGTGGCCAGCCTCTCCGCGGGACTCACCTTCGGCATCCTGCTGGGCTCGCTGCTGGCCGCCTACCTCAACGCGCACATGTCGCCCGAGGCGCTCATGGACCATGGCTGGCGCATCGCCTTCATCCTGGGCGGGGTGTTCGGTTTCATCGCGGTCTACTTGCGGCGCTGGCTCAGCGAGACGCCGGTGTTCGCGCGCATGCGCGAGCGTCGGCAGCTGTCCGAGGAACTGCCGGCGTGGGTCGTGGTGCGCGACCATCTGCCGGGCGTGCTGCTGTCGATGGCCGTCACCTGGGTACTCACGGCAGCCATCGTGGTGGTCATCCTGATGACGCCCACGCTGATGCAGACGGCGTTCCACGTCGATGCCGTGCGGGCGTTCACCGGCGGCAGCATCGGCGCGTTCACCCTTTGCCTGGGGTGTGTCGGTGGGGGCTTGCTGGTGGACTGGCTGGGCCGCGGTCGCGCCATGCTCATCGCATCGGTGGGCCTCATGCTAAGCACCTACGCGCTGTATTTCGACCTGCAGGCCGGTGGCGCCCACCTGTATCCGTTGTATGCGCTGGCCGGGGCTTTCGCCGGGGTGGCGGGCGTCGTGCCCGCCGTGCTGGTCGCGGCGTTTCCCGCCCCGATCCGTTTCTCGGGCATTTCCGTGTCCTACAACGTGGCCTATGCGATCGCGGGAGCGGTAACGCCCCTGGTCGTGGGCTACCTGGCCAGGGCGGCCGGCGGCATCGGCCCGGCGCACTATGTTGCGCTGGTGTCGTTGGTCGGGGTCGCCGCATCCGTCTACATGATCGTGGACAAGCGCCACGCCGTGTCGTCCTGACGCCAACGCAGCGCGGGGCTTCACATCGATTTCATGCGGGGGACGGGGTGGCGCGGTGCCATCGGCGTCACCCCGGTTGCGCGCCGGTCCGGGCTTGGGCATGCTTTCCTCATCGTGCGCCGTCCCGGGTGACGGCCACGACGGTTTCCCACATTCCCTTTCGTCCCCCACACGTCGCACCAGACCCATGACTGATGTCATCACCCTTGGCTGGCGCGAACGGCTCGCACTTCCGTCGCTCGGCGTCACCGTCCTCAAGGCGAAGCTCGATACGGGCGCGCGCACCTCGTCGCTGCACGTCGAGTGGCTGGAGGTGGACGAGCGCGCCGATGGCGCATGGTTGCGTTTCCAGGCGCGGACCACCCGCAAAGGCGGCTTGTCCGAGCCTTGCGAGGCGAAGGCCACCGGCCGGCGCAACGTCACCGATTCGGGTGGCCACCGCACCACGCGCTGGTTCATCGAAACCGAGATCGAGCTCGCCGGCCGGCGTTTCACCGCCGAGGTGAACCTGACCGACCGCCGCCACATGCTTTTCCCCCTGTTGCTCGGCCGGACGGCGCTCTACGGGCGTTTCCTGGTCGATCCCGCGCTTTCCTATTCGCAGACGCCGCGCCGCGTCGTCCGGGACCATCCATGAAGCTGACCATCCTGTCGCGCAACGCGCGGCTGTATTCCACGCAGCGGCTTGTCGAGGCGGCGCGCAAGCGGCGCCACACCGTGCGTGTGATCGACCCCCTGCGTTGCTACATGAGCATCTCGCCGGGGTCGTTCGCCATCCATTTCAAGGGCAAGTCGCTGGGCCCGGTGGACTGCGTCATTCCCCGGATCGGCGCCTCCAGCACGTTCTACGGCACTGCGGTGCTGCGCCAGCTGGAGCAGATGGGCGTCTACACGCCCAACCCCTCGGACGCGGTGTTGCGCGCCCGCGACAAGCTGCGTTGCCTGCAACTGCTGGCGTCCCGTGGCATCGACATGCCGCTGACCGCCTTCGGCGATAACCCGGACGACACCTCCGACCTGCTGGCTATGCTCGGCGACCCGCCGCACATCATCAAGCTCAACGAGGGCACCCAGGGGGCGGGCGTGGTGCTGGCGGAGAAGAAATCGGCCTCGCAGAGCGTGATCGAGGCGTTCCGCGGGTTGTATGCCAACTTCCTCGTCCAGGAGTTCATCCGTGAGGCCAACGGCAGTGACCTTCGCTGTTTCGTGGTCGGCAACGAGGTGGTCGCGTCCATGCAGCGCTCGTCCGCGCCGGGCGAGTTCCGGGCCAACCTGCACCGTGGCGGCAGCGCCGCCCAGGTGGAACTGTCCGACGACGAGCGACGGGTGGCGATCGAGGCCGCGTCGGCGCTGGGCCTGGAGGTGGCGGGCGTCGACCTGCTGCGATCCTCGCGCGGTCCGCTGCTGCTGGAGGTCAATGCGTCGCCGGGGCTGGAGGGTATCGAGGGAAGCACCGGCGTGGACGTGGCCGGCGCCATCATCGCGCATTGCGAAGAACGCCTGGCTGCCCGGCCGGCCGTGCCGAAGGCACGCAAGCCCAAGGCGCCCAAGGGGTTAACAGCGATTTAAACGCCGCTGACCTATAAAGGTTCCACTGTGATTCCGCGGGGCGGAATGACGGTATCGGGGCAGTAGTTCTTTCGGCCCGGGCGGTCCTTCCGCCCGGGCCTCTCTTTTAGTGCTGTCCGCTTCACGGGTTCCCCGTTAAGCTTGCTGTCGCAATACTTGCAAGATTCACAAGAGCGACCGCCCAACGGAGTGCCGCATGCGCGTCCTGGTCATTGAAGACAACACCGACATCGCGACGAATATCGGGGATTACCTCGAGGATCGCGGCCATGTCGTCGATTTCGCCGGCGACGGCGTCACGGGCCTGCACCTTGCCGTGGTCCACGACTTCGACGTCATCGTGCTCGATCTCACTCTCCCGGGCATGGATGGCCTGGACGTCGCCAAGAAATTGCGCCACGAGGCGCATAAGCAGACGCCCGTGCTGATGCTGACCGCCCGTGACTCGCTGGAGCACAAGCTCACCGGCTTCGAGTCCGGCGCAGACGACTACATGACCAAGCCGTTCGCGCTGCAGGAACTTGCGGCCCGGCTGGAGGTGCTTGCGCGCCGGGGCAAGGGTCCGCAAAGCCGTGTCCTCAAGGTCGGCGGCCTCACCTACAACCTCGACACCCTCACGGTCAGCCGCGAGGGCAAGTCGATCCAGCTCAACCCGATCGGCCTCAAGCTGCTGCAGGCCCTGATGGAAGCCAGCCCGTCGGTGGTCACCCGGCAGGATCTGGAACAGCGCGTCTGGGGCGAGGAACTCCCCGATTCCGATTCCTTGCGCGTGCACATCCACGGCCTGCGCGCAGCGATCGACAAACCCTTCGAAAAACCGTTGATCCACACGCGTCACGGTATTGGCTATCGCATGGTCGATCCGGATGCGGTCCAGACGTAAGCTCCGTTTCCGCCTGATCGTCACGTTCGCGCTGTTCGGCTTCGGCCTCAGCGCGCTGTTCGCGTACGCGGCCGTCAACATCCGCACCCGCGTCGAAGAGCAGCTGATCAACTCGGCGTTGCAGGACGAGGTGGACTCGATCAACGCGAAGGTCCGCGCCAACCCGGCCGAGCGTCCGCCGTTCGACATCATCAAGGGCGCGACCTTCAGCGACCGCACGCTCTACAAGGCGCCGCTGAACTGGCAGTCGCTGGAGACGGGCGTGCACGACGTGTACGAGGATGGCAAGGACGGCAAGCCCCGGCATTACAAGGTGGCCGTGCGGCGCGAGGACGGCATCATCAGCTTCATCCAGTTCGACGTATCCCGCGACGAGCTGGGCAAACGTCAGCTGGTCACCAGCGTGGTCGCCGCGGTGTTCCTGTTCGGCCTGTTCTCGCTGGTGCTGGGCGTGTGGTTGTCGTCGCGCGTGCTTCGCCCGGTGACCGACCTGGCCCGCCGCCTGCGCGACTTCCGCCGGGTGGGCAAGGCCGAGGCACTGGCGCCGCACTTCGCCGACGACGAGGTGGGCGAGCTGGCCGTAGCGCTGGACGAATACGCCATGCGGCTGACCTCCGTCGTGGAGCGCGATCGCGAGTTCAACTCCGATGTCAGCCACGAACTGCGCACGCCGCTGGCGGTCATCGCCAGTACCACGGAATTGCTGCAGGGCTCACCGGACCTGACCGACAAGCTGCGTGAGCGGCTGAAACGCATCGAACGCGCGTCGCGCCAGGCCACCGAGCTGATCGAGGCCCTGCTGCTGCTGTCGCGCGCGGAACGCCGCGGCCCCACGCGCGGCGAGACCACCGACGTGGCCAAGGTGTCGGCGGACGTCATCGAGAGCCAGCGCCCCCAGATGGGCATGAAGCCCATCGAGATCGAGCTGATCGCGGACGGCAGCGTCACGGTCAATGCGCCGGCCTCCGTGCTCTCGGTGGCGCTCACCAACCTGATCGGCAATGCGATCAAGTACACGATGGAGGGCAAGGTCACCGTGCGCGTGCTCGACGGCCGCGTCGACGTGATCGATACCGGCCCCGGCATCAAGCCGGAAGATGCCGAAAAGCTGTTCCAGCGCGGCATCCGCGGTGAAAGCGCCACGGGCGGCGGTGCCGGCCTGGGCCTGGCGATCGTGCGTCGCCTGTGCGAACTGTACGACTGGGACGTGTCGCTTCGGCCGCGCCCCGACATGGCTGGCGCGATCTCGACCATCGACTTCCGCTGACGTAGCAACAATAGCTGTCACCAAGCTTTCATTTTACTGTCGCACCATCCGGGGCTTAACGGCGCGAGAAGGGCGGTCCTCAGGGGAGGCACATGCCGGCGCCCGAGCATGTAAGGACGCCCCCTTGTTCAAGTATTCCGCTTTGGCCGTTGCCCTGGGCATGGCCCTCGCCTCCGCCGCGTACGCCACGGATAACGACACCACACCGCCGCCTGCGACTACCGGAGCCACCGCCGGACGCGAGAAGGCCCAGGACCTGGACACGGTGTCCGTCATCGGCAGCGGCGAGACGCGCCAGGTGCAGCGCCTGCGGACCACCGACCAGAAGGCGTTGCCGCCGGGTACCAGCCTGCAGAAAGTGCTCAACACCTTGCCGGGCGTCAACGCGCAGTCCGCCGACGCGCTGGGTACCAACGAGCAGTCCATGACGCTGAGCCTGCGCGGCTTCAGCGGCACGCGCCTGGGCTATACCCTCGACGGCATGCCGTTGGGTGACAGCGCGTACAACAACTACAACGGCCTGTCGATCAACCGCGCGCTGATCTCCGAGAACTTCGCTGGCGCGGAGCTTTCCGAAGGCATCGGCAACCTCGGTACGCCTTCCACCAGCAACCTGGGTGGCACGATCGCCTACAGCTCCAACGATCCGGCCAAGACGATGGGTGGCCGCGTGGCCCAGACCTTCGGCAGCGACGCCAACCGTCGCACCTTTGCACGCTTCGATACCGGCGAGCACGACGGTTTCTCGATGTACCTGTCGGGCGCGCGCACTACGTCGGACCTGTGGAACCACCAGAGCGTGTACAACGGCTCCACCACCAAGCAGTTCAACGGCAAGGCGGTGTGGGACTTCGACTGGGCGCGTTTCACCGCTTTCGCCGACACCTCGCGTACCTCGCAGGCGGATTATTTCTACCTCTCCAAGAGCGAGCTGGCGCGCGGGCTGGGTTACGACTGGGGTGGCTACGCCCCCAACTGGCAGCGGGCCATCGGCAAGGCGTACTGCAATGCCGGCACCCTGAATGCGCGACGCTGCGACCGCAGCGGCGCGGACACGGATGCGGACGGTGCCTTCACCGCGGGGCAGATCCTGCGTGACGACAACCTGTACTACCTCGCGGGCGATTTCTTCCCCAGCGACACGGTGACCCTGCACGCCCAGGTCTACCATCACGAGGACGCAGGCGAAGGCCACAACTGGAACAGCGGTACCTACTCGTATCCGGGTACGCCGCAGCAGTTGCCGATCATTTTCCGCAACACGCTCTACACGATCAACCGCTCGGGTGCGATCCTCTCGGCCGCGTGGGACTTCGCCAACCATCATCTCGAAGGCGGCGTCTGGTACGAGCACAACATTTCCAGTGCCTCGCGCTACAGCAGCTATGTCACCGGTCCGCGCGACCTCAGCGGTAGGATCGACACCCAGCCCAACCTGGGCGTGTTCGACCAGCGCACCGTGTGGAACACGCGGCAGGCCTTCCTGCAGGACACCATGCGTTTCCTCGACGAGGCGCTGACGGTCGACGTGGGCGCGAAGAGCCCGCATGTCACTTCCGACGCGCAAGCGCTGCCGGGCGTGGCCAGGACACCGATCAGCCCGACCTCCAACAACCAGTTCGCCACCGGCAAGCTGAGTGCGAGCAAGGCCTTGCTGCCGCAGTTCGGTGCGCGCTACAAGCTGGCCGAGGGCCAGGAAGTGTTCGCCAGCTTCGCCAAGAACATCGCCATGTTCCAGGGTGGTTTCAAGCTCGGTCCGCAGGCGGTCAGTCAGTCGATCTGGAACAGCCAGGGCGACCTGAAGCCGGAGAAGTCGCGCAGCCTCGAGGCCGGCTACCGTCTGGAGCGCGACGGCTTTGCCGCATCGCTGGCGGCCTACGACGTGCGCTTCGACAATCGCCTGCTGCAGTACAACCCGTGCGATTCGCGCCAGCCGGTCGGCGCCAATTGCGGCAACCGCTTCTACAACGTGGGCGGCGTGAACAGCCGTGGCGTGGAAGCCACCTTCGTGTGGCAGCCGACCGATCACCTGCGCTGGTACAACTCCGCGTCGTACAACCGCTCCACCTATGCCGGTGACTATACGCAGGCCGGCGTGGTGCAGCACACCCGCGGCAAGACGCAGACGGACACGCCGGGGCGGCTGCTGGCCACGCAACTCGACTGGAACCAGGGCCCCTGGTTCGCCTCGCTGCGCGGCAAGTACACCGGTGAGCGCTTCTACACGTACACCAACGATCAGGGCTTCGGCGGCTTCACCACCTGGGACATGTCGGCGGGTTACGACTTCGGTGCGTTTTCCGTGGCCAGAGACGTGCGCCTGACGCTCAACGTGACCAACCTCACCAACAAGCGTTACGCCAGCAACCTGGATTCGAGCGCCTTCGTGCCGAGCGACCCGAACGGTACCGCCTATGTCTTCCACGCGTCGGCACCGCGCCAGCTGTTCGCCACGCTGGACGTGCGGTTCTGATGCGTCGGCTCATCGCGGGCCTGGTCGCCAGCTTGGCGCTCGGCGGCCTGTCGGCACAGACCCTCGAGCTGCGCGTGCCCGACCTCGCGGCGATGCCGCTGCCGCGCAGCGTCGACATGGGCGGTATCACCTATGTCGACCACGGCCTGGTGGCCGCGGGCTCGCTGCCTGCGGGCACGGTCGATTTCCTCGGCGACACGCTGGGCTCGTTCTCGTCGCTGGCGATCCAGCCGGGCACCTGGAAACGGGACGGTGATACGTACACCGGCGTGTTGTGGACCCTGCCGGATCGCGGGCGCAACGACCCCGAGCACCAGCTTTTCTTTGATTACCGGGGGCGCCTGCACCGCTTCAGGCTCACCCTGCGCCTGGGCGACACGCCGCAACTGACCTTGCTGCCAGACCGCGGCCGGGAACTGCGCGACTTCGACGGCCGGCCCTTCACCGGCGCCGAGCCGGGGCAGGGGGTTCGCAGCGAGCATGGCGTCGTGTTGCCGTCGCCGGCGAAGGGCACGGGTGCCGGCAAGGTCTCGCTCGACGCCGAGTCGTTGCAGTTCACGCCCGATGGCGGTTTCTACGTCGGTGACGAATACGCGGCCAACGTGTATCGCTTCGACCCGCGTGGCCGACTCACTGGCATCGTGGTGCCGCCGCTCGCGGTGCGCCCGCGGGATGCCGCCGGCCGCCCGGACTTCACCTCGCTGCGTCCGCCGGCCACGGGCCGGCGCAACAACCAGGGCGTGGAAGGCATGGCGCTGTCGCCCGACGGCACGCGCCTGTTCGTGGTGCTGCAAAGTGCCCTGGTGCAGGACAGCGCGTCCGGCGACGCGTCCGGCCGCACGCTCGCGCGCGTCGTCGTCTATGACACGAGCCGCACCACGGTGCCGTCGACTCCCATCGCGCACTACGTGGTGCGCCTGCCGTCCTATACCGATCGGGGTGACGGCGGCAGCCCGAACCGCACCGCGGCGCAGAGCGAGATCCGCGCGCTCGACGATCATCGTTTTCTCATGCTGGCTCGCGACGGTAGCGGCTACGGCGCCGGGGGCAAGCGGCCCATCGTCTTCAAGAGCGTCCTGCTGGTGGATACCGACGGCGCCACCAACCTCGCAGGTACGTCGTACGAAACCGGCAGCACGCCCGTCATCGATGCACGCGGCGTATTGCGTACGGACATCCATACGGCCACCACCCTGCCGTTCGTGAACCTGCTGGACCCGGCCAACCTGGCCCGTTTCGGCCTCGGTGTGCAAGCGGACGAGGCGGGTAAGGCACAGCTGTCGGAGAAATGGGAGGCAATGGACCTGGTGCCCGCACTCGATCCCGCGCATCCCGACGACTGGTTCCTGCTGGTCGGCAATGACAACGACTTCATCGCGCGGCACTGTGTCATGGACGGCCAGCGCTGCGATTCGGACATCGACAACGACAACCGCATCCTCGTGTACCGGCTGAGCTTGCCGGGCATGCGTTCCGCCACCGCTCCCCACCACCGATAAGGGTTACGCGCATGATGAAACGTACGGTTCTCTCGCTGCTTTCAGCGAGCCTCCTGCTGGGCTCGTTCGCCAGCCACGCCAATAGCCCGGCCTACGTCGACAGCAAGGAATACAAAGTGCTGCTGGATGCGTCGCGCTTTGCCAGCAACCCGTCCAGCGCGGCCGGCACGCTGCTGCAGAACCTGTCCACGCGCCTGAGCGCGCTGGGCTTCGACAAGACGGTCGGCGGCGGCTTCACTGCGGGCAACCGTGACACGCTGGCCTATTACGACACGGCGCACAGCTGCGCGCTGATGAAGGCGGGTTACTCGGTGCGCACGCGCGCCGGCGACGACCTGGACATCCAGTTCAAGTTCCGCCACCCGGACGAGGAACTGTCCTACGCCACGGACGTGTCCGGCGCGGGCAAGAACAAGAAGACCAAGCTGGAAACGGACGTCACGCCCGGCGGCCTCGTGCTGGCGCATTCGACCAAGCAGGATGCGACGACCACGCCCG
Organism: Luteibacter sp. 9135; assembly: GCF_000745005.1. Lineage (NCBI taxonomy): Bacteria > Pseudomonadati > Pseudomonadota > Gammaproteobacteria > Lysobacterales > Rhodanobacteraceae > Luteibacter > Luteibacter sp. 9135. Next base: position 484,573 of record NZ_JQNB01000001.1, on the reverse strand, counting down.
GCACGGTGGCGGACCTGATCAAGCAGTTCCCCGGCGCTTCCGCGTTGTCGTCGCTGTCGTCGTCAACGCTGTCGAAGGTGGCCGGCGTCACCGTGACGCAGCAGGAATACGATGGCCCGACCGCCGACCTGGGCCAGTCCGTGGCCGAGTTCACGCTGACGCTGTGGTACGTGGACGGTGCAACCACGCCGGCACTGGCCGAGTTGTCGTTCCGCGTGGACGCGGATGCGGACAAGTACTTCACCACGCCGGTGCTGCAGCGCTCGCAGGTGCTGAATACGGCAATGGGCTCGATCGGCAACGGCTGGAACATCGCCAACGACGGCGGCAAGACGAGCTGGCTGTACGCCTATCGCTCGTCGTCGTTCCCGAACGGTTTCTGTAACTGATTCACCCCTGAGGGGGGCCTTCGTGGCAGCTGGTGGCGTTGCACAGGATCTCGATCGGTGCACCGCCACTGTCGCAACGGCTGAAGAAGTGGGCGTTGTCCCCGTCCACGCTGCGCACGCGCAGCATCCGCTCGCACTGGTGGGCGGATGCCACGTCCTGCGCCGCTTCGAACATCGGCTTGCCGATGCGGTTGTCCAGGGCGGCCAGGCCGTACTCGGCCTTCACTGGCGCGGCCATCGACGCCGATGAGGGCACCGCCCCGCGCTGCGGTGCGGTCACGCGGGCTGCGACAGCGTCGGCATGGGCCGGTGCAACACTGGCCGGGGCGACCATGGCGTCGTTGGGGGCCCGTAGCGCCGGCGCTTCAGTCACGAGCAGCTTGCTCTCGCGCACGCCTTTCTGGCCCTTGGTTTCGTCTACACGGTGCAGCAGCGAGCTGGCTGCCCACATGCCGACCTTCACCTCCTGCCAGACGTAGTACACCTGGCCCGCGGTGGTGGCCAGGGAGAGGGTGGAGTCCGTTTCGCCCTTGGACGTAATGATGTGGTTGCCGCCGAGAACGGCAACTTCAAGGAAGCTGTTGGGACCGGTGTCGCCCACGGCGATGCCATCGACGAGTACCGGAAGCTTGATCGCGGTGCCGAGGATCTCGTTGCGGTAGATGTAGACCACGGCCTTGTCCGGCACCGGTGCGAAACGCTTCGCCCGCGCGTCGGCGTCCTGGCCGGCCTTGTGCACGCTGGCGCAACCGCTGACGGCGCACGCGGCGGCTATCGCCCAGACGGCGACCTGTTGGACCTTCATGTGTTTTCCCCCTGTGGAATGCGGAACATCGCGCGCAGGGCACACCCCTGCGCGCGATGTTTTATCACAACGGTTCGAGCCAGCCCCAGCGGTCGGTCGTCTTGCCACTGAACAGGCCGAAGAACAGTTCCTGCAGGCGGCGCGTGATCGGGCCGGCCTTGCCGGTGCCGATCTGCTTGCCGTCGACCGAGCGGATGGGCGTGACTTCCGCCGCCGTGCCGCACATCAGGATCTCGTCGGCCAGGTAGAGGTACTCGCGCGGCAGGTCGCGCTCGATCACCTCGAGGCCTTCCTCGCGGGCGAGCGTCATCAGCGTGTGCCGCGTGATGCCGGTGAGGATCGATGCACTGGCCGGAGGGGTGTGCAGTGCGCCGTCGAAGACCAGGAACAGGTTCTCGCCGGCGCCTTCGCTCAGCAGGCCCGTGGAGGCCAGTGCGATGCCCTCGCCGAAGCCGAGGCGGCGCGCTTCCCGGGCGATCAGCTGGCCGGACAGGTAGTTGCCGCCCGCCTTGGCACCGGCCGGGATGGTGTTGGGCGCGAACCGCTGCCAGCTGGAGACGCAGGCTTCGATGCCGTTCTCCAGCGCCTCGGGCCCGAGGTAGGGACCCATGGGCCAGGTGGCGACGGCCACGTCGGTCGGGCAGTCGGCGGAGAGGCCGAAACCGCCCAGGCCGCGGAACGCGACCGGGCGCAGGTAGGCCGCCTGCAGGTCGTTCTTCTTGACTACCTCACGGCACGCGGCCGCAAGCTCCTCGATCGAATACGGAATCTCGATGTCGTAGATCTTCGCGGACAGGTACAAGCGCTTGAGGTGGTCGGTGAGGCGGAAGATCGCCGCGCCGTCCGGCGTCTTGTAGCTTCGGATGCCTTCGAAGACCGACGAGCCGTAATGCAGCGCGTGGGCCATGACGTGGACGGTGGCATCGCGCCAGGGCTTGATCTGCCCGTTCTGCCAGATCCATTCGGGGTAATTCTGCGACATGTGAGCGCTCCGGAGGGGACCGCCCATGATAACGGGTGCCAGCCGGCGGCACATGGCGCGTTGCGTCAGGGCGAGGCGGACGGCTGGGGGCGAGGACGCAGCCACAGGCAACCCGAGTCGCGGACCACGTCGAAATGCGTGCGGCGCGTGGCAAGGCCGCCCCCAGGTACGGAGGTCGCCACGTCGATGCCTGCCGCCTCGTCGCCATCCAGCGACACCAGCGGTTGGCGGATGAGTGCCTCGATGCCGCGGATGCCCTCGGCGGCGCTCTGGCCCGACGCGTTCCACAGCACCAGGCCACCGATACGATTGGCGCTTTTCAGGGCGAAGGCCTGGGCGATGCTTCCGCGCAGGTCGGCCAGGCTCTTGGCGCAGAGCAGCCCCACCGAGGCGCCATCGGCGACGGCGCCACCTGGCCGGGCCGACGTAGCCGTGGGCGGCAGGACCGGAGTGGCGCCGATGGTCGCGCAGGGCTGGTCAGTGAACGCCGGGCGCCCGTCCGTCCCCACGCAACGATGAATGGCCGTCTGCGCGGCGGCAGGCACGGCGATCGCGAGCAGGGTGCACAGTACGGGAGGGATGAGGTGGCGATTCACGGCGAGCACGCGACGATGGGCAGGTCATGATCACCGGCGTTGCCTCCACGGACAGTGATGACTCACTCGGCGGGTGGACGGACCGGTGCGGTCGCTCTGGTAAAGTGCCGCATCCCCCGCAGCGGCCCACCGCCATGGCCCCGAATCCCGCCGACACGTCGCGTTTGCCGATTTCCTTGTGCGTCATCGCGCAGAACGAAGCCGATCGTATCGTCGCCTGCCTCGCCTCCGCCGATTTCTGCGACGACATGGTCGTCGTGGATGGCGGCTCGCTGGACGCGACCGTCGCGCTGGCCGAAGCGGCGTGCGCGCGCGTGATCCATCGCCCGTTCGATGGCTTCCGTACGCAGAAGGATTTTGCCGTCGCCGCCGCGCGCAACGACTGGGTGCTTTGCCTGGACGCGGACGAATGGGTGGACCCCAGCCTGCGCGCGGCGATCCTGGCCCGCTTCGCCAGGGGCACCGGCGACACCGCCGCGTTCCGCATCGTCCGGCGCAACCGCTTCCTCGGCAAGGTGATGAAGCACGGCAACGCGGGCTCCGATCGTGTCGTGCGCCTGTTCGACCGGCGCACCGCGGGCTGGCACGGTGCCCGTGAGATCCACGAGTCCGTCGTGGTCAAAGGCCGCACGGAGGCTATCGACGGCTGGCTCGACCACGATCCCTACCGGTCGTTGTCGGCCATGCTGGCCAAGCAGGAGCGTTACGCGCACCTCATGGCCGAAGAGGCCTTCGCCAAGCGCAAGCGCACGGGCCTGGCGCAGATCGTGCTCAGCCCCGCGTTCCGTTTCCTCAAGGGCTATGTCTTCCGTGGCGGCTTCCTCGACGGCTGGCGCGGGCTGATCTATGCCCTGCTGCGCGTGGAATACGTCCGCCGCAAGTACGTGAAGCAATACCTGCTGCAGAAGGGTTTCAAGCCCTGAGGGTCATCGGTCGAACAGGGCTGCGCGATCACGCCATGCCTTGTAGCGACGCACGGGATTGAGCGGTTTGCGCCCGCGCCGCGCCGCGCCGGCAGCGAGCATGGCGTCGGTCGCATCGAGCACGCGCTCGCTCGAACGCCCGTCGCGGTAGGGGTGGATGTCGTCGCCGTGGACCTTGAGCGCCGCCATCAACGCTGCCGGGTGCGACAACGCCACGTCGATGGCTGCATCCACTTCGGCCGGCGTCGCCACGTCCAGCATGAACGGCTCGGGCCGCCGGTTCGCCACGGTGACCACCGGTTTGTCCTGCACCGCGAATTCGTGGATCACCGACGAGGTGTCGCAGACCAGCACGTCGGCGGCGCGTTCCATGTCGATCAGGCGCTCGGCATCCAGGTAACGCGCATTGGGCGCCTCCAACGCGCGATAGGCCTGGATGAGCTCCGGTTCGGATTTCGGGTGCAACGTCAGCAGCCATTGGCGGTCGCCACGGGCGATGAGCGAACGCAACGTCTCTTGCATCGCCGGTGCGCAACTGAGGCGATGACTGAAGGTGGAGGCGAACATCACCACCGGTCGACCATCGCGTGTGATCAGTGGGCTGGGCTCGGGGCGGAACAAGGGATCGAGCTTGGGCCAGCCCGTCTCGACCACGGCAAAGTGGCCGTGCTGCGCCGCCAGTGCCTGGAAGGGCAGCGTCGTCGCCGGCCCCTGTGTCGTATACAGATCGAAGAAGCCGCGGATGGCGAAGTGGCCACGGTCCGGCTCCCGCTTGTTCGCGTTGAAGCCGTGGAACACCTGCACCTTGAGCCCCGGGATGCCGGGTGGCGCCCAGTTCGCGGCGCAGAACGTCGCATCCGGCGCGAAGGCGCGTGCTTCGGACAGCTGGCGCAGGCGCACTTCGTCGTTGCGCAGCCGCGCCGCCACGGCATCGGTCGTCAGCCAGCGCACCGCGACACCCCGCGACATGGCGGCCGCCGCCAGCGGTCGCAGGATCGGCAGCGCATAGGCTTCGGTGGCGAACATGACGCAGGCGCGCATGCTGGGATTCCTGGAGGGCGGTGAACGGGCCGCAGTATAGAAGACGACGCCTCTATAACCGATCCAGCACCGCCGTCGTCGCGCGTGCACGGTTGATTGTGTAGAAGTGCAGGCCCGGTGCGCCGCCATCGATCAGCCGGCGGCACAGTTCGGCCACCACGTCCGCCGCCAGTTCACGTACCGCTGCCGCGTCGTCGCCATGGGCCTGCATGCGCTTGACGATCCACCGCGGAATCTCCGCGCCGCACTGCTCCGAAAAACGGCGCAGCTGGCTGAAATTGGCGATTGGCATGATGCCGGGCACGATGGGGATGCTCACGCCAAGCCGGGTCACGTCCTCTACGAAGCGAAAGTACGCGTCGGCATTGAAGAAATACTGCGTGATTGCGCCATCCGCGCCCGCGTCCACCTTGTCCCGGAAATGGCGCAGGTCGGCCAGCGCGTTCTCCGCCTGCGGATGCGTCTCGGGATAGGCCGCCACCTCGATGTGGAAGTGATCGCCGCTGTGCTCGCGGATGAAGCCGACCAGCTCCGCCGCGTAGCGGAAGTCGCCCGGCGTGGCCATGCCCGAGGGGAGGTCGCCGCGGAGGGCGACGATGCGCCGGCATCCCGAGGCCTTGTACGTGTCGAGCAGTTCGCCGATCTCGGCCCGCGTACCGCCCATGCATGACAGGTGCGGGGCTACCGACAGCCCGTGTTCCTGGCGCAGCTGTTTCACGGTCTTATCCGTGTAGCTGAGGGTCGAACCACCGGCACCGAAGGTCACCGAGACGTAGTCCGGCTCGCTCTTCTTCAGTCGGCTCACCGCGGCATCGAGCTGGACGCGCTGCTCTTCGGTCTTGGGCGGGAAGAATTCGAAGCTGATCGCAGGCATGGTCGGCATCCAGGAGGGTCGCCGTCATTGTATATATCTTTATATCTCGATGGAAAGATGCTTGTTAGGGAGGGTGCCTCCGCCCTGTTGCACGTCCGTTCAACCGGTAGCCTCTAGAAACGAGGCATCAAGGAGACCCGTCATGATCGCTTCCCTCGCACTCACTACGCTCATCGCTACCAAGGGACTCGCCGCCACCGGCGCTTCTGCCCCTCCACCCACCGCCTGCCACGCCGAAGACCTCGCCGTGCGCACTGACGCGGGCGACGGCGAATTCAACGGTATGTCACACGGCGGCGCGCGGCTGATCGTGCGCAACACAGGCCACACGCCTTGCCTGCTTCCCGGCCTGCCGACCGTCGTGTTCCTGGATGCCTCGGGCGCCGAGCAACCGACCCTACGTAACGAACCTCCCGGCATGCATCCCGGTCCCATCGTGTTGCCGGTGCGGGTTGCGCCAGGCGCAGAGGCGGTGACCACCCTGCGCTGGATAAGTGGTGAGGTTTACGATCGGAGCCGCTGCTTCACCTCGGCGCGTGTCCGCGTCCGTTTCGGCGCTACTGCCATGATCGAGGGGCCCATGCAGGCCCACGTTTGCACGCAGGGCGATGCGCCGGCCAAGGTCGAGCAACCGCCGATGACATCGAAGCCATAAAAAAGGTTCTTCGCGCGTTACCGGGGAGGAGGTGTCGGGCGGTCACCCTCTGCGCTCGAGCAGCGGCCGCTTGCGGCCGCTGCTCGAGCGCAGAGTGTGACCACCCAGCGCCTCATCGCCGCGCCATACGGGCGAACGATGGCTCTGGCTCTGGCTCTGGCTTCGGCTTCGGTACGGCCCCTGTCATGCGTGTAGAACCAAAAAAAAGGCGCCCGAAGGCGCCTTCCTTTTTCAACGATACGAACCGTCGATCAGTAGCGGTAATGATCCGGCTTATACGGGCCTTCCACCGGCACGCCGATGTAGTCGGCCTGGTCCTTGGTAAGGACCGTGAGCTTCACGCCGATCTGCGCGAGATGCAGGCGGGCCACTTCCTCGTCCAGCTTCTTCGACAGGCGGTACACCTTCTTCTCGTAGGTGTCCTTGTTCTTCCACAGGTCGATCTGCGCCAGCGTCTGGTTGGAGAAGCTGTTCGACATGACGAAGCTCGGGTGGCCGTGGGCGCAACCGAGATTGACCAGACGACCTTCGGCCAGCATGTAGATGCTGTTGCCCTTGGCGAAGGTGTAGCGATCCACCTGCGGCTTGATCGTCTCGCGGGTGACATCCTTCGCGCCGTTCAGGCGATCGATCTGGATCTCGTTGTCGAAGTGTCCGATGTTGCAGACCAGGGCGTTGTTCTTCATCGCCGCCATGTGCTCGAGCGTGATGATGTCCTTGTTGCCCGTGGTGGTGACGTAGATGTCGCCCAGGCCCAGGGTCTCTTCGATCGTGGTGACCTGGAAACCTTCCATCGCGGCCTGCAGGGCGTTGATCGGGTCGATCTCGGTCACGATCACGCGGGCGCCGAAGCCCTTGAGCGAATGGGCACAGCCCTTGCCCACGTCGCCGTAACCGCAGACCACGGCGACCTTGCCGGCCACCATGAGATCGGTGGCGCGCTTGATGCCGTCGGCCAGCGACTCGCGGCAACCGTAGAGGTTATCGAACTTGCTCTTGGTGACCGAATCGTTGACGTTGATCGCCGGGATCAGCAGCTTGCCGGCTTCAGCGAGCTGGTAGAGGCGATGCACGCCGGTGGTGGTTTCCTCGGAGACGCCCTTCCACTCGGCGGCCACCTTCTTGAACCAGCCCGGACGCGCGGCGGCCGTCTTCTTGACCAGGTCCTTGATGACCTGCTCCTCGTGGCTGCCGCTGGGGGTGTTGACCCAGTCGCTGCCGTCTTCCAGCTCCACGCCCTTGTGGATGAACAGGGTGGCGTCGCCACCGTCGTCCACGATCAGCTGCGGGCCCAGCTCACCCGGGTGGGTCAGCATGTCCAGCGTGCACTCCCAGTACTCCTCCAGCGACTCGCCCTTCCATGCGAACACCGGCAGGCTGTCGGCGGCGAGGGCCGCGGCGACGTCGTCCTGCGTGGAGAAGATGTTGCACGAGGCCCAGCGCACGGAGGCGCCCAGCTCGCGCAGGGTCTCGGCGAGCACGGCCGTTTCCTTGGTCACGTGCAGCGAGCCCGACAGGCGCACGCCCTTGAGCGGCTTTTCATTAGCGTAGCGGGCGCGGATCTGCATCAGGCCCGGCATTTCCTCTTCCGCCATGCGGATGCGGCGGCGGCCGAGGGCGGCCTGCGAGATATCGCGGACCTTGAAATCGTCGAAGGCTTGGTCTTTGGTAACGGCGTTCATCTGGCGTAGCTCCGGAAGTTCACGGGGGCGCCGTTTGGTGGGACGCCGCGTCGAGCCTGGCCAAGGGGCCGATGCCCATGGTCGCAGCGCCCCTCGACGGGCAAAACGGTCCGGCGATTATATCGCGGAATCCGGATGCAAAGATGAACGCGTTTTTCGGTACTCTCGGGGTTTCGTCCCAACGTGAGAGTCCGATGGAAGCTGCGCGCGATCCCGAATTCCTGCCCCACGACGGCCCCCTGCGCGAGGACGTGCGCCGCCTCGGTGCCCTGGTAGGCCAGATGCTGGCCGAGCAGGGCGGTCAGCCCTTCTTCGAACGGGTGGAGCATGTGCGCACCGCGGCCATCCATCGCCGGCGCAGCGGAGCCGCCGTGGACGCCCTGGCCGACACCCTGACCGGACTGGAGGCCGCCGATGCGGAGTCCCTGGCCCGCGCCTTCGCCACCTACTTCCAGGCGGTGAACACCGCGGAGCGCGTGCATCGCATCCGCCGCCGCCGCGATTACCAGCGCGAGGGCGGGGCGGCCCAGCCCGAGTCGCTGGCCGCCGTGCTGGCGCGGCTGAAGAAGGACGGGGTAGGTCGCGAGGAGCTGTCTTCCTTGCTGGAGCGGCTCGACGTGGAGCCGGTGTTCACGGCGCATCCCACCGAGGCGGTGCGCCGGTCGTTGCTGGAGAAGGAACAGGAAATCGTCCGCGCGCTGGTCGACGAGTTCGACCCCACGCGTACCCCCCAGGAGCGCCGCGACGACGACGCGCGCATCCTCATGGCGCTGTCCTCGGGCTGGCAGACCGCCGAAGCGTCGCCGGTGCGCCCCAGCGTCCAGGACGAGTTCGACCACATCAGTTTCTATATCGCCCGGCCGATCTACCGCGTGTTGCCGGCTCTTTACGAGTCGCTGCAGCAGGCGATCGACGAGACCTACGGCGAAGGCGTCACGATTCCCCGTCTGCTCCGCTTCGCCACCTGGGTGGGTGGCGACATGGACGGCAATCCCAACGTCAACGCCGATACCATCGCCGCCACGCTGTCCGCACAGCGCACACTGGTGCTGGAGCGTTACCTCGAAGACATCACGGCGCTGGGCCGCCTGCTCAGCCAGACCGACGATCGCGTGACCCTGGACGATACGCTGGCGCGGCGCCTGCAGACCTACCGCGACGATCTTCCCGAGGCGGCAGGGCGCATCCGGCCCCGTCACGCCGACATGCCCTACCGCACCTTCCTGGCGTTCGTCGCCGCCCGTCTGGAGGCGACGCTGCACGAGGGGGCACAGGCCTATCCGGATGCGGATGCTTTCATCGACGACATGGCGCTGATCGAGCGAAGCCTGCTCGATCACGACGGTCGCCATGCCGGCGCCTATGCGGTCGGTCGCCTGCTATGGCGCGCACGCACGTTCGGCTTCCACCTGGCCCGCCTGGACGTGCGTCAGGACGCCCGCGTGCACGACGAGGCGCTGGGTGCGCTGCTCGACGATGCCGAGTGGGCGCAGCGCGACACGGGGGCACGGGTGGAGGCCCTGCGGCCGTATGCCTCCGGCGAGCGCGCCTTCGCGGCCGGCGACGGCCATGAGGCGGCGGAGATGCTTCGCGCCGTGTTCGCGACGCTGGCGGACGCGCGGCAGCGCTATGGCACGGAGGCCACCGGCCTCTACATCATCAGCATGGCCGAAACCGCGGCCGATGTGCTGGCCGTGCTGGCGCTGGCGCGTCGGGGCGGCCTGGTCGACGACGGTCGCGTGCCGCTCGACGTGGCCCCGCTGTTCGAGACCATCGACGACCTTGCCGGCGGCGCGGCAACCTTGCAGGCGCTGCTGGACGACCCGGTCTATCGCGAGCATCTGAAGGCTCGCGGCGATCGCCAGTGGGTGATGCTCGGCTATTCCGACAGCGGCAAGGATGGCGGCACGGTGGCCTCCAAATGGAGCCTGCAGCGCGCCCAGGCCGAATTGCTCGACGTAGCCGCGAAGGCCGGCATCCGTGTCGCCTTCTTCCACGGCCGCGGTGGCTCGGCCAGCCGAGGCGGCTCGCGGATCACCCCCGCGCTGATGGCCTCGCCGCGGGGCTCGGTCGGCGGTGTGCTGCGGGTGACCGAGCAGGGCGAGGTGATCCATCGCAAATACGGTATCCGCGCATTGGCCGTGCGCAACCTGGAGCAGACCCTGGGCGCCGTGATGCGCGCCTCGTTGCGCCCGCGCGAGACCGAGACCCGCGAGGCCGGCTGGAAGGACGTCATGGCCCGCCTGTCCGACGAAAGCCGCAAGGCCTATCGCGCCTTCGTCGATACGGAGGGTTTCGTCGACTATTTCCGCGGCGCCACGCCGATCGACGTGATCGAGCGCATGACCCTCGGCTCTCGCCCCGCGCGTCGGCGCAGCATGAAGGGCGTGGAAGACCTGCGTGCCATTCCGTGGGTGTTCTCGTGGACGCAGTGCCGCGCCGTGCTCACCGGCTGGTATGGCCTGGGCAGCGCGCTGGACGCCGTGGCGAAGGAATGCGGCGAAGACGACCTGGTCCGCATGGCCCATGAGTGGCCGTTCTTCTCGACGATGCTCGACGATGTGGAGATGGTGCTGGCCAAGGCCGATATCGACATCGCGGAAGCGTTCTCGCGCCTGGCTGGACCGCTGCACGAGCGGTTCTTCCCGATGATCCGCGCCGAATTCGAGCGCACGGTGGCCTGGGTGCTGAAGCTGAAGGGCGCCAGCGAACTGCTGGCCGGTGACCCGCGGCTGGCTACGTCCATCCGCCTGCGCAACCCGTACGTGGACCCGATGAGCCTGCTCCAGGTCGACCTGCTGCGTCGCTGGCGCGCGACGGAGGGTAAGGACGAGGCGCTGCTCAATGCCCTGGTGGCCTGCGTCAATGGCGTGTCGCAGGGGTTGCAGAATACGGGGTGAGGGTGGGGTGGGACGCGGCAACGGAGGGGGGTGCCGCGTTGCCGCCTTGTTGGCTTTTCGCGCACATCGTGCGCTCCTACCGGGGCGAGGCCGGGTAGGAGCCCACGATGTGGGCGATGCTTTTAACGCCGCTTTACCCGATCTCCTCAACCCTCGAGTTCTTCCCACCGCGCGAACGCCACATCCAATTCGGCCTGCAGCTTCGCCAGTTCCTCGTTGGCGCGGGTGATGGCGGCGGCATCCTGCTGGTAATACTTCGGGTCGTTCATCGCCTCGGTGCGCTTCGCGATCTCGGTCTCGAGCTGCTCGAGCTTTGCCGGCAGCAGGTCCAGTTCACGCTGCTCCTTGAAAGACAGTTTCTTCTTCGGCGCGGCCGGGGGCGGCGTTGCCGCGGCGGGCGCCGGCGCGGAGGCCTTTGCGCTGGCGGCGCGGGCCGCCTCGATGGCCGGCTTCTGGCGCAGCCAGTCGCTGTAGCCGCCGATGTACTCGCCAACTTCGCCGTCGCCTTCCAGCACCAGCGTGCTGGTGACCACGTTGTCGATGAAGTCGCGGTCGTGCGACACCAGCAACAGCGTGCCGGTGTATTCGTTGAGCAATTCTTCCAGCAGTTCCAGCGTCTCGACGTCGAGATCGTTGGTGGGTTCGTCCATCACCAGAAGGTTGGATGGCTGCGCGAACAGCTTGGCCAGCAGCAGGCGGTTGCGCTCGCCACCGGACAGGCGGGTGATCGGCGCGCGTGCGCGCTCGGGCGAGAACAGGAAGTCCTGCAGGTAGCCGATGATGTGCTTGCGCTGCCCGTTGAGCTCGATGTATTCGCGCCCCTCGGCCACGTTGTCCAGGGCGTTCGCGGTGTCGTCCAGCGTGGAGCGGTGCTGGTCGAAATAGGCGATCTGCAGGCTGGTGCCCAGCGTGGATTCGCCGGTTTGCGGCTTCAGCTCGCCCAGCAGGATCTTCAGCAGCGTGGACTTGCCCGCACCGTTGGGTCCCATGATGCCGACGCGGTCGCCGCGCATGATGGTGGTGGACAGGTCGCGTAGCAGCGTGCGGCCGGCGTAGCCATGGGTGACGTGCTTGAGGTCGACCACCTTGCGGCCCGAAGCCTGCGCACTGCCCAGGGTGATCTTGGCCGTGCCGGTCTGCTCGCGACGCTCGGCGCGCTCGCGGCGCAGGGCCTTCAGCGCGCGGACGCGGCCTTCGTTGCGGGTGCGGCGCGCCTTGATGCCCTGGCGGATCCACACTTCTTCCTGGGCCAGCTTGCGGTCGAAATGGGCGGTGGCCTGTGCCTCGGCGTGCAGGCGTTCCTCGCGGCGGCGCAGGTAGTTGTCGTAGTCGCCCGGCCAGCTGGTGACGTTGCCGCGGTCGATCTCGACGATGCGGGTGGCTAGCGCGCGCAGGAAGCTGCGGTCATGGGTGATGAAGACGATGCTGCCGGCGAAGCCCTTGAGGAACGTTTCCAGCCAGGCGATCGCCTCGATGTCCAGGTGGTTGGTCGGCTCGTCCAGCAACAGCAGGTTCGGGTCGCGGACCAGCGCCTGGCCAAGCAGCACGCGGCGCTTCATGCCGCCGGAGAGGTCGGCGAAGTCGGTCTCGGCCGGCAGTTCCAGCCGCTCGATGACCTGCTGCACGCGGGAGTCCAGGTCCCACGCGTTGTGGGCCTCGATCTGCGCCTGGACGTCGCCCAGGGCATCCATGTCGCCTTCTTCCAGCAGGTGGTGGTACCGCGCAAGCAGGTGGCCCAGTTCGCCCAGGCCCTCGGCCACCACGTCGAAGACACTGCCGGTGGTGTCTTGCGGCACTTCCTGCGTCAGCCGCGCGATGCGCGTACCGCCCTGCAGGCGGATCTCGCCGTCCTCGGCATGGATCTCGCCGGCGATGAGCTTCATCAGCGTGGACTTGCCCGCGCCGTTGCGCCCGACCACGCAGACGCGCTCGCCCGCGTCGAGGGAGAGATTCACCTGTTCGAGCAGGAGCGGGCCGCCGACGCTGTAGTCGACATTGAGCAATTGGATAAGAGACATGCCCGCGATTGTAACCGGGTAGCGGGGCACGGGGTGGATCGGTCGCGCTGTACGAAGGGGTGTAGGAGCGCACGATGGGCGCGATGGGCGGTGCCGCGTCGCTACGTCGCTACGCGGGCGCGTGGCCGCGTCGCCGCCCTGTTGGCTTTTCGCGCACATCGTGCGCTCCTACGCCCCTATGCCGAGGGTATAGCGGGTGTGCTGGCGCCAGGGGGCGCCGGGGCGGAGCACGACCGCCTCGGCCTCGGGGCTGTTGATCTGGTCTGGGAAAGCCTGGGTTTCCAGGGCGAAGCCGGCGAACGGTCCGTAGACCTCGCCATAGCGATCGAGCTGGCCGGCGAGTTTCTGCCCGCTGTAGAACTGCAGTCCGGGGCGGTCGCTCGCCACGGTTAGCCGGCGGCCGCTGGAGGGTTCGCTGACCACCGCCACCGTGCGGGGGGCCGCGCCGGCCGGGCCCTGCGGTATGTAGCAATGGTCGAACCCGCCGACCAGGCGCAACTGGGGGTCGGGCCAGTGCAGGCGTGAGCCGATCGGGGCGGCCTCGCGGAAATCGAAGGCCGTGCCAGCGACATGCTGGCGTCCCACGGGGATGGCCCCACCATCGATCGCCAGGAACTCGTCGGCGTCGATCCGCAGCATATGGTCGCGGATATCCGGCCGGCGGTCGTTGAGATTGAAATAAGGATGGGCGGTGAGGCTGAGCGGTGTCGGCGCATCGCTCGTGGCGACATAGGCCAGATCCAGCGTGCCCTCGTCGTCCAGGCGCACCTGCAGTTCCACGCTCACCTCGCCGGGAAACCCGCCGTCGCCTTCCGGGGAGACCAGTCGCAACACCAGCGAATCGCCGTCCGGTTCGACATCCCAGCGCTGCACGTGGAAGCCCTCGTGGCCGCCGTGCAGGTGGTTGCCGCCATCGTTGCGGTCCACGCGGTAGTCGATGCCGTCCAGCCGGAACCGGCCGCCACGGATGCGGTTGGCCCAGCGGCCCACGATGGCGCCCATGTAGGCGTCGGAGGCGAGGTATTGGGCCGCGTCGGCGTGGCCGAGCAGCACCTCGCCCATCCGGCCCTGGCGATCCGGCGACTGCCAGGAGAGCAGGGTGCCGCCCAGGTCGGCGATGTCGACCTGCGCGCCGCGGGCGTTGCGCAGGGTCCAGCGATGGAGCGGGCGGCCGTCGGGGAGGTGGCCCCAGGCGGTGGCGTTGGATACGGGCATGGATGAAGCGTTCCCTGCGGAAGGCGGTCAGGTGGCCGCCGTCTTGCGATGGAGGTCGAGGTATTGGCGTGGCGTGCAGTCGTACTCGCGACGGAATACCGCATACATGTATTGCAGCGACGTGAAACCGCAGCGCAGCGCGATGTCGCCCAGCGGAACCTCGGAGTGCGCGATCAGGTCGCAGGCGGTGTCCAGCTTGTGCTTGAGGATCACCTGGTGGACGGTCTGCTTCAGCTCGCGCTTGAAGTGTTCCTCGAGCACGGTGCGGGACACGCCCACGTAGTCGGCCACCTGTTCGGTCTTGATGCCCAGGCAGCCGTACTGGCGGATGTAGTGGCTGGCGCGCATGACGTGCGGGCTGCGCATCGGCTGGAACCGGCTGGACACCTGCACGTTGATGCCCACCGGGGGCACCAGCACGCGCGAGGCCGAGCAGTCCACGCCGCGCAGCATCTGGTGCAGCAGGTGGGCGGCGGTGCGACCCATTTCCTCCGCGCCCTGGATCACGGAAGTGAGTGGAATGCGGGTGAGCAGCTGCGCCATGGGGTCGTTGTCGATGCCGACGATGGCGATCTGTTCGGGCACGGCGAAACCGCCCATCACGCAGGCCTGCAGCAGCTGGCGCGCGCGCGCGTCGGTGACCGCGATGATGCCGATCGGCTTGGGCAGCTCCGCCAGCCAGGTGACCAGTTCCTCGACCGCATGGCCCCAGCCGCCCGCGCTGGTGGGTGAGCCCTCGTACACCACGCCCTCCACCGATTCCTCGTCGACCATGGCCTGGAAGGCGTGCTCGCGCTCCTGCGCCCAGCGGCTGCCGGGGCTGCGGGGAATGCCATAGAAGGCGAATCGCGTCAGCCCCTGCTCGATCAGGTGGTCGTAGGCCAGGCGCACGAGGCGGACGTTGTCGGTGGCGATGTAAGGCACGCCGACCGGGTAATCGGCGGCATCGCGGTACGAGCCGCCCACTGCCACCACGGGGATGTGCAGGTCGCGCAGGGCATCCGGGGCTTCGGGGTCGTCGAAGTCGGCGATGACGCCGTCGCCGCGGAACAGGTGGATGTCGCGCATGCGGCTGCGGAAGTCTTCTTCCATGAAGAGGTCCCATTCCACCCGCGTGCTGTTGAGGTAATGCCCGATGCCGGCGATGACCTGGCGGTCGTACACCTTGTTGGCATTGAAGAGCAGGGCGATGCGGTGCGGTGCCATGGCCGCGAAAACTAGCAGGAATCGCCGTTTCCGGCCATGACGCAGCGCGGCAAAGAAAAGTACCGGGGTGGCGAGGGAAATCGCAATTGCGCCGGATGCCCCGGGCTAGTCAGCATCGACACGATTCGTCCCCACGTTTGTCAAGGATTCGTTATGTCGTACTTTTCCCATATTCCCAACATCGCCTTCGAGGGCCCCGGCTCGGACAACCCGCTGGCGTTCCATCACTACGATGCGAAGAAGCAGATCCTGGGCAAGAGCATGGCCGAGCACCTGCGCCTGGCCGTCTGCTACTGGCACACGTTCGTATGGCCGGGCTCCGACGTATTCGGCGCGGGCACGTTCGAGCGTCCCTGGCAGACCGCCGGCGATCCGATGAGCAAGGCCCGCGAGAAAGCCGACGCCGCCTTCGATTTCTTCTCGCGCCTGGGCACGCCGTTCTACACCTTCCACGACACCGACGTGGCACCGGAAGGCGCCAACCTGGCCGAGTACCGCAACAACTTCGCCGCCATGGTCGACGTGCTGGAAAAGAAGCAGGCCGAGACCGGCGTCAAGCTGCTCTGGGGCACCGCCAACGTGTTCAGCAACCCGCGTTATGCCGCCGGCGCCGCGACCAACCCGCAGCCGGAAGTGTTCGCCTATGCGGCTACCCAGGTGCGCCACGCGATGGAAGCCACGCACCGCCTTAAGGGTGAGAACTACGTGCTGTGGGGCGGCCGCGAGGGCTACGAGACCCTGCTCAACACCGATCTGAAACGCGAGCGCGCACAGCTGGGCCGTTTTCTCCAGATGGTGGTGGAACACAAGCACAAGCTGGGCTTCAAGGGCACGATCCTGATCGAGCCCAAGCCGCAGGAGCCGACCAAGCACCAGTACGATTACGACAGCGCCACGGTCTACGGCTTCCTCAAGGATTTCGGGCTGGAAAACGAGATCAAGACCAACCTCGAAGCCAACCACGCCACGCTGGCGGGGCATTCGTTCCAGCACGAGGTGGCCACCTCCATCGCGCTGGGCCTGTTCGGCTCCATCGACGCCAACCGTGGCGATCCGCAGAACGGCTGGGATACCGACCAGTTCCCCAACAGCGTCGAGGAACTCACGCTGGTGACCTACGAGATCCTCAAGGCCGGCGGCTTCACCACGGGCGGCTACAACTTCGACACCAAGGTGCGTCGCCAGAGCAGCGCGGCGGAAGACCTCTTCCACGGCCACATCGGCGGCATCGATGCGCTGGCGCTCAGCCTCGAGCGTGCGGCGAAGATGATCGAGCGCGATGCCATCGCCGATTTCAAGGCGAAGCGCTACGCGGGCTGGGATGCCGAGCTGGGTGCGAAGATCCTCAACGGCGGGTTTACCCTCGCATCGCTGTCGGATGAAGCCATGACGCGGGACATCCAGCCGAAGCATGTCTCCGGCGGCCAGGAGTTGCTCGAGAACATCGTCAACCGCTATATCTACGGCTGACAGGGAACCCGTGATGGACGCACAGGAACGCATGTACCTAGGCATCGACCTCGGCACCTCATCGGTCAAGGCGGTGCTCATCGACGATACCGGGGCGGTGCGGGCCAGTGCCTCCAGCCCGCTGGAGGTATCCCATCCCAAACCGCGCTGGTCCGAGCAGGACCCGGCCACCTGGTGGAGCGCGACCGAAGCAGCCGTGGCCGAGGTGCTCGAGGGCACCGATGCCCGCCGCGTGGCCGCCATTGGCCTGTCCGGGCAGATGCACGGGGCCACGCTGCTGGATGCGGACGATGCCGTCCTGCGTCCGGCGATCCTCTGGAACGACACCCGCGCCGATCGCGAATGCCTCGAGCTGGAGAACGTGCCCGGGTTCCGCGAGATCACCGGCAACGTGGCGTTCCCTGGGTTCACCGCGCCCAAGCTGGCCTGGGTGCGCAAGCACGAGCCCGATGTGTTCGCCCGGGTGGCGAAGGTGCTGCTGCCGAAGGATTACCTGCGGCTCCGGTTGACCGGTCAGTACATGACCGATGCATCGGATGCCGCCGGTACCCTCTGGCTGGACGTGCGCAAGCGCCAGTGGAGCGACGCGATGCTGGCCGCCACCGGCCTGGATCGCTCGCACATGCCGGCGGTGTTCGAAGGCAGCCAGCCGGCCGGCCGGCTGAGCCAGGCCCTGGCCGACCGCTGGGGCATGGATACGGTGCCAGTGGCCGCAGGCGGCGGTGACAACGCCGCCGGCGCCGTGGGCGTCGGCATCGTGCGCAGCGGGCAGGCGATGCTCTCGCTGGGTACGTCGGGTGTGTACTTCGCTGTTTCCGACGGTTTCCGGGCCAGTCCCGAACAGGCGGTGCACAGCTTCTGCCACGCCCTGCCCGATACCTGGCACCTGATGTCGGTGATGCTCAACGCGGCCAGCTGCCTGGACTTCACCGCGCGGCTCACCGGCTTCAGCGACGTGCCGGCCCTGCTCGCCGAGGCGGAGGCTTCCGGTCTCAAGCCGGACGGCCCGATGTTCCTGCCTTACCTCACCGGCGAACGCACGCCGCACAACGACGCCCACGCCCGCGGTTCGTTCACGCACCTGGTGCCTGGCACGTCGCGCGCCGACCTGGCCAACGCCACCCTGGAGGGCGTTGGCCTGGGCCTGCTCGACGGCCTGCTCGCCGTGGAGTCCACCGGCCTGGTGGCCGACGAGGTCACGGTGATCGGTGGCGGTTCGCGCAGCGCCTACTGGACCCAGATGCTGGCCGACATACTCGGCAAGAAGCTGGTGCTTCGCAGCGGTGGCGAGGTGGGTCCGGCCCTGGGCGCGGCGCGCCTGGCCCGGCTGGCCGTCGATACCGACGCCACGCTGGACGAGGTCTGCCCGATGCCCGAGGTGACCGCCGTGCGGGAGCCCGATGCAGCGCGTCATGCATATTTCCTGCAAACGCGTCACCCTCTGTTCCGCCGCTCGTACGAGCGTTTGAAGCCGCTGTATTCCGACGCCCCCTGAGGCGCGTTTTTTCCACCCCGACCGGGGGTGTACCCAAGCATGGAGATGAGCATGAAGCAGAAGGCCCTATACACCCTACTCGCCGTTTCAATGGTCGGCGCCGGCATCTTCGGCGCGCCGCAGGCGCACGCCAGCAAGGAAAAGCCGGTGATCGGCTTCTCCATCGACGACCTGCGCGTGGAGCGCTGGACCAAGGATCGCGACTACTTCAAGGCCGCGGCCGAAGCCAAGGGCGCCACCGTGTCGGTGCAGTCCGCCGACGCCAACGAGCAGAAGCAGATCCAGCAGATCGAAGGCCTGATCGCACGCAAGGTCGACGTCATCGTCATCGTGCCGTTCAACGCCAAGACGCTGACCAACGTGGTCAAGTCGGCCAAGGCAGCCGGTATCAAGGTCATCTCGTACGACCGCCTGATCCTGGGTGCGCCCGTGGACGCCTATATCTCGTTCGATAACGACAAGGTCGGCCAGATGCAGGCACAGGGCGTGGTCGACGCCACCGGTGGCAAGGGCAACTACTTCCTGCTCG
Organism: Luteibacter sp. 9135; assembly: GCF_000745005.1. Taxonomy (NCBI): domain Bacteria; kingdom Pseudomonadati; phylum Pseudomonadota; class Gammaproteobacteria; order Lysobacterales; family Rhodanobacteraceae; genus Luteibacter; species Luteibacter sp. 9135. Next base: position 465,793 of record NZ_JQNB01000001.1, on the reverse strand, counting down.
GCGGCGCGCCGACCGACAACAACGCCAAGATCCTCCGCGAAGGCCAGATGAAGGTCATCGACCCGCTGGTCAAGAGCGGTGCGGTGAAGATCGTCGGTTCGCAGTGGACCAACGAGTGGCTGGCCGCCAATGCGCAGAAGATCATCGAGAACGCGCTCACCGCCAGCAAGAACGACATCCAGGGCATCGTCGCCTCCAACGACGGCACCGCGGGTGGCGCCATCGCCGCGCTGAACGGCCAGAAGCTGGCCGGCAAGGTGGCCGTGTCGGGCCAGGATGCCGACCTCGCCGCGATCAAGCGGATCAAGGCCGGTACGCAGACCATGACGGTGTACAAGCCGATCAAGACGATCGCCACGGACGCCGCCAACCTTGCCGTCGACCTCGCCCAGGGCAAGACGCCGAACTTCACCTCGAAGATGAACAACGGCACCGGCGACATCAACACCATCCTGCTTTCGCCGACGGCGCTGACCAAGGCCAATGTCGACCTGGTGGTCAAGGACGGCTTCTACACCCAGGCGCAGGTCGGCCAGTAAGGCGTCGGGCGCAGGGCGTTAAAGCGTAAGATCGGGACGCCCCGCCTTGGTGCGGGGCGTCGCCATGAGAGAGGAACACCGTGAGCGAATACCTGTTCGAGATGCGCCAGATCGTCAAGGAGTTTTCCGGCGTGCGCGCGCTCAATGGCATCGACCTGGCCGTGCGGCCCGGCGAGTGCGTCGGCCTGTGCGGCGAGAACGGTGCCGGCAAGTCCACGTTGATGAAAGTGCTTTCCGGCGTGTATCCCTACGGCACCTGGGCAGGCGAGATCCTGTTCGACGGCAAACCACTGCAGGCGCAGTCCGTGCGCGACAGCGAACACGCCGGCATCGTCATCATCCACCAGGAGTTGATGCTGGTACCGCAGCTCTCCGTCGCCGAGAACATCTTCCTCGGCAACGAGATCCGCAAGTTCGGCGGCGTGATGGACTACGACGCCATGTACGCCAAGGCCGAGGCCCTGCTGGCCCGGCTGAAGCTGAAGGATGTCAACGTCGCGGCCCCGGTCATGAACTACGGTGGCGGCTACCAGCAACTGTTCGAGATCGCCAAGGCGCTGGCCAAGAATGCGCGCCTGCTAATCCTCGACGAACCTTCCTCGTCGCTCACCTCGTCCGAGACCGACACGTTGCTGTCGATCATCGAGGACCTCAAGCGCGACGGCGTGGCCTGCGTCTACATCTCGCACAAGCTGGATGAAGTGGCGCGGGTCTGCGATACGGTCACGGTCATCCGCGACGGCAAGCACATCGTCACAAAGCCCATGAGCGAGATGACCACGCATTCCATCATCACCGCGATGGTGGGCCGCGAGATCGAGAACCTGTTCCCGAAGATGGACCACGACATCGGCGAGGTGATCTTCGAGGCGAAGCACGTCACCTGCTGGGACGTGGCCAACCCGAACCGCAAGCGGGTCGACGACATCTCCTTCGCCGTGCGTCGCGGCGAGATCCTCGGCATCGCCGGGCTGGTGGGTGCAGGCCGCACGGAGCTGGTCTCGGCCATCTTCGGTGCCTACCCGGGCCGCTACGAAGCGGAGCTGGTGCTGGAAGGCAAGCCGGTGAAGATCCGTTCGCCCGAGCAGGCGATCAAGGCCGGCCTGTCGCTGGTGCCGGAAGATCGCAAGCGTCAGGGCATCGTGCCGCTGCTGGGCGTCGGCGACAACATCACCCTGGCCACGCTGGCGCATTACGCGCACGCCGGCCAGATCGATCGCCAGGCCGAGCTGCAGGTGGTCGACGCCGAGATCAAGCGGCTGCGTGTGAAGACCGCCAGCCCCGAACTGGCCATCGTCGGCCTGTCCGGCGGTAACCAGCAAAAGGCGGTGCTGACCAAGATGCTGCTGCCCGGGCCGAAGGTGTTGATCCTCGACGAGCCCACGCGCGGCGTGGACGTCGGCTCCAAGTACGACATCTACAAGCTGATGTTCGAGCTGGCCGCGAAAGGCGTCGCCATCATCATGGTGTCCTCGGAAATGCCCGAGGTGCTCGGTGTGAGCGATCGCGTGCTCGTCGTCGGCGAGGGCAAGCTTCGCGGCGATTTCAAGAACGTCGGTCTCACCCAGGAACAGGTCCTCGAGGCTGCGATCTCCCATGCCGCCGAAGGCCCCGCTCACGCGGCCTGATCCTTCGAACCCTTTCACGCGCCACCACGGAAGCTCCTCCATGCAGGCCCAGCAAATCCAGCAACTGTTCGTCCGTTACAAGATCCTCGCGCTGCTCATCGCCGTCGCACTCATATGGGTGTTCTTCCACGTCAAGACCGACGCGGCGTTCATCACGCCGGGCAACCTGTCCAACCTGTTCCGGCAGATGGCCATCACCGGCATGCTTGCCTGCGGCATGGTGTTCGTCATCATCGCGGGCGAGATCGACCTGTCGATCGGCTCGCAGCTCGGCCTGCTGGGAGGCGTCGTCGCCATCCTCACGGTCAACCAGGGCTGGGGTACATGGCCGTCCATCGGCGTGGTGATGCTGCTGGGCCTGGCCATCGGCGCGTTCAACGGCTTCGTGGTCACGAAGATGCGCGTGCCGTCGTTCATCGTCGGCCTGGGTGGCATGCTGGCGTTCCGCGGCATCGTGCTCTACATCACCGGCAGCTCCACCATCGCGCCGGCACCGGACGACCTGATCCAGCTGGGCCAGGGCTTCGTGCCGGTTGAGATGTCGCGCTGGATCGGCGGCGTCATCTTCCTCGCCATGGTCGCGTTGACCGTCCGCCGTCGGCTGCGCCGGTCGAAGCTCGGCCTGCAGCAGGCCGCGACGTGGATCGACGTGGTCAAGCTGGTGGCGATCGGTGCGGTCATCTTCGCCTTCGTGCGCACGCTCAACGACGCCAACGGCATCCCCATTCCGGTGATGATCCTGCTCGGGCTGCTGGCGGTGTTCACCTATGTGTCTACGCAGACCGTGTTCGGCCGGCACATCTACGCCGTCGGCGGCAACATGGAAGCCACGCGCCTGTCCGGCGTCAACGTGGCCCGGGTCAAGCTGGTGGTGTTCGCGCTGATGGGCCTGATGTGCGCCTTCGCCGGCATCATCACGGTGGCACGCACGGGCTCCGGCTCACCTTCCGCCGGTACCGGCGGCGAGCTGGACGCCATCTCGGCCTGTTTCATCGGCGGCACCTCCATGCGCGGCGGTTCCGGCACGGTCTACGGCGCGCTGATCGGCGCCCTGGTCATGGCCAGTCTGGACAGCGGCATGCAGCTGATGGATGTGGACAATTCCTGGCAGATGATCATCAAGGGCGCCATCCTGGTCCTCGCCGTGTGGGTCGACGTCCTGTCCGGCTCCAACCGCAACGGCTGATCACCCGTAAGGACCACGTAGGAGCGCACGATGTGCGCGATGGGGGGTGGCGGAACATATAAACCCTCCGCATTACCCATTCGCGCACATCGTGCGCTCCTACGTGGGTTGGCTATGGCTTGTTATTTGTCGAGGTTGCGGGCCATCTTTAGATGCTGCTTCAGCGTCGGCAGGGTCTTCTTCGCGAACGCCTGCAGGTCCTTGTTCGAACCCTTCTCGGCTTCGACCTCGAAGATCGCCACGGCCTTTTCGTGGTCGGCCACCATCACCTTGGCGAACTCTTTGTCGAAGGCCGCACCGTTCATGCGCTTCAGCGCATCGATGTCCTTCTGGTTGGCCGGCGGCGGTGCTTCCGCGGTGGCGTAACCACGATCGCCAGCAGCGAGGCTTTTCAGTTCCTCGCCCGCCTTGGTGTGGTCGTCGATCATCTTCTGGCCGAACGCCTTGACCTTCGCCGAGCCGGCGTTGGTCTGGGCCAGCTTGCCCAGTTCGACCTCCGTCAGGCCCGCGCCGCTGGCGTTGGTGACGAAGCCGGCGTCGGTGGCGCTGCCACCCTTGGAATCCTTGACCTGGGCGTGGACGGCGAAGGGCAGGGCGGCCACCAGCAGGGTAGCGGCAAGGAAGCGGGGCAGGGTACGCGACATGGTGGATCCTCCGATAACAATATCCAGATGTCGCATTCCGGTCATGAAAGCCTCGTGACATGGCTTAACGAAGTGCCGCAGGCGCGAACGAAAACGGGCGCCCGAGGGCGCCCGTTCCGTCATGCCTGTCGCGTGAGCCTTACTTGACGCGGGCGACCTTGGCACCGAGGCCGGCGGCCTCGCGCAGGATGTCGGCCTTGTCGGTCTTCTCCCACGAGAACGCCGTGAACGTGTTGCCGTTCTTGTCGGTGATCTCGTAGGGCTTACGGCCGAAATGGCCGTTGGAAGCCGTCGGCTGGTACATCGGGTGCACCAGGTCGAGCATCTGGATGATGCCGTACGGGCGCAGGTCGAAGTGCTTGCGGATCAGCTTCTCGATCTTGTCGTCGGCGATCTTGCCGGTGCCGAAGGTGGTGACCGAGATGGAGGTCGGCTCGGCCACGCCGATGGCGTAGCTGACCTGGATCTCGCAACGGTCGGCCAGGCCGGCCGCCACGATGTTCTTGGCGACATAGCGCGCGGCGTAGGCAGCCGAGCGGTCGACCTTGGACGGATCCTTGCCCGAGAAAGCACCGCCACCGTGACGGGCCCAGCCGCCGTAGGTATCGACGATGATCTTGCGGCCGGTCAGCCCGCAATCGCCCACCGGACCGCCGATGACGAACTTGCCGGTCGGGTTGATGTGGAACTTGGTGCCCTTGTGCAGCAGCTTGGCCGGCAGCACCGGCTTGAGGATCAGCTCACGCACGCCTTCGATCAGGTCTTTCTGCTTCACGTCCGGATCGTGCTGGGTGGAGAGCACGACGGCGTCGATGGCGACCGCTTCGCCATTCTCGTAGCGCAGGGTGACCTGGCTCTTGGCATCCGGGCGCAGCCACGGCAGCGGCGAGTTCTTCTTCTTGCGGACCTTGGTCTGCTGCTCGACGAGGCGATGGGCGTAATGGATGGCCGCCGGCATGTATTCGGCGGTCTCGTTGGTGGCGTAGCCGAACATCAGGCCCTGGTCGCCAGCGCCCTGTTCTTCCGGCTTCTTGCGGTCCACGCCCTGGTTGATGTCCGGCGACTGCTTGCCGATCAGGTTGAGCACGCCGCAGGTCTCGCCGTCGAAGCCGACGTCCGAGGAGTCGTAGCCGATGTCGAGGATGACCTTGCGGGTCAGCGCTTCCAGGTCGATCCAGGCGCTGGTGGTGATTTCGCCCGCGACGATGGCGACACCGGTCTTCACCAGCGTCTCGCAGGCCACGCGTGCACGCGGGTCCTGAGCCAGGATGGCGTCCAGGACGGCGTCGGAGATCTGGTCGGCGATCTTGTCCGGGTGGCCTTCGGAGACCGACTCGGAGGTGAAGAGGTAATTGCTCATCGAGGGTATATATCCTTCTTTACGGATAAAGAGATAAATGGGGCGCGCCATGATACACCCCCCATCACCGGTTTGCAGCGGGGGAGGGTACGCCTCGATGGTGACGATTGCATGGATGTTCAGGGGCGGGACCCGGTCTACGGGCCCGCACGCTTTTTTGGGGGGGGGGGGGTAGGAGCCCACGATGTGGGCGAACCCTCAGGTCACGCTCGGCGAATGAAGCCACACATCGCATCCACGCGAGCGTTGCCGTGAGTCGAACGAAGCGGCTTTTGAAGCGTTTTAAAGCCGCACCAGGCGAGTCTAAAAACGCTCGCCTGGGCACGAGGTCGGCTTTTTTCGCCCTAGCTACGTAGACGTTCGCCTACATCGTGGGCTCCTACCGGTCCCTTTTATGCCGCCGTCGTCAGCCTCTCCCGGGCCGTCCGGGCTACCGAGACCATGCCTTTCAGGGCTTCGGCCACCTCTGGCCAGTCACGGGTCTTCAGGCCGCAATCCGGATTGACCCACAACTGGTCGGGTCGCAGCACCCTAAGTGCCCGGTCCAGCAGCTCGGCCATCTCGGCCTCGGCCGGCACGCGGGGCGAGTGGATGTCATAGACCCCGGGACCGATGCCGTTCGGGTAGCGGAAGCGGGTGAAGGCATCCAGCAGTTCCATGCGCGAGCGGCTGGTCTCGATGGAGATGACATCCGCATCCATCGCCGCGACGGCCTCGATGATGTCGTTGAACTCCGAATAGCACATGTGGGTGTGGATCTGGGTGGCGTCGCTGACGCCGCCGGCCGTGATGCGGAACGCGTCCACCGCCCAGGCGAGGTAATCGGCCCAGTCGGCGCGATGCAGCGGCAGGCCCTCGCGCAGCGCGGGCTCGTCGATCTGCACGATGCCGATGCCTGCTTTTTCCAGGTCGTGCACCTCGTCGCGCAGGGCCAGCGCGATCTGCCGGCAGACCTCGGCACGGGGCAGGTCGTCGCGCACGAACGACCACTGCAGCATGGTCACCGGGCCCGTCAGCATGCCCTTCATGGGCTTGTTGGTCAGCGATTGCGCGTAGCTGGACCAGGCGACCGTCATCGCCGCCGGCCGGGCCACGTCGCCGTAAATGATCGGCGGCTTGACGCAGCGCGAGCCGTAGCTCTGCACCCAGCCCAGCGAGGTGAACGCATAGCCCTGCAGCTGCTCGCCGAAATACTCCACCATGTCGTTGCGCTCGGGCTCGCCGTGCACGAGGACATCCAGCCCTATCTCGTCCTGGAAGGCCACCGCGCGGCGTACTTCGTCACGCAGCACGGCCTGGTAGGCCTCGTCTTCCAGCTTGCCGGACCGGTGCGCGGCACGCGCGAGCCGCAGGTCGGCGGTCTGCGGGAACGAGCCGATGGTGGTGGTGGGCAGGTCGGGCAGCCCGAAGCGCTCACGCTGCACGTTGGCCCGGAACGCATAGGCCGAACGGCGCTGGCCGAACTGCGGTGTCAGCCCGCGCACGCGCGTACGCACCTCGGCGCGCACCACGTCGTGCGAGCGGCGACGCGCCTCCACCGTATCGTGCTGGCGGGCGAGCACGCGTTGCGCGGCCTCGTCGCCGGTCGCGGCATCGGCGTAGCGGCGCAGTTCGACGATCTTCTGCCGGGCGAACGACAGCCACTCGCCGATCGCGCCGGGCAGGCGCTTTTCCTCGGCGGCGTCGATGGGCACGTGCAGCAGCGAGCACGAGGTGGACAGCCAGAGTCGATCGTCACCCAGGCGCTTGCGTGCATGGGCGATGCGCGGGCCGATGATGGCCGGGTCGCTCAGCCAGATGTTGCGGCCGTCCAGTACGCCGGCGGACAACACGCGCCCGGCGGGCAGCGCGTCGATCACCGCGTCCAGTTGCCCCGGAGCACGGGCCAGGTCCACGTGCAGGCCTGCCACCGGCAACGACGTGGCCAGGGCCAGGTTGGCCCCCAGGTCACCGAAATAGGTGGCCAGGAGGATGCGTCCGCGCGTGCGCTCGCCGATGGCGGCGTACGCCGACCGGTACGCCGCCTGCCAGGCCGGTTCGAGGTCCAGCACGAGGGCCGGTTCGTCGACCTGCACCCAGTCGGCGCCGGCTTCCGTCAGCGCGTCGAGCAAGCCGCTCCAGGCCGGCAACAGGGCATCCAGCAGGGCCAGGGGGTCGCTGCCGTCCACGGTCTTGGCCAGGCGAAGGAAGCTCAGCGGGCCCAGCAGCACTGGGCGCGCCGTATGGCCCGCGGCCACGGCCTCGCGGTATTCCGCCACCGCCTTGTCGGCCCGGGTAGCGAAGACCTGGCCCGCATGCAGTTCCGGAACGATGTAGTGGTAGTTGGTATCGAACCACTTGGTCATCTCCAGTGCGTGCAGGTCAACCGTGCCGTCCTGGCGACCGCGTGCCATGGCGAAGTAGCCCGCCAGGGCGTCCCGCGCATGCAGGTCGCGGTAGCGCTCGGGGATGGCATCCACCGCGACGGCGGCATCGAGCACATGGTCGTACAGGGAAAAGTCGTTGACCGGCACGCTGTCGGCGCCGGCCTCGCGGGCGAGTTGCCAGTGCCGCTCGCGCAGCTGGCGGGCGACGGCGAGCAGGGCCTCGCGGTCGCTATCGCCCCGCCAGTGGCTTTCGAGCGCGCGCTTGAGTTCACGGCGTCTGCCGATGCGGGGAAAACCGGGGTAGGTAACGTGTGGCATGTGGATACGTCCTCTTCGTGGCAAAGAGGAGGGAAGGGCGGCCCGCTGCCGGACACGCGCGCGCCGCCGCACGCAGGTGCACGGCGTCGTGGGTGTCATGCGGCGTACCGTCGACCTTCGCCCCCGCGGGCGAACCGGGCCACCACGCGGGCGCGGTGGGTCCAGGTCGTGCGGAGCGCGCGTACCCATGACGGTACGCGTGCTCAGGCCGGCGGCAGGTCTTCGGGCTCGTGGATGTGGCACCGGAACAGGTGCCGCCTTGCGCGTCGCTTCCCGGATCGTTGTTAGATCCAGTGCCTGTGACGCGTTCGTCTCCACATACCGCTGCGGGGCAGCGCCGGATTCGCACCGGCTTCCCTCTTAGCTTTTATCTTTCCATTCGAATAGAGAGATAAAGACCGCTGGCGAGCGAAGACTAGCCTGCGTGGTGGGGGCAGGTCAACGCGTCGGGATGCATCGCGTCGACACGCCGGCCGCGAGGATGCGCGTGGACATCGACGGGAGGGGGGACATGGCGGGACGACACATCGTGATGGCGACGGTCGGGTCACAGGGCGACCTGTTTCCCTTCCTGTCGGTGGGCCGGGAGCTGGTGGCGCGCGGGCACCGGGTCACGATCGGCGCGCACGCGATCCATCGGCAAGCGGTGGCGGACGCCGGGTTGCGCTTCGTGCTGGCCAGCGGTATCGCCGAGCCGGAGGACAAAGCCGCCTTTGCCGCGCGGGCGTTCCACCCCTTGCGCGGCCCACGCTTCGTCGTTCGCGACCTGGCCGCCGCGGATGTGGCGGCGAGCTACCAGGCGCTGGCACCTGTCTGCGCGGATGCGGATGCCATCGTGACGACCACACTGGCCTTCGCCGGGCAGATCCTGGGTGAGACCACGCGTGTCGCCTGGCTGTCGGCGGTGCTCTCGCCGGCCGCGTTCCTGTCGGCGTACGATCCGCCCGCCACGGGCCTGGCGGTGCTCGACCGCTTTCTGCGCGCCACGCCACGACGCGGCGCCTGGCTTCGTCGTATGGCCGAGCACGTCACGGCACCGTGGACGCGCCCGGTGCGCCGATTCCGCCAATCGCTCGGCCTGGCGCCGGTCTCGGCAGGGGGTGATCCCTTCCACTGCGGGCAGCACGCGCGCGACGGCGTGCTAGCCATGTATTCGCCGTTACTCGGGCAGGCGCCGGCCGATGCGCCGGCGCATACCCTGGTGACGGGCTACTGCCGTTACTCTCCCTCCTTGGGCAGCCTGTCGCCGCCATTGACGGCGTTCCTCGACGCCGGCGAGCCACCGCTGGTGTTCACGCTGGGCTCGGCGGCGGTCCACGCGGGTGAAGGCTTCCTTCGCGAAAGCATGGGCGCCGCCGCGATGCTGGGCCGACGCGCCGTACTGCTGACGGGATCACCGGAAATGCGTTCGCGCCTGCCGACCGTGCTGCCCGATGGCGTGCTTGCCGTCGAATACGCCCCGCACGGCGCCCTGTTCGAACGTGCTGCGGCCGTCGTGCACCACGGCGGCGTAGGCACCACTCAGGAAGCCCTCCGCGCCGGTTGCCCCTCCTTGGTCGTGCCGCATGGGTTCGACCAGCCGGACAACGCGGCGCGGGTGGTTCGACTCGGCGTGGGGGCCGTGTTGCCAGCGTCGCGTTATCGCGCGGATCGCGCCGCCGCGAGGTTGCGCGTGCTGCTTGCCGATGAAGGCGTCGCCCTGCGCGCGCAACACGCGGCCACGGCCATCCGGGCGGAAACGGGTGCGTCTCGGGCCGCCGACGTTATCGAACGGGCGATCGAAACGCGGCGGCATCCACGCTCACCTTCGATAGCGAGCTGATCGCAAACGCCACGCTTCAGCGCGCAGCGGTTACGCGTCATTTGGAAGGCAGGCTTCATTCGAAGCCCGCAATGGCCCTGGGCGTATAAGCGCCCTCCAGCGTGGCGATCTCGTCGGCGGTCAGCGTAAGCTCGATCGCCGCCACGGCATCGTCCAGGTGCTGTGGCTTCGACGCGCCCACGATCGGCGCGGTGATGCCTTCGCGCTGCGCGACCCATGCCAGCGCCACCTGTGCGCGCGGTACGCCGCGCGCTTCCGCCACCTGCTTCACCGCCGCCACGATGGCACGGTCGGCGTCTTCCGTGCCGCCATAAAGCGTGCTGCCGAACACGTCGCTCTGCTGCCGGGTGCTGCCTTCGTCCCAGTCGCGCGTCAGCCGTCCGCGTGCCAGCGGGCTCCACGGCAGCAGCGCGATGCCTTCGTCGATGCAGAACGGCATCATCTCGCGCTCTTCCTCGCGCTGCAGCAGGTTGTAGTGGTCCTGCATGCTGACGAATTCGGTCCAGCCATGCAGGCGCGCGGTGTAGATCATCTGCGCGAACTGCCACGTATACATCGACGACGCGCCGAGATAACGCGCCTTGCCGGCCTTGACCACGTCGTGCAGGGCTTCGAGCGTTTCCTCGATCGGCGTATCCGGGTCGAAACGATGGATCTGCAGCAGGTCGATATAGTCGGTTCCCAGGCGGGCGAGCGAATCATCCACCGAGTGGAAGATCGCCTTGCGTGACAGGCCCCCGCCGTTCGGCCCCTTGTGCCAGCGGAAGAACGTCTTGGTGGCGATCACCACTTCGTCCCGACGTGCGAAGTCGCGCAGCGCGCGGCCGACGATTTCCTCGGAGGTGCCGTCCGAGTAGGCATTGGCGGTATCGAACGTATTGATGCCCAGGTCCAGCGCCTTGCGCAGGAAGGGGCGGCTCTGCGCTTCGTCCAGTGTCCACGCGTGGTTGCCGCGATCGGGCGCGCCGTAGGTCATGCAACCCAGGACGACGGGGGAAATCTCCAGGCCGGTGCGGCCGAGTTTCACGTAGCGCATGGGTAGGGACTCCATGGAAATAAACAGCGATCTTGGCGGATGTCACGTGGACGTGGCATAGAGCTCCCGTGACATCACCGCCGCTGCTTGTGGCGTCTTCGCGACGCCGCTCGACCGAATATAGTCTTCGAAATCTTTCGATGGCGCGCTTGAAAGCGTCGTGCATGCCCCTATGTCATGCGCACGACGCTATGGTGTCATCCCTGCCAACCTTTGAAGAGCGCCACCCCATGTTCCGTTGCAAGCACGATTTGAAGCACCGCCTATCGATCGCCCCTGGGGCGCGTCGCGGGTGCGCGCGCTTCGTGCGGTGCGGCACGCCCTCCTAGGCGTCCGGCGCCAGCAGTACGTCGAAAGCACCCGCAAGGGTGCTTTTTTTTGATTTTTTTTCGTCATCTCCGGAGTGCACGTGCCATGAAGAACCGCCGCGACCCCCGATCCTGACCCGTCCGGCTCCGCCAGGGGCGGCGGTCGTCGGATCGGGGAGTGCCTCGCTTGCCCCCTGGTCCACGCCCCTGGCGATCCCTTCAGGACACTGTCACCCATGAACACCGTCAACCGCGATACCCGCATTCCCGTCGACCGCTGGCGCAACCTTGGCATCATCGCGCACGTGGACGCAGGCAAGACCACGCTCACCGAGCGCCTGCTTTACGCCTCCGGCGCGATCCATCGCACGGGTGAGGTGCACGACGGCGCGACCACCACCGACCACATGGAGCTCGAGCGCGAGCGCGGCATCACGATCGGTGCCGCGGCCGTGCGCGCGCAGTGGACGCCGGATGGCGGCGAGCCGCATCGGCTTACCCTTATCGATACCCCGGGACACATCGACTTCGCGATCGAGGTGGAACGTTCGTTGCGCGTGCTCGATGGCGCGGTCACCGTCTTTTCCGGCGTGGCGGGCGTGCAGCCGCAATCGGAAACGGTGTGGCACCAGGCACGCCGCCATGGCGTACCGCTCATGGCGTTCGTCAACAAGATGGATCGCCCGGGGGCGGACTTCGACGCCGTGGTCGTGCAGATGCGGGACACGCTGGGCGCCCGCCCTTGGGTCGTCGCGCGGCCGGTCATCGAGGCCGAACACATGACCGGCCTGGTCGACCTGGTCGGTGAGCGCACGTGGCGCTTCGATGCCACCGGCGCGGCGGGCGTGCACGCGTGGGATGCCGCCGAGCGCGCCGTCCATGCGGCTGCGCGTGCAGACCTCGTGGCCGCGGTGGCCGATCACGACGATACGCTCGCCGCCCTTTGGCTGGCGGACCAGCCGATCACGGCGAACGAACTGCGCGCGGCGTTGCGCCGGGGCACGTTGGCGGGCCTCGGTTCGCCGGTGTTGCCGGGCTCCGCGTTCCGCAACGTCGGTATCGAGGCGTTGCTCGATGCGATGGTCGACTATCTACCGTCGCCGCTGGATCGTCCGCCCGTGGTCGCGCATACCGACGACGGTGACATCGCGGTGCTGCCCGACGCGCAGGCGCCCCTGGCGGCGCTGGTCTTCAAGGTGGTTCATCAGGCGCATGGCCCGATGGCGTTCGTTCGTATCTATGCCGGACGCCTGCGCGTCGGCGATGCGGTGTGGCGCAGCGGCACCGATCGCGTCCAGCGCGTGGGCCGGCTTGCCGTCGTGCGCGCCGACGAAACCGACGCCGTCGAGTTCGCCGAAGCGGGCGACATCGTGGCCGTCGCCGGCTGGAAAGACGTCGCCACGGGCGAAACGCTGGCCGATCCGCATCGCCCGGTAAGGCTGGAGACGATCCAGGCGCAGCCGGCCGTGCTGTCGTGGCGGTTGTCGCCGGAACGCTCCGCCGACCTGCTCAAGCTCGGCAACGGGCTGGCGCGGCTGGCGCAGGAGGACCCGTCGTTTCGCGTGGGCACGGATCCGGAGACCGGTGAGACGCTGGTCTGGGGTATGGGCGAGCTGCACCTGGAGGTCACGGTCGAGCGCCTTCGCCGCGAATGGGGTGTGCCGGTACGTACCGGTTTCCCGCGCGTGGCCTACCAGGAAACCCCGGCGAAGGCCTCCGGTCCGGTCGAAGGCAAGCTGGCCAAGCAGACCGGTGGCAGCGGGCAGTACGCGCGCGTCGTACTGTCGCTGGCACCGACCGGCGAGGCGGGCAACCGCTTCGAGGACCGCAGCACCGGCGGCGTCATTCCGAAGGCCCTCCAGTCGGCCGTGGAGAAGGGCGTGCGGTCGGCGCTGCTCGAGGGCCCGCGTGGCCACCCCGTGGTCGGTGCCGGCGTGACGGTGCTCGACGGCCAGGCGCACGCGGTGGACTCGAACGAGGCCGCTTTCCATCGTGCTGCGCAGATGGCGGTGAAAGCCGCGTTGGAGGCGACGGGCACGGTGCTGCTGGAGCCGGTGATGCGGGTATCGGTCACCACCCCGGGCACGGCCGTCGGCGATGTGCTTGGCGACCTGCAACGTCGCGGCGGGCATATCGTCCAGCTCACGGAGGCGCAGGCGCGCACGACGATCGAAGCCGACGTGCCGCTGGCCCGGCTGGATGGCTACAGCACGGCACTGCGGTCCCTGAGCCAGGGGCGCGCCTCGGCCACGGTGGCATTCCACGCCTACCGTCCGGCGTCCGCGCAGGAGGTGTCGCACGCGGGGCGTGCTGCCGTTAGTCTTGGCGGATGATTGCCTATCCCGATGCCGTGACGCGGTTGCTCGCCGAGTGCAGGACGCTGAGCAGTGAGCATCCAGGGCTCGACAAGGCGGCGGGGCGTGTCCTCGCCGCCGATGTCGTCAGCCCGCTGTCGCTACCCGGGTTCGACAACGCGGCCATGGATGGCTACGCGTTGCGTGCCCCCGGCGCGTCCATCGCCGCCGGTTCCGGCTACCGCGTGGCCGCCATGCATGCCGCGGGCGATGGCGCATTGGCCTACCCCGAGGCGGAATGTTGCGAGATCGCCACCGGCGCGCGCATGCCGGAAGGCTTCGATACCGTGGTGCCGCTGGAGCGCTGTGAACGCGACGGCGATCACGTGCATTTTCTTGCGGACGAACCGCGGGGCCAGAACGTGCGTACCGTCGGTGGGGACCTCCGTGCGGGCAGCGTCGCCTTGCACGCCGGCCGGCGTATCGATGCGGCGGCCGTCATGCTGCTGGCCGCGCTGGGCATCGATGGCGTCGATGTCGTACGGCGGCCGCGGGTGGCCGTCATCGCCACGGGCAGCGAGTTGCATCCCGCCGGTACGCTGCCGCCCGGTGGCATCCACGATTCCAACGGCCCGTTTCTCGCCGCCAGCCTGTTGCGCTGGGGCGCCGAGCTGGTCGTCCGTCAGCGGGTACCCGATGTCGGAACGGCTTTCCATGAGGCCATCGCCGACGCTCTTGCGGCCGGTGTGGACCTGATCGTCACCACGGGTGCCGTGTCGGCCGGTCGGTTCGACTTCGTTCCCACCACGCTTTCGGCACTCGGCGCGCATACCCTGTTCCACAAGGTGGCGATGCGGCCGGGCAAGCCCTTGCTCGCCGCACGCTTCGACGCCGGCCCGCTGGTGCTGGGCCTGCCGGGCAACCCCATGGCCGTCGCGGTCGGCTATCGCTTCTTCGTGGCGCCGGTGCTACGCGCGCTGGCGGGCTTGCCTCCCGAACGCCCGCAGCGCGTGCGCGTCGCGGAAGGCGTCAGCTTGCGCGAGGGCCTGCATCACTTCGCCCTCGGTCGATTCATCGATGACATCGATGGCGAAACGAGGGTATGCGTCATGCCGGCTCAGGCCGCCTACCGCATCGTGCCGTATACGCAGGCGGACACATGGCTGTCCGCGGCGGATGCGTTCAACGGAAGGGTGGATGCGTGGCCCCTCGACCCGGCGGACGCCCGATGATCCTCGGCCTGGTGCTTGCCGGCGGACTGTCCTCGCGCATGGGGCGTGACAAGGCCGCACTGGTGATCGACGGTGCCACGCTGTTGCAGCGCGCGATCCTTGCATTGCACGCCGCCGGCGCGGCCATCGTCGCGGTCAGCGGCGATCGGCCTGGTGGCATCCCCGACCGCTGGCCTCGCAGCGGCCCGGTCGGCGGTATCGCCAGCGTGGCCGACCATCTGCCTAACGGCGAATTGCTCGTGGTGCCCGTGGACATGCCGCACCTGGGCGAGTCCCTGCTCGCGCCCTTGCTGGCGTCGGCAGGCACCCATGCCACGAGTTGCTGGCAAGGCCACCCCCTGCCGATGCGCCTGCGCCTGGATGCGATGTCACGCACGGCGCTTGCGGAGCTGATGACCCGACCCGGGCGGGCGTGTTCGGTCGCGGCCTTGCAGTCGCGGCTGGGCGTCGCCGCGCTGCCGCTCGACAACGCGGTGACGCCGCGACTGGTCAACTGCAACACACCCGATCAATGGCGCGAGGCGACGGCATGAGAGTGCAGCTGGAGAACCACACCATCCGCGTGCGCGTCGACGAGGACGAGCTGGCTGTCCTGCTGGAAGACGTCGCCTTGCTGGGCTCGACGGCGTTCGGCACGGTGTTCACGATGCGCTACGCGGTGGATGCCACCGATGGCACGGCATGCGTGCTGTCCGGCGATGCTCACGAGTGGCGGATGGAAGTGCCGCGCACGGCGTTGCAGGAACTGCATGCGCGGCTGCCGAGCAAGGACGGCCTGGTGTTCGAACTACCCGGTCATGAGACCGTGGCCACCACGGTGCGATTCGATGTCGACGTGAAGGACAGCCTGCGTCGGCGGCGCGGTTGATCCAGCCCGCTAAAGCACCCGCTGCGGTCGTGTATAGACGTTGAAACGTCCCGGTCGCGCAAAGCCCACCAGGGTCACGCCGCAGTCGGCGGCCAGGTGCACCGCCAGCGCGGTAGGAGCCGAGATAGCCACTACCACCGCGATGCGCGCGACGGCCGCCTTGGTCACCATCTCGTAACTGGCGCGGCTGGTCAGCACCACGAAGCCGTGGTCGGTGTCGATGCGCGCGGCCAGCAGTGCGCCGATCAGTTTGTCCAGCGCGTTGTGCCTGCCGACGTCCTCGCGCACGCTCAGCAGGGTGCCGTCCGGCAGGGCCCAGGCCGCCGCATGCACGGACCCGGTGAACGCGTTGATGGGTTGCGACCCGCGCAGGGAGTCCAGGGCGTGCTCGATGGCGGCGGGCGTGATCGACGGCCCCGTGCCGACCGGCGCCGGATGACGAACCACGTCTTCCAGTTCGCGGCTGCCGCAGATGCCGCAGCCGCTGCGCCCGGGCAGGGTGCGTGATGCCGGTTCGACAGGTCGTTCGCGCCGCGCATGGCCCACGGTGCGCACGTCCACCGTGACGCCCTCGAGTACGTCGTGGATGTCGATCGACGTGATCTCGTCGATCGACGCCACCTTGCCTTCGGTCAGGGCGAAACCGCGGGCGAAATCCTCGAGGTCGTGCGGCGTGGCCATCATGACCGCGAACGGTTCGCCGTCCACATGCATCGCCACCGGCACTTCCTCGGCCAGCCTGTCGTCGTCCTGGGTGGCCACGCCGCGCTCGAAGCGCAGCACGGGCCGCGTCACCCATCCCGCTGCCGGCGGGCGATCAGGCAACGGCATGCGTCACCGCGCGCTCGATGCGCACGGGCACCGATTTGTAAGCCGGCGTGCCGGAGCGTCGATCGTGGCTTTCCAGGGCGATCAGTGCGTTGCCCTCGGGGTAGTACATGGCCACGGAGCCCGGCGCGATGTCGAAGGCCACTGCCGTGAACCCGCGCACGGCACGTGCCTTGCCGTCGGCCACGTTGGCGCCCGTGGCGAACACGTCGATGCGATCGCCGTGTTTCAGCCCGCGCGCGGCGAGGTCGTCGGCGTGCAGGAAGATGACGTCACGCCGACCGGTCACGCCGCGGTAGCGATCGTTAAGGCCGTAGATGGTGGTGTTGTACTGGTCGTGCGAGCGGATGGTGGTGAGCATCAGGTCGCCCTCGGCCAGCGGCGCATCCTCGTCCAGCCCACGTGCAAGGAGGAAATGCGCGCGGCCGTCCGGCGTGTCCCAGGCGCGCTCGCTGGCGGCGACGCGCAGGCGGAAACCGCCGGGTGCACCGACCCGCCGGTTGAAGTCGCGGAAGATGGGAAACACCTTCTCGATGTCGTCGCGGATCAGGTTGTAATCGCCCACCAGACGGTCCCAGTCCACCCGCGTGGCGGGCAGGGTGGCCTTGGCGATCCCGCCGACGATCCACGGCTCGGAGCGCAGGTGTTCCGACGCGGGTTTCAGCGTGCCGGCGGACGCATGCACCATCGACATGGAATCCTCCACCGTGACCGCCTGCGGCCCGGTGGCCTGCTCGTCCAGTTCGGTGCGGCCCAGGCAGGGCAGGATGAACGACTGCCGGGCCAGGATCAGGTGCGAGCGGTTGAGCTTGGTGGCGATGTGCACGGCAAGGTCGAGGCCGCGCATGGCGGCGAAGGTTTCCTCGGTGTCGGGCATGGCCACGGCCAGGTTGCCGCCCAGCGCCACCAGCGCCTTCGAGCGGCCTTCGCGTATGGCGATCACTGCGGCGACGGCATCGTGTCCGTGCGCGACCGGTGGCTCGAAGCCATAGGTGGCGCGAAGGCCCTCGTTGAGCGCAGCGTTCGGCTTCTCGGTGATGCCCACCGTGCGGTCGCCCTGCACGTTGCTGTGGCCGCGCAGCGGGCAGATGCCGGCGCCTTCGCGGCCGATGTTGCCGCGCATCAGCAACAGGTTGGCGATCTGCTGGACATTCTCGGTGCCGTGCGCGTGCTGGGTGATGCCCATGCCGTAGCAGACGATCACCTTCGACGCCCGGGCGTAGATGGATGCCGCGTGCTCGACCTCCGCGCGCGTCAGGCCGGAAGTGCGTTCGATGGCCGCCCAGTCGGTCGCCTCGACGTCGGCGAACAGTGCTTCGAAGCCGCTGGTGTTCGCGGCGATGAAATCCCGGTCGATCACGCCCGGCATGCCCTCGGCGAGGGCCCTGGCATCTTCGACGAGCAGATACTTCATCATGCCCTTGAGCACCGCCACATCGCCACCGATCTTCAGCTTGTAATAGGTGGAGGCGATGCGCACGGCGCTGTTGGTGAGCATCTCCACCGGGTGCTGCGGCGAGGTGAAGCGTTCCAGGCCCCGCTCGGGCAGCGGGTTGAGCACGACGATGGGCACGCCGCGCAGCGATGCCTCGCGCAAGGTCGAAAGCATGCGCGGGTGGTTGGTGCCCGGGTTGTGGCCGATGCAGAAAATCGCGTCGCAGTGATCGAAATCCTCGAGTGTCACCGTGCCCTTACCCGAGCCCAGCGACTCCGGCAGGCCCACGCTGGTGGCCTCGTGGCACATGTTGGAGCAGTCGGGGAAATTGTTCGTGCCGTATTCGCGAACGAACAGCTGGTAAAGGAACGCCGCCTCGTTGGAGGCGCGCCCCGACGTGTAGAACTCGGCCATGTCCGGCGAGGGCAGCGCGCGCAGGGCGGCGCCGATGCGCGCGAACGCGTCGTCCCAGGCGATCGGGCGATACGTGTCGGTGTCGGCGTCGTAGGCCAGGGGATGGGTCAGCCGGCCCAAGCCCTCCAGGGCATAGTCGGTCAGGTTCCACAGGTCGGCGACGGTATTGGCCGCGAAGAACTCCGGCTTGACCCGTTTTGCCGTGGCTTCCCACGACACCGCCTTGGCGCCGTTCTCGCAGAACTCGAACGAGGAGGTTTCCTTCGGATCGGGCCAGGCGCAACCGGGGCAATCGAAGCCCTTGGGCTGGTTGACCTTGTGCAGCGCAATGGACTCGCGGGCAAGGGCCATCTGGCCGCTGAGCGCGCGGGCGACCGCGCCGAGCGCGCCCCAGCCGCCTGCCGCGCCGTCGTAGGGCTCGATGCCGGGAATGTCTTTCTCGCTCATGCCTGTGCCTCAGGTTGACCCGCCTGACGCCATTCTACGCGCCTGCATCGGCGAGGAAATTGAACCGCGACCGACGGCATTCACGCGGTCTTGCCGGGTGCTGCCCCAACCTCCGCGCCGCTCGGCGCCCCTCCCCGTCGCCAGGAAGAATCGAACGTGCCAGCCCAACCGCTCGCAACCGTGCTGCACGATGGTGCGCCCCCGCCGCGTGGGCTGCCCATCGGCGACCTGTGCGGTTTCGGCCGCGTGGGCGACGACGCGTCGATCACCGACCTCTCACTCGACCGCGCACGCGGCTCCTTGCGCGCATCCCACCCGGACCGTCCACTGCTGGCGCTTCATCTGGACGGTGATGTCGCATGGACCGCCGCCTACGTGCCCGGTACCAACGTGGTCGAGACCACGGGACGTGCGACGGCGGGCGAGTTGCGCGTGGTGGACTTCATGCCGCTGGCGGAAGGACGCCCGGGACAGGGCGACGCCGTGGCCGCGGGTCGTTTCGTGCGCATCGTCAGCTGCACCGAGGGCGAGGTGGCCTTCCGGCTGGTGTGCGCCGCCGCGGCGGACGCGCAACCGGCGCTCGAGGCGCGGACCATGGACGGCTGGTACATCGCCTGCTCGCGGCCAATGAGCTTTGGTGGCGAACTGGCGGCGACGCACGTGAGGCTCACGGCGGGTGAAAGCATGGCGTTCATGCTGGCCGCCGAGCCGGTGGATGGCGGTGCCGGGCTGATCGCCGATGCGCTGCACGGGCTGGGCGACAGCATGCACTACTGGACCTGGTGGAGCGATCGCTGCCGCTACAAAGGCGAGGATTTCGAGGCGCGCCTGCGCGAGGTGCTGGCGCTGAAGCTGTGCTGCGTGCCCGGCGGCGGCCTCATGGACGACCACCCCGGCACCGGCGGTTTCGTCGCCGCCCCGCTGGTGGCCTGTGCACGTGCGGCCGCTCGCTTCCTGGCGCTGGGCTACCGGCAGGAATGCGTGGACCTGCTGAAATACGTGCAGGGCGGATGCGATGACGTGGATCAGGCCAGTTGGCGTTCGGACGATGGATTCGCCCAGACCCTGGCGCATTATGTGGAACGCTACGGTGACCTCGGCCTGCCCGAAGGGTTACGCCGTGCGCTTGCCGCGCCGAACATGCCGCTGCAGCGGGCGGTTTAGCGCTCCAGCGCGCACTGGACGCATCACGCCGCCAGCGACACGCCGGCGGCCAGTGCGTCGAAGTACTCGCGCATGAGGCGCAGCTGCGAGATGGCATCCTCCGCCTGGTTGACCACGTGGCGGAACGCCGCGTTTTCCGGGCGATCCTTCGCGTACCAGCCCAGGTGCTTGCGCGCGATCCGCACGCCCATCCGCTCGCCGTAGAACGCATACAGCTGCTCGAGGTGGCCGGCCAGGATGTCGCGCACCTCCGCGGGCGAGGGTTCGGCAAGAAAGCCACCGGTCTGCAGGTGGTGCGCGATTTCGCGGAAGATCCACGGCCGGCCCTGCGCGCCGCGGCCCACCATGACGGCATCGGCACCCGTGGCCGCCAGCACCTCGCGTGCCTTTGTCGGCGAGGTGATATCGCCGTTGGCCATGATGGGGATGCCCACCGCCGCCTTCACCGCGGCGATCGTGGCGTACTCGGCCTCGCCCTCGTATTTGTCGGCGCGCGTGCGGCCGTGCACGGCCAGGGCCGCGATGCCGGCATCCTCGGCGATACGCGCAATGGTCAGCGCGTTGCGGTGTTCACGGTCCCAGCCGGTCCGGATCTTCAGCGTGACCGGTACATCCACCGCACGAACCACGGCGTGCAGGATGCGCGCCACCAGGGGTTCGTCCTGCAGCAGGGCCGAGCCCGACCAGACATTGCAGACCTTCTTGGCCGGGCAACCCATGTTTATGTCGATCAACTGGGCCCCGTTGTCGGCGTTGTACTTTGCCGCCTCGGCCAGCATGCCCGGGTCGTACCCGGCGATCTGTACGCTGACCGGCTCCGGCTCCCCCTGGTGATCCATCCGGCGCAGCGACTTGGTCGTGTTCCACAGCCTCGGATCGGAGGCTGTCATCTCGGACACGGCCAAGCCCGCCCCCATGCGCTTGCACAGGAGCCGGAACGGTTTGTCGGTCACGCCCGCCATGGGTGCGAGCACCACGTGGGGCGCGATGGAGTAGGGACCGATGCGCATGGCGCGATTTTACGCGATCCGGCAGACCACCGTCGGCGGGGCCGAGGGGTGGGATCAAGTCCCGCGCCGGCCTGCCGATATACTTCCATGGCACCAATGGGCTGACGGCGGATCATGAGTACGGGTGTGGAACAGGACATCTGGGAGCGCAAATACCACCTCGCACTGGAGAGGATGGAGCGCGACGAGCGCGATTTCCGCGACCTGGAGGAGGGCCTGCGCCGCCTCGCCGTGCGCCTGGCTGCCCTTGCCCGTGGCCAGGGCAGCGATATCGACAGCCTGCTCGACCGCCTGAACGAGGCGCTGCGCGACTCCCCCCAGCCCGCCCTGCTGGATACGCTGCTGGAATCCTTGTCGGAAGCCGTGGCCGGGCTGGATCGCCTGCCGTCGGCGGTGAACGACGATGCCCCGGCCGCGCCCGCCGTCTCCGCGCCCGCCGCCGCGCCGGCTGCGCTCGCCGTCGCGGCAACCGAGGCCGTAGCACCCTCACCCTTGCAGCAAGACAGTGAGGTGGTGGCGTCGCTGCGCACGGATATCGCCCGCCTGCAGGACCTGCTGGCTGCGGTCAGCGCACGCCTCGGCGACATGACCCGTTACCTCGCCGCCGAACTGGCCTACGGCGAGGCCGCCGCGGGTGGCCGCGAACTGGATGCCACGGTGCGCGAGGAAATGCGCGCGCTCGGCGAAAGCACCCTCACCGCGACAGACCTGGGCGCCCTGCAGGCGGAGGTGAACGCGCGCCTGTCGCTGATCGACACGCACTTCCGCAAGTACCGCGACCGCGAGGACGCCCGCATGGCCGCCTACCGCGACCGCGCCGAGCGCATGCGCGACCGTGTCGAGGAGCTGGAAACCCAGACAAGCTCGCTGCAGGATTCGCTGCGCCGCGAACACGCGCTGGCGCTGACCGACCTACTCACCGGCCTGCCCAACCGGCTGGCCTACGAGCGTCACATCGAAGCGGCCCAGGCGCGGATGCGCGAAACCGGCGCGTCGCTCTGCCTGGCGGCGCTCGACATCGACCATTTCAAGACGATCAACGACAGCCTGGGCCACGCCGCCGGCGACGCCGTGCTGCGTATCGTGGGCCAGACGCTGACCCGCGAGCTCCCTGATGCGGCGTTCGTTGCGCGTTACGGCGGCGAGGAATTCGTCGTGGTATTCAGCGGCAGCGAACGCGATGCCGCCCTCCAGGCGGCAAAGGGGCTGTGCGCCCTCGTGGCCTCGCTCGCGTTCCATGCCAGCGGCAAGCCGGTCACCGTAACCATGTCCGGCGGCGTCGCGTGCTTCGGCCGGAACGACACGGCCGCGGAAGTATTCGAACGCGCCGATCGTGCCCTGTATTCGGCAAAAAACGCAGGCCGCAACCGCTGCCAGGCCGGCTGACGTAGGAGCGCACGATGTGCGCGAAAAGCCAACAAAGCGGTGAAGCGGTAAATCCGAACTCCTCGAGCAAGAGCCGGCGGGTAGCCCCCTCGGTGCCACGCCTGCGGCGACCCGTTGAGGAAAGGCCGCTGGCGCGGCCGTGTATCTGGTTCGCGCACATCGTGCGCTCCTACGCCGGAGGTAGGGCTGGTCTATTCAATGCCTGAGCCGCCGGCCGTGTAGGAGCGCACGCACGTGCGCGAACCCTCAATACCGCTAAGGCGACCGATGCCGTGCGCATCAGGCAAGCGAGCGTTCCCAGCCACGAAGCAAAACGCTGCTCTTTGCTCGCCTGCAAGCAACGTCAGTCGTCGAAAGAGCCGGCGGGTGCCACCCTCGTGGCCGGTAGCCGCAGGCGAGGGCTTCGCACAGATCAGGCCCGAAGGGGGCCGGCCTGGACGGCCGGCCGTTCTCGCGAGACAGGGATGTCGAGTCGAGAACCCCTGTGCGAAGCCCGACCCGCCCCGAAGGGGAATAGATATACGGCCGCAGAGCGGCCTTTCATTGACGGGTCGCCGCAGGCGTGGCCGCGAGGGTGGCATCCGCCGGCTCTTGCTCCACGACCCAAGGCCCAACACGACGCCGAAGGCAAGCCTTCAACCCGCCCACAAAAACAAAAAAGCCGCGCGGGCTATAGGGACCAAATCCCACCGCCCGCGCGGCCTCATCGCACAAACCTACGAAAGATCAGTCGCGGCGCGCGAGCAGCATGCCGACGAGGATGCCGACGCCGAAGCCGCTCAGGATCGCGCCGAGCGGGCGGTGGGCAACCGCGTCACGGACGGTGTCGACGGCTTCGCCGGCCTTGGCCTGGACGCGGCCAGCTGTCTCACGGATGGCGCCTTCGCCTTCCATGCCATGGTCGCCCACGAGGGCGCCGGCGGCACGCTGCACACGGCCGCCGACGGTGTTGGCGGCGCCGCGGATCTGGTCTTCGTTCATGGTTTTTGCTCCAGGTGGGTTGGACGAGGGCCGACAGTGCCTTGTCGTAAGTGCACGAAGCGACAAGACCTCGTCGACTCCGTTCATTCACCGGGTCCATGCGGCGACGCGCCATAATCGTGGACTTCCGGTTCGACGAAGGGTCCATCCGCCCATGGAAGCGAAAAAAGACAAGCCATCCTCGTCCGACGCGGCGGCCAGGCCTGCAGCGGTCGTGACCCGGGGCCCTGTCCGTTTCACCGTGCTTACGCCGCGGTTGCTGCGGCTGGAATGGAGCGAGGAGGGTCGGTTCCGCGATGGCCGTACGCAGGTGGTCGTGCACCGTGACCTCGATGTGCCGGCGTTTCGGGTGACCGAGGACGACACGTCCCTGCAGATCGACACCGATCGCCTGAGCCTGCGCTACGACAAGAACGGCGGGCGTTTCCAGGCCGGCAATCTCTCGGTGCGTCTGCGTGGGCACGGCGGCGCGGACATCGTCTGGCATCCGGGCGACGTGCAGACCGACAACCTGGGTGGCACGTACCGCACGCTGGACCGTTATGACGGCGACACCTGGCAGGACGGCAGCACGCTGCCGATGGAACAGGGTCTGATCGCCCGCGATGGTTGGCATGTGGTCGACGATACCGAAAGCTTCGGCCTGGACGACGACGACTGGGTCACGGCGCGTCCGTCCGGCGAGCGCCAGGATCTGTATTTCTTCGGTTACAGGCACGACTACCCGGCGGCCCTGGCCGATTTCGCGGCGATCGCCGGGCCGCAGCCGATGCCCCCACGGTTCGTGTTCGGCTACTGGTGGTCGCGTTACTGGAATTACTCGGACCAGGAGCTGCGTACGCTGGGTGCGCGCTTCGTCAAGGAACGCATTCCTCTGGATGTGCTGGTGCTGGATATGGACTGGCACACCACGCCCGGCCTGTCGTTGCGCCCGGGACACGAGGAAAAGGATGTCTTCGGCGAACAGTCCGGCTGGACCGGCTACACCTTCAACCGCAGCCTGTTTCCGGATCCGGTCGCGTTCATGCAGTGGGCGCATGGCCAGAAGCTGCGCGTGACGCTCAACCTGCACCCGGCCTCGGGGGTAATGCCGCACGAGGAAAAGTACCAGGCGATGGCCGATGCGCTGTCGTGGGATACCTCCACGCAGGCGCCCATCCCCTTCGAGGGCACGTCGCGTTCGTACATGCGCGCCCTGTTCGACACGGTGCTCCATCCGCTGGAGCGCGAGGGTGTCGACTTCTGGTGGCTCGACTGGCAGCAGTGGCCCGAGTCGAAAGCCCATCCGGGACTGTCCAACACCTGGTGGCTCAACCACGTGTTCTTTACCCAGATGCAGCGCGAGGGCGACCGGCGCGGTCTGATCTACCATCGCTGGGGCGGCCTCGGTAATCATCGTTATCCGATCGGGTTCTCCGGCGACAGCGTGATCTCCTGGACCTCACTGGCCTACCAGCCGCACTTCACCGCCATGGCGTCCAACGTGCTGTATGGGTACTGGAGCCACGACATCGGCGGGCACACCTTCCACAAGCACATCCCGCGCCCGGAGCGGCACCTGGAGCCGGAGCTCTACGCGCGCTGGATGCAGCTGGGCGTGTTCAGTCCGGTGCTGCGCACGCATTCGGCCAAGGAGGCCAGCCTGCACAAGGAGCCCTGGCATTTCGGGCCGCCCTATGGCGATGCCATCTTCGCGGCCATCCGCCTGCGCTACCAGCTGGCGCCGTATATCTATGCCGCCGCGCGGCAGGCCTACGAGACCGGCCTGTCCATCGTGCGGCCCATGTATTACCACTGGCCCGAGCACGACGAAGCGTACACCCACCCCTCGCAGTACATGTTCGGCAACGACCTGCTGGTGGCGCCGGTGACGGTGCCCGTGGGCGCCGACGGCACCGCGCCGTTTCCGGTCTGGCTGCCGCCCGGTCGTTGGTACAGCCGCGATGGTGCCGACGTGTTCGAGGGTGGCCGCGTACTGGCGCAGTGCTACACCCTGGAGGAAACGCCGGTGTTCGTGCGTCAAGGCAGCGTCGTTCCGCTTTACCCGGAAGGCATGCGCGACCTGGCCAATGTGCCGGACGAGCTGATCCTGCAGGTGTTTCCGGGCGCCGAGGGTCACGCCGAACTTTACGACGACGATGGCGAGAGCCAAGGCTACCGGCGTGGCGAGTGCTCGCGTATCCGCGTGCAAAGCCGCAAGGATGCCACGTCGCACCGGTTGCACATCGCCCGCAGCGAAGGCGACTTCCCAGGCAAGCATCCGGTTCGCTCGTACATCGTGCAGTTCCTCGATGCGGGCATGCCGGACAGCGTGGAAGTGGACGGGCGCGTGCTGCCGTACAGCGCGCAGCCGAAGCAGGGCACGTGGTTGTTCGACACGGCATGGTTGTGCATCCGGATCGATCTCGGCCCGGTGAGCATGGACGAGGCGCACGAGGTCATCGCGCATGTCCGTCCTGCGCATGTGCCGACGTCGGGCCTGCTGCGACGCATGCGGCGTGCGGCCGATGCGGTGCTCTACCTCAAGCAGGTATGGGGCGACATCTCCGCGCTGCCCGACGAGGTGGACCTTGCCAGCCAGGCGTCTCGCGTACTCGCCTATGCGGTGGAGCAGGGTGATGACGCCGGGCGTGGCGATCGCTTCATGGCCGCGGTGGCCGCGTTCGAGTCCCGCTACGTGGCGCTGCCGGCGAGCGTGGCGGCGACGCCGATCGACGATGCACTCAAGCGCGGCTTCGTCGACGTGCTGGGGCGCTGAGCGTGCGTCTTTGCCGCCGCCTGTGGCTGTCGCCGTTGCTGTGGGGCGGGATGGCCTTCGCGGCTGTTTTCGCGATGCAGGCGCAAGCCCAGGCGCAGCCGCCCGTGCGAGTGGGCTCCAAGGCGGACAACGAAGGCGCGGTGCTTGGCCAGATCGTGCTTCAGGTACTCCGCCATGCGGGGATTCCGGTGGTCGATCGCACGCAGCTGGGCCCCACGTCGGTCGTGCGCCGGGCGCTGCTCAACGGCGATCTTGACGTCTATCCGGAATACACCGGCAACGCCGCTTTCTTCTTCCATCGGGAAAGCGACCCGGCCTTTCGTGACGCGGCGCAGGCGTGGGCCCTCGCCGCATCGATGGATGCGGCGGCGAATCAGCTGGTCTGGCTGCGCCCCGCGCCGGCCGACAATCATTGGGCGATCGGCGTGCGCGCCGACCTCGCCCGCACCCAGCGGCTGCGCACGCTCGACGACTTCTCGCGCTGGGTGCGTGCGGGTGGCGATGTCTACCTTGCCGGATCGGCCGAGTTCGTGGAAAGCGACGCGGCACTCCCGGCGTTCCAGTCGGCCTACGGGTTCACGCTGCGTGGCGACCAGTTGCTGGTACTGGCCGGCGGCGACACGTCCGCCACGATCAAGGCCGCGGCCGAAGGAACCTCAGGCGTCAATGCCAGCATGGTCTATTCCACCGACGGCGCACTGGCCGTCACGGGACTGGTCGTGCTCGACGATCCCAAGCATGTGGAAATGGTCTATCAACCAGCCGCTGTGGTGCGCGATGCCACGCTACGGCGCTATCCCACCATGCGAACGTCCCTGGAAGCCGCATTCAGGCCGCTGACCGTGGAGGTGTTGCGCCGGCTCAACGCGCGCACGCAGATCGATGGCGAGCAGGCATCGGCCGTGGCGGCGGATTACCTGCGCACGCAGGGCCTGTTGTGACGGTGCGGGGTGCGGCGTTGCCGGTGATCGTGCTAGCGGGAGCGGGAGCGCTTGCCGCGGTGTTCGCCGACTTCCTGCATGTGGCGCCGAACCGCCTCCTCAGCGGTCCCGCGGTCAGTCCGCACGTGTGGGCGCTCGCGGCGGTATGGCTGCTGGCGGGCGCGGTGGGCACGGTGCGTGTGCCGGGGCGCACGTTCATCACTGCGGTATTGGCGTGGGCCGGCGTGGTCGGCTTGCCGCTGCTTGCCGGCATGGACGCGCGGGCCCTGCTGGAGGGCGCCGCGACTGGCACGCGTATCCAACTGGGTACCGGGTTCTGGGTGATGTGGCTCGCGGCGGCTTTGCTGTTGCTGCACCGGCTGGCCGCGATGTCCCGGCCGGTGCGAGTGCTTGCGTGGGTCGGCGTGCCGATGGCAATGGCCGGGATGGCGATGACCGGGACGTTCGATAGCCTGGCGTTGCTGCGCGAATACGCGGCGCAACGCGCGCCGTTCGCCGAGGCCCTGCTGACGCATGTGCTGCTCGCGGCCGCCACGCTGGCGATAGCGCTGCCGATCGGTGCGCCGCTGGGCTGGTGGGCATGGCGAACGCGGCGTACCGACGGGGCGCTGGTCGGCGTGCTGGCGTTCCTGCAGACGGTGCCCTCACTGGCCTTGTTCGCCTTGTTGATCGGGCCGTTCGCGTGGCTGGCCGGCAGGTGGCCCGCGCTGGGTGCGCTGGGTTTCGGTGGCACGGGGGCCGCACCGGCGGTGTTCGCGCTGGTGCTGTATGCGCTGTTGCCGGTGGTCCGCTACACCGTGGCCGGGCTGGATGCCACGGCGGCGGACACGCGCGAGGCGGCGCGCGGCCTGGGCATGACCCGGCGTCAGGTGCTGCTGCGCGTGCAATTGCCGCTGGGCTGGCCCGTGCTGCTGGCCGGCTTGCGCATCGTGGCGGTGCAGACCGTGGGGCTGGCGGCGGTTGCCGCCCTGATCGGCGCGGGTGGGCTGGGTCGGTTCGTTTTCCTCGGCATCGGCCAGGGTGCGACGGACATGGTGCTGCTGGGTACGCTTACCATCATCGCATTGGCGCTGGCGGTCGATCTTTTCTTCCAATCGTTGCTCGTGCTGACGGAGCGCCCCGCATGATCGAGTTCGAGCACGTTCGCACGTCGTACGGTACGCAGGTCGTCATCGACGATCTCTCGCTGCATATCGAGGCGGGCGAGTTCTTCGTCCTGGTCGGGCCATCGGGTTCGGGCAAGTCCACGCTGCTGCGCATGGTCAACCGGCTGGAACACGTAGACAACGGCACGGTGCGCGTGGACGGCAAGGATGTGACGACGGTCGATGCCGAGACGCTGCGCCGGGGCATCGGATACGCCATCCAGTCGGTCGGCCTGTTTCCCCATCGCACCGTGGGCGAAAACATCGCCACCGTGCCGCGTCTGCTCGGTTGGAGCGATGCCGACATACGTGCGCGCGTCGGCGAACTGATCGACCTGCTGCACCTGGACGAACCCGGCATGATCGATCGTTATCCCGATACGCTTTCCGGTGGGCAGCAGCAGCGTGTCGGCGTGGCACGTGCCCTGGCCGCGCGCCCCCCCGTCGTGTTGATGGACGAGCCGTTCGGCGCACTCGATCCGCTCACGCGCGAATCCCTGCAACGCAGTCTCAAGGCGATACAGCGCGACAGCGGCACCACGTTGCTGTTCGTGACGCACGACATGGACGAGGCGTTCGGCCTCGGCGACCGGATCGGCCTGATGCTGGAGGGCAGGCTCGCCCAGGTCGGCACGCCGTTGCAATTGATCCGCGAGCCGGCGGACGAGCGCGTGCGCACGTTCGTCGGCGGCGTGCGGGTGCGCCTGCGTGAGCTGGCCGTGCGTTCGGTGCGCGAGGTGCTGCGCGGCAGTGAGTCCGTGGACGGTGACCCGCTGGATATCGACACGTCGCTGCAGGACGCGCTGGCGGCCATGCTTGCGCAGGGGCGCGACTGCCTGCCGGTGGACGAGGGCGGCCGCCGGGTGGGCGTGGTCCGCCTGGGCGACCTCGTGGCGCGGCCTGCATGAGGGGGCTGCTGCCCGCCGTGGTCCTGCTGGCGTTGGTGCTGGTGCTGCCGCACGCGGCACCGGTGTTCCATGCGGGATGGCCGGCGCTGAGTCATCCGGTCTACGTGCGTACGTCGTTCGCCATGCTGACCCTGTCCCACTTGGGGCTGGTGCTCGTTGCCACCGCGGTCGCGACGATCGCCGGGCTGTCCCTCGGTGTGCTGGTGACGCGTCCGGTCGGCCGGTCGCTGCTGCCCACGGTGCGTGCGGTGGCGGTGATCGGGCAGACGTTTCCACCGGTGGCGGTGTTGGCCATCGCCGTACCACTGCTCGGTTTCGGCGCGGCGCCGACCTTGCTGGCCCTGGCGTTGTACGGCGTGCTTCCGGTGCTCGGACAGACCGTCGCGGGCCTGGACAATGTACCCGCGGCGGCGCTGCATGCCGCCGACGGCATGGGTTACGGCCGCTGGCGTCGCCTGCGGGAGATCGAACTGCCGCTGGCCATGGGGCCGATCATGGCCGGCGTACGTCTGTCGGCCATCGTCGGCGTGGGAACGGCGACCATCGGGTCGACCGTCGGCGCCACGACGCTGGGCTCGCCCATTGTCGAGGGCCTGGTCGGCAACAACACCGCCTACGTGATTCAGGGTGCCCTGCTGGTCGGTGCGCTGGCACTGACCCTGGACGGTGCCCTGCAATACCTGGAGCGGCGCCTCACCCGTCCCGCCCCAACAGCCGACCGCATCAGGTAGGAGCGCGCGCGTGCGCGCGACATCTTTTCGCCGTGACCATCGGGCTGGCGCGCCAGCTCCGGGGTGTCGCGAAAACATGTCGCGCGCGCACGCGCGCTCCTACATGGCGTTGTCGTTGTTCAGTACGTTGCCGTTGTGCAGGGCGTTGTCGTGGTGCCGCCGCCGGCGCGGTGGAACGCCGGCGGCGGTCGCTTACCAGATTTTGACGCGCTGCTTCGGATCGAGGTACAGCTTCTGCCCGGGCTTCGCCTTGAACGCGTCGTACCAGGGGTCGAGGTTGCGCACCGTCTGCGCGCGGAACTCGCCGGGTGCGTGGCCATCGCCGATCACCTGGGCGCGCATTGCCGCGTCGCGGGTCTTGCTACGCCACGATTGCGCGAAGGCAAGAAAGAAGCGCTGGTCGCCGTCCAGGCCGTCGATCACCGGGGCGGGCTTGCCGTGGAGGCTTTCCTTGTAGGCGGCATAGGCGATGGTGAGTCCGGAAAGATCGGCGATGTTCTCGCCCAGGGTCTGCTGGCCGTTGATGTGCAGGCCGGGCAGCGGTTCGTAGGCGTTGAACTGTTCGACCAGGCGCTGGCCCGCATCCTTGAAGTGCTTCTGGTCGGCGTCGGTCCACCAGTTGGCCAGGCGGCCCTGCGCGTCGAACTCGGCGCCGGTGTTGTCGAAGCTGTGGCTGATCTCGTGCCCGATCACGGCGCCGATCGATCCGTAGTTGGATGCGGCGTCCGCTTTCGGATCGAAGAACGGCGCTTCCAGGATGGCAGCCGGGAAGTTCAGCGCGTTCTGCAGCGGCAGGTTCACCGCGTTGACCGTCTGCGGCGTCATCCACCATTCGTCGCGGTCCACCGGCTTGCCCAGCTTGGCGACCTGATGCCGGTACTCGGCCAGTTCGGCGCGCTGGTGGTTGCCCAGCGCGTCGTCCGGATGAATCTCCAGCGTCGAGTAATCGCGCCAGGTGTCCGGGTAGCCCACGCCGACCTTGATGGTAGCGATCTTGGCCTTGGCCTTCTGCCGGGTGGCGGGTGACATCCAGGCGAGCGTGTCGACACGTGCATCGAACGCCTTCAGGATGTTCTTCACCATGTCCTGCACTTCGCTGCGCGACGACGCCGGGAAGTACTGCTTCACGTAGATCTGGCCCACGGCATCGCCCAAGTCGGTGTCGACGCGGCCGATGCCACGCTTCCAGCGCTCGCGCTGCTGCGGCGTGCCCGTGAGCACCTTGCCGTAGAAGCCGAAGGCGAGGTCGTCGTACACCTTGGGCAGCAGGCCGGACGCGTTCTCGTTGATTGTGTGGAAACGCAGCCATGCCTTCCAGGTGCCCAGCGGCTCACTGGCGACCAGCGCGGCGAACTTCGTCACCGTACCGGGCTGCCAGACGATGAAAGTCGGCTGGTCGTCGAGCGCGGCCGCCTTGAAATACGCGTTCCAGTCGATGCCGGGCGCTTTGCTGGCGAAGGCGGTGCGCGGCCACGGATTGTTCGCCTTGTGGATGTCCTCGCTGTCCACGATGGATTCCTGCGCCTGCGCGATCTTCGTTTCCAGGGCCATGACGGCCTTGGCCTTGGCGGCGGCGTCGGGCGTGCCCGACTGCTTCAGCACGGCCTCGACGTAGGCGGCGTACTTGCCACGCGTCTCGACCATGTCCTTGTCGGTTTTCAGGTAGTAATCGCGATTGGGCATGCCCAGGCCGCCCTGCAGCAGGTAAGGCATGTTGCGCGTCGGATCCTCGAGGCCCTGGGCGACGAACAGGCCCAGCAGGTGGCCGGTGTCGAGGTTGGTCGCATTGATCGGGTCGACATCGGCGCGCAGTTGGGCGCCCAGGGCCGTGGACAGGGCGGCCTTGTCACCGATCGCGTCGATCGCGTCCAGTGCCGGTTTCAGTGGGGCGAGACCGGCTTTCTCAATCGCCGCCTGGTCCATGTATGCCTTGTAGTAATCGGCGATCAGGCGCTGGTTGCTGCCCGCCGCCGGATGGCCTTCGCCCGCGGCCTTGATCAGCTCGGCGTTGCGTTTCTCGGCCTTCTCGAACACCTCGAGGAACACGCCGGTACTGGCACGGTCGGCCGGAATCTGCGCGGTCTTGCGCCAGTTGCCGTTGGCGAAGCCGTCGAAGTCGTCGCCGGGCTGCACCGAACGGTCCATGCCCTTGAGATCGACGCCCACGGGCTGCGCGGCCATCGCCGCGGCGGAAGCGAGGCCGCAGGAAATGGCGGTCGCGAGAATCCGGTGAAGGTTTGCCATGGACGAGTCCAACGAAGGAAAGGGCGCCCACCATAAACCGGGAACCGTCCCGTGTGTGCATGACGGATGGGCCAGAGCGGCAGACACCGACCCGCAGGAAAGCCCAACCGGGGTTGTGCCCTAATGATCGTCCGGCCCCGCAAGGGGGTCGGCACGGGCGGGCTGCGGGTCAACCCCGGCCTGTCCGGACCTTCCATCCATGGCTAGCAGATCTTTAGGGAGATCCACTATGAACGCACGCTTCGAACTCACGGGGCCGCAGACCGATATCGCCAGCTACCCCACCTGGACCCAGGACATGGTGTCCTCTTGCGAGGATGCCCGGCGACAACTCGTCCGCCACGACATGTGGGAAGCGATGAAGACGGCGACGCTCGATCCGGTGACCACACGTAACTTCATGGTCGGTGTGTGGCCGGTCATCGAGCGGTTTCCGGGTTACATGTCGCACAGCCTGCTCAAGACGCGGTACGGCCGCAGTCCGGGCGACGACCTGGCCCGCCGGTGGCTGGTGCGCAACATCCGCGTGGAACAGAACCACGCCGAGTATTGGCTCAACTGGGCCGAGTCCGCCGGCGTGTCCCGCCAGGACGTCCTGACGGCGGAGCCGCCCAAGGGCAGCCAGGTCCTGGCCAACTGGTGCGAGGAGGTCAGCCGGGACGACTCCCTGGCCGCGGGCATTGCCGCCACCAACTACGCCGTGGAGGGGGCGACCGGCGACTGGTCGCAGATCATCTACGACAGCCAGGCCTACGCGGCGAGTCTGCCGATTTCGTGCCGCAAAGCCGGCCTCCGTTGGCTTCAGCTTCACGCGGCCTATGACGATACCCATCCATGGGAAGCGCTCGAGATCGTGTGTACCCTGCTGGGATCGAACCCCCCGGTGGACCGGATCGAGCACATCAGGGAGTGTGTGAGTCGCAGTTACGTGGGCATGAGCATCACGCTCGACCGTTGCATGGATGCGGCGGCCCCGGTTCGCACGTCGAACGTGGTTGCCGCGTAACTCGCATGTTGGGCGTCTTATAGCGCAATATCAGGTTAGTGCGAGACCCGAGGAAGCGATGCGTCGTGTAGATGCCATTCACCCCCAACCGCTGTCCCGGCGCCTCAGGCCGCTGGCCTATGCGCTCGTGGCCGTCGTGGGCCTCGTTCTCGCGTTGACGTGGGTTGCCCTGCAGACCCAGGTGACTCTCGCCGGTTTCCTCAACGGCGAGAGTCTTTGGGCCAAGGCGCAGAAACAGGCGGTGATCGACCTGGACGAATATGCCGCGCATGGCCGGCCGGGCGATCTGGCCGACTTCCGCCGCAACTTCGCCGTGCTGATGGCCGACCGCGGTTCCCGCGACGCCATTGCCAGCGGCCGTTACAGCAAGGAGGCCGTGGAAGAGGGTTTCGCCCAGGGCGGTGTCATCCCCGAGGCCATTCCTGGCATGGTCTTCATTTTTCGTCACTTCGACGGCATGCCTTATGTCCGCGAAGCCATCGCCCAGTGGCGCTCAGTGGACAGCAGCCTGGCGGAGATCGACCAGATCGCCAACCGTCTGGAGCACGCCTACGGCGGCGGTCTGCCGTCACAGCAGCTTCTGGATGACGAGCACCGACGCATCGGTGCGCTCAACAGCTACATCGAACCGCGCGCGAAGGCCTTCTCGCTGTATATCGCCAACGGCGCCTCGTGGCTGGGGCGGGTGCTGTTCTTCACCGTGCTGGGTGTGGCGGCGCTGGCGTCACTGCTATGGCTGCGCATGGCCCAGCGGATACTCGCCAGCATCCGCGGGACCGAGGAACGCTACAGCCTGCTGTTCGACAGCGCCGCGGATGCGATCTACATGGTGGACGAGGCCTCGGGGCGCATCCTGGACGCCAACCATCGCGCCGCCGCGTGGGCCGGTTGCCAGCCGGGTGAGCTGATCGGCATCCGGCTGGCCAGCCTGTTCGTCGAGGGATCGGTGTATGCCGGCGTGGGTTCGCTGCGCAACGGCGACGGCAGCGTGCGGCCGGTGGAGACCCAGAGCAGCCTCGTCGTGTGGGGCTCGCGTCACGTATCGCAGGCTATCGTGCGGGACATTTCCGACCGGGTGGCCATGGAGCAGGAGCGCAAGATCGCCTCCGAAGCGCTGGCCAGCATCGCCGAGGGCGTCATCATCGCCGATGCCGACCGGCGGGTGACGACGGCCAACGCGGCGCACACCAAGCTCACCGGCATCCCGCTGCAGGCGTTGCGTCGCACACGCTTCGACGCGACCCGCAGCCTGCCTGACGGCCGTCCGCTGCCGCAAAGCCTCTGGGA
Source organism: Luteibacter sp. 9135 (assembly GCF_000745005.1). Classification (NCBI taxonomy): domain Bacteria; kingdom Pseudomonadati; phylum Pseudomonadota; class Gammaproteobacteria; order Lysobacterales; family Rhodanobacteraceae; genus Luteibacter; species Luteibacter sp. 9135. Next base: position 431,507 of record NZ_JQNB01000001.1, on the reverse strand, counting down.
CGACATCGCGGCCGGCGACAACTGGCTGGGCGAGGTGGAGAGCCGGCGCGCCGACGGCACCACCTATCCGGAGATGCTCAGCATCAGCACCATCCGCGACAGCGAAGGGCGCCCGCAGCACTACGTGGCCGTCGTGTCCGACATCACCGCGCGCAAGGCCGACCGCCAGCGCCTGCAGCACATGGTCAACCACGACCCGTTGACGGGTCTGGTGACCCGCTCGGAATTCGAACGGCGCTGTGCCGAGGGCATCACGCGGGCCGCGCACCAGCGCGGGGCGGTCGCCGTGCTGTTCGTCGACCTGGATGCTTTCAAGGTGGTGAACGACAGCTACAGTCACGCCACCGGCGACGCCCTGCTGATGCGTGTGGCCGAGCGCATCCGCGCCCAGCTCGCGCCGCACGATGTTGCCGGGCGCATCGGTGGCGACGAGTTCACCGTGCTGCTCGCCGACCTGCGCTCGCGCGAGGAGGCCCTCACGGTGGCCGAGGCGATCCTTGCCGCGCTGGCCCGACCGTTCGACCTGGGCGACTACGAGCTGTTCGTCAGCGCCAGCATCGGCATTGCCGGTTACCCGCTGGACGGCAACGACGCGGTCACACTGATCGCGCATGCCGACGCGGCCATGTATGTGGCCAAGACCGAGGAACGCAACGCGCTGCGGTTCTACACGCCGAAGATGCACGCCGATGCACGACGCCGCCTCAAGCTCGCTTCCGAACTGCGCCAGGCGCTGTCACGCAAGGAATTCGTGCTGGTGTTCCAGCCCAGCGTGGAAATGAAAACCGGACGCATCGTGGCGGTGGAAGCCCTTATACGCTGGCGCCACCCCGACCGCGGCAACGTGCCGCCGGACGAGTTCATTCCCATCGCGGAAAGCCTGGGCCTGATCCGCCAGATCGACCATTGGGTGCTGGGTGCCGCGTGTGCGCAGCTGAAACGTTGGGACGATGCCCACATGCCGTCGCTGCGCATGGCGGTGAACGTGTCCGCAAGTTCCTTCGGTCATCCGGACTTCCTGCCGGCCGTTAGCGAGGCGCTGTGCACGGCCGGCATCGCGCCGGAGCGGCTGCTGGTGGAATTGACCGAAAGCGCGATCCTGCGCCTGGGTGAAGACACCGAGCGCTCGATGCAGTCGTTGCACGACCTGGGCGTGGGCGTGGCCATCGACGACTTCGGTACCGGCTATTCGTCGCTGGCCTACCTCAAGCTGCCCGCGGTGGCATATCTCAAGATCGACCGTTCGTTCGTCACCGGCCTGCCGGACAACGGCAACGATGTGGCGATCACCGAGGCGATGGTGGCCATCGCGCGCAGCCTCGACCTGCATACCATCGCCGAAGGCATCGAGACCGAGGCACAGCACGAATTCCTGCTGCGTGCCGGTTGCCAGGAAGGGCAGGGCTTTCTTTATTCGCGACCGCTGCCGCCCGACGAGATCGAACGGCTGCTGGCGCCGAACAAGGCGGCCGGCGGCAAACGACTGTCACTGGTGCCGCCGCGCAGGGCATGATCGATCCGGGGCTTCGCATCGGTATGACCCGGCCCCATGTACAACGGTCGACGTACCCGCGCTAAGGATGCCCCGTGCCCCACGATTCCCTCGTTTTCCTGTTCGACGTCGATAACACGCTGCTCGACAACGACCGCTTTGGCGCCGACCTCGCGGCGCGCCTCGAGCACGCCGTCGGTGTCGACGGCCGCGACCGTTACAACGCCATCGACAAGGAGATCCGCAGCCAGGTCGGCTACGCGGACTACCTCGGCACGCTGCAGCGGCTGCGCGGCAACGACGGCGCCACGCCGTACATGGACCTCGCCTTCTTCCTCCTCGATTACCCCTTCGACGAGCGTCGTTTCACCGGCGCGCTGGAGGCCGTGGACCATGTACGCACAATGGGACGGCCGGTGATCATGTCCGACGGCGACACGGTGTTCCAGCCGCGGAAGATTCGCCGCGCCGGCCTGTGGGACGCCTTCCGCGGCGACGTGCTGATCTACGTGCACAAGGAGGACATGCTCGACGACATGCAACGTCGCTACCCGGCCGACCATTACGTCATGGTCGACGACAAGCCGCGCATCCTCGTGGCGATGAAGAAGCTCATGGGCGAAAAGGTCACGACCGTCTTCGTCAGGCAGGGCCACTACGCGGCGGCCGCTGGCGCGGACCTCGAAGCCGCCCCGCCGGATATCACGATCGACGCCATCGGCGACCTGGCCTCGATGCCCGCCGAGAGGTTTTCCCGCGCCACCTGACCCGCCAGGATCGCCATGACCTTGCATCCAGCGGGGGGGGGGCATCTGGCGCGGGTGGGTGGGTAGGAGCGCACGCACGTGCGCGAACCCTCAGCACCGAACCAAGGCGAATGAAGCCAAACGTCTAAACGAGCCAGCGTTTCCGTGCATCCGACGTGCGCTCGTCAGACGCCCCAAACCGCCCGCATCCCGCATGAGTACGGCATCGTTCGTGAGGATTCGCGCACGTGCGTGCGCTCCTACAACGACGAACCGATGTCCCCACGTCCCCACCTCCCTATGTCCTTCACCCCGCGTCGAACGCGCCGCGTATCCACTCCGCGGTATCGCTTTCGAAGGCCAGCACGTCGAAACGACAGGGACGATGGGCATCGTGCGGATGCCAGCCCAGCCACAGGTGCGCGGCGCTGATCAGCTTGCGGCGCTTGGCGGCGGTGACCGAGGCCGCGGCGCCGCCGAAGCGGGCATTGCGTCGGTAGCGCACCTCGACGAAGACCAGGATGGGGCCTTCGCGCATGATCAGGTCGATCTCGCCATGGCGGCAGAGGAAGTTGGCCTGCACCAGTCGCAGGCCGCTGGCTCGCAGAAACGACAACGCCGCGCCCTCGAAACGATCTCCGGTGGCGCGGCGCGGTGTGGCGGTCTTCGTTGGTGCGGTCACGCGAACCTCCCGGTTCGCGCCGGCGGGATCAGGCCCCGCCGCTTTCCACGCTGGGGGCCGTGGCCGGCGCTTCGAGCTCCAGGCTACCCGCGACCGGACGGGCCACGCCGTCGGCGAAGCGCGCCCAGATGAGTACGCGCCGTACCCGGCCGAACTCATCCGCCACCAGCTGGCCCGTCGCGCCCGGCAGGTAGCTGCCCGGGTGGCCGCGCATCCAGTCGATGTAGGGCACCAGGCCCCAGGCGTCCATGCCGAAGGCGAACAGGCGTGCGGTGACGCCGCGCGTTGCCGGAATGGCGTTGCTCAGCTCGCTGCGCCGGGCGAGGCCCGGCTGGGCATCGAACAGCCACGGCGCGTCGCAGAATTCCACGCCTTCCAGGTCGCGATCCGCGGTCGGATCGTCGCTGCCCCCATAGACATGGGAGGTGGCGAAAACGGGCAGGGTGTTCTTGGCCAGGCGCAGCTGCGGGATCAGCAGGCGTGCCTGGGGCGGCTTCATGCTGATGAAGACGCCGCTGGTGTCGGGGTCCTGGCCGACAGGCTCGGACAGCTGCGAGGCGAAGTCGATGCTGCCGGAGTCGAGCGTGATCTGGGCCGCCAGCGTGCCGCCGCGTGCTTGCCACTCGGCCTTGAAGGCGTTGCCGGCACGACGGGCGAAATCGTCCGTCGACACGATGACGGTAGCCGTCTTCATGCCACGGTCCGCCATGTGGTCGGCGACCTGCGCGCCTTCGGTCTCCGGGATCAGGCCGAACTCGTTCGCGCCCGACGGCGGCAGGTTCTTGTTGTCGTTGGGATAGTTCAGCGTGAGCATCGGCGCGGGCAACGCGCCCTTGGCGAAGATGGCCGACACACCGTCACGGTTGAGCGGGCCGACGACGAAGCGCGCGCCCTCGGCCACGGCCTTGTCGTAGGCAGCCACTGCGTGCGCGGCGTCGTTGCCCGAGTCGTACACGGCAACCTCCGGACGCGCGGCACCGGTGCGACCGGCATCCACGTAGTTGGTAAAGAAGCCGTCCCGGATGGCGGCGCCGGCACCGGCGAGCGGGCCGCTCAGCGGCAGTAGCAGGGCCACCTTGCCGGGCACCTTATAGCCTTCCCGCACGCCTTTATCGCCGCTGACCGTGCCCACGGCCTGGTCGAGCACGGCCGGCGAGCGGGACACGCTGCCGAGTTGCGACTGCGCTTCCACCACCCACGGCTTCATGGGGTCGTTGGCGGACAGGGCGGCGCTGCGGTCGGCCAGCGGCTGCGCGCCCAGGCCCGTAAGCAGGGCGAGGATCTGCTGGCGGTTCTGCTCGCGGTCGATGCCGCGCAACTGGCCGTCCAGCTCCATCCGGGTCTGCGCCGCGCTCCACGGGTCGTTCGACGCGGCCTGCGCACGCGCGCGAAGCTCGGCCAGCCGCTGCGCGACCTGCGGCGATACGCGGGTGGCGGGCTTGCCGGTCAGCGACAGCGCCGTGGCCGGATCATTGTTTTTCAGGGCGATTTCGGCGCGCAGCGCGTCCAGTCGCAGCGAGTCTTCGCCTTCCAGTCGCGGGCGACGGATATCGGCCACGATGGGGGCGGCCCGATCCAGCGCGCCCTCCTGGCGGTACGACTCGGCGGCCAGCAGCTTGTAGTAATCGCGGCGATCGCCGTCCTGCGCGGCCAGGGCGAGGTAGGCCTGGGCGGCCTGGTCGAACTGGCCCTTGATGTACATGGCCTGCGCCGCCTGAGTCGCCTCACCCGAAGGGGCGGCACCCTGTGGCTGGACGCCGCCCTGGGTCACGCAGCCGGCCAGGCCGGCGCAGATCAGGAGGCCGAGGATCGAGGCACGAATCGGTCGCATCGCTAGTGAGTCCTTGATGGGCACGTCGGCCCCCTGGCGGCGCCGAAACGACCGGATGATAGCCCATCGCCCCGCGAGGCCCGCGTGAGGCAGGACGAGGCTTACGTCCCGTAGAGCGCCTTGCGTGGCGCGCCGGTGATGGCGGCGGCGAGCTTGGCCGCCCGGGCGGGCGGCAGTTCGTCCTTCAGGATGGCGAAGACACGCAGTCCCTCGGCCAGGCGCTCGTCTTCGCCGGCCTCGCGACCGGCCACCATCACCACGAACTCGCCACGTTGCTGGTTCGGGTCGGCCGCCACGCGCTCGACCAGCGCCGCCAGCGAGCCGTCCAGCACCGTTTCGAACATCTTGGTCAGCTCGCGCGCAACGACGGCCTCGCGGTCGGCACCGAACGCCTCCCGCATGTCTTCCAGGGATTCGAGGATGCGATGCGACGACTCGTAGAAGATGAGCGTGCGCGACTCACCGGCAAGCTCGGCGAGGCGCGCCCGCCGGGCGCCGGCCTTGGCTGCCAGAAACCCCTCGAAAACGAAGCGGTCGCTGGGCAGACCGGCCACCGACAGCGCGGCGATCACGGCGCTGGGGCCGGGCACAGGGCTGACCCTCAATCCCGCAGCGCGAGCGGCACGCACCAGGCGGAAGCCCGGGTCGCTGATCAGGGGCGTGCCCGCATCGGAGACCAGCGCCACGTCGTCCCCGGCTCGCATGCGTTCGACGAGGCCGTCGACGGCGGTGCGCTCGTTGTGGTCGTGCAGGGCCACCAGTGGCGTGTCGATGCCGAGGTGCTGCAAGAGCGGGCGGGTGTGCCGGGTGTCTTCCGCGGCGATGACCTTCACCCGCCGCAGCGTCTCGATGGCGCGGGCGGCGATATCGTCGCGGTGACCGATGGGGGTGGCGACGACATGGAGCGTGCCGGGGCGGGGCTGGGTCATCGGTGCATCCGGTGGGCGTGGCTGGGCATTGTAGAAGTGGATTTGGTGGTGTGGGGGGTTAGAGCTTTGGAGCCCTAGAGCCCTAGAGCAAGAGCCGGCGGGTGCCACCCTCGTGGCCACGCCTGCGGCGACCCGCTAAGGAAGGGCCGCTCCGCGGCCGTTTATCTATTCCCCGTCGGGGCGGGTCGGGCTTCGCCCGGGGATTTTCGATTCGCCATCCATGGCTCAGCGAAAATGGCCGGCCGTCCTGGCCGGCCCCCTTCGGGCCTTGTCCGTTCGAAGCCCTCGCCTGCGGCTACCGGCCCCGAGGGTGGCACCCGCCGGCTCTTTCACGGACTGAGGTTGCGTGTGGGAAAAGCTAAGAGCCAGGTTTCGCTTCGTTGTTGGGAACGCTCGCTTGCCTGATGCGCACGGTATCAGCCGCCTTGGGTGGTGTTGAGGGTTCGCGCACACGCGTGCGCTCCTACACACAGCCGGTGGATCAGACGTTGAATAGACCGACCCTACCTCCGGCGTAGGAGCGCACGATGTGCGCGAACAACCAAAACAAAGCGCTGACGCCGTACCCCGACCGCTACTCGTTCACCCCACGCGCTGCTCGCCCAACACGCCACCTCAGTTTGAGGAAGAGCCGGCGGGTAGCCCCCTCGGTGCCGGTAGCCGCAGGCGAGGGCTTCGAACGGAGAAAGCCCGAAGGGGGCCGGCCAGGACGGCCGGCCGTTTCCGCTGAGACAGGAGGTCGAATCGGAAACCTCCGTTCGAAGCCCGACCCGGGCCCGAAGGGCAATAGACAAACGGCCGCGGAGCGGCCCTTCCCTTTCGGGTCGCCGCAGGCGTGGCACCGAGGGGGCTACCCGCCGGCTCTTGCTCCACGGCCCAAGGCCCAACGCGATGCCAAAGGCGAGCCCCAAGCCATCGCCGATATCGCGTTATGCCGTACAATCCGGGCTGGAGTCGGCCGGACAGTCGCGTCGCGCCTTCGGGCGTATCGAGGAAAGTCCGGGCTCCATAGGGCAGGGTGCCAGGTAATTCCTGGGCAGCGTGAGCTGACGGCCAGTGCAACAGAGAGCAGACCGCCGATGGCCCCGCAAGGGGATCAGGTAAGGGTGAAAGGGTGCGGTAAGAGCGCACCGCGTGCGGGGACAACGTCGCATGGCACGGTAAACCCCACCCGGAGCAAGACCAAATAAGGGGACTATGACGTTGCCCGCGTCGTCCCCGGGTAGGTTGCTGGAGCCTGGCGGTGACGCCAGGCCGAGAAGAATGACTGTCGCGTCGCAAGGCGTACAGAACCCGGCTTACAGGCCGACTCCTTCTCTTCTTGTGACGGCGCCGTCTCGCGACGGCGCCGTTTTTGCATGTGGAATACGGGTGAGTGCCGTCGTCACATCGGTGGAGGCCGGGTTGAGTGAACGTGAGTTCAGCCCCGCCGCCCATTTCACGCGACACACACACCGTAAATCACGGTGTGAATCGCAAAAAACTCCAATGATTCAACCACCTCCCGCCCCTTCCTCATAAACGGCTGGAATTGGTCATGAACCTGCCCTTTCTCCTTGATTCACAAGAAAAATTTCCTTGACAGTCTCAGGTGCCGAGACTATCGTGGGCCCCAGTGTGAAATCGTGGGTTTCGGTGGGGCGGCCAGTAGACAATGTTCCAAGGTGAGACAGCCATCACGATCGACGACAAGGGTCGTCTGACGATCCCGACCTCGTATCGGGATCTGGTGGCCGACGCCTGTGCGAACCGTCTGGTGATTACCTACAACCCCTTCGATGCCGGTTGCCTCTGGATCTTTCCGTACGCGGAGTGGGAACAGGTGCGCGACCAGGTCAACGCGCTGCCCAGCGTCAAGGCCGTCCATCGCGCGTTGCAGATGAAGCTGGTGGGTGCCGCGTCCATCGTCGAACCCGACGGGGCCGCACGCATCCTCCTTCCATCCAGTCAGCGGGCGGCGGCGGGGCTGGAGAAAAAAGCCGTCCTGCTGGGCATGGGCAACAAGTTCGAGCTTTGGAGCGAACAGGCCCACCTCGCGAAGATCCGCCAGACCATCGGCGAAGAAGACATCAGCGATGACATGGCGGAACTGCGGTTGTGACGACGAACTAATTCGAGGTGCTGGTGGAACGGGAGCGGGATGTGGCGATGGCGGGGCGCGATGTGCACATCCCGGTGATGCTCGACGAAGCGGTGGAGGGCCTCGCCTTGCGCGGGAACGGACGCTATCTGGATGGGACGTTCGGTCGCGGGGGCCATGCCTCGGCGATCCTTGCCCGTCTCTCCGCCGAGGGCCGCCTGTTCCTGATGGATCGTGACCCGTCGGCGATCGCCGTGGCCGAAGCCGGCCTGGCTACCGATCCGCGCGTCGCGCTGCGCCATGACAACTTCGCCACCATGGGCGAATGGCCAGAGCTGGCGGAAGGCCTCGACGGTATCTTGCTCGATCTCGGCGTGTCCTCGCCGCAGCTGGACGATCGCAGCCGCGGCTTCAGCTTCATGGCCGACGCGCCGTTGGACATGCGCATGGATACCACGCGCGGCATCAGCGCCGCCGAGTTCCTTGCCGAGGCCTCTGAATTCGATATCGCCGACGTGCTCTGGCGCTTCGGCGAGGAGCGCTTCAGCCGCCGCATCGCCAAGGTGATCGTCGAGCGCCGCGCCACCGCCCCCATCACGCGCACCGCGGAACTGGCTGAACTGGTCGCCGGTTGCGTCGGTCGCCGCGAGCCGGGGAAAAATCCCGCCACGCGCACGTTCCAGGCCCTGCGAATCCGGGTCAACGCCGAGTTGGATTCCGTCGAGCGTGGCCTGGAGGCCGCCCTCGAACTGCTCACCATCGGTGGCCGCCTTGCCGTGATCAGCTTCCATTCGCTGGAAGATCGCACGGTGAAGCAGTTCATCCGCTCGCACGAAGGCCGTGTGCAGGGCAGCCGTCGCGGCCCGCCGACCGAAGCGAAGCTGGCCCGCCTGAAATCGGTCGGCAAGGCGATCTTTCCCTCCGACGCCGAAGTGGCCGCGAATCCGCGTTCGCGTTCCGCCGTGCTGCGCGTCGCGGAGAAGCTTGCATGAAGGTCTTCGGCGCCATCTGCCTCTCCCTCCTGCTGCTGGCGGTCATCGCCAGCGCCATCGGGGTGGTGTGGACGCGCCACGAAAGCCGCGTGCTGTTCGTCGAACTGTCGCGGCTGCAAAGCCAGAAGGACGACCTGGGCGTGGAGTACGGACGCCTCGAACTGGAGCAGGCCACCTACGCCGAGCCCAGCCGCATCGATGCCGACGCGCGCGGCAAGCTCGGCATGTTCACGCCGAAGCCGCAGGACATCCAGCTGGTGCGTCGATGAAGGCCCGCTACGGCAAGCCCGTCGTGCCCAGCCGCCGTCGCGGCCAGGGCCCCAGCCCGCGCAAGCGCATGACCGTGATCGTCGCGCTGTTGTGCGTGGCCGCCTCCGGCCTGGTGGTGCGCGCGTTCGACCTGCAGGTGGTCCGCAAGCAGTTCTACCAGGACCAGGGCGATGCGCGCTTCCTGCGCGAGATGCCTATCGCCGTGTCGCGTGGCACCATCTTCGATCGCAACGGCGAGCCGCTGGCCGTGTCCACGCCGGTCGCCTCGATCTGGGCCAATCCGCCGGAAGTGCTGGAGAACGCCGACCGCATTCCCGAGCTGGCCAAGGCGCTGCACGTCGACGCCGACGACCTGAAGCAGAAGATCGAACAGCGCGCGGACAAGGAATTCATGTACATCGCCCGCCAGCTGCGTCCGGAAGATGCGCAGGCGATCGTCGACCTGAAGATCCCTGGCATTTCATCGCAGCGCGAGTACCGTCGTTACTATCCGTCGGGCGCGGTGAACAGCCACATCCTCGGCTTCACCAACATCGACGACCACGGCCAGGAAGGCCTGGAACTGGCCTTCGACGAGTGGCTGTCGGGCAAGCCCGGCGCCAAGCGGGTCATCCGCGATCGCATGGGCCATGTGGTGGAAGACGTCGAACTGGTGCGCGAGCCGCAGCCGGGTCGCGACATCACGTTGTCCATCGACCGCCGCATCCAGTACCTGGCGTACAGCGCTTTGAAGGATGCGCTGGAAAAGAACAAGGCCGACTCCGGCTCCATCGTGGTGATGGACGTCCATACCGGCGAAGTGCTGGGCATGGCCAACCTGCCGTCGTTCAATCCCAATGCCGTGCGCGGCAGCTCCCCGGGCGACCGCCGCAACCGCGCGGTCACCGACGTGGTCGAGCCGGGTTCGACGATGAAGGCCTTCACCATGGCCGCCGCGCTCACCAGCGGCAAGTACACGCCCACCTCGCCCATGATCGAGACCTCGCCGGGCACCTGGATGATGGGTGGCCACCCCGTGCGCGACACGCACAACTGGGGCACGCTGACGCCCACCGGCGTCATCACCAAATCGTCCAACGTCGGCGCCGCCAAGATCGCGATGACGCTCGACACCGATTTCCTCTACTCCATGTGGAAGTCGTTCGGCATCGGCAACAGCACGGGCAGCGGATTTCCCGGTGAAGCGGCGGGCTACCTGCCTGTCAGCCGCACCTGGAAGCCGATCGAAAAGTCGCGCATGGCCTACGGCTACAACCTGAGCGTGACGCCGCTGCAGCTGGCCACCGGCTACGCGGCGATCGCCAACGGTGGTGCGCTGCGTGCACCCAGCTTCATCAAGGGCGCGGACAACCCGCCCAACCAGGTGATCACCCCCGAGGTGGCGCACGAACTGGTCCGCATGCTGGAAACCGTGCTGCAGCCGGGCGGCACCGGCTACGGTTTCGCCTCCGTCGCCAACTACAGCGTGGCCGGCAAGACCGGTACGTCACACAAGTTCTCCGTGGGCGGGTATTTCGCGAAGAACTACATCTCGCTCTTCGTCGGCATGATCCCGGCGAGCAATCCGCGCCTGGTCACCGTGGTGGTCATCAACGACCCGCAGGGTGGCCATTACTACGGCGGTTCGGTGGCCGGCCCCGCGTTCGCCCAGGTGATGGAAGGCGCGGTGCGCCTGCTCGATATCCCGCCGGACAACGTGGGTCGCTGGTATGTCGGGGGCCCCAGCCAGGGCGGCCTGATCGGCACGGCCAATGCGCCGCCGCCGCAGGCGGACGACAGCGCGGCGGAAGAGGTGGTGCCGTGACCCTCGCCCTTACCGACCTGCTCCGCGATATCGCCGACGCCCCAGGCGCCGGCGATATCGTCGTGTCCGGTCTCTCGCTGGATTCGCGCGAGGTGACGGCCGGCCAGGCCTTCGTCGCCCTGCGCGGCGGCAAGGGCCATGGCATCGACTTCGCCGCGACGGCCGTGGCGCAGGGGGCCGCCGTCGTGCTGGCCGAGCCGCCGTTCGCTGCGGTGGAGCCCGGCGTGCCGGTGATCGCCGTCGATGGCCTGCGCAACAAGGCCGGTGCGCTTGCCGCCCGGTTCCATGGCGACCCGTCGGCCGCGCTCGACGTCGTCGGCGTGACCGGCACCAACGGCAAGACCTCCACGGTACAGCTGATCGCGCAAGCGTTGGCGTTCCTCGGTCGCAAGCCGGCCACCATCGGCACGCTCGGCGCCGGCCTGCACGGCGCGATCGCCGAGGGCGAACGGACAACGCCCGACGCTATCAGCATGCAGACGCGCCTGGCCGAATTCCGCGACGCCGGTGCCACGCACGTGGCGATGGAAGTCTCCTCGCACGCGCTGGAGCAGGGGCGCGTCAACGCCGTGGCGTTCGACATCGCCGTGTTCACCAACCTCACCCGCGACCACCTGGATTACCACGGCACGATGGAAGCGTATGGCGCGGCGAAGGCCCGCCTGTTCGCGTTCCCGGGCCTTTCCGCCGCGGTGGTCAACATCGACGATCCGTTCGGCGCGAAGCTGGCCAAGGGCCTGCCAGAAGGTGTGGTCCGGCTGCGCACGTCCATGGCCACCGACAGCACCGCGAAGGATGCCGAGGTACGCGCGGACATCGTGGTCACCTCGGCCAAGGGCCTGTCGTTCAACCTGGATACGCCTTGGGGCATGCGTACGGTGCGCAGCGGCCTGCTGGGCCGGTTCAACGTGGCCAACCTGCTCGCCGTCGCTGCCGTGCTCGGCGCGCTGGGCGAACCGTTCGAGCGTATCCACGCCGCGCTGGAATCCCTGCAGCCGGTGAACGGACGCATGAGCCGTCTTGGCGGCGACGGGCGCAAGCCGCTGGTGGTCGTGGATTACTCGCACACGCCCGATGCCCTCAAGCAGGCGCTGCTGGCGCTGCGTTCGCATACCAAGGGCAAGCTGATCTGCGTGTTCGGCGCCGGCGGCGACCGCGACCAGGGCAAGCGCCCGCTCATGGCCGCCATTGCCGAGCGCCTGGCCGATGTGGTGATCGTCACCGACGACAACCCGCGCACCGAGGACGGCGACGCCATCGTCGCCCAGATCGTGACCGGCTTCGCCCATCCCGATACCGCGATGGTGGAGCGCGACCGCGCCCAGGCTATCGCCCTGGCGCTGGCCGATGCAAAGGCCGACGACGTCGTGCTCATCGCCGGCAAGGGTCACGAAACCTATCAGGAAGGCCCGGACGGCAAGCGGCCGTTCGACGACTTCGCCGTCGCCCGCGAGGCGATGGAATCCGGCAAGAAAGGAGCCCGCGCATGATGCGCCTGTCCGCCGTCGCCCTCTGGACCCGCGGCCGCCTGCATGGCGCCGATGTCGAGGTGAGCGGCTTCTCGATCGATACCCGTACGCTGAAGGCCGGCGACCTGTTCGTGGCGCTGCCCGGCGAGCGCGTGGACGCGCACGATTTCGTGGCCGCCGCAGCGGCGCGCGGTGCCGTCGCCGCGCTGGTCACCCGTCCGGTCGACGCGTCGATCCCCCAGGTGATCGTCGACGACACCCAGGCCGCCCTGGGCGACCTGGCCAGCGCCGCGCGTGCCAACAGCCATGTCCGTGTCGTCGGCATCACCGGTTCCAACGGCAAGACCACGGTGAAGACGCTCACGGCATCGATCCTCTCGCGCCACGGCCGCACGCACGTCAACGCAGGCAACTTCAACAACGAGATCGGCATGCCGCTGACCTTGCTGGCGATGCCCGAAGGCACTCAGTACGCGGTGCTGGAGATGGGCGCCGGCAAGCCGGGCGACATCGAGTACCTGGCCGCCATCGCGCGCCCGGATATCGGCCTGGTCACCTCCATCGCACCCGCGCACCTGGAGCGGATGGGCACGCTGGAAGGCGTGGCCGAGACCAAGGGCGCGCTGTACCAGATGCTGTCGGCCGATGGCGTGGCGATCATCAACGCGGACGACGAGCGCTTCGGTGGGTTGTTCACCAACCTGGCCGGTGCGCGCCGGGTGCTGCGTTATGCGCTGAACCATCGCGCGGACATCGGTGCGGATATCGTCGAGGAACGCATCGACGGCACCCATTTCGTGCTGTCCACGCCGCACGGCGACGGTGATGTTCACCTCCCGCTGCCCGGGCGGCACAACGTGGCCAATGCGCTGGCAGCCGCGGCGATTGCCATCGCGCTGGACGTGCCGGTGGCCCGCATCGTTGAAGGCCTGGAGCAGGTGCCGCCCGTGGCCGGGCGCCTCCAGCGTGAACCGATGGCGGGTGGCTGGACGCTCATCGACGACAGCTACAACGCCAACCCCGGTTCCGCCGCCGCCGCGATCGACACGCTGGCGCTGGCCCAGGGCGAGCGCTGGCTGGTGCTCGGCGACATGGCCGAGCTGGGCCCGGACGCACTGGCACTGCACGCCGGCATCGGCGATCTCGCGCACCGCCGCGGCATCGAACGCCTGCTCGCCACGGGTGCCAAGAGCGCGGCGGCCGTCGAGGCGTTCGGTGCGGGCGCACAGCATTTCGCTACGCAGGAGGCGCTGATCGAGGCGGCCTGCGTGCAGGTTCACGAGGGCGTTACCTGCCTCGTGAAGGGGTCACGTTCCTCCGGCATGGACCGGGTCGTGGCGGCGATGAAGAAATACGCTGAAGGAGCCTCCGATGCTGCTTGAACTGGCGGAATGGATGGCTCGGCACTTCACGTCCGTGCATCTTTTCCAGTACATCACCTTTCGCGCGATCATGGCCGCGCTCACCGCGCTGTCGGTCTCGCTGCTGCTGGGTCCGTTGCTGATCCGCAAGCTGGCCGCGCTGAAGGCAGGGCAGGTGGTGCGCAGCGACGGTCCGCAGACGCACCTGTCCAAGGCCGGTACGCCGACCATGGGCGGCCTGCTGATCCTGTTCGCCGTAGGCATCGCCACGCTGCTGTGGGCCGACCTGTCCAATCGCTACGTGTGGGTGGTGCTCGCCGTGACGCTGCTGTTCGGCGTGATCGGTTTCTACGACGACTACCGCAAGCTGGTGCTGAAGGACAGCCGCGGGCTGGCCAGCCGCTGGAAATACTTCTGGCAGTCGGTGTTCGGCCTGGGTGCCGCAGTGTTCCTCTATCAGACCCACCAGTTGCCGGCGGAAACCGCCCTGTACGTGCCGCTGTTCAAGCAGGTGGCGATCCCGCTCGGCCTGCTGTTCATCGTGGTGGGCTATTTCATCATCGTCGGGTTCTCCAACGCGGTGAACCTCACCGACGGCCTGGACGGGCTGGCGATCATGCCGAGCGTGCTCGTGTCCGGTGCGCTGGGCATCTTCGCTTACCTCGCCGGCAACAAGCTGTTTTCCGAATATCTCGGTATCCCCGCCATCCCGGGCGCCGGCGAGCTGGCCATCTTCTGCAGCGCGTTGTCCGGGGCCGGCCTCGGCTTCCTCTGGTTCAACACGTATCCGGCCCAGGTGTTCATGGGCGACGTGGGCGCGCTGGCCATCGGCGCGGCGCTCGGCTGCGTGGCGCTGATCGTGCGCCAGGAAATCGTGTTGCTGGTGATGGGTGGCGTGTTCGTCATGGAAACCGCTTCGGTGATGCTCCAGGTCGGCAGCTTCAAGTTGCGCGGCAAGCGCATCTTCCGCATGGCGCCCATCCACCATCACTTCGAATTGAAGGGCTGGCCCGAGCCGCGGGTCATCGTCCGCTTCTGGATCATCAGCGTCGTGCTGGTGCTCATCGGTCTCGCCACGTTGAAGGTGCGCTAAGCGATCATGTTCGGCTTCGGAAACAAACAGGCCAAACGCCGTCAGGGCCCCCGCGGGAGCTTCGATCTCCCGTTGCTCCTGGCCGCGCTCGCCCTGGCGACGCTGGGCGTGATCATGGTCACGTCCAGCTCGATCGCGGTGGCCGATGGCTCGCACCAGGGTGCCTTCTACTACCTCAAGCGCCACCTCGTGTTCCTCGTGCTGGGCGGCTGCCTGGCCGCGGCCGCCATGCGCACGGAACTGAAGGTGCTGGAAAAGCACAGCTTCCTGCTGCTGCTGTTCGGCGTCATCATGCTGCTGATGGTGTTCCTGCCCGTGTTCGGCATGCGCATCAACGGCGCGCGCCGCTGGGTGAACCTGCTGGTGACCAGCTTCCAGCCCGTGGAAGCGGTGAAGCTGATCTTGGTCGGCTACCTGTCCAGTTATCTGGTCCGTCATCGCGAAGGCGTCGAATACGACCTCTTCGGCGTGGTCAAGCCGGTGGGCGTGGCGGGCCTGATCGTGCTGCTGCTGCTCGCCCAGCCCGACTTCGGTTCGGCCGCGCTCGTGGTTGCCACCACGGTGGGCATGGTATGGCTGGCCGGCGCGCGCATGCGCAACCTGCTGGTGCTGGCGACGCCGCTGGTGCCGGCGCTGATCTACGCGGCCACCGCCGAGGACTACCGCATCAAGCGCCTGACGTCCTTCCTCGATCCGTGGAAGGATCCGTTCAACGACGGTTTCCAGTTGACCCAGGCACTGATCGCCGTGGGCCGTGGCGAATGGACTGGCGTGGGCCTGGGTTCCAGCGTGCAGAAGCTGTTCTACCTGCCCGAGGCGCATACCGACTTCATCCTTGCCGTGCTGGCCGAAGAACTCGGCCTGGCCGGCATCGTCACGGTGATCTTCCTCTATATCGTGCTGGTGGGCCGCGGCCTGTACATGGGCCTCAAGGGCGTCGAGCTCGGACAGCGCTTCTCCGGTTACGTGGCCTACGGCATCTCGCTGATGCTGGGCTTCCAGGCCATGGTGTCCATCGGCGTGAACCTGGGCGTGCTGCCGACCAAGGGCCTGACCCTGCCGCTGATCAGCTCCGGCGGCTCGTCGGTGCTGATGACCTGCGCCATGGTCGGCGTGCTGCTGCGCGCCACCTTCGAGATCAACCGCGCGGAAGACGCGCGACAGACCGCCGTGCGCCTGCCGGCCAACGCCGTGCCGGATTCAGCGGCGTTCGGGGGTGCGGCATGACGCGCCCGGTGCTGATCATGGCCGGCGGTACCGGCGGCCATATCTTCCCCGGCCTGGCCGTGGCCGACGAACTGCGTTCGCGCGGCATGCCCGTGGCCTGGCTGGGTGCCGAAGGCGGCATGGAAACCCGCGTGGTGCCCGCGCACGGCCTGGACCTGCACACCATTGCCGTGGGCGGCTTGCGTGGCAAGGGCCTGAAGACACGCCTCATGGCCCCGGTGATGCTGGTGCGAGCACTGTTCGCGTCGCTCGCGTTGCTGCGTCGCCTGCGTCCGGCCTGCGTGCTGTCGATGGGCGGCTACGTGGCCGGACCGGCCGGCGTGGCCGCGCGCCTCGCGGGCATCCCGCTGGTGGTGCACGAGCAGAACGCCGTGGCCGGTTTCACCAATCGCAAGCTGGCTGGTTTCGCGCGCAAAGTACTGACCGGTTTCCCCAACGTACTGCCCAACGGCGAGTGGGTCGGCAACCCGGTGCGTTCACGCATCGCGGCGTTGTCGCCGCCCGAGCTGCGCATGACCGGTCGTACGGGCCGTCCGCGTCTGCTCGTGCTGGGCGGCAGCCTCGGTGCGCGCACGCTGAACATGGCCGTGCCTGCGGCACTGGCCGAGCTTCGCCGGATGGCCGATAACGGTCAGGGCGACCGGCTGGAGCCGGAAGTGGTGCACCAGACCGGCGAGCGCGGCCTCGAAGACGCCCGTGCCGCCTACGCCGAAGCCGGTATCGCCGCCAACATCGTCGCCTTCATCGACGACATGGCCGGTGCGTACGAGTGGGCCGACGTCGTCGTCTGCCGCGCCGGCGCACTGACCGTGGCCGAACTCTGCGCGGCCGGCCTCGAAGCGCTGCTGGTGCCTTTTCCGCATGCCGTGGACGATCACCAGACCGCCAATGCGCGGGCGATGGTCGATGCCGGCGGTGCACGGCTGGTGGCGGACGCTACCCTTGCACAGAGCGGTGCGCGCGACATGCTCGCCCACCTGCTATCCGACATGCTGGCCGATCGCCGGCAGATCCTTTCCGCGGCCATCGCGTCCCGCACGCTGGCCAAGCCCGACGCCGCATCCACGATTGCCCGTCATTGCATGGAGGTTTCCGCATGACGCCCGGTCGTTTGCGCGCCCACGACGATTTCATGACCTCGTTCCGCCGTGTCCACTTCATCGGCGTGGGCGGCGTCGGCATGAGCGGCATCGCCGAGGTGCTGTCCAACCTCGGTTACAGCGTGTCCGGCTCCGATCGCGCGCCCTCGGCCACCACCGAACGCCTGGCCGGGCTCGGCGTCACGGTGTGCATCGGTCACGAGGCGGCCAACATCGACGGCGTGGATGTGGTCGTCACCTCCAGCGCCATCCGCCAGGACAATCCCGAACTGGTCGCCGCGCTCACCGCGCGCATCCCCGTGGTGCCGCGTGCGGAAATGCTCGGCGAGCTGATGCGTTTTCGTCGTGGCATCGCCATCGCGGGTACGCACGGCAAGACCACCACCACCAGCCTGGTCGCCAGTGTGCTGGCCGAGGCCGACTACGATCCGACCTTCGTGATCGGCGGCCAGCTCAATGCCGCGGGTGCCAATGCGCGCCTGGGCACGGGCCAGTACCTCGTGGCCGAAGCGGACGAATCGGACGGTTCGTTCCTGATGCTGTCGCCGGTGATGGCGGTGGTCACCAACATCGATGCCGATCACCTCGAGAACTACCAGGGCGATTTCGCGCTGGTGAAGAAGGCCTTCAGCGATTTCCTGCATCGCCTGCCGTTCTATGGCATGGCGGTGCTGTGCATCGACGACGAGGAAACCGCGAAGCTGGCGCAGGACACCTCGCGCCGCGTGATGACCTACGGCGTGGACAACGCCGGTGCCGACGTCACGGCCACCCACGTCCGCCAGATCGGTTTCGAGATGCACTTCGACCTGCACCTTCCAGGCATGGACGGTACGCTGCCGGTGACTCTCAACCTGCCTGGCCGGCATAACGTGCAGAACGCGTTGGCCGCGGCCGCCGTCGGCTGGCAGCTCGGCGTGGAGGCTGAAGCGATCGCGCACGCGCTGGCACGTTTCGAAGGCGTGGGACGCCGCTTCCACCGGCGCGGCGAGATCGCGCTGGATAGCGGCAGCGCCTTGCTCGTGGACGATTACGGCCACCATCCGCGCGAGCTGGCCGCGGTGTTCGCCGCCGCCCGCGGCGGCTGGGCCGATCGTCGCCTGGTCGTAGCCTTCCAGCCGCACCGCTACAGCCGTACGCGCGACCTGCTCGACGATTTCGCCAACGTCCTGGCCGAGGTCGACGTGCTGGTGCTGACCGAGGTGTACCCGGCGGGCGAGGCGCCCATTCCGGGCGCCGACGGCAAGGCACTGGCCCGCGCGATCCGTGCCCGCGGCAAGACCGACCCGGTGCTGGTCGACCATCCGCGCGACCTGCGCGACACGCTGTCGGCGCTCGCGCGCGACGGCGACCTGATCATGCTGCTCGGCGCCGGCGACATCGGCGCGGCGGCCATCGACCTGGCCGGTGTCGGCCACCTGAGGACGTCTCCGTGAACCGCTCCGACCGCTTTCCCCGCATCGTGAACGACGCCGCCGGTTTCGGCCGCGTGGCCGTCGTGCTGGGTGGCAATTCCGCCGAGCGCGAGGTGTCGCTCGACTCCGGCCGTGGCGTCCTCGAGGCGCTGCGTTCGCTCGGCGTGGATGCACACCCCATCGATGGTATTCCCGCCTTGCTGGATGCGGTGCGCGCCGGCCATTTCGCCCGCGTCTTCAATATCCTGCACGGCGCAGGCGGCGAGAACGGCGAGCTGCAGGGTGCCTTGCAGTCGCTCGGCGTGCCTTATACCGGTTCCGGCGTACTCGGTTCGGCGCTGTCGCTGGACAAGGTGCGCGCCAAGCAGGTGTGGATCGCACTCGGCCTGCCCACCCCGAAGTTCAGGGCGTTGCCACGCGGCGCGGACGTGCATGCCGCGGCCCGAGATGTCGGTTTTCCGCTGATCGTGAAGCCGGCATGGGAAGGGTCCAGCGTGGGCGTCACGCGCGTGTTCGACGAAGCCGGCCTGGATGCGGCCGTCGAACTGGCCCGCCGTTACCCGGGCGACATGCTGATGGAAACACTGATCGAGGGCGACGGCAACGAAGGTGGGGAGTTCACCGTCGGTATCCTGGGTCGCGAAGTGCTGCCCACGATCAAGATCGTGCCCAAGGGCGAGTATTACGACTACAACGCCAAGTACGTGGCCGAAGACACGCAGTACCTCGTGCCCGGCCTGTCCGGTGACGCGGAAGACGCGATGCGCGCGCTCGCGCTGCAGGCTTTCGACGCGCTGGACTGCTTCGGCTGGGGTCGCGTGGATGTCATGCGCGACCGCCATGGCAAGAACTGGCTGCTCGAAGTGAACACCGCGCCAGGCATGACCTCGCATTCGCTGGTGCCCAAGGCGGCCGCCGTCGCCGGGCTGAGCTATGCCGAACTTTGCTGGCGCGTGCTGGAAACCTCGATGGAACGGGAGGCGGCCCGCGCATGAGGGGTTCAGCCGCCACGCGTCTGGTTGCCTGGGGCATCGCCATCACGTTGGTGGTGTTGCCCGTGGTCGGCGTCATGCAGGGCTGGTTCGCCGCCGGCCGTTGGCCCGTCACGCAGCTGAAGGTGGAGGCGGAGTTCGCCCATGTCAGTGCGGAGCAGATCCGCAGCGCCGTGCTGCCGAGCCTCGGCAAGGGGTTCTTCGCCACCGATCTGGAAGCCGTGCGCCACTCCATCGGCAGCCTGCCGTGGGTGGAGTCGGTGGAAGTGCGCAAGCGCTGGCCGGATACCCTGCTGGTCCGCATCTACGAACGGCAGCCGTTCGCGCGCTGGAACGAGGATCGCCTGATCAGTCGGCAGGGCCTCGTTTTCGATGCGCCGGGCGCCGACCAGATGGGCGATCTACCGCGCCTGCGCGGACCGGATTCGCGCCTGGCCGAGGTGGTGAGCTTCTACGCGCAGGCGCAGAAATCGTTCGAAGGCCGCACCGGCCTGTCGATCGTCGGCGTCAGCCTCAGCGAGCGTGGCAGCTGGAGCGTCACCGCGGAAAGTGGCGCGGAAATCGTGATCGGCGATCGCGAGCAGGCCGACCGTCGCCTGGCGCGGTTCCTCGATGTCTACCCCCAACTCGTCGCCGGTCGGCATGGCGGTTTCGCCTACGCCGACCTTCGTTACACCAACGGATTCGCCATCCGGTGGCCGCAGCCGGAAACCACGGCCACACCCAAGGTCGGAAGTTGAGCAGGATCATGAGAAACAAGAACGACAAACAGCTCGTCGTCGGCCTCGACATCGGAACGTCGAAGGTCGTCGCGATCGTCGGCGAGTACGAGCCGGGCGAACCGATCGAAGTGATCGGCATCGGCACGCATGTGTCGCGCGGCATGAAGCGCGGCTCGGTGGTGGATATCGAATCGACGGTGCATTCCATCCAGCGTGCGGTGGAAGAGGCCGAGCTGATGGCCGGCTGCGACATCCGCTCGGTCTACGCTTCCATCTCGGGCAGCCACCTGGAAACGCGTAACTCGCACGGTACCGCGGCCATTCGCGACCGCGAGGTCATGGCTGCGGATCTGGAGCAGGTGCTGGAAGCCGCCAGCGCAGTGGCGATCCCTGCCGACCGCAAGGTGCTCTACAAGGAATCGCAGGAATACCGTATCGACGGACAGGACGGCATCCGCCATCCGGTCGGCATGAGCGGCGTGCGCCTGGAAGCCAGCGTGCATCTGGTCACGGGTGCGGCCAGCGCGGTGCAGAACATCTCCAAGTGCATCCAGCGTTGCGGGTTGTCGGTGGACGAGCTGGTGCCGGCCGCTGTGGCCAGCGCGAAAGCGGTACTGACCGAGGACGAGCTCGAACTCGGCGTGTGCCTTGTCGACATCGGCGCGGGTACCACCGATATCGCCATCTACACGCAGGGTGCGATTCGTTACACCAAGTCGCTGCCGGTCGGTGGTGATCAGGTGACCAACGACATCGCCTACGGTGTGCACACACCCACCGCTCACGCGGAAGAGATCAAGATCAAATACGCGTGCGCGCTTGCGCAGCTGGCGCATGCGGAAGAAACCATCCAGGTCCCCAGCGTCGGCGATCGCCCGCCGCGTCGCCTCGCACGACAGGCATTGGCCCAGTCGGTGCAGGCCCGCTACGAGGAGATCTTCGAGATGGTGCAGGACGAACTGCGCCGCTCGGGTTACGAAAGCCTCGTCGCCGCCGGCATCGTGCTGACCGGTGGCGCGTCGCGGATGGAAGGCGCACTCGAGCTTGCCGAGGAAATCTTCCACAAGATGGTGCGCGTCGGCGTGCCCCAGCATGTGTCCGGCCTGGGCGATGTGGTCTCCACGGAGTTGCATTCCACGGGCGTCGGCCTGCTGTTGCACGGGTCGCGCTCCACGGGTGCCGCGCGCCACACGCATTCCGCCGCCGGCAATGTCGGCAGCATGGTCGAGAAGTTCCGAAGCTGGTTCACCAAGAATTTCTGAGCATCGTATCGAATTAGTCGGTGCCCGATGGAAGGGGGGCGCCGGGGCAGCAGGATGGCCCGCAACCCATGGCCGACAGGAGTCGGGCAAGGGACATAAACCAAAAAAACTAAAAGTTCTGCGGAGGACGGGAAATGTTTGAACTCATCGAAAAGCTGGCACCGAATGCGGTCATCAAGGTCATCGGCGTGGGTGGTGGTGGCGGTAACGCCGTGGCCCACATGGTCAACTCCAACATCGAAGGCGTCGAGTTCGTCGTCGCAAACACCGACGCGCAGGCGATGAAGAGCTGCGCCTCGCGCACGCATCTCCAGCTGGGCGGCAACGTCACCAAGGGCCTGGGCGCGGGCGCCAATCCGGAAGTCGGCCGCCAGGCCGCGCTGGAAGATCGCGAGCGCATCGAGGAAATGCTCGAAGGCGCGGACATGGTCTTCATCACCGCTGGCATGGGCGGTGGCACCGGCACCGGCGCAGCGCCGGTCGTCGCGCAGCTGGCTAAGGAAAAGGGCATCCTGACCGTCGCGGTCGTGACCAAGCCGTTCCCGTTCGAGGGCCGTCGTCGCATGCAGGTCGCCCTCAAGGGTATCGAGGACCTTTCGCAGCACGTCGACTCGCTGATCACCGTGCCGAACGAGAAGCTGCTTTCGGTGCTGGGTCGTGAGGTCACCCTTCTCAACGCGTTCAAGGCCGCCAACGACGTGCTCCAGGGCGCCGTGCAGGGCATTGCCGACCTGATCACGGCCCCGGGCCTGATCAACGTCGACTTCGCCGACGTGCGCACGGTCATGAGCGAGATGGGCATGGCGATGATGGGCTCCGGCACGGCACGCGGCGACGACCGCGCCCAGGCCGCCGCCGAGGCCGCGATCAACAACCCGCTGCTCGAGGACGTCAACCTGGCCGGTGCCTGCGGCATCCTGGTCAACGTCACCGCCGGTCCGAACCTGACCATGCGCGAGTTCGACGAGATCGGTCGCGTGATTCACGACTTCGCCTCGGAAGACGCGACCGTGGTGATCGGCACCTCGCTGGACCCGGAAATGCAGGACGACGTCCGCGTCACGGTGGTCGCCACCGGCCTCAACCGCGTCGGCGCCACGGCCAAGCAGCCGGTTCGCCAGCCGGTGCAGCAGCAGGTCGAGATGCGCCAGCGTCCGCGTCCGGTGGTGCTGCGCACGGGTACTGGCAACGAAGTGGTCGACTACGCGCAGTCGGACGCCGTGCCGTCGGTGCGTTCGGAGCCGGCCCCGTCGAAGAACGCCGAGCCGGCGATCGATTACCTCGACATCCCGGCTTTCCTGCGTCGCCAGGCCGACTGACGCACCACCCCAAGGCACGTTAAGGACAACGTGAGGACGACCCGGCACGACGCCGGGTTGACCGACGCTCCGCCGCCGTCCCGTCCGGGTGGCGGAGCGTCCCCGTTTCGTCGACGGAAAAGCGGACCGTATTTCAGCAGCTTGTAAATGATTGACAGGACGAACAATTCGGTCGCACGGGCGGTGAGAATCGCCTGTCCTTCATGCTGAAGGAACAGTGAAGCGACACTGGACTGTACCGTCTGGTTTGTTTATTCGCAGGTTAAGACTGTGTTAGGATGACCGCTACTTTAGGCTGCTGCCAACAAGGTTCGACCCAACATGATCAAGCAGCGCACGCTCAAGAACATCATTCGCGCCACGGGCGTCGGTCTCCATACCGGCGACAAGGTGTACATGACGCTTCGTCCGGCCGCGCCGAACACGGGTATCGTGTTCCGCCGCACCGACCTCAATCCCCCGGTCGAGCTCAAGTCCCGCCCGGAAAACGTCGGTGATACGCGTCTCTCCACCACGCTGATCCAGGGCGAGGTTCGCGTCTCGACGGTCGAGCACCTGCTCTCCGCCATGGCCGGCCTGGGCATCGACAACGCGTATGTCGACCTGTCGGCGCCGGAAGTGCCGATCATGGACGGCAGCGCCGGTCCGTTCGTTTTCCTCATCCAGTCCGCTGGCATCGAGGAGCAGGACGCGGCCAAGCGTTTCATCCGTATCAAGAAGCCGGTGATCGTCAAGGACGGTGACAAGTGGGCAAAGCTGGAGCCGTTCGACGGTTTCAAGGTCGGCTTCTCTGTCGAGTTCGACCACCCGCTCTTCAACAAGCGCAACTCGCAGGCCGAGATGGATTTCTCGACGACCTCGTTCGTCAAGGAAGTCAGCCGTGCCCGTACGTTCGGCTTCATGCGTGACATCGAAATGCTCCGTGAGCGCAACCTCACGCTGGGCGGTTCGATGGACAACGCCGTAGTGCTCGACGACTACCGCGTGTTGAACGAAGACGGCCTCCGTTACGACAACGAGTTCGTCAAGCACAAGATCCTCGACGCCATCGGCGACATCTACATGCTCGGCCACAGCCTGATCGGCGCGTACTCCGCGCACAAGTCGGGGCACGAGCTCAACAACAAGCTTCTCCGCAGCCTGATGGCCGATGCCGCGGCGTGGGAAGAAGTCAGCTTCAAGGACCCGGCCAAGGCGCCGATCTCTTACGCCCATCCCGCCCAGGCGGTTTAAGCCGAAGCCCGACGACACACAAGCGACCCGAAAAACCCGCCCGCCGAGGCGGGTTTTTCGTTTGTTCGCGCATGCGTCGTAGGAGCGCACGATGTGCGCGACATCTTTTCGCGATAAGGGTTTCGTGTGCCGTGTGCTCTGGCGCAAGAGCCGGCGGGTCGCCCCCTCGGGGCCACGCCTGCGGCGACCCGAAAAGGAAAGGCCGCTGGCGCGGCCGTATATCTATTGCCCTTCGGGCCCGGGTCGGGCTTCGCCCCGGGGATTTCAATTCGCCATCCATGGCTCAGCGAAAATGGCCGGCCGTCCTGGCCGGCCCCGCTACGCGGCCTTGTCCGTGCGAAGCCCTCGCCTGCGGCTACCGGCCCCGAGGGTGGCACCCGCCGGCTCTCACTCCCAGGCCCCAGGCCGAGCACGATGCCAGAGGCCCGCCAGTTTTGTACCTACAAGAACCGACCGCTATCTACGCAATAAGTCACCACCGCGACTTGGCCCTATGGTTCCGATAGCCGTAGGAGAATGTGAATCAGGCGTGCACCTCAGGTGCTCCCTTTGTGAATGCATGCTATAAAGTTCGCCACCTCCCGGGTGCGGTACGACTTACGCATTCGCAATGGTGAACGGTAAGTGCTTGATTAATCTTCGTTGTCTGCCTGGAGAGCCAGGTAGAGGAAGAGATCCCGCAGGGTGGGATCGGACAGCGACGCCGCGGCGGACCGGAGGTGACTGGCCGCACCGGCGGAAAGCGGCTTGTGCCGGTCGGGAATGACCTCCACGGGCGGCAAGGGTGCCACTTTCACGGCGACCGAGTAGGCCTTCGCGCCCATGGCGCGGGCGGCTTCGAGGATCTGCGTCTGGTAAAGGCGCACCCGCGATGCCCAGGCCGACGATGGGGCCAGGAAGACGAGTCGGCCATCGCGCAGGTCCGCGAAGCGGATGTGGTCGCGCATGGGCGAGGGCAGGGTCGCGCGCAGCTGGCGGTCCAGTTGGTCGAGTTCGCGCGCCTTGGCGGCGAGCGACGCGACGGGTCCCACGTCCACGATGGATTTCAGTCCGCGGGTGGCATGGCGGGACGGCTTGGACGGCGGTGGCATGGGCCGATGGACTTTTCGATGTGGAACGTATGCAGATCATACTCGTGTCACGCGGTCAGAAAGGACCGAAAACGCTGGACCTCTCCTGCCGGCGCCTTCGCTGCAAGATGGCCGCTGTCGCCCTGGCCAGTGTGCTGGCCATTGCCTGCGTCGGCGCGGTGGTTGCCCTTGCCGTGGCCAGTCCCCGCGGCCGTGCCCTCGGTCATATCCAGGGTCTTCAGCAGCAGGTGGGCGACCAGGATGCCCAGGTTGCACAGATCCGGCGAGACGCACAGCGAGACCTCGATGCCCTGGCCGTGAAGCTGGGCCAGCTGCAGGCCCAATCCATTCGCCTGAACGCGCTGGGCGAGCGCTTGACCCAGGTGGGCAAGCTCGACGCCGGCGAGTTCGACTTCGATGAGGTGCCGGGGCAGGGTGGTCCGGAGCCGACCGCTGCTGGCGACGCCTATACCCTGCCAGGATCGCTGGATCGCGGCATCGATCGATTATCGGGCCAGTTCGATACCCAGCAGGTCCAGCTCGAGGCACTGAGTGACATGCTCATGGATCGCCGGATCGAGTCCAGCCTGCGGCCGACGGGCATGCCGGTGAACGGCTACATCTCGTCGTACTTTGGCGGTCGCCCCGATCCTTTCAGCGGGCACAGTGCCCGGCACACGGGCATCGACATCGCCGCCCCGACGGGTACGCCGGTGACGGCGGTCGCCGAAGGCATGGTCACCTTTGCCGGTCAGCGCAGCGGCTATGGCGATGTCGTCGAAATCGACCACGGCAACGGGTACATGACCCGTTACGCCCACAACAGCGCCATCGTCGCCACCCCGGGCGAGCGGGTCAGGGTGGGCGACGTGATCGCCAAGGCCGGTTCAACGGGCCGCTCCACCGGGTCCCACGTCCATTTCGAGGTCTGGTACCACGATCAGGTGGTCAATCCGCTGGCCTTCGTCCGCAGCCACCGCTGATCCGGCCTTGAATCCGTGGCGGCATGCCGCCACCCCGAGGAAAGCCAGGGGCGGGCGTAGTATGATCGTCCCTTCGTGCCGCTCGGCTTCAGGCCTTCCGGCGCCCTTTTTTTCGTTTCAGATCCGGATGATCGATGTTCAATCGTGCACTGACGAGTATTTTCGGCAGCCGTAACGAGCGTGTGCTGCGCGACCTCTCCAAGACGGTCAAGCGCATCAACGCCCTGGAGCCCGAATTCGAAACGCTTTCCGACGATGCGCTGCGCGGGAAGACCGAGGAGTTCCGCGGCAGGCTGGCTGCGGGCGAGGCGCTCGACAAGCTGCTGCCCGAAGCCTTCGCGGTCACCCGCGAGGCGGCCAAGCGCGTGCTCGGCATGCGCCACTACGACGTCCAGATGATCGGCGGCATGGTGCTGCACTCGGGTCGTATCGCCGAGATGCGTACGGGTGAGGGCAAGACCCTCGTCGGCACGCTGCCGGTGTACCTGAATGCGCTGGAAGGCAAGGGCGTTCACGTGGTCACGGTGAACGACTACCTGGCGCGTCGCGACTCCGCCCAGATGGGTCGGCTGTACAACTTCCTCGGCCTCACGGTCGGCGTCGTATACCCGGGCATGGACCACGCGGACAAGCGCGAGGCCTACCAGTCGGACATCACCTACGGCACCAACAACGAGTTCGGCTTCGACTACCTGCGCGACAACATGGCGCTCAGCAAGGAGCAGCGCAACCAGCGCGGCCTGCATTACGCCATCGTCGACGAGGTGGACTCCATCCTCATCGACGAAGCCCGCACCCCGCTGATCATTTCGGGTCCGGCCGAAGATTCCCCGCAGCTGTACATCGCGGTGAACAAGATCGTGCCCCGCCTCATCCGGCAGGAAAAGGAAGAGGCCCCGGGCGACTACCTGGTCGACGAGAAACAGAAGCAGGTGCACATGTCCGAAGAGGGCATGGAGCACGCCGAGCAGCTGTTGCGCGAGGCGGGTGTCATCGAGCCGGACAGCGGTCTGTACGATTCGAAGAACCTGGCGGTGGTGCACCACCTCAACGCAGCGCTGCGCGCCAACGGCATCTACCAGCGCGACGTGGACTACATCGTGCGCGACGGCGAAGTCATCATCGTCGACGAGTTCACCGGTCGTACGCTGGCGGGTCGCCGCTGGTCCGACGGCCTTCACCAGGCGGTCGAGGCGAAGGAAGGCGTGCCCATCCAGCGCGAAAACCAGACCCTGGCGACGGTCACGTTCCAGAACCTGTTCCGCATGTACAAGAAGCTGGCCGGCATGACCGGTACGGCCGACACGGAAGCCTACGAATTCCAGACCGTCTACGGCCTAGAGGTCGTGGTCATCCCGACGCACAAGCCGATGGTGCGCGTCGACAATCCGGATTCCGTGTTCCTCGGTCCGGATGCCAAGTACAAATCGGTGATCGCCGACATCAAGTCCTGCCATGAACGCGGCCAGCCCGTGCTGGTCGGTACCGCCTCGATCGACGTATCCGAACTGGTCTCCGGCCTGCTCAGGCAGGAAGGCATCGCGCACGAAGTGCTCAACGCCAAGCAGCATGAGCGCGAGGCGCACATCGTCGCGCAGGCCGGTGCGCCGGGCGCGGTCACCATCGCCACCAACATGGCCGGTCGCGGTACCGACATCGTCCTGGGCGGCAGCCTCGAGGCGGCACTGGCCACCTTGCCCGAAGACGCCTCCGACGCCGAGCGAAAGCAGGTGCGCGAGGACTGGAAAACGCGTCACGACCAGGTGCTCGCTTCCGGCGGCCTGCACATCATCGGTACCGAGCGCCACGAATCCCGTCGTATCGACAACCAGCTGCGTGGCCGTTCGGGCCGCCAGGGCGATCCGGGCTCGTCCCGCTTCTACCTGTCGCTGCAGGACAACCTGATGCGCATCTTCGGCGGCGAGCGCATCGGCCGCTGGATGCAGATGTTCGGCATGAAGGAAGACGAGGCACTGGAGGATCGACTGATCTCCCGCCAGATCGAGAAGGTGCAGCGCAAGGTCGAGCAGCACAACTTCGATATCCGCAAGAACCTGCTGGACTTCGACGACGTCGCCAATGACCAGCGCAAGGTGATCTACGCGCAGCGCGACGAACTGCTCGAAACCGACGACATCTCCGACATGATCGGCGACATCCGCCAGGACGTCGTGGTTGCCCTGGTGCGTCGCTTCGTGCCGGCGGACAGCATCGACGACCAGTGGGACCTCGCGGGCCTCGATCGCGAGCTCGCCAGCGAACTCAACCTGCGCATCGACCTGCCGCAGTGGGTCGAGGCACAGAAGGAAGTGGACGCCGAAGGCATCCTCGAGCACGTGCGCGAGGCGGTGGACGCCCTGTTCGCGGAGAAGGAAGCCCAGATCGGCGCCGAGACCATGCGCTCGCTCGAGAAGCACGTCATGCTCTCGGTGGTCGACAACGCCTGGAAGGAGCACCTCGCCAGCATGGACTACCTGCGCCAGGGCATCTATCTGCGCGGGTATGCGCAGAAGCAGCCGAAGCAGGAGTTCAAGCGCGAGTCGTTCGAGCTCTTCTCCGAAATGCTCGACCGCATCAAGGGTGAAGTGGTACAGATGCTCGCGCGTATCCGCGTTCGCAGCGAAGACGAAGTGCTGGCGATGGAGGCGGAGCAGCAACGCGCGGCCGACGGCCAGGCGCTGCAGTTCCAGCATGCGGATGCGCAGGCCGCGGGTTTGCCCCAGGGTAACGGTCCGGCGGAGGTCGCCGCGCCGATCATGCCGTCCGTCGTCAACGACGGCCCGAAGGTTGGTCGCAACGATCCCTGCCCCTGCGGCTCGGGCAAGAAGTACAAGCATTGCCACGGCCAGCTCACCTGAAAACAGGGTGGCCCTGCCTGATAAAAACAAACCCGCCGAAAGGCGGGTTTGTTTTTATCAGGCAGTCGGTCGTTATCGGTCAGTCGCCGCCGCCCTTGGGCTTCTGCCGATGCGGCTCGGCATTCACGGTGATGTATTCCGGCTCCTCGGTGTCCAGGCGCAGGGCGGTGAGCTGTCCGCCCCAGACGCAGCCGGTGTCGATCGCATAGACGCCCAGGCCGGCGAACCGTCCCAGCGCGGACCAGTGGCCGCAGACGATCCGGGTTTCGCGGCGACGCATGCCCGGCACTTCGAACCAGGGATACATGCCCGGTTTCTGCGTGCCGGGGGTGCCCTTGCCTTCGAAGTCGATCCGACCGGTGACGTCGCAATAGCGCATGCGGGTCAGCGTATTGATGGTGGCGCGGTGGCGCTCCACACCCTGCAGGCGGTTGTTCCAGCCGGGCGGACGATTGCCGAACAGGTTTTTCAGCAGCCGCTGGTGACGCGGGCCGCCAAGCTCGCGCTCGACGTCCAGGGCAGCGCGCTGGGCCTGGCGCAGCGTCCACATGGGCGCCAGGCCCGCGTGGATCATGGTCCAGCCCAGGGTCTCGTCGTGGTGCAGCAGCTTCTGCATGCGCAGCCACTCGAGCAGCACCGGGGCATCGTCGGCAAACAGCACTTCGCGCAGCTCGGGGTTGACCCGTTGCTGTGCGTCCTCGCGACGCTGGCCGATGGCGAGCAGCGAGAGATCGTGGTTGCCCAGCGTGATGATGGTGCTGTCGCGCAGCGAGTGGATGAGCCGCAGCGTGGCCAGCGACTCACCGCCGCGGTTGACCAAATCGCCGCAGAACCAAAGTTTGTCGTTCGACGGGTCGAAACGAAGCTTCTCCAGCAGGCGCTGGAGTTCGGGGTAGCAACCCTGGACATCGCCGATCGCGTAGACGGCCATCAGTCCTGTCGCTCCGTCGCGCCGTTGTCGGCGCGGGCATGCACACTATCCATGGCTTCGATCCTAGTGGAGCGTGCGTGGGATCGAAAGCACGAAGGGTGCGATCGGGGCATCGAAGTGCGTACCGTCGTCGGCCACCATGCGATAGCTGCCCTCCATCGTGCCGACCGAGGTCTCCAAGACGGCGCCGGAGGTGTATTCGAAGGATTCGCCGGGGCGCATCCACGGCTGCTCGCCGACCACGCCGTCGCCGCGCACTTCCTCGACCTTGCCGTTCGCATCGGTGATCACCCAGTGCCGTGTCAGCAGCTGTGCACCGGACTCGCCCGCGTTACGCAGCGTGATCGTGTAGGCGAACACGTAGCGGTTGTCCTTGGGCTGCGACTGGTCGGGAACGAAGCGGGTTTCGACCTCCACGTCGATCGTGTAGGGCTGTTTAGAGTTCATGGAGGGATTGTCGGGGACGGGAAGGGGGTGGGCAAGTATGCCCTGAACGCGCTCAGCTCGCGTTTGCCAGCTTCACGAAGTCCATCGGCGCCAGCGTTTCGGCGCGTGCACGCGGATCGATGCCGAGTTCACGGATCGTCGACTCGTCCACGATGCCCTTCAGCGTGTTGGAAAGCGTCTTGCGTCGCATCGCGAACGCGGCCTTCACGACCGCATGAATGCGTACCGGATCGCCCGTGGGCAACGCCTCGGGAGGGAGCGGTACCAGCCGGACCACGGCGGAGTCGACCTTCGGCGGCGGCCGGAATGCGCCCGGCGGCACCGTGAAGAGCGGCGTCACCTTGCAGGCCAGCTGCAGCATGACACTGAGGCGCCCGTAGACCTTGCTGCCCGGCTCGGCGGCCATGCGGTCGACGACTTCCTTCTGCAGCATGAAGTGCATGTCCTGGATGGCCGAGGCGTGGGCTACGCAGTGGAACAGGATCGGGCTGGAGATGTAGTACGGCAAGTTGCCGGCAATGCGCAGGCGCTCCGCGCCAAGTTCATGGGCCAGCGCCGTGAAATCGACCTTGAGCACGTCCGAGTGCACGATGCGTAGTTCGCCGATGGCGGCCGCGCGCGCCTGCAGGCCGGGAATGAGGTCGGTATCCAGCTCGATCGCCGTCATGCGCTTTGCCACGGCCAGTAGGGGCATTGTCATGGCGCCTTCGCCCGGTCCGATTTCGATCACTGTGTCGCCGTCCTTGGGTGCGACGGACGCGACGATGCGATCGATGTAGCGCTTATCGTGCAGGAAGTGCTGGCCGAAACTCTTTTTGGGGCGTGCGTTCATGGCGTGGCCCGATGGCGGGCGAGGTCGATGGCGAGGCGGGTGGCGGCGAACAGGCTGGCCGGATCCGCGCGGCCGGTGCCCGCGAGGTCCAGCGCCGTGCCGTGGTCTACCGAGGTACGGATGTAAGGCAGCCCCAGCGTCACGTTGACGGTGCGGTCGAAGGCTTCACTCTTGAGCACGGGCAGGGCCTGGTCGTGATACATCGCCAGCACGGCGTCGTAGTGCTGGCGCATGGCGGGAACGAAGGCCGTGTCGGCCGGCAGCGGGCCGAGCAGGATCATGCCTTCGCCGCGCAGTCGATCCAGCAACGGGATGATGGTGTCCAACTCTTCCCGGCCCATGTGGCCGCCCTCGCCCGCGTGCGGATTGAGGCCGAGCACGGCGATGCGCGGATGGGTCAGGCGGAAATCCTGCACCAGTACACGCGCCACGATGCGCAGCGTGCGTTCGATACGCGTCGCGGTGACCGCCGCGGGCACGGCGGACAGGGGCAGGTGGGTCGTGACCAGGGTGACGCGCAGTTCGGGGCTGGCCAGCATCATCACCACGTCGACGCCCGCGCGTTCAGCGAAGAACTCCGTATGGCCGCTGAAGGCGATGCCGCTCTCGTTGATGCTGGATTTCTGCACGGGGCCGGTGACCACGGCATCGAACTCGCCCACGGCACACCCGTCGGCGGCTGCGGCCAACATGTCCAGCACGTGGCGCGCGTTGCGTGGGTCGGGGTGGCCCCAGGTCTCCACGGTGCCCAACGGCACGTGTTGCACGCGGATGTGCCCGGGCGCCCGGCTGCCGATGCGCTGGCCGGTATCGTCGTCGATATGGAGGGTGACGCCGGCGGCGGCGGCCGCGCGGCTCAGTAACTGCCGGTCGGTGATAGCGACCAGGTCGGCCTGGAGATCGCTGGCGGCCAGGCGGGCAACCAGCTCCGGTCCCACCCCGGCAGGCTCGCCGGCGGTGACGGCGAGCCGTGGCAGGGTGGTCGCGGTCATGTCGGTGTTACGGCGTGGAGGCCGTGCTTGCCGGCTTGTCGCTCGGATCTTTCAGCTCAGGCACGCGGATATCGACAAAGGACGTGGAACGCAGCTCACGGAGGTAGTTCTCGTAGGCTTCGTCGGCCTTGCGGTTGCCGATGGCCTGGCGGGCCTGGTCGCGCTGCAGCTGGTCGGTCAGGTCACTCTGGCGTGAGCCCAGGCGCTGCAGGACGATCCAGCCGGCATCCGTCTGGATGGGGTGCGAGACCTCGTTGTCCTTCAGCTGCTCGACCTGGGTGGCGATGGCCTGGCCCCAGGCATCCTTGGCGAACCAGCCCATGTCGCCGCCGTTGTTCGCCGTGGTGTTGTCCTTGGACTCATCCTTGGCGAGCTTGGCGAAATCTTCTTTCTTGTCGACGATGCGCGTGTACAGGTCCTGCGCCTTCTTCTCGGCCTGCTCCGGCGTGACCAGCTCGGACGGCTTGATGAGG
The DNA here is from genome assembly GCF_000745005.1 of Luteibacter sp. 9135. NCBI lineage: Bacteria > Pseudomonadati > Pseudomonadota > Gammaproteobacteria > Lysobacterales > Rhodanobacteraceae > Luteibacter > Luteibacter sp. 9135. Next base: position 398,902 of record NZ_JQNB01000001.1, on the reverse strand, counting down.
ATCTGACGGGCGTGATACTCGGTGACGATCTGGCGGCCCGGCGCGCGCGTGTCGACCAGCTTCAGGATGTGGAAGCCAGTGGGACCGCGCAGGGCGGCGGTGGTCTCGCCCGGCTTGAGGGTGGCGACAGCGTCCGCGAAGGCGGGCGGCACTTCGTCCAGGCGGCGCCAGCCCAGGTCGCCGCCGTCCAGCGCGTCGGGCGCGTCGGAGAAGCGGATGGCCGCGGCGTTGAAGTCCATGCCGCCCTTGATCGCCTTGATCGCCTCGGCGGCCTTGGCTTCCGCCTGCGCGATGTCGGCGGCACCGCCATTGGCGGGGGTGCTGATGGCGATGTGCGCGAGGTGGACCTCGCCGGCCTTGTAGCTCGGGCTGGCCAGCAGGTTGTTGACCTCGGCGTCGGTGACGGTGACCTGGTCGCGCACCACGCTCTCGTGCAGCTTCTGGGCGATGATCTGGTCGGACAGCTGCTGGCGGAACGCTGCGTAGCTGTAGCCGTCCTGCTCCACTGCCGCACGCAGCTGGTCGAGGCTCATCTTGTTCTGCTGGGCCACGTTGGTGGCCGCCTGGTCGATGTCCTGGTCGGACACGTGGATGTTCTGGTCGTTGGCGCGCTGGACCTGCAGCTTCATCAGGATGAGGCGGTCGAGCACCTGGCGGGCCAGGACGTCCTTCGGCGGCAGCTGGCCCGGATTCGAGGCGTACTGGCGGACGATGGCGTTGATGGCCTCGTCCAGCTCGCTCTGCAGGATGACGTCTTCCTCGACCACCGCGACGATGCGGTCGATGGAACCGTTGCCGGCGGTCGCGCCCGACGTCGTCGGCTGGGCCGAAGGCATCAACTGGGCATGGGCCGAGGGCATCGCCACCAAGAGGGAGGCGGCGAGCAGGGAGTACGAGAGGATCTGCTTCATCGAATAGGGAGCCCGGGGCACCTGCCCCACTTATTGATAGCCAAGGATAGCACGGCGCAGGTAGGCGCCCGATTGCGGGTTGAGCGAGCCCAAGCCCTTGAATTCCACCTCGAACATCACCGCGTTGTCCGTCTCGCGCAGGTAGTCGTGTACGTAGTGGCGACCGAGCACGCGGAAGGCGACGCAGCAGCTGTCGTACTCGATACCCACCGCGGCTTCCAGGGTCCGGTGCGAGTAGTCGAAGGTGGTAAACGGGAGGCCGCCGTTGAAGGTGACCGGCACGATGTCCCGGCGGGCATAGACCCAGCGGGCCAGCGCGCGCCAGCGCTCCGACACAGGAAAGACCACGGATGTGTCGAATTGTTCCATGACGCCGCGGCGGTACCGGTAGGAGAAGTTGACGATGCCGTCGCCCTTGATACGGCGCTGGACCATGACCGTCGCCAGGTCGGTGTTGCGCCCGGAGTTATAGATCATGTTCTGGTCGTTGACGTAGGTACTGGGCTGCTTGTTCGGGTTCCACTGGTAGGAGCTGTTCAGGCGCCACTTGTCGTTGAACTGAACGCCCAGCTGGGCGACGTAGTCGGACCGGCTGAAGTCGGTCGGCGCGACGCCTGGCATCTGCACCTTCTGATCGCTGAAGTACTTGATCTGGCCGATGCTGGCCGACAGGCGCTCCACGCCGGTGTCGTCGAGCAGTCGCGTGGTCAGCGCGGCGGTCAGGTTGTTCGCATCCATCTGGCGATCGGCGCCGGAGAAGCGATTGGTGGTGAACAGCTGCCAGAAATCGAACGACATCGCGTTGGTGTCGAACGTAGGCAGGTTGGACTGATTGCGGTACGGCACGTAGAGGTAATACAGGCGCGGCTCGAGCGTCTGCGTGTAGCTGGTGCCGAACAGGCTCGTCTGCCGGTCGAAGATCAGGCCGGCGTCGAGGCTACTGATGGGGACGGAGCGCGACGGGCTCTGCTGCGCGAAATGGTAGTACTGGTAGTCCGAATCCAGACGGTAATCGGTGTAGCGGTACTCGACGCGCGGCCGGATGAACCACGAGGCGCCGGAGAAGTCGGCGGCCAGGTAGGGCGCAAGGTCGAGCCGGTTGCCGTCGACCTGGCCCAGCGTGCCGAGATTTTGTGGGGTGAACGGCTGCTTGTCGATCTTGCGGAAAGCCACAGCTTCCGAATCGACGCCCACGTCGAGCCAGTTGTTCAGCGGTGCCTGCAGATTGAACGTCGCGCGCGGCCAGCGGCGGTACGGCACCACCCAGTTCGGCAGCCCGGCGTCCACGTTCTGGTAATCGTCCGCACCCAGCGAAGCGCTCCAGTACTTGCCGCCCTTGTAGACATAGACGCTCGAGCTCAGGATGCCGACGGCCGACTGATAGAGGTCGTTGCTGAAGTCGCGGAAGTACTGGTTGTCGGACGCATGGTTGATGTTGGCGAGAAGACTGAAGCCGGCGCCGAGGTTGGTCGAGTTGGTGATCTGGACCAGGTAGCGCTGCTTGGAGCCGTCACGATCGCTGGTACCGCTCTCGTCCTGGTCCGGGCCCTTGTCGTGCGCCATGTATTGCAGGTCGAACGTGCCGTTGGAGCGCGGCAGCAGGTAGCGGAACTCCGTGCCCAGCAGGAAGCCACGGTCGCTGTAGTAGCCCGGCGTGATCGTCGCGTCGTAGTTGGGTGCGATGTTCCAGTAGTACGGCAGGTTGAGGTACATGCCCGAACGGCTGGACGAGCCGAACGTCGGATACAGGAAGCCGCTCTTGCGGCGATCGTCCAGCGGGAACGTGAAGTAGGGCAGGTAGGCGACGGGCACGTTCATGACGCGCATCGTGGCGCTGCGTGCCTCGCCGACGCCGGTTTCCTTGTTCAGGTTGATCGTCTTGGCGCGGAACTCCCACTTGCGGGAACCGATGTCGCAGGTGGAGTAGGACGCCATCTGGAAGCGGCCGTGCTGCGGGTCGATGATCTTCGCGTGGTCGGCCACGCCGTTGCCACGCGACTGCAACAGCTGGTAACGCACGTTGTACGCATCGCCGTCGTTGGGCGTGGTGGTGCCCGTCATGCGGTCGGCGGAGACCAGCATGCCGGCCTCCTGGTACTTCACGTTGCCCTTGGCGTCGTAGGCCGTGGAATCGGAGTTATAGGTGACGTCGTTGGCGCGCAGCACCTGGTCGGCGCGCTCCAGGCGGACGCCGCCGGTCATGTGGTAGAGGTTGGGCTCCGGGCTTTCGACCTTGACGCCGCTGGCGTTGCCGTCGTCGATGCCCGAATGGACATCGGTCACCGCGGTGTCGCGCAGCGTGCTGTCTCTGGTGACGCCGGGCTCGTAGAAGTCGAGCATGGCGTTCGGACGGCACAACGCGTAGCTGATCGGGCGGGGCGGGCAGATGAACGAGCCCAGCGGGCAGGTCTCCGCAGGCGCCATGGCGGCGTTCGGCGTGGAGGCCACCGGTGCGACAGGCACAGTGGACGCCACCGGTGCCACGGCGCGCGTTTCGCCCTGGGTCGGGGCGCTCTGGGCCTGCGCCTGCCAGGCAGGGGCCGAGACGATGAGGGCGACGGCGGTCGCCAGCAGGCGGCGTTTAGGCAGGATGCTGATGCGTGACGTCACGGGCGGGGTCTTATCCGGGTTACGAAAGGCGGCCAACTTAGCAGAATCCCCTATGCGGCGGCACGATGGCACGTCACCCATGAGCATGAACCCCATCCTGAGGCGCGGCGTCGATCGCCGCTCCGGCCCCGCGAGCTTACACCGCCGACTCAGCCGCGCGGGCGGCGCACGTGCTGCCAGAGCACCTCGCCATGCCCGCTGCGCCTTGCCAGGACACGGGCGAGAACAAAGAGGAGGTCGGAGAGCCGGTTCAGGTAGCGCTGCGCCTCGGGGCGGATGGCCTCGTCGCGGGACAGGGCCACCACATCGCGCTCGGCGCGCCGGCAGACCGTCCGGGCGACGTGGCAGGTGGCGGCCGCCATGCCGCCGCCGGGCAGGATGAAATCCTTCAGTGCCGGCAGGTCGGCATTGAAGCCGTCGAGGACGGTTTCCAGGCGGTCGATGTCCGCGGCCTGGATCATCGCCATGCCGGGGATGCACAGCTCGCCGCCCAGGTCGAACAGCTCGTGCTGGATCTGGACCAGGGCCTCGCGGACATCGTCGTCCACGCCATCGGCCGCCAGCGTCAGGCCGATCGTGCTGTTGAGTTCGTCGACGGTGCCGTAGGCGGTCACCCGTAGGGAATCCTTGCCGGTGCGGCTGCCGTCGCCGAGGCCGGTGCTGCCGTCGTCGCCGGTGCGGGTGTAGATCTTGGAGAGTCGATTGGCCATGGACACATTCTAGCCAGCGCGGCAACCCCTGCGGCAGGGGGCCACAACGCCGGCGCATTCACGCGGCGGCGGTATGATTCCGCCATGAGCCCAACACCCGAACCCATCCTCATCGTCGGCGGCGGCCTGGTCGGTGCCAGCCTCGCCATCGCGCTGGACGCGGCCGGCGTGCCCGCCGTGCTGATCGAGGCGGCCGCCCCTACCGTCGGGCAGCAGCCCAGCTACGACGAGCGCAACCTCGCTCTGGCGCGCGCCACGGTGAACGGCCTGCGTGCCATCGGCGTCTGGGCGTTCGCGGAGCATCGCGCCACGCCGATCACGCATATCCATACCAGCCGGTCCGGCGATTTCGGCAGTGTCCGCATGAGCGCCACTGACGAAGGCGTGGACGCGCTCGGCTGGACGCTGCCCGCGCGCGAACTGGGTGCGGCGCTCCTGGCCCGCCTCGACCGGTGTCGGCACCTGACCCGGCTGGCGCCTGGACGGGTGGAGCGGATACGTTCCGAAGGGAATGGCTGGGCGGTGGAAGTGGCGACGCAGGGCGGCGTGCGCACCCTGCACACGTCGTTGCTGGTCGGCGCGGACGGCACGCATTCCGGGGTGCGCTCACAGCTGAGTATCGCCACCCAGGAGTACGACTACGACCAGGCTCTCTTCGTCAGTACGTTTACGCCGGGGCGCGATCCGGGTGGGCGGGCCTTCGAGCGTTTTACCGACGCCGGTCCGGTGGCGGTGTTGCCGCTGGCGGATCGACGCATCGGGGTGGTCCTGACCGTCGCCGCCGACCAGGCCGATGCGGTGGCGGCCATGGACGATGCCGCCTTCTGCGCGCTGGCGCAGGAGCGCTTCGGCTGGCGGCTGGGGCGATTGACGCGTCCCGGCAAGCGCTCGCCCTATCCCATTCGTCGCGTGGCGGCGTCCGCGGTCACGTCCGACCGCGCGGTGCTGGTCGGCAATGCCGCGCAGACGGTGCATCCCATCGGCGCACAGGGGTTCAACCTGGGCCTGCGCGATGCGCTGACCCTCGCCGAACTCGTGGCCGTGGCCGACGACCCGGGCGCGCCGTCGCTCCTTGCCGAGTACGCAAAACGTCGGGCGCCGGACCGGGACGGCACGATGGCGATGAGCCACGGCCTGGTCCGCCTGGCCTGTCTCGACCAGCCCCTGCTGGGGCCCTTGCGTTCGCTGGCCATGCTGGCGCTGGATCGTGTGCCACCCTTGCGCCATACGCTAAGCCGTCGCGGCATGGGCTTTCGGGCGAACGCCCCGTTCGCCGTGCGCGAGCCGACACCATGAGCGACCTCGGCCTGACCCCTTCGTCGCGTCGCCGCGCCGGTCCGCTCGACGTGGCGGTCGTCGGCGGTGGCATGGTCGGTGCAGCGGCGGCGCTGGCGCTGGCCCGGGCGGGTTTCGCGGTCGCGCTCGTCGATGCGCGCGAACCGGCGGCCTGGCGTGCGGAAGACGAACTCGACCTGCGCGTGGTCGGTCTCGCCCCGTCGTCGGTGCTGCTGCTGGACGCATTGGGCGCCTGGGCCGGCATTCGCGACGCACGTGCCTCCGGCTACGAACACATGGCGGTCTGGGATGCCGAGACCGGCGCCGCGTTGCGTTTCGACGCCGCCGACGAGGGGCGCGACGTGCTCGGCTACATCGTCGAGAACACGCTGGTGCAGTCGGTCCTGTGGCGTGCCCTGGAAGACGCCGGTGTCCAGTGCGTCGTGCCCGCGGCGGTGGTCGGCTACACCGAGCGTGAGGATCGCGCGCAGCTCGAACTCGACGATGGCCGGCTCATCGCGGCACGCGTGGTCGTGGCCGCCGACGGCGCTGACTCGCCGCTGCGCGCCATGGTGGGAATCGACACCCACGGACACGACTACGCACAGCGTGGCGTGGTGGCGCATGTCACCACGGCGCATCCCCACGAGCGCACGGCCTGGCAGCGCTTCCTCCCCTCCGGCCCCCTCGCCCTACTGCCGCTGGGTGACGGCCGCAGTTCCATTGTCTGGACACTGCCCGATGCCGAGGCCGATCGGGTCATGGGCCTGGATGACGAGGCCTTCCGCGATGCGCTCGGTGTAGCCAGCGACTTCCGGCTCGGGCAGATCCTGTCGGTCGGCCGTCGCGCTGCGTTCCCGCTTCGCCTGCGCCTGGCCGACCGCTATCAATCCGGCCGTACCGTGCTGCTCGGCGACGCGGCGCACGCGGTGCACCCCCTCGCCGGGCAGGGCGTGAACCTCGGCCTGCGCGACGTCGAGGCCTTGCGCGATACGCTGGTCTCTGCGCGCGATGCCGGGCGTGATATCGGCGCGTCGCATGTATTGCGGCGTTACGCGCGGCGGCGCGGCAGTGCCAACGGCATCGATGCCTGGTCGTTCGATGCCTTGGGGCGGGTTTACGGCTGGACATCCCCCCCGCTGGTCGCGGCGCGTGGCCTGGGCATGCGCCTGGTGAACGCACTGGCGCCGCTCAAGCGGCCGCTGGCCAGGCACGCCGCGGGTCGCTGACCGGACGACTGGCCGTGACGCCCCCGGGGCGCCTATGCTAGGCGCTTTCCGGGGAGTGATGCCGATGCGCCGCACGCTGCTAGCCTTGTCCTTAGTGGTTCTGGGTTCCATGGACGCCGCTTCCGCGGCCATGGTCGCGCGGCCGGTCCAATGGACCGATCACGGCGTGACCTTCAAGAGTGTCCTCGTCTACGACGACGCGGTGGCCGGAAAACGGCCCGGCCTGGTCATGGTGCCGAACTGGTTCGGCGTCAACGACCGCGCCGTGGCCAAGGCCAAGGAGATCGCGGGCAAGGATTACGTCATCCTCCTGACTGACATGTACGGCGGCGATATCCGACCCACCTCGGAGGCCGAGGCCGGTGTCGCGGTGAAGCCGTTGTACGCCGACCGCACGATCATGCGCCAGCGTGTCACGCGTGCCTTCGATGAGCTGAAGGCCCAGGAAAAGAACGCGCCGATCGATCCGATGCGCCTTGCCGCCATCGGCTTCTGCTTCGGTGGCTCGGCCGTGCTGGACCTTGCGCGCACGGGCGCCGACCTGGCCGCGGTGGTGAGCTTCCACGGCCTGCTCTCCACCGACGATCCGAAGCTCGCTTCGCAGATTCATGCGCACGTGCTGGCGCTCAATGGTGCGGACGACACCAACGTGCCGCCGGAGCAGCGCGCCGCGTTCGAGGCGGAGATGCGCGGCGGCAAGGTGGACTGGGCCTCGACGGATTTCGGCGGCGCCGTGCACTGCTTCACGGAGAAGGAAGCCACCTCGCCAACCGGCAATTGCCGCTACGACGACAAGGTGGCCAAGCGGGCCTACACCGCTATGCGGGCGTGGCTGAGCGAGTCGTTCGCCACGCGGAAATAATCCGTCAGAAGCGGCGTTCGACCGAGTAATCGGCGAGCGCCGCCAGTGCGTCGCGGTAAGGCGAGGCGGGCAACGCTGAAAGCGCTTCGCGCGCCGCCCTGGCATGGATCACGGCCTTCTCGTACGTGCGCTCGATCGCACCCGAATCCCGGATGGCCGACACGATGCGGTCGAGCGAGTCCAGTCCGCCGTGCTCTATGACGTGACGGAACGACTTCAACTGGTCGTCGTCGGCCACCTGCATGGCATAGATCAGGGGCAGGGTGGGCTTGCCCTCGGCGAGATCGTCGCCGATGTTCTTGCCCAGCGTTTCCGTGTCGGAGACATAGTCGAGCAGGTCGTCGGCGATCTGGAAGGCATAGCCCAATTCCAGCCCATAGCGCCGTAGCGCTGCCACCTGCGCCTCGGGCAAGCCACCCAGCACGCCGCCGAGTTCGGTCGCGGCGGCGAACAGCACGGCGGTCTTCCGTTCGATGACGGCGAGGTAGGCGGTTTCGTCCACGTCTGCATTGCCGATGTTGAGCAGCTGCAGCACCTCGCCCTCGGCGATGGTGTTGGTGGTGTCGGCCAGAATGCGCATGATCCGCATGTCGTCGAGCTCGACCATCAACTGGAACGAGCGCGAGTAGAGGAAATCGCCTACCAGGACACTGGCGGCATTGCCCCACAACGCATTGGCCGTCTTGCGTCCGCGTCGCATGTCCGACTCGTCGACGACGTCGTCGTGCAGCAGCGTGGAGGTATGGATGAATTCGACGATGGCCGCCAGCTTGGCGTGTTGCTCGCCCGCATAACCCGCCGCACGGGCCGCAAGAACGTGCAGCATCGGCCTGAGCCGTTTGCCGCCGCCGGCAATGATGTGGTCCGCAATCGCATTGATCAGGACCACATCCGAGGACAGCCGCTGGCGGATCAACGTGTCGACGTACCTCATGTCGTCGGCGGCCAGCGCACGGACGTCGGCGAAGTCGAGGGAGGTCGAGCGGGATGCTATGGAGTCCATCTATCGGGTCGCGTGCGGCAAATCAGCCCACAGTATAGGGTCTGCTACGTGGTTTCGCCGTGGATTCGGATGGGGCCCGTATAATCGTCGGTCGACGCCCCTCGCGGGTGATTCGCCCGGACCCTGTCGGTGAGCAAACTCAGTTCCCTGGAGCGGCGTAGCGCGCTGACGCTGGCGGGCGTCATCAGCCTTCGCCTGTTCGGGCTTTTCCTGATCCTGCCGGTGTTTTCCGTGTATGCGCGGGCCCTGCCGGGTGCCACGCCTTTGCTGATCGGGCTCGCCCTTGGCGTTTACGGCATCGGGCAGATGTGCCTGCAGATTCCCCTGGGTCTGCTGTCAGACCGGATCGGTCGCAAGCCGGCCATTACGCTGGGTCTGGTGGTCTTCGCGGTGGGCGGGGTCGTCGCCGCGCTTTCGCATACGTTGACCGGCATCGTGCTCGGGCGAGCCCTGCAGGGCATGGGGGCCGTCGCTGGCGCCGGGACGGCACTGGCCGCCGACCTCACCTGCGAGGCCAATCGCGGCAAAGTGATGGGCATCATCGGGGTGAGCATCGGCATGTCCTTCCTGCTCGCGCTCGTTCTCGGACCACCGCTCGAGGCGATCGCCGGTCTTCCGGGGCTGTTCGGTTTGACCTCGCTCCTGGCGGTCGCTGCCATCGTCATGCTCTGCTGGCAGGTGCCCACGCCGGCGTGTCAGGCGTTGCCGATGACGGTGACCTGGCGCACGTTGGCATCGATGTTCGTGGACACGCGCATGCTCGTCCTGAACGGATCCGTCTTCTTCCTGCATGCGTTGCTGACGGCGTCCTTCGTCGGTCTGCCCCTGCTGCTCACCGACGTGCTGCACCTGCCCGTGGCGCATCACTGGATGCTCTACCTGCCCGTGTTGACCCTGGCCGCGGTGGCCATGGGAGCGCTGCTGCCGCGGATGCGTGACATCGAGCGCGCGACCCGTGTGATCGTCGGCTGCGTCTTCGTACTCGGCCTGTCCCTGGCTGGCATGGCGTGGGGCGGCAACCACCTGGTCGTCCTTGGCGTGGCGGCTACGTTCTTCTTCGCCGCCTTCAACCTGCTCGAAGCCGCCATGCCCAGCCTGGTGTCGCGCCTGGCACCCGCCGCGCTGCGGGGTGCGGCCATGGGCGCGTACTCCACGTCGCAATTCTTCGGCGCGTTCGTCGGCGGCGCGCTGGGTGGGCTGGCACTCGGCAGGCTCGGCCTTTATGGCGTGTTCGGTGGCGCGGCGGCGTTCGCCCTGCTCTGGTTGCCGCTCGTGGTGTACGGGACGCGGCGCATCGCGGGTACGCCGGGCGTGGCGGCAGACGAGTCCGTCTGACGCTTTACGGTCTTCGGCTGTCATCCCCTTTTCAGAATAGCCATATCGATTCACGCAGGAACGTGCGGTCAGACTTGGCCTGCGCGTCGTATTTCGTTCGTCATGCCGCGCACCCTTCTCTCCTTCCAAGAGGTTGCCGTCCATGTACAGGAAACCCGCTTCTTCGATGTTCGTCGTATCGTTCGCGCTCGTCGCGTCCCTGCCCGCGCTGGCGCAAAACGACGGCACCCTCCAGATCACCGGACGCATCGAAGCCACCACCTGCAAGGTGGAAAACGTCATGCCCGGCACGGGAGCGGCCAGGAAGGTCGTGGCCCTCGACCGCATCAGTGCGGCAAGCCTCGCCACAGTCAACCAGACCGCGGGCGATCGCGGCTTCGTCATTCTGGTGGGCGGCAACGACGAATGCGTGGATGGCCTGAAGGCCAAGGTGCGGTTCGATCCGGCCAGCCCCTTGCTCGATCCCGTCAGCGGCCATCTCAATGTGGAGCCGGCGGCGGATGCGGCATCCAATGTGCAAGTCGATATCGCCGACAGCACGGGCAAGTCGATCAACCTCTACACGCAGGATTCCCCGAGCGTGGAGATCAAGGAGCACAAGGCGTCCATTCCTCTTATCGCCCGTTACATCAGTCTCGGCGGTGCCACGGCGGGCACGGCCAACTCGAGTGTCGGCTTCCAGATCGTCTACGACTGATGTCGCCGACCCTGCTTACAGGAGTTCCCATGCGTCTTATTCCATTGATTGTCGCCGCCAGCCTGTTCTCGCCCGGTCTGGATGCTGCCGTGGTCATCAGCGGCACGCGCATCGTCTTCCCCGCTCAACAGCGCGATGTGGCCGTCCGTATCCAGAACAAGGGTGAAGAAGCGGCGCTGGTGCAGGCGTGGATCGACGACGGCGACGAAGCGTCGACGCCGCAGAGTGCAAGGAGCCCATTCGTCATGACGCCGCCCGTGTTTCGTATCGATCCGGGCCAGGGTCATACGCTGCGTATCGTGCACGCCGGCGATACGCTCCCTACGGACCACGAGAAGCTTTACTGGCTCAATGTCCTGGAAATCCCACCGAGAGCCGAGGGCGCTACCGACCAGAACCTTCTGCAGTTCGCTTTCCGCCACCGGCTGAAACTCTTCCACCGGCCGGGCGACCTCGTCCTGCCTGTCGTGCGTGCGACGGAAAAACTGCAATGGTCGCTGGTGCGTGAGGCAGGTCGCCCTGCGGTGCAGGTGCACAACGCCTCGCCCTATGTCGTTTCATTTAACGACGTGTCGCTGCTCGCCGACGACGCGAAGGTCGGGTCCTGGTCGCTGGGCGGTGGCATGGTCGAACCCGGTGCGACAACGCGGTTTGCTTTGCCGGACACCGCGACGGCCGGGCACCACGCACGCGTGTCCTATGCGTCGATCAACGACTTCGGTGCCCTTGTCCCTGGGCAGGCCGACGCGACGCCATGAACAGGAACGGCATCCCATGGCGCGACGACGGCAACCGTGGCATGTCATCCGCCTGGTGGCGGGCATGCTTGCCATGCTGGCGCGATGGGCCCACGCCCAGGATGATAAGGCGGTCGACTTCGATGCCAGCTTTCTGCCGGGCGGTTCGGCGATGACGGTCGATCTTTCGCGATTTCGGCATGGTAACGCCGTGCTTCCCGGCGTCTACGACGTCGATCTATGGTTGAACGACGAGTGGCAGGCACGTCGCTCCATGCGCTTCGTCGAGCGTGCACCAGGAAGCGATGCCGTTCCTTGTCTGGGGCGTGCCGAACTGGAGCGTGCCGGTCTGGCGGCAACGAGTATTCCGGGCGACGACGATCCCTGCGCGCCGCTGGGCCATCGCATCCCGGGCGCGCGTACCCATCTGGACGTTGCCGAGCAGCGCCTCGACGTCGAGATTCCGCAGGCCCTGCTGGTGCGTCGGCGGCGTGGCGTCCCACCGCGCCATCAGTGGGGTCAGGGTATCGCGGCCGGGTTACTGGGCTGGCGTCTCAACATGCAGGACGCGTCGTCACGGGGAAGGCACCGGCGCTCGATGTTCCTGGCCGGCGATGCGGGGCTCAACGTCGGGCCATGGCGGTTACGGCACTCGGGTGCGATGACCGGTCGACGCTATCGCTCAACGCAGACGTTCCTCCAGCATCCTTTTGAAGCGATGGATGCGTCGTGGCGCGTAGGCGATCTCTCGCTTGCCGGTGATCTATTCGATCCACTTCGGGGTCGAGGCATCCAACTGGCCAGCGATGCCCGGATGAGCCCGCGCGGCAGCATCGGCTACACGCCCGTGGTACGTGGCGTCGCCTCCAGTCGCGCGCGCATACGCATTTCCCAGGGAGGGGCGCTCCTGAGGGAGTTATCCGTGCCCGCGGGTCCCTTCGTACTCGACGATCTTCCCGCGTCCGCGCAGGGTGGCGACCTGGTCGTCGACATCGAGGAGGAGCGGGGTGGCCGACGTCAGATGCGTGTGCCCTATTCGCCCATGCCGGAACTGCTGTCCGAAAGCGAGCATCGTTTCGCGGTAGCCGTCGGCCGTTCGCCATTGGCAGGTCGACGTGACGCGCCATTGGTCCAGGCGCTCTGGCGGCAGGGCCTTTCGCACGGTGTAACGCTGTACGCGGGTCATCGCCGCGTGCGCGACAGCCGCTGGCTGGCTGCAGGTGCGGCCATCGATACACGCCACGGCGGTTTCTCTCTGGACGGCACGCACGCCAGCCGCCGCCGAGGTCGTCCCGGCGAATCCCGCTGGCGCGGTCGCTACGGCGTACGCTGGCGTGACGACAGCCTGCTCTCTGTCGGCGTCACGCAGGGCAGCACGCACGGCGGTCCGCATCGTGGCGTGCCTATACGGCCCGTAGCGCGGATGTCCCGTTTGCGACGGGCGAGGGAGCAGCGCGTCGACACGCTCTATCAACGGTCGCTCGGGGCAAACGGCAGTGCTCTAGGCGTCGGCCTGTCGCATCTCTCACGATCGGGCGACGCTTCCGTCTCGGACCTCACGTTGACATGGAGTCGCCTGTGGGCCTCCGTGGCCCTCGACCTGTCGTTCCGCCGGCGTTATCGCCGGGGCGCCTTGGGCGGCGGACCCTCGGGTGCCACGGAAGGCCAGGTCTCCGTATCGGTGCCATTGGGAGGGCGCGCTGGCCTTACCCAGGCAAGATTCGCCTGGCGTCCCGACGAACGGGGCGGTGAGTGGCAGGCCGGCGTAACGGGAGCTACCCAGGAACCTCGTGGATGGGCCTACGCCGCGTCGATGGCTACCGGTCGTGCTCCGGGCGGGCGCTTCGATGTCTCGACATCACGCGCGTCGGGCGGCGGGGACATCGGCTTCGCCATCAGCCGGTCGACCGGTGCATCGTCCGCGTCGCTGTCCGCCTCGGGCGCAGCCATCATCCATGCGGGAGGCGTGACGCTCGCTCCTCACCTGAGCGAGGCGATGGGGCTGGTCCGTGCGCGGCATGCCACGGGGGCACGGCTAACCACATCGTCGCTCGGCCAAATCGATCGCCGTGGCTATGCCGTGCTTCCCGACCTTGCCCCCTACCGCTGGAACCACGTCGACATCGACCCGACAGGTCTCCCTCTGGGCATCACATTCGCCGCCACGCAGGCGCGGGTCGTCCCCACGGCCGGGGCAGTTGTCCTGTTGCCGTTCGACACGGAAGCCCATGCCACGGTCCTGATCGCCGGGCGTATGCGCGATGGCATGCCGCTGCCGTTCGGCGCCGAGGTGATCGATAGCCAGGGCCGCTCGATGGGCTTCGTCGGGCAGGGTGGCAGGGCGCTGGTCCGCTGGGATGAAAGCCCCTCGCCCATCACCGTCCGCTGGTCCGGCGTGGGCGCCGGTGGCTGCGTCCTGAGGATGAAGTCCGTCCGACAGCAGGGCACGCTCGAACAGCACGAAGGAGATTGCCAATGACGGCGGGGAACATCGACACGATGTCCGGCCATCGTCGCCGTCTGACACTTGCTTTGGCGGCGGCGCTGGTCTCGCCGACCCTGTGCGCTGACGACACGCTGGATTTCGAGGTCACGGGTGCCGTGACCCCGTCCTGCGTCCTCTCTAACGCCCGGCTCCGGATCGACCTGGGCAGTGTGACGATGGCCGATCTGGCCCAACCCGGGGCGACAAGTGCCTGGCGAGGCGGCTCTTTCATCGCGGTGGACTGCATCGGGGCCTCTCGGGCCACGGTCACCGTACGGGCTCCGTCCTATGCACCCGACGCACGATTCCTCGCCGTCGCCGGCGGGGCGGGCGGCGTCGCCATCGAGCTGCGCACCGGCACGGGCGAGGCCGTCCTGCCCGATGGCAAGACGGCGGTGGGGTTCGACTGGGGCCAAGGAGAGGCCAGGCTGGCCTTCGAGGCCCGCTATGTGCGCGTTGGCCCGCTGCAGGCGGGTGCCGCCGGCGCCTCGGCCGTGGTCCAGATCAGATGGGAATGAGACTGGGACCACACAACGGCCCGGCGGAGGCCCGCAATCCAGCGTTTGCGGTCATGGCGGCCATCGCCCAAACTACCCGGTCGTCCTACGATACGAATTACGAGGGAAATCCATGGCACGCGGCATAAACAAGGTCATTATCGTCGGCAACCTCGGCGCGGACCCCGAGACCCGTTACACCGGCAGCGGCACGGCGATCACCAGCCTGCGCCTGGCCACCTCGGAGGCCTGGACCGACAAGCAGAGCGGTGAGAAGCAGGAGCGGACCGAGTGGCACCGCGTGAAGCTGTTCGGCAAGCTCGCCGAGATCGCCGGCGAATACCTCAAGAAGGGCCGTCAGGTCTACATCGAGGGCTCGCTGCGCACCGACAAGTACACCGACAAGGACGGTATCGAGCGCTACTCGACCGACATCATCGCAAACGAGATGCAGATGCTCGGTGGTCAGGGCGGTGGCGAAGGTGGCGGTGGCGGTGGCGGTGGCGGTAGCTTTGCTGGCGGGCAGGGCGGTGGCGCGCGCCAGCCGTCGCGCGGCAACTTCGGCGGTGGTGGCGGTGCCGCTGCAGGTGGCGGCGGTGGTGGCCAGCAGCGTGGCGGCGGCAACTACGGCGGTGGCGGCGGTGGTCAGCAACGTGGCGGTGGCGACGACTACGGTCAGCCGCGCGGGGGCAATGCGCCTCCGCAGCGCTCGGCACCCCCGGTCAACGAAGGCTTCGACGACGACGATATCCCGTTCTAAGCCTCACTGTCCCGTTCCGAGTGTGTCACGGGCGCCCTTGTGCAGGGGCGCCCGTTTTATTTGGGGTGCCTGCTTCGTCACGTGTCCAGCGTGAGCCTGGGACACCGCACACGGGCTACATGCGGCTCACGTAACCAGATAGCACGTCAAGGCCCTCCGCGAGATCGGTGCGACCGAACCCGATGCGGAAGCGATCCGTCGGCGTGGGCGTCAAGGTCGACCGGTAGTGGGTTGCCGGCAGCAGCAGGACGCCGGCTTCTTCGACCAGCGATGCCGCAAATGCATCCACCCCCTCCGAGCCGAGATAGCGTGGATAGGCGATGCAGCCTCCGTCCGGTCGATACCACGCGAAGCGATCTCGCCACGTGGCGAAGAACGCGTCGAGCAAGGCCAGGTTCGCGTCCAGGAGACGACGCTGGCGTTCGAGGATGATGTTGCCGGCCTTGAGGGCGATGAGTGCGAGGTGTTCCGACGGGCCCGCATTGCAGATCGACGTGTAGTGCTTGTAACGCTCCATGCGCTGTAGCAGGGAACGGTCGGCACAGGCGATCCAGCCGATGCGCAGTCCTGGAAGACCATAGGCTTTCGACATCACGCCGAGCGAGACGCCACGTTCGTACACGTCGGCGGCATGTGGCAGGTGCATGCTGCCACTGGCGCCCAGCCCCCGGTAGACCTCGTCGCTGAACAGCCAGATGCCATGTCGGCGGCAGAGCGCGACCAGGGCGTCGAAGCGCTCGCGCTCGAGGATCTTGCCGGTCGGGTTGTGTGGAAAGTTGATCGACACAAGCCGCGTATTCGGCCGGATTGCTGCTGCAACGGCGTCGATGTCCAGCGACCAGTCGTCGTCGGGATCGAGGGCGATGCCGGTAACTGCGCAAATCGCGGCAGGTACGGTTTCCGCAGACTGATAGTTGGGCGTGACAACGATGGCATGGTCGCCCGGTTCCAGCAGCACGCGCATGGCTACATAGACTCCTTCCTCGGCACCCGCGAAACAGAGCACATCGGCCGCCTGACGCTGCTCGTAGGTGGCGGCGATGGCATCGCGCAGCGCGGGTTCGCCGTAGGTTTGGGTGTAGCCGAGCGAAAGCGATTCGAAGGCGAAGCGATCCGCTGGCTCGGCAAGTTCCAGCAAGGCCGACAACGTCATGCTCTGTGCGTCCGATGCGGCCAGGTTATAGCGCGCACGGAATTCCCAGCGCGAAAAATAGGTTTCCAGGCGGAAGTCGGGAAGGGCGGTCATGCGAAAATCTCCGTGCGACCGCGAACTATAAAACCTGCGGGTCGGGTTTCTCCAGCTGCCTCCCCGATGGACGGCCAAACGATCGATGGCATGCGTGCTCCCATCTCGTTAAAGTGGCGGCATGAATTCCCGCCCCGTCCCTCTCTGGCTGCCGGCCCTTGCCGTGCTCGGCTCGGTCACGTCGTTGTGCATCGGTACGTCGTTTGCGAAGACGCTGTTTCCGCTCATCGGCGCCGAAGGCACTTCGGCCCTGCGGGTGGGTTTCTCAGCGTTGGTACTCCTGGTGGTGTGGCGACCCTGGCGATGGCCGCTGAACCGGCGCGATGCGGGCTTCGTGGTCCGTTATGGCCTGACGCTCGGTGTCATGAACCTGTTGTTCTACATGGCCCTGAAGACCATTCCCTTTGGTGTGGCCGTCGCCATCGAATTCAGCGGGCCGCTGGCGGTCGCCATGATCGGTTCGCGCCGTGCGGTGGATTTTGTCTGGCTTGCCTGCGCCGTGGTCGGGCTTGCCATGCTGCTGCCGCTGGGCGGGCGGGGTACCGTCGATACGACCGGCGTGATGTTCGCCCTGGGTGCGGCGGTTTGCTGGGGCCTGTATATCGTCTTCGGTAAACAGGCCGGGCACCTGCACGCCGGCCATTCCGTGTCGCTCGGACTGGTGGCGGCGAGCCTCGTCGTCGTGCCGTTTGGCGTGATGCATGCCGGTGCGGCATTGTTCGAGCCGGGCGTGCTGGTCGCGGGCCTGGGCGTGGCGGTGATATCGAGCGCCATTCCCATGTCATTGGAGATGATGGCGTTAAAACGATTGCCGAGTGAGACCTTCGGCATCATGGTCAGCCTGGAGCCTGCCGTGGCCTCCTTGCTGGCGATGCTGCTGCTCGGCGAGATACTCGCGCTGTCGCAGTGGCTGGCCATCGGCTGCATCGTGCTGGCGTCCATCGGCAGCACCGTTACCGCGAAGCGTTCCGTGGCGGTGTCCCCCGAAGTCGTGGGGTGATGACGTTGTGGGCTGAGGCAACCTGATGCTCCGGATCGCCTTGCGGCGATCCGGAAACATGATTCACCAGACCCGTCGGATACCCAGGCTGCCCGTCACGCGGCGGTAGCCGTTGGCACCGAAGCGCGTTTCGACATCGGTCCACATCCGCCAGTGCGTGGCACGGAGGAAGGTGAGCCCCAGTTTTATGGCGTATGCATTGCGTGGCACGCCGGCGGAAAACGCGTCGTCGTCGAAGCGGGTGGCATCCAGGTGGCCCAGGCGACGCAGCCAGCTGGCCGTGAAGTAAGGCGACGCCGTGTGTCCGGACGGCGTGTGCCAGCGCGCCGCACCACGAAGACCCAGGCGTGCGGTGGCCCCGCTACCGTGTAGCGAAGCCACCTGCGTGCCGTTGGCCTCGCGATGCGCGCCACCGCTCAGGCGCATGGCCGTGACTTGCGCCTGCGGCTCGAGGTAGACATCGGTATCGGGATTGAGCGCGCGGCGCCAGCGTCGGCCTGCTTCGATGCTGGCACTGAGGTTGCCGCTGCCGTAACGCTCCATGCGCAACGCGCTGCCCTCCACGCGCTGACTGAGGTGGGCGTATTGGGTCCACCCGCGGACGTAGATGCCGTTGTCGGTGCGGATACCCGCGTACAGCCCCCCTGCCGAACCGCGGACGCGGCCTTTGGCGGCGTAACCCGTGACACGGGACCGGGCGCCTGTGTCGGCGCGGCCCGTCGATGCCATGACGCCGGCGTAACCCTCGGCATCCGAGGCGCCGCGGAGAAGGTCGGCGCCGAGGGTGAGTTCGCTCGATCCGCTGGTCGACGTGAGTTGGTGGCCGATGTCGAACGCCGTGTGTCGGCGATCGAAGCGCACCCAGACACTTTTTCGGGCATCGTCGTGCTCGTCGTCCTGGCCACCGCCGATCCCACCCTGGAACATGTCCAGCGCGGCAGTCTGGTTGGCGCGATAGGTGCCAACCTCCGGACGCAGGACGCGCGGTGTCTGCGGCAGCGGTAGCGGTGGAAGCACGTCCGCCGGTAGATCGATGTCAGGGTTTTCCGGTGTCGTCGTGACGGGGGGCTCGATCGCCGGATCGACGATGGGGTCGGGCTCGCGAGACGAGCGCAGGTACCAGTTGCCGTCGCCGGGTGCGCGAGCCGAACCCTTGTGCAGGAAATACTCGTAGGCACTGGCGACAGCGCGGCCGTCCAGTCGAAAGACCGCATCGGAGCGACCATCGATGCGGATCAGCGGAATACCGTCCACGGTCTCCGCACCGGTACCGCCAAGAGAGGTGACCGCAATGCGCCCGGAGCCGGAGGCGTTGCCCCGCACATGGATGAGATCGGCGGGTGAGCCATCGTCGCCCAGGCGCGCGCGCATGACGAAAAGGCCGTCCTGTCCGTGGTAGTCGCCCCGGATCGTCAGGTGGAGAAACGTGCCCGCGGCAGCGGGAGCGAAAGCCAGCGTGCCTTCCTGGTGGTGCAGGTTGGCGATCTCGCTGTCGGCCGTGACGTTCCACGTGCCACCGCTGTCGAGCGTGACGTCGCGGACGATGGTGGTAGCGCCGGTCCAGGAGGCACGACGGCTGATGGCCAGGGACAGTCCGCTGGCCTGCGCGGAAGGCGAAGTGGATGGGCTTGCGGTGCGAATATCGCCAGAGGCTTGCGCGTTTTCGTCCAGGACCACGGTGAACGGAAGCGAGGACGCCGGATCGACATCGATCAGGCCATGTTCGGCACCGTCGAGGCGTGCTCCATGGGCGAAGCGTACGGTGCCGGGATCGCGAAGGCGGAGCACCGCCGTGTGCTCGCTGCCGATGCTGCCCCCGTCGACATACAGGTTGCCGCCGCCCAGCAAGACGGCGCCATACGCGCCGGCACCGTGCGTCATGACCTGTGTATCGTCCGCGCGGACGGTGCCCTGACTGGTCGCAATGCCGTGTGCGGTTGCGCCGGTGGTGGTCACCGTGGCTTCGATCAGGCGGACTTCGCCTCCGCCCAGGGCCTGCACGGCGTGCGCGGAAATGCCGGCCGTCTTGAGCGCCGTGCCGGTGAGCGAGACGAGGGGGTTGCGGCCGGCGTACTCGCCGCCCCGGGCGTTGACTGCGTACGCCCGGTCGCCGCGCGTGGATACCTCGCCGTCGATCAGCACGACCGACGAGGCGCGATCGTCCACGCCGGTCGCGCCGGCGCCCGCGGTGTCGATCCGCGTGCTTTCCAGGCGCATGTTGGCGCCGTCTGCCGTGGTGACGCCGCGCGCGTTGTCGCCGGTCGTGGTGAGTGAGGTGTCGAGCACGGTGACCGTGCCGCTCTGCTCCTGCCCGGCCAGTGCCGGCGCATAGGCTCCGTGGGTAAGGATGGTGCTGTCAGCGATCGTTGCCACTGCCTGGGCGCCGATGTTGACGCCTGCCGCGCCCTCGCCCTGGGTCGTGATGGTGGCACCCTTGCTGGCGCGCAGCGACGAGTCGGCACCCGTGGCTTCGGCCCCGTGCGAGGTTTTCCCCGTCGTGAGAACCTGCGTGCCCGCCAGCGAGAAACTGCCGCCGTTTTCCGCGAGCACACCGATGGACGTATTGCCGGTGGTCGTGACGCTGCCACGGATGAACTGCCCGTCGGCGCCGTCCTGGTTGAAGTAGGCGCCGCGCGCGACGCCGGCCTCTGTCACGAGGGCGACATCGCGCAGTGCGACATTCGCGCGTCGGGTACCCTGGACCCAGAGGGCCGCGGAGCCGCCGCCGTGGGTTTCCAGGGTGCCGCCGGCCATCTCGAACGTGCTGCCCGCGCCGCGTACCTCGACGGCGCTGGCGGAGTCGCCGTAGGTTTCGAGGATTGCCCTGCGCGCCGTGGCGCCACCACCGCCTCTGATCAGGAGCACGGATTCCGACTCGCCGCGGGTTTCGAAGGCTTCGCCGGGGATGTCGAGGATGCCACCGTCGACGATCCAGGGTGGCGGTGCCGCACCGGCGACCGGCGCCAGGACGGCACCGACCATGGCGGCGAGGTAACGCCGGCGTTGCGGCGTGCGCCGCGAGATGCGGGAGGGTTGGGGGGTGCTCACGAGGCCTTTCTCCTTGTCTGGTCATCGGCAGGGCGCCGATGGCAACTTCCAGCTGACAGAATAGGGACTGGCTTCCGAGGGGGGAACGCGATTATTCTGAAAATGTCTGCGAGCACGTCTAGCGCTGCGCCGCCGGACATCCACGCTTCATTATTGTCGTTGCATCCTAGGAGAGCCTATCTTCGGACGGTTTTATCGAGGATGCGAGTTCCAACCGCCTGCCGACGCGGCTACTCTGGGGCATGCTGCCTTCCGGGCAGGATTTCCACGACGTACCCGTTTATGTATTACACATTGAGGAGCAAAGAATCATGAAGGTCATTTCCATCGCCGCCCTGGCATTCGTCGCCGTCGCCGCCCTGTCGGGCTGCAACAAGTCGGAAGACAACGCCGCCCCCGCCGACGCCCCGGCTGCTGCCGCCACCGCACCGGCTGCCGCTCCGGCTTCGATGCCGGCCGATGCCCCGGCTGCCGCCACCACCGCACCGGCTGCCACGGCTACTGCCCCGGCTCCGGCTTCGACCGCTCCGGCCCAGTAAGTTCGTCCATCGTCGGGGTCCTTCGGGGCCTGATGAGAAAAACGCCGCTCTTCGGAGCGGCTTTTTTTTGCACGATCGTCGTGCTCGCCCCTTCGGGCGTGGCCGCCCCGCCACGAATGCGGCACGCTAGGGCGGTTGCCTGCTGCCCTAGGACTCCGTTGCCATGACATCCCGCTCGCTCCTGCCGCGCCTGCTGGCGCTCTCGTTCTCCGTGACCGCCGGCCTGGCCCATGCCCAGACCGCACCGATGACGCCGGATATCCCGGCGAGCTTTGCCGGTCCCACCGCCGCCGACGACTTCATCAAGCGTGTGGTCGAGATCCCCATGCGCGACGGGGTCAAGCTGCATACGGTGATCGTGATTCCCCGAAACGCCCACCATGCCCCCATCCTGCTGACACGCACGCCTTACGACGCCGATGGCCGGACCAGCCGGGCCGATGCCACGACGATGCGCGACGTGCTGCCGCAGGGTGACGAGGTATTCGTCGATGCCGGCTACATCCGCGTCTTCCAGGATATCCGCGGCAAGTACGGGTCCGAGGGCGACTACGTCATGACCCGCCCGCTGCACGGCCCGCTCAACACATCGGCGGTGGATCACTCCACCGATGCCTACGACACCATCGACTGGCTGACGAAGAACCTGCCCGAGTCGAACGGCAAGGTCGGCATGATCGGTTCGTCCTATGAGGGTTTCACCGTCGTCATGGCGCTGGTCAACCCGCATCCGGCGCTGAAGGTGGCCGCACCCGAAAGCCCCATGGTGGATGGCTGGATGGGCGACGACTGGTTCCATTACGGCGCGTTCCGGCAGACCAACTTCGATTACATCGCCGGCCAGAACGCCAGGCGTGCCAAGGGCGAGGCCATCAGCCGGGCCGGTTACGACGACTACACCAACTTCCTGCAGGCAGGCTCCGCAGGCGATTACGCCCGTGCCGCGGGCCTCGACGCACTGCCCTACTGGCACAAGCTGAGCGAGCATCCGGCCTACGACGCGTACTGGCAGGGCCAGGCACTCGACAAGGAAATGGCGCGGCAGCCGTTGAAAGTCCCGGTGATGTGGATACAGGGCCTGTGGGACCAGGAGGACATGTGGGGGGCGATCCACAGCTATGAGGCGGTCGAACCCAAGGACCGCGCCAACAACATGAATTACCTGGTCATGGGACCGTGGCGCCACAGCCAGGTCAACTACAACGGTGCCTCGCTGGGCGCGCTGGCGTGGGACGGCGACACCGCGTTGCAGTTCCGGCGCGATGTCTTGTTGCCGTTCTTCAACCAGTACCTGCTGGACGGCGCGCCGAAGGCGAAGACGCCGCCTGTGCTGATCTACAACACCGGCGAGAACCACTGGGATCGCTTTTCGTCCTGGCCGCAGGGGAAAAAGACCCGGCCGTTGTACTTCAATGCCAATGGCAAGTTGTCATTTTCGGCGCCGACGGCCGCTGCGCCGGGTTATGACACCTATGTGTCCGACCCGGCCAAGCCGGTGCCCTACGTACCGCGCCCGGTCCATTTTGCCGATCGTCAGTCGTGGACGACATGGTTGGTCCAGGACCAGCGTTTCGTCGACGGTCGCCCGGATGTCCTGACCTACATGACCGAGCCGCTCACCGCACCCTTGCGGGTGGCAGGCGCACCCCAGGTCGACCTTTACGCCTCCACCAGCGGCACAGACAGCGATTGGGTGGTGAAGCTGATCGATGTCTATCCGGAGACCAACGCCTCCAACCCCACGATGGGCGGGTACGAACTGGCAGTGTCGATGGACATCCTGCGTGGCCGCTACCGCGAGGGATTCACCGAGGCTAAACCGCTCACGCCCGACACGCCGCTGCCCTACCGCTTCGGCCTGCCTACTGTGGATCACACCTTCCTGCCCGGACATCGGGTCATGGTCCAGGTGCAATCGTCGTGGTTCCCTCTCTACGATCGCAACCCGCAGACCTTCGTGCCGAATATCTTCTTCGCCAGGCCTGCCGATTACCGCAAGGCCACGCAGCAGGTATGGCATGCGCCGGGCAAGGCCAGCGCGATCGAGTTGCCCGTGATCGACGACGCGAACTAGGCGTTGGCGTTACCTGCACGCCATCGGGGCGATCCTCGGCGCTCATCCGCCGCCCGAGGATCGCCTGTATGGCACGCCCCATCTGGACCGGTACGTTATCGTTCGGCCTGCTCAACGTGCCGATCCGACTCATGTCGGGCGAACGTCGCAACGACCTGCATTTCCGCATGCTCGACCAGCGCAGCAATACGCCGGTGCGCTACGAGCGGGTCAATGCCGAGACCGGCGAGGAAGTCCCCTGGAAGGACATCGTCAAGGCGTTCGAGTACCAGAAAGGCAGCTACGTGGTCCTCGAGGAAGAGGACATCAAGAACGCCGCCAGCGATGCCCACGAAACGGTAGAGATCGACGCCTTTGTCGATGCCGGTTCCATCGCGCCGTCGTATTTCGAGAAGCCCTACATCCTGTTGCCGGCGAAGAAGGCCGAGAAGGGTTACGTACTGCTGCGCGAAACCCTGAAGAAGACCGGCAAGATCGGGATCGCGCGTGTGGTCATCCGTACCAAGGAATACCTGGCCGCGGTGATGCCGCAGGGCGACGGCCTGGTGCTGAATATCCTGCGCTACCAGTCCGAGATCGTGGACCTGAGCGATTACGACTTGCCGGACAAGGCCGTAACGGCCTACCGCATTTCGCCCCGTGAAATCGAGATGGCTGCCGACCTCATCCAGTCCATGGCGGCGGATTGGTCGCCCGGCGATTATCGCGACGAGTTCCGCGACAAGCTGCGTGGCGCCATCGAGAAGCGGCTCAAGAGCAAGGGCGTCAGGACGACCGTGGACGACGATGACGACCATACGCCGGAGAACGCCACCACCAATGTGGTGGACTTCATGGCGCTGCTGAAGAAGAGCCTGGGCGCGAAGACGCGCACACCGGCGAAGACGACGCCAACCGAGAAGATGCCGGTGAAGAAAGCCGCCAACGGCAAGCCTGCCACGAAGAAAGCAGCGGCGAAGGGCGGGGCGAAGAAAGCGGCTCCCGCCAAAGCAGCGCCCGCCAAGGCAGCGCCCGCGAAGACGGTCGCGAAGAAGAATCCGGCACGGAAGGGGGCTTCACGTAAGGCGCCGACCAGGCGTCGGGCGGGGTGATACGGTGCGGCGATTATCGTCGCGGGTCTGGCGGGTATGGGTTGTCTTGGACGGGTGGCTTTGGGATGGGGTGTCTAGAGCCCAGGGCCTAGAGCCGTTCTGGCGGGCGGTACGGAACCGCCCGCCAGAACATGATTTGCGGCTTCCCTCGCGGTAGGGCCATTGAGGGATCGCGCACGTCGTGCGCTCCTACGCGGTTTTTTGCATGCGGCGGAGGGAGGCCATGATTTCGTAGCAGGCGCCCATGGTGTGGTAGTCCGTCTTGCCGGCGGGGCTCTTTTCGTCGTCGTATTTTTCGTTGTTGCGCTTGAGGATGCGATACCAGGCGCCGTACGTGTGATCGACGAAGTGCTGCCAGCTGTAGGCCCAGATCTTCTCGTAGGCCTCGTCGTACTTTTTCTCGCCCGTGGTTTCGAACAGCAGCTGCGCAGCGCCCAGCGATTCCGCCTGTACCCAGAAATACTTGTCGTCGTCGCAGACATCGCCCTCGGGCGAGAAACCGTAGGCGATGCCGCCGTGCTCGTTGTCCCAGGCCTTGGCCAGGGCCTCGTCGAACAGGTGCTTCGCGGTGGGCACCAGCCAGTCCTCATGCTTCGGCGTGCCCTTGGTGTAGCGATCGAGCATCATCAACAGCTTCGCCCACTCGGTCTGGTGGCCGGGCTGGAAACCCCAGGGGCGGAACAGGTGCTTGGGGTTGTCGAGGTTGTATTCCCAGTCGATCGTCCAGTCACTGTGGTAGTGCTCCCACACCAGCTTCTGCGGGGTGAGCCCGGCCTGGCGCTGGGTCATGTTCTCGGCCAGCAGCAGCGCGCGATCGAGGTAACGATCCTCCTTCGTGGCTTCCCACGCGGCGATCATGGCCTCGGTCATGTGCATGTTGGCGTTCTGGCCGCGATAGCCGGTGAAGTTCCAGTCCTTGTCCGCCTCGTCGCGGTACAGGCCGTACTCCGGCTCGAAGTAGCGCTTCTCGAGCAGGTCCCAGATCTCGCCCTGCCACGCGCGTGCCTCGTCGAAGCCGACCTTCACGCCGCAGGAATAGGCCAGCAGCATGAAGGCCAGGCCGTAGCAGTGGTTCATCTGGTCGTCGCGCTTGCCGTCGGCGATCGTCCAGGCGTAACCGCCGGTCTCCGGGTTGAGGTGCACCTTGCGCAGGTAGGTCAGGCCGTGCATGACCAGGTCCTTGTCCTCGGGCTTGTTGAACTCGAGGTAGGCCATGGCATGGTTGAAGACGAAGCGCGTGCTCGACACCAGGTGGCGATGGCCGCGGTCGTAGACCGAGCCGTCGTCCTTGAAGTACTGGAAGAAGCCGCCGGCCGGATCGACCTCGTTCGGCTTGTAGAAGGCCATTGTCTTCGCGACATGGTCGCGGAGGACGTCAACGGAATGGAAATCGGGGCGGGGGACAGTCGTCATGCGTGCTTCTCCATGAAGGCCTTCACTTCGGCCTGGTCGGGAATGGCGGTGAACGAGCCCTTGCGGGTCGCGGTGATCGCACCGCAGGCGGCGGCAAAACGGATCAGCTCGACCAGGCGGGCTTCATCGGCGATCAACGCGTCGAAGCTGGCCGGGGTGACGCCCTCGTGGTCCAGGCGCGACAGCAGGCCACCGACGAACGCATCGCCCGCAGCCGTGGTGTCCACGGCCTCGACGGCATAGCCGGACAGCTCGCCGCTTGCGGCGCGGGTAAACCAGCGCATCGGTTCACCACCGTCGGTTACCAGCAGCAGGCGGGCCTTGCCCTCCCACAGCCGGGCAAGCACGGCATCATCGGTGTCGGCGTCGGTGTGGATGAACGCGAACTCTTCGGCACTGAGCTTGATCACGTCCGCTTCGTGCAGGGTCTCCCACAGACGGGGCAACGGTGCCTCGTCCTTCGGCCACAGGGCCGGACGCAGGTTCATGTCGAAGCTGACCAGCGCACCGGCCGTGCGGGCGCGGCGCATGCCTTCGACCGTAGTCGCGGCGATCGCGGCCTCGGTGAGCGAGTTGGAGCAGACGTGGAAGATCGACAGATCGTCGAACGCCTGGGCGCGAAAGTGCTCAGGACGGAACAGCAGGTCGGCCGCGGGCGGACGATAGAAGCTGAAGCTGCGGTCGCCCTTGTCGTCGTGCGCGACGAAGGCCAGCGCGGTGCGCGCCTCGTCGGTACGCGCGACATCGTCGGTGCCGACGCCGAGGTCGGTCAGGCTCTTGAGCAGGAAGTCGCCGAACATGTCACGGGCGAGCATGCCGGCGAAACGGGCTTTGGCGCCCAGCAGGGCGGAGGCGACCGCGACGTTGGCGGGAGCGCCACCGGCAAACGGAACGAAGGCGGGAGGCTGACCGGCGCCGCCCTGGGGCTGTGCGTGGAAATCGATCAGCGCCTCGCCGAAGCAGAGGATGGAAGACATGCGTACGCGTGTCCTTGGGGACAGGGAAGGGGAAGCACGACGGCCGGCGGGCGCCGGCCGTCGTGACGAGCGTCAACCGGCCTTGGCGGCGACCGGGACGTTGCGGATCTTCGAGCCGCTCAGGCCGTAGAACACGATGTACGCGTAGCAGATGAGCGGGATGAAGAAGGCGTGCTGCAGGCCGATGTGGTCGGCGACCGCGCCCTGGATGACCGGGATCAGCGCGCCGCCGACGATGGCCATGATCAGCAGGCTCGACGCGTTGCTGGTGAGCGGACCCATGCGCTCGATACCCAGCGAGAAGATCGTCGGGAACATGATCGAGTTGAACAGGCCGATGGCCACGATGCTGTAAACGGCCACGGTGCCGGTGGTCATCATGGTGGTGATGACGAGCAGCACGTTGATGGCGGCGAACACGGCCAGCAGGACGCGCGGCGAGAACTTGGCCAGCAGGGCCGAACCGATGAAGCGGCCGACCATCGCGCCACCCCAGTAGAAGGCGACGTGCGACGCGGCGACTTCGCCCGTCATGTTGCCGATCTCAGGCAGCTGCAGGTAGTTGATCATGAAGCTGCCGATCGAGACTTCACCACCGACGTAGAAGAAGATACCGAGCACACCAAAAAACACGTGCGGGGTCTTCAGCGCGTCCATCAGCGAGTGGTGGCCTTCGTCGGCCTTCTCGGTGGTTTCTTCCAGCTTGGGCAGGTTGAACAGATACACGCCGATCGCGATCAGCACCAGCACCACGGCCAGGCCGATGTACGGCACCTGCACGGCGCTGGCTTCGGTCGCGCGGTAGGTGACCTGCTCGGCGGCGCTGAGCTTGGCGATGTCGTCGCTGCTCTTCACGGCGTTGGACAGGATCAGCACGCCACCGAAGAACGGAGCGAGGAAGGTGCCGAACGAGTTGAGGGCCTGGGCGAGGGTGAGGCGACTGGAAGCCGTCTTCTCGGGACCCAGCAGCGCGACGTACGGGTTCGCCGCCACCTGCAGCACCGTGATGCCGGTGGCCAGGATGAACAGCGCGCCGAGGAAGATGGGATAGACGCGCATACCGGCGGCGGGCCAGAACAGCGCCGCGCCGATGCCCGCGATGATCAGGCCGGCAACGATGCCCTTCTTGTAGCCGAGCGCAGCCACCAGCTTGCCCGCAGGCAGGCCCATGATGAAATACGCGCCAAAGAAGGTGAACTGGATGAGCATCGCCTGGAAGTAGTTCAGCTCGAACACACCCTTGAGGTGCGGGATCAGGATGTCGTTCAGGCAGGTCAGGAAGCCCCACATGAAGAAGATCGTGGTCATCACGCCGAGGGCGAGCGGGAAGTAGGTGTAACGGGTGTCGCCCGTGCTCGTCGAAGACGAGGTGGGCAATGGCGTGGATCCGGTGGCCATGGGGCGCTCCAGGTAGTGGGTCAGGGTGAAGAGGGCGGACAACTGCTTTCGCGTACGACCAGCCGTACCGGCGCGATCGTATAAGCGGTGTCCGTCTCGGGGTTGCGAAGTCGTTCGAGGATGAGTTCGGCGCTGCGTCGGCCCAGGCCGCGCGGATCGACCGCGACGGTGGTGAGGGGCGGTACGCACACCGAGGCCTCCGCCACATCGTCGAAGCCGGTCAGGGCGAAATCGTCGCCGGGGCGCCGGCCGCGCTTGGTCAGGCCGAGGATCAGGCCCAGCGCCACGGCGTCGTTGTAGCAGACGGCTGCGGTAGGTGCCGGGTCGCGGGCGAACAGCGCGCCGGTCTGCCGGGCGGCTTCCAGGCGTGTGGGCGCGCTTTCTACCAGCCAGGCGGGATCGACCGGCAGGCCGGCGTCCTGCATGGCGCCGGCATAGCCCTTGCGACGCTGGGCCACCGAGCTGGAATCGCGGTGGCCGCCGAAGAAGGCGATGCGCCGGTGGCCGAGGCCGATGAGGTGTTCCGTGGCGAGCCGGGCGCCGTGCTCGTTGTCCATCTCCAGGGTGTCCCAGCGATGGGCGCCTTCGTCGTCCGGCAGCTCGCGGTTGAACACCAGCAGCGGCGTGTGCATGCCGACCGCCGCCAGCACCTGCTCGCCCTCGCTGCCTTCGGCCGGCGAGAGGATGATGCCGGCGGGGCCGTGTTCGATCAGGGAGTTGAGCACCGCCTGCTGGCGGTCCGGCGATTCGCCGGTATTGCCCAGCAGGGTGACGTAGCCGGCGCTGGCCAGCGCCTCGTCGGCACCGGCCGCGAACTCGGCGAAGAACGGGTTACCCAGGTCGTTGATGACCAGGCCGATGCTGGAGGAGGTGCGTCGGCGCAGGTTGGCCGCCGCGCGGTTATAGACGTAGCCTTGCCGTTTGAGTTCCGCCTCGACGCGCGCGCGTGTCGCGGAGTTGACCAGGGGGCTGCCGCGCAGCACCAGCGATACCGTGGCCCGCGACACATCGCATCCCAGCGCGATGTCGGCGAGGGTCACCTTGCGGCGTTGCGGGGTGATCCTCGGCATTCAGGGCTCCTTCAAACGATCTAAACCGGGCGATCATCGCGCGGTGTGGTCTGGGATGCATCACGCACTGCAACATGCATGGGCCGGCTATCTTTGCTACGTTCGATCCGTTTGTCACGATCCAAACGATCGCGACCGCTCGTCAAGCGTTCATCCGAGGGGAACCATCCATGCCGAACTCCGCCCGCCTGCGTCGCGGCCTGCTCGCCGCCGCCCTGGGCCTTGCCCTGCCGATTCTGACATCCGCCGCCGCCGCCGACCGACCGACCAGCGCCTTTGCGGCGGTCGATCCGATGATCGGCACCGGCGGCGACGGTCATACCTTTCCGGGCGCCACGGTGCCCTTCGGCATGATCCAGCTGTCCCCCGACACGGCGATGCCGGACGTCAAGCACGCCTACAAATGGGCCGCCGGTTACCAGTACGGCGACACGAGCATCCTCGGTTTCTCCCATACGCATTTCTCCGGCAGCGGCCATTCCGACCTGGGCGATGTCCTCGTCATGCCCGTTGCCGGTGACGTGAAGCTGGACCCGGGCTCCCCCGACAAGCCCGGCAGCGGCTATCGCTCGCGTTTCGACCATACGACCGAACGCGCCGAGGCAGGGTACTACGCCGTTACGCTGGCCGACTACGGCGTACGTGCGGAACTGACGGCCGGTGCGCGGGTCGGCTGGCACCGCTACACCTTTCCGGCGGGCAAGCCGGCGCACCTGCTGCTGGACCTGCGGCCCAGCATTTACGATTACGACGGCAAGGTACTCTGGTCGTCGCTGCGCGTGCGTGCGGACGGTACGGTCACCGGCGGTCGCACCACGCGGGGCTGGGCGCCCGGCCGCCAGCTGTATTTCGCCATGCGTTTCAACCAGCCGATGACCTCCCGTGCGTTGAAGAACCGTGAGGAGGCGATCGCCTACCGCGGCTTCAGTGGGCCGGGCAACCGTGCCGACGACACCGACGGCATCAGCGGTCGTGCGCTGGAGGGCGTGTTCGATTTCGGCAAGCTGGGCAAGCCGCTGGTGGTGAAGGTCGCCGTGTCCTCGGTCAGCGAGGACAACGCGGTGGCCAACCTGGACGCCGATGGCCAGGGCTTCGACTTCGACGCGCGTCGCGCCGAGGCTCGTGGGGCCTGGGAAAAGGTGTTGTCGACGGTGGACGTGCAGGCCCCGGTGGACACTCGACGGATGTTCTACACCGCGCTGTACCACGCGATGATCTCCCCCAGCCTGTCGATGGACGTCAACGGGCAGTACCGTGGGCCCGACAACCAGGTGCACACCGCCAAGGGTTTCGAGTTCTATTCCACATGGTCGCTGTGGGACGTGTACCGCGCACAGCAGCCGCTGGTGACGTTGCTGCGCCCCGACATGAGCAGCCAGTTCGTCAATTCGCTGATCGCGGCGCGCGAGGCTAGTCCCTTCGGTATCCTGCCGATCTGGGCGTACCAGGGCATGGAAACCTGGTGCATGGTCGGCTACCACGCCGTGCCGGTTATCGCCGATGCCTATGTGAAAGGTATCCGCGGGTTCGATGCCGACAAGGCGCTGGAGGCGATGGTGGCCAGTGCCACGTACGGCCCCTACGGCGGCCTGGACGATTACATGAAACTCGGCTACGTGCCGATCGACCGGCAGCCCGAGGCCGCCTCCAAGACCGTCGAGTACGCGTTCGACGACTGGTCGCTGGCCGGCATGGCCAAGGCGATGGGCAAGGACGATGTCGCCGCGACCTTCATGAAGCGTGCCGGCAACTGGAAGAACAGCTTCGACACGCGTACCGGCTTCCTTCGTGCGCGCAAGAGCGACGGCGCCTTCCGCGAACCGTTCGATCCGTCGTCGGCCGCCTATGGCAGCGATTACACCGAGGGCAACGCGTGGCAGTATTCCTGGTACGTGCCGCAGGACGTTGCCGGACTGATCACGGCCCTGGGCGGAACGGATGCCTTCGTCAAGAAGCTGGATTCGGTATTCGATGCCAAGGTGGACCCCAAGTCGTTCGCCCACGTCGAGGACATCACCGGCCTGATCGGCTGGTATGCGCATGGCAACGAGCCCAGCCATCAGGTGGCCTACCTGTACGACTACGCGGGCCAACCCTGGAAGACGCAGGAGCGGCTGGTCCAGATCATGAAGACGCAGTACAGCCCGACGCCCACCGGCCTGGTCGGCAACGACGACCTGGGCCAGATGTCCGCCTGGTACATCTTCAGCTCGCTGGGCTTCTATCCGGTGGCCCCGGGCAGCAACGAGTACGTGATCGGGCGGCCGTTCGTGGAGAAGGCCACGCTGAACCTGCCCGGCGGCAAGCGGTTCACGGTGTCGGCCGACCGGCTCGACGCCGCGCATCCCTATATCGGCGGGGTGACGCTCAACGGCAAGCCGCTGGACCGCACCTTCATCCGTCACGAGGACATCGTGGCCGGGGGCGCGCTGCACTTCACCATGCAGGCGGAGCCGGCAAAAGGCTGGGGCCAGCAGCCGGGCTCGGCGCCTTACTCGATGACCGGAGCGGCTCCCTGAGCCCACCCTCGGCAGGGCTCACGGAACCTTCACGGCTTTTTGGGCATTAAGCACGCCTTTCATCCAACGGGTGCGTCACTTATCCCGCCGATGCCGGAACGGCACATGGCGGGAAGGGGCGCACCCGTTATCGCGTCCCCAGGGTGTGTCCTTGCGTCACCAGCGAATCGAAGTACCCAGCGTCTATAATCCATGTCCTTCAGGGGCAGGATTCGTCGCGGGGAACACGACAGCATGATCGTAAGGATGGGGGCGCGCTGGCGTATCGCGAGTCTGCTCACGGCGGTGCTCGTCATCGTGGCCTTGCCATACGTGGTCAATCGGTCCAGTGCGGATGCCGCCCTGTCCACCCGCGACTGGGTGACGCATACGGCCGAGATCAAGGCCGGCGTCTACCGTGTCGACGCCATCCTGCGCGGCAGCGAGGCGGCGGCGTACACCCTGCTGGCGGGCGCGCCGGCCGACCCCCAACTGGAAGAGCGGCTGGCCGCGAACCGCAAGCTGGTCCCCGGTCTCATCGGCGACCTGCGCCGGATGATGTCCGACAATCCGCAGCAACTCACGCGCCTGGGCGGCCTGGAAGCGATGGCGAACAGCCGGGCGACCCTTTGCGAGCGGGCGATGGACCGGCTCAGGGCGGGCGATCGCGAAGGCGCATTCAAGGCCATGGAGGACATACGCGTCCTCTTTCCCATTCGCCAGACGGTGATCGACCTGCTGGCGGAGGAATCCACGCTGCTGGAACAGCGTCGCGCGCAGGCCCTGGATTCGGCATCGGACAACCGCACGGTGCTACTGATCGCCTCGCTGGCGCAGATCGCGCTGCTGGCGATCGTGGTGGTGGTGTCCGAGCGACAGATCGCGATCCGCCTGAAAGCGGAGGTGCAGGCGTCCGACGCCGTGAATCGCTCGCAACTGATCGTGCAGGCCGTGCGCGAGCCTATCGCCATGCTGGACGCTTCGCTGCGTACGTTGCTGGTCAATACGGCGTTCGCCGAGCTGTACGGTTTCGACCGTGAGCGTGACAGCAAGCTGCCGATCAACGAGATCGGCGAAGGCGCATGGAGCGACACGTCGCTGTTGCAGCGCCTCAGCGACGTGGTGGCGCGCGACCGCGAACTGTGGGATTACGAACTCACCCAGCGCACCGTGGACGGCATCGACCGCTTCGTGGTGATCAATGCACGCCGTATCGAAGAGTCGGACAACGATGCGCCGGCGGTCTTGCTGACCGTCAGCGACATCACGGCGCGAGCGCTGGTCGAGCAGAAGGTCAGCGAGCTCAATCGCCAGCTCGAGGGCAAGGTGGAGCAGATCTCCGACGTCAATCGCGAGCTGGAGGCCTTCAGCTATTCCGTCTCGCACGACCTGCGTGCGCCGCTGCGGCACATCGCCGGCTTCGCCGGCAAGCTGGAAGCGCACCTGGCCGACCGTTCCGACGACCGGGTCAGGCACTACATCGACGTCATTACCCATTCCTCCCGCCGCATGGCGCAGCTGATCGACGACCTGCTGGTGTTCTCCCGCCTGGGCCGCGGCGCGTTGCGGCTGCAGGCGGTGGATATGCAGTCGCTGGTGGAAGAGGCGCGCGCCCTGGTTGAAACCGAGGTACGCGACCGCCAGATCGAGTGGCGGATCGCTCCCCTGCCCATCGTCGTCGGCGACGAGAACATGTTGCGCACCGTCTGGCAGAACTTGCTGGGTAACGCGGTCAAGTACACCGCCAACCGCGAGAAAGCGATCGTCGAGGTTACCCTCGAGCGCAGCGCGGCAGGCGATTACGAGTTTGCCGTGCGCGACAACGGCGCCGGCTTCGACATGCAGTACGCAAGCAAGCTGTTCGGTGTCTTCCAGCGCCTGCACCGCGCCTCGGAGTTCCCGGGTAACGGTATCGGCCTGGCCAACGTGCGCCGCATCATCGCGAGACACGGCGGGCGGACCTGGGCCGAGGGCGAGACGGACCGCGGTGCGACGTTCCACTTCTCATTGCCGGCTTCCGATAGTGCGGACGCCCACACAGGTGACACATGATCGACGCCAAGGCCAAGCTGCATACGATCCTCATCGTCGAAGATTCCATGGCCGATGCGGAAATGGCGATGGACGCCCTGAGGGAGGCAAAGCTGGCCAATCCCGTGGTGCACGTGGAAGACGGCGTGGACTGCCTCGACTGGCTGCATCGCCGGGGCCCCTACGCGACGCGTGACCCGGGCGATCCGGCGGTGATCCTGCTGGACATCAAAATGCCGCGCAAGGATGGCCTGGAAGTCCTCAAGGAGCTGCGAACGGAAGAGCGGTGGCGCCGCCTGCCGGTGGTGATCCTTTCCTCGTCGCGCGAAGAGAGCGACCTGGCCCGCAGCTGGGACCTTGGCGTGAACGCCTACGTGCTCAAGCCGGTCGACGTGCAGCAGTTCTTCACCGCCGTGCAGACGCTCGGCCACTTCTGGGCGGTGCTGAACCAGCGCCCGGACGGCGATTGAGCCAGGAGCCGGGCGACTGATATGGGTGGGCAGGACCAGAACCGGAAAGTGCGCATCCTCCAGGTGGAGGATAACGAGCTCGATGCGGAGCTCATTCAGGCCGAGCTGGAGCAGGACGGGCTCGACTACGAGGTGTTGCTCGTCGACGACGAGGCGGCGTTCCTCGCGGGCCTCGACGGGTTCGACCCGCATATCGTGCTGTCCGACCTCAGCCTGCCCACCTTCAGCGGTGAGCGGGCCTTGCAGCTGCTGCGCGAACGCAATACCGCCATACCCTTCATCTTCATTTCCGCCACCTTGGGTGAGGAAGCCGCCATCGAGGCGCTGCGCAACGGCGCCACGGATTACATCCTCAAGCACAACACGGCGCGACTGGCGTCCGCCGTAAGGCGTGCCCTGCGCGAAGCGGAAGAGCAGCGCGGTCGCGCCCGTGCGGAGCAGGAACTGATCCGCGCGCAGCGCTTCGAGAGCCTGGCCCTGCTGGCAGGCGGCCTCAGCCACGACCTGCGCAACCTGCTGCAGCCGCTGCTGCTGGCCGGCGATACGCTGGAAGACTACGCCGACGATCCGCGCCTCGCCCGCCTGGGCACGCTGGTGCGTGACTGCGGCCGCCGTGGCCTGGAGATGGTGTCGTCGATGCTGTCGTTCGCGCGCGGCGCGCGGCGCGCGGAACAGGTGCGCCTGGGCGCCCTGCTGGATGCCTTGAAATTGCTGTTGCAGGGCAGCGTGCCGCGAACCGTCAACATGACGATCGAGGTATACGACGCGGATGTCACCTTCGAGGGCAACCACACCGAGCTGCAGCAGTGTCTGCTCAACCTCAGCCTCAACGCTTTCCAGGCCATGCCTGCCGGCGGCACGCTGCGTATCGAGACCACGCAGGCGAGCCTGGCGGACGATTTCTTCCTGGAAGGCGAGCAGCCGCACCCGGGCCGTTACCTGCGCCTGTCCGTGATCGATACGGGACTGGGTATGCCGCCGGACGTCCTGTCGCGCCTGTTCGAGCCGTTCTTCACCACCAAGGAGACCGGCACGGGCCTCGGCCTGCTCTCGTGCAAGCGCATCGTCGCCAGCCATGGCGGCCTCATGCGCGTGCGCAGCGTGGTGGGCGAAGGCACGCAGTTCCACCTCTACCTGCCGCTCAACAGCGAAGACGAGGACGCCGCTCCGGCCTCCATCATGGATGCGTCGCTCCAGGGCGAGGCCGAGCGCGTGCTCGTGGTGGTCGAGGAAGCCGTGCAGCTGTCGCTGCTGGTCGACACGCTGGATGCGTACGGCTACCAGGCAGGCGCCAGCCAGAGTGGCACGGCCGCGCTGCAATGGATCGAGGCCCACGGCGTGCCGGACCTCGTGGTGATGGACGCCGACATGAACCTGTTCACCGGCGTGCGTACGCTGGCTGCGTTGCTCGAACATGGCTACAGCCGTGCGGTGCTGTTGCTGGCCCGGCCGGACGCCCCGCCCAACCTCGACGAACTGCCGCAACTGGATCACCTCTACGTGCTGCACAAGCCGATCCAGTCGCGCGCGCTGCTGCGCAAGGTGCGCGAGGCGCTGGAGGCGAGCGAGGGCAAGGCCGGCTGATCCCTTTCGGGTCGCCTGGCGGAATGCCTGCATTTTTCAGAATCCTTCCATATCGATGGAAGGGGTATCCGACTAAAGTCTTCCCGACACGTGTCTGCGCTGCCGCAGGCCGCCACGGCTTCGGGAAGTGCGATGTTCTGGGATATGCAAAAGGAAGCCGACGCCATCGTGCGTCGCATGACGATCGCCACGCGCCTCGTCGGCTTCATCGTCGCGAGCCTGGCGCACCTCATGGCATCGCTGTCGCTCCTGCTCTGGCAGACCTCCTGCCTCTACCCGCGATGCGTGCAGGGCCTGACGTTCGACCTCGTGCGCGGGGTCATGCAGGTGCCGCTGTTCATCACGCCCTGGCTGCGGCTGCCGTCACCCGATGAGGATTTCCACCGCGGCTGGGCGCTGTTCGGCTGCCTGATCCTCAACGCCGTG
Organism: Luteibacter sp. 9135; assembly: GCF_000745005.1. Taxonomy (NCBI): domain Bacteria; kingdom Pseudomonadati; phylum Pseudomonadota; class Gammaproteobacteria; order Lysobacterales; family Rhodanobacteraceae; genus Luteibacter; species Luteibacter sp. 9135. The sequence goes on along the minus strand of NZ_JQNB01000001.1, from coordinate 362,926 downwards.
GTGGCGGCGATCGTCTACGGCAGCCTGACCGTGGCGGCGCGCCGTGGCTACGCCTGGTGGCGCATCAATCGATCCCGAGCTTCTTCAGCTTGTAGCGCAAGGCGCGGAACGTGATGCCCAGCTTCTTGGCGGTGGCGGTCTTGTTGTACCGCGATTCTTCCAGCGCCTTGATGATGGTGTCGCGCTCGATGTTGGAAATGAAATCTTCCAGTGAGCCATCGGCGCCGCCGGCCGAGAGTCCGCTGGCCGGCGGGGGAACCACGCCGCCCAAGGCGACATCCGCACCGGAAGGTGAGGGTGCCGCCGTACGCTGCGGCAGCATCAGGTCCTCCGCCTCGATGGCGTCGCCTTCGCACATGGCCATGGCGCGCTCGAGGATGTTCTCCAGTTCGCGCACGTTGCCCGGGAACTGGTAGGCCTCCAGCGCGGCCAGCGCTTCGGGTTGCAGCCGGCCGGGTGCGCCGCCACCGGATTCCACGGCGAGCTGGCGCAGGACGAACTCGGCCAGTTTGGGCACGTCGCCGCGGCGTTCGCGCAACGGCGGTACGCGCAGTTCGATCACGTTGATGCGATAGAACAGGTCCTGGCGAAACAGGCCTTGCTCGACCAGCAGGGCCAGGTTCTTGTGCGTGGCCGAAAGGATGCGCACGTCCACGGGGATCTCGTCACGGCCGCCGATGGGGCGCACGGCTTTTTCCTGGATCGCCCGCAGCAGCTTCACCTGCATGTGCAGGGGCAGTTCGGCCACCTCGTCGAGGAACAGCGTGCCGCCCTGCGCTGCCTGGAACAGGCCCTCCTTGTCGGCATGGGCGCCGGTGAAGCTGCCCTTGCGGTGGCCGAAGAACTCGCTTTCCATCAGTTCCGACGGAATGGCGCCGCAGTTCACGGGCACGAAGGAGCCGGCCGCACGCGGCCCCAGCTCATGGATCAGCCGGGCGACCAGTTCCTTGCCCACGCCCGATTCGCCGCCGATGTACACCGGCGCCTGGTTGCGCGCCAGCTTGACGATCTTGCCGCGCACTTCGGTCATGACCGGCGAATCGCCGATCAGGCGGTCGGCACCGGGTGCGCCCTTGGCGCCGCTCTCGGTCCGGCGCTCCTCGGACAGGCGCAGGGCCGTGCGGACGAGGCGGCGCAGGAGGTGGATATCCACCGGCTTTGACACGAAGTCGAACGCACCCGCCTTGAGGGCGGTCACCGCCGCATCGACGTTGCCGTAGGCGGTGATCATCGCCACCGGCATGTCCGGATGGTTGGCGGCGATCAGCTCGATGATCTCCTGGCCGCTGCCGTCGGGCAGACGCATGTCGGTAAAGCACAGGTCGTAGCGACGGGACGCCAGGGCGCTGCGTGCTTCGGTGACGCTCCCCACGGCGTCGACGTCGAGCTCCATGCGCCCAAGGGTGATGGTCAGCAACTCACGGATGTCGCGTTCGTCGTCGATGACCAGTATGGACTGCTTGCTCATGGGTTCCGAAAGGTTCGGTGATGACAGCCAATGTAACCGTCCCGGCGTCCCGCGCAAAGGGCGCCGTTCACGCCCTCGCGGCCAGGGGCACCGACGCCGCCGTGCGGGCGGGCGGCGTGAGGCTGATCCGGAAGCAGCTGCCGCCGCCTGCCACGCGCACGTATTCCAGGGCGGCCTGATTGGCCTCGGTCATCTGCCGGGCCAGATAGAGACCCAGGCCCGTGCCGTATTCGTGCGTGGTGAAGAACGGCTCGAAGATCTGCGCGGCCACCTTCGGCGGAATGCCCGGACCCCGGTCGATCACCTCGAGGATGGGAATGCCGGCCTCCGAGTGACGGGCCACCAGCATGACGCGGGCGGGCTCACCCGGCATGCGCCCGTAGCGCAGGGCGTTCTGGACCAGGTTCCAGATCACCTGTTGCAGGTGCTGGGGGTCCGCGACGGCGGCCACGGGCTCGCTGCCCGAGACGGCGCGCAGGATGTCCGCGCCCAGATCGTTGCCCAGGCGGTACTCGGTAACGAAGTGGTGCACCCACTGGCTCAGGTCCAGGGTTTCCGGGCGCGAGCGCTCGCGGCGGGACAACTGCAGGATGTTCTCAATGATCTCGTTGAGCCGCGAGCAATGGTTGTTGATGATCTCGACCATCCGCAGGTCGGTATCGTTCATGTCGGTGGATTCGGCCAGCAACTGGGCTGAGTAGTGGATCGCCGCCAGCGGGTTGCGGATCTCGTGGGCGATCGACGCGGACAGGCGCCCCAGCGAGCTGAGGGTCAGCTCCTCGGCGCGCCGTGACACCAGCGAGGTGTCGTCGAGGAAGATGAGGACATGGGAGTCGTCGTTGGGCGCCAGCCGGGAGAACCGGGGGATCACCTCGGGAGTGCCGTCGGCCAGCATGGTCGCGCTCTCGTCCAGCTTGCCGGACGTGCGCCAGTGGTAAAGCCGCCGCGACAGTTCCGGCGCCAGGCTGCCCAGGTCGCGCTGTTCGGCCGACGGGTTGCCCATCAGCATCCACGCGGACTCGTTGAGCTGGTGGATACGGTTGCCTTCGTCGACCAGCAGCACGCCGGTCTTCATGCGCCGGATGATCAGCTCGTTCACCTGGGACAGGTTGGCCAGGTCAATGCCGCGCTGCTCGGCCAGGGCCTCCGACGCGCGGATATTGCGGCCCAGCATGTAGCACAGCGAAGCGCAGGCGAAGTAGGCCGCGCCGAACAACCCGTATTCCACCAATTCGCGGTCGCTGGCGGTGGGTTCGTCCAGGTCGAACAGGCAGTGGCCCAGCATGGCCAGGGTGGCCAGCGCCGCGAAGAACATCGACAGCCGGAAGGGCAGCAGCAGGGCCCCGGTGGCCATGTTGACCGCCAGCATCATGGCCACGCCCATGCGCACGTCGTGCATGAGGATCAGGGCGAACAGGGCGGCGGCGATGTCCAGCGTCAGACCGATGGAGACGATCAGGACGGGGCGGTGCAGGGAAATCCGGGTGCGCGAGACCATGACCAGGGCGGCCAGCAGGTAGGCCAGGGCGAGCAGCCGGGCAGCCAGGGGCTCCGGCAGGGCCGGCCAGTTCATGTGCTCGGGGCGGAACGCCAGCGCGGTGTAGACCGCGGCCTGACCCAGCCGGAAGTAGTTGAAAAAGAACAGTTCGTGGCGGGCCGTGTTTTGTACGGCGCGCGAGCTGGAGGCGCTGGTCGGCGCGGGCGTGGACACGTGGATGGTTCTCCGCCGGTGGCCCCCCGGGGCCTCGATGAGGGCCAGTATAGGCGGGGCGGCGGGCGCGGCAACACACCATTCCTGCAGCCCAGGCCGGCCATCCCGGGCCAATGTCGCGGCGCCCCTTTCCATCCGGGGCGCCTTCCGGGAAAATACGCGGCCGTATTGCGTCATTCTGGCGTGATCGATCGAAGCATCCCCCACTCCCGTGCAGGCCGCTCCTGGCCCGCATGCATTCACACGCTTCTCCCGTTCGCTCGAGGTATCGAATGAATTTCCACGAGTACCAGGCTAAAGAACTGTTCGCCAAGTACGGCATCGCCGTGCCGCCGGGCAAGGTTGCCAACTCTCCCGATGCCGCTGTCGACGCCGCCAAGCACCTTGGTGGCTCGCAGTGGATGGTCAAGGCCCAGATCCATGCCGGTGGCCGCGGCAAGGCCGGTGGCGTCAAGTTCTGCCGCAGCCTCGATGCCGTCCGCGATGCCGCCAAGGGCATGCTCGGTACCAATATGGAAACCTACCAGTCCGCCGGCCGTGCGCTGCCGGTGAACCTGGTGCTGGTGACCGACGCGACCGACATCGCGAAGGAACTCTACCTCTCGATCCTCACCGATCGTGACACCAAGTCGATCTCGTTCATCGCCTCCAAGCATGGCGGCGTCGACATCGAGCAGGTGGCCGCCGAGACCCCGGAAGACATCCACACCTTCCAGGTGGATTTCGTCGAAGGCCTGCAGCCGTACCAGTGCCGCGACCTCGGGTTCAAGATGGACCTGAACCCGAAGCAGGTCGGCCAGCTGGTCAAGATCATGCTGGGCCTCTACAAGCTGTTCAATGAGAAAGATCTGGCCCTGGTCGAGCTCAACCCGCTCGCCATCCTCGAGGACGGCAACCTCGCCGCGCTCGACGGCAAGGTCAACTCGGACGACAACGCCGAGTTCCGTCACGCCGATCTGGCCGCCATGCGCGACCTCACGCAGGAAGACGCCGCCGAAGCGGCCGCCGTCCAGCACAACCTCAACTACGTCACGATGGACGGCACGATCGGCTGCATGGTCAACGGCGCCGGTCTGGCCATGGCCACGATGGACGTGATCAAGCTGGCGGGCGGTGAGCCGGCCAACTTCCTCGACGTCGGCGGCGGCGCCACCAAGGAGCGCGTCTCCGAGGCGTTCAAGCTCATCCTCTCGTCCGACAAGGTCAAGGCCATCCTGGTCAACATCTTCGGCGGCATCGTGCGTTGCGACCTGATCGCCGAAGGCATCATCGCAGCCGTGAAGGAAGTGGGTCTGCAGATTCCGGTGATCGTGCGCCTGCAGGGCACGAACGTCGATGAAGGTCGCAAGCTCCTGGCCAACTCGGGCCTGGCGATCACGCCAGCCGACGATCTTAACGATGCGGCCCAGAAGGCCGTGGCCGCAGCGGCCTGAGGAGCATATTCAAATGAGCGTCCTGATCAACAAGAACACCAAGGTCCTCGTCCAGGGTTTCACCGGACAGCAGGGCACCTTCCACGCCGAACAGGCGATTGCCTACGGAACCAAGGTCGTCGGCGGTGTCACGCCGGGCAAGGGTGGTTCCGAGCACATCAACCTGCCGGTCTTCAACACGGTGCGTGACGCGGTCGACCAGACCGGCGCCGACGCGTCGGTGATTTTCGTGCCGCCGCCGTTCGCGGCCGACTCGATCCTCGAAGCCATCGCCGGTGGCATCAAGATCATCGTCACGATCACCGAAGGCATTCCGGTGCTCGACATGATGCGCGTCAAGAACGTGCTGAAGTCGCACCCGGACGTCGTGCTGGTCGGTCCGAACTGCCCCGGCGTCATCACCCCGGGTGAGTGCAAGATCGGCATCATGCCGGGCCACATCCACAAGCCGGGCAAGGTCGGTATCGTCTCGCGCTCGGGCACCCTCACGTACGAAGCGGTGTTCCAGACCACGAACGAAGGCCTGGGCCAGTCCACCTGCATCGGCATCGGCGGCGACCCGATCAATGGCCTCAACTTCATCGACTGCCTGAAGCTGTTCCAGGACGACCCGCAGACCGAAGGCATCATCATGGTTGGCGAAATCGGTGGCAGCGCGGAAGAAGATGCGGCCGAGTTCATCAGCCAGTACGTCAAGAAGCCGGTGGTGTCGTTCATCGCCGGTGCCTCGGCGCCTCCGGGCAAGCGCATGGGCCATGCCGGTGCGATCATCTCCGGCGGCAAGGGCACGGCGGAAGCCAAGTTCGCCGCGCTCGAGAAGGCAGGCGTGACCACGGTCAAGTCGCCGGCCGACCTCGGCAAGACCCTCGCGGGTCTGATGAAGTAAGACACGTCGCTCGCCTAGGCGAGTGTCGGAAAAAGCCGCGGCCTCCGGGTCGCGGTTTTTTTTTGAGAAATCGTCGCCCCGTAGGAGCGCACGCACGTGCGCGAACCCTCGACCTTCCGCCACCGAATGAAGCGATGCACAGCATCGGACCCCGCGTTTCCTACACCCGGACGTTCCATACCCTGCGTCCGACTTCATCCACAACCTGTGTGGACATCGACGGCATAACCATGTGCATAACTCCGAATCCGCTTTTAGTAACAGCCACTTGAGTTGCACTGATTAGTTAGTGACCAGTTAGCCTCGACTTCGTAAAGCTTTATCCACAGCGGATGTGGATACTGCCTGCATAACCATGTGGATAAGTCACTTTTTGCCTTGGGTAGCGTTCACTTGCGTTCTGTTGGTCACTCTGTGACCAGTTACAGCGCAGGTAGATTCCACACATCATGAAGTCGTCCGTACTCCGCACGCGGCAACAAAACGAATACCGGCTTCTTCTTCGGATCGAGCCAGCCGAGCAGGCGTTTCATCGCTTCGTCGGTCATCGCCGTACAGCCCGCGGTGGGCGATGTCGGTGATTTCCACAGGTGCGCGAAGATGCAGCTGCCCGCCCCTTTGCGACCCGCGGCGTTGTGCTCGATGACGAAGCCGATCCGATACGCGTGGTCACCGTTGAAGTGCAGGTCGCGGCGCATGGGCTCGGTCGCGCCGGCGACCGCCTCTTCGCCCACCTTCGTCTCGTCGACCAACTGGTTGTAGTAAGGCGAACTGCCGACGTCCACGCAATAGTCCGAGGCGGTCAGGCCGCGGTACGGCAGGGCCGTGGTGTTGCTTTCGGCGTAACCGAACGCTTCGCCGATGCGGAAGATACCGGCCGGGCTGCGACCGTCGCCTTCGACCTTGACCGGGCCCTCGGTCGGTGCCGGATGCAAGCCGATACCCCAGGCGCTGCCGTGCTTGCCGATAGTGACGGACACCGGCGTGCCGAGCGCATGCCAACCGCCGGCATCGCGCTCGTAGCTGCGCAGCGTGCCATGGTCGGTGTTCCAGTCATCCGTGGTCACGACGATCATCTGCCGCGAAACGGACCAGGCCACCGGCGCCTCGAAGGCGCTCGCGCCTGCGGCCAGCGAGACGAGGACGCCAACGAAGAGGGCGAAAAAGAAACGAGGCATACGTTCACCTTGATAAGGGCACGGACTCAGAAGGGTTCGAGGCCACGGACGGCGCGGATACCCAGGCCGGGCATATCCGAGAGGGTGATCCGCGATTCATCGAAATGCACGCCGCCGTCCACGGGGTCGAACGCGCACAGCGACGGGCCGTCCAGGTCTACGCGGGTGATGATCTGCGATCGCGCGGCAGCCACGTGCGCCGCGGCAGCCACACTGACGCTGCTTTCCAGCATGCAGCCCATCATGCACGGCACGCCGTGCATCCCGGCAAGGTCGGCGATGCGCAGGGCGTTGGCGACACCGCCGGCCTTCATGAGCTTGATATTGATGATGTCCGCCGCACCCCGGCGGATCACTTCGAGTGCTTCGTGCGGACCGAAGGCGCTTTCATCGGCCATGATCGGCGTCTCCACATGACGGGTGACGTAGCCGAGGCCATCGAGGTCGCTCGCCTTCACCGGTTGTTCGACGAGGTCCATCGGTACACCGGCGTCTTCCAGTCGCCGTATCGCTTGTACGGCCTGTTTGGCCGTCCAGCCCTGGTTGGCGTCAAGGCGCAGAAGCGCGCGGTCGCCTACCGCGGCGTGGATGGCCCTGACCCGCGCGACATCGTCATCGGTGTCTTTGCCGATCTTGATCTTCAGCGCGGCGTAGCCGCGCGCCAGCGCATCGAGGGCGTCGTCGACCATGGTGTCGATCGCGTTGACGCTGATGGTGAGGTTGGTGGTCAGTTGCGTGCATCCGCCACCGAGCAGGCGGTAGAGCGGCGCGCCGTGGTGCTGGGCCCACAGGTCGTGCAGCGCGATGTCCACCGCGGCTTTCGCACTGTGGTTGCCGGCCATCGACGTCTGGATCAGCCCCGCGACGCGGTGGAGGTCGGCGATGTCCTCGCCGATGAGTCGCGGAGCGATGTGTTGCGTGATCGCTGCCGTGATCGAGCCGAGGGTCTCGCCGGTGATGGCAGCCGTCGGGGGTGCCTCGCCGTAGCCGATCCGGCCATCGTCGGCCTGCAGCGTGACCACGACGTCCTCGACACTGTCCACCTCGCGCAAGGCTGTCCGGAACGGCGTGCGCAACGGTACGCGGAGCAGGGCGACGTGGCATGCGACGATCTTCATGGCTACCTCAACGGATGCGTACGATGCTGGTCATGCGATCGAGGAAGCTCGTGCGCTCGTCGAACATCAGCGGCAGCAGCGGCGTCACGGCCACTTCGTTGAGCTTGATGCGGCGCAGGCTGCCATCGGCCTGGCGCAGGCCGATGCCGCCCACGTCGTGGATGACGTACGGTTTTCCATCGACCTTGCCGATCACCATCATCACATGGCCCGGGATGTAGACGAGATCGCCGACATCGAGCGCCATGGCGGCCGCCAGGCGTGCCTCGTGGGTGTCCTTGTCGGTGTACACGGTGTGCGCGAGGCCCGGGCTGGATGCCTGGTCGCCGGTGTTGCGCGGCATCTGCACGCCCATGCTGCGGTAAACGTCGGAAACGAAGCCGCTGCAATCACGCCCGTCGAAGTCGTGCCCCCATCCGTAGCGCTCGCCGAGGAAACGGAAGGCCTGGCGGATGATGTTCGCCCGGGTCAGGGGGAGGTAGTCGGCGGCCGATGGCTGGTTGCGCTGGAGCAGGGCGGGGCGGAACGACAGCTGGCCCCGCGCATCGCGTACCGGCAGGCTGAGTACCCATGACGTGTAGGGGTGCTGCCCATTGACGGGCTGGTCCGGCGGCTGCGAGGTATCCAGCGGCACGCGCGTGCCCATGTCGAGCGGCAGGGCCGACAGCGCCGGCGCCTCCGGTGTGAAAACGGTGCGCGGCGTGGCGCCGGTGATGACGCGATAGGGCGTGGCATCCGCATGCCCGAATACCTGTGCCGCGCTGCCGTAGGCAATGCCGTCGGCGGGCGTCCACGCGGCGTAGCGCGTGCTGATCGCGAACACCCAGGCCCCGTCCGCGCTCGCGTGCACCACCACGACCGGATCGCCGGGAAACAGCGTGCTTTCCTGGAAGCGGTCGATATCGGTATCGCCGGGCCGGCTGAATACGCGCAGCGCCGTTGCATGGCTGCGCAACGGCGTGCGGCGCACGGCCATGCCGTAACGCGGCGTCACGTCGTCGGGCACCGCATCCGACGCGTCGTTGGCCAGGACGGCTTCCAGGGCCGGGCGGGGCAGGGGCTGGCCGTCCGTGCCGAACAAGGGTGACGTGGGACGCTTCGACACCTTAGCCAGCAGCGCCGCCACCTGCGCGTGCGTGAGCGTGGCCGGCAGGTGTCGAAGGTCGTGCATCGACGGATCGACGCGCAGCAGCGTCCGGTTCAGCGCATCGATGGCCGCGCGATCGAGCACGACACCGTCGGCGTCCGGCAGGCGCGACACCCAGTAGTCCGCCGAAAGCTGCGCGTCGAGCACACCGGGGATGGCCGTGGCGCCGCTGGCCGGCGGCTCGTTCGCCGCGGCGGTACGATCGGCGGCAGGGCACGCACCACTGGAGGCCATGACGATGGCGACGGCGAGCAGGGCATGGCGGAACAGGGGCATGCGTGGCATTCCGGTCAGGCGGCGAGTCGGGACAGCACGGCGGCGACGACGAGGCCGAAGCCGGTGCCAAGGATATAGCCCAGCAGGGCCAGCAGGATGCCGACCGGCACGAGCGAGCGGGCATAGGTGGCCGCCAGCACCGGCGTGGCGGCGACCCCGCCGATGTGGGCCAGCGAGGCGATGCCGCACAGGTACAGGTCGAAACGAAACAGCCGTGCGGCCATGACCAGCAGGACGGCATGCAGGGCGATCACCGTGACCCCGCACAGCAGGTACACCGGCGCGGCGGCGATGCCGGCAAAGCTGCCCTGCGAGGCGAGCACGGCGACGACGCAGACCAGCATCGCGCTGGATACCGCCTGGGCACCGGGCAGGCGTGCCAGTGGGGTCTGCGCCAGCACCAGTCCGGCGAGCGTGGCGAGCAGGATCGTCCAGGTCGTGCCCGAGACCATGCCGCCGACGGGAAGCCGCGCGCCGGCGGCGGAGGCCAGCGTGGCCGCCAGCAACGCGATGCCCAGCCACAGCAGCACGCCTTCCGTCGTCGCGGGTGGCCGCGGTGCGCTGTCCGCGATCGCCAGGTCGGCCAGGTCGGCGCTCGAGGTGGCCCGGGTCCATCGATTGAAGACGGGCGCCAGGCGCGCGACCGAGAACAGCACTACCACCCACATCGAGTAACACAGCGCGTCGGTCAGCAGCGCCGTGGCCAGCGAAGTGTCCGACATGCCGATGGCCTGCTTGACCGCGATCAGGTTGGCGGTGCCGCCGACCCAACTGCCGGACAGGGCGGCCAGCGGTTTCCAGCCATCGCCCGGCAACCAGTGACGGTAGAGCAGGAAGGCGAGGATGAAGGCGATGAAGAGGCTGATCGAGGTGCAGGCAAAGACGCCGAGCACGCGAGGCCCCAGGCGGATGATCGCCCGCACATCGCAGCCGATCATCAGCAGGAAGATCAGGGCCGGGACCAGCTGCGTCACGATGGCCGACTGCGCGGCGCGTATCTCGGCCGAGGCGGACCACACGCCGGCCACCGACAGCGCTGTGACGCTGAGATAGGTAAGCACGATGGGCGGCAGGATGTCGAAGACCTTCCCGCCATGGCGTCGCTCGATCGCGGGCCACACGCCCGCGACGAGAAACATGACGGCCAGGTAGGGCCACACCGTTGAAATCATGCACTGCTCCCTCGGCGAACCCTCATGATGTCAGCAATCGTGGGGCGCGGCAGCATGGCAGCATGGCAGTATGTCCGCATGACGAGACGATCGATGCCCCTTCCGCTGTTGGCGCTGACCCTGGGCGCGTTTCCCGCCATCGCGGGAACGCCGCCCTTGTCCCATTCGCGCACCGCTGCCGAGGCCGGCCTCGTCGACGTGAGCCACCAGGTGCCCGATATCGCCGAGGACATGAAGTACGCCGGCAGCGACAACTTTACCGGCGCGCCTGTGCCGGGCTATCTCGCGCCGGTCTGCCTCCTGCGCACCGCGGCGGCGGAGGCGCTGGCCCGGGTAGAGGCCACGCTGCGCCCGCAGGGTTATCGCCTGCGCCTGTGGGACTGCTATCGCCCGGCACGCGCCGTGGCGGCCTTCGTGCGCTGGGCGGGTCGGCCGGACGACCCGACGTCCAAGGCGTTGCATTACCCGAACCTCGCCAAGGCACAGTTGCTGGGCGAATACATCGCGCCGGTGTCCGGCCACAGCCGTGGCGCGACGGTCGACCTCACGCTGATGCAGTGCACCGGCACGCGGTGCACGCCGCTCGACATGGGCACGGACTTCGACTATTTCGATCCGATGGCGCATACGGACGATCCGCGCGTGACGACGATGCAGCGCGAGAACCGGCAACGCCTGGTCCAGGCCATGGCGGCACAGGGCTTCGTCAACTATCCGCAGGAATGGTGGCACTTCACGTTGCCCGCTGCCGCGGAGGGGACGGTCGTCTATGACGTATCGGTGAGGTGACGCCGCGCGGTTACGGCGATGCCTCACCGGTGGCTTATCATAGACAGTCCCCGCGGCCGTACGGATCTGCCATGTCCACCTTTCGCTTCGCCCTGGCCCAGTTCGATTTTCCGGTCGGCGCCACCGCCGACAACGCGCGGCGGGTCAAGGCGCTGGCCGATGAAGCACGCGACCGCCTCGGCGCCTCGCTGATCGCCTTCCCCGAGCTGACCCTTTCCGGCTACCCGCCGGAGGACCTGCTGCAGCGGCCCAGCTTCCTCGAAGCCTGCCAGCGCGAACTGCATGCGCTGGCGCCGACGATCCGCGGTATCTCCGCCGTGGTCGGCTACCCGGATGCGCAGGGCGAGGTCTACAACGCCGCCTCGCTGATCCGCGAAGGCGAGCGCGAGTGGACGTACCACAAGCAGGCCCTGCCCAATTACACGGTGTTCGACGAGAAACGCTATTTCCGCCATGGCGGCGACACGCGGGTGTTCGCGATGGAGGGCGTGCAGGTCGGCATGCTGATCTGCGAGGACATCTGGGAGGCCGAGCCGGCGCGCCGGGTGGCCGAAGCGGGCGCGGAGCTGATCCTGGTGATCAATGCCTCGCCGTGGGACAAGCGCCAGGCCGCCACGCGCGAGGCCCTGCTACGCGATCGCGCCCGCGAGACCGGCCTGCCGATCGCCTACGTCAACCTGGTCGGCGGGCAGGACGACCTGCTGTTCGACGGGCATTCGCTGCTGGTCCAGGCCGATGGCGAGATCGCCGCGCGCGCGCCCTCGTTCGAAGAACTGTTGCTGGCCGTGGACTACGACACCGACACGCGGCGCCTTACCGCGGTCGACTGGCCGGCGCCGGACACGCGGTCGCCGGAGGCGCTGATGTATGCGGGCATCGTCCGCGGCATCCGCGACTACATCGGCAAGAACCATTTCTCCGGCGTGTTGCTGGGTTTGTCCGGCGGCATCGATTCCGCGCTGACCCTTGCCATGGCGGTGGATGCCCTGGGCAAGGACAAGGTCACGGCCATCATGATGCCCACGGAGTACACCTCCGACCTGTCGCTGCGCGAAGCCAAGGCCCAGGCCGAGCACATGGGCGTCGAATACCACGTGCTGCCCATCGAGGGCATCTACGGTGCGCTGACCGATACGCTGGCGCCGGTGTTCGCCGGCCGGGCCCCTGATATCACGGAAGAAAACCTGCAGTCGCGCACACGCGGCGTGCTGCTGATGGCGATGTCCAACAAGACCGGCCGGCTGTTGCTATCCACGGGCAACAAAAGTGAGATGGCTGTGGGCTACGCCACCCTGTACGGCGACATGTGCGGTGCGTACGCGCCGCTGAAGGACGTCTACAAGACCGTGGTCTACGCCCTCTCGCGCTGGCGCGCCAACGTCGACGGCGCCATTCCCGCCGCCGTGATCGAGCGACCGCCCTCGGCCGAACTGCGCCACGAGCAGACCGACCAGGATTCCCTGCCGCCGTACGACGAGCTGGATGCGATCCTCGAACGGTTCATCGAAGGCGAGGCCTCGGCCGAGGACATCATTGCCGCCGGCCACGACGATGCCACGGTGCGCCGGGTGATCCGCATGGTATTCGTCAACGAGTTCAAGCGCCGCCAGGCCGCCCCCGGCCCCCGCGTCACCACCAAGGCCTTCGGCCGCGAGCGCCGCTACCCCATCACCTCCGGCTGGCGGTGACCGGCGGCGTGTCCTGAAACGAAAAACGCCGGCCCTGGGCCGGCGTTTTTCATGGCGCCCCGGGTCGACCCCGGGGGACAGGCCTCAATGGTGACCCGAGAACGGGATCGCCTTGCGCCAGATCGACGGATGGTGCGGCCAGTTCGGGTCCGTGAGGTACGGGTGGTCCGGGTAGTTCAGGGCCAGCACCTTGCGGGTCTGCTCTGCCAGCGGCTGGCGATCCAGGGCCAGGTAGCTGCGGGTCAGGATGGCCAGGGCGTCGGCCGTCTCGGGCGACTGCTGGTAGTGCTCCACCACGTACTGCGAGCGGTCGGCCGCGGCGATATAGGCCTTGGTGCGCAGGTAGTACTCGGCCACGTTGACCTCGAACCGGGCCAGCTGGTTGCGGAGGAAGATCATCCGCTGGCGGGCGTCGGTCGCGTAGGCGCTGTTGGGATAACGGCGCGTCAGCTGGCTGAAATCGTCGAAGGCGGTGAGGTTGAAGCCCTGGTCGCGCCGGGTCGAACCCGAGTTGTCGCGCTGCAGGTAACGCTCGATCACGCCGCCGGTGCGATCGAAATTGATCAGACCGCGCAAGTAATAGGCATAATCTGCATGCTTGTGGGTCGGGAACGTCTTGATGAAGCGGTTGATCGTCGAGTAAGCGTCGTCCGGCTTGTTGTCTTTGTACTGCGCGTAAGCCAGTTCGATCTGCGACTGTTCGTTGATGTCACCCGAGGGGAAACGAGCGATCAGTCGCTGGTAGGCCTTCTCGGCCGCGGAATAGTCGGAGTGCTCCAGCGAATTGTGGGCATTGGCATAAAGCCGGTCGACCGGCATCGTGTCGATCGTCTCCTTCTTGCTGCGGAACATCGAGCAGGCGCTCATCGACAGGGCGAGGACGAGCAGAATGGTGATCTTGGTTGCACGCATTGAGAGAGTTCGGATGCTTAAGCGAATGGGCATGATAGCCGAAACCGGCCTTCGGCCGGGCGGGTCGTTATGACGACGGTCCGGCACGAGGCCACCATAGCGGTAACGGCCGCTGGACGGCGTTTCGACCAGACCGTGGCCGAGATGTTCCCCGATTATTCCCGATCCCGCCTCACCGGGTGGATCAAGGAGGGCAAACTGTTGCTGGACGGGGCCCCGGCGGCTCCCCGGCACCTCGTCCGCGGCGGTGAAAGGGTGCTGCTGGAGGCCGAGCTGGAGACGGAAGTCCACGCCCAGCCGGAAGACATCGCCCTGGATATCCGCTACGAGGACGACGACCTGCTGGTGCTGGACAAGCCCATGGGCCTGGTCGTCCACCCCGGGGCGGGCAATCCGGCAGGCACCTTGCTCAACGCGCTGCTGCACCACGCCCCGGCCCTGGCCGAACTGCCCCGTGGTGGCATCGTCCACCGCCTGGATAAGGACACGGCGGGCCTGATGGTGGTCGCCAAGTCGCTTCCGGCCCATACGGGACTGGTGGCGATGCTGTCGCGGCACGACGTGCGCCGCCAGTACGAGGCCGTGGTGCTGGGCACCATGGTGGCCGGCGGCACGGTGGACCAGCCGATCGGCCGTCACCAGCACGATCGCCTGAAGCAGGGCGTTCGCGACGTGGAAGACGGCGGCAAGGAGGCGGTCACCCATTACCGGGTCCGCGAGCGCTTCCGCTCGCACAGCGTCCTGCAATGCAACCTGGAAACGGGACGCACCCACCAGATCCGCGTACACATGGCGCATATCGGCCATCCGCTGGTCGGCGACCAGCTCTATGGCAATGGCCTGCGCCTGCCGCGAGGGGCCAGCCAGGAACTGATCGACGCACTGCGCGGCTTCCGGCGCCAGGCGCTCCACGCGGAGAAGCTGGCCTTCGAGCATCCGGTCACGGGCGCGTCGCTGGAGTTCGATTCCCCGCGTCCCGCCGACCAGGACGCCCTGATCGCGTCGCTGCGGGCCGATACCCAGTTGCACCCCATCGAGGACTGAGCATGCCGCGCAGTTGGATTCGCCCCGAGTGGACGGTGCCCGACACGATCGATGCGACGGTGGCGACCCGGCACGGGCCTGGCGTGTCCAGCGGGGCCTATGCCAGGTTCAATCTGGGCCTGCGCTCCGGCGACGCCGTTGACGCGGTGCGGGCCAATCGCGCCGCACTCGTCCCCGCGCTGGGTCTGCCGGAGGCGCCGCTGTGGCTGCGCCAGGTACACGGCACGCAGGTGGCGGAGGTGGTCCCCGCCGATGGCGACGAGCCCGAGGCAGACGCCGCTGTGGCGCGTGGACCGGGGCGGGTGCTTGCCATTCTTACCGCCGACTGCCTGCCCGTGCTGTTCGCCTCGGCCGATGGCGAGACGATCGGTGCCGCCCATGCGGGTTGGCGTGGCCTGGCGGCGGGGGTGCTCGCGCGGACCGTGGAGCACATGGCGGCTTCGGGCGTCCAGGCGTGGCTGGGGCCGGCCATCGGCATGGCCTCGTATGAAGTGGGTGAGGAGGTCAGGGCGGCGTTCGTCGATGCTCATGCGGACGCTGCGGCGGCGTTCGTCGCAACACGGCCCGGTCATTGGCTGTGCGACCTCTACGCGCTGGCCCGATTGAAGCTGGCCGCCGTTGGCGTGGAACGGATATCGGGCGGCGGTTTCGACACGTTCCGCGACGACAGGTTGTATTCCTATCGCCGCGATGGCGCGGCCAGCGGGCGTTTCGCCACGCTTATCTGGACGCGTTGAGGGCGCCTCAGCCCGGCGAGGCGGTCATCGGCGCGTGGACGTAGATCTCGGGCTTCACCTTGGGTGGTTCCATCAGGGCGTGCAGGAACGCGTTGCGCCAGGTGGTGATGTCGTTACGCTCGAGTACGTCCATCATCGACTGCCAGCGCATCCGGCGTTCCTTGAGCGGCATCTCCAGTGCCCGCTTCAGCGCCTCGGACACCTCGTCCAGGTCCGACGGGTTCACCAGCAATGCGGCGTCCAGCTCCTGGGCTGCGCCCGCGAAGCGCGACAGCACCAGCACGCCGGGGTCCTGCGGATCCTGGCAGGCCACGTATTCCTTGGCCACCAGGTTCATGCCGTCGCGCAGGGGTGTCACCAGGCCGACCTTGGCGACCCGGAAGTAGCCGGCCAGTACCTTGTGTCCGAACGACTTGTTGACGTACCGGATGGGTACCCAGTCCGGCTCGGCGTACTGCCCGTTGATGTGCCCGGCGCTGCGTTCCAGCTCGCGCCGCAGCGAACGGTATTCCGGCACGTCGGAGCGCGAGGGCGGGGCGATCTGCAGCAGGGACACGCGTCCGCGCATGTCCTTCTGGTCGCGCAGCAGGCGCGCGAAGCCTTCGAAGCGTTCGGGCAGGCCCTTGGAATAATCCAGGCGGTCCACGCCGATGATGAGCTGGCGGTCGTCGATGCTGGCCCGCAGCTTGGCCACGGCGCCACTGTCTTCGGCCCGGTGGGCCAGCTCCACCGCCTCGGCGGTGTCGATGCTGATCGGAAACACGCCGGCGCGGAAGATACGCCCGTTGGCGGCGCGGATGCGTCCACCCGTGCGCATCGCCGCGCCCAGTTCGTGCAGGAAATAATCCTCCAGCGCGCGCAGGTCGCGCTGCGTGTGCAGGCCGACGAGGTCGTACGAGGCGAAGGATTCCAGCAGTTCGCGGTGGCGCGGCAGCGTGATCAGTAGACCCGCGGCCGGCAGCGGCGTGTGCAGGAAGAAACCGATCCGGTTCTCCACGCCCAGTTCGCGCAGCATCGAAGCCAGCGGGATCAGGTGGTAGTCGTGCACCCAGATGACGTCGTCTTTCTTGATCAGCTTCGACACGCGCTTGGCAAAAGCGCGGTTCACCCGGAAATAGCCTTCGAGATGGTCGCGTCGGTAATCGACCAGGTCACCCCGGTAATGAAACAACGGCCACAGGGCGCGATTGGCGAATCCGCTGTAGTAGTCGTCGTGGTCCTGTTTCGACATGTCGATGGTGGCGTATTCGATATGCCCGTCGCTGACCTCGTGCAACTCCTTGCCCGTCTCGGCGGCGATGTTGCCGCTCCAGCCGAACCACAGGCCACCCATTTCCTGCAGTGCCGCGTTCATGGCCGAGGCGAGGCCGCCGGTCTGCGTCTGCTTGGGCAGCGCCACGCGGTTGGATATGACGACTAGTCGGCTCATTGTGACCTTGCGGCTCCCTGCGTCAGTCGGGCTTTCACGGAATCGAGCCAATGGTGGACATCGGCTGGGCTAGACAATGTGAAAGCGGCCTGTGATGGGGCTCGCGAACCGATCCGGATGGACACCCCGCCCTGCGCATTGACCACCGCGAACGCATGTTCATCGGTCAGGTCGTCGCCGAGATACACCGGCCGGCGGCCGGCGAACGGCGCGGAAGCCAGGAAGGCCGCCACGGCGACGCCCTTGTCCATGCCGCGCGGTTTGAACTCGAACACGTAACTGCCGGGCTGCAACTCGAAACCCGGAAAGCGCGCGGCGATCTCCGGGGCACGCCGGGCCAGTTCGGCCTCGTGTTCAGGGCGCTCGCGGCAATGCAGCGCGACGGACCAGCTCTTGTCCTCCACCCTCACCCCGGGCATGTCGGCGGCCACGGCGTGCACCGTCTGGCGCAGTCGGGCCAGTTCCGCCTCGTCCACCGGAACCGTGGTCAGCCGGCCCGCACCGTCGCGGCGCTCCAGGCCGTGCTGGCCCGCCGCGGCCCAGTCGGGCCGATCGAAGATGGCGTCCAGCCCGGCGATGGCGCGACCGCTGACCAGGGCCAGCGCACCGTCCAGTCGATCGCGCAGCGTGTCCAGCGTGTCCAGGAGTCCGTCGGCCACCGCCACCGCGTCCGGATCGTCGGCAAAGGCCAGCAAGGTGCCGTCGGCGTCGAGGAAAAGGGCGCTGCCGGTGTCGATCAGGTCGACGGGCGGAGGGGGCAAGGTGTCGCGGGCGGCTGTCACGGCGTCTCCATGGGGCGGCGGTTCGCCGAGCATGCCGGCCGGGGTGTGAAAAAAGTGCTGCGCACGGCCCGTTGAAGGGTCGTACGATCACCCGCATGTCTTGCGCCAGAGGCGGTTCGGGGCGATGCGCCCCGAATGCGCCGTAACCTTTCCAGGGAGACATCGACGATGCGAATGGACAAACTCACCTCGCGCTTCCAGCAGGCGCTGGCCGATGCGCAGTCGCTGGCGGTGGGCCGCGACAACAACATGCTCGAGCCCGTCCACGTCATGGCCGCGCTGCTGGACCAGCAGGGCGGCTCCACCGGCCCGCTGCTGACGCAGGCCGGCGTGAACGTGCCGGCGTTCCGCCAGCGGGTCGGCGAGATACTGGACCGGCTGCCGCGCGTCAGCGGGCAGGAAGGCAACATCAACATAGGTAACGACCTCAACCGCCTTCTCAACCTCACCGACAAGCTGGCGCAGCAGCGGGGCGACCAGTTCATCGCCAGCGAGCTGTTCGTGCTGGCCACGCTGGAAGACCGCGGCGAGGTGGGCGGCGCGCTGAAGGCCGCGGGCGCCACGAAGGATCGCCTCGAAGCGGCGATCGAGAAGCTTCGCGGTGGCGAGAAGGTGCAGTCCGAGAACGCCGAGGAACAACGCCAGGCGCTCGAGAAGTACACCATCGACCTCACCGAGCGCGCCGAGGTGGGCAAGCTGGATCCGGTGATCGGTCGCGACGAGGAAATCCGTCGCACCATCCAGGTATTGCAGCGCCGGACCAAGAACAACCCCGTGCTGATCGGCGAGCCAGGCGTCGGCAAGACCGCCATCGTCGAAGGACTGGCGCAGCGCATCGTCAACGGTGAGGTGCCCGAGGGTCTGCGCGATAAGCGCGTGCTGTCGCTGGACATGGGTGCGCTGATCGCCGGGGCGAAATTCCGCGGTGAGTTCGAGGAGCGGCTCAAGGCCGTGCTCAACGACCTCTCCCGCCAGGAAGGCCGGGTCATCCTGTTCATCGACGAGCTGCACACCATGGTCGGTGCCGGCAAGGCCGACGGCGCGATGGATGCGGGCAACATGCTGAAGCCGGCGCTGGCGCGCGGCGAGCTGCATTGCATCGGTGCCACCACGCTGGACGAGTACCGCAAGTACGTCGAGAAGGATGCCGCGCTGGAGCGTCGCTTCCAGAAGGTCTACGTGGGCGAGCCCAGTGTCGAGGACACCATCGCGATCCTGCGCGGCCTGAAGGAACGCTACGCGGTGCACCACGGCGTCGAGATCACCGATCCGGCCATCGTCGCCGCCGCGACGCTCTCCGCGCGCTACATCCCCGACCGCCAGCTGCCCGACAAGGCCATCGACCTGATGGACGAGGCGGCCTCGCGCATCCGCATGGAGATCGACTCCAAGCCGGAGGAACTGGATCGCCTGGAGCGCCGGCTGATCCAGCTGAAGATCCAGCGCGAGATGCTGAAGAAGGAACACGACGACGAATCCCGGCAACGCCTGGCCCAGCTGGAAACCGACATCGAGGCACTGGATCGGGAGTTTTCCGACCTGAATGAGGTATGGAAATCCGAAAAGGCTATGCTGCAGGGCGCGACGAAGATCAAGGAGCAGATCGAGCAGGCCCGCCTCGAACTGGAATCCGCGCAGCGGCGCCAGGACTACGGCGCCATGAGCGAGATCCAGTACGGGCGCCTGCCCGCGCTGGAAGCCCAGCTGGCCGCCGCCCAGCAGGTGGAGAAGCACGACTTCACCCTGTTGCAGGACCGGGTCACGGCCGAGGAGATTGCCGAGGTGGTCGCGCGCTGGACGGGTATCCCGGTCAACAAGATGCTGGAGGGCGAGCGCGAGAAGCTGCTGCAGATGGAAAGCGCGCTGCATGAGCGCGTGGTCGGCCAGGACGAGGCGGTGCGCGCCGTCTCCGATGCCATTCGTCGCGCGCGCGCCGGGCTGTCCGATCCCAACCGTCCGTACGGCTCGTTCCTGTTCCTGGGCCCCACGGGTGTCGGCAAGACGGAGCTGTGCAAGGCGCTGGCGGATTTCCTGTTCGACACGCAGGACGCGATGATCCGCATCGACATGAGCGAGTTCATGGAGAAGCACTCGGTGAGCCGTCTGGTCGGTGCCCCGCCGGGGTACGTGGGCTACGAGGAAGGCGGCTACCTGACCGAGGCGGTCCGTCGCCGCCCGTACAGCGTGATCCTGCTGGACGAGGTGGAGAAGGCCCATCCGGACGCGTTCAACATCCTGTTGCAGGTGCTGGACGACGGCCGCCTCACGGACGGGCAGGGGCGCACGGTCGATTTCCGCAACACGGTGATCGTCATGACCTCCAACCTGGGTTCCCACCTGATCCAGGAGCACGCGGGCGACAGCGAGGCGGACTACATGCAGATGAAGGCCTCGGTGCTGGGCGTGGTGCAGGGCCACTTCCGGCCGGAGTTCATCAACCGGCTGGACGACCTGGTCGTGTTCCGCGCGCTGGACAAGGCGCAGATCCGCTCGATCGCCCGCATCCAGCTGGGTTACCTGGCGAAGCGGCTGGCCGATCGGCAACTGTCGCTGGATATCACCGACCGGGCGCTGGACCTGCTGGGCAGCGCGGGTTTCGATCCCGTGTACGGTGCCCGTCCGCTCAAGCGGGCCGTGCAGCAGCAACTGGAGAACCCGCTGGCGCAGCGCATCCTGCAGGGGGCGTTCGTCCCCGGGCAGACCATCCGGGTGGATTCGGACGGCAACCACCTCACTTTTGCGACAATGCCCGCCTGATTCCCGAGGTTCCACCCGATGCCCATCTACGAATTCCAGTGCAAGGCCTGCGGCCACCGCTTCGAGCGCCTGCAGAAGATGTCCGATGCCGATCCCACCGTGTGTCCCACCTGCGGCGAGCCGCAGGTGGGGCGCATGCTGAGCGCCCCGCAGTTCCGCCTGGCCGGCGGCGGCTGGTACGAGACCGACTTCAAGAAGGACGGCGACAAGAAGCGCAACCTCGTCGAGGGCTCGTCCGGTGCACCCGCCGCGGCGCCCGCGGCTGCGGCGCCCACGCCTGCCTCCACGCCGGCGCCGGCGCCGAGCCCGGCACCCGCCAAGTCGTCCGGCGACTGACCCGCCGCTGACCCGCCGCACGACGTCATCGTTTTCCTGCGATCCGTTCAAACATCGTTGCGTATGCGTCCGATAGTTTCTGCACACACACATCGGAGGTCAGGGGCATGAAACGCATTCTCGGGTTGGTCGCCATGGTTGCGCTGGGCGCGGGGCTGTTCGTGACGCCGCACGTGGCGCAGGCCCAGCGCGGCGGTGACACGGTCAACTGCTACAGCGACAGCGGCCGCCGCGCCTATTGCCAAGTGCCGTGGCGCGACGCACGCCTGGTCCGGCAGGACTCCCAGACCCCCTGCATCCGCGGTCGCAACTGGGACATGGATCGCGGTGGCCTGTGGGTCGACGATGGCTGCCGCGGCATCTTCCAGGAAGCGGGTGGCTGGGGCGGCGGCCGACCGGGCTGGGGCGACAACGGTGGTCGTCCTGGCTGGGGCAACGACCGCGATCGCGATCGCTATCCTCCCGGTTACGGCAGGCCCGATGGCGGTCGTCCCGGCTATGCCGGCAACAGCGGCCAGATCGTGTCCTGCGACAGCGAGGACAACAAACGCGTGCTGTGTCGCTGGCCGGTCGGACCCGGCGCCCGCCTGGTCGAACAGAACTCGGACGCCGCCTGTCGCGAGGGCTACAGCTACGGCTTCTCGCCCCAGGGCATCTGGGCCGATCACGGCTGCCGCGCGAAGTTCGATATCGGCCGCTGAGCGGCCCCTGCCGGCGCTTGGCAGACCCCGGTCGTGATACGATCCGGGGTCTTTTCCCACGAAGCTTCAAGCGCATGCGCAGCCATTTTTGCGGAGCCATCGACGAGTCCCTGGTCGGCCAGGAAGTCACCCTTTGCGGCTGGGTCAACACCCTCCGCCTGCAGAGCCACGTGGCCTTCGTCGACCTTCGCGACCACGAGGGCATCGCCCAGGTCGTGATCGAGCGCGAGAACGCCACGGCCTTCGCCGTGGCCGGCGAGCTGGGCAACGAATTCGTCATCCGGGTCACCGGCCAGCTCCGCCGCCGCCTGTCGTCCAACGACAAGCTGAAGACGGGCACGGTCGAGTTGCTCGCCGACACCGTGCAGATCCTCAACGAGGCCCGTGACCTGCCGTTCGCGCAGCACGAGACGCCGAACGAGGACATGCGGATGACCTACCGCTACCTCGACCTGCGCCGTCCCGAGATGCAGCAGATGATGCGCACGCGTACCGCGCTGGTGCGCGAGCTGCGCCGTTACCTGGATGCCGCCGGCTTCCAGGACATCGAAACCCCGATCCTGACCAAGGCCACGCCGGAAGGCGCGCGCGACTACCTGGTGCCCAGCCGCGTGCATCCGGGTCAGTTCTACGCGCTGCCGCAGTCGCCGCAGCTGTTCAAGCAGATCCTGATGATGGCGGGCTTCGACCGCTACTACCAGATCGCCCGCTGCTTCCGCGACGAAGACCTCCGCGCCGATCGCCAGCCGGAATTCACCCAGCTCGACCTGGAGTTCGCCTTCGTCGAGGAACAGGACGTCCAGGACTTCGTCGAGGACCTGATCCGCCACGTGTTCCGAGAAGTGCGCAAGGTGGAACTGGACGCCGCGTTCCCGCGCATGACCTACGCCGAGGCCATGCGCCGCTTCGGTTCGGACAAGCCCGACCTGCGCATTGCGCTGGAGCTGACCGACATCGCCGAGGCGGTGAAACACGTCGAGTTCAAGGTGTTCTCCGGGCCGGCCAACGATCCGGCCGGCCGCGTGGCCGCCCTGCGCGTGCCGGGCGCGGCGGGCCTCTCGCGCAAGGACATCGACGGCCTGACCGAATACGCCGCCCGCTACGGGGCAAAGGGCCTGGCCTGGCTCAAGGTCGACGATCTGGCCAAGGGTCGCGAGGGCATCAACTCGCCGGTGGCCAAGTTCCTCGACGACGATGCCCTGGCACAGGTGCTGGCGCTCACCGGCGCCGCCAATGGCGACATCGTGTTCTTCGGCGCTGGCGCCTGGAAGACGGTCACCGACTTCATGGGCGCGCTGCGCATCAAGCTCGGTCGCGACCGTGGCCTGGTCGAGGACACCTGGAAGCCGCTGTGGGTCACCGACTTCCCCATGTTCGAATACGACGACGAGGAAAAACGCTTCGTCGCCCTCCATCACCCGTTCACCGCGCCCAAGGTCGACGACATCGCCGACCTGCGCGAGCACGCGGTCACGGCGGTCAGCCGTGGCTACGACATGGTGCTCAACGGCAACGAGATCGGCGGCGGCTCCATCCGTATCCATCGCCCCGAGATGCAGAGTGCCGTGTTCGGCCTGCTGGGCATCGGCGCCGACGAGGCCGAAGCCAAGTTCGGCTTCCTGCTCAAGGCCCTGCGCATGGGTGCCCCGCCGCACGGTGGCCTGGCCTTCGGCATCGACCGCATCGCGGCGCTCATGGCGGGCACCGAGTCCATCCGTGACGTCATCGCCTTCCCCAAGACCACCAGCGCGCAAGACCTGATGACCGACGCCCCGTCGCCGGTGTCGGAGCCCCAGCTGAAGGAACTCCACGTCCGCGTCGCCGCGGAGGCGCCCAAACCCTGACTTCGGTCGGGCGCCCTGCCATGAGTGACTCGCCCATCGACGTGCTGTTGCTGCATGGCCTGTGGATGCGCGGTTTTGCCATGGCGATGCTCAGCCGCCGGCTGCGCGACGAAGGGTTCCGGGTCCATCCGTTCGAATACATGAGCGTGGTCGCGCCGCCGCAGCAGGCCATCGAACGCCTGCGGAAACGGATTCGCCACCTGGCGCCCGAGCCCGTGCATATCGTCGGGCACAGCCTGGGCGGCATCCTCGCCCTGCTGGCCTGCCGTGACGAAGCGCCGTCGCCCGCCCGCATCGTCTGCCTCGGCTCGCCGCTCAACGGCAGCGGCGCGGCGCGGGGCCTGACCCACCGCTGGGGTGGCGACATGCTGCTGGGCCAGGCCAAGGGCCTGCTCGAACATGGCCTGGATCGCTGGGACGGCGCGCGCGAGGTCGGCATGATCGCCGGCCGCATGCCGGTCGGCCTGGGCGCACTGGTAGGTGAGATCGGCGAGGAGCACGATGGCTCGGTGGGCGTGGAGGAAACCCGCCTGCCGGGCCTGTGCGATCACTGCGTCCTGGAAACCAGTCACACCGGCCTGCTGGTCTCGGCGGATGTGGCCCGGCAGGTCGCGACCTTCCTCCGTGAGGGACGCTTTGCCGCCCCCCTTAGCCCCCCGGCCTGATTGCAGCTAGAATCGCGCCTCGTCCGTCCGGTAAGTCCAGGAATCGAACATGGGTAGAGGCCCTTCCATCGAAGGTCGCAAGAACGCCGAAGACGCCAAGCGCGCCAAGGTGTTCACCAAGCTGATCCGCGAAATCACCATCGCCACCCGTGGCGGCGTGCCCGACCCCAACGGCAACCCGCGCCTGCGCGCCGCCGTGGACAAGGCGCTGGCCGCCAACATGACCCGCGACACCATCGAGCGCGCGATCAAGCGCGGTTCCGGTGCCGAGGGCGGCGCCGACATGCACGAGGTGCGCTACGAGGGCTACGGCCCCGCGGGCACCGCGCTCATCATCGACTGCGTGACCGACAACCAGACCCGCACCGTCGCCGACGTGCGCGCGGCGCTGAACAAGCTCGGCGGCAACATGGGCACTACCAATTCGGTGGCATTCCAGTTCACCCGCGTGGGCCAGGTGCGGGTGCACACCGGTGGCGACGCCGATGTCGAGGCGAAGCTGGAAGAAGCGGCCATCGAGAACAACGCCGAAGACATCGTCATCGAGAACGGTGTCGGCACGGTGCTGCTCGCCGCCGATCCCATCGCCGTGGAAGCCATGCGCAAGGCGCTGGCCGCCGCGGGTTTCGAGATCGACGGCTCCGACGTGGTCATGCGCCCGAACGGTCCCCTGGTCACCCCCACGGGCGAGGCGCTGGAGCACTTCGAGAAGCTGCTCGACCGGCTCAGCGCGCTCGACGACGTCGACGAGGTCTACCACAACGCTGTTCTCCCGACACAGGATGCGGACGAGGCGTGAGGCCTCCTGCTCCCTATCGTCTTGCTTACTAACCCGCTGTCATGACCCGCATCCTCGGTATCGATCCGGGTAGCCAGCGTACGGGCGTCGGTGTGCTCGATGTCGCCGACAACGGCACGCTGACGCACGTATGGCACGGTGCGCTCACCATCGGCGGGGAGGCCACCTTCCCGTTGCGGCTGAAGCGTATCTTCGACGAACTGGGTGTCATCATCGCCACGCACGCGCCGGCCGAGGCCGCCATCGAGAAAGTGTTCATGGCGCGCAATCCCGATTCGGCCCTCAAGCTGGGCCAGGCGCGCGGCGCCGCCATCTGCGCCGTGGTCAACCGGGGCATCGTGGTGCACGAATACGCGGCCACCGAGGTCAAGCAGGCCGTGGTCGGTACCGGCCGCGCCGACAAGACCCAGGTCCAGCACATGATCGGGATGATCCTCGGCATCAAGGGGCCGCTCCAGGCCGATGCCGCGGATGCGCTGGCGATCGCGATCGCCCACGCCCACACCCGGTCCAGTATCGAACGCGTGGGTATCCCGCGCACGGCATGGAGACGTCGCCGATGATCGGCCGCCTGCGGGGCATTCTTATCAGCAAGCAGCCACCCTCCCTCCTGATCGAGGTGGGCGGGGTCGGTTACGACGTCGATGCGCCGATGTCCACCATCTACGACCTTCCCGCCACGGGCAAGGAGGTCATCCTGCTCACCCATTACGCGGTGAAGGAAGATGGCGTGGCGCTGTACGGTTTCCTGCGTGAGACCGAGCGGGCCATGTTCCGCAACCTGCTGAAGGTGAGCGGCATCGGCGCGAAGATCGCGCTGGCCGTGCTGTCCGGTGTGTCCACCGAGGAACTATCCCGGCAGGTGCATGCGGGCGACGTGGTGGCGCTGACCAAGATCCCCGGCATCGGCAAGAAGACCGCCGAGCGCATGGTGGTCGAGTTGCGCGATCGCGTGGATGCGGTCGGTGTCCGGCTGCCGGCGGCACCGGGCACGGGCGATGCCATCCCGGTGGACCCGGTAAGCGAAGCCACCGTGGCGCTGCAACAACTAGGTTACAAGCCGGTGGAAGCATCGCGTCTGGTACAGAAGGCGGCCGCCGAAGGCGATACCGCCGAGGCCATTATCCGCAAGGCGCTCCGCGCCGCGCTGGGAAGCTGAGTCATGGGTCATCACAATCCCGCCGAAGAACTGCAGAACGCCCGCGGCAAGAAACTTGCCGCGCTGGCGCTCGGGGCCATCGGCATCGTTTTCGGCGACATCGGCACCAGCCCGCTGTACACCATGAAGGAAACCCTCGGCACGCACGGCATGACGCCGCAGCCTGCCGCGGTGCTCGGCGTGCTGTCGCTGATCTTCTGGTCGCTGCTGATGGTGATCTCGCTGAAGTACGTCACCTTCGTGATGCGTGCCGACAACAAGGGCGAGGGCGGCATCATGGCGCTCATGGCGCTGGCGCAGCGCAGCGTCAGCGGTTCGCCGCGCTCGCGCTGGGTGCTGGCCGCCATCGGCATCTTCGGCGCGTCGCTGTTCTACGGGGACGGCGTGATCACGCCGGCCATGTCCGTGCTATCCGCGGTGGAAGGCCTGGAAGTGGCGGCCCCCTCGCTGGATACCTACGTGGTGCCCATCTGCCTGGTCATCCTGGTGGCGCTGTTCGCCATCCAGCGGCACGGCACCGAAATCGTCGGCAAGGCCTTTGCCCCGGTCATGACCGTGTGGTTCCTCGTGCTGGCCTGGCTGGGCCTGCGTCAGCTGGTCATGCATCCGCAGGTGCTGTGGGCGTTAAACCCGTGGTACGCGGTGACCTTCTTTACCGAGCACGGCCGTTCCGCCTTCATCGCGCTGGGTGGCGTGGTGCTGGCGCTGACCGGCGGCGAAGCGCTCTACGCCGACATGGGTCACTTCGGCAAGAAGCCGATCCGCCTGGCCTGGTTCTTCTTCGTGCTGCCGGCGCTCCTCATCAACTACTTCGGCCAGGGCGCGCTGCTGCTGCACGACCAGACCGCGATCGAAAACCCGTTCTACAAGATGGTGCCCGAGAACCTGCTGTACCCGATGATCGCGCTGGCCACGGCGTCGGCGGTGATCGCCTCGCAGGCGGTGATCTCGGGCGCCTTCTCGATGACCCGCGAGGCGATGTCGCTGGGCTACTCGCCACGCATGGCCGTGGTGCACACCTCGCACGAGATGTCGGGGCAGATCTTCGTGCCCTGGGTGAACCGTCTGCTGATGGTGCTGGTGTTCCTCGCGGTCATCGGTTTCCGCTCGTCGAACAACCTCGGTGCGGCTTACGGCATCGCCGTGACCGGCACCATGACCATGACCACGCTGCTGGCGCTGGTCGTCGCTCGCCGCCGCTGGAACTGGCACTGGGCGGCCGTCATCACGGTCGGCGTCATCTTCCTGGTCATCGACCTGGCCTTCTTCGGCGCCAACGCGCTGAAGATCGCCCATGGCGGCTGGTTCCCGCTGGTGCTGGGTGTGGTGATCTTCACCGTCATGACCACGTGGCGGCGGGGCAGAGACCTCGTGGTGCGCGAGATCAAGCAGTCCGGCCTGGCGCTGGAGCCCTTCGTGGCGAACATCGCCGACCATCCGCCGCTGATCGTGCCGGGTACGGCGGTGTTCCTCACCGCCAACCAGAACTCGGTGCCGCACGCGATGCTGCACAACCTCAAGCACAACAAGGTGCTGCACGAGCGCAACGTGCTGCTGACGGTCGAGATGCTGGAAACGCCCGTGGCCGACTTCGACGAGCGCATGGAAGTGATCGAATACGGCGGCGGCTTCTTCGGCCTGCAGCTGCGCTACGGCTTCGCCGAGGATCCGAACATCCCGCTGTCGCTCTCGCGCGCGAGTGCACGCGGACTCGATTTCGACATGATGGATACGACGTTCTTCCTGTCCCGCGAAACCATCGTGGCGGATGCGCGCCGTCCCGGCATGGCCCTTTGGCGCGACAAGCTGTTCGCCTTCCTCGCCCGTAACGCGATGCCGGCCACGGCCTTCTTCCAGATTCCGGGCAACCGGCTGATCGAACTGGGCGCTCAGGTCGAGATATAAGCAGCGGTGGTCGCAGCATCGCCAAGCCGATGCTGCGGCCAGCCGAGCAATAGCATGTCGCCGTCGGTGTGCGGGTCGTGCCCGTTATCACGTCGGCGTCTTACGTCCACAACGTAGCGACCGATTCCTATCTCCAAAGTACTCCACGATTTCTAGTCTGAATTCGCCCGATGGAGGGCGATTCAGGAGTGTGGAATGCGAGCCAAACCGCTCATCGTTTTACTCACGTTGCTGATCGTGAGTTCCGAGGCATCGGCGTCTGTCAAATGGCTGAGTCGCGCCAATTGCATCGCCGGAACCATCAATGAGTCGATTACCTACGATCGACCCGCGTTACGTAGCCACTTCATGTACACCCAGGGTACCCACGTGGGTTTCGGTGCCGTGGCGGGTCATGTCGTGACGGCGGACTGGAACATGACGTGGCGCTCTTATGCCGGGGACCTCGCGGATGCGTCGCGCAACACTGTGCGCGGCGTCCACGTATTCGGGGATGACCTGCGATTCCTGCAGACTCAGTATTCCATTGCGACCGACTGCAATCTGACGGAGTGGTGAAATGAAGAAGCTTCTCTATGTTTCTTTCCTGTCGGCTTCCCTGTTCTCAGCATGTGCCTCGGCCTCGTCGACTCTGGTCGACGTTCCTGCGCAAAGCGGTAATTCGTCCGCAGTCTCGGATGATACGTCGGCCACAAGCGAGGGCGACCTGGACATTTCGCGCATCCCCATGTCCCCGGGGCTTCACGTGGTGCCGCTGAATGAATCGCCTTTCGTTGGCGCCCTTGCCGCGAAGATCGAGCAGGATATTGCCGAGCAGTCTTCCAGGGGCGTACACACGGCTGAGGATGTCCCGGATGTGCGCGCATCGCTTGCCCATGTCCGCAGCAGCGCCCTTGGCGGCAATGAGGAAGTCTTTACGACGTTGTCCCAGGTCAAGCCGCATCTTTACTATGAGCCGGCATCGATCTCCCAGACCTTGCTCGAGGGGCTTCCACTGGTGGATGTGTCCACGGCGGGCGGGAATAGGGATGGTCGCTGGACCGGCCTCAGTCGTTCATGGGAAGTGGCCGGGCTCGGACTGGTACAACTGGACGAGTCCGAATACGCAGACGGCGGCGGGTCTGTTACGGTCATCAAGGAGTGGCTCAACACCGATATCAACGGTCAACCAGGCACCATCCAGACCATGCGTGGGCCTGACGGCGCCACGCAGGTCTCGCTGGGCTGGGTCACCGACCACAAGGTCATGAGGTTGAACCTCCAGCCTGTCGACCCCGATGCACTGGCACCCAACCAGGAAGCCTTGCTTACCATGGCTCGTTCTATTCGATACTGACCCGCGCCTGGCCTGACAAAGCGGATCGGGCAGTCGGTTCGACCTGTCCGGTCCGCGAATCCTGCCATAATGTGAGGATGTCCGAGCACCGAATCATCTCCACCGCCGCCGCCATGGATGACGACGCGCTGGAAGCCAGCATCCGTCCCAAACGCCTGGCCGAATACCTCGGCCAGCAGACGGTGCGTGAGCAGATGTCGATCTACATCGAGGCCGCGCGGCGTAGGCAGGGCGCACTCGACCACGTGCTCATCTTCGGGCCGCCCGGTCTGGGCAAGACCACGCTGTCGCACGTGATCGCCAACGAGCTGGGCGTCAACGTCCGCTCCACCTCCGGGCCGGTGCTGGAACGCGCGGGCGACCTGGCCGCGTTGCTGACCAACCTGGAAAAGAACGACGTCCTGTTCGTGGACGAAATCCACCGCCTTTCCCCGGTGGTGGAGGAAGTGCTCTATCCGGCCATGGAAGACTTCCAAATCGACATCATGATCGGGGAGGGCCCGGCCGCCCGCTCGATCAAGCTCGACCTGCCGCCCTTTACCCTGATCGGCGCGACCACGCGTGCGGGCCTGCTCACCGGCCCGCTGCGCGACCGTTTCGGCATCATCCAGCGGCTGGAGTTCTACAGCGTGGACGAGCTGACCGCGATCGTCCGCCGCGCCGCGAAAATCTTCGGTATCGAGTGCGAGCTGGAGGGTGCGATCGAGATCGCCCGGCGATCCCGCGGCACGCCGCGCATCGCCAACCGGCTGCTGCGCCGGGTGCGTGATTTCGCCGAGGTGCGCGGCGATGGCATCATCACCCACGCCCTGGCCCGTGCCGCGACCGACATGCTCAGGGTGGACGCCGAGGGTTTCGACGATCTCGACCGCCGCCTCCTGAGCACCATCATCGAGAGTTTCGACGGTGGTCCCGTCGGGGTGGAATCCCTGGCCGCCGCCCTCAGCGAGGACCGCGGCACCCTCGAGGACGTGGTCGAGCCCTACCTGATCCAGCAGGGCTACCTGATCCGCACCGCCCGTGGCCGCATGGCCTCGGCGAAGGCCTGGCGCCACCTCGGCCTCAACCCGCCGCCGCGCCAGGGTGACGTCCCCGACCTGTTCGTAGACGACCCATGAGCGCCTTCAGCTTTCCCGTGCGCATCTACTGGGAAGACACGGACGCCGGCGGCGTGGTGTACCACGCCAACTATGTCCGTTTCATGGAGCGCGCCCGCACGGAATGGCTGCGCGCGCAGGGCATCGACCAGTTGGCCCTGCGCGAAACCACCTCGCTCGGCTTCGTCGTCCGCGAGATGCACCTCGATTTCCTGCGGCCGGCCCGTCTGGATGATGAACTCCAGGTCACGGTAGACGTCAAAGAGCGGCGTTCAGCCAGTATGCTGTTCGGTCAGGAGATCGTGTGCGGGGGCACGACGCTGTTGCGCGCCACGGTGCGCGTGGCGTGCGTCAACCTCGTCACCATGCGACCTGCCCAGATACCGGCCGGCTTGTTCCTCCAAGCCTTCCCCCTTACCTAAAGCCCCAGATACCCGGCGGAGAGCCTTCAAGCGATGAACGGTGGACTGAACATTTTCAAGCTGGTTGCGGAAGCAAGCCTGCCGGTGCAGCTGGTGATGCTGCTTCTCCTCGTCTTCTCGTTCCTGTCGTGGGTCATCATCATCCGCAAGTACAGCCAGCTGAAGACCGCCCACGACAACGCCGAGACCTTCGAGGATCGCTTCTGGTCCGGTGCCGACCTGGCGGCCCTGTTCCGTGAGGTGGGTAACCGCGAAGGCCAGAGCGGCATCGAGAACGTGTTCGAGGCCGGCTTCCGCGAGTTCGCCCGCCAGCGCCAGCGCCGGGCCGGCGATGCCGACCGCATCATGGAAAGCTCCGAGCGCGCCATGCGCGTGGCCGGCACTCGCGAGATCGGCAAGCTGGAACAGAACCTGGAATTCCTGGCCAACGTTGGCTCGATCAGCCCGTATATCGGCCTGTTCGGTACCGTCTGGGGCATCATGGGTGCCTTCCAGGGCCTGGGCGAGATGAAGGACGTCACCATTTCCGTGGTGGCTCCGCACATCTCCGAGGCCCTGATCGCCACGGCCATGGGCCTGTTCGCCGCCATCCCGGCCGTCTGGGCCTACAACCGCTTCGCCACCAAGGTGGAGCGCGTCGCGTCGCGTTACGAGGTGTTCCAGGAAGAGTTCTCCTCGGTGCTGCAGCGCCAGATCCACGCCGACGACGTCGCCTGAGCCCCGCCATGGCCACGCGTAACGTGCACCGCCGCCACAAGCGGAAGCTGAAATCCGAGATCAACGTCGTGCCGTACATCGACGTGATGCTCGTCCTGCTCATCATCTTCATGGTCACCACGCCGATGATGAACCTGGGCGTGGATATCCAGCTGCCACAGACCAACGCCAAGTCCCTGCAGGACAAGAAGGACCCGGTCGTCGTTTCCGTCGACGAGGGTGGCCAGATCTACCTTACCGCCAACGGCACCAAGCGCGAGCCGGTCAGCGCGGACGAGTTCAAGAGCAAGATCACCGCCTTCCACGATGCCAATCCCGAGCTCCAGGTCCTGGTGGCGGGCGACCAGCGCGTGGGCTATGGCAAGGTCTACCAGATCCTCCCGATCCTCCAGGAAGCGGGCGTCTCCAAGATCGGCCTGATGAGCCAGCCGGAGTCGGGCGCGCAGAATGGAAAACCGTAACGGTACGCCGCGCGCGGTCGTCCTCGCCGCGCTCCTGCACATCGGCATCGTGGCCTTCCTCGGCCTCGCGATCATCCCGTGCTCGGACTACGAAAAGTGGGCCAACGCCCTGGGCTTGCCCGCGGCATGGAACCCATTGAAGTGTCCCGCGCCGATCCAGCTGCCCGGCCAGATCATCGAGGCCACACTGATCGGCCCCACGGGAGCGCCGCCGCCGAAGCACACCGCCAAGCCGGTGCCCAACACGGTGCCCCCGCCGCCCGCGCAGCCCACGCCCACGCCGCCGCAGCCCGAGAAACCCAAGGTCGAGACCCTGCCGCCGCCGCCGAAGGTGCCGGCCCTGAAGGACCAGGAAAAGGTGGTCGACGACGCCGTGCAGAAGGCTGAGGATGCCAAGCGCCTGCAGGAAGAGCAGCAGCGCCAGCGTCAGGCCGAGCTGGATGCGCAGCAGGAAGAGAAGAAAAAGGAAAAGCAGAAGCAGATCGACGAGATCTTCAAGCAGCTGGACGCCGCCAAGTCGCAGACCAAGCAGGCCGACAGCAAGAAGAAGCAGGCCGAACAGCAGCTGCAGGACCTCGCCAACGCCAAGGATGATGGCCGTGAAAACCTGCCGTACGCCGACAAGGTCCAGACCGGCCAGGCCGGCAAGGACGACAGCAAGCAGGCCCTGTACATCGCCGCGATCCAGAACGCCGTGACACCCAACTGGCTGCGGCCTGACAACATGCCGGACGCCCCATGCATGGTGCACATCACCCAGATCCCGGGTGGCCAGGTGCTCAGTGCGAAGGCGGACGCCAGCTGCCCGTACGATGCCGCGGGCCGGGCGTCGATCGAGAACGCCGTGTTGCGCGCCCAGCCCTTGCCGTACCAGGGCTTCGAGGATGTGTTCCAGCGCAACCTCACGTTCACGTTCCGGCCGCAATGATGTGACGCGCCCCGGCCCGGCAGGCGCCGGGCGGGGCGGTTCATAATCGGGTCATGCTGGCTTTCGCCAGCGGGTTAACATGCCGTCGCCGTCCCCTCTTCCCAGGTCGCAATGAATCCGCCCATGCGCAGAATGCTCCCCCGCCTAGCTCTCCTCCTGGTTGCCCTGACTGCCTTCGTGGCCGGTCCGGCAGCCGCCCAGTCGCTGAACGTCGACATCGTGGGCGGCCTGAAGACGGCCACTCCGATCGCCGTCGTGCCGTTTGCCCAGGCCGGTGGCGCGCCACTGCCTACCGACGTGGCCGACGTGATCCGCGCGGATTTCAACCGCTCGGGCAAGTTCCGCTCGCTGGACAAGGCCGACATCGTCGAAACCCCGTCACAGGGCGCGGACATCAAGTTCGCCACTTGGCGTCTGCTCAAGCAGGATTTCATCACCATCGGCCGCATCAGCGACGCTGGCGGTGGCAACCTCAAGGTCGATTACGAGCTGTGGGACGTCAACAAGCAGCAGAGCCTGCTGGCCCAGTCGTTCACTGCGCCCGCCGGTGACCTGCGCGGCGTGGCCCACCAGATCGCCGACCAGATCTATGAAAAGATCACCGGCGTGCGTGGTGCCTTCTGGACCCGTATCGCCTATATCACGGCCGTGGGCGTGGGTAACAACGCTACCTACTCGCTGATCGTCGCGGATTCCGATGGCTTCAATCCGCAGGTGGTGGCTCGCTCGCGGGAATCCCTGCTCTCGCCGGCCTGGTCGCCGGACGGCAGCAAGATCGCCTATGTTTCGTTCGAGAGCGGCAATTCGGCAGTCTACGTGCAGAACATCTCCACCGGCTCGCGCAGCCTGATCGCCTCGCATCCGCGTGGCATCAACAGTGCGCCGGCCTGGTCGCCGGACGGTCGCAAGCTGGCCGTCAGCCTGTCGTATGTGGGCAATCCGGAGATCTTCGTGATCGACGTGGCCAGCCACACCGAAACGCGGGTGACCAACAACTTCGCCATCGACACCGAGCCGACCTTCACCCCGGACGGCCAGAGCATCCTGTTCACCTCCGATCGCTCGGGTAAGCCGCAGATCTACCAGATGTCCGCTTCCGGCGGCGCCGCCACGCGTCTCACCTTCCAGGGTGGTTTCAACGCCAGCGCTTCGGTCAGTTACGACGGCAAGCAGATTGCGATGGTGCAGGGCAACGGGAACGTGTATCGTATCGCCATCATGGACCGCAGTCTGGGCGGGCAGGTGCGCTTCGTTTCCCCGGGTAACGTGGACGATTCGCCCAGCTTCGCGCCCAACGCCAGCATGCTGCTTTACGCTGCATCGCAGGGTACGCGTGGTGTCCTGTATGCGGTTTCGGCAGACGGTGCCGTGCGTCAGCGCCTTGTCCTTTCGGACGGCGACGTGCGCGAACCGTCGTGGGGACCCTATCGACAGCGCTGATGCCACGTTTCTACGGGAACGTGGTATCGGTAACGTCCAGGGAGGGGCGCGGGCATCCGCGCCTTTTCTGCGGACGACAATTAACCGGCAATCGCTGCAAGGCGGTTGCCGGAGCGAAGACGCAGGGTGCGGGACAGCGCCCCGTCGGCGTAGATGTAAGTAGAAAAACAGCCGGACAACCGGCGGTGCCTGTCCCGAAACCGAAAACCGACTGTCGGAACTCAACTGTTTTAAGGAACGTCCCATGAATAAGACTGTTACCGTCACCCTGGCTGCCCTGCTCTGCGTGGGCGCGGCCGCTTGCTCCAAGAAGCAGGTCAAGCCGGTCGCTCCGACCGAATCGCAGCCGGTCGCTCAGACCCAGGCTCCGATGAACGACGGCAAGTACCAGCCGTCCGACCTCGACACCGACGCTTGCCTGCGTCAGCGCGTCGTCTACTTCGACTTCGACAAGAACGAAGTGAAGCCGGAGTTCCAGCAGATCATCGCTTGCCACGCCAAGTACCTGCAGGATCGTCCGCAGTCGGCCATGACCCTCGAAGGCAACACCGACGAGCGCGGCACGCGTGAATACAACCTGGGCCTCGGCGAGCGTCGCGGCAATGCCGTGTCCAGCGCCATCCAGGCTGCCGGTGGTTCGGCTGGCCAGGTCAACGTCACCAGCTACGGCAAAGAGAAGCCGACCTGCCGTGAGCACAACGATGACTGCTGGTCCAAGAACCGTCGCGTCGAGATCGTCTACACCGCGAAGTAAGTGATGAAGAAGACTCTGGCTACCAGTTACATGGCCATGCTTTTTGCTTTGCCCGTCACCGCCCAGGACACCCGTCTGAGTCTCGCCGATCGCGTTGCGCGGCTCGAGCAGCAGTCGCAGGCCCAGGCCGGCACGACCACCCTGGTCAACCAGGTGAACGATCTGCAGCAGCAGGTCTCGCAGTTGCAGGGCCAGATCGAAGAGCTCCAGCACCAGAACCAGCAACTCCAGGATTCCCAGAAGGCACAGTACGCGGATGTCGATTCGCGGCTGGGTCGTATCGAAAAGGGCGGTGCCGCCGCCGGCCAGCCCGCCGCCGCGCAGGGCACGCCGCCGGCCGCCGCCCAGCCACCGGCCACGTCGTCGCAAGGTAACGCCGCAGCCGGCGCCGCAGGCGCGGCTGCCGGCAGTGCCTCCGCCGCGCCCCCCGCGGGCGCGCCGTCCCAGCCGGCCAATGCCGACCAGCAAGCCGCTTACGACGCCGCGTTCAAGTCGCTGCGCGCGGGCGATTACGTCACCGCGTCGCGTGGCTTCCGCGACTTCCTGGTCAAGTACCCGGATAGCCCGCTCGCCCCCAACGCCTACTACTGGCTGGGCGAGTCCTACTACGTGACCATGAACTACCCCGTGGCCATCGAGGCCTTCCAGCGCCTGGTCAAGCAGTATCCGCAGAGCGACAAGGTCTCCGACGGCCTGCTCAAGGTCGGCTATTGCCAGATCGAGCTGAAGCAGCAGGATGCCGCCATCGCCACGCTGAAGCAGGTCGGCACCAAGTATCCGGGCACCAAGGCCGCCGGCCTTGCACAGGAACGCCTGCGTCGCCTGCAGCGCCAGACGGCCAACTGATCCCATGACCGGTAGCACCGTACTACCGGCGGCTGTCCCGCCGGCTTCGCCCGTCGCGGAGCGGCTGCGGATCACCGAGATATTCCACTCCGTGCAGGGTGAGGCCGACGCCATAGGCTGGCCCACGGTATTCGTACGCCTTACCGGATGCCCGCTGCGCTGCGTGTGGTGCGATACCGAATATTCCTTCCACGGCGGCCAGTGGCACGACATTGACGCCATCGTCGCCGAGGTGGCCGGTTACGGTGCGCGCCATGTCTGCGTCACGGGCGGCGAGCCGCTGGCGCAGAAGCGCTGCCATATCCTCCTGCGCAAGCTGTGCGATGCCGGCCACGAGGTTTCCCTGGAAACCTCCGGCGCGCTCGATGTCGCCGATGTCGATCCGCGCGTCCGTAAGGTCATGGACCTGAAAGCTCCGGATTCCGGCGAAAGCGCGCGCAACCTCTGGTCCAACCTCGACCATCTGCTGCCGCACGACCAGGTGAAGTTCGTCATCGCCAGCCGCGGCGACTTCGAATGGTCGCGCGACATCGTCCGCGAGCACGCGCTGGATCGCCGCGCGATGGTGCTGTTTTCCCCGGTGTGGGGCAACGTCCAGCCGCGCGAACTCGCCGAGTGGATTCTCGCCGAACGCCTGCCCGTGCGCTTCCAGCTGCAGCTGCACAAGCTGCTGTGGAACGACGCCGCCGGCCACTGATACGACTGCAAGGGTATTGCCATGAATGCTTCGACCTCTCCCCGCAAGGCCGTGATCCTCGTGTCCGGCGGCATGGATTCGGCGGTCACCATCGCCATGGCCCGCGAGCAGGGTTTCGAGGTCTATGCCCTGAGTGTCGCTTACGGTCAGCGGCACAGCTCCGAACTGGAAGCGTCCGAGCGGGTGTCGACCATGCTCGGCGCGGTGACCCACAAGACCGTGAACATCGACCTGCGCAGCATCGGCGGTTCCGCCTTGACGGCGGACATCGACGTGCCCGAGGACGGCGGCGAAGGCATCCCCGTGACCTACGTGCCGGCGCGCAACACCATCATGCTGTCCATCGCGCTGGGCTGGGCCGAGGTGCTGGGCTCGTCTGACATCTTCTGTGGCGTCAATGCCGTGGATTACTCCGGCTACCCGGATTGCCGCCCCGCATTCGTCGAGTCGTTCCAGGCCTTGGCCAATGTGGCCACCAAGGCCGGTGTAGAAGGCGCGGGCATCCGCATCCATGCCCCGCTGATGCAGATGGGCAAGGACGACATCGTGCGCGAAGGCATGCGCCTGGGCGTGGACTTCTCGGCCACGGTCAGCTGCTACCAGGCCGATGCGCAGGGCCGTGCCTGCGGGCACTGCGATGCCTGCCGGCTGCGGGCGGAAGGATTTGCCAAGGCCGGCGTGCCGGACCCGACGCATTACGCCTGATGCGCTGAAGGCCAGCTTGCGTGATTCCCAGGCCCATTTTCGGCAGCAGAATGAGGCGCTTGCAAAAGTGCTGATAAGGTCGACGCATGACGTGGCTCGGTTTCGATTGCCATGACAACGGCGAGGGCTTTGGACCTCTGTCATCCGTACGTGCCGAATCGATGGGGACATGGAACATGAAAAAGGCTTTGCTGATTGCGACAGCTGCGGTTTCCTTTGCATATGCATCGTCCGCCATGGCGGCGGTGAACGATAAGCAGGATGCGCAGGCCATGCTCACAGGCGGACCCTTTACGTGGGTTGCCTATTTCAGCGTTCTTAATCCACCCTCGCGTTGTGTCACTGCCACGGAGGGTGGACAGGTAAATCTCTCGATCTGCGATGGCGGCCGGTATCAGATGTGGACGCACTCGCAGAATCAGCTCGGCGACGAGATCCGCAACGTGCAGTCAGACCTTTGTTTGCAGGGTGGCAGCCCCAGCAGCCCGTCGGTCACGACACAGGCCTGCAACGGCGGAAACGCGCAACGGTGGGTTTTGACGCAGGATCGCCTGGGCTGGTCCATGCGTAATGTTTCCACCGGGTACTGTCTCGACACCAATGGAAGCGCTGTCCTGCAGATTTATTGCGGTTTGGGTGACCCGGCGCGCCAACGTTGGGTTCAGCAGTAGGGCGTCGAAACGCGGAGCGTGCCGCTTTCGGTAAGTCTCTGATGCGGATGGTGGGTCGTGCCGGATTCGAACCGGCGACCTACGGATTAAAAGTCCGCTGCTCTACCAAC
Organism: Luteibacter sp. 9135; assembly: GCF_000745005.1. Taxonomy (NCBI): domain Bacteria; kingdom Pseudomonadati; phylum Pseudomonadota; class Gammaproteobacteria; order Lysobacterales; family Rhodanobacteraceae; genus Luteibacter; species Luteibacter sp. 9135. The sequence continues at coordinate 324,806 of NZ_JQNB01000001.1, read as the reverse complement.
TGAGCTAACGACCCATACGCGGCAAGCCGGCTAGTTTAGTGGTCCGGCCGGGACCGCACAACCCGCCAGGCACGCCGGTTCAGGTGGTGGCGACCAGGGCCTGAACGTCACGGCCCGCGGCGCGCCATGCACCGATGCCCCCGGTCAGCGGTCGCACGTTGCGGAAGCCAAGCTTGCCTAGCCGTTCGGCCACTTTCGCGGCCGATACCTCGTTCGGGCACGAGCAGTAGATCACCACGGCACTGTGCCTCGGCAAGGTGGCGATATCCGCCTCCGTCGTGGCGAAATCGAACAGCCGCGCGCCCGGGATCACGAAGGGGTCGTCGCGCCGGCTGATCGCGGTGCGCACATCCACGATCAGCGCACCGGGTTCGCTGGCGAGCAGGAGCGTCAGCTCGTCGACGGAGATGCGCGACCGCCGCATCCGTCGCAGGAGCAGCACACGTCGCGCATAGCGGAAGCCGATCCACAGCACCATGACCACGGCGGCAACCGCGGCCAGGCCGATGCCGAACTCGCGCAGGGCGATCAGCACCGCGTCGATCTGCCGGTAGCAGATCATGCCGACCGACAAGCCCACCGCGATCCACAGCGAGGCGCCGAGCAGGTCGTATAACGTGAAACGGACGAAGCGCGTGTCTCCCGCGCCGGCGATGGGTATGGTGACCAGCGACAGGCCGGGAATGAAGCGCGAGATCAGCAGCAGCTTGACCCCACGTTTTTCGAAGAAGCCGCTGGCGCGCCGTACACAGGTATCCGGCGAGAGCGACACCCGGCACAGGCCGTCCAGCACGCGGTAGCCGAAGTGCCGCCCGGTCAGGAACCAGGCCAGGTCGCCCAGGAAAGCGCCGGCCAGCGCCGCCACGAAGGTGGCGACAACCAGGACGGGGTTGTGCGAGGCGACCAGGGTGCTGCCGACCACGATGAGGGTGGGCATGGCGGGCACCGGCAGGCCGATCGCGCCGGCGAACACGCCGAGAAAGGCTACCGTCGGTGCCGCGTCCGTCCAGTTGATGCTCGCCACGCTGCGTACCTCGACCCATGTCCGTCAGTTCCGACACGATACGCCGGTGATGTTTCGCCGGACAGACGGCCAGGCCTCTCGGCCTAGGCCTTTTGGCAGCGGCGTATCACGGGTGGGTCGACAGGTCGTCGTCCAGGGTGCTCATGTCACCCAGGTGCTGCGCGGCCACGAGCGCCTCCAGCCGGTTGCGGACATGGAGCGCGCGGAAGATCGCCGCCAGGTGGATCTTGACCGTGCCCTCGCTGATCTCCAGCTCGCGCGCGATCAGTTTGTTCGGCCTGCCCTTGGCCAGCAGCTTCAGCACGTCCTGTTGCCGATCGGTCAGGATGCTGGTCAGGCGGTCTTTCAGCGCCATGCCTTCGCCGACGTCGCGCTGCATGATGAAGGGTGGCACGACATCCGCGGCGGCCTTCATCGCCTCCGGCGGTACATAGACACCACCACCGACCACCAGCCGCACGGCATTGAGGATGACGTCCGGCGGCGACGATTTCGGGATATACCCCTGCACGCCCAGTCCCAGGACACACCGGATCGAGGACGAATCTTCCGTGCCGGACAGCACGATGACCGGACGCATGCGTGCGATGCCGCTTTCGTCTTCGGCCTCACGCATCGCCGTCACGGCGTGCTTGATGTGTTCAACACCATCGGCGCCGGGCATGGCCATGTCGATCAGGGCGATGTCCGGCAGGGGACCGTCGCTGAGATGCTTCTGAAGCTGGGCCACCGTCTGGGCTTCGACGAAGGTGACGTGATCACCCAACTCGCGAAGCTTGAGCTTCACTCCCTCGATGATGAGTCGATGATCGTCCGCGATCAGTACGTGCATACAGCTCCTCCGCCTGCACGATCGCAGGCTTCCCCGTTCCCGCGAACATAGCCCTGTCGGTGGCCGTCGGCAAGCCGGCCATCCGGCTCAGGCGGGCGCATGATGGACAGCCCAGGCGGAAACCATGACTTCATGCAGGCGATCCGGGGATACGGGCTTGAACAGCACGCGCGTTGTTGCCGTATCCACGCTTTGCAGGAAGTCCACGCGCGTCTCGCCGGTAATGAGTACGCGTGCGAAGGGCGGCGGATCGCCCGGGCGTCGCCGGTAATAGCGATCCAGCAGTGCGATCACGTCCAGGCCGGTGCCTTCGCGCAGGCGCAGGTCGGAAATGACGATGTCGGGCGGCTGCATCCACTGGTGAATGGCCTCCATGGCCTGCTGTGCATCTTCGGCAGTCATTACCTCGCAGCCCCAGCTGCCAAGGAGAAAACTGATGCCGGCCAGGATGGAAGGCTCATCGTCGATCACGAGCACGCGCATGCCGGCTACATCGCGTGTCGCCGCCGGTGCCTGCATCGGAGGCTGGTGGAACTCGACGATGCCCGGGCGTGCTTCCGGCAGGGTCAGCGAGAACACGCTGCCCTTGCCGGGGCGTGACCGCACCGATGCCGTGCTGCCCAGCAATCCGGCCAGTCGCTGCACGGTGGACAGGCCCAGTCCGAGACCACGCCGGGTGCCCTCGGGGCGACCGGCCTCCGGGCTGCTTTCCACGCGATAGAACTCGTCGAAGATATGACGCAGGTGGTCGTCGCCGATGCCGGTACCGGTGTCCCACACGTCGATCCGCACCCGCCCGTCCATCCGTTTGCGGGCACCCACCAGCACGCCGCCGCAGCGCGTGTAGCGAAGGGCGTTGCTGACCAGGTTGTTGAGTATGCGGGCCAGCATGGTGCGGTCGCAGCGTACCCACAGTCCCGTGGTGCGGACGACCAGGCGCAGGTCGTGCTGCTCGGCGACCATGCGGAAGTTGACGCTCACTTCCTCGAACACGTCGTCGAGGGCTACGTCGCGCAGGACGGCCGGCATGGCGCCGGTCTCCAGGCGCGACAGGTCCAGCAACTCGCTGAACAGGTGATCCAGTGCCTCGACGCATTCCTGGATGTGCGCGATGCGGTTGAGCCGGAGCGGGTCGAACTCGTCCACCGCCAGGCCCGATGAAAACAGCGTCAGTGCGTACAGCGGCTGGCGCAGGTCGTGCGAGGCGGCGGCGAGGAAGCGGGCCTTGGCGACGCTGGCCGCTTCCAGCGCGGCGTTCTTGCGGGCCAGTTCCTCGGTGGCGGCGGCGATCTCCCGCTCCATGCCGATCTGCGCATGCAGCAGTTTGGACGCGGCGCCGTTGAAGCCGCGCTGCAGATCGCCGATCTCGGTGTCGTCGGTGACGGGCACCACCACAGTGCGGTCGCCCAGACCGAGCTGGCGTACGGCAATGGCCAGGTTGCGCAAGGGCGCGCTGAGCCAGCGCGCCGCCGACCACCCGATCATGGCCGCGATGAACAGGCTCAGCGCCAGCCAGAGGAGGGCGTTGTGCATACTGACGCGCTGCGCTTCGATGGCCTCCCCGATGCTGACGTCCACCGTAACCGAGCCCACCATCCGGTGGGTGAGTGGATCGACCACCTCGCGGGCGACGGTGAGCGTATCGTCGTCGCCCGCGGTGCCGTTGACCCGGTCGGCAAGGATCTCGCCATCCCGGTCGCTGATACGCACGCGGGACACCTGCGGCAACTGCACGATGGATTGCGCGATGCGCGCGATCTCGCGGCGCTCGCCGGTGCGCAGGGCGTCTCCGGATACGGAAGCCGATTGCTGGGCGATGGCATCCGCGGTCGACCGGCCCATCTCGTGCAGGTTGTCCATCTGGTGGCTGGTGAGCATCGTCACCAGCAGCACGGCGCTGATGGCGGTAGGCACCAGCGCCACGCAGGTCAGGCGCTGCACGAGCGACGTGCGGCGCCAAACCCTTTCCAGCCCTGACGACGCCGATACGTCACGCATGACATTCCCCCCGACGGCCCCTTGCCTGGCGCCGCGAGGCTACAGCCTAGCGCAGTTGTCCGTGTTCAGGCGCGCCGGCGGCGTGCCCGTACCGACCGCACGAGCAGGGGTAACAGGCTGACGACCACGAAGGCGCACAGCGGGAGCAGGATACGGACATCCAGCAGGCTGAAAGGGGCCGCTCCGCCGACGGTGGAGGCGAGCCCGGCGCCGATCGCACTCTCGATCACCAGCGATACCGTACCGCCTAGCCAGGTGGCCCCGATGAACAACCATACCGGGCAGCGCAGCCAGGCCAGGGCGACCGTCATCGCTCCCAGGGGCACCACGGGCACGAAGCGCAGGGCAAAGGTATAGCGCACGGGATGGCGGGCGAAGCCGTCGCGCAGCCTCGCCGCGAACTCCGGCGGTGCCCGCCCGCCTGCCCGAAAGGCGTGGCGGCTGGCGACATACAGCAGGAGCGAACCCGCGACGAGGGCTGCCGAAGACAACGCGCTGCCCTGCACGATGCCGAACAGCAGTCCCCCGGCCAGTACGACGACGATGGTGCCGGGAACCCCGGTGGCGATCGCCAGGGCCAGCACGCCCGCGTAGGTCGCCCGCGACAGCACGGGGTGGGCGGCAATGCCCGCTCGCAGCATGCCCTGCTCGGCAAGCAGGTGCTCGGGATGGAAGCGGTCCAGGGCGCCGCTGGCCAGCGCGACGACACCGGTCAGTATCATCAGCACCAGCGGCAGGGCGGCACGCCAGCGCGTCATCGGAGGCGTGGGCCGCTCAATACGTGGCTCCGGAGGCACCGTAGCGGCGCAAAACGTCCCGGGCGTCGTCGCGGCGTATGTCGCGACGCACGGCGATGCCGCGACGCTCAAGCTCACCGATCCAGTCGGCCGGAAGCGGACCTTCGTCGAACGCGGTCAGTTCCTCGACATCCTCAGAACGGGCGCCGATCAGCAGCTCGTCGATGCCGGCCCACACCGTGGCGCCGAAACACTGGCAGCACGGCTGCGAACTGGTGGCCAGCACGAAGCGCGAGCCGTCCTCATTGAGGCGGAAACGCTGAAGGCGCTGCTGTGCCGTCATGTACGCCATCATTTCGGCATGCGCCACGGAGCAGCTGTGCGGCACCACGCGATTGACGCCGATCGAGACGATGCGATCGGCGCCATCGAACACCACGGCACCGAACGGCCCGCCCGTGGCCAGGTCGACGTTGCGCGAGGACAGGTCGATGGCCAGGCCGACCTTGGCCTCGTCGCCGATGTAGGACACGGCGGTATCGACCGCTTCATGGACCCAGGCCGGCAGGGTGAGATGAACCTGTGCGTACAGCATCAGGCCTGCTTCGCCCAGGAATCGCGCAGGGTGACGATGCGGTTGAACACCGGCGCATCGGCGCGGTGGTCGTGCATGTCGGCCACGAAATATCCCAGCCGCTCGAACTGCACGCGCTCCTCCGCGGATGCCACGGCGGCCGCCGGTTCGACGTAGCCGCGGACGATGCGCCGCGATGCCGGGTTGAGGTGATCCTTGTAGGTCTTGCCGTCGCTGTCGTCGTCGGGGTCGGTGACGTCGAAAAGGCGGTCGTACAGGCGGATCTCCGCCGGCACGGCATCCCGCGCGCTCACCCAGTGGATGGTGCCCTTGACCTTGCGGTCGGCGCCGGGCATGCCGGTGCGCGAGGCGAGGTCGAGCGTGCAACGCAACTCGGTGATCTGGTCGTCCGCATCCTTGACCACCTCGTCGCAGCGGACGATGCCGACGCCGCGCAGGCGGACTTCGCCCTCCGGCTTGAGGCGATGGAAGCCCTTCGGCGGCACTTCGGCGAAGTCGTCACGCTCGATCCACAGCTCGGGCGAGAACGGCACGCTGCGGGTACCGAAGCTGTCGTCCTTCGGATGATTGGCAAAGGTAAGCGACTCGGCGTGCGCGGCGTCGAGGTTGGTGATGACCAGCTTCACCGGGTCGATCACGGCCAGGCGTCGCGGGGCGGCGCCGTCGAGGTCGTCGCGCACGGCGCCTTCCAGCACACTCATGTCGATGGTGCTGTTCTGCTTGCTGACGCCGATGCGCTCCCAGAACAGGCGGATACCCGCAGGGGTGAAACCGCGACGGCGGACGCCGGCGATGGTCGGCAGGCGGGGGTCGTCCCAGCCGTCCACCAGGCGCTCGGTGACCAGCGTGATCAGCTTGCGCTTGCTCATCACCGTGTAGTTGAGGTTGCCGCGGGAGAACTCGATCTGGCGTGGCTTGCTGGGTGCGGTCGGCACGCCGGCCGCCACCAGCGATTCCCACAGGGCCGGGTCGTTCGCGAGGTCCACATGGTCCACGCACCAGTCGTACAGCGGCCGGTGATCTTCGAACTCCAGGGTGCACAACGAATGCGTGATGCCTTCCAGCGCATCGGACAGCGAGTGCGCGAAGTCGTACATCGGGTAGATCGGCCAGGCGTCGCCGGTGTTCTGGTGGTGCACCTTGCGCACGCGGTAGAGCGCCGGGTCGCGCAGGTTGATGTTGCCCGAGGCCATGTCGATCTTCGCGCGCAACGTCTTGCTGCCGTCGGCGAACTCACCGGCGCGCATGCGCTGGAACAGGTCGAGGTTTTCCTCGATGGCGCGGTCGCGGAAGGGCGAGTTGCGGCCGGGTTCGGTCAGCGTGCCGCGATACTCGCGCACTTCCTCGGCCGAAAGGTCATCCACATAGGCCACGCCCTTGCGGATCAGCTTCAGGGCCGAACGGTAGAACACCTCGAAGTAATCCGAGGCGTGGCGCAGCTCCGCCCAGTCGAAGCCCAGCCAGGTGACGTCACGCTGGATGGCCTCGACGTATTCCACGTCCTCCTTCGAGGGGTTGGTGTCGTCGAAGCGCAGGTTGCACACGCCGGCGTAGTCGGTGGCCAGACCGAAGTTCAGGCAGATCGACTTGGCATGGCCCAGGTGCAGGTAACCGTTGGGCTCGGGCGGGAAGCGCGTGCGGATGGTCGCGTGTTTGCCGGCGGCGAGGTCGTCGCGGACGATCTGGCGAATGAAGTTCTGCGGCAGGACGGGCGTTTCGGTCGACATCGCTTGGACTCGGCAGGTAGGGCACGGCAAACGCGGAAGTTTACCTTCCTTGGGCGCGGCACGCTTGCCGCCGGGGGTGGGCGCGGGGTAGCTTGGCGCCATGTCGCCCCTTTCCGATCTCGTCCGGGATGTTCCCGACTTTCCTCGTCCGGGCATCATGTTCAAGGACATCACCCCGCTCCTGGCGGATGCGGTGGCCTTTGCCGCCTGCATTGACGCCTTGTGCGCGCCCTGGTTCGGCAAGGACATCGGTGCCGTGTGCGGCATCGAGTCGCGCGGTTTCATCTTCGGCGCCGCCATGGCCCGGGCGCTGGACGCCGGTTTCGTGCCCGTCCGCAAGGCTGGCAAGTTGCCGCCGCCCGTGGTCGGGCTCGACTACGGCCTGGAGTACGGCCTGGATCGCCTGGAAATCGGGGCGCACGCCATCGCACCGGGAGAGAAGGTCATCGTGGTGGACGACGTGCTGGCCACGGGCGGCACGCTCGAAGCCGCGCGTCGGCTCGTGGAGCGACTGGGGGCCGAGGTCTGCGGCGGTAGCGTGGTGCTGGAACTGGCGGGACTGAACGGGCGGTCTCGGTGGTCCGGTGACGCGCCCCTGTACGCCCTGGTCGGGTCCTGACGCCTCAGCGTCGGGGTGGGCCTTCCTCCCGCAGGTCCTCCACGAGCACGATCTCGCACCCGCCGGCACCGGTGTCCTCGCGCGTCAGCGATGTCTTCCACTGCCAGCCATCGTCGCGCCGCACGTCCACCAGGAAACCGTCGAAGTGGACCACGTCGCCCGGGCGCACGTGGCGCAGCTCGCGCGCCGCGTTGTCGTTGGCGGGAATCATGTGCATGTTGGCGCTGGAGTCCTCGATCTCCTTGCGGGGTATCGGGAAGTGGTCCGTGTACCAGAAGTAGAAGCGGTTGGACTGGGAGATGCGAATCTTGTCCAGCACCGCGGTGTCCGACATGCGCCCCCAGCCCAGCGCGAGGTCCGTCGGGGCGATCGGCGCCAGGTCGTCCAGTTGGTAGTCCTCGCGTGACAGCACGCGGCCGGTCATGGCGAACTTCGCGCGGGGCGCCAGCGTGTAGTGCCCGCGGTTGAGCACCGTGCCCGGGCCGAGGTCCTCCTGGTCGGGGGTGTCGCCCGCGAGGACGCCCGGTGCGTCGTGCACCGGATGGTGCTGCCACCAGGCGTAACCGCCCCAGCCACAAAGGATGAGCAGGAGGACCAGCCAGAAGCGCATGCCGCGAGAACCGTCAGTAGGGTGATGAGGGGCCAACGCCCGAAACCCTTTCCGGTTGACGTGGCGAGGTTCCCCGTGGATCGAACAGGGCGGCGGGCAGGTCGCGGACGATGGCCGCAAGCGCCTCGAAAAACGGCGTCATGGCGGAACTCTTGCGCCACAGCATGGCAATCCGGCGGCTGGGTGCCGGCGCCGCGAAGGCGATCAGGTCCACATTGGGCGACTGGGCTACCGGGGCCTGCACGGCCAGGGCAGGCAACAGCGTGATGCCCACGTTGGCCGACACCATCTGGCGCAGGGTTTCCAGGCTGGTCGCCCGGAATCCGGTCTTCTCGCCGGCGCCGGCCATGTGGCAGACCTCCAGCGCCTGGTCGCGCAGGCAGTGCCCGTCCTCGAGCAGCAGCAGGTTCTGGTCCGAAAGGTCGTCCATGCGCAGCGGGGCGTGGCCCGCGAGCGGGTGTCCGCTGGGCACGGCAAGGACGAACGGTTCCTCGAACAGGAATTCCACGTGCAGCGAATCGTCGTGGACGGGCAGGGCGAGGATGCCGGCATCCAGCGTGCCCTCGCGCAGCATGTGCAGCACCTGCTCGGTCTTCTCTTCGCGCAGCAGCAGCTCCAGGCGAGGAAAACGCGCCCGCAGCGGCGGCACCACGTGTGGCAGCAGGTAAGGCCCCAGCGTGGGGAAGATGCCCAGGCGGATCGTGCCCGACTCGGGATCGCGCGTGCGCTGGGCGATCGCCTTGATCTCGTCGATCTGCGACAGCACCCCACGGGCGCGCCGTGCGATTTCTCCACCGGTTTCGGTCAGCAGCACCTTTCGCGGCGTGCGCTCCACCAGCGCGACACCCAGCTCGTCTTCCAGTTTGCGGATCTGGGTGGACAGCGTGGGCTGGCTGACGAAGCTGGCCTCGGCGGCGCGACCGAAGTGGCGGTGTTCCGCAAGGGCGACGAGGTACTGCAGGTCACGCAGGTTCATGGCGGCGGCTCGAGGTAGATCAATAGATGCAGCCTATCACACTGATGCCTACAATCGATTTGAGATAATCGCCGCAGCGGGCTAACCTTGGTATTCAGTCGCGTCACCAAGCGCGCAACGAAACCAACAACCCGTAACGGAGAGTCGAAAACATGCTGACCATCGGCGATAAATTCCCGGAATTCAACCTGCTGGCCGTGAACGGTGGCCCCCTGGCCAACAAGATCGAAGACGCGTTCACGACCATCACCGACAAGTCGTACGAAGGCAAGTGGAAGCTGGTGTTCTTCTACCCGAAGGACTTCACCTTCGTCTGCCCGACCGAAATCAAGGGTTTCAGCGACCTCAACGAGAAGTTCGCCGACCGCGACTGCCAGATCCTGGCCGCCTCGACCGACTCCGAGTTCGTCCACCGCGCCTGGCGCATGGACCACGCCGACCTGAAGGACCTTTCGTTCCCGATGCTGGCGGACATCAAGAAGGACTTGACCTCGGCCCTCGGTATCCTTACGGCCGACGGCGTCGCCCAGCGCGCCACGTTCCTGGTCGATCCGAACAACGAGATCCAGTTCGCCTACGTCACGGCCGGTTCGGTCGGCCGTAACCCGGACGAAGTGCTCCGCGTCCTGGACGCCCTGCAGACCGACGAGCTGTGCGCCTGCAACTGGAAGTCGGGCGAAGAGACCCTCAAGGTCGCCTGATGCGTCAACGGTCGTAAGTCCCGCGCCGCTACGCTCCCTCCCCCGCGTGGCGCGGGCAGCCCCACGGGCGGTGAAGTTCGCTTCGCCGCCCGTTTTTCTGAAATGGCCTGGAAACGATCCGTGCCATCCGCGCGGAACCGCACCGTGCGTGCCGCGACCGTCCGCGCCCTCTTTCCCCTTTTTCCTTAGACACAAGGTGCATCCCATGAGCGTCGCCGATCTTCGTAGCCAGATTCCCGACTATGCCAAGGACCTCAAGCTCAACCTCGATACGGTCCTGAGCGAAGCGGGTGCCCCGGGCCTGAACCTTGCCCAGATCGCCATGGTGGCCCTCGGTGCCGCCTATTCCACCCGCTACAAGCCGCTGACCCAGGCCATCGCCGCCTTCGCCGCGGAGCATGCCTCGGCCGAGCAGGTGACCGCCGCCAAGGGCTCGGCAGCGATCATGGGCATGAACAACATCTACTACCGCTTCCAGCACCTGGTGAGCCACCCGGAATACGCCAGCATCCCCGCCAAGCTGCGCATGAACGTCATCGGCGCTTACAAGGGCGATGCCAAGAACGATTTCGAACTGGTCTCCCTGGCCGTCTCCGCGGTCAACGGTTGTGGCATGTGCATCGATTCGCACGACAAGGTGCTGCGCGACGGCGGTATTTCCGTCCAGGCCATCCAGAGCGCCGTCCGCATCGCCTCGGTGATCCACGCCGTCGGTGTCGTCCTCGAGCAAGCCGAATCGGCCGGTTAATCAAGCCACGTAGGAGCCCACGATGTGGGCGATGCTTTACCAAGGTTGCCTCGCCACGATGTAGGCGATGCTCCTGTTTCATGCCGCACCGCAACGACAAAAGGGTGCCTTCTGGCACTGTGTCAAAAGTCACCCTGTTTGCAGGATGGGGGATTACCCAAAGGGGAGTCCCACCCATCATGCGTCGTTTCGTCCGTCCTCTCGTTCTCACCGCGCTCGCCACCTGCTGTGGCGCAGCGCTTGCCGCCGGCACGGACGCCGCGGCGCCGCTCGGTCACCTGCCGACCTGGGCCCAGCCGGAAAGCTACAAGCTCGCGTTCAAGGTCGACCCCAGGCAGGAAGACTATTCCGGCTCCTCGACCATCCGGATCAAGCTGGCGCAGCCGTCCGATTTCATCTGGCTGCATGGCAAGGACCTTAAGGTCTCCAAGGTCACCGTGACCGACGCCGCCGGCAAGACGCACACCGGCAAGTACACCGTCGCCGCCGAGAAGGAAGGCGTGGCGAAGGTCGAACTCGGCGCGAAGCTGCAGGGCGAGATCACCGTGGCCATCGCGTTCACCGCGCCACTGAACAAGCAACTGCAGGGCCTGTACAAGGTGTCCCACGAGGGCGTGCCCTACGCCATGACCCAGATGGAGCCGGTGTCGGCGCGCTACGCGTTTCCCGGCTTCGACGAGCCGTCGTTCAAGGTGCCGTTCGACCTCAGCCTGACCATCCCGTCCGACGACCAGGGCGTGGCCAACACCGCGCAGGTCAAGGAAGAGAAAGCCGCCGCCGGCTGGAAAACCCTCACCTTCTCCACCACCAAGCCGCTGCCCACTTACCTGGTCGCGTTCGCCGTGGGCCCGTGGGACGTGGTGAAGGGCCCGGATATCAGCCCGACCGCCTACCGCGCCACCGCCACGCCGCTGCGCGGCATCGCCGCCAAGGGCGAGGGCCATCGCATGCAACACGTGCTGGGTGAGACCAACGCCATCATCCACACGCTCGAGGACTACTACGGCTTCGGCTACCCGTACGACAAGCTCGACCTGCTCGCCGCACCGGACTTCAGCGCGGGCGCGATGGAGAACGCCGGCCTGGTCACCTTCCGCGACTGGCTGCTGCTCATCGATCCGGATTCCGCCGCCCAGTACGTGCGCGGCTCGTTCAACGTCAACGCGCACGAACTGGCCCACCAGTGGACCGGCGACACCGTAACGATGGCCTGGTGGGACGACCTGTGGCTCAACGAGGCGTTCGCCACCTGGATGCAGCAGAAGGTCACCAGCAAGGTGCATCCGGAATACCGTGCCGACCTGGATCGCGTCCGCGGTGCCCAGGGCGCCATGAACAACGACAGCCTCGTCAGCGCCCGCAAGATCCGCCAGCCGATCACCGGTAACGGCGACATCGAGACCGCGTTCGATGGCATCACTTACCAGAAGGGCGCCGCCGTCCTCGGCATGTTCGAAGGCTACGTCAGCGAGCCGGTGTTCCAGAAAGGCATGCGCGCCTATATCCAGAAGCACAAGTTCGCCAATGCCACGGCCGACGACCTGATCGACGCGATCGCCGAGGCCGCGGGCCAGGGCGATGCCTTCAAGAAGGCGTTCCGCAGCTTCCTCGACCAGTCGGGCGTGCCGTATGTCACCACCGAGGTGAAGACCGAAGGTGGCAAGACCGTACTGCACCTGGCGCAGAACCGTTACCTGCCGCTGGGCAGCACGGGCGACGCCAGCCGCGTGTGGGGTGTTCCCATGTGCGTGCGCTACGGTACCGGCGCGGGCGCCAGCAAGGTCGCGTGCCAGTTGCTCGACCAGGTCACCGGCACGATGGTGCTCGACGGCGCGGCGAAGAACACCTGGGTCATGCCCAATGCCGACGGTCGCGGCTACTACCGTTTCGCGCAGGGCAAGGGTGACCTTGCGGCGTTGGCCAAGGTGGTGGGCACGCTCAGCGATGCCGAGCAGCTGGCGTATGCCGATGCCGTGCGTGCGGCGTTCCAGCACGGCGACATCGATGCGGGCGACGTGCTTGCTGCGATGAAGCCGCTGACGGCCTCCAAGACTCGCGAGGTGTTCACCGCCCCGCTGATGACCTTCGACTGGATCCTCAACCACGAAGCCGTCACCGATGCGCAGAAGAGCCACCTGCGCCAGTGGGCGGTCGATGCCTACCTGCCGAAGCTGAAGGGCCTCGGCTTCCGCAAGAAGGCCGGTGAAGTGGACAACGACACGCTGACCCGCACGGCGCTGGTGGGCTTCCTGGGTGACGACGACATCGCCGAACCTTCGGTACGCGCGGAGATGCTCAAGCAGGGCGATGCCGCACTGAAGACGAAGGATGGCCACCTCGACCTCGACGCGGCCGACCCTGACCTGCTGGCCGATGCGCTGGGTGTAGCGGTGCAGGAACGTGGCGCGCCGGCCGTCGATGCGCTGATCGCGGAGATCCCCAAGACTTCCGATCCGGCCAAGCGCAATGCGATGCTTTCCGCGCTTGCTTCCACCAAGGACGCGGCGCTGGCCAACAAGGCTCGCGACTTCGCCCTGGGCAAGGACGTAAAGGTCGGCGAGATGGCGGCGGTGCTGCGTGGCGGTCGTGCCACGGAAGCCACGCGTAACGACCTGTGGACGTGGTTCACCGCGAACTACGACAAGATCGTGGCGCGTACCGGCAGCTTCGCCGGTGGCCAGCTGCCGGCAATGGCGGCCGGTGGCAGCTGCTCCAAGGCGGAAGCCGATCGCATGGATGCGTTCTTCAAGCCGCGCCTTGGCCAGGTCAGTGGCGCCGATCGTGGTCTCGCGCAGACCAGCGAACAGACGCTGCTGTGCGCGGCGCTGAAGGCCAAGCAGGACCCGAAGGCGATTACGCGCTGATCGTCCAAGCGCGTAGTTAGTGGTTAAGGGCCGGGCGAGAGATCGCCCGGCTTTTTTTGTTCTTCGCGTGTAAGTGTGGACTTTCCCGAAGCCTGAGCTGCGGTCGCTCGCATGGTGCGGCGACGAGGCGCCGGGTGGTCACACTCTGCGCTCGAGCAGCGGCCGCAAGCGGCCGAACTCGCTCAGAGCGTAACCACCCGCCACCTCTGCGACGACAGAGGTAAGCGTGTGCGTAGAGCAAAGCGTGGGCGACCTTGAGCGGTTCATAGCCGATGACTGTGCCGCGGCCATGACATGGCGCGGCCCTGCCGCCGACGTTGCAAAGAGGATCGGTACGGATCTCACGCAATGGGCTGCCTAGAAGCGTTGCCTGTGCATTGTGGCCATATCCAAGGTCATCCGTAACAACATGCATCCAAGCTCCTCCATGGTCCATGGTCCTTGGTCGTGACGGGTCGCGAGCTTTGGATTACTTCTAATCCGGCGTTTGCCGAGCTGATGCCGTAGACGTAAGCGCGTATGAGTGAGTTAGCCTGGACCGAAGCCGAAGGGACGAATAGGAGAAATGGAAGGCAATAAAAAATATGGTTTTTAATGATCAAAGCGATTCCTCATCGACGTTATGGTCGATAAGGATGCTCGCGCTTCTCTCGGGTGAAACAAAAGTCGTCGGTCGCCTTGATGCGTGTCATCTTTTGAGCCTCATCGCAAGATCCTCGCTAGGACGAGGCTCTGTATGGTCGGCGCCCATCGCGTCGTGAAGGCGCGCGCCCCGGTCTTGCGTTTGGAACTGGTATCCACAGCGATCGAGTGATTTCCTTTGCGTATGTCACTCGGAGACGTCATGTTCATCACGTCCCTATCCACAGTCCCGCCCTTTAGCGCTGGCTCACACGCGAATACCCTTCAGGAGCCTGCGCCATCCGCGCGATCTTCTGAGTCATCTGTCACCAGAAGGATCGATTTCTCACATGTCAGTCCCCGTCAGTTGCTGACTTACGTTGACGAAATGATCAAGGCCGACCGTATCGATCCCATGGATGCGACGTCGCTCATGTGTTCGCTGGGAGCAGGCCAATTCGAGGAAGCACCGGACGCGCCGTTCGATCTGCGGTCCAGCTTGAAGGGCACGGTAGCGTTCCATAGGGAGAAAGGCGATGTGGATCTGGCGCAGTGGTATGTCGGGCTTCTTGGCCGTCTGGATATCATGGAAGGGCAGTCGGTCCGCATTTCTACAACAGCATAGCGTTTAGATACAGAAGTGCTTTGCTCTTCATTCCCGCCTGCCTCTGTCGTCGCAGAGGTGGCGGGTGGTTACGCTCTGAGCGAGTTCGGCCGCTTGCGGCCGCTGCTCGAGCGAAGAGTGTGACCACCCGGCGCCTCGTCGCCGCACCGTGCGAGCGACCGCGGCTTTGGCATTCGCTTGCAGGCGACCCGCCCGGGACGGGCCAAATTCGATCGAAACAACGGTTGTCCGGTCTTGGCTGCCTGGTACGAACGACTCGCCGAGTGCATGCGAATCATGGAAGCCGGCTCGGTACATGTCTCGATACGAGTATGAACGTGACACGGCCATCCGGGCCTTGCGCTAACCTTGCGTCATGCCACCTCGTCCATCTCCCCCGCCGCGCCTTGCCACCGCCACCGCCCGCGATGTCGCGGAAGCGGCGGGTGTGTCGATGTCCGCGGTGTCGCGTACGTTTACCGTCGGCGCCAGCGTTTCGGCGAAAACACGGCAGCGTGTCACCGAGGTGGCGGATCGCCTGGGATACCGGCCTAACCATCTGGCGCGCAGTCTGATGACGGGGCGGACGAAGCTGATCGGGCTGGTCTCCAACCACTTCGGCAACCCGACCTTCATGGAGGTCTTCGACCTGTTCACGCGGGAGTTGCAGGCGCGAGGTCTTCGCCCCCTGCTGGCGAACCTGGGTGAGGACGACGACGGGCAGGCGGCCATCGACATGGTGCGGCAGTACAACGTCGACGCCGTGCTGATCGCCACGTCGGCACCGCCGGCGGGCTTCGCGGCATCCTGTCGCCAGGCGGGCCTGCCCGTCGTGCACGTGTTCGGCCGCCCGGGGCGTTCCTCGCCCGTGCCGGTGGTGACGGTGGACAACGTCGCCGGTGGACGCCTGGTGGCCGAGGCGATGCGCAAGCGTGGCTTGCGTCGGCTGGCCTTCCTCGGCGGCTCCGTCCACGACGCGTCGACCGTGGATCGCGGCACCGGCTTCGCTGCCGCGGCCGGGCGTTCCCTGCGACACACCGTCCACGCGGGCAACTACACGCACGAGCACGGCCAGCGGGCGATGCATGCGCTGCTCGACAGCGATGCCGCCATCGACGGCGTGTTCTGCGCCGACGACGTCCTGGCGCTCGGGGCGATCGACGCCTGCCGTGAGCGCGGTCTGGCTGTGCCGGATGACATCAGCATCGTCGGCTTCGACGACATGCCGCTGGCGGCGTGGGCGTCCTATGGGCTGACCACCGTGCGTCAGCCCATCCGCCCGATGGTGCTGCACGCCATCGAGCGCATCGTTGCCTGGATGGACGATGCCGACGCGGTGCCGCGCAGCAAACTGTTTCCCTGCGAGCTGGTGTTGCGCCGAAGCCTGCGCGAGCGCTAGCCCACATCGACCCAGCGGCGCTCGCGGTTCGATACCAGCGCCGCGTCGATCACCCGGTCCACGGCGTAACCATCGCGGAAGGTCGGCCAGACCGGCGTGCTGGTGGCTACGGCCTGCAGGAAGTCGCGCGCCTCGATCACGATCTGTTCGTTGTAGCCGGTGCCGTGGCCGGTGCCCTGGTTGAAAGCCAGGTAGTCGGGATGCGCGGGGCCCATCAGCAGCTTCTGGAAGCCGCGTCGCGCAGGCTCGCGGCTGGCGTCGTAAAGCCACAGGGCGTTCTGGTCTTCCTGGTCGAAGGCAAGGGCTCCCCGGGTGCCCGTGATGCGGTAGGTGTAACCCATCTTCCGGCCGGCGGCCATGCGGCTGAAGCTGAGGCTGCCGGTTGCGCCGTTCGCAAAGCGCAGCAGCATCTGGCCGAGGTCGTCGTTCTCCACGGGCTCCGGCCCCGTGTCGCCCGCGCGTGTCGCCTGGACGATGCAGGTATCCGCGACCAGGCTGGCGATGGGCCCGACGAGTCGAAGGCAGGCGTTGACGATGTGCGAGGCGACGTCGCCGAGCGCGCCGGCCTCGGTGCCCGTGGCGATGCGTGTGCGCCAGGAGGCGGGCAGGGCGGGGTCGTGCAGGTAATCCTCGACATGCTCCGCGGTCACCTGGATCACTTCGCCGATCTCCCCGGAGGCGATGATCTGCCGGGCGAGCTGGCTGGCGGGCGTGCGGATGTAGTTGAAGCCGACCATGTTGGCGATACCCGCGGCTTCGACCGCCTCCGTCATGGCCAGTGATTCGCGCACGTTCGCGCCCAGCGGTTTTTCGCAGAACACCGGTTTTCGTGCGGCCACGCAGGCCATCACCATGTCGAGATGGGTGCGTGGCGGGGTGGCGACGATCACGGCATCCACCGCCGGGTCGTCGACGAGTTCTCGCCAGTGTCCTGTCGAGCGACGCCACCCCCAGCGTTGCGCATGCGATGCGGCACCGTCGGCGGTGGAAGTGGCAAGCATCTCGCACACAGGCCGCAACGGCGTGTCGAACGTTGCCGCCACGCCGTGCAGCGCCTGCGTATGGGCCTTGCCCATGTAGCCCGCGCCGATCAGGCCGATCCTCAGGTCGCTCATCGCGTGGTTTTCCGGGGAGGGGGAGTGTCGACTCTACGGATGCTGCAGTGCGGTTTGCAAGCGCTTGCAATTCGGCCTAGCGTAGTGCCCGAGCCGCCTTAAACGGTCGACACGCCAACGCGCCCCGCGCAGGAGTTGCCATGAATGCCTCCGCCCAGACTGCCCGCCGTCCTGCGGTCGAGCTCCGTGTCTTCACGGAAGACACGCTCGACACCGGATTCATCGTCAACGAGTTGCTGGATGGCGCCGGTGCGATCACCTTGCGCGGTCTGTTCACGCCGGCGGAGATCGCCGAGGCGCGGGCTATCGTCATGCGCGAGTCCGACGCCGACGAGCGTGGCGGCAAGGTCACGCACTTCCAGGGCGATGCGGAGCGGGCCGGTCGGCTCAACCTGCAGCGCCGCGTCTGGAACCTGCTGGCCAAGGGCGAGGTGTTCTCGCGGATGGCCGCGCATCCGGCGATCATGCAGGTGATGCGCGCCTTCATCGGCAGCGAGTTCATCATGGGATCGATCGCCGCCAACCGCATCCTTCCGGGCGGCCCGGGGCAGGAGCCGCACATCGATTACCCCTACTGGGATTACCACTCGCCGCAGACGCATCCGGCGCGCATCCATTCGCGCTTCCCGCTAAACGCGCAGGCGACCATCATGCTCGACCCCTTTACCGAGGAAACGGGTGCGACGGCCTACGTGCCGGGGTCGCAGCGTGACCTGCATTACCCGCAGGACGACGATCGCTTCTTCGAACGTTGCGAGCGCATGCTCGGCCAGCCGGGCGACACCGTGATCTTCTTCGGCGCCGTGTGGCATTGCGCGATGCCCAATCGAAGCACCGTCGATCGCTCGGCGATCATCACCCAGTACCTGCCCAAGTTCGTCAAGCCGATGGAAGATCTGCCTGCCTCGCTACCCGCGGAGTTCGTCAGGGATGCCAGTCCTGATATCCGCCAGTTGCTGGGGTTGAACTATCCGTACCCGGAGGTGCTGGATGCGGCACGCGGCGGCAACGCCGAGGGCCGCGACGTGATGAAGACGCGCTGAGGCAGGGCGGCGTCAGTGCCCTGCGGGAACAGGAACGGCAGGGGTGGCGGCATTGGAAGTGGCAGCGGCAGGGCGAGCCGCCGGCTGGTGAACCCGCTGCTGGACGAAGTGGACCACATCGTCCAGTACCGGCGGGGCGTCCTTGCCGCCGCGAAGCGCGAACAGGATGCCCATGTGGCCCATGTCGGGGTACAGCTTCACCTCCACCGGCTCACCTTGCGCCTGGTAGCGCCGTTGCAACGACAGTGCGTTGGAAGGCCTGACGGTGGAATCGTCCTGCCCTTGTAGCAACAAGGCGGGTGGCTCGTCGCCGTCGACGAAATTGACCGGCTGCGAACGTGCCTGCTCCGCCGCGGTGTTCCCGAACATGTCGATGAAGTCGTCCTGCTTCAGTGGCAGGAAATCGTATGGACCGGCCAGGCCGATGAAGCCGGCCAGGTCGCGGGGACGCATGCCGACCATCGCCAGGCGATGCTCGTCGGTCGCCAGCATGGCGGCGATGTGCCCGCCGGCGGAATGGCCCATGACGACGATGCGCGAGGGGTCGCCACCGTACTCGCCCACCCGGTCGTGCGCCCAGCGTACCGAGCTGGCGGCATCGCCTACGAAGCCGTCCAGCCTCACCTTCGGCCAGAGGCGGTAGTCCGGCACCACGGTGACGATGCCGCGGGCCGCCAGGGCCTCACCCACCCATCGGTACCACTGGCGCTTGCCGCTCTTCCAGCTGCCACCATAGAAGAACACCACCACGGGTGCGTTCTTCGCCTGCACGGGACCATAGACGTCGAGCGCCAGGCCCTCGGTCGGGTCGTAGACGATGTCGTGGTGGGCCACGACGCCGGTGGAGGACTGCCGCGCGTTGATCGCGCCGAACAGGACGGACTGGCAGCCCGAAAGCAGAAGGGTGCCGAGCGTGACAAAGAAAATTCGGGTCATGAACAGAGCTTACGGACCGGCCGTGAAAACGGATGCACGGCGCAGGATCAGTGCTCGAGGGCAACCGGATGGCGGCCGATGAAGTCCAGCGTGTCGTCGAGCACGGGAGCTGCGGTCCGTCGCGGGCCGAAGGCGAGCAGCAGGCCTTCGTGGCCGAGGCCGGGATAGAGCCGCAGTTCCACGGGCTCGCCCTGTTGTCGGTAACGGCCTTCGAACGCGACGGCTTCGGCCGGCGACACGATGGTGTCGTCCTCGCCCTGGAGGATGAGCGCGGGCGGTTCGTCGCCGTCCACGAAGTTGATCGGCTGCGACAGGGCCTGTTCGGCGGCGCTGTGCCCGAAGATATCGGCGAACGCCGGCTCGTCGAACGGAATGAAGTCGTAGGTACCGGCCACGCCGATGACACCGGCAAGCTCGCGCGGCCGCATGCCCACGGCAGCCAGCCATTGCTTGTCCACGGCGAGCATGGCGGCGATCTGCCCACCGGACGAATGCCCCATCACGAATTCGTCGTGCGGATCGCCGCCGAACGTGGCGGCGTGGTCGCGCGTCCAGCGCACGGCTTCGGCGGCATCGTGGAGGAACCCTTTCATCCGCACGGTCGGCCACAGCCGGACATCGACGACCACGGTCACCACGCCACGCGCGGCCAGGGCCTCGCCCATCCAGCGAAACCACTGCCGCCGGCCGCCCATCCAGCTGCCGCCGTAGAAGTACACGACGACGGGTGCATGCCGGGCGTGGGCGGGCGCGTAGACGTCCAGTGCCGTGCCTGTCGCGGCGTCGTAGACGATGTCCCGGTGGGACACCACGCCATCCGTAGGCTGGCGCAGGTTCACCGCGCCGAAGAACGCGGCCTTGCACCCGCCGAGGAGCAGGACCAGCAGGAGGAGGGCGGCGCGAAGCGACATGGCGCGATTGTAGCCGCGGCCACCTTACCGGCGTCTTCCTGGGGTGCGCGGGCTAGAATGCGTCGATGACCGATGTCCGCAACCTCCTGCGCCAGTCCGCCATCGACCTCGGCGATCGCCTTGAGGCCGAGCTGCTGCTCGCGCATGTGGTGGGGGTAAACCGGGCCTGGTTTTTCGCCCATGCGGACGACGCTCTGGATCCCGCCATGGTGGAGCGGTTCGCCGGCCTGGTGCACCGGCGCGCCGCCGGCGAGCCGGTGGCTTATATCACCGGCACCCGCGACTTCTGGTCGATGACGCTCGAGGTCACGCCCGCCACGCTGATCCCACGCCCGGAGACGGAACGATTGGTCGAACTGGCGCTGGAACGCCTGCCGCGGGGCGCGAGCGTGGTCGACCTGGGCACCGGCAGCGGGGCCATCGCCCTGGCGCTTGCGAAGGAACGGCCCGACCTCTCGGTGACGGCGGTGGACGCCAGCCTGGCGGCGCTCGAGGTTGCCCGGCGCAACGCCGACCATCTCGGCCTGACGCGGGTAAGGTTCCTTGCTGGCGACTGGTTCGCGCCGCTGGCGGGCGAGCGTTTCGACCTGATCGTCAGCAACCCGCCCTACATCGAATCGGACGACCCGCACCTGGACCAGGGCGACCTTCGTTTCGAGCCTGCCAGCGCGCTGGCCTCGGGCGGCGACGGCCTGGACGACATCCGGCGTATCGCATCCGGCGCGCCAGACCATCTGCACCCGGGCGGATGGTTGCTCGTGGAGCATGGCTGGAACCAGGGGGTAGACGTCCGCACCGTGCTGGCATCGTGCAGCCTGCAGGACGTGTTCACGGCGCAGGACCTCGAAGACCGTGACCGGGTGTCCGGCGGATGCAAGGCCCTCACACCCTGACGCTGCGCCGGACTCAGCCGGCGCTCGCCACGTCCTTCGCGACGAACTGCGGGAACCGTGCCAGGATGGCGCGGCGGATCTGCGGCAGGTCGAGGCCGGCCATGGTCAGGACTTCCTCGCGGCTACCGTGTTCCAGATAGACGTCCGGAAGGCCCAGGTGCAGGATCGGCTGGGTGATGCCATTGGCGGCCAGCAACTCGGCCACGCCCGCGCCGGCGCCACCCGCTATGGCGTTGTCCTCCAGGGTGACGAAGGCCTCGTGCGTACGGGCCAGCTCCAGGATCAGCTCGGCATCCAGCGGTTTGACGAAGCGCATGTTGACCAGCGTGGCATCGATCTCGCCCGCGATCACGGCGGCGGGCGCCAGCATGGTGCCGAAGGAGAGGATCGCCAGGCCGTGGCGACCGCGTCGACGCACCTCGGCCTTGCCGATCGGGTAGGTTTCCAGCGTCTCGGCCATCTTGGCGCCCGGGCCGGTGCCACGCGGGTAACGGATGGCCGCAGGGCCCTTGTAGTGGAAGCCCGTGCTCAACATCGTGCGGCAGTCGTTCTCGTCGGCCGGCGCCATGATCACCATGTTCGGCAGGCAGCGCATGAACGACAGGTCGAAACTGCCGGCGTGCGTGGCACCGTCCGGCCCCACCACGCCTGCGCGGTCGATGGCGAAGGTGACGTCGAGATTCTGCAGGGCCACGTCGTGGATGGCCTGGTCGTAGGCACGTTGCAGGAAGGTGGAGTAGATCGCCACCACCGGCTTGGCGCCCTCCACGGCCATGCCCGCGGCCAGCGTCACGGCGTGTTGCTCGGCGATGGCCACGTCGAAGTAGCGCTGCGGGTATTCCCGCGAGAAACGGACCAGGCCCGATCCTTCCCGCATGGCAGGCGTGATGCCGAGCAGGCGCTCGTCGCTGGCGGCCATGTCGCACAGCCAGTCGCTGAAGATATCGGTGTAGGTGGGCTTGGCCGGCGCCCCCTTTTTCACCAGGCCGGCGACGGGATCGAACGGTCCGACGGCGTGGTACTCGATGGGGCCTTTCTCGGCGGGCTCGTAGCCCTTGCCCTTGGTGGTCATCACGTGGATGAGCTGTGGGCCGGGCAGGTCCTTGACCGTTTCCAGCGCCTGCACCAGCTGGGGCATGTTGTGCCCGTCGATGGGGCCGGTGTAGTGGAAGCCCAGCTCCTCGAACAGGGTGGACGGTACGAACATGCCCTTGGCATGTTCTTCCCAGCGCTTGAAGAAGCGGCCGAAGAAGGACTCGCGCGGCATGGCCTTCTTGGCGCGCTCGCGCAGGGCGTTGAGCCGCCGGCTGGACATGGCGCGGGCCATCATCTTGGTCATCGCACCGACGTTTTCGCTGATCGACATGCCGTTGTCGTTGAGGATCACCAGCATGTTCGGTTCGACGTCGCCGCCGTGGTTCAGTGCCTCGAAGGCCATGCCCGCGGTAATCGCGCCGTCGCCGATCACGGCCACGACCTTGCGCGGATCGCCCCGGCGCTGCAGAGCGATTGCCATGCCCAGGGCGGCCGAGATCGAGGTGGACGAATGACCGACGCCGAAGGTGTCGTAGTCGCTTTCCTCTCGGCGCGGGAACGGCGCCAGGCCGTCCTTCTTCTTGATGGTGGTGATGCGGTCGCGACGACCGGTGAGAATCTTGTGCGGGTAGCACTGGTGGCCCACGTCCCAGACGAGACGATCGCGCGGGGTGTCCAGCACGTGGTGCAGCGCCACCGTCAACTCGACCACGCCCAGTCCCGCGCCGAAATGCCCGCCCGACGAGGCCACGGCCTCGATCAGGTATCGGCGCAGTTCATCGGCGATCGCTGGAAGTTCGTCCACCGGGAAACGCCGGAGGTCCTCCGGCGATTCGATCTGCGCCAGATAGGGATAGCGGGAGAGGTCGTTCATCCCCGTATTGTTGGCCTCCGGAGAGGCCGGGGCAAGGGATGGGGTGTGAAAGTTTGCGGGCAAAGGCCGGACAGGCCTCAGGCGGGGCGCCGATCCCGTGGTAAATGGCTGATCAGGAACTGCATCTGGTCGGCCAGGATATTGCGATTGGACAGGATCAGGTGCTCGACCCAACTGGGCCGGTAGGGCACGGCCAGCAGAGGCATGTTGGCCTGCTGGGGGGTGCGGTTGCTCTTGCGCAGGTTGCAGGCCAGGCACGCGCTGACCACGTTTTCCCATTCGTCGGCGCCGCGTTTGGACAGCGGAATCACATGGTCGCGGGTGAGCTCGTGACGCGTGTAGTGGTGGCCGCAGTACAGGCAGATGTGCCGGTCGCGCGCGAACAGGGCGGTGTTGGTCAAGGCCGGCGCCGGGTCGATCGCGTGCTCGCGGCAATGGCCCGTGCTGGCCACGATGGGGTGGAGGTCCAGCGTGCTCTGCAGGCCGTTGGCCCGGCTGGTGCCGCCATGCACGGTGAGGCAGGGGTCGCCCAAGGTCCAGGCCACCACGCCGCGCACATAGAGGCAGACGGCGTCCTGCCAGCTGATCCAGTCAAGGATGCGGCCGGCGGCGTCGAGTGAGAGCACGCGCGTGGTGTGTAGCGCGGTTACCCTCGGCAGGTCTTCGTGTAGCACTTCCATCGTCATCGGGTTTCGTCCTTCACACGTGCGAAAGAGCGTTCCAGTCAGCCGAACTCCGTGCGGATCGGGTAAGCGATCCCACCCCTTTGAAGCGGGTTTGCCCGAGCATAGCCGATAATTGCGACCGAATTGCACACGCCCGGTATGCTTCTTGCGGTGCTGTGGCGGTCATGCGGCACTGATATAGTGGGGGTTCGTATATGCCTGCGCGGGTTTGGAAGGGGGGCCGGGGTGGCTTCCCAGGTCCGGCGGGTCCATGAGGGTTTCACAGTGGCTGAAGTGCTTTTCTACGAGCGTCCGGTTCCCCTGAACCGCACCGCGCATCGCGATCTCCGCCTCAAGGCGGTGAACAACATCCGTTTCGCGGCCACCGCGCATTCCGTGCCCCTCACGGGCGTCGAGTTCGCGCCCGCCTCGCGTGACGTCCCCATCCTGTTCGCCGGAAACAGCATGGAAGAAGCCGGCCCGATGGCCCTCCTGGGTCTGCGCCAGGGTGAAAACCTGCTGGTCGGCGAGAACGGCTTCTGGGAGCAGGGCCTGTACATCCCGGCCTTCGTCCGCCGTTACCCGTTCGTGCTGGCCGAGAAGCCCGCCGGCACGGAAGGCGACGACTTCACCGTGTTCCTCGACGAAGCCTACGAAGGCTTCAACGAAACCGAAGGCGAGCGCCTGTTCAACGAGGACGGCACCGACGCGCCGGCCCTGACCAACGCCGTGAACTTCCTGGGGGAATTCCAGGACCACGTCGCCCGCACGCAGTGGTTCATGGGCAAGCTGCGCGAGCACGACCTGCTCGAGCCGCGCACCATCACCCTGCAGAAGGAAGGCAAGGGCATCAACCTCAACGGCCTGTTCGTCATCAACGAAGAGAAGCTGCGCGCCCTCGACGAGAAGGTAGCCGGCGAGTTCCTCCGCGAAGGCGCGTTCGGCTGGATCTACGCGCACCTTGTGTCGCTGGCCAACATCGATCGCATGGCCGCACGCCTCGACGTGCGCGAGCAGAAGGAAGGCTCCATCGCGAAGGTCTGACCGCCTTTACCGATTGCCGAAAAAAGGCTGCCCTGGGCAGCCTTTTTTTGTTCCCGGTGCCACCAGCGTCCTACCGGACGGGTTTGGCCAGGCGCATCAGGTCGGTGTCGAAACCGTGCTTGACGTACATCTCGCGCGCCCGCTCGTTGCCGGGGAACACGGCCAGGGTGACGAACTGGCAGCGGTGCTCCTTGGCCCAGGCATAGGCGTGGTCGAGCAGGAATGTGCCGACGCCGTCGCCTTCGTGTGCCTTGGCTACCGCGATATCGGAGATGTGGCAGTTGTCGCGGTGGGTGAAGAAGTCCTTCGTCTTCTGCAGGTGGACGAAGCCGACCGGCTCGCCGTCCTGGTTCTCGGCGACGAAGATGTAGCTGTTGGACGGTTGCTCGTCGAGGTGCCTGACCAGGTCGGATTCGATGCCCTTGAGGCAATCCGTCTTGGTGCGGCCGTTGGGCAGCGGGAAGTCGACGAAGCGATGGAGCAGGCCAAGGATGAACTCGTCATCGTCGCTTTCGGCGAGACGGATCAGGAACGGGGAAGCGCTCATCGTGTCGGGCACCGTTGCGGTGGGGAGACTGACCGGTAGCCTTTTCTACACCTTCGGGGGTGTGGGGAAAAGCCCCTTTGGCGGTGCGGCGAGGGGCCCGCTGCCGCGGGATCGCCGGCATCGCCGGCTCCTGCAAGAGCTGGCGATGCCGTGTGGGCGGCTCGATGTTCAGAGCAATTCCGGCAGGGTGGCTACGCCGGCGTCGATCGCCGCCTTGTGCATGTGGATGCGCGGGAGGATGCGGCTGAAGTAGAAGCCGGCGGTATCGCGCTTGGCCTGCTTGCCGTCCGCGGACAGCCGCGAGCCCTCGGCGGCCTGCACGCTGCGGGCCCAGCAGTAGGCCAGGGTGACGTAGCCGGACAGGTACAGGTAATCGACGGCGGCTGCACCGAGTTCTTCCGGGTTCGCCTGCGCGCTCCTGGCGATGGCCTGGGTGAGATCGCCCCAGGTCTTGGCGGCGATCGCCAGCGGGCCGATGAAGGGCTTCAGCGTGTCGTTGCCCTGGTGGGCCTGGCAGAACGCCGAGATCTCGCCCAGGAAATGCTTCAGTCCGGCGCCCTGCAACTGCATGACCTTGCGGCCCAGCAGGTCCAGCGCCTGGATCTGCGTGGTGCCCTCGTACAGCGTGATGATGCGGGCATCGCGGACGAACTGTTCCATGCCGTGTTCGGCGATATAGCCGTGGCCACCGAAGATCTGCAGGGCTTCCTTGGTGCATTCCTGCGCGGCTTCGGTAAGCAGGCCCTTGGCGATGGGAATGAGGAAGGAAAGCAGTTCGCCTGCCTCCTTACGGGCCTGCGGATCGGGATGGCGTGCTTCGATGTCGCCCTGCAACGCGGCATAGGCGGCGAGCACACGGCCGCCCTCGACGAAGGCACGCTGGGTAAGCAGCATGCGGCGCACGTCCGGATGGACGGTGAGCGGATCGGCCGCTTTTTCCGGCAGCTTCGCGCCCGACAGCGCGCGCATCTGCAGGCGCTCGCGGGCGTAGTGAAGACTGTTCTGCAAGGCGCGCTCGGAAACGGCCAGACCCTGGATACCCACCGCGAGGCGCGCGGCATTCATCATCGTGAACATCGCGACCAAGCCCTTGTGCGCCGGGCCGACCAGCCAGCCCTGGGCATCGTCGAAGTTCATGACGCAGGTGGCCGATCCCTTGATGCCCATCTTGTGCTCGATGGCGCCGGCCGCCACGGCGTTGCGCTCGCAGAGCGCGCCGTCCTTGCCGACCTTGAACTTCGGCACCACGAGCATCGAGATGCCGCGGCTGCCGGCGGGGGCGTCGGGCAGGCGCGCGAGCACCAGGTGCACGATGTTCTCGACGAAATCGTGCTCGCCCGCACTGATGAAGATCTTGGTGCCGGTGACCCGGTAGCTGCCATCGTCGTTGGGTTCGGCGCGCGTCTTCAGCAGGCCGAGATCGGAACCGGCCTGGGGTTCGGTGAGGCACATAGTGCCGGTCCAGCGTCCTTCCACCAGCGGTTTCAGGAAGACCTCCTGCTGCCAGGCGTCGCCATGGTGCTCGAGCGCGTCGGTGGCGCCTTGCGAGAGCAGCGGATAGATGCCCCAGGCCAGGTTGGCCGAGTCGATCATTTCCTTGGTCAGCGCGCCGAGCACGATGGGCAGGCCCTGGCCGCCGAACGTCTCGGCGGCGGTCAGCCCGGCCCAGCCGCCGTCGGCGTACTGCCGATAGGCTTCCTTGAACCCCTTGGGCGTGGTGACCGACGCGGTGGCCTTGTCGTAGTGGCAGCCTTCCTGGTCGCCGCTGGCGTTCAGCGGTGCCAGCACCTGCTCGTTGAAGCGCGCCGCTTCGTCGAGCACGGCGTCGAGCAGGTCGCGCGTGTGCGCTTCGCCGCCGTCCAGGCGGGCCAGCACGGCTTCCGCGCCCAGCACGTCGTAAAGGGTGAAACGCATGTCGTCGAGGGGGGCTTTGTAGAGCGTCATGTCGGGGTCCTGGCGTCGCGGCGCGCGCGGCTGGGTGGGATCAGGGAGAGCGATAGGTATCGGGGATGCCGGGTACCGGCGAGAGCCAGTTGCGCCCGTGCACCTCGAAGGAGCGGGGCGTCTTTTCCTGCTCCGGCAGCGCGACGATGTGGCCATCGATGGTGTAGGGGAGCGAGCCGGCGCTGCCCTTGGCAGCCAGCTCGGCCAGCGCGCGGCTCATCTCCGGCGTGGGCACGAGGTCCATGCTGGCTACGTCGGCGGCGAACGAGGGGATGTCCTGGTCCACCTTCACATCCATCAGCACGCCGCCCAGGTCACCGACGCGCAGGGTGCCCTGGAAACTCTGGAAGGCCATGCCGCCATAGCTGTTGTTGCGGATGCGCAGGGTCAGGTGCCAGACGCCGCCCGGCTTGGCGGTGACTTCCTGCAGCGTCACCGCCGGCGGGAACACGCTTTTCCTCGCGGGCCCGCAGGCAGCGAGCAGCAGCACGCAGGCGATGGGCATGAGGCGGGCGAGGCAGGTGCGAACGGTCGGGATCATTCCCTGGGTTTCCACGGGCAGCGACGAACAGGGCCCGATGGTAGCGCCGGGCCCCCGGGTGCGCGAGACGTGCGTTTGAAACGCGGTTCCCAAGCGGGGAGGTAGCAGGCATCATCAGCGCTTATCTTCCAAGACACCGATTGCCGCCCATGACCCGACGCATCGCCGCACGACGTTCGCCCATTCACGGAAACGGCGTCTTCGCCACCGCGCCCATCAAGGCCGGCGAAGAGATCGTCGAATACAAGGGTGACATCATCACCCACGCCCAGGCCGACAAGAAATACGGCGATGGCGGTGAAACCGGCCACACCTTCCTGTTCACGCTGAACGAGAAATACATCGTCGACGGTAACAGCAACGGCAATACGGCCCGCTGGATCAACCACGGCTGCGATCCCAACTGCCAGGCCGTGATCGAGGAAGCCGTCGAAGGCAAGCCGTCGAAGAAGGATCGCGTGCTTATCGAGGCGCTTCGCGACATCGCGCCCGGCGAAGAACTCACCTACGACTACGGCATCACGCTGGACATGCCGCACACCGCGCGCCTGAAGAAGATCTGGGCCTGCCTGTGCGGGTCGCCGCAGTGCATCGGCACGATGTTGAAGCCCAAGCGCAAGGCGGCAGCCTGAGTCGTCCGCCACGACCGCTCACGATGCGGCGACACATGCGCGACGCCGTGCTCATGTCGTCGCATCCATCCTCGGACCACACTTATCCGAGGAGACATCCATGGCGAACACATCACTCGACGGCCGGCGTATCGCGGTGCTTGCCACCGACGGTTTCGAACAGTCGGAGCTGACCGAGCCGAAGCGCCTGCTGGAAGAAGCGGGTGCCAAGGTCGATGTCATCGCGCCGGGCGGCGCATCGCAGATCAAGGCCTGGGACAAGAAGGATTGGGGTATCAGCGTGAACGTGGACATCGCGCTCGATAAGGCCGATGCCGCTTCCTACGATGCGCTGGTACTGCCCGGTGGCGTGATCAATCCGGACAACCTGCGTACGGACGACACCGTGCTCGCCTTCGTCAAGGCGGTGGCGTCGTCGGGCAAGCCGGTGGCGGCGATCTGCCATGGCCCATGGACGCTCATCAACGCCGGCCTGGTCGATGGCAAGAAGATCACCTCGTGGCCCTCGCTGAAGCAGGACTTGAGCAACGCCGGCGCCCGTTGGGAAGACAGCGAGGTGGTTACGGACGGTAACCTCATCACCAGCCGCAAGCCGGACGACATTCCCGCGTTCGCCAAGGCCGTGATCGCCTCGCTGGTCGGCTGAGACCGTGTCGTGATCCTGCTCCGCCGGTCGTTGCCGATCGGCGAAGCGCGGGAATCGCGGGCCCCGCCATGACGGGGCCCGCGCTGCGTCGGGGCGCAAGGGGGAATCTTCGCCGTTCCACGTGGTCTGAAAGCCCGGGCATACGCCCTGCTTACCCTTGACGGGCTAAGCTCCGCGACTTTCCACGGCCCGAAGGGACACCCCCGCGCGTGCATGACCCCGGCAAGGCGCCACCGTCGTTCGTCGAGACCCATCGGCTTCCCGCCGACGATGGGGCGTGGCCGGACGGCCTGACGCCGCTCGATCCCGCTATGCTGGCCACGCTGCGTGCGATGCGGCAGCGACGGCCCGTCCCACGCGACCGGTTGAGCGTTACGCTGGCGATAGCCGCTGCGATCCTTCTTCATCTCCTGCTGATCGTCGTGGTCAGCTACGAGATGCAGCCGCGTGTGCAGATCGGTTTTTACGTGCCGCACGGGCCACCCGACGTGCTCGAGGTGCGCTTCATCGACCGTGCCCCGCCGCCCGCGGTCCCCTCGGCGCCCCCGCCGCCACCGGTCACCGAACCACCTCCGAAGGTGCGCTCGGCGGAAGCTACACGCCCCGAACCGCCGCCCCGCAAGAAGAAACCGGACGAGGTCACCCCCGCAGTGACGCCGTCCGACGCGCCCCCGGCGACGGCGGCTCCGGCCAGCGGCGTCTTCGGGGCCGACGGCTCGATCGCCCTGCCCAAGGGTGCGCCGGGTTCGGGCGGTTCCGACTACACGCCGCCACGGCCCACGGACGCGGCGGGTGTCATGTCGCACAAGACCACCGTGACCTACACGCAGACCCGGTTCGAGAAGGACTGGGCGCCGCGCGACGAGAACGTGCTCAGCCAGGGCATGCGCCGGGCGATCGAAAAGACCACGGTGAAGAAAACGGTGGACCTGGGGCACGGCGTGCGGGTGAACTGCTCCACGGTGTTCTTCGTGCTGCCGGTGGGCTGCGGTGGCGAAGACCCGTCGAAGGCGGCGCACAAGGACGGCGACACCCGCCTGAACATGGCCCCGGCCAACCCGTTGGTGAAAGACCTGCCCGGTGCCGTACCCGTCCGCAGCGAGGCGGAGTGCATCGCCGCCTATCGTAAGGACGAGCGCGTGCCCGAAGGGTGCCCGACCGATACGCCGTTGAAAGCGATGGACCAGGAGAACGCCGAGCGGGCACGGCGCACGGGAAACTGAGCCCGCCAGGGCAGGGCGCGATTGTGCGGCGCCGCGGGAGCGGGGACACTAGCGCCCGATGCCGACCCTCCTGCCACCGGACAACGCGCCGGACGCCGATCCTTCACCGCCCCTCGCGCCGCGCGATGCGGCGCTGCACGCGATCGTCTATCGCCAGCATCTGCGTCGCAAGCCCGGCGCCAGCGGGCGGCGCATCGCCGGCTGGGTCGGCACCCTGCTCATCCACCTGGCGTTCCTGTTCGGGATGATCCTGGGATCGGCCTACGATGTGCTGCCGCCGCCCCCGGAGCCCGAGCATCCCGATGCGCTGCAGGTGCGGCTGATCGACAAGCCGCCGCCGCCCGTGCCGCCCGTGCGCGGCACGCCGTCCACGGCACCCGTGGCGAAGGTGAAATACACGACCAGGTGGTCCACCGCGGCCAGTCGCGCCGCGCAGGGCGCGCATGCGTCGGCCGTCGCCGCGGCGCGCACGCCGTCACGTCCCGCGGTGGCTTCGCCCGCCGCGCCCGCGCCGAAGGTGAAGGCTGCGCCGAAGCCGGTCGCGCCGCCTCCCAGCGTCCTCGCCGTGGCCGATCGTCCCGTGGTGCAGCCAAAGGCGCCGCCCCCGCAGCCGGAGCTGGAAAAAGTGCCCGTGCCGACCCAGGCGCCGCCGGACCTTGCGATGGATACACCCCGGCCGGACGTCGTGCCCCCGCGGTTCCAGCCCGAGCCGGTGCGTCGCCCGCAGGCCGAGGGCTCCGCGCCCATGCCGCCACCGGCCTCGCTGTCGATCCCGCCGACCCCGGCGGCGCAGATGGCCGTGACACCCGCGCCACCCACGATCACTGCCGAGCGGACCACGCCCGTACCGACCACGGCGATGACGCTCGCCACGGTGCCGCGCCCGGAGGTGGAGACGAGTGCCGCGCCGCCGACGCCGCAAGAGGCGCCGCTGCCGAAGGTCGCTGTGGAAGCGGCCGTGCCCCGGCCCGACCTGACCGCGGACATGCGACCGGTGCCGACACGGATCTCGGTGCAGAGCGTGCAGGCTCCGCCGGTCGAGGCTGAGGCGGAACTCGCGGCCGTGCCGTTGCCGGACGCCGTGGCCAAACCGTCGGTATCGGCACCGGAGAGCGCGGTGGCGCGCCCGGCCGTACAGGCGCCTGCGGTCGCAGCTGGTGATATCCAGCGTCCGGTGGCCGGTGCGGACACGGCGCCCGCGGCGCCCGGCCAGGCGCCGGGCGACACCGCGGCCGGCCAGTCCACGGCCAAGGCGGCCACGCAGGGCAAACAGGGCAGCAACGCGTCGGCCGAGGCCGTGCAGGGTCAGTCGGCTGGCAAATCGTCGCCCGGCGATGCCGACGTGTCCGGTTCGAACACACCGGGTGCCGCACAGGTCTCGGGTAAGCCGGGCGCGGCGAAAGGCGCGGATGAAGGCACGCGCATCACCGGTGCCGACGGCACGTCGCAGCGCAGCGACGGCGTGGTGGGCGGGCAGGGTGACAAGGCCGGTCCCGTGGGCGCCTACACCGAGCTGAAACCGCGCGGCAACCTGATGCCGCAGAATGGCGCGCGCGTGCACGTCGACTACAAGGCCACCCGCTTCGATAACGACTGGACGCCCAAGGGCGAGAGTTCGGTCGATACCGCGCTTCGCCACGGCGTGGAGGCGACCACGGTGAAGGCCACCGTTTCCCTGCCTCGCGGTATCCGCCTCAACTGCACCGCCGGTCCCGGCAATGCCGGTGCGAAGGGTGCGGGCAGCCCGGGCATGAGCGCGATATCGTTGTTCACGCTGGGCTGCAGCGGTGGCGACGGCCCGCCGAAGCCAGCCAGCCAGGACGCCGTGGCCCGCACGCAGACCATGGCGCCGGCGAAACCGCTGGCCGAGAACCTGCCGCCAGCGAATAGCGCGACAGTGGCGGCAGCGCCCGCGGCGTTCGACAACACAGCGCTTTGCACCACCGCACGTGTCACCGGTGGGCCTCTGCCGCCGGGCTGCGAGGCGTCGATCAAGATCAACGTGCCCGTGGCCTCACCGGCGTCGGGCTCGTGGGTGCCGGCGAGCGATCAGTTCAAGTAAGCGGCCTTCATGGAGCCAGCGGGCGTATCTCCGTGCCCGCGGCCATGTCGTGCAGCGCGCGGCGACGACGGTCCACCAGCGCCGGAAGCAACAGGATCGCCCAGCCGACGAGCGGCGCCCACAGTGCCGCGCGCAGCGACGTCAGCGGGAAGATCAGCACGAGCGCGAGTGGCAACGCCGCGACGGCCAGCCGCACCAGGCCGCGTCGCCAGCCTACTGCGTCGCCCCGCGCATCCGTCACGCGGATACGCCAGGGCCGCATGCCCAGGGTCTGCCCGCCACGCACCCACGACAGCAGGAAATACGCGCCGACGGCCACGCCCTGCAAGGGCTGGTACCACCAGGTCAGCAGGTGTCCGTGCGCATCGAACAGTTGCCCGCCCGTGGCCATCTGCGCGAGCAGCCCCACCACCATGACGATGGCCACGACCGCCAGCGCGTCGTAGACGATCGCCGCGAAACGGCGCCAGGCGGAGGCAGGGGCGGGCGGATTGGGGAGCATGGGTCTACCTGCGTGACGCGATCGGCCGGGCGATCGTAGCGGAAATTCGGAAAGCCGCAGGCTTGCCGGTTAGTTTCGTGGGGTTTCATGGGTTTTGCCGGACATTGACCCCTCCGGCGTGTGCCGCCAATGTCGGCTTCATACCCCTCACTGCACGGAGCATCCCATTATGAGCCTCAAGCTTTCTTCTACGGACGTCGCCCTCAACACCGTACTCGAGGACATCGGCAAGGATGACGTGACATCGCCCGTCGAGATGCAGAGCCTTCGTGACAGTGCCGACGAGCACGTCCTGGAAGCGACAGGACTGTCCATTTTCATTCCCACGACGCCCCTGGGTGCATCCGTCGTGCGTGTGCTGTTCCAGGCCGACGAGTTCGTCGAGAACATGCAGCGCGTGGCCATCGAATCGCGAAATGTCAACCTTCCGCCGGAGCGACGTGAGGCGATGAAGGCGGCGATCGAACACCAGATCGCCTACATCGTCGCTGGGTACCAGTCCAGCGTCCAGAGGCTTTGAGTCGAGGGCGAGGGCATGCGACCATCCGGTCCATGCCCTCGCCGCACCCGCGCGTCCCCACCGCTACCGAACCGGCAGCCCCCGTTCCTCCGCGGGACGACGACGCCCGCCTGATCGATCGCTTCATCGAGCGCATCTGGTCGGAGGACGGCCTGGCCGAGCGTACGCTCGAAGCCTACCGACGCGATCTGCAAGGCCTGGGGCGCTGGCTCGCCACGCGCGGCAAGTCGCTCGCCACGGCGACTCGCGAGGATATCTCGGCCTACCATGGTAGCCAGCCGGTGGCCGTGCGCAGCATGGCGCGGCGGCAGTCCGCGTTCCGCCGGTTCTATGCGCAACGGGCGAGGGACGATGCCACGACCGACGACCCCACCTTGCTCATGCAACGACCGAGGATGCCGCGCGGGTTGCCCAAGGCCCTGGCCGAGCGCGAGATCGAGTCGCTGATCGTCGCGCCGGACCTGTCGACACCGCTGGGCCAGCGTGACCGCGCCATGCTCGAATTGATGTACTCCTCCGGCCTTCGTGTGTCCGAACTGGTCGACTTGCCGCTGGCGGGACTGAACACGCGGCAAGGCGTGTTGCGGGTCACCGGCAAGGGCGACAAGGATCGCCTGGTGCCCGTGGGCGAAGAGGCGTTGCGCCACGTGGAGACGTACCTGCGCGAAGCCCGTCCGGCGCTGGCAAAAGGCCATGGGCAGCCGGCGGCGCTGTTCCTCTCGCGGCGCGGCGGGGCACTCACCCGGCAGATGTTCTGGACGCTGGTGAAACGCTATGCCCTGCAGGTCGGCATCCCGTCGAAGCGTGTGTCCCCCCATGTGCTGCGCCACTCCTTCGCCACCCACCTGCTCAACCACGGCGCCGACCTGCGCGCCCTGCAGATGCTGCTGGGGCACAGCTCGCTCAGCACCACGCAGATCTACACGCTGGTGGCCAAGGAGGGGCTGAAGCGCCTTCACGCCCAGCACCACCCGCGAGGTTGACGACGGCGTCCTGAAGCTTCGCCCGGCAACGGACAGCTAGCGTCACGTATCTGCGGCACTCGACGTGTAGATCGCTGTTTTATTGGAGAAAATGCGATTTCTCCGGAACGTTCTGGTTGTTGTTTCGCGATAGCCCACTGCGTAGTCTGGTTTGAAACGCGTCCGATCGGCGCGCCACCGCAGGACGAGGTGATTTTCGATGAACGTGAAACTTAACGCCGACGACCCAGTACTTGCGTCGCTGATGTCCGGCATGGATGAAGGCGCTGCTGATCCGACCGTGCCCTTAGGTCGCCTTCGCGATGCGGCCGCGCTGCAGTTCGGACAGGCCATGCACGCGGATGTCCACGCCGGAGAGAACGCACTCAGGGATGCGCTGGCGCGCGTGCGTCCGGCCGTCGATTCGCTTGTGGAGAACATGCGACGCGTCGCGACAGAACCTGCCCTTTCGAGGATGTCCGACGTTCAGCGCGCCGACGTGAAGTCGGCCGTCGAACATCAGATCGCTTATGTCATCGGTGGGTACCGGGCAGCATTCCCGCAGACGTGAGGGATAACTCATAAAGGAGCATGTCATGGGCATTAAGCTGGAATCGAACGACCGCATGGTCAGGTCGATCATCCGTACGGTCGACAGGGACGACCTGATGTCGGAGGAAGAGCTTCGCGTCCTCCGGGAGGGGGCGGATATCCGCATGCAGGCCGCGACCGGCATCGACCCGGGTGACGACACGATGAAACTGAGCGTGGCCATTACCCTCTTGCTGGACTCGGCGGACGTGCTTGTCGCGGTGTTCGAACACCTGCGAGATCAGGCGCGGGATGCCGGCGCGTCCGTGGCGTGGATGGACGCCACAAGGCGTGCCCTCGACTATCAGCTCGCGTGTGTGGTGGCTGGCTTCAAGGCGACCATCGAACCGCTTTGAGCCGTCCGTGGATCGTCTCGACGCAGGCGATCCGTCTGTTACCGCGCCCTCCGTCGCCGTCTCACACCCGCGGGACGGTGAGCCGTGCCACAATCCGGGGAACCGAAAGCGGCGGCCGTGTTCAAAGTCGGTCCCGCATCCCCACGGTGACAGATGGAGTCGTACCGATGTTGAAGAAGATCCTCCCCGCGCTGCTGGCTGGCGCGTTCGCCATGACGGCGCACGCGGCCGACGATACCCAGGCCGTGCGTGCCGCCGTCGAATCGCTGGCCCCCGGTATCAAGGTGGATAGCATCGCCGCCGCGCCGATGCCCGGTTTCTACCAGGTGGTGGCCTCCGGGCGCATGGTCTACGTCAGCGCGGACGGCCGGTACATGCTCAACGGCAACCTGATCGACCTGAAGGCCAAGACCGACCTGAGCGCCGCCAGCTGGGCCGCCACGCGCAAGGTGGAACTGGCCAAGGTGCCCGCCTCGCAGCGGCTGGTCTATGCCCCGGCCAACCCCAAGCACACGGTCACGGTGTTCACCGATGTGGATTGCGGTTTCTGCCGCCAGCTTCACGCCCACATCGACGAATTCAACAAGCAGGGCATCGCGGTCGAATACGTGTTCTGGCCGCGCGAGGGCCTGAAGACCACCTCGGGCAATGACACCCCGTCGTATACCAAGGCCGTGTCTGTCTGGTGCAGCGCGGATCGCAAGAACGCCTTCAACCAGGCCATGAGCGGTGCTACGCCCAAGGCCGCCACCTGTGCCAACCCGGTGAAGGACGAATTCGAGCTGGGCGAGCGTCTCGGCGTGAACGGCACGCCCACCATCGTGACCGAGAACGGTGACGTGGTCGGCGGCTACGTCACCCCCGCGCAGTTGCTCCAGGCCCTGCAGGCCCCGGCCGGCACCGTCCGCGGCGGGTGATCCCGCGCGGCCCATGTTGCCGCGCAACATCATGTAGAATGGGCGTTTTCCTTCAGCGCCTATTCTCCCCCGCATGATCGCACTCGACGGGCAGAGCGCCCTCTCACCGTTTCGCCTCGAACGACTGAACGCCCACCTGGATGCCCTGCATCACGGGACGCGGGTGCAGGCCGCCTGGTTCACCTATTTCGTCGACGTCGCCACCCCGCCGGAAGGCGAGGCCCGGGCACGCCTGCTGGCTGTGCTGGAGGCGAAAGCCCATGCGCCCGACGATGCCACGTTCTGGATCGTGCCGCGCCTGGGCACGATCTCGCCGTGGTCCAGCAAGGCCACCGACATCCTGCATGGCGCCGGTTTCGATGTGCGACGCGTGGAGCGCGGCACCGCCTGGCGAATCACCGGCATGCCCGAGGTCGACCACCCGGCCCATGCCGCGGTCATGGCCTCCTTCTGCGATCCCATGGTGCAGTCGCCACTGGCCCACCTGGACGACGCCACCGGCCTGTTCCTGGTCGGCGAGCCGGGTCCGCTGGGCCATGTGGAACTGGGCGACGATGCCAGCGCTGCCCTGTCGGTCGCCAACCGCGAACTCGGCCTCGCCCTGGCGGATGACGAAATCGCCTACCTGGCCGAGCGCTATGCCGAGATGGGTCGCGCCCCGACCGACGCCGAGCTGATGATGTTCGCTCAGGCCAATTCCGAGCATTGCCGGCACAAGGTGTTCAACGCCACCTGGACGCTCGACGGCCAGGCGCAGGACATCTCGCTGTTCGGCATGATCAAGAACACCCACCAGCACTCGCCCGAGCACACGCTGTCGGCCTACCACGACAACGCCGCCGTGATCGCCGGCTATGACGGCCAGCGTCTGTTCGTCGACCCGGCAGACGGCGTGTTCCGCAAGGTGGCCGAAGCGGCGCCGTATGCGATCAAGGTCGAGACGCACAACCATCCCACGGCCATCGCGCCTTGGCCGGGTGCGGCCACCGGTGCCGGCGGCGAAATCCGCGACGAGGGCGCCACCGGTCGCGGCGGCAAGCCCAAGGCCGGTCTTACCGGGTTCTCGGTGTCGCATCTGCGCATCCCCGGGCTGCCCCGGCCGTGGGAAAAGGAACGCCCCCTGCCGCCGCGCATGGCTTCGGCTTTCGAGATCATGCGCGATGGCCCTCTGGGCGCCGCCGCGTTCAACAACGAGTTCGGCCGTCCCGCGCTGGGTGGTTACTTCCGCACCTTCGAGCAGGAAACCGGCGAGAAGGGCGTGCGCCGCGGTTACGACAAGCCGATCATGATCGCCGGTGGCCTGGCCGCCATCCGTCCTGACCACGTGCAGAAGCGTAAGGTGCGCCCCGGTGACAAGGTCATCGTGCTGGGCGGTCCGGCGATGCTGATCGGCCTGGGTGGCGGTGCCGCGTCGTCGGTGTCGTCGGGCACGTCCAGCGCGGAGCTGGACTTCGCCTCCGTGCAGCGCGACAACCCCGAGATGGAACGCCGCTGCCAGCAGGTGATCGACGCCTGCTGGGCGCGTGGCGACCACAACCCCATCGTCAGCATTCACGACGTGGGCGCGGGCGGTGTCTCCAACGCCATCCCCGAGATCCTCAACGACGCCGGCGTCGGCGGCATCATCGACTTGTCGAAGCTGCCTTGCGACGACCCGACCCTCTCGCCCATGCAGGTGTGGAGCAACGAGTCGCAGGAGCGCTACGTGCTGGCCATCGGTGCGGAAGACCTCCCGCTTTTCGAGTCCTTCTGCGCGCGCGAGCGCTGCCCGTACGCGGTGGTCGGCGACGCGACGGAAGAAGCGCGCCTCATCGTCCGCGATACGCGGCGCGACATCACCGTGATCGACCTGGGCATGGATGTCCTGTTCGGCAAGCCGCCGCGCATGCATCGCGATGCCGTGCGCGTGAAGCCGCGCGTCGACCTGGTCGCCGATCTCACCGGCATCGGCATGAACGAGGCGCTGCTGCGCGTGCTTCGCCTGCCCGCCGTCGGCAGCAAGAGCTTCCTCATCACCATCGGCGACCGCACGGTCGGCGGCCTCAATGCCCGCGATCCCATGGTCGGCCCGTGGCAGGTGCCGGTAGCCGATGTCGCCGTCACCATGACCGACTTCGATGGATACGCCGGCGAAGCCATGGCGATGGCCGAGCGTGCGCCGGTGGCGCTGCTGTCCAGCGCCGACGCCGCGCGCATGGCCGTGGGCGAGGCGATCACCAATCTGGCGGCGGCTTCGCTGAAGCTGGACGAAGTGCGCCTGTCCGCCAACTGGATGGCCGCGGTGAACCACCCCGGCGAAGACGCCGCCCTGTTCGACGCGGTGAAGGCCGTCGGCATGGAGCTGTGTCCGTCGCTGGATATCTCGGTGCCGGTCGGCAAGGACTCCCTGTCCATGCAGACGGTGTGGACCGACGAGACCGGCAAGGCGCAGAAGACCGTGTCGCCGGTGTCGCTGGTCATCACCGGCTTCGCCCGCGTGGACGACGTGCGTCGCACGCTCACCCCGCAGCTGAAGACCGACCGTGGCGATACCGAACTCTGGCTGATCGACCTGGGTGCCGGCCGCGATCGCCTCGGCGGATCCGCGCTCACCCAGGTGTTCAACCGCAGCGGCGGCGTGCCGCCCGACCTCGACGACCCGAAGCGCCTGCGCGCCATGTTCGAGCTTGTGCAGGAGGCCAATCGCTCCGGCCTGCTGCTGGCCTATCACGACCGCTCGGACGGCGGCGCCATCGTCACCTTGCTGGAAATGGCCTTCGCCGGTCGCTGCGGCCTGGAGCTGCGCCTGGACGGGTGGGCCGACGCCATGCTGCGCGCGCTGTTCAACGAGGAACTGGGCGCGGTGGTGCAGGTGGCGTCGGCCAATCGCGAGGCCTTCGAGGCCCTGGTGGTGAAGCATGGGCTCACCGGCATGACCCACATGGTCGGCCGCCCGAAGGAAAAACTGGGCATCAAGCTGCATTTGAACGGCGAAACGCCGTTCAAATGGAACTGGACCGAGCTGTTCCGCGCCTGGAACGAAACCAGCTATGCCATGCAGCGCCTGCGCGACAACCCGCACAGCGCCGACCAGGAAAGCGACTGGCGCCTCGACGATGCCGATCCGGGTATCTCGCCGAAGCTGACCTTCGACCCCTCGGTAGACATCGCCGCACCGCTCATCCTGTCCGGCAAGCGGCCCCGCGTGGCCATCCTGCGCGAGCAGGGCGTCAACGGCCAGGTGGAGATGGCGGCGGCGTTCGACCGCGCCGGCTTCGACGCCGTCGACGTGCACATGACCGACCTCGCCAGTGGCCGTCATCACCTCAAGGACTTCGTGGGCCTGGCGGCCTGCGGCGGGTTCTCCTATGGCGACGTCC
This sequence comes from Luteibacter sp. 9135, assembly GCF_000745005.1. Taxonomy (NCBI): domain Bacteria; kingdom Pseudomonadati; phylum Pseudomonadota; class Gammaproteobacteria; order Lysobacterales; family Rhodanobacteraceae; genus Luteibacter; species Luteibacter sp. 9135. The sequence goes on along the minus strand of NZ_JQNB01000001.1, from coordinate 285,433 downwards.
TGGGTGCGGGTCGCGGCTGGGCCACGTCGATCCTCTACAACGACGCGTTGCGCGAGCAGTTCGCCCGTTTCTTCGAGGACGGCACCCGCTTCGCCCTGGGTGTGTGCAACGGCTGCCAGATGATGTCGCAGTTGAAGGACATCATCCCGGACGCCCGCCACTGGCCGCAGTTCCTGCGCAACCAGTCCGAGCAATACGAGGCGCGCGTGGCCACGCTGGAAATTCTCGACTCGCCCAGCGTCTTCTTCCGCGGCATGGCCGGTTCGCGCATTCCCGTGGCCGTGGCGCATGGCGAAGGCCGGGTCTACTTCCCGAACGTGTGCAGCCCATCGAAGAGCCACGGCGTGGCGCGTTTCGTCGATAACCGTGGCCGGCCGACGGAAAGCTACCCGCTCAACCCGAACGGTTCGCCGGGCGGCCTGGCGGCGTTCACCGCGGCGGACGGGCGCGTCACCATCATGATGCCGCATCCGGAACGCGTGTTCCGCAGCGCGCAGCTGAGCTGGCACCCGGAGCAGTGGGGCGAGGATTCCCCCTGGATGCGGATGTTCCGCAACGCCCGCGTCTGGGTCGGCTGATCCGCCGCACGCCACGGTGACCACGCCCGACCTCACCAGCGTCATCGTCGTCCTCGCGGACAGTGGCCCGTTCACCCGCGAGTGCGTCGAGCACGCACTCGCCAGCGAGGTGCCGGTCGAGGTCATCGTGGTCGACAACGGCTCGGCCGACGGCGTGCCCGAATCACTGGACCGCGCTTACGCACGCGACGAGCGCGTCCGTGTGGTCTACAACCGGGCCAACCTGGGCTTCGGCGCGGCGGTGAACCGCGGCGCGCTGCATGCGCGCGGCGAGCGCCTGCTGGTGTTGAACCCCGACTGCCTGGTGCAGCCCGATACACTGGCGCGCATGATCGCCTATATGGACGTCCATACGGGCATCGTGGGCGCGGTGGTGTGCGACAGCGAAGGGCACCCCGATCCCGCATCGCGGCGACGCGATCCCCTGATGGCACGCGCGCTGCGTACCAAGCTGGGGCGTGGCGGTGACGGCGGCATCGATATCCACGGACCGATGCCACAGGGTGCCGAGGAAGTCGAGATCGTTTCCGGCGCCCTCCTGCTTATCCCGCGCAATGTGTTCGAGCGGGTGGGCGGCTTCGACGAAACCTTCTTCCTCCACTGCGAGGACATGGACCTGTGCCGCCGCGTGCGTGACGGCGGTTACCGTGTGTTGCTGGCCGGCGACGTACGGGTGCTTCACGGCAAGGGGGGGTCCAGCCGCCACCGGCCGGTCTTCGTCAGCCGGCACAAGCACCGCAGCATGTACCTATGGTTCCGGCGCCACGATGCGGCGGCACGCAACCCGCTCGTGCGGCTGATCGTGTGGCTGGGCATCTGGGCGCACTTCCTCGTCAAGATTCCCGGCCAGCTGTTACGCCGGCGCCGGTGAGCGCCGCAAAGGGCAGCGGTGTCGCCACACTGGGCCTGCTCGCCGTCACGGCGATCTGGGGCTCCACTTTCGTGCTCATCAAGGATGTCGTCGGCCGCATGGCGGTGGTCGATTTCCTGGCCGTCCGTTTCGCCATCGCCGCCGTCGTTATGCTTGCGGTGTTCGCCGTGCCGGTGTGGCGGCTGGGCCGTGTCGAGCGCTGGCGTGGCCTCGGGTTGGGCGTGCTCTACGGCTTCGCTCAGTGGTTGCAGACCGAAGGCCTGGCGCTCACGTCGCCCAGCGTCAGCGGTTTCGTCACCGGCATGTATGTCGTCATCACGCCCATCCTCGCCCTGCTGCTGTTCCGCCAGCGCATGCCGGTAAGCACCTGGTTCGCCGCCGTGCTGGCGACGGTGGGGCTCGGCGTGCTGGCGTTGAACGGCTTCACCGTCGACCTGGGCGTGCTACTGACGCTGGCGTCGGCGGCGCTATATGCGCTGCATATCGTAGGGTTGGGCCACTGGTCGAAGCCCGGGAGCGCGTTTGGCATGTCCGCGGTACAGATGGTCGGCATCGCCGCGGTCTGCCTTACCGCCACCGCGCCCCACCACGGTCCGGCGTTGCCGCCCGACGGTAAGGCATGGGTGGCGGTGCTGTACATGGCGCTGATCGCGGGCGCGTTCGCCCTGCTGGTGCAGACCTGGGCACAGTCGCACATGCCCGCCACGCGCGCGGCCATCGTGATGACCACCGAACCGGTGTTCGCGGCGGGGTTTGCCGTGGTGCTGGGGGTGGATGCGCTGACGGTGCGGATGGTGGTCGGTGGCGGGCTGGTACTGGCGGCTATGTACTTGGTCGAGCTGGCGCCACGCTTTCGTCGGCGTCGGCCGGCTGAGGCTTTGCATCATGAGGTGGGGTAGGACTCGCTTTCGGCATCGCGTTTAGCCTTGGGCTCTGGGGCAAGAGCCGGCGGGTAGCCCCCCTCGGTGCCACGCCTGCGGCGACCCGCTAGGGAAAGGCCGCTCCGCGGCCGTGTATTAATTGCCCTGCGGGCCGGGTCGGGCTTCGAACGGGGGTTTCCGATTCGACATCCTGTCTCAGCGGAAACGGCCGGCCGTCCTGGCCGGCCCCGCTACGCGGCATTGTCCGTTCGAAGCCCTCGCCTGCGGCTACCGGCCCCGAGGGGGCTTGTCGTGGTCAAGTATTTCTGGACACCCGATAGGGCGTTATTTTCGGGCCGCCATCATCTCGTAAATGGCTGGCGGCACCTGCCCGTTGGCCGCATGTAGGCGCCGGTAGTTGTAGTACGACGTCAAGAAAACAGTGATGTCGCTTTGGGCTTCATCGCGGTTGCTGTAAGTCGATGTCACCCATTCGGTTTTCAACGTGGCGAAGACGCGCTCGGCAACCGCGTTATCCCAACAGTTGCCGCGCCTGCTCATACTTTGGGTAATCCCCAGGGCCTTGAGGCGTCCGAGAAAGTCAAAACTGTTGTACTGCGCACCTTGATCGGAGTGGAACATGAGATTCCCCGACGGTTTCCTCTCTCTGATTGCCATGTCCAGGGCGGCAACGGCCAGCTGTGCATTCGGCCGGGTTGAAAAGGCCCAGCCCACGATCCGGCGTGCATAAAGATCCACGACAACGGCCAGATAGAGCCAACCCTGTCGGGTAGGCACAAAGGTAATGTCACCGACCCAAACCTGATCGGGCCGGGCGACGTTGAATTGCCGTTCGAGGCGGTTGGGGGCCGGCACAGCCGCCTTGCTCGCCGTCCGGTACACGTGCCGACGCACCCGCTCGGCCCATAGACCGGCCTGCCTCATCAACGTGCGCGCCCGATATCGCCCTGTCGGCATGCCTTGGCGACCCAACTCAGCCGCCATGCGACGGGTGCCGTAACTGCCTCGGCTCTGGCGATGAATCTGCTTGACCCTCGCTACTAGCGCCGGATCGGCAACCGCCGGCTGTACCTCTTCTGCCCGCTTGGCGTAATAGCTGCTACGGGGGTATTCCATCGCCTCGCACAGCCGCGATACCGGGTAGGCCTCCTTCAGCTCGTCGATCACCGCCGTGGGCGATCGCTCTCCCGAACGAAGAAGGCGATGGATTTTTTTAAAAGTTCGCGCTCCTCCTTTAGCTGAAGTACCTGCGACTCAAGCTCGACGATACGCCGCCGATCATCCGCCGCCGTGGGGGCATGAACCCCGGTCGACTTAGCCTCTTCATGTATCGCCAGCCAGCGCCTCAACGCTGTCGGGCCTACATCCATCAGCTGGCATACCTGTCGTACCGTATGCCCCTCGGCCACCACCAGATGCACGGCGTCGTCTCGCTGCGATTGCGATATCTCTTTACGTCCCATAGCTCACCTCCTTCTGCCCGTGAATCCTATCGGACTGTCCAGAAAGATTAGACCACCTCAGCTACCCGCCGGCTCTTCCCGACACCGAGGTGGATTGGTGGGCGAGCGGCGAGTGGTGGGAATCGATTAGCGATCAGGGTGTGGCGTCACCGCTTTGTTGGCTTTTCGCCCACATCGTGGGCTCCTACGCCAGGGGTAGGTAGGTCGCAGGTGCAGGGCAGGTTGTGGCATATCCAACGCCTGATCTGCCGGCTGGGGGTAGGAGCGCACGCACGTGCGCGAACCCTCGACGTACCTAAGGCGACCGATGCCATGCACACCACGCAAGCGAGCGTTCCCAGCAACGAAGCGAAACCCAGCTCTTTCGCTCTCCCACACGCAACCTCAGTGCTGGAAAGAGCCGGCGGGTGCCACCCTCGTGGCCGGTAGCCGCAGGCGTGGCCACGAGGGTGACACCCGCCGGCTCTTGCTCGAAGCCCCTGAGGCCAAGAGGCCCCAAAGCCTCACTTACTTCACCGTAGAGAATTTATAAGTCATGGTGTTCTTGTAAGTCTGGCCTGGATCGAGCCGAGCCGAGCCGAAATCCGGCTGGTTCGGGGTGTCCGGGTAGATCTGCGGTTCCAGCGCAAAGGCGTCGCCCTGGCGATAGATGCCACCCGACTTACCCGACGTGGTGGCGTCAAGAAAGTTGCCGGAATAGAACTGCAGCCCGGGCTGCGCCGACCACAGCGAAAGCACGCGTCCGCTCTTCGGGTCGGTGACGCGTGCCACCTCGCGCGGCTGGGCCGCTTCCTTGCGCGAGATCACCCAGTTGTGGTCGTAACCCTTGCCCAGCACCAGTTGCTGTTCCTTTGCATCGCGTATGTCGCGGCCGATCGGCTTGGCCTTGCGGAAATCGAAGTCCGTGCCGGCCACGTTGCGCACCTCGCCCGTGGGAATGGCCGTGGCATCGGTAGGCAGGTAGGCGTCGCCGGCGATCATCAGCTGCTGGTCCATCACGCTGCCGCGGCCTTCGCCGGCCAGGTTCCAGTAGGTATGGTTGGTGATGTTGACGATGGTCGGCTTGTCGGTGGTGGCGGTGTACTCGATGGTCAGCTGGTTCTTGTCGTCCAGGGTGTACTTGGCGGTGGTGGTGAGCTTGCCGGGATAGCCCTGGTCGCCGTCCGGGCTGACGTAACTGAGCGTAACGCTGGGCGTGGCCCCGGATTCCACCTTGTCCACTGTCCAGATCACCTTGTCGAAGCCCACCTTGCCGCCGTGCAGCGAGTTGGGGCCGTCGTTGACCGGCACCGTGTACTGCTTGCCGTCGAGGGTGAACGTGCCCTTGGCGATGCGGTTGGCGTAGCGGCCCACGGTGTCACCGAAATACTGCGGCTTGGCGAAGGTGCCTTTCAGGTCGGGATAGCCGAGCACCACATCGCCGGGCTTGCCGTTGCGGTCGGGCAGGTCCAGGGCGTACAGCGCGGCACCCAGCGAAAGCACCTTCGCGGTAATACCGTGGCCGTTGGTGAGGGTGACCAGGGTGACGTCCTTGCCATCCGGCGTGCTGCCGAAGGATGCCTTGGACGCCTGGCCGGCCAGCGCGGCCGTGGATGTCGTCGTAAGCAGGATCGCCGAGATCAGCGCGGATAGCGGTTTCATCACAGCTTGACTCCCTTGAGTTGGTGGTGTCCGACATGACCATATTTGTCGGACAAATGACAAGCTGCGCTGCGTCATCCGGTAACGCCGTTACGTCGTTAGGATGGGCCCTCGTCCTGAGGGGGTGGGGTCATGGCAGCAAGAGCAGCGGGTGCGAAGAGCCTGCATGCGCGGGTGATCGAGGAAATCGGCGAGTCCATCGTCGGTGGTGTGCTGCGTCCGGGCGATCCGCTGCCGGGCGAGGCGGTGCTGGCCGAGCAGATGGCGGTCAGTCGTACCGTCCTGCGCGAGGCCTTGAAGGTGCTGGGTTCCAAGGGCCTGATCGAGACCCGGCAGAAGACCGGCATGCGGGTGCGCGACCCGCGCTACTGGAACCACCTGGACGCCGACGTGCTGGGCTGGCGCTGCGCGTCGCTGCCCACCGACGATTTCGTCGAGAAGCTGGTCGAGATGCGCGAGATCATCGAGCCGGCCGCGGTGATGGCGGCGGCGCGTCGTCGTCGGCCCGAGCAACTGGAAGCGATCGCCGCCGCGCTGCGGGGCATGCAGGAAACCGACGACCTGGACGACTGGGCCGCGGCCGACCTGCGTTTCCACGAGGCCGTGCTGGAAGCGACCAACAACGAACTGCTCAGTGCCTTGTTCGCGGTGATCGAAACGGCCCTGGCAACCTTTTTCGTGATGTCGGCCCGCACCGCACCCGACATTGCCTATGCGGTCGGCCAGCACCGGGCGGTGTACGAGGCGATCCGTCGTCGTCGCCCCAACGAGGCGGCCAAAGCGATGCGCACGCTGATCGCGGAATCGCGCACCAACATGCGCAAGAGCCGCCGGCACTGAGCCGGCCGGGCACCCGGTGGACATCGGGGCCCGGCCCCACGGTCGTCCCTCAGCAGCAGCGACCGCCCGTGCCGCGATAACGGGCTTCCTGCCGTTCGCGGAAAAACTGCTTGTACGTGGGCACCTCGCGCTCGGGATGGTGCTCGCGCAGGTGCTTCACGTAGACATCGTAATCGGGCACGCCACAGCAGAGGCGGGCGGTCTGCACCACCCGTTTCCACCATGAGCGCGGCGTGCCGGCGGCGGTCTGGTTCATGGCCATGTCCTTATTGGGCGACGCTGGACAAGGCGACCCGGGGTTCTTCCTGGGCGGTCGGCCTGTCGACCTGCCAGGCGCGCAGCACGGCGCGCATGGAGAAGAACAGCATGGTCAGCACCAGCAGCATGAACATGGCGGTGAGGGCCATGTCCACGCGGTTGTTGGTGACGATGCGCTGCATGGCGTCCGCGGTTTTCGCCGGCGGCAGCAGGGTGCCCGCGGCGGCGGCATCCGCATATTTCTGCGCGGCGGCGGTGAAGCTGATCTTCGCGTCGAACAGCTTCTGCCAGCCGGCGGTGAGCGTGCAGATCACCAGCCAGGCGGCCGGCACCGCCGGCACCAGCACATAGCGCTGGCGTTTCAGCTTCACGGTCACCACGGTGGCCAGCATCAGGGCGATCGCCGCGAGCATCTGGTTGGCGATGCCGAACAGGGGCCACAGGGTGTTGATGCCGCCCAGCGGATCGACCGCGCCCTGGTAGAGGAAATAACCCCACAGCCCCACGCAGATCAGCGTGGCCACCACGTTGCCCAGCCAGGAGTCGGTCTGTTTCAGCGGCGCCCAGGCCATGCCGGCCAGTTCCTGGATCATGAAACGACCCACGCGGGTGCCAGCGTCGACGGTGGTAAGGATGAACAGCGCTTCGAACAGGATGGCGTAGTGGTACCACAGGGCCATCATGCCTTCGCCCGGCATGATCCCGTGCAGCAGTTGCGCCATGCCCACGGCTAGCGTGGGGGCGCCGCCGGCGCGGCCCAGGATGGTGCTCTCGCCGATATTGCGGGCGGTCTCCGTCAGCTCCGCCGGCGTGACCACGAAACCCCAGGCGCTGATCGCCTGCGCGGCGGACTCGGCGGTGGCACCGACCAGGGCGGCCGGCGAGTTCATGGCGAAGTACACGCCCGGGTGCAGCGACGAGGCGGCGATCAGCGCCATGATCGCAACGAACGCCTCCATCAGCATGCCGCCGTAGCCCACCATGCGGGCCTCGCCCTCGTTGGCGAGCAGCTTGGGCGTGGTGCCGGAGGCGATGATCGAATGCCATCCGGAGACGGCGCCGCACGCGATGGTGATGAACAGGAACGGGAAAAGGTTGCCCTGGAAGACCGGCCCGCTGCCGTCGATGAAGCGGGTGACCGCGGGCATCTGCAGCGTGGGTGCGGCAAGGAAGATGGCCAGGGCGAGCAGGGCGATCGTGCCGATCTTGAGGAAGGTGGACAGGTAATCCCGGGGGGCGAGCAGCAGCCACACCGGCAGCACGGAAGCGAAAAAGCCATAACCGATCAGCCACCAGGCCAGCGCCCGGGCGTCGTAGTCGAACAGTGGGGCCAACGTCGCCGAATCGGCCACCGCCTTGCCGTACCAGATGGACGCCAGCAACAGCACCAGGCCGATGATCGACACTTCGAGGATGCGGCCCGGGCGCACGTAGCGCAGGTACAGCCCCATCAGCAGCGCGATGGGGATGGTCGCGGCCACGGTGAACGTGCCCCACGGGCTGTGCGTCAGCGCCTTCACCACCACCAGTGCCAGTACCGCCAGTACGATCATCATCAGGACGAGGATGCCCACCATGGCGATGACGCCGGGCACCGCGCCCAGCTCGGCGCGCAGCATGTGACCCAGCGAGCGACCGTCCCTGCGCAGGGAAAGCCCCAGGATCATGAAATCCTGCACCGCGCCGGCGAACACCACGCCGATCAGTATCCATAGCGTGCCGGGCAGGTAACCCATCTGCGCGGCCAGCACGGGGCCGACCAGGGGGCCGGCACCGGCGATGGCGGCGAAGTGGTGCCCGAACACCACCCACTTGTCGGTGGGCACGTAATCCAGCCCGTCGTTGCGTAGCACGGCCGGCGTGGCGCGGCCCGGGTCCATGCGCAGCACCTTGTCGGCGATCAGGCGGCTATAGAAGCGATAGCCGATCAGGAACACCGCGAGGGAGGCCGCCACCAGCCAGATGGCATTGATCGGCTCGCCCCGGCGGAGGGCGACGACGCCGAGGCACCAGGCCCCCACGATCGCAATGGCGGCCCACAGGATCTTCCCCGCGGGACCGGGTCTCGGAATGGCGTTGTGCATGGTTCGGTGCTCCCCTTGCGGATGGCACAAGGGTCGTCCCGCGCGCGATGGGGGTCAATCGCCGTGGCGCCTTTCGGGCATTAGCCATTGGTCGAATGGTTTTGCGGGCATCCGCATGCCGCGGGCTCGCGAAAGACGCTTGAGCCCGGGGCCTTCCGCCGCCATGCTGGAGGCATCCCCACTCCCCGGGCACGACGATGATCCGCGACATTCTGAAGATGGGCGACGAACGCCTGCTGCGCATTGCGGCCCCGGTGCCCGACGCGATGATGGGCACGGCCGAGCTGGATGCCCTGATCCAGGACATGTTCGACACCATGTATCACGCTGGCGGCGTGGGCCTGGCGGCGCCGCAGATCGGCGTCGACCTGCAACTGGTCATCTTCGGTTTCGACGCCAGCGAGCGCTATCCGGATGCCCCGCCGGTGCCGCAGACGATTCTGCTCAATCCGCTGATCACTCCACTGTCGCAGGACATGGAAGAAGGCTGGGAGGGCTGCCTTTCGGTGCCCGGCCTGCGTGGTGCCGTGAATCGTTACTCGCTGATCCGCTACCAGGGTGTGGATCGCAACGGTGCGCCCGTGGATCGCACGGCCGAGGGGTTCCACGCGCGTGTGGTGCAGCACGAGTGCGATCACCTGATCGGGCGTCTGTATCCCTCTCGCATCACGGACTTCGCGAAGTTCGGCTATACGGATGTCCTGTTTCCCGGCATGGACATCGGCGACGACTGAGAAAGTTCGCGGCCGCGGAGGCCTATTCGGCTTCCGCCAGCGCCTCGACGATTACCAGCAAGGCCTTGCGCCGCTCCTTGGGCAGGCGGCTGACCAGTCCGACGAGGCGCAACTGCTCGCGCGAATCGGCACGGTAGAGGGCGGGGCTTTCACGAACGCCGGTCGCGCCGTTCGGTGCGCCCCGGCCGGTGGCCAGCCATTCGAAGTTGACCCCGAAACGGGTCGCCATATCGATCTGGCGTTCCAGTTCCGGCAGGCCCAGATCGCTCAGCCACTTGCGTGCCGTCTCCCGACTGACGTCGAAAAGATCGGCCAGCTGGGTGATGCGGCCGCGGCCTTTCTTCACACCCGCCATGTCCAGCGCAACATGCAGGCGTTGGGAAAAACCTCGGTTCATAGGTGGCATGACTACTCCGGTGGAACGCGGTGGCGCCGTGAGCCGGGTATTGTTGGTTAGCGTACAGCGCCAGCGTAAGGCTTTTGCAGTTGCCAAGTCGTGCAATTTGCGACTGCTTTTTGATCTGTCTAGCTATGACGGAACGAGTTGATCAATTTTCTCAATTCGTCGGCCGCGCGATGTGCTACGTCGGCAAAGTCCCCATCGGCGCCAGCGTAGATGATGGCGCGCGAAGATGAAATCATCAGGCCATCGCCGGTGGACGTGCCGCCATGTCTCATCACCGCTTCCACATCGCCGCCCTGGGCACCGATGCCTGGTACCAGCAGCGGCATGTCGCCGACCACGGCGCGCACCTTGCCGAGTTCTTCCGGCCAGGTGGCGCCGGTCACCAGGGCGCAATTGCCGTTTGTGTTCCATTCGCGGGCGACGGTTTCGGCGACGCGGAGGTACAGCGGCTGCCCGCCGCAGTCCAGCGCCTGGAAATCCTTGCCGCCGGGATTGGAGGTGCGGCACAGCAGGATCACGCCCTTGTCGGCCCGCTCCAGGAACGGTGCGATGGAGTCCTGGCCCAGGTAGGGATTGAGGGTGACGGCGTCGGCGTCGTAACGGTCGAAGGCCTCGCAAGCGTAATGCGCGGCGGTCGATCCGATGTCGCCGCGCTTGGCATCGAGGATCACGGGGATGCCGGGCTGCGTCGCGTGGATATGCGCGATGACCCGCTCCAGCGCGTTTTCGGCACGCTGTGCCGCGAAATGGGCGATCTGCGGTTTATAGGCGCAGACCAGGCCGGCCGTCGCATCGACGATGGCCCGGCAGAATTCGAAAATGCCTTCGTTGCCGGACAGGCCGGCAGGCAGGCGGCCGGGCTCGGGATCGAGGCCGACGCACAGCAGGGAGTCGTTGCGACGCCAGGCGTCCTTCAGGGCGGTCATGAAGTTCATGGGTGGCTTCGCTCGATAGGGATGTGTGGACGTCTTTACACAAAAGCACCGTAGGAGCGCACGATGTGCGCGATGGCGTTGTGGCGATTCGCCATATGCGCGATTCGCCATGTGGCCATTCGCACATCGAAGCGCGTGACCCGCACGATGGCGGGTGCCGCATCATCGCTCTGTTGGCTTTTCGCGCACAGCGTGCGCTCCTACGGGCGGTGTTGGTGTTGGTGTGGGTGGTATGGGTATCGGTGTCAGACCAGCTTCTTGTACTTCACGCGCTTGGGACCGGCGTCGTCGCCGAAGCGGCGCTTCTTGTCGGCTTCGTACTCGTTGTAGTTGCCGGGGAAGAACTCCACGTGGGAGTCGCCTTCGAACGCGATGATGTGCGTGGCGATGCGATCGAGGAACCAACGATCATGCGAGATGACCACCGCGCAGCCGGGGAACTCGAGCAGGGCGTCTTCCAGCGCGCGCAGCGTTTCGACGTCCAGGTCGTTGGAGGGTTCGTCCAGCAGCAGCACGTTGCCGCCCTGCAGCAGGGTCTTGGCCATGTGCAGGCGACCGCGCTCACCGCCGGACAGCTGGCCGACGATCTTCTGCTGGTCGGTACCCTTGAAGTTGAAACGGCCGATGTACGAGCGGGACTGGATCTCGAAGTTGCCGATGGTAAGGATGTCCGAACCGCCGGAAACTTCCTGCCATACGTTGTTCTTCGGATCGAGCGCGTCACGGGACTGGTCGACGTAGGCCAGCTTCACCGTGTGGCCGTGCTTGACCTCACCGGAGTCCGGCTTCTCCAGGTTCATGATCATCTTCATGAGCGTGGACTTACCGGCACCGTTGGGGCCGATAATGCCGACGATCGCACCGGGCGGGATCTTGAACGACAGGTCTTCGATGAGCATGCGGTCGCCGAAGGACTTGGTGACGTTCTTGAATTCGATGACTTCCTGGCCCAGGCGCTCGCCCGGCGGGATGAATATCTCGTTGGTTTCGTTGCGGCGCTGGTACTCGACCGAGTTCAGCTCCTCGAAGCGGTTGATGCGCGCCTTGCCCTTGGACTGGCGGCCCTTCGCGGCGGTGCGGATCCAGTCGAGTTCTTTCTGCAGGGCCTTCTGGCGGGACTTCTCCTGGTTGGCTTCCTGCTTCAGGCGTTCGCCCTTCTGCTCCAGCCATTCCGTGTAATTGCCCTTCCAGGGAATGCCGCGGCCGCGATCGAGTTCGAGGATCCATTCGGCGGCGTTGTCGAGGAAGTAGCGGTCATGGGTGACCGCGACGACCGTGCCCGGGTAGTCGTGCAGGAAGGTTTCCAGCCAGTCGACCGACTCGGCGTCCAGATGGTTGGTGGGCTCGTCGAGCAGCAGCATGTCGGGCTTGGACAGCAGCAGGCGGCACAGCGCGACGCGGCGCTTTTCACCGCCTGAGAGGGGGCCGACCAGAGCGTCCCACGGCGGCAGGCGCAGCGCATCGGCGGCCACTTCGAGCTGGCGCTCCAGGGCGTGCGCGTCGTTGGCGGCCAGGATGCCCTCCAGAGCCTCTTGCTCCTTGGCCAGCTTGTCGAAGTCCGCGCCTTCCTCGGCGTAGGCGGCGTAGACCTCTTCCAGCCGCTTCTGCGCGTCCAGGACCTCGGACACGCCTTCTTCCACGACCTCGCGCACTGTCTTGGCCGGGTCAAGGTCGGGCTCCTGCGCGAGGTAGCCGATCTTGGTGCCGGGATTGGCCCGGGCTTCGCCCTGGAAATCCTTGTCCACGCCCGCCATGATCCGCAGCACCGTGGACTTGCCCGAGCCGTTGATGCCGAGGAGGCCGATCTTCGCGCCGGGGAAGAAGGACAGGGAGATGTCCTTGATGATATGGCGCTTCGGGGGGACGATCTTGCTGACCCCGTTCATGGTGTAGATGTATTGCATGCGGCCTCCGGAAGGCGCGGCCGCCTGCCTTCCGACGGGGAAGGGGGCGTCGACGCGTGGGTACAAACCCCCATTATAGCCGTTGTCCCGGGAGAGCAGGCCTCCCGGGACCGGGGTCCCTGCGCCCTACAGGCGGGCGCTCAGGTAATCGCGGATGTTCTGGTCGTTGGCCTTGGTGTAGACCCGGCACGCCGCCTTGCCGATGATGTTGTCGGCCATGTTGGTGACGCAGAAGAAACGGTTCTCGGCGGCCTCGTGCGTGGCTCCGATCAGGTGGCCCACCTCGTGCGCGAAGATGTGCCGGTGCGCGCGGTTGCTGGCGATGGCGGCCCGATACGGCTCGATGGCGCCGCCGAGCACGCCGGAGGGCAGGTTCCGGGGCGGTTCGTTCACGAAAAGGACGAATCGCGAAAGGTTGTCCACGTGGCCGCCCTGTTCCCTGACGTAACGGGCGCCTGCAACGGCGATATCCGCAATGCGGCTTTCGGCTTGGCCCGCGTGGTAATCCATGTCGGTCAGGCCGGGAATGCGGTCGCGCAGCGACACCCTGATCGGCATGCCGGGGCGTACGTTGGCTTCCATGTCCTTGATCCACCACGCGGCGTACCAGTTGAGGAACTTGGCGTAGTCGCGCTCGCCGGACCGATCGTGCAGGAAGATCCAGACGTGCAGCGTCTTCTCCGACGGCGCGTCGCTGCCGCCGTACAGCTCGGTCAACTCCTCAGGCTGCTCGTTGCCGGGAAGGAGCAAAAGGTCGCTTCCTTCCAGCCATGGCCACGCGCCTGAGCCGGAGGAAAACCGGGCCATACGCGGTGCCGGCGCCGGGGTGTCGTCGTCCATGACGACGTCGACGCGGTCGCCAACCCGGATGACGCTGGCCGGGCGGCCGTCGACCTCGGCCAGATACAGGGTGCCCTGCGTTCCGTCGGGGAAGTCGAGAGCGGTGTTGAGCCGCTCCAGCACGCTGACCCGCTGCGGCGTCGCGCCCGGGCGGGACAACAGGACGTCGCTGGGCAGGCCCCCGGCTATCTGTTGGTCGAATGCCTCGGCGATCCGGTCGGGCTGGGCGGGGGCGGGGGGCGTCCATGCGGCCAGTCCGGAAGCGATGGCGATCGTGAACATGAGTGTTTTCATGGGGGTATTCCTTTCCCTACGCGGCAGGATGCGACCGCAGAATTAGCCTACGCACAAGCCAGGGCGATCACCCTAGGAGCTTGCCTAGCGGGATGTAGGTATTTGACTTGATCGTATGTACGTCATCGCTGGCCCCTTGGGCCTGCCGGCCAGGGCACCGGATCCGGTTGATCTGGAAGGTCCCGCAACGCCGTCAGTCGGCGCCGCGTGGTGCGTCATCCGGGCGGGGAAGCGGTGGCAACGCAGGTATCGTCCCCGGCCCTTCCGGCCAACAAGGATGTCTCGATGGTTTCCATGTTCCGCCTGTGCAGGGCACTCGTGCCCGCCCTGGCCCTTTTCCTGCCCTCCGTCGTCCAGGCGGCCCCCGTGCCGCCGAACGGCGCCGCGAGCGTCGTCGAGCTGTTCGATCAGGCCGTGGACGCTGGCCTTCCCTTCCGCATCTGGATTCCCGACGTGACGATGACACCATCGCCGTCCGCCGGGGAGCAGAGTGGCCCTTCACGACCGCGGCGTGCCGTGGGCCCCGGTGCGGGCATCTCCGTCGAGCGGCGCCTGCCCGTGGACCTCCGCCTGTCGCCGCAGGTCGCCGGGGCCATGTACGCCGGGCAACTGAACGGGGAGCGCGCCGTGTTCACCCGGGGCGGCGACGGCCTGCACGTGTCCCTCCCGTCCGAGGGCGGGGTAACCGTCGTATCCTTCCGGGTCGGGCATGACGAGGCGCGTCGCCACACCTACCCGGCAGGGGACGGCTACGCCGACGAGCCTGTCATCCCGTTCACGGGCGAGCTTTCGATCACGCCCCACCACGTCGAGGACCCGCTCGCCCACCGGCCGACGTTCCACGTGTTCGTCCACGACGATCTTCGCGAGCAGTCGATAGCGGACCTGCATGCGCGATTCGCCGCCTGGTGGCTGGCGGACCTGGTAACCGTGCTGCCCGGCGAGCCGAAGATCGACGTGCGCTATTACACCAGGGTGCCCTGGATCACGGACATGGACTATGAGCATCCGGATGTCCTCGACCGCTTCGCGATCGCCCTGCGACAGCTGAGCCTGCATATCGACTTGCCCTACGGCAAGTCGTACAAACACAAGTTCCTGCTGCTGACGGCCCGCCCCGCCGTGAGCAAGGCGTCCGGACTGGCGCTGGAGGGGCAAAGCGAAGCCGTCGCGACCGTCCAGGGCCGCGTGTCGGTGCTGGCCCACGAATTTGGCCATACGCTTGGGGCGACCCATGAGTCGGCGGCGTCCGGCCGCTTCCGTACCGGGCCATGGAGCCTCATGAACTGGTACCGGTGCGACTCGAACATGCACCCACTGGCGCCATCCACTTTCAGTTGCCTGCGCTATACGCCCGACAACGAACGGGCCATCCGCTCCTACATGCGCCACGGCCCGGTCGCCGAGCGGACGGACCTCTGGCTGGAGCGGCGCTGAGCCCGCGGGTGGGGCAGTGGCCGCAAACCCCGGCGGGCGCTACACTTTCGGTCTTCATTCCCCACCCGCGACCCGAGGTAGAGATGTTCCCCAAGGATGCAACGATCGCCGGCTATGACGACGAACTCGCCAGGGCCATCGCCGACGAGACCCGTCGCCAGGAAGATCACGTCGAGCTGATCGCCTCGGAGAACTACGCCAGCCCCCGTGTCATGGAGGCCCAGGGCTCGTCGCTGACCAACAAGTACGCCGAGGGTTACCCCGGCAAGCGCTACTACGGCGGCTGCGAATACGTGGACATTGCCGAGAAGCTGGCCATCCAGCGCCTGAAGAAGCTGTTCGGCGCCGATTACGCCAACGTGCAGCCGCATTCCGGTTCGCAGGCCAACCAGGCGGTGTACTTCGCGCTGTTGCAGCCGGGCGACACCATCCTGGGCATGAGCCTCGCCCACGGCGGCCATCTCACCCACGGCGCCAAGGTCAACTTCTCCGGCAAGATCTACAACGCCGTGCAGTACGGCATCGATGCCGAGACCGGTCTGGTCGACTACGACGAGATCGAGCGCCTGGCGATCGAGCACAAGCCGAAGATGGTGGTGGCCGGATTCTCCGCCTATTCGCAGGTGATGGACTGGGCGCGCTTCCGCGCCATCGCCGACAAGGTCGGCGCCTACCTGTTCGTCGACATGGCGCACATCGCGGGCCTCGTCGCCACGGGCCACTACCCCAGCCCGATCGACCACGCCCACGTGGTCACGTCCACCACGCACAAGACCCTGCGCGGTCCGCGCGGCGGCATCATCGTGGCCAAGGGCCTGGGCGAGGATATCGAGAAGAAGCTGCAGTCCATCGTCTTCCCGGGGATCCAGGGCGGCCCGCTGATGCATGTCATCGCGGCCAAGGCCGTGGCCTTCAAGGAAGCGCTGGAGCCCGAATTCAAGGACTACCAGGGCCAGGTGGTGAAGAACGCCAAGGCCATGGCGAAGACATTGATGGAGCGCGGCTACAAGGTGGTCTCCGGCGGTACCGAGAACCACCTGATGCTGGTCGATCTGATCGGTCGCGAGGTTACCGGCAAGGACGCGGAAGCGGCCCTCGGCAAGGCGCACATCACCGTCAACAAGAACGCCGTGCCGAACGACCCCCGCTCGCCGTTCGTCACCTCAGGCCTGCGCGTGGGCACGCCGGCGATCACCACCCGTGGCTACAAGGAAGCGGACACCATCGAGCTGACCCAGTGGATCTGCGACGTGCTGGACGCACCGGGAGACGAGACGGTCATCGCGGCGGTGCGCGAGAAGGTTACGGCCCAGTGCGCCCGTTTCCCGGTATACGGCTGATCGATGCATTGTCCGTTCTGCCAGCATGAAGACACCCGCGTCATCGACTCACGGCTCACCGAAGACGGGAGCACGGTGCGTCGTCGACGCGAGTGCCCGCAGTGCAGCGAGCGGTTCAATACCTTCGAAACCGCCGAACTCAAGCTGCCGGTGATCGTCAAGTCCGGCGACCGTCGCGAGCCGTTCGACGAACACAAGCTGCGCGTGAGTTTCGAGCGCCCCCTGCAGAAGCGCCCCGTGGCCAGCGACGCGGTGGATACCGCGATGCGCGCCGTCATCAACGACCTCCGCCGCCTCGGCGAGCGCGAGGTGCCGTCGCGCCAGGTGGGCGAACTGGTGATGCGTGAGTTGAAGGAACTCGACCAGGTGGCTTACGTGCGCTTCGCCTCGGTATATCGCCGCTTCGAGGATGTGCACGCTTTCCGCGAGGAGATCGAGAAACTCGAGCGCGACCTACCCTCGATCGAAGGCCTGCAACTGCCGCTGCTGGACGCAGCCAGGCGGGGGCGCAAGGGCTGAGCATGTCGCGCCCGTTCTTTCCCGCCATGGATCACCTCCACATGGCGCACGCCTTGCGCCTGGCGGAGCGCGGCCTCGCCACCACCCAGCCCAACCCGCGCGTGGGCTGCGTCATCGCCCGCGGCGAGACCGTGCTCGGCACCGGCTGGCATGCGCGCGCGGGTGAGCCGCATGCGGAAGTCTTCGCGCTGCGTGAAGCCGGCACGGCGGCACGCGGTGCCACCGCTTACGTCACCCTGGAGCCCTGCGCGCACCACGGTCGCACGCCGCCCTGCGCCGACGCCTTGATCGCGGCGGGCGTGGGCCGTGTGGTCGTGGCGCACGAGGATCCATTCGACCAGGTCGATGGCGCGGGGATCGAAAAACTGCGCGCCGCCGGCATCGGCGTGCAGGTGGGCCTGATGCGCGACGCCGCGCACGAACTCAACATCGGTTTCTTCAGCCGCATCCAGCGCGCTCGCCCGTGGGTGCGCGTCAAGCTGGCCATGAGCCTCGACGGTCGCACGGCCCTGGCCGACGGCACGTCCAAGTGGATCACCGGCGAGGCCGCCCGCGCCGATGTGCAGCGCTGGCGCGCGCGCTCCTCGGCCATCCTTTCCGCCAGCGGCACCGTGCTTGCCGACGATCCCCAGCTGACCGTTCGCCTGCCCGACGCCCCGGGTTGCGTGCCGCCGTTGCGTGCCATCGTCGATACCGCGTTGCGCACGCCGGCCGGTGCCCGCGTGCTCGACGGTACGGCGCCCACGCTGGTGTTTCATGCCCCGGATGCGCACGTGCCGGCCCATCTGGCCGATGTGGCGCGCGTGGCGGTACGTCGTGACGACCACGGTGGCCTCGAACTGCGTGCCGTGCTGCACGAGCTGGCCCGGCGCGACGTGAACGAGGTGCATGTCGAGGCAGGCCCGGTCCTGTGCGGTGCCTTGCTGGCCGCGGGGCTGGCCGACGAACTGTTGGTCTACGTCGCGCCGGTCCTGCTCGGCAGCAGCGGCCGCCCGATGCTCACCCTGCCGCCGCTCGACGACATGGCCTCGCGCTGGCGCCTGCACACGGTGGACCGCCGGCAGGTAGGCGACGACATGCGGTTGCAGCTGCGGCCGGCGTGAACACCTATCCGCACGTCCGCTGGGGCATCGTCGG
Organism: Luteibacter sp. 9135; assembly: GCF_000745005.1. Lineage (NCBI taxonomy): Bacteria > Pseudomonadati > Pseudomonadota > Gammaproteobacteria > Lysobacterales > Rhodanobacteraceae > Luteibacter > Luteibacter sp. 9135. Next base: position 267,271 of record NZ_JQNB01000001.1, on the reverse strand, counting down.
CTGCGGTGCCGTCACCGAGACCAAGAGCGGCCCTGCGTTTGCGAAGGTGAGCGACTCGTCGCTGGTCGCCGTGATGCGGCGTGATGGCGACAAGGCGCGCGATTATGCGGCTCGCCACGGCGTGCCGCGCTGGTACGACGACGCGGCGGCGCTGGTCGCCGATCCCGGCGTGGACGCCGTATACGTCGCCACGCCGCCGTCCAGCCATCGCGAGTACGCCCTCATGGCCATCGCCGCGGGCAAGCCGGTGTACATCGAGAAACCGATGGCGATGGACCACGCGGAATGCACGGCGATCCTGCAGGCCGCGCGGGCGGCCGGCGTACCCGTCTTCGTGGCCTACTACCGGCGCGCGCTGCCGCGCTTCCTGCGTATCGCCGCGCTGTTGGCCGAGGGCGCGATCGGCACGCCGCGCCTGGTCAACGTGCTGTTGCACCATCCGCTCGAGGCACGCTACCGCGACCCGGCCAACCTGCCCTGGACGGTGCGTCCCGAGCTGTCCGGCGGCGGCATCTTCGTGGATATCGGCTGCCATACGCTGGATATCCTCGACTTCCTGCTCGGCCCCATCGTCGAAGCGCGTGGCATGACCGCGCACCAGATGAACGCTTATCCGGCCGAAGACGCCGTGGCCATGGCCTTCCGCTTCCGCAGCGGCGTGCTGGGTACCGGCTTGTGGAACTTCGCCGCCGACCGCCGCGAGGATCGCGTGGAGATCGTCGGCGATCGTGGCCGGCTGGTCTTCGCCACCTTCGGTGACGGGCCGATCGAACTCGAGGCCGGCGAGCGACGCGAAAGCATCCGGGTGGTCAATCCGCCGCACATCCAGGAGCCGTTGATCGCCACCATCGTGGCGACGCTGACCGGCAAGGGCACCTGCCCCTCGACGGGCGACTCGGCGGCGCGCACCAGCCGGGTGATGGACCAGGTGCTCAAGGGCCACCCGCTGCCGCCCTGACCGTTGCAATCGGCCGTTCAGGCCGCATGCTATTCTCAGCCGGCTGCTTTCCTCGGGGAGCGGCCTCCACAGCGTCTTCAGGGCGGGGTGCAATTCCCCACCGGCGGTAGGTTTCCGTGAGGAAACAAGCCCGCGAGCGCTCCCGGTCCTGCCGGGAGGTCAGCAGATCCGGTTCGATGCCGGAGCCGACGGTCACAGTCCGGATGAAAGAAGACGGCGTTAGCGCGTCCCAGGCGGGGCGGGCGGCGCCATGCGCCTTGGGGCGTTTTTCGCTCACCACCGCGGGAAACGTTTCATGAAAATCCAGCATTCCGTCGCCGCCTTCCTCGCGGGAGGTCGCTGACATGTTCACCGGCATCATCCAGGCCGTCGGCCGCATCGCCCGGCTGGAACCGCGCGGCGGCGACGTGCGCCTCGTCGTCGACACCGCCCCCCTCGACATGACCGACGTCGCCCTGGGCGACAGCATCGCCGTGTCCGGTGTCTGCCTCACCGTGGTGGCCTTCGACGCCGCCAGCTTCGCGGCCGATGTCTCCAACGAAACCCTGGCCCACACGACCCTCGGCAAGCACAAGGCCGGCGATCCGGTGAACCTGGAGAAAGCCCTGCGCCTGGCCGACCGCCTGGGCGGGCACATGGTCTCGGGGCATGTGGACGGCGTGGGCAAGGTGGTGTCCGTGGCACCGGACGGCCGCTCCTCGCGCTGGACCTTCGAGGTGCCCGGCGAGATAGCGCGCTACATCGCCCACAAGGGCTCCGTGTGCATCGACGGCACCAGCCTCACGGTGAACGAAGTCGGCGGCAACCGTTTCGGGGTGAACCTTATCCCCCATACGGTGGCACATACGGCTTTCGTCGCCCGGCGCCCGGGGGACGCCGTGAACATCGAGGTCGACGTCGTCGCGCGCTATGTCGAGCGGCTGCTCACCGGCGGCGATGCCCCGCGCCTCGACGAGGCTTTCCTGAAACAGCACGGCTTCGCCTGAGGAACCGCTCCGCATGTCCTTCAACACCATCCCCGAGATCCTCGAGGACCTCCGGCAGGGCCGCATGGTCGTCATCCTCGACGACGAAGACCGCGAAAACGAAGGCGATATCGTCATGGCCGCCGAGAAGGTGCGGCCGGAAGACGTCAACTTCATGGTCCGCGAGGCGCGTGGGCTGCTGTGCCTCACGCTGACCGAGCGGCACACCCGCCAGCTGGGACTGAAGCCCATGGTCAGCGACAACACGTCGCCGTACCACACCAACTTCACCGTTTCGATCGAGGCGGCCGAAGGCGTCACCACCGGTATCTCCGCGCAGGATCGCGCGCACACGATTCGCGTGGCCGCGGCGAAGGACGCGAAGCCCGCCGACATCATCATGCCCGGGCACATCTTTCCGCTGACCGCGCAGGCGGGCGGTGTACTGATGCGCGCCGGGCATACCGAGGCCGGCTGCGACCTGGCCGCGCTGGCCGGGTTGGAACCCTCGTCGGTGCTGATCGAGATCCTGCACGATGACGGTTCCATGGCCCGGCGACCGGAACTGGAAGTATTCGCGGCGAAGCACGGCCTGAAGATCGGCAGCATCGCCGACCTGATCCGTTACCGCCTCGAAACCGAGAAGACGGTGGAGCGCGTGCACGAGGAGGACGTCGATACCGAGTTCGGTCCCTTCCGGCTGGTCGCCTTCCGCGACGCCATCCGTAGTGGCCTGCACTTCGCGCTGACCCGGGGCGACGTGGACGACGGCGAACCGGTGCTGACGCGGGTGCATGTGCGCAACACGCTGTCGGACGTGCTCCACCTTCGCCGCGACGACCTCGGCCAGACCGCGACCGATGCGCTGCGACGCATCCACGAAGCGGATCGCGGCGTGCTGGTGGTGCTCTCGGGCGAGGACAGTGCCGATGCGCTGCTGGGTCGCCTCAAGCGCCATGCCGTGCCGGTGCCCACGCCGCGCGACGACCAGGAGTGGCGTCAGCTCGGGCTCGGTGCGCAGATCCTTGCCGACCTCGGCGCGCGGCGCCTGCGCGTGATGGGTACGCCGCGCCGCTTCGTCGGCATTGCCGGCTTCGGCCTGGAAGTGGTGGAACAGGTAGGCTGATCCTCCCGCGGGTTGCCTTCCACACCGCGACCCTCTATTGCTACCGCCCCGTGCCACGACCCCGCGAGACCATGCCCCCGACCTACGACATCCGCCTCATCGCCCCTTCCGGTTACCCGCAATCCGCCGAAGCCATGCGCCGGGGCATCGCCCGGCTGGAAGCGGCCGGCCACCGCGTAACCGGCCAGGAAGTGCTCGCACGTCGCGAATTGCGCTTTGCCGGCAGCGATGCCGAGCGTGCGGCCGACCTCAACGCGCTGGCCGATCCCTCGCGCGATCTTCCCGATATCGCCCTGGCGATCCGCGGCGGATACGGCGCGCATCCCCTGTTGCCGCTGCTCGATTACGAGGGCCTGGGCCGCCGCCTGCGTGGCGCGCCCGTGGCCCTGTTGGGCCTGAGCGACTTCACCGCGTTGCAATGCGCGCTGTATGCGAAGAGCGGTCTGGTGACGCTCGGCGGGCCCATGCTGGGGGGTGATTTCGGCGCGGCCAGCCTCGATGCCCAGACCTGGGCGCATGTATGGGAGACGCTGGCGGCGGAAGAAGGGCAGGCGACGTGGGATGCGCCGGAAACCTCGGACATCCACGTCGAAGGCACCCTCTGGGGTGGCAACCTGGCCATGCTGGCCGGGTTGGCCGGCACGCCGTATTTCCCGGCGATCGACGGCGGCATTCTTTATGTGGAAGACCTGGCCGAGCCGCCCTACCGCGTGGAACGCATGCTCTACCAGCTGCTGCATGCCGGCGTGCTGCGTCGCCAGGCGGCGCTGGTGGTGGGCGACTTCATCAACTACCGGGTGACCGAATACGACAACGGCTACGACGTGGACGTGGCGCTCGACCGCATCGCCGCCGCGAGCGGCGTACCCATCGTCCGCGGGCTGCCCTTCGGTCATGGCCCGCGCAAGTTCACCCTGCCGTTCGGCGCACCGGGCCGGCTGCGTGTCGCCGCCGGACAGGCCCGCCTCACGTTCACCGGCCATCCCCGGCCGAAAACCCCGTAAAATACCCGGCCGCCCGGCGGCCGTTTCGCCACAGGACATGCGTACATGAAGATCATCGAAGGCGATTTCGCCACCCCGAAAGGCCGTTTCGCCATCGTCGCGGGTCGTTTCAACAGCTTCGTCGTCGAGCCGCTGATCGAAGGCGCGCGCGACACCCTGGTCCGCCACGGCGTGAGCGACGACGCGATCGACCTGATCCGCGTACCCGGCGCCTGGGAGATCGCACAGGCCGCCTACAAGGTCGCCGGTGCCGGCGGGTACGCCGCCGTGATCGGCCTGGGCGCGGTCATCCGTGGCTCCACGCCGCATTTCGACTACGTGGCCGGTGAGGCCGCCAAGGGCCTGGGGCAGGCCGCGTATGTCTCGGGCGTGCCGGTGGCCTTCGGCGTGCTGACCACCGACAGCATCGAGCAGGCGATCGAGCGTGCCGGCACCAAGGCCGGCAACAAGGGCAGCGATGCCGCCATGGTCGCCATCGAGATGGCCAACCTCTACACGAAGCTGGCCCGATGAGCACGCCGCACGGGATCGACCTGGCTGCCCGCTCCCGCGCGCGCCGTCGTGCGCTGCAGGCGCTGTACGCGTGGCAGGTGGGCGGCGCCAAGATGGGGAACGTCATCGAGCAGTTCCGCCATGAGCAGGACATGGTGGTGGCCGACCTCGAATACTTCGAGGACATCCTGCGCGGAGTCGAGCAGCACGTGAAGGAACTGGACGAAGGCATCAAGCCCTTCGTCGATCGCGAAGTGGCGCAGATCGATCCCATCGAGCTGTCCGCCCTGCGCATGGGTGCCTACGAGCTGAAATACCGTCCGGACGTTCCCTACCGCGTCGTCATCAACGAGGCGGTGGAAGCCACCAAGCGGTTCGGTGCCGACCATGGCCACAGCTATGTGAACGGTGTCCTCGACAAACTCGCGACGCACTGGCGTACCGCCGAGAAGCGATCCTGAGCCCACCGCGAATCCCCGCGGGACAAGGAACCTGCATGGAATTCGACCTGATCGACCGCATCCGCCGTCACACCAGCGTCCATCGCGACGATGTGCTGACGGGAATCGGCGACGATGCGGCCGTGGTGGCCGTGCCCGCCGGGCGTGAACTGGCGATCGCGGTGGACACGCTGGTGGAGGGTATCCATTTTCCGCCGGGCACCGATCCGGCGGACATCGGCTGGAAAGCGTTGGCAGTGAATCTTTCCGATCTGGCCGCCATGGGGGCCACGCCCGCGTGGGCGCTGCTGGCGCTGACCACGCCCGACGGCGACGAAGCCTTCTTCGACGGCCTGGCCCGCGGTTTCGCCGAACTGGCCACGCCTTATCGCCTCGCGTTGATCGGTGGCGACACCACGCGTGGGCCGCTGACGGTCACCGTGGCGGTCCACGGCTTTATCGCACCGGGCGAGGCGTTGCTGCGTTCCGGCGCGCGCGTGGGCGACGCGGTGATGGTCACCGGCACGCTCGGTGACGCGGCGGCCGGCCTGCGTTGCCTCGAGGAAAACGACATCACACCCTATGCCGGCATGATCGAGCGGCTGAACCGGCCGGTGCCGCGCTTGTCGGCCGGGCAGGCGTTGCGCGGGGTGGCCACCGCCTGCATCGATATCTCCGACGGCCTTGTGGCCGACCTGGGCCACATCTGCACGGCCAGCGGCGTGGGTGCGTCCATCGATGCCGCGTTGCTGCCGCGCTCGTCCGCGCTGCTGACGCATTTCGCCGAGGCCGACGCGCAGGACTTCGCGCTGAGTGGCGGCGACGACTACGAGCTGTGCTTCACGGTACCCGCCGACCAGGCGGCTGAGGTGGGCGCCGTGCTTTCGCGGCTCGGCTGCGGTGCCACGCGCATCGGGCGCATCGTCGAAGGCGCGGGCGTGCGCGTGGTGGATGCCGCGGGAGAAACCCTTGCGCCGGCGCGCAGCGGCTGGAACCACTTCGCGGCATGAGCACCAAGTACGTCCTCGATCCGGCCGACCGCCGCCGCCTGCTGACCTCGCCGGCGGGCTGGCTGGCCTGCGGGTTCGGCTCGGGCCTGACGCCGAAGGCGCAGGGTACGTTCGGCTCGGCGGCGGCGATCCTGCCGTGGCTGCTGCTGCGCGACCTGCCGCCGCTCGCCTGGATGGCCATCCTGGTGGTGAGCTTCGCCGTTGGTGTGTGGGCGTGCGAAATCGCCGGGCGCATCCTCGGCGTGGCCGACCATCGCAGCCTGGTCTGGGACGAGTTCGTCGGCCAGTGGATCGCCTTGCTGCCCGCACTGCTTGCCCCGTGGTGGGTGGTGCTGGCCGGGTTCGCCCTGTTCCGCCTGTTCGACGTGTGGAAGCCCTGGCCGATCGCGTGGTTCGATCGTCGGGTGAAGGGTGGCCTGGGCGTCATGCTGGACGATGTCATCGCCGGCCTCTTCGCGGCGGCCGTGCTGTCGCTGGTCCTCTTCTTCGTTCGCTAGGAATACCCCGATGGAATACCGCCGTCTCGGTTCGACCGGCCTCAAGGTGTCCGCGCTGTCTTACGGCGCGTGGGTGACGTTCGGCCGGCAGGTCGGGCGCACGCAGGCCCGCGAGCTGATCGCGCTGGCCTACGACCGTGGCGTGAACTTCTTCGACAATGCCGAAACCTACAACGCGGGTGACGCCGAGCGCCTCATGGGCGACGTGATCGCCGACCTGCGCCTGCCGCGCGATGCGTATACGGTGTCCAGCAAGGTCTACTTCGGGGCGGTGACCGACCCGAAACCCACCCAGCGCGGCCTGTCGCGCAAGCACGTGTTCGATGCGTGCCACCAGGCGCTGCAGCGCCTGCGCGTGGATTACCTCGATTTGTACTTCTGCCACCGTGCCGACCCCGATACGCCGATCCTGGAAACCGTGCTCGCCATGGACGCCCTGGTCCGGCAGGGCAAGGTCATGTACTGGGGCACCAGCGAATGGACGGCCGTGCAGATCGAAGAGGCGCATCGCGTGGCCCGCGAGCACCACCTCATCGCGCCGTCGATGGAGCAGCCGCAGTACAACCTGCTGCATCGCGAACGGTTCGAGCGGGAATACGCGCCGCTGTACGAGCGCTATGGCATGGGCACCACGATATGGTCGCCGCTCGCGTCGGGCCTGCTGACGGGCAAGTACAACGACGGCGTGCCGGACGATTCGCGCCTGGGCCAGCCGGGCAATGTCTGGTTGCGTGACGAAAAGCTCGAAAACGACGGGACTTGGCTGCACACCGTGCGTGCCCTCGCGCCGATCGCCGCCGACCTCGGTCTACCGATGGCCACGATGTCGCTGGCCTGGTGCCTGAAAAACCCGCACGTCTCCACCGTGATCCTCGGCGCCAGCCACACGTCGCAGCTGGAAGCCAACCTGGGGGCGCTGGATGCGGTGTCCCTGCTGGACGAAGGCGTGATGCGCCGGATCGACGGCGTACTGGGTCAGAGGTCGCCGTAGAGTGCCTGCAGCGCGGCGATGGCGGCCAGGCCCGCCGTCTCCGTGCGCAGGATGCGCGGGCCCAGCCTCAGGCCGGTGAAACCGTGCGCCGCCAGTGCCGTGCGGTCGCGCTCGCCGAAACCACCCTCCGGGCCGATGGCGAGTAGCGCGGGGCCGGTGAGGGCCAGTTCCCCGGGGCGCCGCGTGCCCTCGGGTAGCAGGGCGAGCCGCATGGCGCTGTCGTCGCCCAGGGCGGCCAGCCAGGTCGCCATCGGCACGGCTGCGTCCACCTGCGGTACCCGCGCGCGGCCGGATTGCTCGCAGGCGCTGGCGGCCACGGCGCGCCAGTGCAGCAGGCGCTTCTCGCCGCGCGCGGCATCCAGTTTCACCTCGGACCGCTCGGTAAGGATCGGCACGATGCGGCCGACGCCGAGTTCGGTCGCCTTTTGCACGATCAGGTCCATCTTCTCGCCGCGCGCCACGCCCTGCACCAGCGTCAGCGCCAGCGGCGATTCGTTGTGCACGGGGCGACCCGCACCCACATGTGCCACCACTTCGCGCTTGCCGACGCTGGCCAGCGTGGCGTCGAATTCCATGCCGTCGTTGCCGGAAAACAACACCACCGGCGCACCGGCTTCCAGGCGCAGCACGCGGGCCACATGTTCACCTGCTTGGGCGGGCAGGGTCAGGTCCTGCCCGCTGGTCAGCGGCATGTCGACATGGATGCGAATGCTGCGCATGGTGGCGTCCCTCGGGGGCAAACCGCCATTGTAGCGACGGCGCGCCGCCGCTAGCGGGTGGCGGCGTCTATGCCGGCGATGGCGGTATCCACCATGAAGTCGATCTCGTCTTCCGTGATGGCGTAGGGCGGCATGAAGTAGACGATGTCGCCCAGCGGACGTAGCAGCGCGCCGTGGGCCAGGCCGTGGCGGTACACGCGCAGGCCGCGTCGGTCGCCGGCCGGGAACGGTGTGCGCTTCGCCTTGTCCGCGACCATTTCCACGGCGGCGATCATTCCGGTCTGGCGGACCTGCGCCACGTGCGGATGGTCCACCAGCGGGGCGATCCGTTGCGCCATGCGTGCGGCCAGCACGCGGTTGCGCTCGAGCACGGGATCGTCGCGGAAGATGCCCAGCGTGGCGGTCGCGGCCCGGCAGGCCAGCGGGTTGCCGGTGTAGCTGTGCGAGTGCAGGAAGGCCTTGCCCGCCGCGTATTCCGCGTAGAACGCCTGGTACACGTCCTGCGTGGTGAGCACCGCCGACAACGGCAGGAAACCGCCGGTGAGGCCCTTGGACAGGCACATGAAGTCGGGCGAGACACCGGCCTGCTCGCAGGCGAACAAGGTGCCCGTGCGGCCGAAGCCCACGGCGATCTCGTCGGCGATGAAGTGCACGTCGAACTCGTCGCACAATGCGCGCAGCCCGGTGAGATAAGACGCGTCGTACATGCGCATGCCGCCGGCGCACTGCACCAGCGGCTCGACGATCACCGCACAGGTTTCGTGCGCGTGGCGTTCGAGGATGTCGCGCATCTGCGCGAGGCGGCGGGTGGCGATCTCGCGTGGCGTTTCGCCCGGTTCGCCTTCGTAGGTGTCGGCGGAGGGGGCGAGCTCCGGCGTCAGCAGCAGCGGCGCATAGGTTTTCCGGTACAGCGCCACGTCGCTGACCGAAAGCGCGCCCAGCGTCTCGCCGTGGTAACTGCCGGTGAGCGCGATGAACCGGGTCTTCTCGCCGTGGCCGCGGTTGAGCCAGTAATGGAAGCTCATCTTCAGCGCCACTTCGATGGCCGCGGAACCGTTGTCGGCCAGGAACACGCGATCCAGGCCCGGCGGCGTGATGCGCACCAGTTCCTCGGCCAGTTCCACGGCGGGCGCGTGGGTGAAGCCGGCGAAGATCACGTGTTCCAGCTTGTCGAGCTGGTCCTTCACCGCGCTGGCGATGCGGGGTTCCGCATGACCGAACAGGTTGGTCCACCAGGAACTGACGGCATCGAGGTAACGCCGGCCGTCGGTGCCGACCAGCCATGCCCCTTCGCCGCGTGCGACGGGTACCATGGGCAGGGTTTCGTGGTCGTGCATCTGGGTGCACGGGTGCCAGAGAACGGAAAGGTCGCGCGCGACGAGCGTGTCGGCCGCCTGGGAAGCGAAAAGGGTCTCGGTCATCGGCCCATCATCGCCCCCGGGCCGCCGTGCCTCAAGTAAGGAGTGTCGAGGTGATGGTTTGAAATGGCTTCGTCGGGTCGCCCTGGGCGTCGTCGTGCTGCTGCTTGCCGGCGGCCTGTTCTACTGGTTCCTGCCTGCCAGCGTGGCGGTGCCGCTGTTCGCCGCACGCGCGAAGGGCGTGGTGCTGGACGACCTGTCGGGCACGCTGTGGGACGGCCGCGCGGGTCGCGTCACGGCGCGTGACGGCCGCGAACTGGGCCAGGCCAGCTGGCGCCTGGGCCGTGACGCGATCCTCGGCCGCATCCATCTGCAGCTGCACATGGACGGTCGCGCCGGTCGCTTCGACGGGCATCTGGAGCGTACCGATCCCGATACCGTGCACTGGACCGGCGTCGATTTCCGGCTGGATGCCGCAGCGCTGGCCGGCCCGGCCTCTCCGCAGGACCTGGCGCCGCTCGGCGTGGTCGAAGGCCACATCCCGCGGGCCGACCTCCAGGGCAACTGGCCGCTGGCGCTGGAGGCGGTCGTCCGTTGGCACGCTGCGGCCGTGCGCACGCCGGAAGGCGTCGTGGCGCTGGGCAACCTGGCCCTGAAGGCGGCCAGCACCGGTGGCGTGCTGCGTGCCACGCTGGCCGACGACGGCCAGGGGCCGCTGGCCGCGAACGCGGCCCTTGCCGCCTCGCCGCTAGGCTGGCGCCTCGACGGTCGCCTGGCGCCGCGCGCTCCCGACACCGCGCTGTCGCATCTCATTGCCCGTTTCGGCCCGCTGGGTCGCGACGGTGCCGTCAACCTCCAACGCAAGGCCGGGCTCGCCCCCGCGAACACGCCATGACCAACACCCTCGACACCGCGCTTGCCGCTGCCCGGGAGGCCGCGCAGGCCGCGGCGGAGATCATCCTGCATTACTGGCGCTCGGGCGTGGAGGTGATCGTCAAGGGCGACGACACCCCGGTGACCGCCGCCGATCGCGAAGCCGAGATGGCGATCCGAGGCATCCTGGCCGCGGCCCTGCCGGAGGCGGGCATCTACGGCGAGGAATACGGTGCGGACGACACCTCGCGCGAGTACCTGTGGCTGGTGGACCCGCTGGACGGCACCAAGAGTTTCGTCCGCCGCACGCCGTTCTTTTCCACGCAGATCGCGCTGATGCACCGCGGCGAACTGGTGCTGGGCGTGTCCTCGGCCCCCGTGTATGGCGAGCGCATGTGGGCGGTGCGGGGCCGCGGCGCCTTCCTCGATGGCGAGCCGGTCCGCGTGGCGTCCACCGCCAGACTGGCGGAGGCGTCGATCTCCACGGGTAACGTGAAGACGCTCACCGCCGACCGCCGTTGGGATGCGCTGGGTGGCCTGATCCGCGACAGCAACCGCATCCGCGGCTACGGCGATTTCTGCCACTACCACCTGCTGGCGCGCGGCTCGCTCGACCTGGTCGTCGAGTCCGACGTGAACATCCTCGACATCGCCGCGCTGGCGGTGATCGTCACCGAGGCCGGCGGTATCTTCACCGACCTGTCCGGCGCCGCGCCCGGCCTGGACACGCGCAGCGTGCTGGCCGGCACCCCCGCGATCCATGCCGAGGCGCTGGTCCGGCTCACCGACGGTACAATCGACCGATGAACAAACGCCCGACGATCCTTGCGACGCGCGATGCGTCCACCACCCACTTCCGTCATGCGGAGGAAGTGGACCTGGAGTTCTCCAACGGCGAGCGCCGCACCTTCCAGCGCCTGAAAAGCAGCGGCCACGGGGCCGTACTGATCGTGGCCATGCAGGATGCGGACACCGTGCTGCTGGTGCGCGAATACAGCGTGGGCGTGGACCACTACGAGTTGGGCGCGCCCAAGGGCCGCATGGATGCCGGCGAGACCGCGGAGGAAGGCGCCAACCGCGAACTGAAGGAAGAAGTGGGCTTCGGTGCGCGCAAGCTCACCTTCCTCGGCACGCTGTCGCTCTCGCCGGCCTACATGACCCACCGCATCCACGTGGTGCTGGCCGAAGACCTCTACCCCGAGCGCCTGCCCGGCGACGAGCCGGAAGAACTGGAAGTCGTGTCCTGGCGCATGGACAACCTGCACGAACTGATCGCCCGCGAGGATGTCACCGACGGTCGTTCCATCGCCGCGCTGTTCATGGCCCGCGAGTACCTCGCCGGTCGCTACAAACCGGCATGACGGTGGCGTACGCGGATTGGCTCGACCCGGTCTGCGCGATCGCGCGCCAGGCCGCCGATGCGATCCTGGCCATCTACGCGCACGACTTCGAAGTGGTGCGCAAGGACGACGACTCCCCGGTGACCGCGGCGGATCTCGCCGCGCAACGTGTCATCGCCGAAGGGCTGCACACGCTCGCCCCCGGCGTTCCGGTCATTTCCGAGGAAGCCCTGGCAGCGCCGTGGTCCGAGCGCCGCACCTGGCGCCGCTACTGGCTGGTGGACCCGCTCGATGGCACGCGTGAGTTCGTCAAGCGCAACGGCGAGTTCACGGTCAACATCGCGCTCATCGAGGATCACCGACCGGTGCTGGGTGTGGTGCTGGTCCCGGTCTCGGGCGATCTGTATGCCGCGGTGTCCGGTGGCGGTGCCTGGCGCCAGCGCACGGTGGGTGCGCCCCGCGAGGCGCTGGCCACGCGGCCGGCCAACGGGCTGCTGATGGTCACCGGTAGCCGTTCCTACGGCACCGGCCGCACCATGACGCTGCTGGATCGCCTGGGCACGCACGAGACCTTCGCCCTGGGCTCGTCGCTGAAGTTCTGCGTGATCGCCCGCGGCGAGGCCGATATCTACCTGCGTCTGGGCGCCACCTCGGAGTGGGACACGGCTGCGGCGCAGTGCGTGCTCGAAGAAGCAGGCGGCGCGGTGCTCGACCTGGCCGGGCGCCCGTTCCGCTACAACACGCGCGATTCGCTGATCAATCCCGAATTCATTGCCTGCGGCGACACCACGGTGGACTGGGCGGCGCGCCTGATCGATCCGGACGACGCGGCATGAGCCGGCCCGTGGACGACCTCATCGCCATCATGGCGCGCCTGCGCGATCCGGCCACGGGCTGCCCGTGGGACGTGAAGCAAGACTTCGCCTCCATCGCGCCTTACACCATCGAGGAAGCGTACGAGGTGGCCGACGCGATCGACCGCCACGATATGCACGACCTTCGCGACGAACTGGGCGACCTGCTGTTGCAGGTGGTCTTCCATGCGCGCATGGCGGAGGAAGCCGGGCACTTCGCCTTCGGCGACGTGGTGCAGTCCATCTGCGAGAAAATGGTCCGCCGCCATCCGCACGTGTTCGACGAGGTGACGCATGAAAGCGACGCCGCGCGCTCGCGCGACTGGGACCGGTTGAAGGCGGAAGAGCGTCGCTTGAAAGGCGGCGACGATACCAGTGCACTCGCCGGTATCTCGCACGGCCTGCCCGAATGGCAGCGTGCGGTGAAACTGCAGAAGCGTGCCGCCAACGTCGGCTTCGACTGGCCCGATCATCGGCCGGTACTGGACAAGATCGTCGAGGAAATCGACGAGGTGCGCCACGAGTTCGACAACGGTGCGGACGAGGAACGTCTCACCGACGAAATCGGCGACGTGCTGTTCGTCGCGGCCAATCTTGCGCGGCATGCAAAGGTGGACGTATCGCGTGCATTGCGCGGTGCGAACGCGAAATTCGAACGCCGCTTCCGCGGCATGGAAGCCATCGCCGCCGGTGAAGGCCGCACGCTGGCGTCGTACACGCTGGAAGAACAGGAAGCCCTCTGGGCCCGCGTAAAAGCCATGTAGGAGCGCACGATGTGCGCGATCCCCCAGCCCCATCATGCGAATGAGGCGAGATGTCGGCACAGGCGGGGCTTGATGGGTGGTGCGTATGGATGAACGGCGCGGCATCAGCGCTTTGTTGGCTTTTCGCGCACATCGTGCGCTCCTACCCTGCGTATGGATGAACGGTGCGGCATCGTCGCCTTGTTGGCTTTTCGCGCACATCGTGCGCTCCTACAACAAAGCGTGCGCTCCTACGGCGCGGCGGTCGTAGGAGCGCACGCTGTGCGCGATGCTTTGATGTGCGCGATGCCTCTGGGGTTATTTCGCGTCAGGTGTCTTCGCGGCCATGCGCTGCTGCATGTGCTGCCTGAAGGCTTCCATGTCCTGGTGGCGCTTCTGGTCCTGGGCGAGGTTTTCGTCCAGGCTCTTGCGCAACGTGGCGATGGCCGCATCGACGTTCTGCGGTTGCATCTGCGCGCGGGCCAGGTGACGGTAGGCGTAGTCGCGGACCATCGGGTTCTGCGACTTGGCCAGCACCTCGTTGTATAGCGCCGGCAGTTCCTTCTGGCGGCCGGTGCTCACGTAAAGGCGCTCGAGCGAGCGGAGGTCGCCGATGACGCCGGCGTTTTCCATGCCGCCGTGGCCGTGACGGCCCCAGCCGCCGCGATCGGCGTGGCCATGGTCGTCGCCCTTGTTCCACTTCGGGCCACCTTGCGGGCCCTGCGCGGCATTCGCGGGCGGCGCCATGCGCGCGGTCGGAGCGGGCGGGGCCTGGGGAGCGGCATCCTGCGCATACGCGAAGGCGGCCGAGCCGGCAAGGAGGAGGGAAGCGGCACTGGCGAGAAGGGTCTTGCGTTGCATAGGGTATCTCCCGGTTGGACTTGCACGATGAAAAACGTGCCGCCCGGCAAGCCGTTGACCAAGCCGTTGCCGGCCGCTCAGGTTCGCGTGAAGGGCCTTGCAACCTTTTTCGCGCGGGCGGCATCCATCCCTGGTTGCAACCCATCACTGAAGGGGACTCCCCATGCGCCACCTGGTTCTTGCCTCGCTCCTGCTGCTGCCCGCCGTCGCCCTGGCGGACAACGTGCCCTCCTGCGCCTTCCATGCGGACCGCAATCTCGATCTCGACCTCTCGGGCGTGCGCGCCGTGCGCTTCGTGGTCAACTCCTATGATCTGTCCGTCCAGGGTGGATCGGCCGCAGGCAAGGGCACCCTCCGCGGCAAGGCCTGCGGCTCCGACCAGAAGATCGTCGACAACCTGATCGTCACCCAGGAGAAACGCGGCGACACCCTCGTCGTGGAACTGACCGAGAAGGACAAATCGTGGTCGGGCGGCTGGGGCAACCACTACAGCTACCTCAAGGTGGAAGCCACGATTCCCGCCAGCCTGCCGGTGACGGTCGAAGCCGGCTCCGGTGACGTCAAGCTGCGCAGCATCGCCTCGCTGGACGTCGGCGCCGGGTCCGGCGATATCGAGGCATCCGACGTCAAGGGTGCCGTGCATGCACGCATCGGATCGGGCGACGTGAAGGTCGACGGCGCCGGGTCGATGAGCGTGGATTCGGTCGGTTCGGGTGACCTGACGGCCCGCCAAGTCCATGGCGACGTAAGGATCGGCACGGTCGGTTCGGGCGATGCCAAGCTGACCGATGTGGATGGCAGCGTCGACGTGGGGTCGATCGGCTCGGGCGATCTGGGCGTCGATGGCGTAAAGGGCAACCTGACCGTGCGCAAGAAAGGCAGCGGCGACATCGAACAGCACGGCGTCGCCGGCAAGGTGAGCATACCCGTCAGCCACGACGACTGACCTCGGCGCGTCCCGTCGCGTGGTGCACGCGGTGTCGGTCTGTACATCCGGGCGACACCGCGTGACGTTATGATCCCGCCCTCTCCGGCGGAATCCATCCATGACGTGGCTACCCGACTCGTTGCGCAACCTGCGCCGCGACGTGCTCTTTCTTGTCCTACTGGCGGCTGCTCTGGCGTTCGCGGTGGCCCAGCCGTCGCGGATCGCGAGCTGGCCCGGCCTGGTGGACTGGCCGACCATCGCCACCCTCACGGGTCTGCTGATCCTGACCAAGGCCGTGGAACACAGCGGCGCGCTGAACGTCGCCGGCCGCTGGCTGATCGACCGAACCGCCACCCGGCGGATCGCCGCGCTGGGCCTGGTCGCGCTGACCGCCCTGCTGTCGATGCTGCTGACCAACGACGTGTCGTTGTTCGTCATGGTGCCGCTCACCCTCAGCATGTGTCGCATCGCCCGCATGCCGGCGACGCGCCTGGTGATTTTCGAGGCACTGGCCGTGAACGCCGGCTCGATGCTCACCCCGATCGGCAATCCGCAGAACCTTTTCCTGTGGCAGCAATGGGGCAATGGCTTCGGCGGGTTCGTGCTGGCCATGCTTCCCCTGGTGGCCATCGTGCTCGTGCTGTTGCTGGCAGTCACCGCGATGGCGTTTCCCGCCGAGCCGCTGGAAGTGCACGACGGCACCGAGCATGCGGTGGAGCGAGGCCTGCTGGTCACCGCAGGGGTCCTCTACCTGCCGTTCCTGGTGCTGGCGGACCTGCACCACGAGCTGTGGGCGCTGCTGGGCGTGCTGGCCGTTTTCCTGGTGTTCCGCCGCCGCGTGGTGGCCGCGATCGACTGGGGGCTGCTTCTGACCTTCGTGCTGATGTTCATCGACCTGCGCATGCTGGCCGGCCTGGAGACCATCCGTTCGTTCATCGGCGGTCTCGGTCTGGACATTCCGTCGCACCTGTACGCCACGGGTGCGCTGGCCTCGCAGCTGGTCAGCAACGTACCCGCAGCCATCCTGCTGGCAGAGTATTCACACGACTGGCGCACCATCGCGTTCGGCGTGAACGTGGGCGGCTTTGGTTTCGTGCTGGGCTCGCTGGCCAACCTGATCGCCCTGCGCCTGCTGGGCGAGCGTAAGGCCTGGGCCACGTTCCATCTGTGGTCCACGCCTTTCTTCATCGTCGTCGGCCTGATCGGCTGGGCGCTGTTGTAGGAGCGCGCGATGCGCGCGAACCCTCAGGGGCTGGTCCGGCGAATGAAGCCGAACGCCAAATCGAGCGGGCGTTTTAGACGCCCGACAAAGCCGGCTTCATCGGGCGTAACGCCGGCTTGTGCGTCGCGTTCGGCATCGTTCGGCATAGGCATGGTGAGGATTCGCGGACATCGTCCGCTCCTACACGCACACACATGCCGGACGTGATCAGGCCGGCCGGTTTCCCTGCGCGCCGGTGTTGCTGTTGCCTTTATCGTGCGCCTTGATGAAATCGCGCACGTCGGGGTAAACCACTTCGCGCCAGCGGCGGCCGCTGAAGATGCCGTAGTGTCCGGCGCCCTCGATGGTGATGTGCTTCTTGCGCTTCTTCGCAATGCCTTTGCATAGCCCGTGCGCGGCTTCCGTCTGGCCGGCTCCGGAAATGTCGTCCAGTTCACCCTCGATGGTGAGCAGGGCGGTGTCCTTGATCTTCGCCGGTTGCACCAGCTCACCGTGGATTTCCCACGTGCCCTTGGGCAGGCGGTGCTCCTGGAACACGGTCTCGATGGTGTCGAGGTAATATTCCGCCGGCATGTCGAGCACCGCGTTGTATTCGTCGTAGAACTTGCGGTGCTGCTCGGCGTCGTCGAGGTCGCCCTTGCGCAGGTTTTCGTAGAAATCCCAGTGCGACATGACGTGCCGGCTCGGGTTCATGGCGAGGAAGCCGGCGTGCTGCAGGAAGCCCGGATACACCTCGCGGCCCGCGCCAGGGTACTGGTAGGGCACCTTGTGGATCAGCTGGTTGCGAAACCAAGACAGCGGGCGCGTGGTGGCCAGGTTGTCGACGCTGGTCGGACTCTTGCGGGTATCGATCGGGCCGCCCATCAGCGTCAGCGTGGCCGGGGTGGCTTCGCCACGTGCCGCCATCAGCGAGACGGCGGCCAGCACCGGCACGGTGGGCTGGCAGACCGACACCACGTGCGCGCGGTGCACGCCCACGTGACGGATGAACTCCTCGATGTACGCCACGTAGTCCGCCAGTGAGAACGAGCCGGCGTCGAGGGGAATCATGCGGGCGTCCACCCAGTCGGTGATGTACACCTTGTGGTCGCGCAGCAGGGTGCGCACCGTATCGCGCAGCAGCGTGGAGTGGTGGCCCGACAGCGGGGCGACCACGAGCACGGCGGGGTCGTTCTTCATCGTGTCGACCGTGGCCTGGTCGTCCGAGAAGCGCTTGAAACGCTTGAGCGTGCAGAACGGTTTGGCCAGCGCTACCTGTTCCACGATGGCCACGTCATGCCCGTGGGCGTGCACGCTGTGAATGTCGAACTCCGGCTTTTCGTAGGCCTTGCCCAGCCGGAACATCAGTTCGTAACCCGCGGCGGCGCGGTCGGCGCCAGGCATGCGGGCAAACGGGCTGGCGGCATCGCCGAACATCTTCGCGCTCGCCTCGGCCCAGTAGGTCAGCGGGCTGAGCATCGAGCGTTGCCATTCGTGCATGAGATAGAGCATGCCGATTCCGGAAGGGGCGGGGAGGGTGGCGCATCATAACCAGTTGCGCCGCGCCATATGTAAAGCCCCTGTTTTTGCTCGATTTAAGTGGCTGCCTTGCGGCAGACCAGCAGCACTTCGTCGACACCGGGGCCTGGCTCGAAGCCGGGCGTGAAGGACAGCGCCTTCTGGAACCGGACGCCCAGGGGCATGAAAACGCGGTTGTACCACCACATGGCGCGCGCGCGTTGATGAGTCAGGTACCACTGACCCAGGTCGAGCAGCTTCGACGACTTCGGCTGCATGCCGTAGACGGCGCTGCGCTCGATCGTGAAGCCGTGGCGGGCCAGCAGGTCACGGATGGCCTCGGGCTCGTAACGGCGGTAATGCCCGACGAAGTCGTCGAACGCCGTCCAGGCGTCGGGATGCAGCGGTACGGAGATCAGCAGTCGGGCGCCGGGTTCGGCCACGCGCGCCAGCTCGCCCAGCGCCCCCTCGTCATCCACCACGTGTTCCAGGATGTCGAAGGCACAGACGAAGTCGAAGCTGGCGTCACGGAAGGGCAGGGCGCCGATCATGGCGTTGGCCACCCGTGCGCCGTGCCGGCCCAGCTCGGCCAGGGCCGGGCGGCTGAGGTCCACGAACTGGGTGCCTTCCAGGGGCAGCCGTGGGCGCAGGCCCGGGGCGACCTCAAGCCGGCGGGTGGTCTGCGCCGTCAACTCGGCCACCAGCGGCCACGTATTGAAGCGGTCGGGCGAAAACAGCTTGGCCTCGGACCACAGCGCGTCGTAGAAGCGCTTGTTGCTGCCGATCAGGTCGGCGTCGGTCCGCGTGGCCGTCGAGCCCGAGGTGAATGATGCGATGGTCATGCGTTACCTCGGGCGGGACGGGGGTGTCAGCGCAGGCGGGACAGCTCGCGCAGCAGCGGCAGGCGTCTGATGCGTACCGCGGTGGCGCGGAACACGGCGTTGGCCAGCGCGGGTGCCGCCGAGGGTACACCGATCACGCTGGCCCCGGTGGGCTCGGCCATGGACGGCACGATCACGGTTTCCACCTCATAGGGGAGGGGTTGCGTGGCCGCCAAGGGGTAGTCGCGGAAGCCCGTCTGCTGCACCCGGCCATCCTTCACCGTGATGGCCAGGTTGAGCGCGGTGGACAGCGCGTCCATGGTGGCACCCTGCAGCTGGGCCTCGAGGCCCAGCGGATTGATCACGCGCCCGACGTCGGCCACGCAGACGGCACGGTGGATGTCGATGCCTTCGCCCGACGGGGCCACTTCGATGGCATGGGCCACGTAGGCACCGAAAACATACGAACAGGCGATGCCCAGGCCGTTCTCGCTGCGCAGCCAGCGGCTCCAGTCGATTTTCTCGGCGGCCAGTTTCAGCACGTTGGCCAGGCGGGCCGTGTCGATGGGGCCGCCGCGACCGCTGTAGGGCAGCTGGCGCCCTTCGCCCAGCATGCCGAGGCGGAAATCGAGCGGGTTCACCTTCAGCAGGTTGGCGATCTCGTCGATGAAGCTTTCCGACGCGAAGGTGGGCGTGACGTTCGGCGAACCGCGCCACTCGCCGCGTGACAGCTGCGACGGCAGCGGGTACCAGTCGCTGCGGAAGTTCGGCACCAGACCGGCCGGCAGCGCGTCGGCTACCAGTTCGGACTGCCACAGGCGGTTGTCGGGCGTATTGCCGCCCGCCAGCACCGAAGGGCTGGCCATGCGCTGTTGCCAGCCCACGAGGGCTTTCTTGCGATCGATGAAGGCATTCAGACGATGCACGGCCAGCGGACGGTAGTAGTCGTGCGCCAGGTCGTCGTCGCGTGTCCACAGCAGCCGCACCGGGCGGTTGCGGATGGCGTCGTCTTTCTTCGCCAGCGCCACGGCGACGGCCTCGGCGATGTAGTCCTGCTCGAGGCGTCGGCCGAACGCACCGCCGCCACGTGGCACCTGGATGTCGATCTGGTCCGGCCTGAAGCCGGTCATCCGCTGGACCACCGCGTAGGCGGCGCGCGGCGACTGCGTCGCGGCGATGACGGTGATGCTGGTGTCCGGATCGAGGCGGACGACGCAGTTGGGCGTTTCCGCGGTGGCGTGGGCCACCCACGGCTGGAAGTAAGTGGCTTCGAGCGTGCGCGCGGCTTTCTTGCGGATGGCCGCGATGTCGCCGTCGCTGCGCACGGTGCTGGGCGTGGCGGCATCATCGGCGAACAGTTCGAGGGCTTTCTGTTCGAGCGTGTAGCTGTTGGGCTCCGGCGTGGCGCCCGGCTTCCACTTGGCCTTCAGTGCGGCGCGCCCGGACAGGGCGGCCCAGGTGTCGCTCGCCAGGACGGCGATGGCCGGCGCCTGGGGTGTGTCACCGGGCGCCTGGCCCTGCTCCGGCGTGATGTCGATGATGTCGTAGACGCCCTCGACCTTCTTCGCGGCATCGCGATCCGCGCTGTCCAGCGTGCCACCCGGGTACGGGCAGCGCGCCAGCACGGCGACCACGGCATTGCCGACGGTGTCGTCGGCGGTGTAACGCAGTTGTCCGGTGACGGCGGCGCGTGCATCGACATCGCCCGCCGGCTGGCCGATGAGGCGGTACTGGTCGGCCGCCTTCAGCGGCGGCGGGCTGGAGGGCGCATCCACCGACGCGGCCGCAGACGCCAGGTCGGCATACGAGAGGCGGCGACCGTCGCTGGCGATCACCGCGCCGTTCTCGCTGCGCAGCTGGTCGGCGGGCAGGCCGAGCCGCCGCGCGGCGGCCTGTAGCAGCAGCCAGCGGCCGAGCGCGCCGGCCTGGCGCAGATCCGCCCAGGCGGCGGGAATGCTGGTGGCATCGCCGCTGCGCTGGCGTCCGTAGATAAAATCCGGCTCGCCGTTGCCCGATCGCACGCCCAGGCCCAGCGGTTCGACGATCACCTGCGACCAGTCGGCATCCAGTTCCTCGGCGATGATCCGGGCCAGCGAGGTGGCGGTGCCTTCGCCGTTGTCAGGATCGCGCACGCCGATGTACACGCGGCCGTCGGCGGCCACGCGCAGGTAGGGGCCGACCTGCGCCCATGCATCGCCGAGCAGGCCCAGGGGCGGCGGACGATCGAGCGCTTCCGCCGTGCCGATGCCGATGACCAGCGCACCGGCGGTGCCGGCGGCGTACTTGAGGAAGCGGCGACGGGACAGCCGGACTTCGCCGCTCATGCCTTGCCGTCCTTCATCGTGCCGGCCGCGCGCTTGATCGCCTTGCGTATGCGGCCGTAGCTGCCGCAGCGGCAAAGATTGCCGATCTTGTCGATGTCGTCGTCGGAGGGGTTCTTCTGCCGGGAGAGCAGATCCACCGCCGCCATGATCTGGCCCGGCTGGCAGAAGCCGCACATGATCGCGTCCTCGTCGATCCAGGCCTGCTGCACGGGATGCAGCTTGCCGTCCTTGCCGGACAGGCCTTCGACCGTGGTGACGCGCTTGCCGGACAGCTTGGCCATCGGGGTGTGGCAGGCCGCGACGGCGCGACCGTCGACGATTACCGTGCAGAAGCCGCAATCGCCCTGGTCGCAGCCGTACTTGGCGCCGGTGAGGCGAAGTACGTCGCGCAGGTACCACAGCAGCGGCATGGTCTTGTCGCCGGTGTGCCTGTAGCGCTTGTCGTTGACGATGAGGTCGATGCCTTCGCGTACGGGCGTGGGCGCCGGTTGCGCGGCATCCTGCGGGGTGGGAACGGGTACGGGCGACGTCGGACCTTGCTGTGCCATCTGCTTTCCTCAGCTTAACCGGGTCATTGTGGCATCGGTGCCCGTGATCAGCGAGCGAGTTTACTGAACAGGCGTCGCCAGACCGCATAGACGGGCAGGCCTGCGAGCACCACCAGGCAGACGACGCCCGCGCTCAGCGGCTTGTCCAGGGCATAGGCCACCACCACTGCGACCACCGTGGCCATGAAGACCAGCGGCAGCAGCGGATAGGCCGGTGTGGCGAAGGCCGGGCGTTCGCCGCCGTGGCGGCGGTACCAGAACAGCGTGGCGATGGTGACGGCGTAGGCCGCCCAGTCGCCGAACGCGGCAAAGTCCAGCAACTGGCCGTAGTTGGCTCCCAGCACCAGCACGATCGCCCAGGCCGCCAGCGCCATCAGCGCGATATTGGGCGTGCGGTAGCGGGGATGCAGCCGGGCCACGCTGGCGAAGAACAGGCCGTCCTCACCCATGACCTGCAGCACGCGGGCGCCCGCCACCAGGGTGATGTTGCAGAACCCCAGTGTGGACACGGCGATGCCGATGGCGATGACCCGCGCACCGGCTGTGCCGAACACGCGGCTCATGACGTCGGCGGCGGGCGCCTGGCTGGCGGCCAGCCCGTCGTGGCCGAGCACCGCCATATAGGCGTAGTTGGTCAGGACATAGGCGGCGATCACCACCAGCATGCCCAGCACCAGGGCGCGCGGCAGCGTGCGCTGCGGGTCGCGCACCTCACCGGCGAGGTTGTTGAGGTAGCTGAAACCCGAAAAGGCGAACAACACCGGGAGAAGGGCGCTGGCCAGGCTGCCGCTGGTGGGTACGACTCCCGGAGCCAGCGCTTCGGTGTTGCCGACGCCGGCGAAGGCCAGCCCGGTGACGACCAGGGCGGCGATCGCCAGCAGCTTGAGGATGGAGAAGACATTCTGCACCTGGGCGCCGAAGCGGATGCCGAACAGGTTCAGCCCGGTCACGAAGATCAGCGCGCCCACGGCCAGCGGCTTGACCAGGGCCGGCGACAGGCCGAATACCGAGGTGGCATAGGTCCCGAAGATGGTGGCCACCGCCGCGCTGCTGCCGCTGTAGATCACCAGCAGCATGGTCCAGCCGAAGAGGAAACCGGCCAGGCGGCCGAAGGCTTCGCGCAGATAGACGTAGCTGCCGCCGGCCTGGGGGCGCCGTGCGCCCAGTTCCGCATAGCAGAGGCAGCCGATCAGGGTGAGCAAGCCACCGCCGACCCACAGCCCCAGCAGTACCCAGCCGGACGACGTGCGCTGCGCGACGATGCCGGGATTGAGGAAGATGCCACCGCCGATGATGCCGCCGACGACGATGAGGGCGGCATCCATGAGCGTGAGGCGGCGGGCGTAGCCGGGATTTTCCATGTGTCGTGGTCGGGTTCGGGCAAAGACGGGAGGATGGCTTGGGAGGGCGGGTTTGTAAAAGGTTGTTGGTGGCTTGGAGCCTTGGAGCCTTGGGGCCTTGGGGCCTTGGAGCAAGAGCCGGCGGGTAGCCCCCTCGGTGCCACGCCTGCGGCGACCCGTCAAGGAAAGGCCGCTCCGCGGCCGTTTATATATTGCCCTTCGGGCCGGGTCGGGCTTCACCCGGGGATTTTCGATTCGCCATCCATGGCTCAGCGAAAATGGCCGGCCGTCCTGGCCGGCCCCGCTACGCGGCCTTGTCCGTTCGAAGCCCTCGCCTGCGGCTACCGGCCCCGAGGGGGCTACCCGCCGGCTCTTCCCAAGACTGAGGCAGGTTGTTACGCGAGCACCGTAGACGTGCAGGGTACGGCGTCGCCGCTTTGTTGGCTTTTCGCCCACATCGTGGGCTCCTACCCTAGGGGTAGGGCAGCCCGTGAAATATCCAACGCGTGATCCGCCATCTGGGTAGGAGCCGACGATGTCGGCGAACCCTCAACCCATCCAACGCGAACGACGCCATGCGTAACATGAAGCGAGCGTTCCCAGCAACGAAGCGAAACCTGGCTCTTCGCTCTCCCCACACGCAACCTCAGTGTCAGGAAGAGCCGGCGGGTGCCACCCTCGGGGCCGGTAGCCGCAGGCGAGGGATTCGCACAGATCAGGCCCGAAGGGGGCCGGCCAGGACGGCCGGCCGTTTTCGCGAGACAGGGATGTCGAGTCGAAAACCCCTGTGCGAAGCCCGACCCGGCCCGAAGGGCAATCAATAAACGGCCGCGGACGCGGCCTTTCCTTGACGGGTCGCCGTAGGCGTGG
The DNA here is from genome assembly GCF_000745005.1 of Luteibacter sp. 9135. Lineage (NCBI taxonomy): Bacteria > Pseudomonadati > Pseudomonadota > Gammaproteobacteria > Lysobacterales > Rhodanobacteraceae > Luteibacter > Luteibacter sp. 9135. Next base: position 243,490 of record NZ_JQNB01000001.1, on the reverse strand, counting down.
CCCCGAGGGTGGCACCCGCCGGCTCTTGCTCCAACAGCCCCCCAGCAGATTGCGTTTTTTCCGTTGCAGCGCAACACTTCGAAGGATATGCCGCCGCATCGGCAACCCGCTTTTCCCACCAGCCCAAAGAGTCCCGTGAGCGAAAACGCAAACGCGCCGTTGCCTGTCAACGCGCCCTGGATCGTCATGAAGTTCGGCGGCACGTCGGTTGCCACGGCCGCACGCTGGCGCAATATCCTCGAGCTGGCCGCCAGCCGTCGCGCCGAGGGCGCGCGCGTGCTGATCGTGGTGTCGGCCCTGTCCGGTATCACCGACGGCCTGAAACAGCTTTGCACGCATCCGGACCCGAAACGCCGCTCGGACGCGGCCTCCGCACTGGCCGATCGCCACCACGCCCTGCTCGCCGAGATGTCGCTGGCGATGCCGGAAACGCTGGGCGCGCGCCTGGCCGACCTGGCCGCGCTGGCCGACGGCGGTGCTGGCGAACTGGGCGAACTGGCCTGGCAGGCGCGCGTGCAGGCGCATGGCGAACTGATGTCCAGCGCGCTGGGGGCGGCTTTCCTCAGCGCCAACGGCCTGCCGACCACCTGGGTGGATGCGCGCGAATGCCTGCATGCGGTGGCCCTGCCCAACCAGAACGAGCGTACCCGCGTGCTCTCGGCCATGATCGAGCCGCACCACGACGCGGCGTTGTCCGCGCGGCTGGCGGCGCGTGGCGAGGTGTTCATTACCCAGGGCTTCATCGCCTGCGATGAGCATGACCGGACCGTGCTGCTCGGCCGCGGTGGCTCGGACACCTCGGCGGCGTATTTCGGCGCGCTGCTGGCGGCGGCCCGCGTGGAAATCTGGACGGACGTGGCCGGCATGTTCACGGCCAATCCCCGGCAGGTGGCCGGCGCGCGCCTGTTGCAGCGCCTGGACTACGAAGAGGCCCAGGAAATCGCTTCCACCGGGGCCAAGGTGCTTCATCCGCGTTGCCTCTCGCCGCTGCGCGAGCCGCGCGTGCCGTTGCTGATCAAGGACACCAACCGGCCGGAGCTGGAAGGCACCTTCATCGGTCCCGAGATCCGCGAGCACGCGCCCAGTATCAAGGCGATCAGTGCCCGCAAGGGCATCACGCTGGTGTCGATGGAATCGGTGGGCATGTGGCAGCAGGTCGGCTTCCTGGCCGATGTGTTCGACGCGTTCCGCCGGCATGGCCTGTCGGTGGACCTGATCGGCTCGGCGGAAACCAACGTCACGGTGTCGCTGGACCCGACCGAGAACCTGCTCGATTCCGACGCCATCGCCGCCCTGGCCGCGGACCTGGCGCGCGTGTGCCGGGTCAAGGTGATCGCGCCCTGCGCGGCGATCACCCTGGTCGGCCGCGGCATGCGTTCCATGCTGCACAAGCTGTCCGGCGTGCTGGCGGAGTTCGGCCAGCTGCGCGTGCACCTCATCTCGCAGTCGTCGAACAACCTCAACCTGACCTTCGTGGTCGACGAAGACGTGGTCGACGCCATGCTGCCGCGGCTGCACGAACTGCTGATCGGTGCCGGTGCCCTGCGCACGGACGACAGCATGGTGTTCGGTCCGTCGTGGCAGGCCCTCTACGGTGCCGGCGACCAGGCCCTGCCGGCCGCCGCATGGTGGCAGGCCGAGCGCCTGCGACTGGTGGAACTGGCCACGCAGCGCACGCCGCGTTACGTCTACCACCTGCCCACGGTGCGCGCCCAGGCGCGTCGGGTGAAGTCGCTGCAGGCCGTGGATCGCGTGCATTACGCGGTCAAGGCCAACACCCATCCCGGCATCCTCAAGGTACTGGCCGAGGAAGGCTTCGCCTTCGAATGCGTATCGCCGGGGGAACTGGCGGCGGTGTCGGCGGCGGTGCCGGAAAGTACGCCACTGTTGTTCACCCCCAACTTCGCTTCACGCCGCGATTTTGAAAGTGCCGTGCGCACGCGCGCCACTGTCACGATCGACGCGCTGTATCCGATCGAGCACTGGAGCGACCTGTTCGCCGGGCGCGAGATCATGCTGCGCGTGGACCTGGGTCGCGGCCTGGGCCACCACGACAAGGTGAAGACGGGCGGCACCGGCAGCAAGTTCGGCGTGCCTATCGAGCAGGTGGACCGTTTTCTGCGCCTGGCCGACGCGGCCGGCGCGCGCGTGATCGGCCTGCATGCGCACCTGGGCTCGGGCATTCTCGATGCCGCGCACTGGGGCGAGGTGTACTCGCAACTGGCGGCCTTGGCGGAACGTATAGGCACCATCACCGTGCTGAACATCGGCGGCGGCCTGGGCGTGCCTTCGCACCCGGGCGAAACGGCGCTGGACATGGCCGCACTGGATCGCGTGCTGACGTCCGTGCACCAGGCCTACCCGCAGTTCCAGCTGTGGATGGAGCCCGGCCGCTACCTCGTCGCCGATGCCGGCGTGCTGCTGGCGCGGGTGACGCAGGAGAAGGAGAAGGGCGCGAACGTGCGCTACCTGGGCCTGGATACCGGCATGAACAGCCTGATCCGCCCCGCGCTGTACGACGCCTGGCACGAGATAGTCAACCTTACGCGCCATGGTGAGCCGGCTACGACGATGTACCAGGTGGTCGGCCCCATCTGCGAGTCTGGCGACATCCTCGGTTCGGACCGGCGGCTGCCGGAGTCTAGGGAAGACGATGTGATCCTGGTGGCGCAGGGCGGTGCCTACGGGGCCGTCATGTCGTCGCGTTACAACCTGCGCGACGAAGCCGACGAGGTACTGCTGCCGTGACCGCCACGCCCAACGATCCCCGCGGCAGCGCCAGCTTCCGATTTGTCCGCCACACCTTCGCCGATGGGGTGGCGGAGCTGGTCTATGCCTTCGATGATGGCGTGGAGCTCATCGAGCGGGTGACCTTCCCCGGCGCGCCCACCGTGCCGGCGGAACGCGAGGCCGCATTCGCCGCGGCCCTTCGCCTGCTGCACATCGTGGCCGGCGTCAGCTATTACAAAGCGGGTATCCCGCCGTCCATCGTCGTCGAGGGCCCGCCGCTGGACGAAGCCACGGCCAGCCTGGCCGATGCGTTGTACCTGCACGGCCTGGCCGAGTTCGCCTACCGCAACCGGCTCGACCTGCGCGGCCGCATCGCCTTTCCGTTCGAGCGTTCGGTGCACCGTGCAGCGCCAGCGGTCGGCTTGCCGGCGCGATCGCTGCTGCCCATCGGCGGCGGCAAGGATTCGGTGGTGGCCGTCGAGGCGGTGAAGTCGATCGGCGGCGACGCCACGGCGGCATGGGTGGGCAATTCCCCGCTCATCGCCGAATGCGCGGCACGCACGGGTCTGTCCACCCTCAACGTCTCACGCGAACTGGCGCACGGCTTGTTTGAACTCAATCGCCTGGGTGCCTGGAACGGGCACATCCCGGTGACGGCGATCAATTCGGCCATCCTCACGCTGGCCGCGCTGCTGTACGGCTACGACTCCATCGTGTTCGCCAACGAGCGGTCCGCCTCGGTGGCCACGCTGGAATACGACGGGCAGGAAGTGAACCACCAGTGGAGCAAGGGCTACGGCTTCGAGAAGACCTTCCACGATTACCTGCATTCGCACGTGGCCGCGGATCTGGACTACTGCTCGCTCCTGCGGCCGTGGTCGGAACTGGCCGTGACCAGCGCGTTCGCGCGACTGGGTACGGGTTACTTCGACGTGTTCTCCAGCTGCAATCGCAACTTCCGCATCCTCGGCCCGAAACCGGCGGATCGCTGGTGCGGGCAATGCCCCAAATGCCATTTCGTGTTCCTGGCGCTGGCGCCGTTCCTGGCCAAGCCGAGGCTGGTGTCGATCTTCGGCCGCAACCTGCTCGACGACGACGCGCTGGCCGGGGCCTTCGATGCCCTGCTCGAATACAAGGACCACAAGCCGTTCGAGTGCGTCGGCGAGGGCGCCGAGGCGCGTGCCGCGCTGGCCTCGCTGGCCGAGCGTCCCGAGTGGCGCGAGGACGCACTGGTCTCGCGTTTCCGCCGCGAGATCCTGCCGCAGCTGGATCCGGGCGAACTGGCCCTGGAACCATGGCTGCAACCCGGCGCCTCGCATCTGGTGCCGGAGCGCCTGTTGGGAGCGCTGGATGCGTTGGGCTGAGCTGGCGGGGCAACGGGTCGCTGTCTGGGGCTTCGGGCGCGAGGGTCGCGCGGCGCTGAACGCGCTGGCGCGGCACCTGCCCGGCCAGGCCATCGACTTGCACTGCATGGTCGACGAAGCCGATGCGGCGCGCGCGGCGTTCCCGTCCGTGGTTGTGTACACCGGTGCCCCTGACGCCGACACGCTTGCCGGCTATGACGTCGTGATCAAGTCGCCGGGCATCTCGGCCTATCTGCCCGAGTTGATTGCCGCGCGTGAACGCGGCACGCGCTTCACCTCCGGTACGGCGCTCTGGTTTGGCGCTCATGCCGATGCGCGCACGATCGCAGTGACCGGCACCAAGGGCAAGAGCACCACCAGCGCGCTGCTGGCCCACCTGGCCCGGGCTCTCGGTGTGCGTACGGCGCTGGCGGGGAACATCGGCCTGCCGTTGCTCGAACTCGACGAGGTTAGCGCCGACCTGTGGGTGATCGAACTGTCCAGTTTCCAGACGGCCGAAGCGAGCGGTGTCGACCTCGGCGTCGTAACCAGCCTGTACGAGGAACACCTCGACTGGCATGGCTCGCGCGAGCGCTATGTCGACGACAAGCTTCGCTTGCTCGCCGCGTCCAAGGCGGTGCTGGTCAACGCCGCGCAACCATCGCTGCTCGCCCGTGCCGCGGATCACGCCCATCCGCACACCTTCGGCGATGTCGACGGCTGGCACGTCGCCGACGGAATGATCCGTCGGGGCGCCGAGGATATCGTGCCCGCTTCGACGGTCACGGCGCCGGGCCTGCACAACGCCATGAACGCGTGTGCCGCGCTGGCTGCGCTTGAACTGATGGGCCACGATGCCCGCGCGGCGGCGCCCGCGCTCGCCCGTTTCGTGCCGCTACCTCATCGCCTGCAACCGCTCGGTGAGCGCGATGGCCTTCGCTGGATCAACGACTCGATCAGTACGACGCCGCTGGCCAGCCTGGCCGCGCTGGACAGCATCGGGGCGCAACGTGTCGCCTTGATCGTCGGCGGTCATGACCGCGGTCTGGACTGGACGCCGTTTATCGAGGCGCTCCGGCGGCATGCCGAGGCGCCGACGGCGATCGTCTGTCAGGGGGCGAACGGTCCGCGCATCGCGGATGCGCTGGACGCGGCGGGTATCGCGCACGTCCATCGCGCCACCGACCTCGCGGCAGCCGTGGGCGCGGCACGTAGCGCCCTCGACGGTGAGGGTTGCGTGCTGCTTTCGCCCGGTGCACCCAGCTTCGATCAGTTTCGGGATTACGTGGAGCGGGGTAGGCGCTTTGCGGCGCTGGGCGGGTTTGAGCCTGACACGACATCCATCCAGGGACTGGGCGTCATATGACGCGCGTACACCGGCAGCCGCGCCTGCTGGGAGGTGCGGCTGCCGGCGGTCCCGGGTTTAGCGGAAACCGTAGCGCCCGAGATTGAAGCTGCCCCATGGCAGCCATGTCGAGTTGTTGATGTTGCCGTTGATGAAAGCGTCCTGCTCCGACTCGAAATAGCCGGCATTGCCCAGTACGCCGGTGACGGTGCACACCACCGTGTTGATATCGCCGATATTCAACGTGTCATGGACCTTGTCCATAAGACCCAGGAAGGCGCTGCGTTGCTCCGGGGGCGGTAATTCGAAGTCGAATGGGGCGGGGTAGCCCTCTTCGATGCTGGAAAATACGCGTGCCCCGGCCGGGCGTGCCGGCGGCCGCACCTCTTCGATCTGCTCGAGAGAACCGAACCCTTCGGCGGAACTCGGCCGATAGGCGCTCGCGCGTGAACGAAACACCGAGCGGGCGCCGCTTGCCCTGAAACGCGACGCCGCCACGGCGACACGGTGATAGGCATTCCTGGCCACCGCCATGCCGGACCGCCCGATTTTCATCGCAAACTCGCCTACCTTCTTCGCGAGCGAAGCCACGCCGCCGGCGATGGTGAATCCCAGCGACACCCAGCCAAGAATCGCGGCCAGTTCCGGGTTGGTGTCGGAGACGAGGACTGCAGCGATGGCCGTGGCTGACGCGACGATCGCCATGCCGACGAGGGCGGCCGTGAGCAGAAGGGAAGCACCTCCGGTGGCAATGGCGGTCAGTACGCCCAGCGCGCTCCAGATGATTGTGCCAATGAGCGCTCCTTCGCTGCCCAGGCCGAGAGGACCAGGCAGGGAGCTACCCCATTGGGCGCGCAATCCACGGTTCACGGAACCAGAACCTACCGCCATATGCCCGCTGGGGTCTTGCCAGTTCACGGGATCGCCTTTGCCATAGCCGTATGCATTGGGACCGCCCCGGCCAAACGGACTCCAGTCGTCCGGCGCGTGAAAACGCATGCTCGTCGGGTCGTACGATCGATAGCCCTGTCCGAGCGGGTACTGATCGTTCTCGACGTCCCGGTATTCGCCATTGAAGCCCAATAATGAATCCGGCTCGTCCGATGTGTGCGCACCATACGCGGAGTAGGCATGATGCTTCATGGCTTTCGCTGTTGCGTCGTAAGTAACCAGGACCGTGCCATCCACGTCCCGCAGTTCGAAAAGCGTTCGCTCTACGCCAGAGCGCTTCACTCGCTGCACAGTGCAGGCGGCACTACCGGGCTCCAGCTGGCGCCCGCTTCCATCAGCGCCGTATTCCCCGCGCACCTGCATGCCGTCGTAGACAATTTGCCGAGTCTCATTGCCTGTCCCCGTGGTCGCGATACGGTCCATTGCGTCGTAGCCGTAATAACGCGAACCAGCCTGCGTCAGGCGGCCCAGCCAGTCGTAGCTGTATGTCTTCCCCAATGCATCTCGGGTCACTCGCCCATTCGCGTCGTATTCCAGCTTGGCCGACGGTTTGTAATCTGCATGATCGTGCTCGACCCTATCAAGGCGGCTCGCGGTTGCTTCGTCATAACTGTATATGCTGCGGCAGATTGCGCCCTCGAACCTGCTTTCGCACCGAATTATGTTGCCCAGGCCGTCGTAGGAAAAGATCTGCTTGTCGATCAACTTGCCTTTGGGGTTGTGGGGTCTCCAGGCGCCTGTCGTCTCGCAAGTCTCGAGTCGGCCGTGCGGCGTATAGCCGTAGCTGCGTTTGCCTTTGCTGACGTTGCCATCACTCAGCTCGGTGAATTTCACGCGGCCATCGGGGTAGTAACGACGATCAAGCGTGAGATCGAATCCGTTGGCGAGTTGAAATCGACGCTGAGCTTCGCGACCAGATGCATCGTAGGTGAAGCTTACAGCTATCTCGTTTGCCTCAACCTTTATGGTTTCTTTTAGGGGTCTGCCCTGGTTGTCGTAATCGTGGGTTGTTACCAGATCGCCGGCGACGGTGCGCGTCCGTCGACCCATGGCATCGTACTCGTATGTAACCACCTTGCCCCTCGCATCGGTCTCGTTAAGCAGGCGGCCAGCGGGCGTCCAGATACGTTTTAAGGTTGTCTCTGAACCTTTTTGCACTTGAGACCGGGCTGCGATCACCCTCTTGTGCAGGTCATGGTCGCAGACAAGCAATGCCTCACCCTCGCTGGCTTTCGACATGCGATCAGCTCCATGCATGTAAATGAACGACTTTACTTGGCTTTGATCCGCGCCGCAGATCTTGGTCACGCGGTTTCCAAGCTCCTTGCTGTACCGATAGGTGAGGACCTTTCCGTCGGCGGTCGATTTCGAATCCGGCACGGTATTGGCGCCGGTGTAGCTGTATGCCTCCGTGATTCCCGCGCGGGTCGTTGAGGTGATCCGGCCCCACGCGTCGAATGTCCGCGCTCCAAGTGTCCTTGTCTTGCCGTCGAATTCAACTTCGATTTTTCTAGGCTGATCGCTTAGCCAGTTTTCGGGGTATTCGTAGGAAAACGTGTGCGACTTGCCGCTGCTGAAGTGCTCTTCGGTGATGGTTCTTCCAGCCGGATCGTAAGCGTAGAACACGCTAGCCGCACCGTTGGATATGTGATGGATCTTGCCGGCACTATCGAAATCGTAGCTTTCTTCCCGATGGGTGTTGCCATCGGTATCCAGCCATTCGATTTTTTTAACCGTATCGTCGTAAAGGTACGTCGTGCGCTTGCGTTCGTTCTCTGTCGCACTATCTTTCCATTCCTCTCGTACACGTCGGACTGGATCGTACTGATTGAATGTCGTACGTCCATCGTTGAATGACTGACTGCATTCATTGCCCCAATCGTCGTAGCCGAAATCGCAGCTCACAACGAGCTGTGTACCGTCAGCCAGGTAATCGTATTGACTCGACGATTTCTTGCGGCCGAGCGCATCGTAGGTGACCGACCTCATGTCGCGCCATGCTGCCGCGGTCGGGCACCAGATTTGTTCGCTTACCGTGTTGTCCCGGCCGTCCGATTCGATGGCTCGCTTCTGCCCATCCGGCTCGGTTATCTCAACACGGCCGGCTCCGGGGTAGGCATATGCCGTCGTCTGCCTGTAGATGTCGCTTTGCGCGCATTCAGTTTGCGATGATAGCCGGCCGTACGTGTCATAGGTGTAGATCGTCTCGTTGCCATCCGTGTCGACCTGACGTATCAGTCGACCGCTGAGGATGCTGCGGGCTTCCAAAGACGTTCGCGATACATCCTCTACGGCTTCTGTCGTGGTCGTCGTCAAGACCACTCCGTTTTTATCGATGGTGTAGTCGAATATCACCTGCTGGACGGTCGACTCGATGAATGCCCCTTCGTCGCTGGCGTTTCCATGCCGCACGCCGCGTTGTCGACCTTTCCGAAAGTCATCGCCGCTGAAGTAGTCGATTTCCTGGCGGAGCAATGCCGGCGTAGAGTATTCGACTTTTTTGGTAATGGAGAAGGAGTGGAGTTTTCTACGATTGAGACCAGTTATCGTCTCATAGGTATACGATTTTTTCAGGAGAGGAAACATTCTTGCCGCAAGTTGTTTTGCTTGGCCTACGCGAGATCGCGTGCGGAGCAAACTGATAGCACCACCGTCGGCAAGGGATTCAGCAATGTCTCCGGGCTCTTGGGCGCGCATTGCGCCGGACTGTTCAGAGGCCAGATAGATGTGCCGGAAGCGTTCTTCGCGTGACGCACTGTTGGCTGCCGACTGGTACGTGAAACAGGAGATGGCACCTCCATCCATTTTTAGTACAAGCCCGTTTTTCGTGATGGAATCGATACTGAACTCGCGAGCCTTTCCGTCGTACAGGGTTTGGATGAGCCTACTGGTGTCGGCGCTATGCGAATTGTAATACGAGCCAAAAAACTTGACCCGTTTATGTATTCCCTGAATCATTGCATCTACAAACATTTGGTGCTCGCTAGTGTAGATGTGGGCGATGAGTCGCCCGGTGTTGCGTATCTCGGTCTGGTATCCACGGGAGGCAGTGAATCCGACATTTTCTCGCGAGGCATTTTCACTCCGGAAGTACTTGTAGCTGTCGACCACCTTCTCGCCCCCCGCCCGCGGCGTCACCGTATGCGTATTCACCGCCGGCAAGGCCGACAGCTTCGGGTTGTCCTTGAATGTCAGCCCGTTGTCCGCGTATTCCACGTCTTCCTTCAAGCCTTCGAACGTCTCCACCGCAGTGAGCAGCCAGCCGCAGGTTGGGTGCTCGAGATAGCCGAATGTCGTCTTTGTCCCTTCCGGCGCGGTCACCGATTGCAGCGCGACATCCTTGATGTCCAGCACGAACTGCAGCGTTTCATTCGTTCCCGGCCAGAAGGTCAGCGTGACCTTGGCGGGTGACGTCTCGTCAGGACCATAGCCGACCTCGAGCAGCGTGCGATCGGGATCGCGGATGCCGGTCAGGCGGACCTGGTGATGGGTGTCCTTGCCGACGGTCTGCGCCACCGTCGCCCAGGTGAAGTCGAGATAGCGATAGCCGTCGGTGGTCAGCCGCGCGGGCACCCAGACCCGGCCGGCTTCGGGCTTCCTCAGCGTTTCCACACGGCCGTCCTTGCGCTCGACCGTGAGCGTGTTGCCGCCGTCGGACCAGGTGATCATCACCGCGGGGGTGATGAGGTCCTTGCCTTTCTCCACCCGCATCGCCTCACCGGTGTGCAGGGTGAGGTCGCTGTTCTTTTCGTACCAGGTGGTGAAGGCGAACGACCAGCCGTCACCCAGCGCGGCGTGGTTGTTGACCACCGGTGAGTAGTAAAGGCTCAGGTCCACCACCGGGCCGTAGCCCACATTGCCGGTCACCGAGGGCAAGGGTACGTGCGCCTCGAACAGGCCCGTGCGCGCATCCACGTGCGTGCGCTTGTCCGTGGTGATGTTGAAGATCGCGTCGTTCTGATTGTCGCAGGGGTCCATCCCCATGGCGTTGTGGTCCATGCCGTTCTCCCGGTTCGTCCTGAGTGGGTAAATCCATGGCGCATGGCCGTAACGAGCATCCTTGCGCGTCTTTGCAGTCTGCTCTCGACGGTTGCCGTGCAGTAATAGAACTTAGGTTGTAGGGGAGGTTGTCCGTGAACGCGTGCGCCGGAAGCGCCGATGCTTGCCGATCAGTCGGTCGACGCGGCCAGCAGCGTGCCGACCACGGCCGAAAGTGCCGCGTAAAGTTCCGGTGGCACGTCGTCGCGTAGGCGTACGGCGGCCAGCAACGTGGCGACCTGCGGGTCCAGGTGCGGGGCGAGGCCCATGGCCTGCGCACGCTCAAGCATCGCCTTCACGCCGTCGGCGTCCACGCGTTCGTTCTTGCCGCTGCTGGTGGGCGTGGCGAGCCGCAGCGTGACGCTGCGTCGCGGTGAAGGCAGGGCTTGGTTCATGCGCGCGCTTCGAGAAGGACAGCGCTATAGGCGCTGGTGGGCACGGGCAGGCCATGCATGCAGGAGAAATGATCGAGTTGGAGGCCGCTCTTCTCCATCACGCGGCGTAGCGAAACAAATTCGTTTTCCAGGCGTGCCGCCGTCGGTCCGTGGTCGGCCCACAGGCGTACGGACACCCGTGGCGCGCGCAACTGGATTTCGCCCTGCACCGCGCCGAGGGTCGGCGGGTCGATGGCGAAGCCGATGGTCCACAGACCTTCCGGCTCGCCCGGGCCGGCCTTGCCTTCCTCGATGCGCAACTGGAGCACGTCATAGCCGCGCACGCCGGCCAGGGGTACTTCGACCATCCACACCCCGGCCTGAGGGTGCGACTCCAGCTGGGCGATTTCCACTCGCGACAGCGCGGCGCGGGTATCCGTGCGCAGCTGGCTGACCAGGGTATCGACGTCGCCTTCGGTAATGGCCAGGTCGTCGGCACGCGCCTGTGCCACCAGCGCGCGCTGTGCGAGCGGCGGAGGCGTGTCGCTGAGCGGACGGGGCAGGGCACCGAGAGGGCCTTTACCGGTACCCATGGCCAGCGTCCCGCCCATGCCGGCGGCAAGGCCGGGCGCACGGGTGGGGGGCAGGTCGGCCAGCACCCGGCGCAGCACCATCAGCGCGGCCTTGAAGTCGTCGGAGGCCGGCAGTTCGGCATGCGGCTCGGCCAGCTGGGATTCCAGGAAGACACCGCTACGGGCGATGGCTTCCTTCATGCCCGTCGGCGTGCCGACATCGTCGGGGCGGCTGATCGAGGCTTCCAGTGTGGCGAGGGCCGCGCGTAGCGGTGCGGGAAGCGACCGGGCAACCGGGCTGCGGGCCAGCGCGGCCAGCGCGCCGAGCAGCGGGGCATAGCCGTTCTGTTGCGGAAGGCGCTCGCGCAGGCCCTGCAAGGCCACGCGTTCGTCGGTCGGCGCGAGCAGCACTTCCAGTTGCGGCTGCGTGCCCTGGGTGAGTACCCTCACCTGGAACTGCGAGGGCAGTTGCGTACCCGTCGTGTCGGCCTCGACCGTCATGCCGCCGATATCCAGCAGCAGCTTGCCGACGTCGTTCTGCCCGACCACGCGCGCCGTGAGTAACGTGCCCACCCGCCATGCGTCGACGGCGGCGGTGGTGCCCGCGGCCGCACCGGCCCAGAGCTGGGCGGCGACGCTGGTTGGCTGGATGATCAAGGCAGGTACTCCCGCGGGCCTGGACGAACCCCGGTCGGGGCTCGCTCCTGTAGTGAGGGGATCGGCGGAAACCCGCGGAACTTTAGGAACATGCCGCCGCGCCCATGGCGCTTAAACGGCAGTCGGTACTCCCGTTACACTAGGCGGATGACCCAGCTCCCCTTCGACCTTCTCGCCACCGACGGCGCGGCGCGGCGCGGCCGTCTCCGCTTCGGCCGCGGCACCGTGGAAACCCCGGCCTTCATGCCGGTGGGCACCTACGGTTCCGTCAAGGCCATGACCCCGCGCGATGTCCTGGACACCGGCGCGGAAATCATCCTCGGCAACACCTTCCACCTGTTCCTGCGCCCCGGTCTGGAGATCGTCGAGGAGTTCGGCGGGCTGCACCGGTTCATCGGCTGGGACAAGCCGATCCTGACCGATTCCGGCGGTTTCCAGGTGTTCTCCCTGGCGCACAAGCGGAAGATCACGGAGGAAGGGGTGACCTTCGCGTCGCCCGTGGACGGCTCCAAGGTGTTTCTCTCACCCGAGGAATCGATGCGCATCCAGAAGGTGCTGGATTCCGACGTCGCGATGATCTTCGACGAGTGCACGCCGTACCCGGCCACGGAAAAGGTCGCGTCGGACTCCATGGAACTCAGCCTGCGCTGGGCGGAGCGCTCGCGGCAGGCCTTCGACGACCTGCGCAACCCCAACGCGCTGTTCGGCATCGTCCAGGGCAGCACCTACGAAAACCTGCGGCAGCGCTCGGCGTCCCGCCTGATCGAGATCGGCTTCGACGGCTACGCCATCGGTGGCCTGGCCGTCGGCGAGCCCGAGGCGGAGCGCAACCATACCCTCGACCTGACCCTGCCGATGCTGCCCAGGGATCGCCCCCGCTACCTGATGGGCGTCGGCCGGCCGGAGGACATCGTCGAGGCCGTCCGCCGGGGCATCGACATGTTCGATTGCGTCATGCCCACCCGCAATGCCCGCAATGGGTTCCTGTTCACCCATGAAGGCACCCTGCGCATCCGCAACGCGAAGTTCGCCGCCGACACGCGCGTGATCGAGGAAGGCTGCGACTGCTACGCCTGCGCCAACGGCTTCTCCCGCGCCTACCTGCGCCACCTGGACCGCTGCAACGAGATCCTGGGCAGCCAGCTGGCCACGATGCACAACCTGCGCCACTACCAGCGACTGATGGCCGGACTGCGCGGCGCGATCGAGGCGGGCACGCTGGACGACTTCGTGGCGGCGTTCTACGCGGCCCGGCAGAAGGCGACCGTCGACGGTTGACCCGGCCCGGGCCGCGGCTGCAGGCCGCCCCGCGACCCACGGCCGGCGCGGTACATAAGCGCCGGGGGCGTGGCATAATCCACGATCTTTTTACGTGAGCAGCCGCTTTTCCTTGGCTGTTCCATGACTTGCGAGAATCTGCATGAGCCTTCCGATGTTCGCCGCCGTTGCCCAGGCCACCGCTCCCGCCGCCGGCGCCTCCCAGGGCGCGCTGGGCTTTTCGCCGCTGATCATGATGGCGGTGCTGTTCGGCATCTTCTATTTCATGATGATCCGCCCGCAGATGAAGCGGCAGAAAGAGCACCGCGCGCTGCTCGAGGCCCTGTCCAAGGGCGACGAAGTGGTGATGAGCGGTGGCATGGCCGGCCGCATCGAGGACGTGGGCGAGGCGTTCGTGCGGGTGGAAATCGCCCCGGGCACGGTCGTGCAGGTTCAGAAGAGCTCGATCACCCAGGTACTGCCCAAGGGCAGCCTCAAGAAGTCCTGAGCTTTATCGCATCGCGTCAGCTGCGGCCGGCACCCGGTCGCCTCCATGGAATGTAAGGCATGAGTGATTTTCCACGCTGGAAGTACGCACTGGTCGTGATCGTGTTGCTGTTCGGCATCGTCTATGCGCTGCCCAACGTCTTCCCGCCACAGCCGGCCGTGCAGATCTCGGGCAACCGCGGCAATGCGGTCGATGCTGGGCTGAAGACCCGGGTCGAGGGTATCCTGGCCAACGCCAAGGCGCCTGCCGCAAGCGTCGACGTGGCCGGCTCCGACAAGGGCGAGCGCCTGCTGGCGCGCTTCAACGATGCCGATTCGCAGGCGCGGGCTTCCGATGCGTTGCGCGGCGCGCTGGGTGACGACTACACGGTGGCGCTGAACCTGGCCTCCACCGTGCCCGCCTGGCTGCGCTCGATCAACGCGTTCTCGATGCCGCTGGGCCTCGATCTGCAGGGCGGCGTTCACTTCCTCATGGAAGTCGACGAAAACGCCGTGATCGACAACCAGGAAACCCGCTACGCGGACGATATCCGCTCGATGCTGCGCGACAAGAAGATCTCCTACGACGCGGTGTCACGTAATCCGCGCGGCCAGGGTGTCGGCGTGGTACTGCGTAGCGACGCCGACCGCCAGGCAGCCGCCAGTGCCATCAGTGCGGAGTTCACCGACCTGACGGTCACCGACGGCCCCTCGACGGGCAATCGCTTCACGCTCAATGCGGTGGTCAAACCCACCCGCCTGCGCGAACTGGCGCAGAGCGCCATCACCCAGAACGTGACGACGCTGCGCCAGCGTGTGAACGAGCTGGGCGTGTCCGAGCCACTGATCCAGCAGCAGGGCCAGAACAAGATCATCGTGGAACTGGCCGGCGTGCAGGACACCGCGGAAGCCAAGCGCCTGATCGGTGCCACGGCTACCCTGGAATACCGTGCCGGCCTGTATACGCCGCAGCAGGCGATGGATGCCGCGCGCAGCGGCAGCGTGCCGCCGGATGCGAAGCTGTATTACGGTCGCGACCGCCGCCCCTACCTGCTCAGCAAGACGGTGATCGCCACGGGCGACCAGCTGACCTCGGCCGTGTCCGGCCGCGACCAGCAGAACGGCACGCCCAATGTCAGCGTCACGCTGAACAGCGCGGCCGCCCGCAAGATGCAGGACTTCACCAACGGTAATGTGGGCAAGCCGATGGCGGTGCTCTACATCACGCGCACCAACGACATCAAGACGGTCGACGGCAAGGAGATCAAGACGCCCAAGACCACCGAGGAAGTCATCAACTACGCCAACATCAGCTCGCCGTTCGGCAAGCAGTTTTCGACCAACGGCCTGCCCAGCGACGCCGAGGCCTCCGACCTCGCGCTGCTGCTACGCGGCGGCTCGCTGGCGGCACCGGTGGATATCGTCGGCGAAAGCGTGATCGGCCCCAGCCTGGGCAAGGACAACATCGACAAAGGCTTCAAGGCGGTGATGCTCGGCCTCGGCCTGGTGCTGATCGCCGCGGCCATCTATTACAAGCTGTTTGGCCTGGTCGCCGACGTGGCGCTGTTCTTCAACCTCGTGCTGCTCATCGCCGTCATGTCGCTGATCCACGTGACGCTGACCATGCCCGGCATCGCCGGTATCGTGCTTACCCTGGGCATGGCGATCGACGCCAACGTGCTGATCTGCGAACGCATCCGTGAGGAACTGCGCAACGGCTCGTCGCCGCTGGCGGCCATCCGCACCGGCTACGACAAGGCCTGGGCGACCATCCTGGACGCCAACGTGACCCACCTGCTCGCCGCGCTCGGTCTGATGACCATGGGCTCGGGTCCGATCAAGGGCTTCGGTGTCACTCTCTTCATCGGTATCCTGACCTCGATGTTCACGTCGGTAACGGTAACCCATGCCATCACGGCGCTGATCCACGGCGGCCGCAAGCTCAAGACCCTGTCGGTCTGACGGGAGGACGCCATGGAAATCTTCAACCACAACTCGAACTTCAACTTCCTCGGCCTGCGCAAGTACAGCATCGGCCTGGCCATCCTGCTGATGCTGGGCTCGATCGGCCTGATCCTGACCAAGGGCTTCAACTACGGCCAGGACTTCCTGGGCGGCGTCTCCGTCGTGGTCGACTATGCGCAGCCGATCGAAGTGAACGAGGTGCGCAACACTCTTGAAAAGGCGGGCATCGAGAACCCGTTGGTGCAATCGGTCGGCGGCACACGTGAGTTCAACGTGCGTCTGCTGCCCAAGGACGACAAGGGATCGGCCACGCTCGCGGGCGAAGAGGCCGCGACGAGGGTGTCCAGCGATATCATCGCGGTGCTGAAAACCACCCGTCCCGACGTCACGATGAAGAGCAAGTCCTTCGTCGGCCCGCAGGTCGGTGAGGAGTTGCGCAGCGACGGCATCGTCGCCGTGGCCTTCGTCATCATCGGCATCATGGGTTACTTGTGGATCCGCTTCGAGAAGCGTTTCGCCATTGCGGCGCTGGCTACGGAAGTGCACGACGTGCTGGTCACCCTTGGCATCTTCGCGCTCACCCAGCGTGAGTTCGACCTGACGGTGCTGGCCTCCGTCCTGGCCGTGGTCGGCTACTCGATCAACGACAAGGTGGTGGTGTTCGATCGTGTCCGCGAGTTGTTCCGTTCCAGCCGCAATGCCACGCCGGAAGAAGTACTCAACCGGTCGATCAACAGCACGCTGTCGCGAACGATCATCACCTCGCTGTTCACCGGCATCACCATGGCCGCCCTGTTCTTCATCGGTGGTCCGGTGGTGCACGGGTTCGCGATCACCATGCTGATCGGTATCGTGGTGGGTACGCTGTCGTCCATCTTCGTCGCCAGCCCGATCCTCCTGTGGCTGGGCGTGTCCAAGCAGGACTTGATGCCGGTGACCAAGGAAGACCCGGAGCTGGCTCGCCGTCCGTAAGGCAGGCCGGTTGCGTAAAAAAATAAACCCGGCCGAGGCCGGGTTTATTTTTGACGCATCACCCCATCCCTGAGATCAGAAATCGTCCCTGTCCTCGGTGGCGCCTTCGGCATCGTTCGCGAGCGTGACGACGACATAGGCGGAGCCCACGAGCGATGCGCAGAGCCAGGCGTAGACCATCTGGATCGCCGTGCGCGGGATCGCCATGGCAACCCTGGGCGCGAGGGCCAGGCCGGCAATACCGGCCACGGCCAGTACGGCGGCAACGGCCCACGCCAGCCGCCGCGACGGCAACGTGGTGGTGATAACGTTCATAGCTGTCTTGCCCCTGTTTCGCTGAATCACGCCCGTCGTGAAGTCTTTGTGAGGGCGCTTGATGTACGAAATACTCTACAAAATCCTGCGAAGCAAGCGGCTTTTTCTGAACGGGTTCCTTGATTTCCGTCGACATATGTGAAGGATATCGGGCAACCCTTCGGCCCCGCTGGATTTTCCGCTCTTTCCCGAGGTTTTCGATCCATGGCACAACGTGAATTTCCCGGCTTCACCCTGAAGAGCAGCGCGACGCGGGAAGGCTCGCGGTATACGGCGCTCATCGCGTCCTATCCGGCTAACGGTAGCTTTCCCTCGTTCTTCGCCGTCTACGAAAATCGCAGCTTTCGCGATGAAGCGCGTGCCGCCGAGGCGGCCGACAAGGCCCTGGGCCTGGTGCTGGGAGTGGACGACGACGGTGCCCCGGCCTTTGCGGAAGGCGAGACGGGTTTCGATGACGAACCGGCAGCCGAGTCGGAAGACTGAGTTGCGCAGGCCGGGTACATCGGCGTGTCGAAAGTCGTTACGTGGCACACCGCAGGTCGGTCGAGCAGGTCATACTGGCCGCCTGGATCGCGAGGGGTTACGGACGGGTCATGACTAGCGTGGATGGGCTGTACAGGCAATTCGTCGATGCGTCCGCCGATTGCATGAAGGAGCTCGACAGCGAGGGCGTCATCCGTTTCGTCGCGGGGCAGGGCGCCCAAAGCCTCGTGGTGGATGACCCGGATCGCCTCCTGGGTACCCGCTGGGTCGATCTGTGGCCCGAGGAAGCACGCAGCATGGTGGCGAGGGTGCTCGAACGTGCCGCCAGTGGCGAGCGGGTGGACTTCGTGGCGGCGCGCCCGTCCAACGCCGGCAGCGCGCGCTGGTGGGAAGTAATGATCGCCCCCGTGATCGCCCACGACCGGCTCGACCATTTCATCGTCATCAGCCGGGATGTCACCGAGCGGGTCGAGGTGCAGGCGGCCATCGAGGCGATCAACGAGCTGTTGCAGGAGCGCCTCAACGAGACGGTGGCGCGCTCGGCCAGCGCGTCCACGCGGTACGGCACCCTGATGGAGCGTTTCGAGTCCGAGCACGGTGCGCGCCGGGACGCGGAGAACCGCCTCGCCGGGGTCAGCGAGCAGCTGGCCACGGCCCGTCACGGCCGCGACCTGGCCGAGGCCAGTGCCCTGCAGGCGCAGAAGCAGCAGGCCATCGGTCAGCTGGTCAGCGGCATTGCGCACGACTTCAACAACATGCTGCAGACGGTGATCGTCAGCCTGTCCGGGCTGGAGGAAGACGCCGCCGAGTTGAATCCCCGCCATCGCCGCATGTTGACCTACGCGGTGGAGGGTGCCCGGCATGCCACGGCCCTGACCCGGCGACTGCTGGCGTTTGCGCGGAACCAGCCCTCGCGGCCCGAACCGGTGGACGTGGGTAGCCTGGTCAAGGGTTTCGCGGATTTCGCTCGACACGGCATGGGCGGCGGCGTCGGTGTCGACGTGGTGTGCGCCTCCGGCCCGTTGCCGGTATGGCTCGATCGCCAGGGCCTCGAGCAGGCACTGATGAATGTATGCCTGAACGCCCGCGACGCCATGAACGGCCACGGCACCATCGTGATCGAGGTGGGTGAGCGCATGGGCGATACGCGCTTCGCCGCTGCGGTCGGCGAGCACTCCACCCTGCGCCAGGTGTTCGTGAGCGTGGCCGATACCGGCGGCGGCATGTCGGAAGAGGTTCGCCAGCGCCTGTTCGAGCCTTATTTCACCACCAAGGCGGGTGGCTCGGGCCTGGGCCTGGCCCAGGTCTACGGCACCGTGGCGCAGGCGGGAGGCGGCGTGGAGATCGAAAGCGATGCCGGCATCGGTACGCGCATCCGCCTGGTCTTCCCTCATTACCCCGGTTCGTTGGAATCCGGTGACTGAACCCTGACCCGGCGCTGACGAAACGACTCAACTCACGGCCCGGTCTGCCGATACGCAAAGGGTTAGGAGGAAGCAAGTCATGCTGGTCATCATCGGGTCCATTGTCGTCCTCGTCTCCGTACTGGGCGGCTACGTTCTTTCACACGGGTCCATCGGCGCCCTCTGGCAACCTTACGAGTTGCTCATCATCTTCGGTGGCGCCATCGGGGCGTTCATCAGTGCCAATTCACTCGACATCGTCAAGGCGTCGGCGAGCGACGCCGTGGCGTTGCTCAAGGGCCCGAAGTACCGCAAGCAGGATTACGTCGACCTGCTGTCGCTGCTGTACGACATCTTCATCAAGATGCGCAAGGAAGGTCAGCTCGGCATGGAGTCGCACATCGAGGATCCGGCCAACAGTTCGCTGTTCTCGGCCTATCCGCGCCTGGTAGCCGAGCACCACCTGATCGATTTCATCACCGACTGCCTGCGCCTCATCGTGGGCGGCAGCATGGATCCGCACGAACTCGAGCAACTGCTCGACGTCGAGCTGGAAACCCATCATCACGAGGCCGCCGCGCCGGCGCACGCCGTGCAGAAGATGGCCGATGCCCTGCCGGGTTTCGGCATCGTGGCCGCCGTGCTGGGCATCGTCATCACGATGAAATCCATCGACGGCGAAGCCGCGGTCATCGGCGAGCACATCGCCGGCGCGCTGGTTGGTACCTTCCTCGGCATCCTGCTCTGCTACGGCTTCATCGGCCCGCTGGCCGCCGCGATGGAAGCGCGCGTCAACACCGACGGCAAGGCCTTCGAGTGCGTCAAGGTGGCGCTGCTGGCCAACCTGCGCGGCTACAACCCCATGGTCTCGGTGGAGTTCGCGCGCAAGTCCCTGCAGTCCGGCACGCGTCCCACCTTCCAGGATCTCGAAGCCCACCTGAAGGCCGCGCGGTAACCGTCGATGAGCGAGCTGAAGCAGGTCATCATCGTCCGCAAGAAAAAGGCGGCCGGCCATGGTCACCATGGTGGCGCGTGGAAAGTCGCCTATGCGGACTTCGTGACCGCGATGATGGCCTTCTTCCTCGTGATGTGGCTGGTCGGCGCGGGCACGAAGCAGCAGCGCGCCGCCGTTTCCGAGTACTTCAAGAACCCCAGCCTGACGCCGGGCCAGTCGACCATGGCGCCGTCGGGCAAGATGGGCCCGGGTGGCGCCAGCACCAGCATGATCAAGCTCGGCGGCGCGATGGACCTGCCCAAGGGCCCGGGCGACCAGCAGGCCTTCGCCAAGCCGTCGTCGGCGGCGGAACAGGATAAACAGGCCAAAGCGCAGGAAAAACGCCGCCTGGAGCAGCTGATGAAGGACCTGCAGGAGGCTATCGCCAAGAGCCAGGCCATGGCGCCCTACAAGGACCAGTTGCTGCTGGACATCACCTCCGAAGGCCTGCGCATCCAGATCGTCGACAAGCAGAACCGTCCGATGTTCGACACCGGCAGCGGCGCGCTCAAGCCTTACACCGTGCAGATCCTGCACGAACTAGCCGGCTTCGTGAACCAGGTGCCGAACCAGATCAGCATTTCCGGCCACACCGACAACGCACCCTATATCCGTGCCGACAGCGCGTACGGCAACTGGGAGCTCTCGGCGGATCGTGCCAACGCTGCGCGCCGCACGCTGACCGACGGTGGCATGCAGCCTGACAAGGTGGCGCGTGTGGTGGGCCTTGCGGCGTCGGTGCCGTTCGACAAGAGCGATCCGTCCGCACCGATCAACCGCCGCATCAGCATCGTGGTGATGACCCATGAAGCGGCCCAGGCCGCGCTCTCGGCGGATGTTGCCAGCACCGATCCGGCGACGCTGCCGCCGGTGCCGACGCTGCATCCAGCCGAGGTGCAGCATGCGGGGCATGCCGCAGGCGCCGTCGCACCTGCCGCGGAGGCACCCGCCGCCGTCGCCGGCAACACCCACAACGTTGCCGTGGACGCTTCTCCGCGCAGTTGACACGGCGCCATCGTGGCGATGCCAAAGTCACTTGCAACGGTCATCTTCCCCGGTCAGTATCGGTCATGCACCAGGGGGAGGAGTGGCAATGGAAAACCAGAACAAGTTCAGAGTGGTCGCCAAGGCGGTAAAGCACAGCGGTGTCGATGGCGAGCAGGTGTATCGCGCAAGTTACCGCATACTGGATCACGTTGGCGAAGAGATCGAAGCCAATACGGGCACGCACGATTTCAACGACATCACCAGTGCGTTCAACCAGGCCTTCGCCATGGGGCACGAACGTCTGCGTGAACTGAGCACGGTGACCGTGCAGTAAAGCAGCGCCTGCGTCTATCGCGCCGCGCGAAGTTCATCCAGTTGCGCAGGCGTGCCCACGTTGCGCCAGAAGCCTTCAAACTTCTCGCCGTGCAGGCGCCCTTGTGTCATGGCCCGCCGGTACATCGGCAACAGCTTGAACGCGCCCGGCGCCTCGTCGGCCACCAGGTCGCGCCGGTACACACCCACGTTGCCGAAGGTGAGGCGCTCGGCACCCGCCGGTGCATCACCGTCGTCGTAGAGCATGCCGTCCGCCAGGGCGAAGTCGCCCGCCGGATGGAAGTCGGGATTGGGCACCATCACCAGGTGTGCGAGTCCCTGCGGATCGCGGGGCAGTGCGGCGTAGTCGATGTCGCTCCAGATATCCGCGCTGACCACGATAAAGGGCTCCGGCCCCAGCAGCGGCAGCGCGTTGAGCATGCCACCGCCGGTTTCGAGCGGTGTCGGCCCTTCGTAGGAATAGCGGATGCGTATGCCCCAGCGCGAGCCGTCGCCCAGCGTCTCGGGAAATCGGTCCGCCAGGTGCGACGTGTTGATGACGACGTAGCGCACGTCGGCGGCGGCCAGCTTCTCCATGTGATGCACGATCAGCGGCTTGCCGTGGACATCCAGCAGTGGCTTGGGCGTATGGTCGGTCAGCGGACGCATGCGTTCGCCGCGGCCGGCGGCGAGGATCAGCGCGTGCCTCACGGCTGGCGTGCCCGGGTCAGGTCGCGCTCGCCGATGCGTGCCTCGATCAGGTCGGCCAGGGGCGCCATGTCCGCGTGGCGCCGTGCTGTGTCGAGCACGTAGCGCCATACGCGGGGCAGGTCGTGCAGGTAGCCCGGCTTGCCGTCGCGATAGCAGAGGCGGCAGAACAGCCCCAGGATCTTGATGTGTCGCTGCAGGCCGGCCAGGTCGAACCAGCGGCGGAAGCGATCGGCATCGACAGTGTCATCGAGCAGGCGCGCATCCAGTAATCGAAGGCGGTAGGCCTCCACCCAGCCCTCCACCCGCTCGTTGTCCCAGACGATGTACGCATCGCGCAGCAACGAGGCCAGGTCGTAGGTGATCGGCCCGGACATCGCACCCTGGAAATCGATGACGCCCGGCGAGCGTTCCGCGGTGACCAGAAGGTTGCGGCTATGGTAATCGCGGTGCATGAAGGCGCGCGGCTGCTCGGCCAGCGTACGCAGGATCACGGTGAAAGCCTGCTCCACGATCTCCCAGTCGGCGCAGTCCAGGGTCACGCCCAGGTGCCGTTCCAGCAGCCAGGTCGGCATGATCTCCATTTCCATGGTCTGCCACGTGTGATCGAACGCGGGCAGGCCGGACGTATCCACGCGCGACTGCATGCGCAGCAGGGTATCCAGCGCGTCGCCATAGAGGGCATCCACCGTGGTGTCGGACAGCTCCGGCAGGTAGGTGCGTGTGCCCAGGTCCTCGATCAGCAGGAAGCCCTGGGCCAGGTCGGCCACCATCACCGTCGGCACGTGCAGGCCGGCGGCGGCGAGGCGCTGGCCGATGGCCACCCACGGCGCCGGGTCTTCCTGGGCGGGCGGGGAATCCATGACGATCACGGGTTGTCCGTCGACATGGCCGCGCCAGTAGCTGCGGAAGCTGGCATCCGCGGAGGCCGGCTCGAGGGTGAGCGAGGCTTGCCCGGTAGCGTGGCGCGCCCACGCGAGGCGGGCGACGGAACGGTCGTCGGTAGCGGTCATGGAAGATCTGTGCAGGCGGTCGTGCAATGAGCTTAAAGGCTTTGCGCAGGCGTGTCATGGCGCCACGGTTTGGTCGACAAGTGGTATTAAGCCGTCGCTGCGCCGTGTACGCTTCGTTTCTTTGGAAACCCGGGCGCACCATGGCTCTCATCCCTGATCCGCGGATCGGCATCATCGGTCTCGGCTACGTCGGACTGCCGCTGGCGGTGGAGTTCGGCCGCCACTTCGATACCCTCGGCTTCGACATCGCCCCCGCCCGCCTCGCCGAATTGCGCGCAGGCCACGACCACACGCGGGAGGTGACCGGCGATGCGCTGACCGCTGCCGCGCAGTTACGTTACACCGGCGAGGTGGCCGATCTGGCCGACCGTAACGTCTATATCGTGACCGTGCCCACGCCGATCGATGAGGCGCAGCGACCGGACCTTGCGCCGCTGGAGAAAGCGTGTCGCATGCTGGGTGGCCTGTTGTCGCAGGGCGACCTGGTGATCTTTGAGTCCACGGTGTATCCGGGCACCACCGAAGAGATCTGCGTGCCGCTCCTCGAAGCCGGCTCCGGCCTCGTGTTCAACGTGGATTTCCATTGCGGCTACAGTCCGGAACGGATCAATCCAGGCGACCACACGCGCCGCGTCGTGGACATCCGCAAGCTCACTTCCGGCTCCACGCCGGAGGCGGCCGACCGCGTCGACGCGCTTTACCGCACCATCATCCGTGCCGGCACGCACAAGACCTCGTCGGTGCGCATCGCCGAGGCCGCCAAGGTGATCGAGAACGTGCAGCGCGACGTCAACATCGCGCTGGTCAACGAGCTGGCACTGATCTTCAACCGACTGGGCATCGACACGGGCGAGGTGCTGGACGCCGCCGGCACGAAGTGGAACTTCCTGCCGTTCCGTCCCGGCCTGGTCGGCGGTCATTGCATCGGCGTGGATCCGTACTACCTCACGCACAAGGCCGAAGTGACCGGCTACCACCCGGAGCTGATCCTGGCCGCCCGGCGCATCAACAGCCGCATGGGTACGTACGTGGCCGATCGGGTGATCCGGCTGATGAGCGAACGCCGCCTGCACATCGTCGACGCGCGCGTGCTGGTGCTGGGCTTCGCCTTCAAGGAGAACTGCCCCGACCTGCGCAACACGCGCGTGATCGATATCGTACGCGAGCTGAAGCAGTCGATGGCGCGCGTCGACGTCTACGATCCCTGGGTGGACGACGAGGAATGCTTGCGCGAATACGATGTACGTACCATCGGCGCGATCGAGGACGGCGTCTACGACGCGATCATCGTCGCCGTCGCGCACGATGAATTCCGTGCTTTCGGTCCCGGGAAGATCCGCGCCTTCGGCAAGCCGGGCGCGGTCGTCTACGACGTGAAGTCGGTACTGCCGCAGGACAGTGTCGACGGGCGGCTCTGAACAGCGGGCGCCGGTCAGCCGGCGCCCGCGTGTTCGAGCAGCGCAGCCTGTATATCGGCGAAGAGGTCCTTTCCGCGCAACTGTTCGCGCCAGTCCGGCGGAATGCCGGTCAGGCCATGACGGACGCCGGCCATGCCGCCGGCGATCGCCGCCGTCGTGTCAGTATCCTGCCCGAAGCCGATGGCCGCGCGTACGCAGTCGGCATAACTGGACGTCGTCTCGACCGCCACGCGCGCGGACCACAGGCTGTCGATGACGTAGCCGGTGCCGCCGGCGCGGTCGCGTTGCGCAGGGTCGAGGACGCGATCGACCTCGTCCGGCGGAAAGCCGGCGTCAGGGGCGAGCGAACGCAGCACGTGTTCCGCATGCGCCCATGGCTGCGCGTCACCGTGCAGTTCCGCACGCGCCCACAGGCACAGCATGGCGCACGCGATCGCCGAGCGGACGTGGCCGTGCGTGGGTAGCGATTGCCGTGCCGCCATCGCCACCAGGTACGCATCGTCGCCACGGTGCCACAACGCCAGCGGCAGGACGCGCATGAGCGCCCCGTTACCGTTGTCACGGTCGCCTGCGGGACCAGCCCGGTCGGGTGCGACGCCGGCGCGCAACGACGCCAGGGCACGCGCCGTCTGGACACCGACGTCGAACACCTGGCCGTCGACGGCCAGGTAACCCCAATCGTGCCAGTTGAGCAGGCGCCGGGAGAAATCGCCAAGGTCCAGGCCGCCCTGGGCGAGGAGCGACGCGAGCAGGCATAGCGCCTGCGCACCGTCGTCCGACCATGTGCCCGGCGGCACCGACGGGTGCGCGCGGGTGAACGACGGCGGCGGATCGAAGTCGATCGCCTCGCGCGGCGGCAGGTCGACCGCGTCGTGGAATTCGTAGGGCACACCCAGCGCATCGCCGATCAGCAGGCCCTGCAGTCCGCCGGCCAGGCGATCGCGGCGTGTGTCGCGTTCCTCACGGATCATGATCGCTCCCTCAGGCTTGTTCGCTGCGTGCGCGGATATCGGCAAAGGTCTGCTCGCCGACCAGCCGGCCGTCTTCCCACACCGTGCGCATGGCGTGCGCCCAGCCGGCGTCCAGCGCCATGTCGTCGATGCGCGTCACCTCCGCGGGCACGGCGACCGTCTTGTAGGTGCCGTATTCACCATGGCGGATGAGCGTGAGGCGACCGCGCTGCGATGTCTTGCCGGCATCGGTCGCCGGTTGCTTGTAGACGTCCACCCAGCGGCCGTCGATGCGTGCCGCCGAGCACTTCAGCGCGAACTTCTGCGTGTCGCGGTCCAGTCGCTGCAGCAAGGCGCCGCCCATGCCGAAGGCGATGTTGTCGGCGGCGTAGCCGGCCTGGGTGATGTCGAACAGGATCGCCTGGATACTCTGCGGATTGACCCCGTCGCCCTGCATCAGCCGCACGTGGTTGAGCACCTTGTAACCTTTGCCGTTGCGCGTGCTGCCGAAGGCCTCGTCGAGCAGGTCGAGGCAGCGGTGCACCACCTCGACCGGCTCGCCCGAGTCGGGGCGGATGACCAGCGTCGCGCCCGAGCGGATCACGTCCTCGCGCAGCGTCGTGCCCCAGTGCTCGCGGATTGCGCGGTAAATGTCGTAGCTATCGGAGACGACGGCGACCAGGCTGCCCGGCCGGGCGAACCGGGCCAGCATGTTGCGGTAGGCACCGACCTCGTGCTCGCGCCCCCAGCTGGTGATCGTGCTGTGCTCGGCGGCGGGTATCGAAAAGCCGGCCATCGGTTCGGCGTAGAAACGCTTCGCCGCCAGTACGCCCTGCACGGTGTCGGTCCCGCGGAAATTGACCAGGTGCGCCATGCCGCCGATAGCCGCGGACTCGCTGCTGGACACGCCGCGGGCGCCGAAGTCGTGCAGCTTGAACGGCAGCTGCGCGTCCACATCGTCGCTGGTCGTCTCGAGGAAACCGCGGATCACCTGCTTGACCTGCCAGCTGATCGTGGCGACCGTCACCGGGTACCACAGTCTCAGCAGCAACGTTTCCATATAGCTCGGCAGCCAGAACGCCTGCGGGTCGGTCGATTCGATCGTGACCAGAACCTGATGGGTCGGCACCACGCTGCCCTCGGCCACGGCACGCACGCGCAGCGGCAGCCGTCCGGCGTGTGCGTCGACGATGTAACGCCAGCCCGTCTCGTTGAACGGTTCGCCGTGGGCGGCGTAGAAGTCGCGCGCTTCGTCCACGTCGGCATGGGTGACCGGCTTTTCCAGGTTCCCTTTGAGGATCGCCTGCAGGCCGAAGAAGACCGTGCGGTCGTAACTGCCGCCGCGCGACTCCACGTAGAAAAAGGTCGCGTCGGTGCCTGGGGGGTACTGCAGCCAGTGGCTGGCCTTGTAGCTGTCGGTATTGAGGATCAGGTTGTCGAGGTAGTGCATGACGGAAGCTCCTTCGCGTCGGGACGGGGCCGGCGGTCTATCGGCCGGCCGGAGCGGGCGCGATCAACCGCGCCCGAGGAAGAATTCGAGGATGGAGAGGTGGTCTTCGAACAGCTGTGGTCCCATGTCGAGCGCTTCGCTGACCGGAAACCACCGCGCTTTCTCCGCGTCGTCGCCGCCCTTGACCGCGGGGAGTTCACCGACTGGGAAATCGAAGTGGAACGCGTGCGTGATCGTGCGGCCGCGTTGCGATCGATCCGGGTGGTCGAACACGTGCCGATTGCTGAGCGAGCCACGTAGCACGGGCACCGGCAGTTTCAGCCGGGTTTCCTCTTTCAGTTCGCGCAGGCAGGCGGCAAGCACCGTTTCGTCCTGCCTGACGAAACCGCCGGGCAGGGCCCAGAGCCCCTTGCCGGGCTCGGCACGGCGACGCACAAGAAGCACATGGCCCGAGTGCACGACCACGGCATCGGCGGTGACGAAGGTGGGCGGGTAGGGCGCACTGGCCCAGGCTTCCCGATACGACTCTATGAAGCGGTACTCGGAGACCAGCGACATGTACGTGGAGCCGTTCCGGCGAAAGGCCTCCAGCATGTCGAACACGCCGGCGGGGAGGTTGGCCTGCAGCATGCGCAAGGCACCGCGACCGTCTTCCGCGGCCGCTTCGAACAGGTACCGGCGCAGCTCCGTGGCAGACAATGTCTCGGTATGGCGCACGCTCACCAGTGGCCACTGCGGGAATTCCTGCAGGTAGTAACTGCTGGCGTCCTTTTCCTGGCCGATGATGCCGACCCGCGCATCGCTGGCGCCGCCGTCGGCTCTGATCGCCTCCTGTACCGCGCGCTGCACGGCGGCGATCCACTGCGCTTCGTTGTAGAGGTGATCGCGCAGCGGGCGCACCAGCAGGCGGTCGGTCGCGTCGTCGAGCGCGGCGTGGATCATCACCGCACGCTCGGCGACCGTCCACGGATTGCGGGTGGTGCGGGGGGCGTCGGCGGAACCGACCAGGAAGACGAGCTTCTTCGCCTGGCCCAGCGCGTGCCGGGCGACGGCCGCATGGCCGTTGTGGAAAGGCTCGAACCGGCCGATGAAGACCAGGTAATCGAATGCCATGAGAATCCCTCACGGTTGATGGCGGTCCCGGGTCTTTCCCGGGAAGTGGTGCCTATCCTACCCCGCCGACCGCGCCGGTCAATGGGTGTCGAAAAACGACGGGCATCGCCGGATGCGACCAGCCGGACAAGGATGTCGGTCAGGCGAAAGAAATTACGTTCCTTCGCCCCGGGTGCACCTTGCTGAATCCCGACCCGCGTGCTGGCGTTTTCCGCATTGACTATGCGCCACGCAACAGCGAAGTTGAGCCTCCCTTCAGGAGAGATCAGCATGACGTCCCCAACCGCCGACCGCTCCGCCCGATCGCGTTCGCGCCTCCTCGGCTTTCTCGTTCTCGGCGCCGCCCTCGTGGCGCCGCTGGCCGCCAACGCCGACGACCACCGCCCGCCGCACCATCCGGTCCATCATCGTCACCAGGTGTGCAAGCAGGTGCGCGTGCGCGATCACCACGGGCATTACCACAGCAACAAGCAGTGCCATTGGGTGAATCGCTGATCGGGTAAGCGCCGATCACCGAAGAAGCAAACCCGGCGCGCCATGGCCGGGTTTCTTCGTTTGCAGTGGCCGTTCCGTGCAGTGGGCATTCGCCCGGTCAGGACAGGTTGTAGCCGCGTTCTTCGTGCAACGCGATATCCAGGCCGACCTGCTCCTGTTCCTCGTCGACACGCAGCCCCATCGTCACGTCGATGCCCTTGAAGATGACGTAGCTCAGTACGGCGCTGTAGACGACCGTGAAGCCGACGCCCTTGCCCTGGATCCACAACTGGCCGAGCAGATTGGTGACGGTGCCGAAGCCACCGAGCGTGGAAGATGCCAGCGGGCCGGTCAGCAGGGCGCCGATGATGCCGGCTACCGCGTGCACACCGAAGACGTCCAGTGAGTCGTCGTAACCGAAGCGACGCTTCAGCTTCGTCGCGCAGAAGAAGCAGACCACGCCTGCCACCAGGCCGAGTACCAGCGCGCCCCCCGGGCCGCATGTGCCGGCTGCCGGCGTGATCGCGACCAGGCCGGCCACGGCGCCGGAGGCGATGCCGAGGACGCTCGGCCGGCGATGGGTCAGCCACTCGATCGCCGTCCAGCCGATGGCCGCCGCCGCGGTGGCGATCTGCGTGACCAGCATGGCCATGCCGGCGCTGCCGTTGGCCGCGACGGCCGAGCCGGCGTTGAATCCGAACCAGCCCAGCCACAGCATGCTCGCGCCCACCAGCGTATAGCCGAGGTTGTGCGGCGGCATGGGTGTCGTGGGGTAACCGCGACGTTTGCCGATCACCAGGCAGCCGACCAGGCCGGCGATACCCGCGTTGATGTGGACCACCGTGCCGCCGGCGAAGTCGAGCACGCCCAGGTCGCCAAGGAACGAGCCCGGTCCGCCCCAGACCATGTGTGCGACAGGCAGGTAGACAAAGGTGAACCAGAGCCCGGTGAACACGAGCAGCGCGGAGAACTTCATGCGCTCCGCGATGGCGCCGATGATGAGCGCAGGTGTGATGATCGCGAAGGTCATCTGGAACATCACGAACACGCCTTCCGGGATCGTGAGGTAGAGACTGTCCGGCTTGAGTCCCGCCAGCATGGCGCGGCCCAGCCCGCCGACGAACGAGTGCAGGTTGGTGGTGCCCGCCACCATGCCCGTGTTGTCGAAGGCGACGGAGTAGCCATAGACCACCCACAGCACCGTGACCACCGCCGTGATGGCGAAGCACTGCATGAGGACGGACAGGAGGTTCTTGGCGCGCACCATGCCGCCGTAGAACAGCGCCAGGCCCGGTATGGTCATCAACAGCACCAGCATCGTGGCGGTGAGCATCCACGCCGTATCGCCGGAATCCAGTCGGGCGGGCGCGGCGGTAGCCTGGGCGAAAGCGAGTCCCGGGGCGAGGGTGGCGGCCAGGGTCGCGACCAGCGTGCGGGTGGGTTTAGAGTGCATCGCCGTCGACCTCCTGCGTGCGGATACGGATGGCCTGCTCAAGGTCGATGACGAAGATCTTGCCGTCGCCGATCTTGCCGGTGCGGGCCGCGGTGGTGATCGCCTCGACGGCCCGCTCGAGCTGCTCGTCGGTCACGGCGATCTCGATCTTCAGCTTGGGCAGGAAGTCCACCACGTACTCGGCGCCACGGTAGAGCTCCGTATGCCCGTGCTGGCGGCCGAAGCCTTTCACCTCGGTGACGGTCATGCCCTGGACGCCGACCTCGGCGAGCGCCTCGCGTACGTCGTCCAGCGTGAACGGCTTGATGATCGCGTTGATCCACTTCATGCGTCGCGGCTTCCCGTGGTTTGTCTGAGGAAACTGGGTGCACGATGCATGCCATGTGGCGCAAGGGGCGAAAGCGTTGGCGCCCAAAGCGTCCGGAGGGGCGCTAAACGAGATTCATGGTGTATCGCACCTATAAGGTGCAATGAAAGCCCGTATATGGTGCTTTCGTGAGGCGTCGGCGCGGATGGAGGCGGACGGGACCGGCGTTGCGGTATCTCGCCGCCGGCACCTGTCGCTGGGGGCTGGCGACCCTCTCGCATTGCACAAGAAGGCTCAATACAGTACCATTTTGGTCCGGTATTGACTGTGTCCCTTTCCCCATGCTTCGTGTCAGCCGATTGACCGACTATGCGACGGTGGTGATGACCTGCATCGCCGTCCACCCCGCCGACGTTCTGAGCACCGCCCAGATCGCCGAGGAAGCGCGCCTGGAATTGCCCACGGTGTCGAAGGTGCTGAAACTGCTGGGCCATGCCGGCCTGGTGGAGTCGTTCCGCGGCGTCAATGGGGGCTATCGGCTGGCGCGTCCGGCCGAGGCCATCAGCCTGGCCGACATCGTCGAGGCCATCGAGGGCGCCATCGGCATGACCGAATGCAGCGTGGCGCAGGGTCAGTGCGAGCGCCAGTCGCAATGCGGGGTCAGCGAAAGCTGGCGCTCGGTATCCGGGGCCATCGGCAGCGTGCTTCGCGCCATGACCCTCGCACAGATGCTGGCCGATCGCCCCGCGGCGTCGGCAAAGGACGCGACCACGGTCGCGCAGGCAAACGCATGAATGAGAGTGAGAACATGACACGCGACGTGGCAGCGCCGGTGCACGACAACGCTGAAGTGGTGGAAGCGCTCAACCGCCGCTACGAGGCGGGTTTCGTCACCGATATCGAATCGGACAGCCTTCCGCCCGGCCTCAGCGAGGACATCGTCCGCCAGCTGTCCGCCATCAAGGGCGAGCCGGAATGGATGACCCAGTGGCGCCTGGAAGCCTATCGCCACTGGCTGACCATGCCCGCGCCGGACTGGGCCAAGCTGGACATCGCACCGATCGACTACCAGTCGGTCAGCTACTACTCGGCGCCCAAGGCCGGCCCGAAGTCGCTCGACGAGGTGGACCCGAAGCTGCTGGAAACCTACGAGAAACTGGGCGTACCGCTGCACGAGCGCGCCCGGCTGGCCGGTGTGGCGGTGGACGCGGTGTTCGACTCGGTGTCCGTCGGCACGACGTTCCGCAAGGAACTGGCCGAGGCAGGCGTCATCTTCTGCTCCATGTCCGAAGCCATCCGCGAGCACGGCGACCTGGTTCGCCAGTACCTGGGCAGCGTGGTGCCCACGGGCGACAACTACTTCGCGGCGCTCAATTCCGCCGTGTTTTCGGACGGCAGCTTCGTGTTCATTCCGCGGGGCGTGCGCTGCCCGATGGAACTGTCGACCTACTTCCGAATCAACGCGATCAACACCGGGCAGTTCGAGCGCACACTGATCGTCGTCGAGGACGACGCCTATGTGTCCTACCTCGAAGGCTGCACCGCGCCCATGCGCGACGAGAACCAGCTGCACGCGGCCGTGGTGGAACTGGTGGCGCTCGAGCGCGCGCAGATCAAGTATTCCACCGTGCAGAACTGGTACCCCGGCGACGAGAACGGCGTGGGCGGCATCTACAACTTCGTGACCAAGCGCGGCGATTGTCGCGGTGCGGATTCCAAGATCTCCTGGACCCAGGTCGAGACCGGTTCGGCGATCACCTGGAAGTATCCTAGCTGCGTGCTGCGTGGCGATCGCTCCGTCGGCGAGTTCTACTCGGTGGCGCTGACGCACCATCGCCAGCAGGCCGATACGGGCACCAAGATGATCCATATCGGCAAGGGCACAAAGTCGAAGATCGTCGCCAAGGGCATCAGTGCCGGCCGCAGTTCCAACAGCTACCGCGGCCTGGTGAAGATCGAGAAGGGTGCCGAGGGCGCGCGCAACTACACGCAGTGCGACTCGCTGCTGATCGGCAAGAAGTGCGGCGCGCACACCTTCCCGTATATGGAAGTGAAGAACCCCTCGGCCATCGTCGAGCACGAGGCCACCACGTCCAAGATTTCGGACGACCAGCTGTTCTACTGCCTCTCTCGCGGTATCGGCGAGGAAGACGCCGTGTCGATGATCGTCGACGGTTTCTGCAAGCAGGTGTTCCGCGAGCTGCCGATGGAGTTCGCGGTCGAGGCAAAAAAGCTGCTCGAGGTCTCCCTCGAAGGCGCGGTGGGCTGACGATGGGTATCGCCGGTTCCGCCCCGGGCCTGACCGACCTGCGCGCGCTTCTCGCGGCGCTGGAGCCTGCCATGGACCCCGTGCCGAAGCGTTTCCTGCACGTCTCCCACGAGAAGGCGCGCGAGCGCATGGCCGATGCGCTGATGATGTTCCGTGAGGCGGAAGGCACCACGCTGATCGTCGATGTGGATCCCAGCGCGGACGCCGCCGGCGAGCGCATGCTCTGGGCGCGCATCACCCTGCGCGTGCAATCCAGCCTCACTGCGGTAGGCATGATGGCCGCCGTTTCCGCTGCGCTCGCGAAGCGCGGCATTCCCTGCAATCCCGTATCCGCGTTCCTGCACGATCACCTGTTCGTGCCCTGGGAACGCCGCGACGACGCCCTCGATGCGCTCTCGCACCTCACGCCCTGATGGACAGCCACGTCATGCACATGCTCACGATCGACAACCTCCATGCCCGTGTCGAAGGCAAGGAGATCCTCAAAGGCCTTTCGCTCGAGGTGAAGCCCGGCGAAGTGCACGCCATCATGGGCCCTAACGGTGCCGGCAAGTCCACGCTCGGCAACGTGCTGGCGGGGCGCGAGGGCTACGAGGTCACCGCCGGCTCCGTGCTGTTCAACGGCGTGGACCTGCTGGCGCTGGAGCCCGAGGAGCGTGCCGCCACCGGCGTGTTCCTGGCGTTCCAGTACCCGGTCGAGATTCCCGGTGTGAACAACACCTATTTCCTGCGCGCGGCCCTCAACGCGCAACGCCGTTTCCGCGGCGAGGACGAGCTGGATTCCATGCGTTTCCTCAAGCTGGTTCGCGAGAAGCTGAAGGTGATGCAGATCTCCGACGAACTGCTGCATCGCGCGGTCAACGAAGGCTTCTCCGGCGGCGAGAAAAAGCGCAACGAGATCTTCCAGATGGCCGTGCTCGAACCGAAGCTGGCCATCCTGGACGAGACCGACTCGGGCCTGGACATCGACGCACTGAAGCAGGTGGCCGGTGGCGTCAACGCGCTGCGTTCGCCGGATCGCTCGTTCGTGGTCGTGACGCACTACCAGCGCCTGCTCGACTATATCGAGCCGGATTTCGTTCACGTGCTGGCCGGTGGCCGCATCGTGGAGAGTGGCGACAAGGGCCTGGCGTTGAAGCTGGAAGAACAGGGTTATGCCTGGCTCGCCGAGGCGCATCCGGAACTGCGCAAGGTCGATCTCGCCGGGGCGCCGGCATGACCAGCGCGCCGTCCCCGTTCGTGCGGGCGGCACTGGATGCCGCGGCCGGTGTGCCCGCCACGGGTATCGCGTGGCTGGATGCCGCACGACGCGACCACCTGCAGCGGTTCGCCGCGCACGGCCTTCCCGGCGCGCGCAGCGAGTCGTGGAAGTACACATCACTGCGCGCGCTGTCACAGCGTGCCTTTGGCCTGGCCGACGCCGACACCGCGACCAACGTTGCGCTCGCCCCGGCCTTGTTCGCGTTGCCGGGCGTAGACGGGCCTCGTCTGGTCTTCGTCGACGGCGTTTATCGCGACGACCTGTCCGCCAGGAGTGCGCTCGAGGGTGTCTCGCTGATGCCCCTGGGTGCGGCGCTGGCGACCGAAGCCGAGCCGCTGCGTTTCGCGCTGGCTGGGCGCCTCCGCCACGATGCGGACGACGCGCTCGCGCAGCTGAACGCGGCGCTGGCAACCGACGGTGTAGTGCTCCGTGTCGCGGCTGGTGCCCGGTTGGCGTCGCCCGTACACGTCGTGCACGTGTCCAGCGGCGCGCAGCCCGATACGGCCTGGCATGTCCGCATGCGGGTCGAGGTGGGCGAGGGCGCCCAGGTCGATCTGGTCGAGCATTACGTGTCGGCCGGTGAGGGTGTGCAGCTGGGCACGGTGGTCGCCGATCACGTCGTGCACGCCGGCGGTCACCTTGGCCTGGTGCTGCTGCAGCACGCGTCGGCCTCCACCACGTTGTTCCGCCGTGGCCATGTCCGGCTTGAGGCGAACGCCTCGGCCATCGTGCATGCGCTGGAAGTCGGCGGTGCGCTGGTGCGCCACGAACTGACGGCCGAACTGGTCGGCGATCGCGCGCGGTTCGAATCGCGTGGCGTGTTCGCGCTGGACGGCCGGCAGCATACGGATACCCAGCTGGAAGTGCGTCACGAGGCGCGGGACACCACGTCCGACGCGCTCTGGCGCGGCATCGCCAACGGTCGCTCGCGCGGCGTGTTCCGTGGGGCGATCGTGGTGGCCGAGGGTGCCGACGGCAGCGATGCGTCGCTCAGCAACAAGAACCTCCTGCTCTCCGCCTCCGCGGAAATCGACACCAAGCCCGAGCTCGAGATCTACGCCGACGAGGTCAAGGCCGCGCACGGCGCCACCATCGGCCAACTGGACGAACGCTCGCTGTTCTACCTGCGCTCACGCGGCATTCCCCTAGCCCAAGCACGCAGCCTGCTGACGCTGGCGTTCTGCCGTGCGGCGCTGGAATCGCTGCCGAACGAGGCCCTGCGCGAGCACCTGGGCGATCTGCTGGTCGCGCACCTGCCGACCGGGCCGTCCGCCGACTAACGAAGTACGGAGCCAGCCATGAACGCCAAGCCCGAATCCGTCGTCCTCCCGCTGGACGTCGAGCGCATCCGCGCCGACTTTCCGCTGCTGTCGCGCACCGTGCACGGCAAGCCGCTGATCTATTTCGACAACGCCAACACCGGGCAGAAGCCGCTGTCGGTGATCGAAGCGGTAGATCGCCACTACCGGGAGCGCAACGCCAACGTCTCACGCGCCGTGCATGCGCTGGGCGAAGAAGCCACAGCGGCGTACGAAGGCGCGCGCGACGCGCTGGCCGGCTTCATCAACGCGCCCTCGCGCGACGAGGTGATCCTCACCTCCGGCACCACGCAGGCGATCAACCTGGTCGCCTACAGCTACGCCATGCCGCGTCTGCGGCCCGGCGATGCGATCCTCACCACGGTGATGGAACACCACGCCAATATCGTGCCCTGGCAGCTGGTGGCCGAGCGCACCGGTGCCACCGTCAAGGCGGCGCCGATCGATGCCGAGGGCGAACTGATCCTCGAGGCGTTCGTGCGTATGCTCACCCCCGAGGTGAAGCTGGCCTGCGTCACCCATGTCTCCAACGTGCTGGGCACGGTCAACCCGATCCGTGAGATTGCCCGCGAGTGCCGCAAGCGCGGCGTCCCGCTGCTGGTCGACGGTTCGCAGGCGGCGCCGCATCGGCCGATCGATGTCCAGGCGCTGGGCTGCGATTTCTACGCGGTGACCGGGCACAAGATGCTCGCCCCGACGGGCACCGGCGCGCTGTGGGCGAAGCGGGAGCACCTCATGGCCATGCCGCCGTTGTTCGGTGGTGGCGAGATGATCCGCGAAGTACGTTTCGACGGTACCGTGTTCGCCGATCCGCCGCACCGTTTCGAAGCCGGCACCCCGAACATCGCCGGTTTTGCCGGTGTCAGCGCCGCCATCGATTACTTCCAGGGCCTCGGCTTCGATCGCGTGAGGGCGTACGAACAGGACCTGCTGGCCTATGCCACGCAAGCGCTGGAAAGCGTGCCGGGCATGCGTATCTTCGGCCGCGCGAAAGACAAGGAGCCGGTCGTCTCGTTCCTGATCGAGGGCGCCCACGCCAACGACATGGCGACCCTGCTCGACCTGCAGGGCGTGGCGGTACGCTCGGGCCACCATTGCGCCCACCCGCTGATGCAGTTCTTCGGTGTTCCGGCCACGTTACGGGCTTCGTTCGCGTTCTATAACACGAAGGCCGAGGTGGACGCTTTCATCGAGGCGATCGGGCGGGTGCGCAAGCTGCTGCTCTGACCCGACGCCTCCTCCCCGGTAAATCGAGAAGAACCGAATAAATAGTAGTTCTCGGCCAGCTAGCGCGTTGTAGGAATGACATCGCATTGTTCCGCGGCGCGGTCGCGGCGTTAAACTTGGCCCATGACTTCATCCCCGATCTTTCGTACCGCCTCAGCCGCCGACGCCTCGGCGATCGCTTCGCTGGTCGAGTCCGCCTACCGCGGCGATGCCAGCCGGGCCGGCTGGACCACGGAGGCCGATTTCCTCCATGGCCGACGTACGGACGTGACCGAGATCGAGGCGCTCCTGGCCGGTGCCGACGGTCGTTTCGTCCTGCTCGAGCGGGGCGAACAGCTCCTCGCCTCCTGTTACATCGAGCGTCAGGGCCCGGTTTGCTACTTCGGCATGTTCTCGGTGCATCCACCGGCGCAGGGCACGGGGATCGGTCGCCTGGTGATCGACGAAGTGGAGCGCATCGCCCGCGACGAGTGGGCGAGCGAGCGCGTCGAGATGACCGTGATCGACATCCGCGCCGAACTGATCGCCTGGTACGAGCGCCGCGGCTATCGGCGCACCGGCAAGACCAAGCCCTTTCCCTACGGCGACGAACGCTTCGGCCTGCCGCAGCGCGACGACCTGCGTTTCGAATATCTGGTGAAGGACGTAAAGGCATGAACACCTGGGTGCGCGTTGGTACGCGCGGCGAACTGCTGCCTGGCGAACACCGGGTCGTCTGGGATGGCGACACCGCTATCGCCGTATACAACATCGAGGGCCAGCTCTACGCCATCGAGGATGTGTGCACGCATGACGGCGGCGAGCTGGCCGGCGGTCCGGTACACGGCTTCGAAGTGGAATGCGTGCGTCACGGCGCACGCTTCGACCTGCGCACCGGCGCGGTCACCTGTCCGCCCGCCTACGAACCGGTGACGGTGTTCCCGGTGCAGGAAACCGATGGTGCCATCTGGACGCGCGACGACCGCTGAGCCATTTTAAAACGATCAGAAGTGATAGACGAAGGCCAGGGTCTCGGT
The DNA here is from genome assembly GCF_000745005.1 of Luteibacter sp. 9135. Classification (NCBI taxonomy): domain Bacteria; kingdom Pseudomonadati; phylum Pseudomonadota; class Gammaproteobacteria; order Lysobacterales; family Rhodanobacteraceae; genus Luteibacter; species Luteibacter sp. 9135. The sequence goes on along the minus strand of NZ_JQNB01000001.1, from coordinate 206,328 downwards.
GACCTGACGCGCCGAGCCGAACGATTTCACCAGCGGGCTCGCGGCCGCGTCGCCGTAAAGTCGACCATAGGAGATCGCTACGGCGAAGCCCGTGTGCTGCGATGTGGGCACGAACGCGTCGTACTCCAGGTTGGCGGACTGCCAGCCGGCGCCCGGTTGCCATGAACGCGTGCCCAGGTTGCGCGCTTCAGTCGGTGTGACACCGAAGAAACGGCGCATCGCCGGCCCGTTCATGCCGCCGACCTGCAACTCGAGCGAATGCTCGATGTACCACACGTTCGGCAGCTTGTAGTCGGCGTACACGGCGACATAGGCGCCTGCGCCGTCGGTATCGTGCGCGACGTGGCTGCCGACGCTGAAGCGTTTGTCGAACACGTAATCGAGGTAGCCGCCACCCTGGAAACGCGGCGACAGCGAGGCCACCTTGCCGCCCAGCGCGCCCAGATCGTTGTGCGTGCGTCCCCACAGCCAGTTGCCGTAGAGGCCGCCGTGCCAGTGATCGCCGTCCAGCAGGTCGATGGTCAGGCCGTCGGCCGTGGACAGTTCGCCCTTGCCGGGCAACTCGATGTCGACGTACGGAATCGGCTGGTTGCGATCGCCTTTAGCGCCCATCCAGGCGGGCATGCGCTGCACGCCCGCGCCGAGGGCGTAGGTGGGGCCGTCCTCCTCAGCATGCACGGAGGCTGCCGCCAGCAGGGCGGCCAGGAAGAGGAGGCAGGTTCTACGCATGGGAGGGAAGCCGTTCGGTGGGACGTGCAAATCATGCCGCACGCTACCTTACGACATGCTTCAGTGACGGGAAAGGGCTTCGAAAGGATGTGCGATTAGCCTTTCTTCCAACCTGACCACCGGCGCATCCGACGTGCTGAGCCCCGCCTCCTGGAACATCCTTTGCGACTTCGATGGCACCATCGCCGTCGAGGACGTCATCGACTCATTACTGGACCGCTACGGGCGTCCGGGTTGGGAAATACTCGAACGCGACTGGCGCGCGGGCCTGATCGGCTCCGCCGTCTGCATGGCCGGGCAGGTGGCCCTGCTGGACATGAGCCGGGACGAGTTGGCCCTCCACCTGGACAGCCTGCGCATCGACCAGGGCTTTGCCGGTTTCGTGGCCGCCACCATCCAGCATGGCGTGCCCATGGAGATCGTCAGTGACGGCCTCGACCACGCCATCCACGCGATCCTCGCCAACCACGGCATCGACACGCTGCCCACGGTCGCCAACCACCTCGTGCAGAGTGGCCAGCGCGACTGGAGCCTGACCTCGCCGTACAGCGTGTCGGGTTGCCGTGCCGGAACGTGCAAGTGCGCCCGCGTGGAAGCGTCCAGCGCGCGCGGCGGCAAGACCCTGCTGATCGGCGACGGCGCATCCGACTTCTGCGCTGCGGACCGCGTGGATTTCGTCTTCGCCAAAAACCGCCTGATCGAACACTGCCGCGCCGCCGGCATTCCCTACGCCCCTATCGCCAGCTTCGACGAGGCCCGCGAACTGCTTCCCGAACTGCTCGCCGGTCGCCTCCCGCCGCACACCGTCATTCCCCTTCACGCGACGATCTCCCAGGAACTCCCCGCATGAACATCCTCTCCCGCAACCCGCAGGTCGTGATCGACGACGCGACGCTGCTCGCCGACGAAGCCAAGTACTGCTCCTTCGGCGACACCGTGCACTACGTGGACCCGCCGAAGATCTTCCGCCACGCGGAAGGCAGCTACATCTACGACAGCGAGAACATCCCGTTCCTCGACCTGCAGATGTGGTACTCGGCCGTCAATTTCGGCTACGGCAACAAGCGCCTCAACGACACCCTGAAGGCGCAGATCGACCTGCTGCCGCAGGTGGCCAGCCAGTACCTGCACCAGGGCAAGATCGAACTCGCCAAGACCATCGCGGTGGACGCGAAGCAGAAGTTCGGCCTGGACGGCCGCTGCCACTTCAACGTAGGCGGCGCGCAGGCGGTGGAAGATTCGCTGAAGCTGGTGCGTAACGCACGCGGCGGCAAGAGCCTGATGTTCGCCTTCGAAGGCGGTTATCACGGCCGTACGCTCGGCGCCTCGTCGATCACCTCCAGCTACCGCTACCGTCGCCGCTTCGGCCACTTCGGCGAGCGCGCGCAGTTCATTCCGTTCCCGTATCCGTTCCGCCGCCCGAAGGGCATGACGCCGGAAGAATACTCCGACGAGTGCGTGCGCCAGTTCGCGCGCCTGTTCGAGACCGAATACAACGGCGTGTGGGATCCCAAGGTCGGCGAGGCCGAATACGCTGCGTTCTACGTCGAGCCGATCCAGGGCACCGGCGGCTACGTCATCCCGCCGAAGAACTTCTTCACCGACCTGAAGAAGGTGCTGGACAAGTACGGCATCCTGATGGTCGTCGACGAAATCCAGATGGGTTTCTGGCGGACCGGCAAGCTCTGGTCCATCGAGCATTTCGGCGTCAACCCCGACGTGCTGGTGTTCGGCAAGGCCCTGACCAATGGCCTCAACCCGCTGTCCGGCATCTGGGCGCGCGAGGAACTGATCAATCCCGAGATCTTCCCGCCGGGCTCCACCCACTCCACGTTCAATTCCAACCCGCTCGGTACCGCGCTGGGCCTGGAAGTGATCAAGATGGGCTACGAGCTGGACTACGGCACGCGCGTGGCCGAGAAGGGCAAGCACTTCCTCGACGGCCTGCGCGACCTGCAGAAGCGCCACAAGGAAATCGGCGACGTGGACGGCCTCGGCCTGGCGCTGCGTGCCGAGATCTGCACGGACGACGGGTTCACGCCGAACAAGGCGCTGCTCGACCGCATGGTCGACATCGGCCTGGCTGGCGGCCTGACCCACCAGGGCAAGAAGATCGGCCTCGTGCTCGACGTCGGCGGCTGGTACAAGAACGTGATCACGTTCGCGCCGTCGCTCGACATCAGCCACGACGAGATCGACCTGGCCATCGCACTGCTCGACCAGCTGCTGACGCTGGCCAAGCGCGGCTGATAACCGGTCGCCCGGCGATGGCTTTCGTGAACCAGCTCGAGCCGGATGCCCTGCTCGGGCACTTCGAACGCCATCCGCCGCACGGGTTCGTCCCGCTCCGCGCCGCCGACGGCTCGCCACTGTTCGTGGCACCGTTCGACCTCCTGACCACGGCCGACGATGCACTGCGTCGGCGCGTGGCAGGCATGCCTTTCCAGTCCCTGCTCAAACGCCTGCTCACGCCGCGCACCTGCTTCGCGGGCAGCACCGTGTCCGAGTATTCGCTGTTCGACGCGCACAGCGATCCCGCCGTCGTGGCGGCCGGCTGGGCGGGCTCGTTCGGCGCCGACCACCCGCTACTGATCGTCAAGGACCTGGCGGTGGATTCGCCGTTGACCTCGGTGCGCGATCGCGCATGGACGCGGCGCTTCATCGAGGCCGCGCGTGAGCACGGCTACATCATCGTCGAGGGCCAGGCGCTGGCCTATGTGCCCATCGATTTCACCTCCATCGACGATTACCTCGGTCGCCTTTCGGCGTCGCGACGGAAGAACCTCCGGCGCAAGCTTCGCTCGCGCGAGAAGCTCCAGATGGACACGCTCGCCACCGGCGAGGCCTTCGCCGCGGACGATACCGTCGATGCCTTCTACGCGCTGTTCGAGAACGTCTACGCGCAGAGCGACGTGCACTTCGACAAACTGTCGCGCGAGTTCTTCGCCGCCGTGTTACGCGACCCGGGTGGCCACGTCTTTACCTACCGGGTGGATGGCGAGCTGATCGGTTGGAACCTCTGCTACGAGCACGACGGCAAGCTGCTCGACAAGTACGTGGGCTTTGCCTATCCGGCGGCGCGCGAACGGGATCTCTATTTCGTCAGCTGGTTCGTCAACCTGGAGTTCGCGCTCCAGCGGGGCCTGCGGTTCTATGTCGCCGGCTGGACGGACCCCGCCGTCAAGGCGTCACTGGGCGCGCGCTTCCACCTCACCCGCCACGCCGTGTTCGTGCGCCAGCCGCTGCTGCGCGCCGTGCTTCGCCGTTTCGCCCATCGCTTCGAAACCGATAGCCAGTGGGAGGCCGCGGATGCGCAAGCCCGTCGTACTTGACCTGGATGGGTCCGTCGGCGCACTGCCGGGCCGGCTGGTGCTGCCCCTGCGCGAATGCGAGGAAGCGATCCGCTTCGGCTGTTCGCTGTCCACCCTGCGTCGCTTCGCCGCCGACCTCCGCGAGACGTTACCGCGAGAGCACGGCACCGTGTTTCTCGGCAGCGGCGATTTCCACCACCTGACCTGGCCTCTCGTGCAGCGCGTGCCGGGCACCTCGGGTTTCCAGGTGGTGGTGCTGGACAATCACCCGGACAACATGCGGTTTCCCTTTGGCGTGCATTGTGGCTCGTGGGTACGCCGGGTCGCCATGCTGCCGCGCGTCAGCCACGTGCATGTCGTCGGCATCACCTCGAGCGACATCGGCCGCAAGCATGCCTGGGAGAACTACCTCGGCCCCTTGCGCGCCGGCAAGCTCACCTACTGGTCCACCGGCGTGGATACGCGCTGGGCGGACAGGATCGGGCTGGGTGCGCGCTTCCGCGCGTTCCCGACCAGCCAGGCCATGGTGGATGCCTTCGTCTCCCTGCAGGCGCACAGTACCGAGCCGGTGTACCTGTCGATCGACAAGGACGCCTATGCACCCGAGGTGGCCATGACCAACTGGGATCAGGGCACGCTCAGCGAGTCCGGTGGTGAAGCCATGCTCGCCACGTTGCGTGGCCGCGTCATCGGCAGCGATGTCACGGGTGAGATATCCCGCTACACCTACGCCAGCTGGTGGAAGCGCAAGCTCAGCGCGATGGACGGCCAGGAAAGCATCGACGAGGCACGTCTGGCCATGTGGCAGGCCCAGCAGCACGCGTTGAACCTGCGCCTGCTCACGGCTATCGGCGCCGACGCACCGGTTACCAGCGTCCGATCAGGTGTTGCACCAGCAGGCTGCTGATCGCCACCGCGGCCCATACGCCCAAGCCCAGCAGGATCGGGCGGGGGCCTGTCGCCGCCATGCGGCGCAGGTCGGCCGACAGGCCGATGGCGGTCAGCGCGAGCACGATCAGGCATTCGGCCACGAAGTGGATCACCGGTAACAGAGCTTCGGGAACCAGACCGGCCGTGCGGATGCCCGACGCCACCAGGAACCAGAGGATGAACCAGGGAAAGATTCGGGCCAGGCTGAAGTCGCTGGCGCCGCTGCGCTTCTGCCGCCACGCCACGATCAGTGCGATGCCCAGGCTGATCGGAATGATCAGGGTGGCGCGGGTGAGCTTGACGATGGTGGCGTAGTCGCCCGCGGCGTGGCTGAAGCTGTAACCGGCCGCGACCACCGACGAGGTGTCGTTGATCGCCGTGCCCGCCCACAGGCCGAAGCCGAGGTCGGACAAGCCCAGCAGGTGGCCCAGCAGCGGAAACAGCAGGACCGCCACCAGGTTGAACAGGAAGATCGTGGAGATCGCGAACGCGGTGTCGTGCTCGTCCGGTTTGATGATCGGCACCACCGCGGCGATGGCGGAGCCGCCGCAGATCGCGGTGCCGACACCGATCAGCACCTGAAGCGTGTCGTGCACGCGCAGCAACCGCCCCAGTATCCAGGCGGCCAGGCCGGCGATGGTGACCGTCACCAGGGTGACCGACAGCGACTCGAGCCCGGTGTGCGCCACCTGGGTCAGGCTGAGTCCGAAGCCGAGGGCGATGATCGACCACTGCAGCACCTGCTTGGAGGCGAAGCGGATGCCGTGTTGGAACGACGCGGGCGGCGGTGCGACATGGCGCACGAGGATGCCCAGCACGATGCCGAACACGGCACCGCCGATGAGCGGCACCAGGCGACCGAGGCCGAAGGCGATCGCGGCCACCGCCACGGCGAGAAGGACGCCGGGCAGGCGCGACGGGGTGGTGGCGGAACGGACTGGCATAGAGATGACTCCTGGACTGGCCCGCATTGTCCCGTTGCTGTTTCGATAAGAATATTGAAAATGCCTTATCGGGGGTATAAGTGAGGCTTATGCAAGCGATCAGTCCGCGCCAGCTACAGGTATTCGTCGCCATCGCTCTTTCCGGCAGCGTTCGCGCGGCCGCCGGGCGCCTGTTCCTCAGCCAGCCAGCGGCCAGCATGGCGCTGGCCGAGCTGGAGCGGCAGCTCGGCGCCGCGCTGTTCGCGCGCGAGCGCGGCCGCCTGCGGATCAACGATCGTGGCCGCGAGCTGCTGCCCCTGGCCCAGGAACTGGTGGAACGCCACGCGGAGTTCGGCCGGCGCGCCGCCGGCGACGTAGCCGAACTCGCCGGCGAGCTGGGCATCGGGGCGAGCAACACCGTGGGCAACTACCTGGTCGGAGAGCTGCTCGGGCCCTTCACTGCGATCCATCCCGGCATCGCCCTCCGCCTGGGCGTCGCCAATACGGCGCGCATCGCGCAGGGCGTACTCGACCACGACTTCGACATCGGCTGCGTGGAAGGTCCGGTGACGCACGCGGCCATCGAGGCGTGGCCCTGGCGCGATGACCGGCTGGTCGTGTGCGCACGTCCGGAACATCCTCTGGCAGGGAAGAATCGGTTGCGCCGCGAGGATTTCGCCGGCGAGCGCTGGGTGCTGCGCGAGCGCGGCTCGGCCACGCGCGCCCTGAGCGAACGGGCGCTGGCCGAACTGCCCGAAGGGCGTACCGTGCTCGAACTGGACCAGGCCGAGGCGATCAAGCAGGCCGTCATCGCGGGGCTCGGCATCGCCTGCCTGCCCGAGGTGGCGATCGCCGATGCGCGGGCCACAGGGCGCCTGGTGGTGTTGCCCACGCCGTTCCTCGACCTGCGGCGCACACTGACGCTGTTGCTGCACCGGCAGCGCTACCGCGGTGCCGTACTGGAAGCCTTCCTGGCCACGCTCGCACCGCGCGGCAGGCGCGATGCGACATCGGCGTGAGGCGCCGTAGTCAGGCCATCACGCAGCGGTTCTTGCCGCTGCGCTTGGCCTCGTACATCGCACCGTCGGCGATGGCGACGATCTCGTCGTAGGCCTCGCCCGGGTGGAACAGGGTAACGCCGATACTGGCGCCGATGCGCGCCGGGAGGCGCACGTCGCCGACGGTGAGCGTATAGGGCTCGGCAATGGCATCGCACAGCGCCTGGCAACGCGCCAGGGCGCCGGTGGTGTCGCCGGTGTCGTGCAGCAGCACGGCGAATTCGTCGCCGCCCAGCCGTGCGACGGTATCCGTGCCGCGCGTGCGTGCATCGATGCGCAGGGCGATGGCCTTGAGCAGTTCGTCGCCCGCGGCATGGCCATGCCCGTCGTTGACCGCCTTGAAGCCGTCGATGTCGATATAGGCCAGGGCGAATGTCGTGCCGCCACTATTGCCTTCGGCAATGGTGCCTTCCAGCCGTTCGCGGAACAGCAGCCGGTTGGGCAGTCCGGTAAGTGCGTCGTGCGTGGCCTGGTGGCGAACCAGTTGCTCCATACGGGCACGCTCGGCCACTTCGTCGGTCAACTGCCGGTTGCGCGTGGACAGCTCGTCCAGCGCATCCTGGAGCAATGCGCGTGCGCGATACAGTTCGAGGAAGATCTTCACCTTCGACTGCAGGATCACGTCGTTGATCGGCTTGGCGATGTAGTCCACCGCACCGGCCGAATATCCCTTGATGCGGTTGATGTCGTCTGCGTAGGCGGCGGTGACGAAGATGATCGGCGTCTCGCTGAGGTGATCGTTCTCCGAGATCAGCTCCGCCACCTCGAAACCGTCCATCTCCGGCATGTTCACGTCCAGCAGCACCAGCGCGAAACGGTGATCCAGGCACAGCGCCAGCGCCTCGTTGCCGCTGGTGGCCTCGAACACGTCGGCCTCCGCACGGGCCAGCAGGCGACGCATGGCAACCAGGTTGGCGGGGGTATCGTCGACGACGAGGATCTTGGGGCGGGTCGGCTTCATGGCAGGCACAGTTGGTTGAGTCGCTCGGCGATAGCGTCGAGATCGAGGCAGGCATCGGCGCCGGCACGTTCGAGGCCGGCGAGGGGCATGGCGCGTGCTTCCGCCGTGGCGGGGTCCTGCACGATGGCGTAACCGCCGACGCGACGCACGGCGGCAAGCCCGTTCGCGCCATCGGAATTGGCCCCGGTCATCAGGACCGCCACCAGGGTGTCGTACCAGGCGTCCGCTGCCGTCTCGAACAATACGTCGATCGAAGGGCGCGCATAGGCCACCTTGGCGTCGATGCTGAGGGAAAAGTGCAGGTTGGGCTCGACCAGCAGGTGATATCCCGCCGGGGCGACATGCACCACGCCCGGGTCCACCGGCGCGCGCTCCTGCGCCTCGACCACCGGCAGCGGGCTGATCCGCGCCAGCAGTTCGACCAGCAGCGAGACGTCGGACGAGCCGGTATGGCAGCACAGCACCACCGGCACGGCCAGCCGCTTGTCCAGCCCGGGCAACACGCGCTGCAGGGCCGACAGGCCTCCGGCGCTACAGCCCATGACGATGGCCTGGTAGGTGCTCATCGGGCCAGTGGCCTGGCACCGTTACCGCCCGCCTGGTACACGCGCAGGCCATGGTCGATGTCGGAGAAACCGGCGGCCGAGGGCGAGAAATCGATATTCTCCCGCGTGCCCAGGCAAAGAAAGCCACCGCGCACCAGGCTGTCGCGGAACAGGCCCAGCGTGCGGTCCTGGAGGGTGTTGGTGAAGTAGATCAGCACGTTCCGGCACAGGATGAGGTGGGCCTCGCAGAACACCTCGTCGGTAACGAGGTTGTGGTTGAAGAAGGTGACGTTACGACGCAGGCGGCCGTCGAGCTTGATGAAGTCGTAGCGGGCGCTGTAGTAGTCGCTCAACGAGCGCTGGCCGCCGGCCTCCATGTAGTTGCGCGACCAGTCGCGCGCCTCGCGCGTGGCGTAGATGCCTTCGCCGGCGGTGACCAGCGCCGCGTCGTTGAAGTCGGTGGCGTAGATGCGCGAGCGCTCGTACAGGCCGGCTTCCTCGAGCAGGATGGCCAGCGAGTACACCTCCTGCCCGTACGCGCAGCCGGCCTGCCAGATGTTGATTTCCGGGTAGGAGGCCAGCACCGGGAAGACCTTGTCGCGCAGCACGCGGAACACGGCAGGGTCGCGGAACATCTCCGACACGGGTACCGACAGTCCCTCGATGGCCTTGGCCAGGAAACCCGGCTCGTGCAGGAGGCGGCGGTTGAGTTCGCTGATGCTGCCGGTGTCGTGCGTGCGCACCAGCTGCTGCACGCGACGCTTCAGCGACGCGGGGGCGTACTCGCTGAAGTCGTGCCCGTGGCGCAACTGCATGGCGCGCACGAACAGCTGGATCTCGATGTCCTCGATATCCATGTCAGGCACGGGGTGGCAGCCACACGCGGATCATCGACAGCAGGCGGTCCACGTCGATCGGCTTGGACAGGTAGTCGTTGGCGCCGGCTTCGAGGCACTTCTCGCGATCGCCGCGCATGGCCTTGGCGGTCAGCGCGATGATCGGCACCTTGGCCACCGCGGGCCGGGCACGGATGGAACGCATGGTCTCGTAGCCGTCCATCACCGGCATCATGATGTCCATCAGCACGAGCTCGAGGCCGGTGTCCTTGTCCAGTGTGTCGAGGGCCTTCTGGCCGTCCTGGGCCATCACCACATCGACGCCCTTGGCCCGCAGCACCTTGGACAGCGCGAACAGGTTGCGCATGTCGTCGTCCACCAGCAGCAAGCGGCGGCCGCGCAGGTCGGCCTCGTCGACGCCGCCCGCGGCCGAGGTCGCCTCGCTGCGCGCGCTGCCGCCGTGCCGGATGGAATGCAGGAACAGGCTGACCTCGTCGAGCAGGCGGTCCGGCGAGCGGGCGCCCTTGACCACGATGCTGTCGGTGTACTGGCGGATCTTCATGCTCTCCTCGCGGCTGAGGTCGCGGCCGGAATACACCACCACCGGTGGGGTATTCCCGCTGCGCGACAGCCTCTCGAGGAATTCGATGCCGGACATGCCAGGCAGGCCCAGGTCCAGGACGATGCAATCGTAGGGCGTGTCGCCGGTCTTCGAGAGCGCTTCCTCACCGGAGGCGGCTTCCTCGATGATCACCATGTCGTCCTTGAGCAGCGTACGCACCGCGGCGCGCGCGCTGGCGTCGTCGTCCACGACCAGCAGGTGGCGCGTGCGGCCTTCGGCAAAGTGGAGCAGGCGGTCGAAGGCGTCTCCGATCGACTCACGGCTGACCGGCTTGGTCAGGAAGCCGACCGCGCCCAGTTCGAGGCCGCGCGAGGCATCGTCCGTGGCGGAGATGAAATGCACGGGGATGTGCCGCGTGGCCACATCGCCCTTCAGTCGCTCGATCACCGTCCAGCCGTCCATGCCCGGCAGCATCACGTCGAGCAGGATACCGGTGGGACGATATTGCTTCGCCAGCGCGAGACCGGTTTCGCCATCGGCGGCGGCGAGCACACGGTGCCCCTTGCGGTGGATCATGTCGGCGAGGATTCGCGCGAACGCCGGGTCGTCTTCCACCACCAGGATGGTGGTGTCACCGGGGTTGATCGCACGACGGTCGTCGTCGATGTGTTCGGCGAGCAACCCCGGCGACAGCGGCAGCGTGGCCTCGGCCGCGGCCTGCTGTCGCGGGACGGGCTCCGCCACGACGCCGGTGTCGGGCGCCGTCTCGGGCAGCAGGATGGTGAAGGTGCTGCCCTTGCCCGGCTCGCTGACCAGCGTGATGTCTCCGCCGAGCAGTTCGGCGATGCGGCGCGAGATGGCCAGGCCCAGGCCGGTGCCGCCGTACTGGCGGCTGGTGCTGGCATCCACCTGTTCGAAGGCATGGAACACCCGCTGGAACTTGTCCGCCGGAATGCCGATGCCGGAGTCCGTCACGGCGATGGCGATGGCCTGGGTGGCGTCGAGGCCCGCCGGCAGCGATGCATCGGGCGCCGGCCGCGAGATGCGCAGTGCCACCGTTCCGCTGGAGGTGAACTTGAACGCGTTGCTGAGCAGGTTGTTGGCCACCTGTTCCAGCTTGGCGCCGTCGGTGCGGATGGTCGCTGGCAGGTCGGGTGCCACGTCCACGACGAACGCCAGTTTCTTTTCCTGGGCGACGTGGTTGAAGGTACGGCCGAGCGTTCGCGCCAGGTCCGCGATCGGGAACGTGTCGACCATCAGTTCCATCTTGCCGGCCTCCACCTTGGACAGGTCGAGGATGTCGTTGATGAGTCGCAGCAGGTTGGAGCCGGCATCGTGGATGATCCGCGCCGATTCCACCTGCTCGCCGGTGAGGTTGTCCTCGTCGTTGTCGGCCAGGCTGCGCGAGAGGATCAGCAGGCTGTTCAGCGGCGTGCGCAACTCGTGCGACATGTTGGCCAGGAATTCCGACTTGTACTGGCTGGCGCGGGCCAGTTCCTCGGCCTTTTCCTGAGTCTCGTGCTGCAGGGCCTGCAATGCGTCCTTTTGCTGGTTGAGGGTCACGCCCTTTTCGCGCAGCTCCTCGTTGGACGCGTGCAGCTCCTCCGTCTGCACGCGAAGTTCCTCCTCGGAGGCGACCAGTCGCTGCGACTGTTCCTGCAACTCGTTGGTCCTGGCTTTCAGCTCGTCGTTGGTCGTGCGCAGGTCTTCCTGCTGCGAGCGCAGGGCTTCCTCCGACGCGCGCAGTTCGTCGGCCTGGGTCTGGGTGTGTTCCAGCAGGGTGCTGGTGCGCAGGGCGCGGGACAGGTTTTCCAGCGACAGCGCGACGATTGGCATCAGCTCGTCCAGCAGGCGCTGCTGGATCGGCGAAAGGTGATCGAAGCTGGCGATTTCCAGCACGCCCAGCAGGTTGTTGCGGGACAGCACGGGCATCATTACCACGCTGCGCGGCGACGCTTCGCCCGTGCCCGAATGGATGCGCGTGTAGTCGTCCGGCACATCCTGCAACACGATGGGCTGCCGCCCGAGCGCCGCCTGGCCGACCAAGCCTTCGCCCAGCGCGTACTCGGTGGTGACATGGCGACGCTGGCGGAAGCCGTAGCTGCCCAGCATCTCCAGCGTGGAGGTGTCTTCGCGGAACACGTAGAACACACCGACCCCCGCCTTCAACGTGGGCACCAGTTCGGCGAGCAGGGTGTCGGCGAACTGCCTGTACGTGGTGGCCACCTGCAGCCGGTTGGAGATCGCGGTGACCGCCGACTTCAGCCAGTTCTGGCCGGCCGTCTCGATCGACATCTCCTTGAACACCTGCAGCGCCCGGGCGATCTCGCCGATCTCGTCGCGGCGGGCCAGCTGGCGCACCTCGATGGCATGGTCGTGGGCGGCCAGCCGGGTCATCAGCTCGGTCATGCGGACGATGGGGCGCGTGATCAGGCGGAAGGTCATGGCGATGACCGCCATGCCGAACAGCAGGCAGACCACGAGGGAAACGATATCGATGTAGAGCGTCGCCGTGAGTATGTCGTCCAGCGCACCGTTGCGCCTTTCGAGCAAAGCGCGCTCGGTCGAGGACATCTCGTCGACCATCTTGCGGATGTCGCTCATCAATACGGTGCGCCGCGCGAAATACTCACGACGAATGCCGTCCCTTGCGAACGCGGCCTCGGGCGTGACCGCCGCACCGATGGCCCGCATCGGCTCCAGCCCGAGCCGCACGGCTTCCGCCTTCCAGCGGTCGAGCATCTCCTGCACACGGTCCAGCCGCGCCTGCTGGAGTGGGTTGTCCGCCGTGAGCTGGCGTACCTGGGCAAGATGCTTGCCCAGGTCCCGGTCGGCCTGCTCGAAGTCGGCCCACTCGTTATCGCTCTGGCTGAGCATGAAACCGCGCGCGGCCACCTGGCGGGCCTGGGCATCGTCGTCCACCTCGGCCAGGGTGAGCAGCACCACGTAAGTGTGCGTCGACCAGGCACGGGTGTCGTTCTCCCGGTGCAAGGACACCAGGTTGGCGATGCTGGACGCCACGAACAGGGCCAGCAGCGCGCCGATGGCGAAGACGATCTTCCGCTGGAGGGGCTGGTCGGCCAGCCAGGTGCGCTGCTTTTCTTGGGATGACATGCAAGGACCGATAGGAGGGCGGAGGGATGACGTGCTGGCCCGTTAAGGTAGTACACCCAACCGTGCCGGGCTTCCATGGCGTCGTGCAGATTATCGGCTACAGGTCACACGACTGAAGGCGGGGCCCGGCGGCGCCACGGCGGGGGTACCAGCGTGCCGCGGCGGATCGCCACGGCAAGACATACGGCGGTGGCGATCGAACAGATGCACAGCGCCACCACGGAGGCTTCCGCGCCGAAGCTGCCGCCCGTGAGCCAGTCGGGTCCCTGCATGTGCGAGGCGAGCAGGCCGCGCTGCTGGAAGCCGGACACGGGGATGCCGTAGAACGGCCCCTGGGCGATGTTCCAGGCCGCATGCACGCCCATGCACAGCCACAGCGAGCGGGTCAGGTTGTAGAGCAGCCCGAACAGCAGCCCGGCTTCCAGCGCGATGGCTATGGCGCTCCATGCGGTGGCGCCGGGGTTCCAGGCGTGCGCGCCGCCGAAGAACGCAGCCGAGACCAGCAGCGACACCCAGGTGCCCAATCCTTCCTCGACGATGCGGAACAGCACGCCGCGGCTGATGATCTCCTCGCCCACCCCGGCGCCGACGCCGGTCACCAGGATCGGGCCGAGCCAGGCCACGTCGTGGTTCACGCCGTCCACGACGAACGCGCCCAGCGCATAGAGCGCGCCGACCACCAGCGAAAAGAGCAAGGCGCCGCCGAGCAGGCCCAGCGCCAGGTGCGGTATGGCCTTGCGTGGCGCCAGTTCGTCGATCCGCCGTTCCTCGATCGTCCGCACCAGCATCCAGTACGCGAGCACGACCGGCAGCAGCCGGAAGGCCTCGATCAGGGGCGTGACCTGGTCGAAGGGCAGCCTGCCGCGCGGCAGGCCGACGCCGGCGTAGATGTGGCCGGCGATGAAGCCGAGCACGGTCAGTGTGACGACGAACGCCACGATCCGACCCAGCGGCGAGCGCAGCAGGCGCATTGGCAGGGCGGGGTGGGCGGCGCGGTCGGGCGGCAGGGACATGGCGGGGCTCGTGACTGGTATTCGACGGCAGTCTACGCAGGCATGATGGCGTTCCGATACCCGATCGTTCCTCCTGGAACCCGCCGCATGGCCATCCCGCCCGAACACGATCCGTCCAGCCCCTCGCAGCGTCGCGAGCAGACCTTCCCCCACCTAGACGACGAGATGACCGCACGGCTGGTCGGCTATGGCGCGGAAGAGGCCCTGCCCGCGGGCACCGTGTTGTTCGAGCGGGGGCAGCGGCACGTGGATTACTTCTTCGTGCTGGAGGGCTGCATCGAGGTCTACGACGTGCACGAGGACGGCACGCCGGACATCATCGTGGTGCACGGCCCGAAGCAGTTCACCGGCGAAGTGGACCTGTTCAGTGAACGCCAGACCATGGTCAATGGCCGCACCGGCGCGGATACCCGTCTGGTCAGGCTCGATCCCGCTCAGTTCCGCAAGCTGGTGTCCGGCGAGCCGGACATCGGCGAGATCATCATGCGTGCCTTCATCCTGCGCCGCGTGGGCCTCATCCAGTCGGGGCAGGGTGGCGTCACCCTGGCCGGTTCGGCGCATGCCGCGGATACGGTGCGGCTGCGCAGCTTCCTCATCCGCAACGGTTATCCCTACCGATTGCTGGACACCGACGTGGACGACGACGTGCGCCACCTGATCGACGGTTTCGGCCTGCACCCGGCCGAATGCCCCGTGGTCATCATGCCCGACCGGCAGGTGCTGAAGTGTCCGACCACGGTGCAGTTGGCGGACCACCTGGGCATCACCATCCCGCTGGACAGCGACCACGTGCATGACGTGGCGGTGATCGGCGCGGGTCCCGCCGGTCTTGCGGCCGCCGTCTACGCGGCGTCCGAGGGCCTGGATACGCTGGTGCTCGAGGCGCTGGCTCCCGGCGGGCAGGCGGGTACCAGTTCGAAGATCGAGAACTACCTGGGCTTTCCCACCGGCATTTCCGGCCAGGCGCTGGCGGGCCGCGCCCAGGTGCAGGCCATGAAGTTCGGCGCCCACATGGCTGTCGCGCGCTCGGTCCAGGCCATGGACTGCTCGACCCATCCGTTCCGGCTCACCCTTGACGACGGCATGGTGGTATCGGCACGGTCCGTGGTCATCGCCACGGGGGCGCGTTACCGCAAGCTGGATACCGCCGACTACGAGCGGTTCGAAGGACAGGGCATCCACTATGCCGCCACGGCGATGGAAGCCACGCTGTGCGCGGGTGCCGAGGTCGTGGTAGTCGGTGGCGGCAACAGCGCGGGGCAGGCGGCGGTGTTCCTCGCGCGCACGGTGGCGCACGTGCATGTGCTGGTGCGCGGCAGCGGGCTGGCGGCGACGATGTCGGACTACCTGGTCCAACGTATCGCGCAATCGCCGCGCATTACGCTGCACACGCACTGCAAGGTCGATCACCTCGATGGCGATACGTCCCTGCGCGAGGTGGGCTGGGTCTGCAACGACGGCACGCAGACCCGCCGGAAGGTCGGTGCGCTGTTCGTGATGATCGGTGCCGAGCCCAACACGGCGTGGCTGGGCGGCTGCCTCGACCTCGATCGCAAAGGCTTCGTGCTGACGGGCCGGGACGCCGACGGTTACGCCACGCCGTCGCCTTATGCGACCACCCTGCGCGGCGTGTTCGCCGTAGGGGATGTCCGCTCGGGGTCGGTCAAGCGGGTTGCCTCCGGCGTGGGCGAGGGCTCGGTGGTGGTGCAGGCCGTGCACCGCTTCCTGCACCCCTCGCCGGTCTGAGGATCACATCTCGATCGAGGCGGCGTGCTCGCGCGTGGCCGAGAAGCGCACGCCGGGCCAGCGTTCCTGGGCCAGCTGCAGGTTGACCCGGGTGGGGGCGAGATAGACCAATTCCCCCGCGGCGTCGATGGCCAGGTTGCCGGCGTTCTTCTCGCGGAATTCCTCGAGTTTCTTCGCGTCGTCGCAGTGGATCCAGCGAGCCGTGGCCACGCCGACCTGCTCGAAGGACGAGTCGACGTTGTATTCGTCCTTTAGCCGGTAGGCCACCACGTCGAACTGCAGCACGCCCACCGCGCCGAGGATCAGGTCGTTGGACATCAGCGGGCGGAAGAACTGCGTGGCGCCTTCCTCGGACAACTGGGCCAGGCCCTTCTGCAGGGCCTTCATCTTCATCGGATCGCGCAGGCGCGCACGACGGAACAGCTCCGGCGCGAAGTTGGGGATGCCGGTGAACGACAGTGGTTCGCCTTCAGTGAAGGTGTCACCGATGGTGATGGTGCCGTGGTTGTGCAGGCCGATCACGTCGCCCGGGTAGGCGCGCTCGACGATCTCGCGGTCCGACGCCATGAAGGTGAGCGCGTTGGCGATCCGCACCTCCTTGCCGGTGCGCGTCTGCTGCATTTTCATGCCGGCGGTGTAGGTGCCCGAGCACACGCGCATGAAGGCCACGCGGTCGCGGTGGGCCGGGTCCATGTTCGCCTGGATCTTGAAGACGAAGCCGGTGAGTTTTTCTTCCTCGGGCTTGACCTCACGGGTGAGCGTGTTGCGGCTACGCGGCGACGGTGCGTGTTCGACGAAGAAATCGAGCAGCAGCTGCACGCCGAAGTTGTTGACCGCGGAGCCGAAGAACACGGGCGTCTGCTTGCCGGCGAGATAGGCGTCGATGTCGAACGGGTTGGACGCGCCCATGACCAGTTCCAGTTCCTCGCGCAGTTCGTCGAGTGCGGCCTGGCCGATGGTGGATGCGAGGCCGGGATCGTCCAGCCCCTTGAAGATGGTGGAATCCTGGCGCGTGAAGTTCTTGCCCGGCTCGAACACGTGCACTTCGTCCAGCACCACGTGGTACACGCCCTTCAGGCGCGAGCCCATGCCGATAGGCCAGGTCACGGGAGCGCAGGCGATGCCGAGCACCGATTCCACTTCGTCGAGCAGATCGATCGGTGAACGACCTTCGCGGTCGAGCTTGTTGATGAAGGTCATGATGGGCGTGTCGCGCAGGCGGCACACTTCCATGAGCTTGATCGTGCGTTCCTCGACGCCTTTCGCGCAGTCGATGACCATCAGCGCGGAATCGACCGCGGTCAGCACGCGGTAGGTGTCCTCGGAGAAGTCCGCGTGTCCCGGCGTGTCGAGCAGGTTGACGATGGCGTCCTCGTACGGGAACTGCATGACCGAGGATGTCACCGAGATGCCGCGCTCCTTTTCCAGCGCCATCCAGTCGGACGTGGCATGCCGGGCCGCCTTGCGGCTCTTCACCGAGCCGGCCATCTGGATCGCGCCGCCGAACAGCAGGATCTTCTCGGTCAGCGTCGTCTTGCCGGCGTCGGGGTGGCTGACGATGGCGAAGCTGCGCCGGCGGCGGGTTTCGGTGAGGTGTGCGGACATGGTCGGGGTCGCTGTGGAGGCTAACCGCCGATTCTAGCAGGGGTTCCGGGCGGAGGCGCCGGGCCAGGCAGCGGTGGGGCCGTCCGCAGGGGGCGCCCGCACGGGCCGCGGCCTGCCCGCTGGCGATCGTCGGCCCGGCGTCCCGCCCGGCGCCAAGCGGCCGCGCGCGGCCAGCCGTTCGGTATGTCCGGGCTGCCCGTGGGGTGGTTCCGTTCGGTTTTTCCTTCGGCGTGGTTGGTCGGAGGGCATGGGTGGCAACGGCTGCGTGGTGCGATCCGCAAGTTTTCACCGGAATGGATGTCTGGACATCTGGACGTCTAAACGGCTGTTGACAGTCATCGTGTGCAGGCGTATCGTCGGTTTCACTCATCGAGACCGGCTGAGGGACAGGCCCTTTGAAGCCGGGGCAACCTGCGGATTTCCGCGACGGTGCCAACTCCTGCGGGACGTGCCAGTCACGTCAGCCGATAGATGGGATGTCCGTTGCGGGCACGCTTTCGCGTACCCGTGGCTGCCAGTCCGCATATCGTCTTTTCCCGCAGGGCTCGATCCCGAACGCAGGAATCCGACATGCCCGCTGAGCCCCTCACCGTGATCTCCCTCCCCGAAACGGCCGCCACCGTCGCCGCGCCGCGTGGCGCCGCTGACCTCACCGAGCAGCGCGGCGTGCGCCGGGTCTCCTTCCAGCCGAAGTACGGCAGCGAGGCGGTGGCGGTGGATGTCCGCTACCTCTGGTGCGGTGCACCCCACGCGCCCACCGTGATCGTCCAGGGCGGCATCTCGGCCGACCGCGACGTCTGCACTGGGCGTGAGCGGGCAGCGGGCTGGTGGCAGGAACTGGTCGGCCACGGCGCCGCCATCGACCTCGCGGCCTGTCGCGTGCTGTCGATCGACTGGCTGGCCCCGGACGATCTGGGCGCCGACGTGGCCTCGGTGTCCAGCGAGGACCAGGCCGCCGCCCTGGCCGCCCTGGTCGATGAACTGGGCATCGGTCGCGTGCATGCATTCGTCGGCTCGTCCTACGGTGCGATGACCGGTCTGGCCTTCGCGGCGGCCTACCCCGAGAAGCTGCGTTCGCTGGTGCTGCTGGCCGGCGCACACCGCCCGCACCCCCTGGCGACGGCGCAGCGCTCCGTGCAGCGCGGGATCGTCCGCCTGGGTATCGCCTCGGGCCAGGTCGACGAAGCCCTGGGCCTGGCCCGCCAGCTGGCCATGACCACGTATCGCGGCAGCGAGGAGTTCTCCCGCCGTTTTGCCGCGGGCCCGGAACTGCGCGACGGCCGCTTCCATTTCCCGGTGGAGGATTACCTGGAACATGCCGGGCGCCGCTTCGTCGAGCGCTTCGACCCCGAGCGGTTCCTCGCGCTCTCTGAATCCATCGACCTGCACGACATCGCCCCCGAGCGGGTGTCCACCCCGACCACCCTGGTCGGTTTCCCGTCCGATCGCCTGGTGCCGTTGGCCGATCTGTGCGAGCTCCAGCACCGGCTGGCCGGTACCGCCTCGCTCGAAGTCGTGGATTCCCCCTATGGCCACGATGCCTTCCTCAAAGAAACCGTGCAGCTCGCTCCCGTGCTGCGTCACGCACTCAACGACTGTCGCGGAGACCGCTAAGCCATGACCCACGAATCCCGCCTGTGTACCCGCGCCGTCCGCGCCGGCATCGAATCCGACACCCAGCACGGCGCCGTCGTGCCTCCGCTGCACCTGTCGACCAACTACGCGTTCGAGGGCTTTGGCCGCAAGCGCGCCTACGACTACTCGCGCAGCGGTAACCCCACCCGCGACCTGCTCGGCGAAGCGCTGACCGAACTGGAAGAAGGCGCGGGTGCCGTCGTCACCGGCAGCGGCATGTCGGCAGTCGCGCTGGCCCTGGAGCTGGTGCCGTCCGGTGCGCTGGTGCTGGCCGCGCACGACTGCTACGGCGGCACCTGGCGTCTGCTGGACGCCTGGGCGAAGAAGGGACGCTTCCGCCTCCGTTTCGTCGATTTCACCGAGCCGACCGCACTGGCCGACGGCCTCGCGGAGAAGCCGGCGCTGGTGTGGGTCGAGACGCCTTCGAATCCCTTGCTACGCATCACCGACGTGCGCCACGTCGCGCAGGCCGCGCACGCCGTCGGCGCGCTGGTGGTGGTCGACAACACCTTCCTTTCGCCAGCGCTGCAGCAGCCGCTGAAGCTGGGTGCGGACATCGTCGTCCACTCGACCACGAAGTACATCAACGGCCACAGCGACGTGGTCGGTGGCGCGGTGATCGCCGCCGACCAGGCCGTGGCCGACCAGCTGAAGTGGTGGGGCAACTGCAACGGCCTGACCGGTTCGCCGTTCGACAGCTTCCTCACCCTGCGTGGCGTGCGCACGCTCGCCGTGCGCCTGCGTGCCCACGAGGAGAATGCGCATCGCATTGCCGCACGCCTGGACGCGCACGACGCCGTGTCGCGCGTGTTCTACCCGGGGCTCGCGTCGCATCCGGGGCACGCGCTGGCGCAGCGCCAGCAGAAGGGTTTCGGCGCGATGCTCAGCTTCGAGATCGCCGGCGGCACCGACGCGATCGAAGCCTTCGTCGACGGGCTCCGTTACTTCTCCCTGGCCGAATCGCTGGGCGGCGTCGAAAGCCTCGTCGCGCATCCGGCGTCGATGACTCACGCATCCATGGCACCGGAAGCGCGCAAGGTCGCCGGCATTTCGGACAGCCTGCTGCGCCTGTCGGTCGGTATCGAGGACGGCGACGATCTGTTGGCCGACCTTGAAGACGCGCTGGCGCGTGCCGCCGCCGTCGCTTCGGTCACCTCGAAACGCAAGGTCGGCGCATGAGCGCCGTGATCGCCGCTCCCCTCGTGGCCGATGCGCCGCGCACGGCGGTCGTGTTGCTCGGTACCGGTGTGGTCGGCCGCGCCTTGCTGACCCTGCTCGCCACGCCGGCAGCCCGGTCGCTGCGCCTGGTCGGCGTGGCCAATTCGAAGCGCCAGCACGCGGCACCGGACGGCCTCTTGCCGGGCGATGCCGCCGGTTGCCTGGCCAAGGGCCGGGACGGGCGTGAGAATGCACCCTTGCTGGCCGCCCTGGACGCCACGGGTGCCCCGCGCAAGGTGGTGATCGACGCCACCGCATGCGCGATCGAGGCGGGCCGCCACGCCGGCTGGCTGGCCGCCGGCTACCACGTCGTCACTGCGAACAAGGCGCTCGCCGGCGGTCAGCTGTCCGGCTGGCGCGCCTTGCAGGGCGCCACGGCGAACGGCAGCGTCTACGGGGATGCCGCCACGGTGGGCGCAGGGCTACCCGTGCTGTCCACGCTGCGCCGCCTGCGCAACTGTGGCGACAGCCTGCTCACCCTGGAGGGCGTGTTTTCGGGATCGCTGTCGTGGCTGTTCAACCAATACGACGGCAGTCGCCCGTTCTCGTCGCTGCTGGCCGACGCGCGTCGCCTGGGCTTCACCGAGCCGGACCCGCGCTCGGACCTTTCGGGCGAGGACGTGGCGCGCAAGCTGCTGATCATCGCCCGCAATGCGGGCTTCGCGCTCGGCAGCGACGAGGTGGAAGTGGAAAGCCTGGTGCCCGAGACCCTGCGTGGCGTCGATACGAAAACCTTCCTCGAACGTCTGGACGAACTGGACGAGCCGCTTCGGCTGCGGCATGAGCAGGCCAGGGCGAATGGCAAGGTGTTGCGCTACCTGGCACGCCTCAACCAGCGTGGCCGGGCGCGCGTCGGTCTGGTCGAAGTCGGCCTCGACCATCCGGCCTCGCGGCTCTCCGGCACGGACAACCAGTTCGCCCTGACCACGACGCGTTATCACGCCACGCCGCTGGTGATCCAGGGGCCGGGCGCGGGGCCGGAGATTACGGCGCAGGCACTGCTGGGCGATGTGCTGGCCTTATAGGTCTGTACGTAATAATTGGGGTGCACGGGATATGCGCCTGCTGCTCGTACGATACGGAGAAGAGGCGTCGGTTCTCGTGCGGTATCGGGAGGAGGCGTCGGGTGGTCACCCTCTGCGCTCGGGCAGCGGCCGCAAGCGGCCGAACTCGCTCAGAGGATGACCCCCCGACACCTCCCCGACGACTGAGGTGCCGGGTAGGGAAAGCGACGCTCGCGGCATCGCCCGAAGCGGCATCTCCAGGGTGGCCCCGTCCGAGATCACCAGCGCTTTGCTTTTCCACTCCCGCTGCCTCTGTCGTCGCAGAGGTGCTGGGTGGTTACGCTCTGAGCGAGTTCGGCCGCTTGCGGCCGCTGCCCGAGCGCAGAGTGTGACCACCCAGCGCCTCCTCGCCGAGCCGTACGAGCGACGGCGGTTCTGGCTTCGGCTCCGGCTTAGCGACAGGCCCAGTCATGCGCGAAGAACCAAAAAAAACAGCCCCGAAGGGCGGTTTTTCGTTTACCGGCGGCCGGTGACTTGCCCGGCCTCGTCGGCGCTGGGCGGGAGCACGGGTTCGCCGCCGCTATCTTCGTCATGGTGGAAGCGCGCGGCTTCGACCATCGGCGTACGCCAGCCGGACGCGACGCCCCAGAAGTAGAAGATCACGCCGATGACCGCGACCACGGCCAGGTCATAGCCGTAGGGGAGGTAGTCGTGTCCGCCGAACGTCTTGCTGCCAGCCCAGGAGACAAGGGCGAGCACCGGCAGGTAGACGATCAGCCACCAGGCGCCCTTGAGGTGGCGGTGGAAGTCTTCCCAGCCCGACTTGGCGGTGTAGTAGAAATAGATCGGCAGCGCGACGACCATCAGCAGGATGATCTCGCCGGTGAGCGGCCACTTCGCCCAGTACAGCAGTTCGGTGGCGAAGATGAAGGCCAGCGCGGCCAGGGTGGGCAGGCCGGCGATGCGCAGGGGGCGCTTCAGTTCCGGCGCGGTGCGGCGCAGGGTCATGACGCTGACCGGGCCGGTCAGGTAGGAGATGATCGTGGACACCGAGATCACCGCCGCCAGCGTGCCCCAGCCGCGGAAGAAGAACAGGAAGATGAAGCTCACCACCAGGTTCAGCCACATCGCCGGGCGGGGAATGCCGAAGCGCGGGTTGATGTGGCCGAATATCTTCGGCAACTGGCCGTTGCGCTCCATGGCGTAGATCATGCGCGCCGTGGTGGCGGTGTAGGTGGCGCCGGTGCCGCTGGGGCTGACGAAGGCGTCCGCGTACAGCAGGATCGCCATCCAGTTGATCATCAGCGCAGTGGCGAGCTGCGCAAACGGCGAGGCGTACTCGAGGCCGGCCCAGCCGTTACCCAGCTGCTCGGGCGGCACGGCACCGATGAAGGCGATCTGCAGCAGCACGTAGACCACGGTAGCCAGCAGGATCGAGCCGATGACGGCGAAGGGCACGCTGCGGCCGGGGTTGCGGGCTTCGCCGGCGAGGTTCACCGGGCTCTGGAAGCCGTTGAAGCTGAAGACGATACCCGAGATGGCCACGGCGGTGAGGATCGACGAGATGTCGATCGCGTGGTTGCCGCCGTGGGCGCCGATGTGGAAGTTGCCCGGGTTGTAGCTGGTGTAGATCAGCGCGATGCCGGTGGCGGCAGGCACGACCAGCTTGAAGACCGTGATCGCCGTGTTGCTCTTGGCGAACAGCTTCACGCTCCAGAAGTTCAGCAGGAAATACACCACGACCAGCACGGCGGCGATGGCCAGGCCAGGCGGGGTGAGTTCGCCATGGCCGGCGGTGACCACGTACAGGCCCTTGGTCCACTGCGCCCATTCCCACGGCCAAGAGGCCATGTACTGGACGGAGGCCTCGGCCTCCACGGGGATCACCGAGACGATGGCGATCCAGTTGGCCCAGCCGGCGATGAAGCCGACCAGTGAGCCGTGGGAGTAATGGCCGTAGCGCACCATGCCACCGGATTCGGGGAACATCGCACCCAGTTCCGCGTAGGTCAGCGCGATGAACAGGATGATGACGGCGCCGATGATCCAGGCGTAGACGGCACCCGGGCCGGCCAGTTGGGCAGCGTGCCAGGCGCCGAACAGCCAGCCCGAGCCGATGATCGAGCCCAGGCCGGTCAGCATGAGGGCGAAGGCGCCGACGTCGCGGCGGATATGGTGGTTGGACATACAGACTCCGGTCGGACGGGGTGGACAAACCACCCCAGGGCGGCACAAGGGCCGGATCATGACAGCCTGCGCCGCCCCTGTCAGCCATCGTTCATCCCGGTACACAAGGCGTCGCGTCGATATACACTCGCCGACGCGGTAGGGCTAAAGGGGTTCGGATGCGTTCGATGGTGGTCGCCAGCGGCATGTTGTTGCTTGCCTTCACGGCATGCGGCATTGCCGCAGCCGATGAGGTCTGGAGCGACAAGGGCCGGCTGATCGATTCGGAGTCCTACGACCGTACCGCCAAGGGTTTCTACTTCACGCTATACCCTGGCGAAGACCCGGTGGCATCCGTGCGGCGCTGCGCCATGACGATGCGCGAGCTCGGCCACCTGGCCTCGGTGTCGTGCTTCGCGTACACCAGCAAGCAGCGTTTCGACACCCGCCGCGGCAAGCTGAGGATCTGCTACACCGCCGTGGCCAACTGGTGGGGCGAGGACGAGCCCGTGCGCGTCGAGACCGTCGAACGGCTGCCGAGGGTGTGCCCCACACGCTGATGCGGTCACCTGCGGCACCGCACATAGGGCCTATCCCAACCCGACATATCGCGATCACGCACATCGGAATCGCGCACATCGTGCGCTCCTACGGTGGTGTTGCGTGCCCCAGGTGGGGCGTCAGCATTCGATGACGTTGACTGCCAGGCCGCCGCGGGAGGTTTCCTTGTACTTGTCCTTCATGTCGCGCCCCGTGTCGCGCATGGTGGCGATGACTTTGTCGAGCGAAACGTGGTGCTTGCCGTCGCTTTTCAGGGCCATGCGGCTGGCGTTGATCGCCTTGACCGCGCCCATGGCGTTGCGTTCGATGCAGGGAATCTGGACCAGGCCGCCGATGGGGTCGCAGGTGAGGCCCAGATTGTGTTCCATGCCGATTTCGGCCGCGTTCTCCACCTGGGTGACGCTGCCACCCAGGGCCGCGGTCAGGCCGCCGGCCGCCATGGAGCACGCCACGCCCACCTCGCCCTGGCAACCCACCTCGGCGCCGGAGATCGAGGCGTTTTCCTTGTAGAGGATGCCGATGGCCCCGGCGGTGAGCAGGAACTCGACGATGCCGTCTTCCGAGGCGCTGGGGCAGAAGTGGCGGTAGTAGTGCAGCACGGCCGGGACGATGCCGGCGGCACCGTTGGTCGGCGCGGTAACCACGCTGCCGCCGGCGGCGTTCTCTTCGTTCACGGCCAGCGCGTAGAGGTTGACCCAGTCCAGGATGGTGAGCGGGTCGCGCAGCGCGGCTTCGGGTTGGGCCCGCAGCTCGGCGGCCATGGCCGGGGCGCGGCGGTTCACCTTCAGGCCGCCCGGCAGCACGCCGGGGGAGCGCAGGCCGCGCGCCACGCAATCCTGCATGGCCTTCCAGATGCGCAGCAGGCCAGCGCGGGTCTCCGCCTCGGGGCGCCAGATTCCCTCGTTGCGGACGACCAGCTGGGCGATGGTGAGGTTGTGTTCCTTGCACAGCGACAGCAGCTGGTCGCCCGTGGAATAGGCATAGGGCTGCTCGCTGGTGTCGGCCACGATGCGGTCTTCGGCTGCTTCATCGGGATTGACCACGAAACCGCCGCCGACCGAGTAGTAATCGCGCGTGGCCAGCTCGTTGCCCTCGGCGTCGTAGGCCGAGAAACGCATGCCGTTGGTATGGAACGGGAGCTTCTGTCGCTTGTTGAAGACCAGGTCGACCTTCTCGTCGAAGGCGATCTCGTGGCGGCCGAGCAGGCGGATGCGCCGCGACGAGCGGATACGCTCCAGCGTGGCCGGAATGGTGTCCGGATCGACGCGATCGGGCCATTCGCCCTCGAAACCCAGCAACACGGCCTTGTCCGTACCGTGGCCGCGACCGGTCATCGCCAGCGAGCCGAACAGCTCGCAGCGCACGCGCACGACGCGATCGAGCACGCCCTTCTCGTCCAGCCAGTGTTCGGCGAAGCGCGCACCCGCGCGCATGGGGCCCACCGTGTGCGAGGACGAGGGGCCGATGCCGATCTTGAAGAGGTCGAAAACGCTGACTGCCATGGCTGGATAGGTTGGCTATGGGGGTAGCCGGCTATTCTACGCCCCGACGCCACTGGCCCCATACACCTGCGCATGTCCCTCTTCACACTATTCCAGCGCGACGATTGCCACCTGTGCGACCAGGCCCTCGAGGTGCTGGCGCAGGCCCGGTTCCCGGACTTCGCTTCCGTGTGGATCGACGACGATGCGACGCTGGAAGCGCGCTACGGGGCGCGCGTGCCGGTGCTGCGGCGAGACGATGGGGCCGAGCTGGGCTGGCCGTTCGATGTGGCGGCGGTGAAGGCTTTCGCGGGCTGACGACTACCCGCGAAGCCGCTTCATGATCTCCTCGCGGGCCTCGCGCAGGATGGAATCGCGATCCAGCCCCGCGACGATATCGGCAACGGCGCGCTTGGCACCGTGCTCGCCCCAGGACTTGCCGGCCACCAGGTAGTGCTCGGCGGCCCGGCCGATCAGCACGGTGGCGTACCAGCCCAGCGCGCCCTGCGCGGCGGCGGTGACGACGACCGACATGCCGCCGCTGACGCCCTTCAACGCGGAGGCTGCCAGCTGCATGCCCCAGACCGCGCTCATCAGTGCTGCCAGTTGCAGCGAGATGGTCGCCACCAGTCGGCCGGACTCGCTGCGGGTGAGCGGCAGGCCGTAGACGCGACCCAGTTGCACCACCATCGCCGCGTCCAGGCCGCCGGCCAGCAGCAGGTCGGCGACGGGTACGGGGTTGAGTGCCACGGCCACGGCCTTGGCGATGCAGTACTGGCGAATGACGCCGGAGGCGACGTCGCGACGCGTGACGGCGATGCGCTCGCTGATCTGGTCGGTCAGCCGCCCGGCGAACAGGCCCGCGTTGATCGCTGACAGGGTCTTGCCTTCGCGTTCAGCGATGGCCAGCAGGCGCGTCTTCAGGGCGGTGACGTCGGCCGGCACGGCCTCTTGGATGGTGTGCTCCCTGCCGGATGCATCCACCTCCACGATGCGGCGGGGGGCCGGGTGTGCGGCCACGCCGATCACGTCCTCGCGCCTGACCAGGCCGTCGGTATGCTCGCGCAGGCGTTGCAGCAAACCGTCGCGTTCGTCGTCGCTGTAGCGGTCGGTCTTGTTCAGGGCCAGGAGCAGTGGTCGGCGCGTAGCGGCAAGCGTCCGCAGCGCGTCGCGTTCCTCGCGGGTGAGGTCGCCGTCGGCCACGAAGACGATGAGGTCGCTGACCTCCGCCACTTCGTAGGCCAGCGTCTCCCGCGCTTCGCCGCCCAGTTCGTTGATGCCGGGCGTGTCGATCAGCACCAGGCCCGCGTTAGCGGCTTCGTCCAGGCGCGCGACGTCCGCCTCGGTGGTGGTGCCATGCAGGACGCCGACGGTGAACGCGTCGCGGCCCAGCAGCGCGTTGCCCAGCGCCGATTTGCCGGCCGACACGCGACCGAACACGGCCACGTGCAGTTCCTCGCGCTCCAGGCGATCGAGCATGGTTTCGACGCGGCGGAAATCCGCCGCCATGGTTTCGCGCACGGCGGGCGGAATGGTCGGGTCGTCCAGCAGGCCGCGCAGGCTGGATGCCACGCTGCCGCCGCGTTCGTCCGGCGCCGGCGCCGTGTCGGCACGCTGGCGAAAACGGCCGGCCAGGCCGCGGAGACGATCGCGCAGGCCTGTCACGCCGGCTTACTTCGGCTGCAGGTTCAGCGAGCCGTTGACCAGCACCTCGTCGGCGATCGTCGAGGTTTCCTTGTAGTCGCCGCTGCCCACGCCGAAGTCGAGGCGCTTGAGCGTACCGGTGACCGACAGGCGCGCACCGCCGGCGTTGGGCGAGAACGCGACCTTGAGGGCGAGCGGCCGGGTGACGCCGTGCAGGGTCAGGTTGCCGTTGGCGATGACATCGCCCTTGGCATCCTTGCTGAAGCCGGTGGTGACGTAGTGCGCCGTCGCGAACTTTTTCACGTCGAAGAAATCGGGGCCCGGCAGCGCGCCGTCGCGATCGCCGTCGCCGGTTTTCGCCGTGGCCATGTCCACCGTCACGTCGAACCGCGATGCGGCCAGGTTGGCGGCGTCGTAGCTGATCGCCGCGTCGAACTTGCCGAACGTGCCGTCGAACTGCTGGCCCTGGAACTTGCCGCTGAAGCCCAGCGTGCTGCCCGGGCCGACCTTGTAATCCGCGGCGGAGGCGGCGAACGGCAGTGCAAGCGCCAGGCTGAGGACGGCAAGGCGGCGGATCATCGGGGTCATGGCGTATCTCCGGGAGGGGTGGGGATGCCGCGCTTTGCGCGGCCGAAGGGCAACATGCGGCGGAGCGTATCGTCGCGGTCGAGGAGGTGGTGTTTCAATGCACCGCCGACATGGGCGACCAGCACGGCCAGCAGCAACCAGAACAGCCACACGTGCACGGTGCCCAGCGTGTCGGACAGGGCCGGGTTCTTCTCTACCAGCGCGGGCAGGTTGAACTGCTTGAAATACTGCAGCGGAAAACCGTGGGCGGAGTTGAACGCCCACCCGGTAAGCGGGATGGCGGCGATGAGCAGGTAAAGGACACCGTGCACCGCGTGCGCGGCCAACTGCTGCCAGCGCGGTGCCGGCATGTCGGGCGGACGGCGGTCGATCGCGCGCCAGAGCAGGCGCAGCAGGAACAACGCGAGCACCGTGAGGCCGATGGACTTGTGCAGCGCGAACATGTCGATCTTGCGCATCGACGGCTTCAGGCCGTCCATCCAGAACGCGAACGCGCCGTTGCCCAGGATCAGCAGCGCCGTGAGCCAGTGGAAGGTCTTGGCGAGGGTGCTCCAGCGGGTAGCGTCACTGCGCAGGGGCATGGGTGTTGTCCTTTTCGCTGGTAGCGGCCGCATCGCCACGGATGGCTTCGATTTCCAGCCACACGGTGACGTCGTTGCCGATCGAGTTCGCGTTGGAGGTCATGCCGTATCGCGTGCGGTCGAGGATCACCGACGACGAGAAGCCGGCCACCGTATGCATGCCGTAGATGGTGGTGCCGACCCGGTTGACGCGGAAGGGCAGGTCCAGCGGCAGCGTGACGCCGCGCAGGGTGAGCTTGCCGTGGACGACGCCTTCCGCGTCGTTCTTCTTCTCCACCGACTCGCTGACGTAGCGGGCGGTCTTCGCACGGTCGCTGTCGAGCAGCGCGCTGCCGCGTACGGCCTTGTCCCAGGCCGCATCGCCCATGTCCACCGAGGACAGGTCGATCGTCGCGTCCACGGACGACTTCGACCAGTCGTCCCGGTCGAAGCGGATCGTGCCGTCGGTGACCCTCAGGCGGCCGAACGAGCGTGAGAAACCGTTGTGCTCGACATTGAAGACCACCTGGCTGTGCACCGGATCGATGCGGTAGGCGGTGGCTTCGGCATGGGCGGCCAGCGGGCCGAGACCGAGAAGCAGCAAGGGAAGGGCACGAATAGGGCGCATGAGTGAGCCGGGAGCGGGTCGGGACCGCGTGGCGGCCGAGGGGGGCAGTGTGGCCGAGCGCGGGCCGGTTGTCAGTACGGCTGCCGGGAACAGATCGTTCACTCGATGCCTCGCAAGGCCTCGCCGGTTAGCTCTGCCAGCCGGCGCAGCCGGGATCCGCTGGCGTCGCCGAGCAGCTCGCGCATGCGCTCGCCGGCGTCGGCCTGGTCGAGCGCCTGACGCTCGGCCAGTGTCGCCGCCAGCGCCCGGCCCAGGCTGTCGAAGATCAACGCGTAGGCGAACGCATGCAGCACGCCTCCGCCCAGCGTACCCAGGCCCGGGAACGCCTTCAGCGCATTGCCGGCCACGGCCAGCACCACCGAGGTACCCGTGCGCAGGGTGAGCCGGGCCTGCTTCAGCAGGTTCTCAATGTCGACATCGGTCACGCGGACGCCGTGCAGGTCGGCCAGCGCGCGCACCATGCCGGCGGCCAGCGCACCCTGGATCACCAGGTCGGTGCCCGGGGCGACGGCTGCCATGGCGCCGACGATCGCGCGCCGGGCGTAGCGGGTGACGATGCGTTCCGCCTCCGCGGCACGATGAAGGGCCTCGTGCTCGCCCGTGAGCTCGTGGATGCGCGCCAGCACGGCGTTTTCCCGCAGCGGCTCCAGCCCGTGCGCGCCCGGGGCGACCAGCCGCGCGATGGCGTCCCGCAATGCCGCGACGTCCGGGACGCGCTGGCGCGTCACCGCTTCGCTGCGGCCGTCGGCCAGCCGACGGGTGAAACGTTCCTCACCGCCCGCGCTGATCGCGACCACCGCATCGGGCACGCCGCCGGCCTGGTCGCGCACGTGCCGAAGCACGCGTTCGCGATCGACGCCCGACCACTGGTCGGCCTTGTTCACCGCCAGCACCAGCGGCTTGCCGAAGTCGCCCAGCCAGCGCAGTTCGTCGCCCTGTGTGCGGGTGAGGTCGCCGGCGCAGACATAGACCACGGCGTGGGCGCGGAGCGCCTCGTCGCGTGCCATGCGCTCGCGCGCGTCGCCTCCCGCTTCCGCGGAACCGGGCACGTCGGCCAGCAGCCAGGTGTCGCCACGCGGTGCCGTGCCTTCGTAATGGGCGACCTCATGTGTGGTGCCGCCGCGCGCGTCGCGCCGGGGCTGCGCGCCGGGCACCAGTGCCGCGATCAGCGAGGACTTGCCGGTGGAGATTTCGCCGAAAACGGCGATGTAGAGCTGCTCGCTGGCGCGACGACGGTCCAGCTCGCCGAGTTCGTTGCGTATTTCCTCAACCTCGGAGCCGGCGTCGCGCAGGGCGGCCAGGCGCATTTCGAGGGACGCGCGATCCGGTGCGGCGACCGGCCCACGTGGCTTGCGTGGTCGCAGCCACCAGATGCCTGCTGCGATGCCGGCCAGCACCAGGGCGATCATGCCCATGCCGACCAGCCAGCGCATGCCCGCGGGCAAGCCCATGAAACGTTGGGCCAGCGCGAGCGCGCGGTCGAAGGCGGCCAGCAGCAGCCAGGCGAGTGCGACGATCCCGACAGCCGCGATGAGTAGACGCAATCGGCGTGACATGCGGCCATTCTAGAGGCAAGCGCCCACGCGAATGCCTACATCGCCGTGCGGCGTCAAGCCATACAGCTTTCCGCAGGTGCATGGCATGATCGGGATCGCACCAGGAACCCGGCGTATGCACCGCACGCTTTTCACGAGATGGATTCTCGTCGCCTTCATCGTCATCGGTGGGGCCACCCCCCTTGCGGCAGCCACCACGATGGCGCCGATCCCCACGCCCCAATTCCGCAGCTACGGCCTGCATGAAGGCCTGCCCAGCAGCAAGGTGCAGGCGGTGGTGCAGGACGCCCGCGGCTTCATCTGGGTGGCCACGGCCGCCGGGCTGTCGCGTTTCGACGGCGTAGCATTCACCATCCCGCGTATCGACGCGGGACAGGGCGAGCCGTTGACCACCGGCGGCCTGTCCTCCCTGTTCGTCGATCGCGACGACCGGCTCTGGATGGGGGGCCCGGAACTGGGCCTGGGCCGTTACGACCCGGCCACCGGCCATTTCGTGCACTGGCGCGAAGGGCTGGCCGGCGAAGAGGTGCATGTCATCACGCAGACACCGGACGGCTTGGTCTGGATCGGATCCTCCCGCGGTCTGGATCGCATGCGCGCGGACGGCGGCGGGCTGCAGCGGGTGGCGGTCGCGTCGTCAGGGGCAGGGATAGCGGTGCATGCGCTCCATGTGTCGACCGATGAGCGCCTCTGGGTGGGCGGCGACAGGGGACTTTTCGTGCGCGAGGCGAACGGCACGTTCAATGCGGTGTCGTTTGCCGAGGGTGCCGCGCCCACGGTGCTGGGCATCCACGGCAGCGGCGCGCAGATGCGTGTAGCTACCGATCGCGGGCTGTTTCTTCCCGGCGCCGATGGACGTCTGTATCGCGATCGCCGCGTGCCCGGCTCGGCTGTTCATACGACGCTGGCCGACAGCCACGGCATCCTCTGGATCGCGGCGGCGCAGGGCCTGTCGATGCTCGACCGCTTCGATCGCCTGCACGAGGTGGCCGGCGCATGGACGGCCCTGGGCGGCCTGCCGGGACGTACGGTGCGCGGCATGCTGGAAGATCGCGAGCACGGCCTGTGGTTTGCCCTGAGCGATGGTGGCCTGGCCTACCTCGGTCCGTCGTGGGACGACTTCACCCGTTTCACCCACGTCGCCACCGATGCGCACACCTTTCCCGGCCGCACGGTCACCGCCGTGGCGGCCCGCGAGGGCGGTGGGCTATGGGTCGGCGGCTTGCGCGGCTGGATCCGTGGCTTCGACCCCGCCACCGGACACACCGGCGAGGGCTTCGAACTGGGCGCACCGCGCATCCAGTCGTTGTGGGCGCTGCCGGGAGGACGCCTGCTCGTCGGTACGGTCGACGGTTTGTCCGTGGCGACTCACGGAAAAGTCAGGCCGGTGCTGCGGTCGGTCGTCCATCGCCCCGTGACGTCGATCGTCGCGGCGCCCGGCGGCGGCGTCATCGTCGCGGCGCTGGGACAGGGCCTGTTCGAGGTGGACGCCGATCTGCGCCGCGCGGTGCCGCTGGTCTTCGTGAGCTCGCCGCGTGGCTGGCTGGATACGCGGCAGATCGACATCGTCGATGGCGTGCTCTGGCAGGCAAGCGTGGCGGGGCTTGCCCGACGTGACCGCGCCAGCGGACGGATGCAGTTCATCGACGGGGTGCCGATGGGCCGGATCAGCGCCTTCGAGCCCGACGAAGACGGATTCTGGATCGTGCGCCCCGATGCGCTGGAGCACTACCGCTGGCAGGGCGCGCGGGCCGAACGTGATCGCCTCATCGGGGGCGCGGACGGGTTTCCCTCGGCCGACATCCTCAACCTGCGCCGTGATCGCGCCGGGCGGCTGTGGCTGTATGGCCAGACCGGGGTCTGGCGGTTCGACCCCGGTCATGGCCGGTTCCGGTCGTTCGGTCTGGCCGACGGGCTGGCCAGCGGCGAGTTCACCCATGCCATCACCGTGCAGCTCGACGACGGCAGCATGTATGGCGCCACGCTGGGTGGCCTGGTGGGCTTTCGTCCTGACGGGCAGCGCGACCACATCCGGCGGCCGCCCATCGCGGTGCTCGGTGCCACGGCGTCGAGAGGGGGTGTTCGCGAAACCTTGCCCCTGGACAACGGCGAGTTGCGGCTGCGCTGGAACGACCGCGACGCACGCGTCGTCGCGCGGGTGCTGTCGTTCGTCGAACCCGATCGCAATCACCTGCGTTTCGAATGGCGCCACGGTGCGACATCCACAGTCATGCACGTCGGCAAGGAGGGCGAGCACGCGCTGGATGGTTTGTCCCCGGGCCGTTACACGGTGGCTATCACGGGCGCCGGGCGTGACGAACTCAGCCCGGCACTGCCTGCCTCGGTGGTCGTTTTCGTGGAGGCGCCGCCCTGGCTGCGCTGGTGGGCGTGGACAGCCTACGTATCGCTCGCCGTCGTGATGGCGCTGGTGCTCGTCCGCGGCACACGAAAGCGTCTGCGCCAGGGCATGCGCATGCGGCTCGCCGAACACCAGCGGCGCATGGCCGAGGAAGCGAACGCGGCCAAGACCGATTTCATGGCCACCCTGGGCCACGAGATCCGTACGCCGATGACGGGCGTGCTGGGCATGGCTGAACTGTTGTCGCGCACCCCACTCGACGAGGCGCAGCGCAGTTACGTCGATGCGGTGCGCCGCTCAGGCGACACCCTGCTGCGGCTGGTCAACGATGCGCTGGACATCACGCGGATCGAGGCGCGGCGCCTGGTACTCGAATCCGAGTGCGTGTCGCTGCGCGCGGTGGCGGACGAAGTGGTGGCCCTTGCCGCCGCCGCGGCGCACGAGAAAGGCCTGGCGTTGTCGGCCAGCGTGGAGGCATCGGTGCCGCCCGCCGTGCGCGGCGACACCATTCGTCTCCGCCAGATCCTGCAGAACCTGGTGAACAACGCGGTGAAGTTCACTACGGAAGGCGGCGTGTCGTTGCAGGTGGCAGTGGATCGGGACGGCTTGTGCCTGAGCGTCGCCGACACCGGGCCAGGCATGTCAGCCGAATTGCGCGCGCGCCTGTTCTCGCGCTTCGAGCAGGGCGACACGCCCCGGCGTGCCGACGGGTCCGGCCTGGGCCTGGCGATCTGCCACGAACTGACCACGCTGATGGGAGGCACCATCGACGTTGTCAGCGAGCCCGGCCGCGGCAGCCGGTTCACGGTACGCCTGCCGCTGGTGGCCTGTGCCTGCGCGGGCCGTGCGTGTGCGCCGGCATCGCCCGCGCGCAACGACACCACCGGCTGGCGTGTGCTTCTGGTGGAGGACGATGCCGTGGTCTGCGAGGTCATCGCCAATCTGCTGCGTGCCCGCGGTCACGTCGTGACGGCGGTGGGCGACGGGTTGGCCGCCATGAGCGAAGTCTCGGCCGGTCGCTACGATGTGCTGCTGCTGGACCTGGACCTGCCTCTCGTCGACGGCTTTCAGGTGGCGCGGATGATCCGCCGCATCGACGCGCTGGCCACGTTGCCGATTGTCGCCGTGACGGCACGCTCCGCCGGCGATGAAGCCGCCGCGGTGCGTGCGGCCGGCATGGACGCCCTGTTGCGCAAGCCCATGAGCGGCGACGACCTGTCCGCGATGCTGGAGCGTGTATGCAGGGCACCGCTGGTCGCGGCGTCCTGATCAGTCAGGCGCTAACCGAAGCGCCTGAAATAGGCGAGGGCACCGACCACCAGCAAGGTGGTGGGCAGCAGGTTGGCCAGCAGTGGCGGCATGCCGTACACCGTGCCGAAGTTCACCATCGCGCCCTGCAGGAAATACCAGCCGATGGCCAGGATGATGCCAATAAACAGTCGTTTGCCCAGGCCGCCGGAGCGCAGCGAGCCGAACGCGAAGGGCATGGCGCAAAGCACCAGCACCAGCGTGTTGAGCGCGAACAGCGCGCGGCCCCAGAACGCCACGGCGTACACGCCGGAGTTCTGCCCGTTGTTGTCCAGGTAGCGGATGTTGCGCCGCAGGTCGGCCATGGACAGGTATTCGGGATGGATCACCGACTGCTCCAGCACGTGCGGATTCAGACGCGAGGCCCAGGTCTGCGTGTCCACATGCGATGAGTGGGTGCCCTGGTCGTCCAGCGTGGTGGTGCGGACGTTGCTCATGATCCACTTGTTGCCGTCGTGGGTGGCGCTGTCGCCGTGCGAGAAGATCGACAGTTGGCCGTCCGGCGTGAAGCTGTAGACGCGCACGTCCACCAGTTTCACCGTGGTGCGGTCGCCATCCTGCACGGCGATGGCCGACTTCGCATTGATGATCTTGCCGGCGTCGCGGGCCCACAGGCCGCTGCTGGTGGAGCCGAGGTTGCTCGAGCGCATGCGTACCTGGATGGCCTGCGCATGCTGGTCGCCGTAGGGCGCGGCAGTCTCGCCCATCACCACCACGGCCAGGGTCAGCACGGCGATGACGCCCGCGGCGGAGACGGCGATACGCAGCTTGGACATGCCGGCGGCGCGCAGGGCGGTGAGCTCGCCCGTGGCGGCCAGGCCACCCAGCCCGAGCAGGCCTCCGATGAGGGCGGCGTTGCTGAACATCTGGTAGAGACGACGCGGCAGCGTCAGCATGATGTAGGCGATGGCGTCGTACAGCGAAAAGCCGTTCTTGCCGATGTTGCCGAGCTGGCGGACGAACTGCAGCAGGGAATCGAAGCCGGCCAGCACCAGCCATACCAGCAGCAGGGTGCCCAGCACGCTCATGGCGATGAGGCGGTCGGCGCGCTTGACGGTCAGGGTGGTCATCAGGCGGCTCCCTTGATGCGGCGCGGCGAGTTCTGCTTCCAGAAATACCAGGCGGCCACGCCGAACACGACGATGTGCAGTATCCACACCGGCACCGAGGTATGCAGGTGGCCCTTGATGATCTGCGCGCGGGCGATCAGCTGCCAGATGACGTAGAGGAAGTAGGTCAGCACCGCGATCAGCAGGCGCCCGTAGCGGGCATCGCGCGGGGCCTGCTTGGACATCGGCAGCACCATCATCATCAGCACCAGCGTGCTGACGGGAGCGGCGAAGCGCGAAACCAGCTCGCCCAGGGCCTCCGGGGTGCCGGCCTTGAACAGCTGGGCCATGGTGGACTCGTGGGCCGGGTCCGTATCCTCGTCGTCGTCCACGATAGACGACAGCGAGGCGTCGTTGCGCTCGTATTTCATCCGCCGCCAGTTGTCGGCCGCCAGCGGCACCTCGAACTGCCAGCCGTCGTAGAGGGCGAGGAAGCGGTTCTGGCCGTCGCTTTCCTGGTACATGCGGCCGCTCTTGGCGCTGACCACGCGTACCTGCGGGTTGCCGTTGCCGTCGGTACGGTCGGTAGCCAGGAAGGTCTTGCCCAGTACCGTGCCGTCGCGGCTGAGCGTGTCGACGAAGATGATGCCGCCCTTGCCCGGCAACTCGGTGAAGCGGCCGGCATCCAGGCCCGCGGCGATCACGGACTTGTTGGCCGCGGCGATCACCTGGTCGGCCGTGCGCGCGGAAAGGGGACCGAGCCACAGCGACACCGTGCCCACCACCAGCGTGGCCATCACCGCCAGCAGGGTGGCCGGGCGCAGCATGCCGCGGGGGCCCATGCCGGACGAGGCCAGCACGTGCATCTCGCTTTCGCGGTACATGCGGCCCAGGGCGATCAGGGTGCCCAGGAAGGCGGACATCGGCAGCAGGGTCGAGAGCAGGTCGACCATCTGCAGGCCCAGCACCTCGAACATCACGCTGGGCTGGATACTGCCGTTGGCGACCTTCTGCAGGACGTTGGCAAAGGCGCCACCGGAGAAGATGACGAGCAGGACCACGGCCGTCGCTATGACACCGTAGGCAAGTTCACGCAGGAAATAGCGGTCGAGGATGCTGAGCATTTGGTAGAATTGGCGGTTCGTGCCGCGTCAGTCCTGGCCGGCAAACCTCAAGTCTAGCCTGTCCGGGCCCCGGCGGGCTTTTACAGGACGATTAGCTATGTCAGTTCAGTTCAGCCTCGGTTCCAGCGCTCCAGACTCGACCGCCACCCCGGTCGCGGTGGTCGGCGTTTACGAGAACGGTGTCCTGACCAGCGCCGCGGCGCGCATCGACACCGCGGCCCAGGGCGCGATCAAGCGCCTGGTCGAGGCCGGTGACATCACCGGCAAGGTCGGTAACCTGGTCACGCTGCTGCACCCGGCCGGCGTCGCCGCCGCCCGCGTGCTGGTGGTCGGCCTGGGCCCGCAGAAAACCTTCGACGCGGCCCGCTACCAGCGCGTCACCCTGGAAGCCGCCCGTGCCGTGGGCCGCCTGCCGGTCACCGAGGCCACCAGCTGGTTGCCCGAGGTCGAGGTCCCCGGCCGCGACGCCGCCTGGCGCGTCCGTGTCGCCGCGCTGGCCACCGATCACGCCGCCTACCGCTACACCGCCACGGTGAAGCCGCGCGACAAGGCGGTGCCCGAACTGGCCTCGGTGACCCTGGTCGGCCCCGCCGATGGCGAAGCCGGCCTGGCCGAGGCCCGCGCCATCGCCGAGGGCGTGCGCTACGCCAAGGAACTGGGCAACCTGCCGCCCAACATCTGCAACCCCGATTACATCGCCGACCAGGCCAAGGCCTTCGCCGACGCCCACGAAGGCGTGACCTTCGAAGCCCTCGATCGCGCCGACATGGAGCGTGAAGGCTTCGGCTCGCTGCTGGCCGTGGCCCGCGGCTCGGCCAATGCCCCGCGCCTGGTCATCCTGCAGTGGAACGGCGGCAAGGAAGGCGAGCGCCCCTACGCGTTCGTCGGCAAGGGCATCACCTTCGATACGGGCGGCGTCAGCCTCAAGCCGGGCCCGGGTATGGAAGAAATGAAGTTCGACATGTGCGGCGCCGCCGGCGTACTCGGCGCGTTCGTCGCCGCCGTGAAGCTGAAGCTGGCGGTCAACCTGGTCTGCGTGGTCCCAGCCGTGGAGAACATGCCGGACGGTGACAGCTATCGCCCCGGCGATGTGCTGACCAGCCTGGCCGGCATCACCATCGAGGTGCTGAACACGGACGCGGAAGGTCGTCTGATTCTCTGCGACGCGCTGACCTACACCGGCAAGCGCTTCGACCCGCACACCATGATCGACGCCGCCACCCTCACCGGCGCCTGCGTCGTCGCGCTGGGCAAGCATGCCAGTGGCCTGATGACCAAGGACGAATCGCTCTCCGCCGAACTGCTGGCGGCCGGTGAGGCCACGCTCGATCGCGCCTGGCGCCTGCCACTGTGGGACGACTACCAGAGCCAGCTCGATTCCGGCTTCGCCGACGTGGCCAACATCGGCGGCAAGTACGCCGGTGCGATCACGGCGGGTTGCTTCCTGGCCCGTTTCACCGAGGGCCGTCGCTGGGCCCACCTCGACATCGCCGGCACCGCGTGGGACGAAGGCCGCAAGGGCATGGCCACCGGCCGTCCCGTGCCGCTGCTGACCCAGTGGCTGCTCGACCGCGTCGCCGCGGCCGGCTGATCCCGCACCCATGCCGCGCGCCGACTTCTACCTGATCGACAAGCCGCGTTTCCGCGAGGATCCCCTGCTGCTGGTCTGCGAGCTGACCCGGCGCGCCTTCGGAGCCCAGCAGCCGACGCTGATCCTCACCCGCGACTTCGAGCAGGCCGAGGCCATCGACGAATACCTGTGGGCGTTCGACGAGAACGCCTTCATCCCCCACCAACTGGCGGGGGATGACGATGACGCCAACACCGCGGTGCTGATCGTGCCGCCCGGCGTGGAAACCGCCGACCGGCCGATGGTGATCAACCTGCGCGAGGTCTGCGCACCAGGGCAGTTCGACCGCGTGCTCGAGGTGGTCGCAGCGGATCCCGCCGAGCGCGAGGGCTCACGCTCGCGCTGGACCGAATACAAAAAAGCCGGCTTCGAAGTGAACAAGCACGACATGTAGGACCGCGCGATGTACCGGCATGACCGCACGATTTGCGGGTAGGAGCGCACGATGTGCGCGAAAAACCAACGAAGCGGTAAAGCGGCAAAGCCGTAAAGCCGAACCCCTCGAGCAAGAGCCGGCGGGTAGCCCCCTCGGTGCCACGCCTGCGGCGACCCGCTAAGGAAAGGCCGCTCCGCGGCCGTTTGTCTATTGCCCTTCGGGCCCGGGTCGGGCTTCGAACGGAGGTTTCCGATTCGCCATCCATGGCTCAGCGGAAACGGCCGGCCGTCCTGGCCGGCCCCCTTCGGGCTTTTTCCGTTCGAATCCCTCGCCTGCGGCTACCGGCCCCGAGGGGGCTACCCGCCGGCTCTTTCCAAGATTGAGGTGGGTTGTGACGCGAGCGGTCGCAGACGTGCACGGTATGGCGTCGCCGCTTTGTTGGCTTTTCGCCCACATCGTGGGCTCCTACCCCAGGGGTAGGGCAAGC
Source organism: Luteibacter sp. 9135 (assembly GCF_000745005.1). Lineage (NCBI taxonomy): Bacteria > Pseudomonadati > Pseudomonadota > Gammaproteobacteria > Lysobacterales > Rhodanobacteraceae > Luteibacter > Luteibacter sp. 9135. Next base: position 167,621 of record NZ_JQNB01000001.1, on the reverse strand, counting down.
CGTGGAATACCCAACGCATGATCCGCCGGCTGGGGGGGTAGGAGCGCACGCACGTGCGCGAACCCTGGACAGACCTAAGGCGACCGATGCCATGCAAAGCAGGCAAGCGAGCGTTCCCAGCAACGAAGCGAAACGCGGATCTTCGCTCTCCCCACACGCAACCTCAGTGCTGGAAAGAGCCGGCGGGTGCCACCCTCGGGGCCGGTAGCCGTAGGCGAGGGCATCGAACGGACAAGGCCCGAAGGGGGCCGGCCAGGACGGCCGACCATTTTCGCTGAGCCATGGATGGCGAATCGAAAATCCCCGTGCGAAGCCCGACCCGCCCCGAAGGGGAATAGAGATACGGCCGCGGAGCGGCCTTTCCTTGACGGGTCGCCGCAGGCGTGGCCACGAGGGTGGCACCTGAGCTTGCCCGGATTTGATGGACACCCATCGTGAGCCGTAAGGTTCGTTCAGAGGTGTCCCATGTCAAAAAGAATTCGTCGTCAGTTCACACCTGATTTCAAGGCCGGCGCGGTTGCCCTGGTCCTTGAGCGAGGTCAGCCGGTGTCTCGGGTATGCCGTGACCTGGATCTGGTCGAGAGTGTCTTCAGGCGCTGGATCGAGAAGGTTCAAGCCGGTTCTGGAGCGCCTTCGCGATCGCCCCCCGCCGTTCCGCTGACGGCCGAGCAGGCCGAGATACAGCAGCTTCGACGCGAGAACGAGATCCTGCGGATGGAGCGTGACATCCTAAAAAAAGCGACGGCGTTCTTCGCCAAGGAATCGAGCTGAGATGCCGGTTTATCGAAGCGGAGAGCGCGTCGTACTCCATCGTGGTCCTCTGCCGGCTGCTCGAGGTGGGTCGCAACAGCTTCTATGCCTGGCGGCATCGCCAAAAGCATCCGAGCCCCCGCGTGCTTCGTGACCGCCAGCACCTGGCGCAGCTGAAGCAGTTGCATGAGCGCAGCCGAGGGCTTTACGGCAGTCCCCGGCTATGGCATCTGGCTCGTGAGCAGGGGCTGAGCCTGGGGCGCCATGCGACCGCCCGCTTGATGCGCCAGGGCGGTCTCGTCGGGCGCAGCTGGCGTACAAGCAAGGCATCACGACGGGCCGCCACGGTGTCCGCGGTGGCCGATAACCATGTTGATCGATGCTTCACCACGGCCGCGCCTGATCAGGTCTGGGTAACGGACATGACACAGTTCGCCACGCAACAGGGTCCAATGTATCTGGCCGTCGTGATCGATCTGTACGCCCGGCGAGTGATTGGCCACGCAACGGCTGCGACTATGCATACCGACTTGCCCTTGCAGGCTTTGCGCATGGCCGTAGGCCAGCGCGGTTCGGCGCAGGGAGTGCTCCATCACTCCGACCAGGGCAGTCAGTACACGAGCGCGGCCTATCAGGCCGAACTCGCTCGACTGGGTATGCGGGTAAGCATGAGCCGGCGCGGCGAGTGTTGGGACAACGCGGTGGCTGAGAGCTTCTTCAGTACGTTGAAGTGCGAGATCGCAGCCCCACGCCGCTACGCCTCGATCGAGGAGGCACGCCACGTGGTTTTTGAATACATCGAAGTGTTTTATAACCGGCAGCGCTTACACTCGACCAACGGCTATCGATCGCCTGCGGCGACCGAAGCTGCTATCCCATAACTTGAGTGTCCATTAAACCGGGGCAAGCTCAACCCGCCGGCTCTTGCTCCAAGCCGCCGGCTCTTGCTCCAAGCTCCCGGCTCTCGCTCCAAAGCCAACCCTCCTAGAGCCAGCCGCTCAACCCCCCAGCTTCCTAGCCTGTTCCCGCATCGCATCCGCCTGCCGTGTCCAGTCGGCGATGCGCTGGCGCTCCTGCGCCACCACCTCGGCCGGCGCATTGGCGACGAAACTGGCATTGCCCAGCTTCCCTTCGCACTTGCGCACCTCACCCTCGATGCGTGCGATCTCCTTGGCCAGGCGCGCTTTCTCCGCACCCACGTCGATCAGGCCTTCCAGTGGGATCAACGCACGCATGCCGCCCACCACGGCGGCGGCTGCGGCAGGTTCTTCACCGTCGACCCAGACAGGCGTTTCCACGCGGCCGAGGAACGCGATCTGCGCAGCGAACTTGGCGGCGCGTGCGCGATCGGCCGCATCGCCGTCCGCGAACAGCAGCGGGATGACTTTGCCCGGGGCGATGTTCATTTCCGCACGGATACGACGCACGCCGGTCAGCACGCCCTTGACCCATTCGATCTCGGCCGTGGCGGCATCGTCGCCTTCGATATCGGCGGCTTCCGGGTAGGGGCGCAGCATGATCGTGGTGCCCTCGATACCAAGCAGCGGACGCACGTGCTGCCAGATTTCCTCGGTGACGAAGGGGATCATCGGATGCAGCGCGCGCAGCAGCGTTTCCAGCACGTGGACCAGCGTGTAGCGGGTGGAGGCGATGGCGGCGGCGTCGGTGCCGGCCAGCGCGGGCTTGGACAGTTCGAGGAACCAGTCGCAGAACTCGTTCCAGGTGAACTCGTAGAGCGCCTGCGCGGCGAGGTCGAAGCGGTACGCGGCGAGCTGTTCCTTCACCATGGCCAGCGTGTCGCGCAGGCGGGTGAGGATCCAGCGCTCCGCCTCGGTCGCCGGGGGCACGGGCGCGATACGGGCATCTTCGCCGAGGTTCATCAGCACGAAGCGCGAGGCGTTCCACAGCTTGTTGACGAAGGCCTTGTAGCCGCCAGCGCGCTCCAGGTCGAACTTGATGTCGCGGCCGTGCGTGGCCAGCGAGGCGAAGGTGAAGCGCAGCGCGTCGGCGCCGAAGGCGGGGATGCCCTCTCCGAATTCCTTGCGCGTGGACTTCTCGATCTTCTCGGCCATCTTCGGCTGCATCAGGCCGCGGGTGCGCTTGGCCAGCAGGTCGTCCAGGCTGATGCCGTCGATGATGTCGAGCGGGTCCAGCACGTTGCCCTTGGACTTGGACATCTTTTGGCCGTCCTTGTCGCGGATCAGGCCTGTGACATAGACGTCCTTGAAGGGCACCTCGCCGGTGAAGTGGTCGGTCAGCATGATCATCCGGGCGACCCAGAAGAAGATGATGTCGAAGCCGGTGACGAGCACGCTGGACGGCAGGTAGCGGTCGAAGCCCAGTTCGGCCTGGCGCTCGGGGTTGGGCCAGCCCAGCGTGGAATGACTCCACAGTCCGGACGAGAACCAGGTTTCCAGCACGTCGTCGTCGCGGCGCAGCGCGCCGGTGTAGCCCTGCGCGGCAGCCTTGGCGGATGCCTCGGTGTCGTCGCGGGCCACGATGACGCTGCCCGTGTCGGTATACCAGGCGGGGATGCGATGGCCCCAGGTCAGCTGGCGGCTGATGCACCAATCCTGGATGTTGCCCAGCCAGTGGCGGTAGGTGCTGATCCAGTTCTCGGGCACGAACTTCACGTGGCCCTGCTCGACCAGTTCCAGGCCGCGGGCGGCCAGGGTGTCCATCTTCACGAACCACTGCCAGGTGAGATACGGCTCGATGACCTGCCCGCTGCGGTCGCCGCGCGGCACCTGCAGCTTGTGCTTCTTCGTTTCAACCAGCAGGTCTGCCGCTTCCAGGTCGGCAAGCACGGCCTTGCGCGCGACGTAGCGGTCCATGCCGCGGTATTTCTCCGGCGCGGCGTCGTTGATGGTCGCCTCGTCGGTGAAGATGTTGATCATCGGCAGGTCGTGGCGCAGGCCGACCGCGTAGTCGTTGAAGTCATGCGCGGGGGTGATCTTCACGCAGCCGGTGCCGAAATCCTTCTCGACGTAGTCGTCGGCGATGATCGGGATCTGCCTGTCGGACAGGGGCAGGGCGAGCATCTTGCCGACCAGGTGCGCGTAGCGCTCGTCGTCCGGATGCACGGCCACGGCGGAGTCGCCCAGCATGGTTTCCGGACGCGTGGTGGCGACCACCAGCTCGCCCGAGCCATCCGCCAGCGGATAGCGGATCGACCACATGGAGCCGTCTTCTTCCTCGCTGACCACTTCCAGGTCGGAAATCGCGGTTTTCAGCACCGGGTCCCAGTTGACCAGCTTCTGGCCGCGGTAGATCAGGCCTTCCTCGGAGAGGCGGACGAAGGTCTCGACCACCGCTTCGGACATGCCCTCGTCCATGGTGAAGCGCTCGCGCGACCAGTCGCCGGAGACGCCCAGTCGGCGCATCTGCCGGCCGATGGTGTCGCCGGATTCCGCTTTCCATTCCCACACGCGGGCGATGAACGCTTCGCGGTCGAAGTCCGAGCGCTGCTTGCCCTCGGCGTTGAGCTGGCGGGTCACCACCATCTCGGTGGCGATGCCGGCGTGATCGGTGCCCAGCTGCCACAGGGTGTCGTAGCCGCGCATGCGGTGGTAGCGCACCAGCGTGTCCATCAGCGTGTGCTGGAACGCGTGGCCCATGTGCAGGGTGCCGGTCACGTTGGGTGGCGGCAGCATGATCGTGTACGGCGTGCCCTTGCCGGACGGCTTGAAGCAGCCGTCGGCTTCCCAGCGGGCGTACCACTTCGACTCGATCTGGCTGGGCTCGAAACTCTTGTCCATGTGTGGGCTCTCGGATCGCGCCGCGAAGGGGCGCGCTTTTGGAAGACGAAAAGACGGCCATTGTAGGCGATACTTGGCGGATGACTGAACCGGAAGTGGCCGCGATCCTCGGCGCGGAGGGCCCCTTTGCCCGTGAAGTACCGGGATTCGCCCCGCGCGAGGCCCAGCAGCGCATGGCCGAGGCCGTGTCCACGGCGATCGCCGAGCGCGACGTGCTGATCGCCGAGGCCGGTACCGGCACCGGCAAGACGTTCGCCTACCTTGTGCCCGCCCTGATGTCGGGGCGCAAGGTCATCGTTTCCACCGGCACCAAGGCCCTGCAGGACCAGCTGTTCTTCCGCGACCTGCCGCGTGTCCACGCCGTGCTGGGCAGTCGCGCCCGGACCAGCCTGCTCAAGGGGCGGGCCAACTACCTGTGCCTCTACCGGCTGGACCAGTCCGTCCGCGAGGGCAACCCCGACCGCCAGCTGGCCTCCCAGCTTTCGGCTATCCGGGCGTGGTCGGCCCGCACGCGCTGCGGCGACCGCATGGAAATGGTCGATATCCCCGAGGACTCCCCGGTATGGCCGCGCGTCACCTCCACGCCGGAAAACTGCCTGGGCACGGAGTGCGCGTTCTTCGACGACTGCCACGTGGTCAAGGCCCGGCGCGATGCGATGGAGGCCGATATCGTGGTGGTCAACCACCATCTGCTGATGGCGGACCTGGCCCTCAAGCAGGACGGCTTCGGCGAACTGCTGCCCGGCGCGGACGCGTTCATCCTGGACGAGGCCCACCAGATCCCGGAATTGGCGGGCCAGTTCTTCTCGCAGAGCGTCAGTGCCCGGCAGATGACCGACCTGGCCCACGACGCCCTGGCCGAGGCGCAGGGCGTCACCGGTGCCACCAGTCAGTTGCTGGAGCCGGTGGAAGCCGTGCAGGATCTGATCCGGCGGCTGCGCCTGGCCATGGATCCCTTGCCGCCCAAGGGCCCCTTCGGCGCGCTGGACCGCGACGGCGCGGTGCATGGGCTGTTGACGGAGCTGCGCGACCTGATGGCGGCGCTGTCCGATCTGCTCGGCGCGTTGGGCGAGCGCTCGCGTGGGCTGGCCAACGTGTTCGAGCGGGCGCAGATGCTCAGCCTCCGCCTTGATCGCATCGCGGAGGAACACTCGGCCAGCGACGTGCGCTGGTACGAGACGTTCCCCCGCGGCTTCGCGCTGCACGCGACGCCGCTGGACCTGGCATCCCCGCTGCGTGCCATGCGGGCGTCCACCGATGCGGCCTGGATCCACACCTCGGCCACGCTGTCGATCGCGGGCGATTTCGGCCATTTCGCCCGCCAGTTGGGCATCGAGGACCCTCGCACGCTGCACGTCGACAGTCCGTTCGACTATGCGCGTCAAGCGCTCGCCTACCTGCCCAAAGACCTGCCCGACCCCGCAGCCCGCGATTTCACCGACAAGGTGGTCGCGGCGATCCGTCCGGTGCTGGACGCCTCGGACGGTCGCGCGTTCCTGCTGTTCACCTCGCACCGTGCCTTGCGCCGGGCGGCGGAGTTGCTGGAAGGCCGCGTGCCGTGGCCGCTGTTCGTGCAGGGCAGTGCGCCTCGCCATCGCCTGCTGGAGGAATTCCGGGCCAGCGGCCGTGGCGTGCTGCTGGGCGCGGCCAGTTTCTGGGAGGGCGTGGACGTGGCCGGCGAGGCATTGAGCGTGGTGGTGATCGACAAGCTGCCGTTCGCCATGCCGGACGATCCGGTATTGCAGGCGCGCCTGGAAGCCCTCGACGAAGCGGGCATCAATCCGTTCATGGGCTGGCAGGTACCCACTGCCGTGATCGCGTTGAAGCAGGGCGCAGGCCGCCTGATCCGCGACGTCAACGACCGCGGCGTGCTGGTGCTGTGTGATCCGCGCCTGAGCACCAAGGGCTATGGCCGACTGTTCCTCGCCAGCCTGCCGCCGATGCCGCGCACACGCGAGCTGGCCGACGTCACCGCGTTCTTCGCGGCTACCTGACGCCTGCGTTTCGCCCGCGTTTGCCTCCGTAAGGCCACGGCGCGGACGCGTCCACCGCCCCGGTTGCCCCGACCATCGCCGTTACTGTCGATGAAGGAGAACGCCGATGTTGCGCTGGACGCAGACGATCACCGCCAAGGTCCTTGGTATCGGGCTGTTGGCCCTGCTCATGCTCATTCCCCTGACCCAGGCCGACGGGCTGGTGCGCGAACGCCAGTCGATGCGTGACACGGCCGCACTGCGCGTGGCCGATGGTTGGGGTGGCCCCCAGACGATCGGCGGTTTCGTGCTGGCCGTGCCGACGCACAGCGAAACCCGTGACGCCGAGGGCAAGCTCGTCGGCAGCCGCAACGATACCGAGATCGTGCTGGCGGACGAGCAGAGCACGACCGCCAACCTGACCGTCGAGAAGCGCCGGGTCGGCATGTACGAGGTGCCGGTCTACACCGGCGACGTGACACTCGGCGGGCGCATCCTTCCCGACGACCTGCACCGTTTCGCCGACGAAAGCGGCGTCACGTGGTCGATGGATCGCGCGGAATTGCGGCTGCTGATCGCCGACACGCGGGGCTTGCAGCACATCGCCACGGCCATCGTCGACGGCAAGCCGGTGCGGCTGGCCTCGTCCACCGCCCGCCTCGGTCCCTACACGGTCTTGTCCGTACCCATCGCGATCGACCCCGCACGCCGTACGCCCCTGGATTACTCCGTGACGCTGCGCATCGCCGGCACGGAATCGTTCTCGGCGCTGCCGCTGGCGCGCAACAACAGCGTGAGGATCCGCTCGCCCTGGCCGGACCCCAGCTTCATCGGCGCGCTGCTGCCGGGCACGCGCCATGTGGACAGCCGCGGTTTCGACGCGTCGTGGCAGGTGCTGGACCTCAATCGCGCCTATGGCCAGCACTGGAGCGCGAGCGACGACGACGTGGGCAAGCGCCTGGAACCCTCCGCCATCGGCGTCACGCTCTACCAGCCGGGCAGCGTGTATCAACAGAACGACCGCGCCGGCAAATACGGCCTGTTGTTCATCGCGCTCACCTTCGTCGCCTTCTTCCTCTTCGAGGTGCTGCGCGGCCTGCGCCTGCATCCGGTGCAATACCTGCTGGTGGGCGCAGCCATGACCAGCTTCTACGTCCTGCTGCTGGCGCTTTCCGAGCAGATCGGTTTCGGACCGGCGTATGCGGTGGCATCCGCCGCGGTGGTGCTGATCGTCGGCGGCTACGCGTTGGCCGCGCTGCAGGCCCGACGCGCCGGACTGACCCTCGGCGGCGTGCTCGCACTGGTTTACGCCATACTGTACGGCCTGATCGGCGCGGAACAGTACGCGTTGCTCATCGGCGCGGTGGTACTGGTCGCGGTGGTCGCCGTGCTGATGTACCTGACCCGCCGGATCGACTGGTACGCCCAGGGCGTACCCTTCAACCCCACTCCGGATACGCCATGAACTTCCTCGCCATCGAAACCTCCACGGAAGCCTGTTCCGTCGCCCTGGTCCACGGTGATGTCGTGATCGCGCGCAGCGAGATCGCGCCCCGGCGGCACGCGGAGCTGGTGCTGCCCATGGCGGACGAACTGCTCGCCGAGGCCGGCCTGAAACGCGAAGCGCTCGACGGCATCGCCGTGGGGCGTGGCCCGGGAGCCTTCACCGGCGTGCGGCTGGGCGTGTCGCTGGCCCAGGGCATGGCGATGGCGCTGGATATCCCGGTGGTCACCGTGTCGTCGTTGCAGGCCCTGGCGCTGGAAGCGCCGGAAGACGATGCGGCCATCCTTTCGGTGATCGACGCGCGCATGGGCGAGATTTACGTCGCCGCATGGCGCCGCGAAGACGACGGCAGCGTGACAGCGATCGACCGCGAACGCGTGGATACGGCGGCGGCGCTGGTGTTGCCCGAGGCATCGGCCTGGCACGTGGTGGGCAGCGGCTGGGCAACGTACGAAGCCTTGCTGCGGGAACGTATCCCCGCGCCGATCCGTTCGGCGGACGGTGCGCGCTTTCCGCAGGCGCGGCATGTGGCCGAAGTGGCGGCGCCCCTGTTCCGCGCAGGCAAGGCCGTGGCGCCTGAGCTGGCGCTGCCGGTCTACCTGCGCGACAAGGTGGCACTGACGCTGGTGGAGCAAGGCAAGGCCTGAGGCAGCGCGGAGACGTCGCGCGCGCTCAGCGCGTGACCAGCACCGCCTCGATCACCGCGCATACGTGCTCGAAGCACGCGTCGTCCAGCCACAGGCTGTTGGTGATGGTCAGGGTGCGTGCGGCGAAGTCGCGCGCGTGCGGGATGTCGTCGGCGCCGGGCATGGCCTCGAGGTAGTCGTAGTCGGGCAGGGCATGCACGAACATGCGGGCCACGCCGTGGCGCGATGCCCACAGGCGCTTCAACACCGCGTCGCGCGAGGCTTCGTCGGGCAGGCGCAACATCAGGTACGGCCAGGTACCGCCTTCGTCCGTGAACACATGTACGCCGGGGATCGACGCGAGCGCCGGTAGCCGTGCCACGGCCTGGGCACGCGTGGCGTCGATGAACCCGGGCAGCCGCGCGAAGGCACGCGCGCCGACCGAACGGCGCCAGCGTCCCACGCGATGCAGCGGGAAATCCGCATGGAAGTCCTCGCCGGCGGCGCCGACCAGGTCGCCGCGACGCAGGGCGCGACGCATCGACCGACCGTAGGCCAGGCCCATGCCGGCCGGCCGGTAGAGCGCCGCGTAACCCGCTAGTTCCAGCGAGCGGCGGATCTCCCAGCCCGGGTGCCAGCGCACGACGCGATGCGAGGCGCGCCGGAAACGCTCGCGCCACGCGTCGTCCTGGGCGACCAGCAGGCCGCCTTCGAAGATGGACAGGCCCTTGCCCGCCGCCAGGCTGTAGAAGCCGACGTCGCCCAGCGTGCCGGCAAAACGGCCGTCGATGCGCGCGCCCAGCGCCTGCGCCGTGTCCTCGATGGTGAGCGCACCCACGGCGTGGGCGATGGTGTTGGCGCTGGCGACATCGGCGGTGCGTCCGCCCAGGTGGGTCGGCACCACGGCCAGGGTCTGCGGGCCGCAGGCTTCTTCCAACCGCTGGGGGTCCATGTCGAAGCCACCGGGCAGCAGGTCGACCAGCCGCGGCACCAGCCCGGCGCGCCGGATGGCCAGCGGCACCAGCGGGCAGGTGAAGGCGGGAATGGCCACTTCGCGCCGCGGGCGAGCGTATTCGGAAAGCGCGGTGAGGGCCACGGTGAGCGCCGCGGTGCCGGAGCATTCCAGCTGGGTGTCTTCCACGCCCAGCCACGACGCGGCAAGCGCCGTCAGTGGCGCGCGGACATCGCCGCCGAAGTCGGCCATGCCCAGCGGGAGCCCTGCCGTGGGCGGGGTCTCGGGATCAGGCCGGAACCACATCGGGCACCGTTCCGTCGCCGCGCTCGGCGAAGGCCAGGCAGACGATGCCGGCCACGATCGCCACGGCGCCCGCGATCTGCGTGGGCGTGACCGGTTCGGCGAACACCCACCAAGACAGCAGCATCACGCTCACCACTTCCAGGTGGGAGGCGGCGAACGCGGGGCCGATCGGGGCATGCTTGAGCAGGCTCATCCAGGTCAGGAATGCGCCGATGTAGCCGACCACGGCGCCGTAGATCCAGGGATGGGAGAACACGCGGGCAACCCACGCCGTGCTCATTTCCACCGGCAGCGCCTGCGTGCCGGCGATCTTGAAGCACACCAGGTTGAGCGTGTCGAAGGCCAGCAGCAGGCCGAAGCCGATCAGGTAGAAGCGTTTCACGAGCCGGCTCCCACGATGGCGACGCCGGCGGCGACCAGCAGGATGCCGGTGACGCGCAGGGGGCTGAGGCGTTCGCGGAACAGCACGCGCCCGGCGATCATGATGGCCACGATGTTGATGGAGCCCAGCAGCACGCCCTCGGACAAGGGGACCAGTGACAGGAAGGCGATCCAGACGAGGAACTCGGCCACGTAGCAGCCGATGCCGGTCCAGATCCACGGGCGCGCCAGCATGTAGCGCCAGCGTGCCAGGCCGTCACCCGCGCGATCGTCGCCGGCGGCTGCCTTGAACGCCAACTGGCCGCCGGTGTCCAGCACGACGTTGGCGATCCACAGCGCCAGCACCAGCCCGTGCATGGCTCAGGCCGCCATGCGCGTGGGCCGCGCGTCGCGCGCGATGCGGCCGAAGAAGTCGGCCGTCCGTTCGATCAGCATGCGGCGTTCGCGGTCGATCGTGATCATGTGGTAGCTGTCGCCCAGCAGCAGCATCTCGATCGGACCGCGCACCCGCCGGGCCACCAGGTCGGCATTGGCCACGCTGGCCACGTCGTCTTCCGCGGCGTGCGCCACGAAGCAGGGCGCCGTGACCTCGGGCAGGCGGCGACGCACGTCGCGCGACAGCTCCACCATCTCGGCCAGGGCGTGCCACGGGTTGCCGGGCAGGCCCGCCGCCGCGCTGTCGCCGGAGAACATGGCGCTGCTGACCTGCGCGCGCAGGCGCTCGTCGCGGATGCCGTAGGGCGGCTGTTCGATGAAGCTGCGATGGCGACCGATGCCCATGCGCTTGAACCAGGGCAACAGGAAGGAAAGCTTGCCGGTCCAGCCGATGGACCAGCCGTCGTAGCGGAAGGTGGCGCCGAACACGCCCACGCCATCCACCCAGGTGGGCTGGACGGCGGCGAGCCGCAGGGCGAGCACGGCGCCCATGGACAGCCCGGCCACGAACAGGCGGTCGACCCGGCCGCGCAGTTCGTCCGCAGCCGCCTCGACGCTGGCGTACCAGTCCTGCCAGCTGGTCTCGAGCAGGTCTGCCTCGGTGCCGCAGTGCCCGGCGAGGCGCACGCCCACGACGGTGAAGCCCGCGCGGTTGAGGCCCTTGCCGACCATGCGCATCTCGGCGGGGGTGCCGGTGAGGCCGTGGATCAGGAGGACGCCGTCGCGCCCGCCTTCGAAGTGGAATTCCGTCGGGTGGCTCACACCTGACCTCATCGGGTCGTTACTGTTGGCTGCATCGTGCCCCAGCGTGGTTTCAGCCGGCTTTCCGGTCACGCGGCGGGCAGGGCGGGGAAGCGTAGCTCGACGCGCAGGCCACCGGCGGCGGCGTGCATGAAGCGCACCCGCGCAGCGTGGCGCTCGGCGATGCTCTCCACGATGGCCAGTCCCAGCCCCGTGCCGTCCTCGTCGGTTCCGGGTACCCGGAAGAAACGTTCGCCCAACTGTTCGAGGAACACGTCCGCCACCCCCGGGCCGTCGTCGTCCACCGCCAGCACGATATCGTCGCCGTCGCGCGTGGTGGACACGGTGACGCTGTGCCCCCGGCCTGCGTAGTGGAAGGCGTTGTCCACCAGGTTGTCGATCACCTCCTGTACCTGCAGGGCGTCGCCGCGGACGTCGAGGGGCGCGTCGGATCCCTCGTAGCCCAGGTCCACGCCCAGGCCGAGTGCCTGGTGCACGCGCACGGCCACCGACTCGGGCACGATCACGGCCAGGTCGATGACCGACATGCCGTCGTGGTCGGGCAGGTCGGGCGACTGCGTACGGGTGAGCGCCAGCAACTGCGCCGAGGTACGGGCCGCGCGCGCGGCGAGCCGGTGCACGTGGCGCAGGGCCTCGTCACGCTGGGCGGGGTCGGCGATCGCCTCGTAGCGCTCCACGTGCAACTGGATGCCGGCCAGCGGCGTGCGCAGCTGGTGGGCCGCGTCGGCGATGAAGCGCTCCTGCAGGCCGATCATGTTGCGCATGCGCGCGAACAGGTCGTCGATGGTACGGGTCAGCGGCAGGATCTCGATCGGCACGTCTTCCTCGCCGATCGGCCCGAGATCGTGGCCACGTCGACCCAGCCGCGCCGTCAGGGGCTCCAGCACGCCCAAGCCATGGCTGACCCCCAGCCACACCAGCGACAGCACGGCCACGATCAGCAGGGCCTCGATGGGCAGGGTCAACAGCAGGATCTCGCGTGCGCGGGCATGTCGGTCGCGCAGGTTCTCGGCCACCGTGATGGTCAACACGTCGCTGTCGTCGTGGCGGTTGGGCACGCGCATGATCGCGCCGCGCAGCGGCCGGTGGCCCAGGAAGGTGTCGTAGAGCAGGGGCGGGGCGTCGGTGGCTACGGGTTCGCCGGGGCCTGCAAGGTCGGCGTTGCCGATCATCCGGCCGTGCCGGTCGCTGATCACCGTGTAGTAGTTACGCCCGTCCGGGTCGTATTCCAGCAGGAAGCGAGCCTGTGCGGTCAGTTCGCCGCGCAGCGCGTCGTTGCCGATCATCTCGGACAGGGTAAGTGCCGAATCGGACAGGTCGGCGTCGTGGACACGGTTGGAGTAGGCCAGTGCCACGAAATACGCGACCACGGCGTCCAGCAGCAAGACGCCCAGCACCGGCACGAGCAGGAAGGTCAACAGGCGTCGACGCAGACTCGGCCGGGCGGAGCGTTGCGTCGCATGACGCCGTTCAGGCATCCGCTGATTCTTCGAGTAGGTAGCCCAGGCCACGGATGGTGCGCACGTTGGTACCCGACCCGTGCAGCTTGCGCCGCAGGCGGTGCAACGCGATGTCCAGCCCGTTGTCGGTCAGGTCCTCGTCCCAGTTGCACAGCGCCTCGACCAGTTGGGCGCGGCTGGTGACCTTGTCCGCACGCGTGGCCAGGGCCTCGATCAGGCCGAACTCGCGGGCCGTCAGGTCCAGCGGTGCCTCATCGATCCAGGCACGGTGGCCGGGGATGTCGAGCCGCAGGCGGCCGATACGGAACTCCGGCGTGCCCTTGCTGGTGCGGCGACGCAGCAATGCACGCACACGGGCGTCGAACTCGGCCAGCGCGAACGGCTTGACCAGGTAATCGTCGGCACCCAGGTCGAGCACCCGCACGCGTTCCTTCAGGCCCTCGCGGGCCGTGATCACCAGTACCGGCAGGATGGCGCCCCGTTTGCGGGCGCGGGCAAGCACGTCGCTGCCGTCGAGCAGGGGCAGGCCCAGGTCGAGCACCAGCAGGTCGTAGTCGTGGTCGCGCAGGGCGTGGTCCGCACTGGCCCCGTCGGGCACATGGTCGACGGCGTGTCCGCCCTGTTCGAGGGAGGCCCGCACGGCGGCGGCGATGGCGGCGTCGTCTTCGGCAAGGAGTATGCGCATGGTGGGCAAGGATACGCTGGGGAAGGGACATGCGCACGTTGTCTCGACAGGCTTTCCCGGTGCTTTCCGCACCCGAGCCGTGGCGTCCGATCGCCATACCGGTGCATGGCCATTCATGTTCGTGCCGGTTTTGTTTATATGCAATGATCCTGACTCCAACGAGGGGCACGACCGATCCGTACGATTCGGACGAGTGACGCTTCCTCCCGAGGCAGGTTGGGGGATTTGATTTGCTGAAGCGATACCTGGGCCTTTACGTGGCCGGCCTTTATATGGCCTATATCTTTGAGTTGTTCGGTTTCGTGCACCTGCCCGACCGAGGGTCCATCGGGCACGATGTTTTTCGACTGATCGCTCCCCTCGTCGAGTTGGGGATCGCCTTCCTCGTCATCGCCTGGCTGATCAGGACGCGCCCTGGCGCCAGCCCGTGGCGACGCTGGCTGGCATTCGTGGCGGGTCTTCTGGTGGCGTGTATCGTCGGCCTGGTCTATGGCGCGCAGATCGTTTCGCTGCACATGTCGGATAATTTCATCACCGTGCTGGCACTTGAAAACGGTGGCGAGGGCAGGCTGGTACGCGGAACCAGCCTCTACGCGATCATGGCGGCCGCCGTCGCGTGGTGGCTCTTGTTCGCAGTGAAGGCCGTTGTGCGTCGGGCATGGGGCAACGACGCTCCGGTATTCAAGCGAGGGGCAGCCGCCACCTTGCTGCTCCTGCTGGCACTCGCGGCGTTGCTCTCACGCTACCAGGCAGGTAGCGGTCGCCTCGAGGTCGGATATCGCCAGACGCCGATGGCGTCACTCCTGTACAACCTGATCGCGGTGCAGAAAAGCTCCCGGCTCGTCGCCTCCGGTCGCGCGCCGGGTTCGGCGCTGGAACTGAGCACGCTTGCCGTCGACGACTACCCCTTTCAGCGTCGCACGATCTATCGCTCACCGCTGCCGTTTTCCTCGAAGGGGACGTATGCGGGCCCACCGAATGTGGCCGTGATCTTCATCGAGGGATTTTCGGCGCGCCTGATCGGTGCCTACGGCGGAAACTATCCGGGGCTGACCCCCAATATCGACCGGCTGGCCGCCAAGTCGATGCGTGTCGACAACTACTTCAACCATACGGCCGCGACCTATCGGGCGCTGCAGGGCCAGCTCGATTCGGGATACCCGGAAGCCGGCGGCAAGGGTGAGAATGTCTCGTGGGACGGCGACAAGAGCATCGGGCATCTTGTCCGCGTACGCTACCAGACGGTGCCGCGTCTATTGCGTGAGGCGGGCTATCGAAGCTATTTCTTCTCGCCACACCCGGATGTCATACCCCTCAATACCATGATCGCGGCCATTGGGTTCGACACGGTCTTCGATTACGAGCATGCGGTGAAGCTCTCGCCGCGTTACGGTGAGAACCCGATCCAGGGCTCGTTGAACGATACCGCGCTGTTCGACGAGATGATTGGCTTCTTCAGGGCGAACGAGAAGGATGCCGGCCAGCGGCCCATGTTCGTCGGAGCGTACAACATCGGTACGCATGCCTTCATGGATCGCGTCGATGGGGCGGTTCCGTATGGCGACGGGACCAACCATGTGCTCGACCGGGTTCACGATTTCGACCTTGCGCTGGGGCGCTTCCTGGACTACTTCTTCGCCAGCCCCTACACGCGCAACACCATACTGATCCTCACGGCAGACCATGCGACGTATCCTGAGCCGGCCTATCGTGAACTCATGGACCCGAGCTACAAGCCGTATTTCGTGGACCGCATTCCGCTGATCGTCTACGACCCCACGCATGCCTTGCCTCCGACTTACGATGCCTCGGGCCGCACTTCGGTGGACTTCGCTCCCACACTGATGCAACTGCTGGGAATCCGGAAGGCCGGCAACAGCTTCCTGGGTACCACGTTGTTCGAACCTTCCGAAGAGCGATTCGGTTTCGCCGCGATCGGTAACGATTTCCTTGCCACCGACAGGCATACCGTCTACGCGGAAGCGGAACTTCCGGAGATATACAGAGCGGAATTCGAGCGACGCAAGGCGGCCGTACAGCTGTACTACCGCCTTGAGCGGGAAAACCGGATATTCGATTCGCAGCACTGACGACCGTGTGTACCGAGATATTCAGACCACGCGCAACGAGACGACGCCGTCCGCGTAGCCCTCGACGCGCAGGGCGGTGAGGTCGGTGATCCACTCCACGTCCGCGTCGATTTCCTCGGGATGGTCGCCCGCGATGGCGATGACCCTCGCACCGGCGGCACGCCCCGCGTCGATGCCTGCGCGGGCATCCTCGAACACCAGGCAATTCTCCGGTGCGGCACCCATGCGTGTCGCGCCCAGCAGGTAACCCTCCGGATGCGGCTTGCCCTCGGTGACGATCTCGCCGGTGACCATGCGCGGGGGCGGCACGATGCCGGCGGCGCCCAGGCGTACCGTGGCGAGGGTGGTGTCGGCCGAGGTCACGATCGTCCAGGTTTCCGGGTGCAGGGCCGCCAGGAGATCGAGCGCGCCGGGGATGGGCACGATGCCGTCGACGTCGTTCACTTCCTCGTTGTACAGCCGCTTGTAGACGGCATCCACGTCCATGCCCGGCGTGGCGAACATGCGCACGGAGTCGAGCATGCGTACGCCGTGCAACCTGGGCAGGACGACATGCCAGTCGAGGCCGTGCTCGTCGCACCAGCGTTTCCATATCCTCTCGACCAGCACGCGCGAATCGATCAGCGTGCCGTCCATGTCAAAAAGCAGGGCGCGGGTCTGAATGAGCGTACCCGGTTCAAGTCGCATGATGCCTCCGTAGGGGAATTGGCTTGCCACCTTACCCCACGCATCGCCGCATTCGCCATGATCGCGCATGATGGATCGCCCACATCGTGGGCTCCTACGCGCGAACGAAGCCGCCGCGCGAACGAGGCCATCGCCCCGCTGATGCAACGACGGTTTCGGGATGCGTCAGCGCGCCGGTTGTGCCACGTGGTTGCGGATCGCCTCGGCGAGGATCGTGTTCACTTCCTCGGAGGCCTTGCGCGATGCCTCCGACTGCCTGCGTCCCCACTCGGCCATGGCCTTGCCCTGTGCTGCACGCTGCTGTCCGATCGCTGCCATCTTCTGCGCGACGGCCGCCTGCTCGCTGGCGATGGTGGCGTGGCCTGCCGCATAGGCTGCGCCATCGCGCGGACCGGAAGGACCGACTTCTCGAGAGACCAGGCTGGCCTGTTGCGCCGAGAGCTTGGCCATCTGCTCGTTGAGCATGGCCTGCTGCCGTTCGAGCATGGACTCCTGCCGGTCGATGTCGGCCTGCTTTCCCGCGCTCGCCGCGCCCTTGTCGGCCGGATGCGAGACTTCCTGGTACGCCGCATGGATACGCTTGATATAGGCCGGGTCGCGCAGTATCCAGGCCTGCGTACCCCGCCGGTACCAGACGAACGACCTGGCGTCGGCGCGATACGCGGCCTCGGCCCGTGCGAGGTCGCTTGCGGTGCCGGTGGCGACGTGGATGTCGTCGGATGAGAACACGAAGCCGTCCGTGGGCTGCCCGTGGATTTCCGTGATGTCGGTCGTGCGCGATGTCGAGGTCACCGGCGCGGCGGGTGTCGCGGGTGTCACGGGTGTCACGTCAGTACGCACCGGCGCGGCCGGAGCGGCAGGCCGTGCGGGTACCGGATCGTCCGTCGTCATCGCAGCGGCGGGCGCCGCTGCGACTGCGGCACGGGCTGGCGCGGGCGGCGTCGCCTGATGGGCGGCCACCATGCGCCACGGGAAGACACCGCCCAGGGCGAGCACGGTGACGACGCACAGGGTGAGCATGCGCGGATGGGTGTCGTTGGCCTGGGCGAGCATGAGCAGTCTCCGTTTCAGTGTGCGGAAGGTGGGCGAGGCGCCGGGAAGCGCATGGTGGGGATGCGGGGCGACCCCCATGCGCACGAGCAGACGGCCGTATGTTTTCGCCAGGGTGTCGCCGCGCGACACCACCAGCGCGTCGCAGGCGGCCTCGCGGCACAGGGCGTACTCGCGCACGGCCAGGTGCACCAGGGGGTGGAAGAAGAACAGCGTGCGTGCCGTGGCCGGTATCCAGCCGAGCATCAGGTCGCCGCGGCGGACATGGGCCAGCTCGTGCATCAGGGCGAGGTCGAGTTCATCGTCGGAGAGGTGGTCGTGCAGGGGCAGCAGAATGGTGGGCCGCCAGAAGCCGATCACCTGCGGGGAATGCACTTCCGTCGACACCGCCAGGCGGGGCGATCGGCGCAGCCCGAGTTCGCGAGCGCGGCGGGCGCACAGGGTTTCCACCCGCACGTCGTCGTGTGGCATGGCGCGCGCGGCCACGCCGGCCAGCGTACGCCAGCGGAATACGGCCACCACGGCCTGCACGATCACGCCCAGAGCCCAGGTGAACAACAGCATGGCCGCCCATGAGAAGCCTGCGTCGCCGATATCGTTACCTGCGGGAGTGACGAGGGACGCCGCCGGGAATGCGCCCGGCAAGGTCAGCGGCATGACGGCGGTGGCGTCGTCCGCCGCGGTGACCGTGGCGATCGCAGGCAGGACGGGCAAGGCGATCAGGGTCGGCGAGATCACGCCGACCACCAGCTGGGCACCCAGCAACCACCACAGCACGGTCCTGGCGGAGGCCGACATCGTTGGAACGAGTCGGCACACGGTGTAGATCGCGCCGCAGAGGAGGATCGCCTGCAGCGACGCGTGGATCAGTCGCGACAGCATTTCATCGAGAAGCATGCTCATGTCAGCGCCCCTTCCGTCGGGATTGCAGCGTGTCGACGAGGGCTTCCAGTTCGGCCAGTTCGGTATCGCTCACCTGCCCACGCTCGGACATCCAGGCCACGAAAGGCGTCACGGAGCCCTGCAGGGTCTTTTCGACGAAGCGCGCCACCGCACCGGTCATGACCTCCCCGCTGCCGTTGGTCACGCTGTAGCGGTACATGCCGTCGATGCGCCGGCGGGACAGGTATCCCTTCGCACGCAGTCGCTCCATCATCGTCAGCACTGTCGAGCGTGCCAGTCCGCGACTTTCGCCATAGCCGGCGCACACCTCGGCCACCGACGATCGCGGCGCCTCCTCGATGTAGTGCAGGAGTGCCAGCTCCTGGTCGCCTACGCTCTTGCTGCTCATGCCGCCGCTCCTGACTACAGATGTAATCAGACTGCACCTGACGACAACTGTAGTCAACCGTGACCATCGGCCTATACACACCCAAAGGTCAAACAAAGCGCGTGGGGTAGGAGCGCACGGTGTGCGCGACCCCTCATGCTCCGCCAGAACGAATGATGCGATGCATGGGGTGGGGTGGCGGTGGCTTTGTCGAGTGCTCGGAAACGCCTATATTTTTAGGGGGATGGCTTCTTTCGTCGTAGGGATGGCTTGGGATCGCCCACATCGTGGGCTCCTCACCGTCCGTCGGTCTGCCCCCTCCGCTCGCCACATCCGTGTCTGTCGGTATCGCGCACAAAAAAAGCCTCCGCCCGGGGGCGGAGGCTTCAGGGGTGCCGACGATCGCGGAAGCGCGAGGCTTCCGCAATGGATCAGGCAGCCGCGTCCTTGAGCTTCTTCAGCGGACGGACCTTGACCTTGACCGAGGCGGGCTTCGCAGCGAACCAGCGCTCTTCACCGGTGAACGGATCCTTGCCCTTGCGCTTCGGCTTGGCGGCAACGGCCACCGAGGTAATCTTCAGCAGGCCGGGCAGCGTGAACGTGCCGGCGCCCTTCTTGTGGATCGACGCGCTGATGGCGCTCTCGAGCGAGGCCATGACGGCCTTGACGCTCTTGCTGTCAACGCCGCTCTGCTCGACGATGTGCGAGACGAGCGTGGACTTCGAGAACGCATCCTTGATCGGCTTGAGCGCGGCCGGGGCCTTTGCAGCCTTCACGGCGCCCTTGGCGGGAGCCTTGGCAGCCTTCTTCGCCGCCGTTTTTTTGGTCGTGGCCATGGTTATCCTTGTCACTTGAATCGAATGAGGCGGCCTTTCCGGCCGGTGCCCAGCGGGCGACTCACTCTAGCGTTGCTTTCGCCCGCTGAAAATAGGGTTCGGGCAGTTTTTTTGCATTTCGAGCCCTTTTTTTACGGTCCCGTGTGATGCAATGCGGAATAACCGCCGCCGCGCTGCCTGCACCGCGCGTGAGCGCGGCGCAGGCAGGGGCTCAGGACATCCCCGCAAGCACCTTGTCCAGCGTGATCGGATAGTCGCGAATCCGCACGCCACACGCGTTGTAAACGGCATTGGCGATGCAGGCTCCGGCACCGGAGATACCCACCTCGCCCAGTCCCTTGATCTTCAGCGGGTTGGCCTTGTCGTCGAGTTCGCTCAGGAAGACCGCTTCCATCGGCCCGATGTCCGCATTGACCGGCACGTGATACTCGGCCAGGTCGTGGTTGACGAACGCGCCGTAGCGCGGGTCCATCACGATCTCTTCCGAAAGGGCGGAGCCGACACCGAAGATCATGCCGCCCAGCGCCTGGGACCTGGCCGTTTTCGCATTGAGGATGCGGCCGGCGGCGAAGACACCCAGCATGCGCCTCAGCCTTACCTCGCCGGTGTCCACGTCGACGCCGACCTCCGCGAAAAACGCGCCATAGGAGTTCTGGTTGTAGTCGGTATTGTTGCTGCCCGGCTCGATGCCGCCCTCGGCCTCGACACCGTGCTGCCCGGCCAGGGCGGTATAACCGACGCGTTTGTCGCCACCGGACACGTGGCCATCCTCGAAGCGGGCCTGGGCGGGGTCGATACCTGCGGAGTGGGCCAGCTTGTCGCGCAGCTGCATGCACGCATCGTAAAGCCCGGAACCGGCACTGGCCGCACCGAACGAGCCGCCCGAGCCCGGCGTGTCGGGAAAATCGGAGTCGCCGAGCAGGATCGTCACCCGGTCCAGCGGCAGGCCGAGCAGGTCGGCGGCGATTTGCGTGAACACGGTGTACGAGCCGGTACCGATGTCCGTCATGGCCATGCGCGCCGTCAGTTGCCCTTCCGCATCCAGGCGCACGTGCGCCTTGGACGCCTGCAGCATGTTGCCGCGTATGCCGGACGACATGCCGATACCTACCAGCCAGCGCCCGTCGCGGACCTGTCCCGGTTTCGCGATGCGCTTCTCCCAGCCGAAGCGACGTGCCCCGTCGTGCATGCATTCCACAACCTGCCGCGAGGAAAACGGCACGCCCAGTTCGGGATCGACCATCGGCTCGTTGCGTACGCGCAGCTCGATCGGATCGATGTCCAGCTGGATCGCCAGTTCGTCCATGGCACCTTCCAGCGCCAGCAGGCCGACCGCTTCTCCGGGTGCGCGCATGGAGATCGCCGGCGGCAGGTCCAGGTCGGTATGCCGATGCGTGTTCAGCCTGTTCTCGCCGACGTAGCGTGAGCGGGTACCGAGCACCGTCGGCTCGAATTCGTCGTTGCCGGGTTCGTTGCCCGACCACGCTTCGTGGGCCTCGGCGAGGATTCGTCCTTGGTCGTCGGTGCCCAGGCGCACGCGCTGGATGGTGTTGGTGCGGTGGCCCACCACGTGGAACAGATGCTGGCGGGTCAGCGCGAGCTTCACCTTTCGTCCTGTGGCCTTCGCCGCCAGGGCTGCCAGCACGGCATCCGGCTGAACGTCCAGCTTGCTGCCGAAGCCGCCGCCGATATAGGCCGACAGTAGCCGCACTTTCTCCGGCGGCACGCCGAACGTCGCAGCCAGCACCTTGCGCCCCGGGGTGGGCATCTGGTTGGAGGTTTCCAAGGTCAGCTTGCCGTCGTCCCACTGCGCCACCGTGGCGTGCGGCTCCATCGCCGCGTGGAACTGGAAGGGCGTGGTGTAGGTGACATCCAGCGTGTGCCGGGCCGACGCATAGGCCGCCTCGAAATCGCCCTTGCCGGTATCGGCCTTGGCGAACGACAGGTCCTCGGGCTTGCGTGCCTTGTCCTTCTCGGCGGCCAGTTCGAAGCGGCCCGGCTTCGCTTCGTAGTCGGCCTCGACCAGCGATGCAGCGTGGCGCGCCTGCTCGTAGGACTCGGCGATCACCAGGGCAATGGGCTGCCCGTAATGCTTGACGGCATCACCGTCGAGTTGCGGCAACGCGTCGTCGGATGAGGTGTCCTGCTCGGGCACGTTGTCCGGGGTCAGCACCTCGATCACACCCGGCGCCTGCCTGGCGGCTGTCGTGTCCAGATGCGTCACGCGACCCACGGCGATGGTGGCCAGCACGGGGAAGGCATAGGCGACCTCGCCGATGCCGCCGTGCTCGGCGGCATAACGCGCTTCGCCGCGTACCTTCAGGGGGCCGTCCACCCGGTCGATCGGCTTGCCGGTGAAGCCGTCCGGACGATCGTCCAGCGGGGTGGTGCCGACGGTTTGATCCATGCGAATCGTCATGCGGCGGTCCTCCCACTGGCTTCGATCAGAACGGCGCCCAGCGTGCGCCGGACAAGCGGTACCTTGAAATCGTTGCTGCCATGGCCCTGTGCTTCAGGAAGCGCTTTCCCGGCGAGCGCGCGCAGCGACGCCTCGTCGGTGGCGGTGCCGCGCGCGGTGGCCTCCCAGGCATCGTCACGCCAAGGCTTGTGGGCCACCCCGCCGAACGCCACGCGTGCCGAGGCCAGGCCGCTGTCGCCGACATCGACGATCGCGGCGATCGACACCAGCGCGAATGCGTAAGAAGCACGGTCACGCACCTTGCGATAGATCTGCCTTCCCGCCGGTGCGGGCGGCAGCGTCACATGCGTGATCAGTTCGCCCGCCTGCAGCACGTTCTCGATATGCGGGGTGTCGCCCGGTAGCGTGTAGAAGTCGCCGATGGGAATGTCCCGCGATTCGCCCTGTGCCGATAAGGTATGGACCACGGCATCGAGCACCCGCATGGCCACCGCCATGTCCGAAGGGTGCGTGGCGATGCAGGCCTCGCTGGTGCCGACGATGGCGTGGATGCGGTTGTAGCCGCCGATGGCCGCGCAACCGCTGCCGGGCTGGCGCTTGTTGCACGGCATGGCGGTGTCGTAGAAGTAGTAGCAGCGGGTGCGCTGGAGCAGGTTGCCGCCGGTGGTCGCCTTGTTGCGCAACTGGCCCGACGCACCGGCCAGCAGGGCACTGGCAAGCACCGGATAGCGTTCGCGCACGCGTGCGTCCGCGGCCAGGTCGCTGTTGCGCACGAGGGCGCCGATGCGCAACCCGCCATCCGCGGTGTCCTCGATGCCGCCCAGGTCCAGCCGGTTGATATCGACCAGGTGTTCCGGGGTTTCGATGCCCAGCTTCATGAGGTCGAGCAGGTTGGTGCCGCCCGCGATGAAGCGGGTGTGCCGCTGCGCACGGGCCGCATCCGTCGCCGCGGCGGGGCTGGTGGCGCGCTCGTAGGTGAACTGTTTCATGCGTCGGCCTCCGCGGCATCCGCGATGGCGGCGACGATGTTGGGATAGGCGCTGCAGCGACACAGGTTGCCGCTCATGCGCTCGCGGATCTCGTCGTCGGTCAGGGTGGGCCGGCTTGCCACATCGGCGGTGACGGCACTGGCCCAGCCGGCGCGCACTTCCTCCAGCATGCCGGTGGCGGAGCAAAGCTGGCCCGGGGTGCAGTAGCCGCACTGGAAGCCGTCGTGCTCGACGAAAGCCGCCTGCAGGGGGCTCAGCGTCGCGCCGTTGGCCAGGCCTTCGACCGTGGTGATCGACTCGCCGTCGTGCATCACGGCGAGGGTGAGGCAGGCGTTGATCCGGCGGCCTTCGACCAGCACGGTGCATGCGCCGCACTGGCCATGGTCGCAGCCCTTCTTCGAGCCGGTCAGGCCCAGGTGCTCGCGCAGTGCGTCCAGCAGCGTGACGCGCGGATCGATGTCGAGTACGTGTTCCGCGCCGTTGATGCGCAGGCGGGTGGATACGCTTGGGGATGTGTTCGGCGGCATGCCGTTCTCCGTGGGTGGGCGACGAGATGCGCCGCTGCCTGGGTAAACCACGGTTGTAAAGGGAGCTGCGTGAAAGAGGCGGGGTGGAAGCGTGCCGCCTGCTTCCCGCCGTTTTTACATCGACCGGATCATTGCCGGTCCAGCAGGCCGGCAGCTACCGCGCGAGCCACGTCGTCTTCCGTGTCCAGGTCCTGGGCCAGCGCGTCGTTGCGCACGCGATGGACATCGTGCCCGGTCCAGAGCGCACGAAAACCACTGTCGCCTTGCAGGGTGACGGCACGCGCGAGCGTCCTGGCACGCAAGACGGCCGGCACGCCCGCGGCATCGCCATACGCCGTGACCGTGTCCTGCGTACCGTCGTGCTCACGCAGCAGCCGCTCAAGGTGTACCTCGTCCAGCGCCAGCTGGTCCACGACGACGACCAGCACGGGGCCATCGCGGCCGGCGAGCGCATCGGCGGCGAGGTGCAAGGACGACGCCATGCCCGTCGTCCAGTCCGGATTGAACACCGGCAGCGCACCGTTCAAGCGGCCGCACAGGTGCTCCGCGTACGCGCCGACGATGGCGATGGTCTTGCCGGGCTGCGTGGATGCCACCAGCCGCGAGACGCGACCCGCCAGGGTTTCGCCGTCCCGCGTCAGCAACTGCTTGGGCCGTCCCAGTCGGCGGCTGCCGCCAGCGGCCAGGATCACGGCATCGTGGCGGCCGGTCACAGGTGCCGCGCGCGATCGCGCTGGCAGACCTGCGCGAGAATGGACAGGGCGATCCCGTGCGGTGTCTGCGCGCCGATGGGCAGGCCCGCCGGAAGGTGCAGGCGATCCAGCGCCGCGTCGTCCACGCCGTCGTCGCGCAAGCGGTCCACGCGCGCGCCGATCTTGTTGCGGCTGCCGAGGACACCGACGGCGAAGGCCGGCGAGCGCAACGCATGCGAGGCCACCGCGTGATCCATCTCGACATCGTGGCTGAGCGCATAGATGGCAGTGCGCTCGTCCACCCGCAGCGCGTCCAGCGCCACGCCCAGCGCGCGCGGGTCGTAGGCCGCCAGGGTCACGCCCGGGGGCGGCTCGGTCGGGCCGTGGGGGCGCAGCAGCACCACTTCCACGCCCATGGCGGGGGCCAGTCTCGCTACCGCCAGGGTGACCGGGTCGCTCCCGACGGTGACCAGGCGCAGCGGCGGCAGGCGTACGTCGGCGTAGCGGTCGTCCTCGCGGCCCGCCATGCCGTCGACGATCGTCCAGTCGCCGGTGGCACGGTCGGTCAGCACGGT
Organism: Luteibacter sp. 9135; assembly: GCF_000745005.1. Taxonomy (NCBI): domain Bacteria; kingdom Pseudomonadati; phylum Pseudomonadota; class Gammaproteobacteria; order Lysobacterales; family Rhodanobacteraceae; genus Luteibacter; species Luteibacter sp. 9135. The sequence goes on along the minus strand of NZ_JQNB01000001.1, from coordinate 142,894 downwards.
CACCGTGCGGCGCTCGCGCCGGGCGGCGGAGAGGTCTGCGACGTATTGGGCGGGCTGGCGCAGTTCGCGGACGAAGATGCCGATGCGCCCGCCGCACGTGAGCTGGATATCCAGCACCGGGCTACCCACGCCGTAATCCAGAAGACGCGGCCGGCCCTCGGCCAGGGCGGCCATGGCCTCCTGGGCGACGGCGGCTTCCACGCAGCCGCCGGAGACGTAACCGGCCACGCGCCCATCGGCGGCGATCGCCATCTCGCTATACAGAGGCCGTGGCGACGGACCGGCGACGTCCACCAGCGTGGCCAGGGCCACGCGGCCAGCCTGGGCATACTGGTCAAGGGCGGGCAGCAGATCGTCGACAAGGGCGTATTCCGGCCAGGCGGGCCAGGCCGGCGGGGACGAGGGGTTCGAGGCGTTCATGCCTGAAGTCTGGCACGATGGCATGTGAAGGCTGGCGGGATTTGGACACATCCCGCCCACGCGCAATGTGGTTTCCTGAGGCGACATGTCCCCACTCATCGACCGTCACGGCCGTACCAAGCGCAAGCTGCGGATATCGCTCACCGACCGCTGCAATTTCCGCTGTACGTATTGCATGCCCGAGCATCCGGACTGGCTTCCCCGGAGCACCCTGCTTGCGCGCGAGGAAGTGGTGCGCCTGGCTGGCCTGTTCGTGGACAGCGGCATCGACCAGATCCGCTTGACCGGTGGCGAGCCGCTACTGCGTCGCGACCTGCTCGAATGCGTGCGCGACATCGATGCCCTGCGCGAGCGTGGCCTGCGCCGTCTGTCGATGACCACCAATGCCTCGCGTATCGCTCCGCGTGCCGCCGAACTGGTGGCGGCGGGCATCGACGACTTCAACGTCAGCCTGGACGCGGTCGATCCGGACACGTTTCGCCGGCTGACCCGGCGTGAGATCGCGCCGGTGCTCGACGGCATCGCAGCGCTGGTCGATGCCGGGGCCCGCATCAAGCTCAACGCGGTGGTTATCCGGGGTGACAACGAGAAAGACGTGGTGCCGCTGCTGGAGTGGGCCATGGCCCGTAACATCCCGCTGCGCTACATCGAATACATGCCACTCGATGCGCCCGGACAATGGAAACGCGATGCCGTGGTGTCGGAGGCCGAGATGCTGGCGGCCATCCGCGCGACGCACCACGTTGACGACCTGCCACGGGGCCACGATCCGTCCACGCCCTATCTCGTGGACGGGCGCTATGCGCTGGGCGTCATCTCCACCGTTTCCAATCCCTTCTGTTCCACCTGCGACCGCCTGCGGCTGACGGCCACCGGCGAATTGTTCACCTGCCTGTTCTCGCCGCTGGGCACCCCGCTGGGCACGCGCATGCGCGAGGGCGTTGCCGACGACGTGCTGGCCGAGCAGGTCCGGCGCGCGGTCTGGCTCAAGGAGGCCGGTTACGCGTCGCGTCCGGGGCCGGTCGACCGGCCGCTGACCATGCACGCCATGGGTGGGTGAGCGCTTTTCTACGGATCTGTTATGACATCGATCGTTTTCGAACTCTTCGCCAACCTGGAGCGGTTGGCCGGCCGACACGAGTGCACCGTGGAGGCCGACGACACGGTAGTCACCGTGGGTGACGCCGTCGCGCGGCTCGCCGCTGCGCAGCCGGCACTGGCCGCGTCGCTCGAGCGCTGCGCCTGCGTATCCGGCGACACCATCGTGCGCCGCGCGGACGCGTTACCGGCCGACGGCCGCATCGCCTTGCTGCCGCCCGTGGCCGGAGGCTGACCCATGACACATGCCGTCCTGACCCACGCCGCCGTTGCGGTGGACCCGTTGCTCGAACTTCACGCGCATCCCGAGTGCGGTGGCCTGGCCCTGTTCGTCGGTACCGTGCGCGACCATCACGAAGGGCGCTCGGTGCGCCACCTTGCCTATACCGCCCACGAGCCACTCGCCGAGAAAGTGATCCGCGACGTGGAGCAGGCCACGCGCGAGCGCTACGGCGTGCCTTACGTGCGCATTGTCCATCGCCTGGGTGATCTGTCGATCGGGGATATCGCCATTGTATGCGTCGTGCGCGCGCCGCATCGTGCCGAGGCTTTCGACGCATGCCGCTATGCGGTGGATGCGGTGAAGCATGGTGCGCCCATCTGGAAGGAAGAGTTCTATACGGACGGCACCAGCGCGTTCGTGGAGGGCTGCTGCATCCGCGACGACCTGGACGACCAGCCAGTGCCTCACGCGCACCATCACCCGCCGCATGCGAGCCACGGATGAAAGACGTCAGCCAGAAACCCGATTCCCTGCGCATCGCGCGCGCGACCGCCACGCTGCATGCGCCGGCGGCGTGCATCGATCTGCTGCGCACAGGCGAAACCGAAAAAGGCGACCCGCTGAAGACGGCGCGCGTCGCCGGCATCCTTGCCGCCAAGCGCACCGACGAACTGATCCCGCTGTGCCATCCGCTCCCCATCCACCGGGCCGACGTCTCCTACGAACTGATGGAGACCAGCGTGCGCATCGTCGCGGAGGTGCAGACCATCGGCCCGACCGGCGTGGAGATGGAGGCGCTGACCGCCGCCAGCCTGGCCGCGCTCACGATCTACGACATGCTCAAGCCGTACGCGGAGCCCGACGAGCTGCACATCCAGGATTGCCGCCTCGAGCGCAAGGTCGGCGGAAAATCGCACTACCGTCGCGCACTGGCGTCGCCGCGCACGGCCGCGGTGGTGGTGCTGTCCGACACCGTGGCCCGTGGCACCAAACCCGATACGGCCGGCGTCTTCGTCCGCGATGCGCTGATCGATGCTCATTTCGCTCCCGTGGCCTACACGGTGATCGGCGACGACGCGACGACCCTGCGCGATCGCGTGCGCGCCCTGATCGACGAGGGCACCTCGCTGCTCATAACGGTGGGTGGTACGGGTCTGGGGCCCCGCGACATCACCGTGGATACCGTCAGGCCCATGCTGGATGTGGATATTCCCGGCATCATGGAAACCGCGCGCGCCTTCGGCCAGCAGCGCATGCCCTACGCGATGCTTTCGCGGGGCGTGGCCGGCTACATCGGCGACACGCTGGTGCTCACCTTTCCGGGTAGCCGGGGCGGTGCCAGCGAGTCGCTGGCGGCCACGCTGCCCGGCATCGTGCACCTGCTGGAAACGGGGCGCACGGGAGGCAAGCACCCCGGCGGCTACGGGGAGGCCAGCTGATGGCACTCCTGCCGCTGGCGGAAACCTTCGCGCATTACCGGCAGCACGTCGGCCCCTTGCCGACGCAGCGGATGGCCCTGGAACTGGCGTTGGGATCGGTGCTGTCCGAGCCCGTGGCCGCCCTGGTCTCGCTGCCGCGTTTCACCCAGAGTGCCGTCGACGGCTATGCGCTGCGTGTCGGCGACGGCCGGAACGAGCGTGTGCTCATCGGCACCTCCGCCGCCGGCGATCCGGCCGACGTCGTGGTCGGGCCCGGCCAGGCGGTGCGTATCCTCACCGGCGGCGTGTTGCCCGCAGGCGCCGATGCCGTCGCCCGCCAGGAGATCGTCGAGCGTACCGGGGCTGGCATCGTGCTGACCGCCGCCGTGGTCGCCGGGGAGGCGATCCGTGTCGAAGGCGAGGAACTGGTCGCCGGCACGATCATCACCGCCGCCGGCCAGCGCGTGACGGCCGGCCTCGTCGCCGCGCTGGCGATGGCCGGGATCACCGAGGTGGAGGTATACCGGCGTCCGCGCGTGGTGGTACTGGTGACCGGTGATGAAGTGGTACGTGCGGGCGAGCCGCTGGCGCCCGGCTTGGTCTACGACGCCAACGGGCCGCTGTTGCGCGCATGGTTCGTCGAGCAGGGCTACGGCGAGCCGGTGGTGGCCTATGTCCGCGACGATGAAGCGGCGCTGGAAGAAGCGATGAGCGCCGCGCTGGACAGTGCCGACCTGGTCGTGACCAGCGGCGGTGTGTCGGTGGGCGACCGCGATTTCGTTCCGGCCGTGGCCGAACGCCTGGGCGTGCGCAAGGTGTTCTGGAAGGTGGCGCAGAAGCCGGGCAAGCCGCTCTGGTTCGGCATGCGCGAGGGCAAGGCCCTGCTGGGCATGCCGGGCAATCCCGCGGCCGTGCTGGTGTGCCTTACCGTGCATGCGCGCGCGGTGCTGGCGCGGCTGGAAGGTGAAACGGCCGATCAGCCGGCGTGGTGCCAGGGCCTGCTGGCCACGGCCGTGGATGCCGACGACGAGCGCGACCGCCTGGTGCGCATGCGACTGGACATGAGCGGTGGCATGGTTTCACTGGCGCTCCTGCCGAGGCAGGAGTCGCACATGCTCAGCAACATGGCCACCGCGCAGGCGCTGGTATGGCTGCCTGCGCGGGCCGAGCCCTTCGCGGCCGGCGAACGCGTCGCCTGGCTACCGCTCTGAACGAGGGCCCGGCAGCGCCGGGCCCGCCGTCATTACCAGGCCTTGACGTCCGAAACGACGACCGTGTAATCGGTCATGTCCGGGGAATAACGGAACAGGCGGCCGAGGTCGAAATCGACGCTCTTGCCCGGTTCGATGTTGGACGTACCTGCAGGCCAACCCTGCTTGCTGGCGACGACCTTGCCCGACGCGTCCTTGGCATCGATGCGAATCTGCGCAGCGGCGGCTTCGGTGCACTTGTTGACCAGGTTGCCCTTCATGCTGAAACGCGGCTGGCCCGAACCCTGCTGGAGCTTCACGCCGAAACCTTCGACGGCGAAGTCCTTGGCGGCGCATGCGGCATGGGCGGACAGCGGGGCGGCGACGAACAGCGCGACGGCGATAGCGATCTTCTTCATGGGTGGTGTTACCTGTCGATAGGGAAAGGCTGACACCCGTCTCGTGAGATAGGGCGTTAGCTTTCGTATCGGCAGGTGGTTAGGAGACTTTAGGCTTTTGGGCTTGGAGCAAGAGCTGGGGGTCTTGGAGCAAGAGCCGGCGGGTGCCACCCTCGGGGCCACGCCTGCGGCGACCCGAAAGGGAATGGCCGCTGGCGCGGCCGTTTACTTATTGCCCTTCGGGCGGCGGGTCGGGCTTCGAACGGGGGTTTCCGATTCGACTTCCTGTCTCAGCGGAAACGGCCGACCGTCCTGGCCGGCCCCCTTCGGGCCTTGTCCGTTCGAATCCCTCGCCTGCGGCTACCGGCCCCGAGGGTGGCGCCCGCCGGCTCTTTCCAACGGTGAGGTTGCGTGTGGGAAGAGCGAATAGCTGGGTTTCGCTTCGTTGCTGGGAACGCTCGCTTGCCTGGTGCTCGTGGCATCGGTCGCCTTAGGTATGTCGAGGGTTCGCGCACACGCGTGCGCTCCTACCCCCAGACGGCAGATCACGCGTTGGATATGCCACAACCGGCCCTACCCGTGGGGTAGGAGCCCACGATGTGGGCGAAAAGCCAACGAAGCGGCGACGCCCTACCCTATACGTCTGCGGTCGCTCGCGTCACAACCCACCTCAGTCTTGGGAAGAGCCGGCGGGTAGCCCCCTCGGTGCCGGTAGCCGCAGGCGAGGGCTTCGAACGGACAAGGCCGCGTAGCGGGGCCGGCCAGGACGGCCGGCCATTTTTGCTGAGCCATGGATGGCGAATCAAAAATCCCCGGGCGAAGCCCGACCCGACGCCCGTAGGGCAATAGATAAATGGCCGCGCCAGCGGCCCTTCCCTAGCGGGTCGCCGCAGGCGTGGCACCGAGGGGGCTACCCGCCGGCTCTTGCTCCAACGCCCCAGCCACAGCAAACAAATCCGCCATCGGCTCCACATCCGGCTCGAACCATCGCCGCACGGGCGCAAAACTGCGACGGTGGGCATCGCACGGCCCGAGGCGAGCGAGGGCGTCGAGGTGCTCGGGGACGCCGTAGCCCTTGTGGCGGGCGAAGCCGTAGCCGGGGTGCAAGGCATCCAGGGCGTGCATGTGGCGGTCGCGGCTGACCTTGGCCAGGATCGAGGCGGCGCTGATGGCCGGCTCGGTCGCGTCGCCGCCGATCACCGCGCGGCCCTCGCAGGGCAAGGTGCGCGGCAGGCGGTTGCCGTCGATCAGGGCGATGTGCGGCGCGTGCGCCAGGCCCAGCAACGAGCGGGTCATGCCGGTCATCGTCGCCTGGAAGATATTGATCCGGTCGATTTCCTCGCGTTCGACGAAGATCACGCTCCAGGCGATCGCCCGTTCCACGATGCGGCCGTAGAGTTTCTCGCGGACGCTTTCGGTCAGCTGCTTGGAGTCGTTGAGGCCGCGGATCGGACGGGTGCGGTCGAGGATGACCGCGGCCACCACCACGGGGCCGGCGAGCGGCCCGCGGCCTGCCTCGTCGACACCGGCCACGACGAGGTCGGGGGCGAGCTGGGAGCTGACGTTGCGCTTGCGGGGCATGCCGAGAAGCCTAATGCGCCACGGCGCCGGCGGGCAAGTCCGTCGGGCGCATCAGCCCGGCGATCGCGTCGGCCGCGTGGTCGGCGGCACGGCCGTCCAGGCCGCCGCGCAGTTCCTGGTGCAGGAACTCGAACGCCGCGACGATGGCACCGCGGCGTTCACTGTCGCCGAGCAGTTCCAATGTGGCGCGGGCCAGGTTGTCCGGTGTGCAGTCGTCCTGCATGAATTCCGGCACCAGGCGCTTCTTGCCCAGTCCGCAGGCGCGGGCGAGGATGTTGGGCAGGGCGTAGACATCGGTCTTGAGCATGCGCAGGGCGATGGCGATGCGGTAGCTGGTGGGCGAGACGCGATACCCCACCACCATCGGTCGCTTCGCCAGCATGGCCTCCAGCGTGGCCGTGCCCGACGCCAGCAGCACCGCATCGGCCGCGAGCATGGCCTCGTGGGCCTGGCCGTCGGTGAGGATCGGCGCCACGCCGGGGAAGTCGGCCAGCAGCGCGCGCAACTGCGCATGCACCCGCTCGTTGGCAGAAGGCACCACGATGCGCAGGGTGGGCATCGCCTCGGCCACGCGGCGCGCCGCGGCGATGAAGATGGCGCCTACGCGCTCGATTTCGCTCGGTCGGCTGCCGGGCAGCACGGCCAGCACGGGCACGTCGTGGGGAAGACCGAGGGCGTCGCGCGGGCCGGCGCGGTCCGAGACCATGGGAAAACGATCGGCCAGCGGGTGACCGACGAAGCGTGCGTCGATGCCGTGCTTCGCGTAGATCGGTGGCTCCATGGGGAACAGGCAGAGCACGCGATCCGCGGAACGGCCGATCTTCTCGGCACGTTTCTCGCGCCAGGCCCAGACCGACGGGCTGACGTAATGCACCGTGCGCAGGCCGGCGGCCTTGAGCTTGCGCTCGACGCCGAGGTTGAAGTCGGGGGCGTCGATGCCGACCACCACGTCCGGGCGCAGGTCGAGCAGTTTGCGCAGCAGTGCCTTACGGAGGCGAAGCAGCCGGGGCAGGTGCCTGACCACTTCGCTGAACCCCATGACCGACAGCGCGCGGATGTCGTACCAGGAGTCGAAGCCGCGCCCGAGCATGCGCCGGCCGCCGATGCCGACGAAACGGGCGGTGGGATAACGGGTGCGGAGCGCGTCGATCAGGTCGGCGCCGAGCTGATCGCCGGAATCTTCCCCCGCGATGAGGGCGAAGACGGGTGCGTCGGCGGAGGAGGGGGGCTGCTGCATGATGTAAAGGTCTCCCTCGGTCGGTAGCCGACCTGGCGAAGTGCCGACGCCCCCTGGCGCCGGCGGGTATTACCGGGCGAGCGAGCGCTCGCTGCGATCGAGAAATTCGAGCATCTGGCGCACGTCGTCGCTGACCTCGGCCTGCGAGAGCAGTTGCTCGCGCGCCTCGGCCAGCGGTAGGCCCGCCATGTACAGCGTGCGGTAGGCACGCTTGATCGCGGCGATGCGCGCGGTGTCGAAGCCCCGGCGCTTCAGGCCCTCGCTGTTGATGCCGCGCGGGCGGCCACGGGTCTCGTTGGCCATCATGACGAAGGGCGGTACGTCGGAGCCCACCAGGCAGCCCATACCGATGAACGCATGCGCGCCCACCTTGCAGAACTGGTGCACGCCGGAGTAGCCGGACATGATGGTCCAGTCGCCGATCTCCGCGTGGCCAGCCAGCGCCGAGTAGTTGGAAAACACCACGTGGTTGCCGACCTGGCAGTCGTGCGCGATGTGCACATAGGCCAGCAGCCAGTTGTCGTTGCCGATGCGCGTGATGCCGCCGCCGTCACCCGTGCCGCGGTTGATCGTAACGAACTCGCGGATGAGGTTGCGATCGCCGATGATCACCTCGGTGCGCTCGCCCTGCCATTTCTTGTCCTGCGGGGCGCCACCGATGGAGGCGAACTGCGAGATGCGGTTGTCGCGGCCGATGACCGTGGGGCCCTCGATCACCACATGCGGACCGACGGTGGTTCCCTCGCCGATGACCACATCCGCACCGATGACGCTGAAGGCGCCGATGCTGACGTTGTCCGCGATGCGCGCCGATGGATCGATCTGCGCGGAGGGATGGATCATTTGTCGCTCCTTGCCGCGCACATCAGCTCGCAGCAGGCCACTACCTTGCCGTCCACCAGCGCGCGCGCCTCGAACAGGCCCATGCCGCGGATCAGCCGCTTGAGCGACACCTCCAGGCGCAGCTGGTCGCCCGGTGCGACTACCGCCGAGAATCGCGCGTTGTCCACCTTGACCAGGTAGAACAGCGGGCTGCCGCTATGGCCGTCCATACGGCTGGTGATCTGGGTCAGCAGGCCGGCCGTCTGGGCCATGGCCTCGACGATGAGCACGCCCGGCATCACCGGATGTCCGGGGAAATGCCCCTGGAAGAACGGCTCGTTGATCGTGACGTTCTTGATCGCCGCGATGGACTTGCCCGGCTCGATCTCGATGACGCGGTCGACCAGCAGGAACGGGTAGCGGTGCGGCAGCAGTCGCTGGATCTGCTCCACATCCACGGGAAGCGTCACGGCGGCTTTCGGTTCGGTCATTGCCCTTTGTCCTTTTCCAGCGCCGACAGGCGGCGCGCGTATTCATCGAGGTGTTTCATGCGCGCCGCGTTGCGCCGCCACTGGCGGTTTTCCTGCAGCGGACTACCGGAGGAGTATTCACCGGCTTCCCTGATCGACGAGGTGACCAGGCTCTTCGCCGTGATGGTAACCCGGTCGGCCAGTTCGAGGTGGCCGAGCACGCCGGCGTTGCCGCCGATGAGGCAGTAGCGGCCGATCTTCGCGCTGCCGGCCACGGCCGAGCAACCGGCCATGGCGGTATGGGCGCCGATATGCACGTTGTGGGCAATCTGGATCTGGTTGTCCAGGCGCACGTCTTCTTCCAGCACGGTGTCTTCCAGCGCGCCGCGGTCGATCGTGGTGTTGCTGCCGATCTCGCAGTCGTCGCCGATGCGCACGCCGCCCAGTTGGGGAAGCTTGATCCAGTGGTCTCGGTCGAAGGCCAGACCGAACCCGTCGGAGCCGATCACCGCGCCCGGGTGCACGAGCACGCGCTTGCCCAGCGTCACGCGAATCACCAAGGTGACCCGCGCGACCAGGCGCGAGCCGGTACCGACCACGCAACCCGGTCCGATGGTGCAGTGCGGGCCGAGGATGACGTTTTCATCGATGACCGCGTTGTCCTCGATGACGCAGCAGGGCCCCACCGAGGCCGTGGGATGTACGCGGGCGGACGGTGCCACGACGGCGCTGGGGTGGATGCCGCGCGGGGCGGCCGGATGCCGTTCGAACAGCGCGGCAATGCGGGCGTAGGCCACGTAGGGGTCTTTCGCCACCAGCGCGGCGCCGTTGCGCAACGGCAGCTGCTCCGCGCCGAGCACCACGATGCCCGCCTGCGACTCGGCCAGCTGGGAGGTGTATTTCGGGTTGGAGAGGAAGGTGAACTGGCTGGGCGTGGCGGCGGCCAGCGTGCCGACGCCGTCCACCGTGGTGGTGGGGTCGCCGTGCGCCTCCAGTTCGAAACGCTCGGCCAGCTCGGCCAGGGTGTAGTGCGGATTGCCGCTCAAGGGAGGCTCCCAAAAAAAAGGGGTGGCGCTTTTGGCGGCCACCCCCTGATTGTATGTGGTGCGTAGTTGCGTTTTTGTCTTAGAACGTGTTGCCGAAGGTGAACTGGATGCGCTCGACGAAGCGGCTGTCGGCGTCCTTCTTCCGGAACGGCACGGCGAAGTTGATGATCAGCGGGCCGATCGGCGCCTGCCACTGCAGCGACAGGCCGGTGGAGGCACGCAGTTCGCTGGCGTCGAACGCGCCGTAGTTCTTGTACACGTTGCCGACGTCGACGAACCACGACACACGGGCGGTGTTCACGTCCTTGAGGAAGGGCAGTGGCAGGAACATCTGCGCCGTGCCCAGCACCTTGAACGCGCCACCGACGGGCTGGCCGTAGCTGTAGTAACCGCCCGAGCACTTGCCCTTGGCATCCGGCGTGCTGGAGACGCTGCCGCCATCGCACAGGCGGGGGCCCAGCGTGTTGTCCTGGAAGCCGCGAACGTCGCGGACACCGCCGGCGTAGTAGTTCTCCCAGAACGGGAAGTCGACCTTGTCACCCTTCTGGTAGGACACGATCGGGTTGCCGCTGGCATCCTTCGCGACCGTACCGTCAGCGTTCACCTGGTAGACGGTGTTGCTGTACGTGGTGCCGTAGGTCTTGCCGTAGCCCACCTGGCCGTCGAGGTAGAGCACGAAGCCCTTGCCGATGGGCCAGTAGTGGTTGGCTTCGCCGAACAGCTTGTAGTACTGCACGGTAGAGCCCGGCAGTGCGCCCGAGACCGACGCCGTGAACTGGCCGCCGCGGGTGGGCGCCCAGTAGCTGTTGCGGGTGTCGTGGGTGTAGCCGAGGCTGGACGTCCACGAGTGGATCGTCTTGTTGCCCAGGGCGTTCTGGTACCCGACCAGCTCACGCGGGGTGTAGAACGACGTGTTGATCAGGTTGGAACTGACGCCCAGGCTGGTCGACACCGAGTCGAAGTCGGTGATCGGGAAGGACAGCGTGGTCTCGAACGACTTGGTGCTGTACGTGTAGTTCGCCAGGTCGGTATCGCCGTAATCCAGCTTGCTGTAACCGAGGTTGTAGCCCAGCTGGATGCCGGAATCCGTGAGGTACGGATTGGTGTAGCTGGCGTTGACGCGCTTGTAGTACGTGCTGGTTTCCGCGCCGACCGAGAAGCGGTCGCCGGTGCCCAGGAAGTTGTTCTGCGATACGGACGCCGACAGGATGATGCCCGAGTACTGCGAGTAGCCGACGCCGAACATCAGCGAGCCGGCCGACTGTTCCTCGACCTTGGCGGTCAGGTCCACCTGGTCGACGGTGCCCGGCACGAGAGCCTTGTCGATATCGACGGTCTTGAAGTAGCCCAGGCGCTGCAGGCGCGTCTTGGAGCGGTCGATGGCGCCCTGCGAATACCAGGAGCCTTCCAGCTGGCGCATTTCACGACGCAGCACCTCGTCTTCTGTACGGGTATTGCCCTGGAAGACCACGCGACGGACGTACACGCGCTTGCCCGGCTCGATGAAGAGCGTGAGGTCGGCGGTGCGCTTGTCCTTGTCGAGCTTGGGGATCGGGGTGACCTTGGCGAAGGCATAGCCGATGTTGGCGAGGATGCCCTTGATCGCATCGTCGCTGGCTTCGATCGCGCCGCGGTTGAAGGTGTCGCCCTTGTGGATGAAAACCAGCTTGCGCAGGGTTTCTTCCGGCAGGATCAGCTCGCCGAGCAGCTTGACGTCGGAGACGGTATAGACCTCGCCTTCCTTCACCGAGGCATCGACGTACATGGCGCGCTTGTCCGGGCTGATCGCCACCTGCGTGGAATCGATGCCGAAGTCGGCGTAGCCGCGGTTCATGTAGTAGTTGCTGAGCTTCTCGAGGTCACCCGAGAGCTTTTCACGCGAGTACTGGTCGTCCTTGGAGTACCACGACAGCCAGTTGCTGGTGTTGGACTCGAAGCCTTCGCGGATGGCCTTGTCGCTGAAGGCCTTGTTGCCGACGACGTTGATCTCCTTGATCTTCGCCGCCTTGCCTTCGCGGATCTCGATGTCGATGGCCACGCGATTGCGGTCGAGCTGCGTCACGTGGGGATCGACCGAGACGTTGTACTTGCCGCGGTTGTAGTACTGGCGGATCAGCTCCTGCTGGACGCGGTCGAGCGACAGGCGGTCGAAGGTCTCGCCTTCGGCCAGGCCGATTTCCTTCAGGCCCTTGCGCAGGTCGTCTTCCTTGATGTCCTTGTTGCCCCGCAGCGTGAGCTTGGCGATGGCCGGACGCTCGACGACCTTGATCACCAGGATGTCGCCCTGGCGGTCGAGTTCGACGTCGCTGAAGAATTTGGTCTGGTACAGGGCGCGGATGGCGGCCTGTGCCTTGTCGTCGCTCAGGGTCTCGCCCTTTTCGATCGGCAGGTAGCTCAGCACCGTGCCTTGCGCGATACGCGTAAGGCCATCGATGCGGATGTCGGAAACGACGAACGGCTCGAAAGCGGCAAGCGCATTGGCGGACAGGGAGGCGAGCAGGATCAGGGCGGCGATACGCTTCATCGTCGATTCCGTTGGGTTAATTCCAGTCGACGGCGGACGAGGCCGGCGACCGAAGAGGAGCACGCGCCGGACTCATGCCCGGCGTCGTTCGGTTGCGGGAGCAGTGAGCGCCCGTGACCTGGGTGATACGTTTACGAAACAAGCAGTCGCTGGATGTCGTTGAAGAACGCCAGCCCCATCATGGTGAACAGAAGGGCGATGCCTACATATTGGCCGGCGATCATGGTGCGCTCGCTGACCGGGCTGCCCTTGACCAACTCGATAAGGTAATACAGCAGGTGTCCACCGTCCAAGACCGGGATGGGCAGGAGGTTCAAGATCGCCAGGCTGAGCGACACCAGGGCGAGGAAATTCAGGAACCAGCCCAGCCCGCGGCTGGCCGAATCGTTGGCGACCTGGGCGATGCCGATCACGCCGGACAGGTTCTTGGTGGAAGCCTGCCCCGACAGCATCTTGCCGATCAGGTTGAAGGTGGAGGTGGTGCCTGCCCAGGTGGCGCGCAGCGATTCGCTGAAGGCGCGAACCGGGCCGTAGCGCAGGGTGGCTTCTTCCAGCGGCTGGCGGCCGACACCGATCAGCCAGCGGGTGGGCTGGCCCTGCTCGGATTTCATGCGGGCGGTGACGTCGACGATGCGGGTCTGGCCATCCCGCTGGATGCCCACGGCCAGCTTCGGCGACACGGCGGCCTGTTCCGGTACCAGCTTGGTGAACGCCGGGAAGTCGGCCACGGGCTTGCCGTTGACGCTGACGATGCGGTCGCCCGTGCGGATGCCGGCGGCGAACGCCGGATCGCCCGGCACCACTTCGCCGACCACGGGCGGCGACTGCAGCCCCAGGCCCAGCTGCGTGATCCGCTTGACCAGGTCGCCGTTGTCGGTGAGGTTCTGGATCGGCAGCACCACGTTACGCTGGGTGCCATCGGTGCCCTGCACATGCACGGGCAGGGGCTCGTTGCCCAGCAGGCTGTCGACCAGGCGGTCGGTGGCGTCGCTCCAGGTGCCGACGGCCTCGCCATTCATAGCCAGGAGGCGGTCACCCGGGCGGATGCCCGCCTGCTCGGCGATGCTGCCCTTGTCGGCGGCCACGATGGGCGCGACATCGGGCTTGCCGATCATGTACATCGCCCAGAAGGCGACGACGGTAAAAATGAGGTTGAAGGCGGGACCGGCGGCGACGATGGCGATCCGCTTCCACACCGACTTGCCGGTGAACTCCTGCCCGCGGTCGGCGGGATCCACCTCGCCCTCGCGGGCGTCCAGCATCTTGACGTAGCCGCCCAGCGGAATGGCCGCGATCTGGTATTCGGTGCCGTCCTTCGCCACGCGACGCCACAGCGGCCGGCCGAAGCCCACCGAGAAGCGGAGCACGCGGACGCCACAGCGGCGCGCGACCCAGTAGTGGCCAAATTCGTGGAAGGTCACCAGCACGCCAAGCGTGACCAGCAGCCAGAACACGGAACCGAGGAAGGGACTCATCAGGAGGGGTGGGTCTCGAAGAAAAAACGTTGGAGTGGAGCGAGTTTAGCAGTAAGCGCGGTGGAGCACGCCCCGGGCGGCCCGTCGCGCTTCCCCATCACGCTCAACGAGCGTCTGGACATCGACCACGGGTTTGGCCGGCAGTTCCTCAAGAACCCGCTCGACGACCTCCGCAATGCCCAGGAAGGGCAGCGTGCCGGCGAGGAAAGCCTCCACGGCGACCTCGTTGGCGGCATTGAGGATGGCGGTGGCGTCGCCCCCGGCGCGCAGGGCGTCGAAGGCCAGGGCCAGGCAGCGGAAGGTGTCGGTATCGGGTTTCTCGAAGTCGAGGCGGGCGTGCGCGGCGAGGTCGAGGGGCGCCACGCCGGCCTCGATGCGCTCCGGGTAGGCCAGCGCGCAGGCGATGGCGGTGCGCATGTCGGGGTTGCCCAGCTGGGCCAGCATCGAGCCGTCGAGGTAGTCGACCATCGAGTGGATCAGGCTCTGCGGGTGCACCACCACGTCGATGGCATCCACCGGGGCGGCGAAGAGGTGATGCGCCTCGATCACCTCCAGGCCCTTGTTCATCAGCGTGGCCGAATCGACCGAGATCTTGCGACCCATCGACCATTTCGGGTGCGCGCAGGCCTGGTCGGGCGTGATCGTGCCCAGATCGGCCCGTGTGCGGCCGCGGAAGGGGCCGCCTGAGGCGGTAAGGACCAGCCGACGCACGCCCACGCGGGCGAGGTCGGGGCGACCGCCGGGAAGGCACTGGAAGATCGCGTTGTGTTCGGAATCGACGGGAATCAGCTCGCCGCCGCCCACGCGCAGGGCCTCCAGCAGCAGGGCGCCGCCCATCACGATCGCTTCCTTGTTGGCCAAAAGCAGCCGTTTGCCGGCATGCGCCGCGGCCAGCGCGGAATCCAGCCCCGCGGCACCGACGATGGCTGCGACCACGGTGTCGCACAGCGGCCCGGCCGCGGCGGCGCTGACCGCCTGCGCGCCGGAGGCGATATCGCAGCGCACCCCGGCCGCGGCCAGGCGGCGGGCCAGGTCCGCTTCCATCGAGGGGTCGGCGACGATTGCCAGTTCCGGGCGGAAACGTGCGCAGAGGGCGGCCAAGGCTTCGGTGCCGCGGTTGGCCACTAGTACGGTGGCGCGGAAGCGATCCGGATGGCGGGCGATCACGTCGAGGGTGCTGCCCCCGATGGAGCCCGTGGCGCCGAGTACGGCGACGTTACGGACGGCCATGGCTCAAAGGCCCAGCAGCAGTTTGCCTGCCACGAAGATCGGCAGGGCGGCGAACACGCTGTCCAGGCGATCCAGCAGGCCACCGTGCCCGGGGAACAGCTGGCCCGAATCCTTGACCTCGGCATGTCGCTTCATCAGGCTTTCGAAGAGGTCGCCGACGATGGCCACGGCCACCGTGAGCAGGCCCAGCACGCCCAGGCCCACCAGGTGCGGCGCATCGTTCACGCCCAGCAGCCAGCCGCCGAAGACGGCGAACGCGCTGCCGCCGACCAGGGCACCGTAGACACCGGCCCAGGTCTTCCCCGGGCTGATCCGCGGGGCGAGCTTGCGCCGGCCGAACTGGCGGCCGGTGAAGTAGGCGCCCGTATCGGCGGCCCAGACCACCACCAGCGCGAGCAGTGTCCACCAGTTGCCGTGGTCCGAGGCATGCAGCGCCATGGCCGCGGCGAAGGTAGGCACGATGACCAGCACGCCGGTGCCGATCTTGAGCAGGCGGTTTTCCGAATTGGGTGCGGCGGCGAAGGTGAAGTGCCGCAGCCAGAAGCAGCAGCCGATCCACCAGATCACGCCGGCCAGGGTGAGCGCCATCAGCAGGCCCGGCGTGGCGATCAGCAGCACCGCCAGCAGGATGGCGGCTGCGCCGGCCACCACGATGCCGCGGCCCAGTGGCGTGCGGCAACCGGCCAGCAGGCTCCACTCCCACGCGGCGCCGACGAAGACCACACCGATGGCCGCGGCGAAATACACCGTCGGCGGCAGGAGGATCATCGCAAGGACCAGCGGGAGCAGGATCAATGCGGTGGTAACGCGTTGTTTCAGCATGGGGTTCCGGCGTCAGCCCGTGGCCACCTGTTCGCCGGTGCGGCCATAGCGGCGCTCGCGGCGGGCATAGTCGTCGAGGGCCTGATCCAGGCAGGCTTCGTCGACGTCAGGCCACAGGGTGTCGGTGAAATAGAGCTCGGCATAGGCGATCTGCCAGAGCAGGAAGTTGCTGACGCGCCGCTCGCCGCCGGTGCGGATGAACAGGTCCAGCGGCGGCTGGTCGGCCAGGCAGGTGTACGCGGCCAGACGGGTTTCGTCGATGTCGCCGATGGCGAATTCGCCGCGCGCAGCCGCTTCCGCGGCCAGGCGCGCCGCGTTGGCGATGTCCCAGCGCCCGCCGTAATTGACCGCCACGTTGAGCGTCAGCGCGGTGTTGGCATCGGTGCGTTGCATGGCGCCGAGCATGCGCTGGCGCAGTTCCGCCTCGAAGCCGTCCAGGTCGCCGACGAAGCGCACGCGCACGCCGTTGCCGTGCAGTTCGTCCACTTCGCGGTCGATCGCCTTCAGGAACAGCTCCATCAGCGCCGAGACCTCGGTGGCCGGGCGCTGCCAGTTCTCGCTGGAGAAGGCGAACAGCGTGAGCGACGCGATGCCGCGCCGCAGACAGAACTCCACCGCCTGGCGAACGGCCTTCTGCCCCGCATGGTGGCCAAACGTGCGCGGTCGCAGGCGCTGCCGGGCCCAGCGTCCGTTGCCATCCATGACGATGGCGAGGTGGCGGGGGACCCGGCCTTCGGGCCTGGCTACCATGGTGTCGGGCCGATGGCGCGTCAGAGCGCCATCAGCTCCTTTTCCTTTTCCTTGACCACGTCGTCCACTTCCTTGACGAACTTGTCCGTGAGCTTCTGGACGTCGTCGTCGGCACGCTTCTGGTCGTCTTCGGTAATTTCCTTGTCCTTGAGCAGCTTGCCGATGTGCTGCACGGCATCGCGGCGGACGTTGCGGATGGCGATCTTGGCGGCTTCGCCTTCCTTGGCCACGCTCTTGGCGAGCTCCTTGCGGCGCTCTTCCGTCGGCGGCGGGAAGTTGAGGCGGATGTCCATGCCCATGGTGGTGGGCGTGATGCCGAGGTCGGAAGCCATGATGGCCTTCTCGATCGGGCCGACCATCGCCTTGTCGAACGGTTTGACCGACAACGAGCGGGCATCGGGCGTGCTGATGTTGGCAACCTGCGACAGCGGCGTGGGCGAGCCGTAATACGGCACTACGATGTTGTCGAGGATCGACGCATTGGCGCGGCCGGTGCGGATCGTCTTCAGGTCGTGCTTGAGGGAGTCGATGCTCTTGCCCATGCGGGTCTCAGCATCTTTCTTGATGTCGTTGATCATGGGCCGTTTTCCGGTGGAACGAGTCAGCAGGCGAGTATAGCAGCGAGCGCGCCGGAGGCCGTGCCGCACTGCGCCAGGGGAGGTCGGCGCCGCTTCCGGCGCCGGCCCGGCCGGGGTCAGCCGGCGTTGACGAGGGTACCCACCGGCTCGCCCTTCATGATGCGCATGAGGTTGCCGGGCTGGGTCATGTCGTAGATGCGCAGGGGCAGCTTGTTCTCGCGGCAAAGGGCTATGGCGGCGGTGTCCATGACTTCGAGGCGCCGTTCGATCACCTGGTTGTAGGTGAGATGGTCGTAGCGCTGGGCGGTGGGATCGCGCTTGGGATCGGCCGAGTAGATGCCGTCCACCTTGGTCGCCTTGAGCAGCAGGTCGGCGCCCACTTCCACGGCGCGCAGTGCGGCGGCGGAGTCGGTGGTGAAAAACGGATTGCCGATGCCGGCGGCGAACAGGGCTACGCGGCCCTTTTCCAGGTGGCGGATGGCGCGCCGGCGGATGAAGTCCTCGCATACCTCGTTGATCTTGATGGCGCTCATGGTGCGGGCTTCGCCGCCCAGTTTTTCGATGGCATCCTGCATGGCCAGCGCGTTCATCACGGTAGCGAGCATGCCCATGTGGTCGCCGGTGACACGGTCCATACCTGCGGCAGCCAGGCCGGCGCCGCGGAAGATGTTGCCGCCGCCGATCACGACGCCCACCTCTACACCGGCATCGCGTACTTCGAGGATTTCCTTGGCCAGGCGCTCGATCACCTTCGGATCGATGCCGTAATCCTCGGCTCCCATGAGGGCTTCACCGGAGAGCTTGAGCAGGATGCGGCGGTGGTTCAGCGGGGTGCTCATCGGGGATCTCCAGTTTGTAAGGGGCAAAACAGGCTTAGTTTAGCGCGTGCACAGTTGTTACAGCTATGTGAATCCGTGGTGGGATGTCACGTTTTTTGGGTTCGTCGCTTAGCCATGTGATTAGGTTCTACTGAGGGCTCGCCTTCGGCATCGGGTTTAGCCTTGAGCCTTGGGCACTGGAGCAAGAGCCGGCGGGTAGCCCCCTCGGTGCCACGCCTACGGCGACCCGCTGAGGAAAGGCCGCTCCGCGGCCGTCTATCTATTGCCCTTCGGGCCGGGTCGGGCTTCGCACAGGGGTTCTCGACTCGACATCCTGTCTCGCGAGAACGGCCGGCCGTCCTGGCCGGCCCCCTTCGGGCCTGATCTGTGCGAATCCCTCGCCTGCGGCTACCGGCACCGAGGGGGCTACCCGCCGGCTCTTTCCAAGACTGAGGTAGGTTGTGAGGCGAGCGGTCGCAGATGTGCAGGTTGCGGCGTCACCGCTTCGTTGGCTTTTCGCCCACATCGTGGGCTCCTACCCCCCCCCCAGGGGTAGGGCAGGTCGTGGCATATCCAACGCGTGATCTGCCGTCTGGGGGGTAGCAACTGTGTCCACCCTCATGGGGTAGGCGCCGCGGCTATCGCCTCTCGCATCCGCGCGTTGAGGATGACGATCAGCTTCCGCATGACGGCGACCAGTGCCAGTTTCTTGGGTTTCCCGCGGCCGATGAGCGCTGCATAAAAGGCCTTCAGCTGAGGGTCGTGGTGGGCGGCCGTCAACGCCGACATGTATAGCGCCGATCGTGGACCCGCGCGACCTCCCCAGGTGCTTCGTTGGCCGACGAAGAAGCCGCTGTCGCGGTTGAGTGGGGCCACGCCCACGAGCTTGGCGATCGCCTTGCGGCTGAGGTGGCCCAGCTCGGGCAGGTCGCAGATCATCGTCGCGACCATCGCCGGGCCCACGCCCTTGATGGTGCGGGCGATCCGGGCCTGCGGGGTGTCCTTGATGAGGTCGGCGATCACCTGCTCGATACGGTGCAGGGCCTGCTCCATGTAAGCGATGTGCGCGTCGAGATCGGCGCGAAGGATGGGGTCGTCCAACTGCCGCCGACGCTGCTTTTCCGTGGCAATGTTCTGCACCAGGTGATCGCGCCGCGCCTTGTATTGCCGCAGTTTGGCGGCGTCTGCATCGAGCGGCTGGAACGGCACCAGATCGATCACACTGGCCACGTGGGCGAGGATTCTGGCATCGATCCGGTCTGTTTTGGCCAGCTGCCCCGTCGCCCGGGCGAACGAGCGGACTTGCCGCGGATTGATCCGACGCATGGGCAAGCCGGCTTCGTGCAGGGCACCCAACGCGCGCTGTTCGTAGCCCCCGGTGGCCTCCAGAACGACCTGGCCAGGCCCGTACGGCTTCAGCCAGGTCACCAGGGCCCGCCAGCCGGCGGCACCGTTATCGAATCGCCTGACTTCGTTCTGCTGGAACACGGCCACGTCCAGGTAGGCCTTGCTCACGTCCACGCCCGCGCCGATGCCGTTCATCTCGATCTCCGCTAGCCTAGGGATGTCGAGAGCCCTTCCCGCCAGGCCCAGCCTTATTTCCGAGCGCCTACTCGGGCAACTGTTCGGGCGTATGGCAGGAAGATCCGGCGTGGCGACCTAGCTACAACGCGATCGATCGATCCAGGAGCGCAACGGTCAGCCACGCCGGCTCTCGGCACCTACTTTCGCGCAATCGGGACAAATAAGGAGCGCACGCACGTGCGCGAACCCTCGACGTATCTAAGGCGACCGATGCCATGCACCCCAGGCAAGCGAGCGTTCCCAGCCACGACGCGAAACCTGGCTCTACGCTCACCCACACGCAACCTCAGTGCCAGGAAGAGCCGGCGGGTGCCACCCTCGGGGCCGGTAGCCGCAGGCGAGGGGTTCGAACGGATCAGGCCGCGAAAGCGGGGCCGGCCAGGACGGCCGGCCGTTTTCGCGAGACAGGATGTCGAGTCGAAAACCCCCGTTCGAAGCCCGACCCGGCCCGAAGGGCAATCAATACATGGCCGCGGAGCGGCCTTTCCTTAGCGGGTCGCCGCAGGCGTGGCCCCGGGGGTGGCACCCGTCGGCTCTTGCTCCAAGGCCAAGGGTCAAACGCGATGCCGAAGGCGAGCCTACCAGGCAAGTAAACAAAAAAGAGCCGCGATTGCTCGCGGCTCTTTAGGGTGTCGCCAGAGCGGGTGGCTTACGCCAGACCCGCCTGCTTCATGACTTCGGCGGCGAAGTCGTCGACGACCTTCTCGATGCCTTCGCCGACAGCCAGGCGCTGCACCGAGATGATCTCGGCACCGGCCTTCTTGAGGGCTTCGGCGACCGTGACGTCACCGTCCAGCACGTACGGCTGGCCGACGAGGGTCACTTCGGCGAGGATCTTGTTGACCTTGCCCGAGACGATCTTGTCGAGGATGTCGGCCGGCTTGGCCTTGTCCTTGTCGGTCATCTTGGAGAGCTCGATTTCCTTTTCCTTCGCAAGGAAATCGGCCGGGACGTCTTCGACCTTGACGAACTTGGGGTTCATCGCGGCGACGTGCATGGCGATGCCCTTGGCCAGCTCTTCCGAGCCGCCCTTGAGCGCCACCAGCACACCGATGCGGCCGCTGTGCGAATACGCGCCGATGATGTCCTGGGTCTCGACCTTGGCCATGCGGCGCACGTCGAACTTCTCGCCGATGGTCAGGGTGAGCGCCTTGGCGCCTTCCTCGACCGTGGTGTCGCCGAGCTTGGCGGCCTTGAGCGCGGCGATGTCGTCGATGCCGGACTCGAGGGCGACGTTGGCGACGTCCTTGGTGAACTGGATGAACTGCTCGTTGCGCGAGGAGAAGTCGGTTTCGCTGTTGACTTCGACCAGGGTGGCGACGCCGGGCTTCTGCGCGACGGCGATCAGGCCCTCGGCGGCAACGCGGTCGGCCTTCTTGTCAGCCTTGGCCATGCCGTTCTTGCGCAGCCATTCCATCGCCACTTCGATGTCGCCATTGTTTTCGACGAGCGCCTTCTTGCACTCCATCATGCCGACGCCGGAACGCTGACGCAGTTCATTGACGAGCTTGGCGGAAATCTCAGCCATGGTAGTTCCTCAAAGTTTTGATGGGCGCCGCGGCGGGTGTGCCGCGGCGCCGGATGGGACGATGGAGCGGTAACGGGGCGGGGCGCTTACGCGCGACCACGACCACCGTCACGGCCGCCGTCACGGCCACCTTCGCGACGCGGGGCACCCTTCTTGTCCGGTGCGCCACGACGGTCGCCACGCGGGGCGCTGTCCTTCGCGACCGGGTTGCCTTCCTCGTCCATTTCCACGAACTCGTTGGCATCGCCACGAGCGGCGTTCGGCGAGGCGGCCTTGCCTTCCAGGATGGAGTCGGCGGCGGCGCGGGCGTAGAGCTGGATGGCGCGGATGGCGTCGTCGTTACCCGGGATGGCGTAGTCGACGAGGGCCGGGTCGTAGTTGGTATCGACGACGGCGACCACCGGGATGCCGAGCTTGCGGGCTTCCTGGACGGCGATGTCTTCGTGACCGATGTCGACGATGAACAGGGCGTCCGGCAGGCGGTTCATGTCCTTGATGCCGCCCAGCGAGTTCTGCAGCTTGTCGCGCTCGCGGCGACGGGCCAGCACTTCGTGCTTGACCAGCTTCTCGAACGAACCGTCGGTTTCGGCGGCTTCCAGTTCCTTCAGGCGGGCGACCGATTGCTTGACCGTGCGGAAGTTGGTCAGCATGCCACCGAGCCAGCGGGCGGTGACGAACGGCTGGCCGGCGCGCGCGGCTTCTTCGGCCAGCGACTCACGAGCGGAGCGCTTGGTGCCGACGAAGAGGATGGTGCCGCCCTTCTGGGCCAGGCCCGAGAGGAAGTTCATCGCGTCGGTGAAGAGCGGAAGCGTCTTCTCGAGGTTGATGATGTGGATCTTGCCGCGGGCACCGAAGATGTACGGCGCCATCTTGGGGTTCCAGTAACGGGTCTGGTGGCCGAAGTGAACGCCGGCTTCCAGCATTTCGCGCATGGTGACTTGTGCCATGGAATGACTCCTGGGCGAACCGCATCGAGCGGTTCTGAGGGGGTTGGGACCTCCACGCATCCCCGGCTTCGACCCGGTTCTTTCGAACCAGGCACCCCGAAGGCGGTGCCGATGCGTGTGTGGCGTTGGGTGCGACCGGTTACAATCGCGGTTCGTATCGCCGCCGTGGCCACGCTCGCGTGGCTTCGCCGGACAGCAAAACTCGCTAATTGTAGCCTCCGGGGCCGCCCTGCCGCAAGATCGGGTGGAATTCCGGTGGGGGCGCCGCCATTTCCGCAGGCAGGCCCGTTCCCCTGAAGGGCAAAGAACCAAGAGAGAGCCGCCATGCCCGTCGTACCCAAGACCCCCGAAGAGATCCAGCTGATGCGCGAGGCCGGCCGGCTGGCCGCCGAGGTGCTGGCCATGCTGGTGCCGCACGTCAAGCCCGGTGTCACCACCGAGCACCTGGACCGCCTGGCCCACGACCACATCGTGAACGTGCAGAAGGCCGTGCCCGCCAACGTGGGCTACCGGGGCTTTCCCAAGACCGTGTGCACCTCGGTCAACCACGTGATCTGCCACGGCATTCCCACGGAGACCAAGGTCCTCAAGGACGGTGACATCGTCAACATCGATGTCACCGTCATCAAGGACGGCTGGCACGGCGACACCAGCCGCATGTATTTCGTCGGCACGCCCAGCGTCCTGGCGCGCCGCCTGGTCGATACCACTTTCGAGGCGATGATGAAGGGCATCGAGGCGGTCAGGCCGGGCGCCACCCTGGGCGATGTCGGCGCCGCCATCCAGAAACACGCGGAGGCCGCCGGTTTCTCGGTGGTGCGCGAGTACTGCGGCCACGGCATCGGCAAGGTCTACCACGACGAGCCGCAGGTGCTGCACTACGGGCGCAACGGCACGGGCCTGGAGCTGAAGCCCGGCATGACCTTCACCATCGAACCGATGATCAACGCCGGCAAACCGCAGACCAAGTCGCTGCCCGACGGCTGGACGGTGGTCACCAAGGATCACTCGCTCTCCGCCCAGTGGGAGCACACCGTGGCCGTCACCGATACCGGTTTCGAGATCCTCACGCCCTGGCCGGACGCCGCCTGACGCTCCATCGACGCGGCCGCCCGGCCGCCGTCCGATCCCTGCCACAGCCATCGAGGGCTTCGCCGTGACGCTTCCGCCGCTTCCGCGCCTGCCCGCCGTGGTGCCCCGCTCGGGCGTCTCGCCCGAGGCGCGCCGTGCACTCCGCCAGTTGATGGGCGATGTGGATCGCGCCCTCACCGTCGCCTTCAACGAGGGCGAGGATGCCTCGGCGCTGGCCCGTCGCCGCGCCGAGATCGTCGAGCGCGTGGTGGTGCATGCCTGGGGTGCCTGCCTGGGCGACATCGCCGCCTCCGCCCTGTTCGCCGTGGGCGGGTTCGGGCGCGGCATGCTGTTTCCCGCGTCGGATGTCGACCTGCTGGCCCTGGTAGGCGAAAGCTCACCGGCGCTGTATCGCGCGCTGGAGAACTTCTTCGGCTGCCTGTGGGACATCGGCCTCAAGCCGGGCCATGCGGTGCGCACCGTGGCGCAATGCCGCGAACTGGCGGCGACGGAGGCAAGCGTCTTCACCAGCCTGCTCGACGCCAAGCGCCTGGCCGGCTGGCCCATCCTCGCCCAGGAGCTGCGCGGGATACTCGACGACCCCGCGCTCTGGCCCCCGCGGGCCTATCTGGCGGCACGCCTGGCCGAGCGTGACGCGCGCCATGCCCGCTACGACGATACCGCGCAGAACCTCGAACCCAACCTCAAGGACGGCCCCGGCGGCCTGCGCACCCTGGACGCGCTGCGCTGGCTGGGGCGTCGCCTCGCGGACGCCCCCGATTTCGACGCCATGGTGGCCGAAGGCCTGCTCGAACCGGTGGAGGCCACACGGCTGACCGACGCGGAAGAAACCCTGCGTCGCTACCGCTATGCGCTGCACCTGGAGGCGGGGCGCGCCGAGGAGCGCCTGCTGTTCGACTACCAGCGCGCGTTGGCCACCCGGCTGGGCTTTGAGGACGAGCACGCGAAAAACCTGGGCGTCGAGCAGTTCATGCAGGGCTACTACCGCGCGGCCACCCAGATCGAGCGCTCCGGCACGCAGCTGGTGGAGCGCTTCGAGGAAATGCTCGATCCGCAGACCCGGCCCGAGGACGTAGGGCGCGACTATGTTCGCTACGGGGCACGCATCGCCGTGCGCGACCCGGACCTGTTCGTGCATCGCCCGGCGGCGCTGGTGGAGATCTTCATCGCGCGGCTGGACGAGCCGGGTATCGCGGGCTTTACCGCCGACACGATGCGGCGTATCCAGCATGCGGCGTCGTCGCATGGCGAGTCGCTGGCCGACGACCCCGAGGTACTGCGTGCCTTCCTCACCCTGCTGCGCCGTGGCGCCCCGGCGGTGGAGGCCTTGTGGCGGATGAACCGCCACGGCCTGCTGGCCGCCGTGCTGCCGGCCTTCGGCAAGGTGGTCGGGCGCATGCAATACGACCTCTTCCACGTCTATACCGTGGACGAGCACACGCTGCGGGTGCTGCGCAACGTGGCGCGTTTCGCCGACCCCGCCGCCCGGCGCGACTTCCCCATCGGCTGCGAGATCTGGCCGCACATCGACAAGCCCGAGCTGATGCTGCTGGCCGCGTTGTTCCACGACATCGCCAAGGGCCGGGGCGGCGATCACTCGGTGCTGGGCGAGGAAGACGCGCGCGCGTTCTGCGGGCGGCTGGGCCTGGGCACCGACGATGTCGACCTGGTCGCCTGGCTGGTCCGCCATCATCTGCTGATGAGCACCACCGCCCAGCGCCAGGACATCACCGATCCCGACGTGGTGCACCGCTTCGCCGCCACGGTGGGCGACTGGGAACACCTGGATCACCTGTACCTGCTGACCATCGCCGACATCATCGGCACCAGCCCGAAGCTCTGGAACGCCTGGAAGGATCGCCTGCTGGCGGACCTGTATACGGCCACGCGCTTTGCGCTGCGCAGCGATCTCACCCCGCCGTCGCACGCGGGGATGCGCGTGCGCGAATGCCGCGAGCGCGCGCTGGGCATCCTGGTCGGCGAGCATGTGGCCGCGGACGAAGTGGGCCAGGTCTGGGCGGAATTCCCCGACGGCAGCTTCCTGCGACATCGCCCCGAACAGATCGCCTGGCAGACGGCCGCCATCCTGCGCTCCCGCGGCGCCACGCCGCTGGTCGAAGTCCATCCGTTTTCCGTGCGCGGCAGCACCGAGCTGTTCATCTACGCCAGCGATCGCGATGGCCTGTTCGCCACGGTCACCGCCGTGCTCGACCGCTTGCGCTTCTCCGTGGTCGAGGCACGCGTGCTCGTGTCCAGCACCGGCATGGCGCTGGATACCTTCCTGCTGCTGGAGTCGGATTCGCAGGCGCCGGCCTCGCTGCAGCGCGCGGAAGAACTGCGCCTGCGCCTGCGCCGCGCGCTGGAACAACCCGCCGGCCAGGGGCCGCCCAAGCGCAGCCTCTCGCGCCACCTGCGGCATTTCCAGATGACGCCGCGCATCGAGTTCGTCGACGCGGGCGAGCGCACGCAGCTGGCGCTGGTGTGCACCGATCGCCCCGGCCTGCTGGCCGCCGTAGCCCAGGCGCTGGCCGAAGCCGAAGTGCGCGTGCATGATGCGCGTATCGCGACGTTCGGTGAGCGCGTCGAGGATTTCTTCCAGCTGACCGATCGCGGCAACGCCTCCCTCTCCGCCGAGCGCCGGGAGATCCTGCGCGCTTGCCTGCTTCGCCATATCGGTTTCGAAACCCCCAGGACTGTCGTACATGCAGATGCAAACGCTTGAATCCCTGATCGACGATGCCTTCGAGCGTCGCGCCGACCTGACCCAGAGCGAGATCGAAAGCCACGTGCGCGAAGCGGTCGAGCAGGTGCTGGGTCTGCTGGAATCCGGCGAACGCCGCGTGGCGGAGCCGGACGGCAAGGGTGGCTGGAAGGTCAACCAGTGGCTGAAGAAGGCCGTACTGCTGTACTTCCGCATCAACGGCAACGCGGTGGTGGACGGTGGTCCGTCCAGCGCGTTCGACAAGGTGCCGTTGCGCTTCACCGACGGCGACGCCACGGAGTACGCGCAGTTGGGCGCGCGCGTGGTGCCGGGTGCGCTGGTGCGGCGTGGCGCGCACATCGCAAAAGACGTGGTGCTGATGCCCAGCTACACCAACATCGGCGCCTTCGTGGGCGCGGGCAGCATGGTCGATACGTGGGCCACGGTGGGTTCGTGCGCCCAGATCGGCGCGGGCGTGCACCTCTCCGGCGGCGTGGGCATCGGTGGCGTGCTGGAACCGCTGCAGGCCAACCCGACCATCATCGAGGACAACTGCTTCATCGGCGCGCGTTCCGAGGTGGTCGAGGGCGTGGTGGTCGAGAAGGGTTCGGTGATCGGCATGGGCGTGTTCCTCGGCCAGTCCACCCGCATCTACAACCGCGCCACCGGCGAGATTTCCTACGGCCGCGTGCCGGCGGGCAGCGTCGTGGTGTCCGGTAGCCTGCCGGCGAAGGACAACAGCCACAGCCTGTATGCGGCCATCATCGTCAAGCAGGTGGACGAGAAGACGCGCTCCAAGACCGGCATCAACGAACTGCTGCGCAGCGGGGACTGAGCCATGGCGATCACCGTCTACGGCCTGCCGCAGTGCGACACCTGCAAGAAAGCCCGCAACTGGCTGACCCGGTTCGACGTGCCGCACGCGTTCGTCGATTACCGTGCGCAGCCGGTGCCCCCCGCCACGCTCAAGACGTGGGCGGAGCAACTGGGCGGCTGGGAGAAACTGGTCAACAAGGCCTCGACCACGTGGCGCACGCTACTGCCGCAGCGCAAGGATCCGCGCAGCGATCCGGAATGGACGCTGCTGCTGAAAGAGTACCCGGCACTCATCAAGCGCCCTGTCGTCGTCGACGGTGACGAGGTCACGGTGGGCTTCAGCGACAACGCCTTCAAGAAGCGCTTCGGCACGCCATGACCTCCGCCGTCCTCAACCTCACCTGCGACCTGATCCGCCGCCGTTCGGTCACGCCCGACGACGCCGGCTGCCTGCCGTTGATTGCCGGACGCCTTGCCGCCGTCGGCTTCCGCATCCAGCACCTGCGCTTCGGCGATGTCGACAACCTTTGGGCCACCCACGGCCAGGACGGCCCGGTACTGGCGTTTCTCGGCCATACCGACGTGGTGCCCAGCGGGCCGGAAGCGGCGTGGCTATCGCCGCCGTTCGAGCCCACCGAGCGCGACGGTGTGCTCTACGGCCGCGGGGCGGCGGACATGAAGGGCTCGGTCGCGGCCATGGTCGTGGCGCTGGAGCGCTATGTCGCCGCGCATCCGGAGCATGCCGGCACGCTGGGCCTGCTGCTGACCAGCGACGAGGAAGGCGTGGCGCTGCACGGCGTGCGCGAGGTGGTGGATTACTTCGCGGCGGTGGGCCAGCGCATCGACGCCTGCGTCGTCGGTGAGCCGTCGGCGAAGGAACGGCTGGGCGACCTGATCCGCGTCGGTCGGCGTGGCTCGCTCTCCGGCACGCTGACCGTGCGCGGCGTGCAGGGCCATGTGGCGTATCCGGAAAAAGCGAAAAACCCGATCCATGCGTTTGCGCCCGCGCTGGCGGCGCTGGCGGCGGAGCGCTGGGACGAAGGCAATGCGGATTTCCCGCCCACGTCTTTCCAGGTGTCCAACCTCAACGCGGGCACGGGTGCCAACAACGTGATCCCCGGCGAGCTGGTGGCGCTGGTCAATTTCCGGTTCGCCACCGCCAGCACGGCGGACGGCCTGCGTGAGCGCGCGGAAGCGATCCTTCGCGCGCACGACGTGGATTTCGCCATCGACTGGCACCTGTCCGGCCACCCGTTCCTGGCCACGCCGGGAGGCCGCCTGCGCGAGGTGGTGGTCGGGGTATGCCGCGACCTGTGCGGTATCGATCCGGAGCAGAGCACCGGCGGCGGCACCAGCGATGGCCGCTTCATCGCGCCGATGGGCGCCGAGGTGATCGAGCTGGGCCCGGTGAACGCGACCATCCACAAGGTGAACGAGTGTGTGTCCATCGCCGACCTGGAGCGCCTGCCCGACCTCTACGAGGCCATCTGCGTACGGATGCTCGCGTAGCGCTCAGCGTTTTTTCGGAAACACCGCCACGATGCCCGCGTAGGGCTTGGTCATGAACGCCGGCGCGCCGGCGTAGCCGTCGTCCGGCGTGTACGCCTGCGAGATGGTGCCGTCCAGGAACAGCGCGTCGCGGCAGCCCAGCTGGTCGCGGAACAGTCGGGCGAAGCTGTGGAAGTTGACCGGCGCGCGGCTGACCACGAACACGGCCTCGTGCGAGGATTTCGCGCACACGCCACTGCGCCACTTCATGCTGTCCGAGCCGTTGTCGAACTGCGGATTCACCTCGCCGTCGATCACCAGCATCGGTCCGGACTGGGTGGCGAAGCGCGGCTTGCGCCCCGCGTCGCGGAACGCTTCCGTGGAGGTGACGGCCACGCTGCCGTCGTCGTACACGGCGAACACGCCGTTGGGCAGCAGCGAGAAATTACCCGAGCGCGGGTTGCCGTGGACCAGGTTGAGCGGCACGACCGTCTTGCCGTCCTCGACGAACAGGCCCAGCGGCTTGAACTCGCGATCGTAGATACCTGCGTTGGTGGCGAAAGCCAGCGGCCGGCCCTTGCCCGCCGCCCAGGTCTTCAGGGCCTCGATGCCGCCGAACGGTTGCCCCGTGTCCGGATTGCGCCAGCGCAGCTCGATGTCCTCCTGCCGGGTATCCACCGTGACGGCGAAATACGACTGGCTGTCGAAGACGATGTCCTGTCCGTCCACGGCATCCGCGGCTGGCGCACAGCCCAGGGCCGAAGCGGTGACCAGGGTGGCGGCGAGGGCGCGGAGCAGGAACGTGCGATCAAAACGGGGAAGGGGCGGGCGGCGCATGGGTGGATGGTCGCCGGGTCGCCGGGGCGACGCAAGGGGTGAATCGCCGTCTTCGCGCAGGGAAGGGTAAACTCCCGGGCTTTTCCACGGTGTCGTCATCGTCATGCCCTATACGCCCATCGTCGCCACGCTCGGTTACGTGTTGTCGCCGGACGGTCGCCGCGTGCTCCTGATCCACCGCAACGCCCGCCAGGACGACCAGCACCTGGGCAAGTACAATGGCCTGGGCGGCAAGATGGAGCCGGGCGAGGACATCGCCGCCTGCATGCGCCGCGAGATCCGCGAGGAAGCGGGCATCGAGTGCGTGGACATGCGCCTGCGCGGCACCCTCAACTGGCCGGGCTTCGGCAAGAACGGCGAAGACTGGCTGGGCTTCATCTTCGTCATCGACCGGTACACCGGCACGTGCCTGGAATCCAACCCGGAGGGCGCACTGGAATGGGTGGCGCTGGACGCGCTGGATACCGTGCCTATGTGGGAAGGCGACCGGCATTTCCTGCCGATGGTGTTCGACGCCGACCCCCGCCCGTTCCATGGCGTGATGCCTTACGAGCAGGGGCGGTTGGTGTCGTGGAGCGTGACGCGGATATAGCCTTGCCGGTCAGCCGGTGGTCTCGATCCGCTCCACGCGACGCAGGCCACGCGGCAGCACGCCACCGCGCGTGGCACGGCTGCCGCCGTACTCGACCAGGTCGGCCCATTTCAGCGTGAGTTTGCGCTGCCCCGCATAGAGGGTGACCTCGCCCTTGCCCTCGGCGACCACGGCGATGCCCACCACGCGCTCCTCGCCCGAGGCCAGCTTGGCCTTGGGAATCTCGATCAGCTTGTTGCCCTTGCCCTTGTCCAGTTCGGGCAGCTCGGCCACCGAGAACATCAGCAGGTGGCCTTCGCCGGTGACCACGACGATGCGGTCGCGCGACGGATCGGCGGTGATCGTCGGTGTGAGCACGCGCGCACCGTCGCTGAGGCTGATGATCTGCTTGCCGGCCTTCTGTCGGCCGGTCAGCGCCTCGAAGCGGGTGACGAACCCATAGCCGAAATCCGTGGCCAGCACGATGCGGGTGTCGTTATCGGCAGCCACCACGGCGTCGAAGCGGGCGCCGGCCGGCGGGCTGAACCGCCCGGTGAGCGGCTCGCCGTTGCCGCGGGCCGAGGGCAGCGTGTGTGCCGCCGTGGCATAGGCGCGGCCGGTGGAGTCGATGAAGGCCACCTGTTGCGTGGTGCGCGCGCGGGAGATCGCCAGCAGGCTGTCGCCGTCGCGGTAGGACAGGGCCTCGCCGTCGATCTCGTGGCCCTTGCCGGCGCGTACCCAGCCCTTCTGCGAGAGCACCACGGTGACCGGCTCGGAGGCGACCAGCGCGCTTTCGTCCAGGGCCTGCGCCACGCTGCGCTCGATCAGCGGGGAGCGGCGCTCGTCGCCGAATTTCTCGGCGTCGCTGCGCAGTTCTTCCTTGATCAGGCTTTTCAGCTTGGCCGGCGACTTCAGCAGCACGTTGATGCGGGCGCGCTCTTCTTCCAGCTTGTCGCGTTCCTCGTTGATCTTGAATTCTTCCAGGCGGGCCAGCTGGCGCAGCTTGGTTTCCAGGATGTAGTCGGCCTGCTCGTCGTCCAGGCGGAAGCGCGCCATCAGCACGGGCTTGGGTTCTTCCTCCGTACGGACGATGCGGATCACCTCGTCGATGTTGAGGTAGGCGATGCGCAAGGCCTCGAGCATGTGCAGGCGGCGCTCGACCCGGCCCAGTCGGTGGTTGAGCCGTCGCGTGACCGTGTCGGTACGGAAGCGCAGCCACTCGCTCAGGATCATTTTCAGATCCTTCACCTGCGGCCGCCCGTCCAGGCCGATCATGTTCATGTTGACGCGGAAGCTCTTTTCCAGGTCCGTCGTGGCGAACAGGTGCTGCATCATCTCGTCCGCGTCCACGCGGCTGGAGCGCGGCACGAGCACCAGGCGGATCGGGTTCTCGTGGTCGGACTCGTCGCGCAGGTCCTCGATCATCGGCAGCTTCTTCGCGCGCATCTGCGCGGCGATCTGCTCGAGGATCTTGGACGGCGAGACCTGGTGGGGCAGGGCGGTGATGACGATGTTGCCATCGTCGCGCACGTAGACGGCGCGCGCGCGGACCGAGCCGACGCCGTTCTGGTACATCGCCGCCAGCTCGCGGCGCGGCGTGATGATCTCGGCATCCGTGGGGTAGTCCGGACCCTGCACGTGTTCGCACAGATCCGCGATGGTGGCGTCCGGGTCGTCCAGCAGACGGATGCAGGCGCTGGCCACCTCGCGCAGGTTGTGCGGCGGGATATCGGTGGCCATGCCGACGGCGATGCCCATGGAGCCGTTGAGCAGCACGTGCGGCACGCGGGCGGGTAGCCACGAGGGCTCGTTCATCGTGCCGTCGAAGTTAGGTACCCAGTCCACGGTGCCGTGGCCCAGTTCGGACAGCATGACCTCGGCGATGGGGGTGAGGCGCGACTCGGTGTAGCGCATGGCCGCGAAGCTCTTCGGGTCGTC
The DNA here is from genome assembly GCF_000745005.1 of Luteibacter sp. 9135. Lineage (NCBI taxonomy): Bacteria > Pseudomonadati > Pseudomonadota > Gammaproteobacteria > Lysobacterales > Rhodanobacteraceae > Luteibacter > Luteibacter sp. 9135. The sequence continues at coordinate 111,292 of NZ_JQNB01000001.1, read as the reverse complement.
GGGCGAACCGAAGTTGCCGTGTCCGTCCACCAGCGGATAGCGGTAGGAGAAGGGCTGGGCCATCAGCACCATGGCCTCGTAGCAGGCCGAGTCGCCGTGTGGGTGGAACTTGCCGATGACGTCACCGATGGTGCGAGCGGACTTCTTCGGCTTGGCCGTGGCGCCCAGCGCCAGCTCGCTCATGGCGTACACGATGCGCCGCTGGACGGGCTTCAGCCCGTCGCCCACGAAGGGCAGGGCGCGGTCCAGCACCACGTACATGGAATAGTCGAGATAGGCCCGCTCGGCGTAGTCCTTGAGCGGGATCTGTTCGTAATTGGCTTGCAGGTTCATGGGTTTGGCTGTCCGGCAGGCGCGCGTCCGCGCGTCGTAGCCGGAGGATGGTGCCAGAAAGCGGTCTCAGGAGCGAAGACCGGATGCGTTCAACCTAGAAGCTGGTGTCGAAGCGGTTCGTCTTGTTGGTCAGCGTCCGCGGCGAAACAGGCTCCTCTTTATCCATCGTTTTGAAGGTGCCTCCACTATATCGAAGGGGGACGCCTATGTCGCTGAAATACCGAGCTTTGTTCGGCTTTGGGACATTCCCCGAGCCGATAGCGGTATAGGTCTGCGTCATACGTACCACCTTACTGCCGTGCTCCTGCTTGGCGTGGACCGTCATATCGCTCATATGCCCGTGGCCGGAGCTTTCGAGGGTGACATGAGGGTAAGGGCGCGGCGTCATCGTCCCATCCACTGTCCCAATAGGGAGGAACACCTGCCGACCGTCCAGCGTCTTATTCCCTGCGAATACCGCACGGCTGTCTATGGTCTTCGGCGCCTTCGGCGGCCCCGATCCTCCGATCGAACTCATGTCTTGCTCCTTTGTAAGAGCCGCCGAGGAAGACGGCGGCTGCCTGATCGGGGCAAGGCCGAATCACGTTTCGTGCCAACAGCCCTATGGCTCGCGCAGGTGTGTCGCGCCGTGTTTACGCGCGGCGGGGAGGATGGATCGATCCTGATCGGGCGTGTGGAAAAGCACCCGCCGTGTGTCGGCAGCCACACCGGCTACACCGCTTTCACATCCACATCACGTAGCCAAAGCGGAGCGGAACGAAAGAACCTGCGTTCACCGGAGGGCCAAGTCGGTCTTGCTTCCATGACCGTTTTTCTCCGGAAGGACGATGACCAAAGACCTCTCAGCCGACGGACTGCGTGGCCTCGCCGCGGTCAACGTGCTGCTGTGCCATCTTTTCCTGGCCTTCCTGCCCGGCGGCTTCGCCTGGATCTACCCGGACACCACCACGCCCGCCGCCATGCACGGCGTGGTCGACCACGTGATCGCCTTTCCTCCGCTGTCGGTGCTGTGGAACGGGCAGTTTGCTGTCTGCATCTTCTTCGTGCTGAGTGGCTACGTACTGACCAAGTCGTTCATCGAGAACGGCGACGCCACGGTGTTCCGCCTGCGCGCGTCACGCCGCTACCTGCGCCTGGGCGTACCCATCTTCGGCTCGGTGATATTCGCCTGGCTCGTCATGGCCATGGGCTGGAGTCACGCCGTGGAAGCGGGGGCGCTTTCGGGCTCGCACTGGCTGGCGGACTTCTGGAAGAAGCCGGCCGACCTGATGGAGGCCCTGCGCGACGGTACCTACGGCACGATCCTCGGCGGCTGGTCGCGCTTCAATCCCACGCTTTGGACGATGAAGATCGAATTGCTTGGGTCGATGTTCGTCTTCGCCTACCGGTCGCTCACGCTGCCGGGGCGTGCCGCACCGTTGAATTTCGTCTTCGCGGTGGCGCTGCTGGCGTGGTTTTTCCCGCACGACTGGCCGTACTACACGGCGTTCCTGGCCGGCAGCCATATCGGCGAGGCCCGACTGACCCGGTCGCGTACGTGGCTGGCGCTGGCGGCGATCGGTGTGGTGATCTGCGGCGGCTTCGACGCGTCGCCGTGGTACGACTGGACCCGCGTGTTGCCGCTGGCCGACAACGAGCGCAAGGCCTTCTTCAACGTGCTGGGTGGCGTGCTGCTGCTTTACATCGTGCGGTGCGGCTGCCTGGATCGTGTCCTGCAGAGCCGCCCCGCCCAGTTCATGGGGCGTATCTCGTACGCGTTCTACCTCGTCCACCTGCCGATCCTGCTCAGCGTCTCCGCCTGGTGCTTCATCCAGATGGCGGGGCGCTTCGCGCTCGATCCGGTGCTGGCCGCACTGATCACGGTGCCGGTGACCTTCGCGGTGGTCATCGCCGCGGCCATGGTGTTCGACCGAACCTTCGACCGGTGGGGCATCCGGCTGGCGGCGTGGGTGTTTCCCGCTCCGCGCTCACCGGTGCGCACCGTGGCATTGCGTAGCGCGGACGGCTTCCGTCGCCGCGTGCGCTACCACCGTCGTCGCCCGCTGGAGAAGGCGGGCTGACGCGAGACGCGTGACGAACGGGCCATGCGGCGCCCCGGTGCTACCGCGATGATCGAGGTTCCATCCAGGAAACCAGGGGCCCACCATGTCGCGTCGTCTCGTCCTGCTGTCCGCTTCCTTGCTCGCTTGCGCCGGCGCCGCCACGGCCGCGGTGGCGAGTGATTCGTCGGCTACGCCCGAAGCCGCCGTTTCCCGTTACGTCGCCGCCGAGCACGCGTTCGACGTGGCGACCTTGCGGGCGGTGCTGCTACCGCGCTTCGTCGAGGTATCGCCACGCGGCGAGGTGGACGAGCACGATGCCGTGCTTGGGTTCTATGCGCCCGAGAAAAAGACCACGGCGCCGCCCGTCGCCTTGCGCGACGTGGTGTCCCGCGTGAACGGCGATACCGCCTTCGTCACGGCGTCCGTCGTGTTCACGGTGAAGGATGCGGAGCATCGCCTCACGCTGGGCGCGTCGGTGGTGAAGGGCGCGGATGGCTGGCGCCTGGCCTCGGCGCAATACACCGGCGTTCCGCCGCGCAGCCCGTCGGCGCCCCAGCAGCCCTCGGCACCGACGCCGCCTGCCGCACCCATGGCGCCCCGGCCGCAGGCCTGAGCGCACGGACGCGGCGTGTGCCGGATCAGAGCGCGAAGTCTGCCTGCACGGGGAAGTGATCGGAGGGATATCGCCCGTTCTTCGACGTGGTGACCGTCTGCGCGGAGGTCGCTTCGACGCCCCGGTAGAGAATCCAGTCGATCCGTTTGGTCGCCTTGCCGGTGAAGTCGTGGAAGGTTTCCGCCGGGCCGGTGTGCGTCGGCGCGGCGACCCATGCGTCCTTGAACGTGGCCGTGAGCGCCTTGTGCGTTTCGCTTTCCGGTCCCGTGTTGAAGTCGCCCGTAAGGATCACCGGTACGTGGGCGGGAAGCTTCGCGATCCATGCTGCGATCTGATGCGCGCTGCGCGAGCGGGCGTCTTCGTCCTGGTCGCGATAGGGGAAATGCGTGTCCAGCAGGTAGAACCGCTTGTGGTCCGACAGCCGCTCGAACAGCGCCCAGTTGACCATGCGTGGAAACACGTTGCCCCAGGTGATGCTGGCCACCTTGTCCGGCGTGTCGGACAGCCAGAAGTCGCCCGATTCGATCACCTTCAGGCGGTCTTTCCGGTAGAAGATGCCCATGTGCTCGTCACGGTGCTCACCGAAACGGTCGCGGCCGAACCAGGTGTATTCCGGCAGCCGCGCCACGGTGTCGTCGCCCTGCGCCTTGTACAGCTCCTGCGTGCCGACGATGTCCGGATCCAGTTGGCGGATGGTATCGGCGAACAGGTCGCGTCGGTGCGGCCAGTCGTTCAGTCCGTCGTTGCCGGTCATCGTGCGTACGTTGAACGTCATGACTTTCAGGTCGTCCGCCATGGCGGGCGTGACGAAGGCGGCGGCCAAGCCGGTGATCAGGGCGAGGTGGCGAAAGCGAAGCATGCGGGTCGGCTTCCTTCTGGGGAGGGATCGCCCGACTATAGCGACGTAACGCCGTAACGGCATGAAGCCGCCTTTCTGCAGCGACGCGACATTGCGCCGCCCACCGCACGACGGCCGATGGTGCAGAATGATCGTCCGCCATTCGATGGAAGCCGGGATCCCGCCATGACCGAAGCCGACCGCAACGCAACACCCTCCGGCTCGAACGGTCGGCGGACGGCGATCATCGTCATCCTGGTGGCATTCATCGCTTCGGCCACCACCACCTTCCTTGCCATCACCGAGTCGCATCGCGTGCGCAAAGCAGATGCCGTCGCCCAGGACGCTGATGTACGCGATCTGCGCGCCTTCGCCAGCGACTGGGTGTCGCGCGTGGGGCAACTGCGCGAGGCGCCTGCCGCGGTCCAGCCGGATCGGTTGGCGGCACTTCCGCCCCGTATCGAAGCACTCGCGGCCTGGAAGCCGCGTACGCCCTGCGGCAACGATGCGCGCGAGGCCTTGCGCGCGTCGATGGAAACACGCGTGGGTTATGTCCGGCGCGTGCTGGCGAAAGACACCGTGCCCGAGGCGCACATCGACGAAGGGCGCGCTCTAGAGCAGAGCCTGCAGCGTTGCATCGCGGAACAAGGGCGGGACGTCCCGACCTGAGCTGCCGGTGGCTCACCTGTGGCCGTGCATCCGCATGAGCAGAAAACCGGGGATCACGCCCGGGTAGTTGCCTCGGCGTCGTAGCGCTGGCGCGCCGCGTCTACCTCGTCGAGGTTCCGGTGCATCCACACGTAAAGCTCCTTGAACGGCCTATGTAATGACCGGCCCAGATCGGTCAGTGCGTATTCCACGCCGATGGGCGCGGCCGGCAAGATGGTCCGGGTCAGCAGGCCGTTGCGTTCGAGGCGGCGCAGGCACTGGGTCAGGGCCTTCTGCGTCACGCCTTCAAGCTGGCGTTTTATCGCGTTGAAGCGCATGGGGCCGCTGTGCAGCACGGTGAGCACCATCATCGACCACTTGTCGGTTACCTGCTCGAACAGCAGGCGGCTGGGGCAGCCGGCGGAAAACCGCTCGGGACTGCACGTGGCCGATAGGGTGGTTTCCATGGATATACCTGAGCGCCTGCAAGTGCCTTATTGACGCCAAGTATATCGCGTATACCATGCGGCGCATCCTCCAATGCGAAAAATCTCATGTCCCAGGCCGCCGTCGATCCGCTGTTTCGTCCCTTCACCATCAAGGGCTTGACCCTTAAAAACCGCATCGTCATGGCGCCCATGACGCGCACGTTCGCTCCGGAGGGCGTGCCCGGCGAGGCGAACGCCGCCTATTACCGTCGCCGCGCCGCCGGCGATGTCGGCCTGATCCTCTCGGAAGGCACGGTGATCGATCGTCCCGCGTCGCGTAACGAGCGCGACATCCCTTCGTTCTTCGGTGAGGCGGCACTTGCCGGCTGGCGCGGTGTGATCGACGAGGTGCACGCCGCAGGCGGACGCATGGGCCCGCAGATCTGGCATACCGGTGCCACCCACGGCCGCTCCGGTTGGAATCCGCCCGCGCCGAAGGAAAGCCCCTCCGGCCTGAACGGCCCGGGCGATGCCAATGGCGTGGCCATGACCGAGGAAGACATCGCCGACACCGTGGCGGCGTTCGCCAGCGCGGCGGCGAGCGCGAAGGTCCTGGGCTTCGACGTGGTCGAGCTGCACGGTGCGCACGGCTACCTCATCGACCAGTTCTTCTGGCAGGGCTCCAACGAGCGCACCGACCGCTACGGCGGCGCGACCCTGGCCGAGCGTTCGCGCTTCGCCGGCGAAGTGGTGGCTGCCATACGCGAAGCCATCGGTCCGGACATGCCGCTGATCCTGCGGGTCAGCCAGTGGAAGCAGCAGGACTACAAGGCCCGCCTGGCGCCGACGCCGGCCGAACTGGAGGCCTGGCTTTCGCCACTGGTTGATGCGGGCGTGGATGTACTGCACTGCTCGCAGCGCCGGTTCTGGGACCCTGAGTTTCCGGAGATCGACGGCGAGAACGGCCTCAACTTTGCCGGCTGGGCGAAGAAGGTCACCGGCGCCGCAACGATCTCGGTCGGGTCGGTGGGGCTTTCGGGTGAGTTCCTGGCATCGTTCGGCGGCGAGACGTCGTCACCGGTGGGCGTGGAGCGTCTTGCCGAGCGGCTGGAGCGGGAAGAGTTCGACCTGATTGCCGTTGGTCGTGCGTTGATTGCCGATCCGGATTGGGTGTCGAAGGTGCGTGCGGGAGAGACCGAGAAGATGAAGTCGTTCGATCCGGCGTCGTTGGCCGAGCTGGTCTGAGGTTTGCGAGCTGGCTATGCGTAGGGTCGGCTCGACCGGCGGCACCAGTACATCGTCATCGCCGCATTGACGATGACCAGGGCCGCCGGCAAAAGCAGGCCCGCCCGTGGATGGCCTGCATGGAGGACGGCCCCTGCCGTCGCGCCGGCAATGAAGCAGGTGATGACCAGCACACTGACCTGGGCGCGTCGGACGTCAGGGGCTGCGCCGCGCAGCCATTGGCCGAGCGTGATGCCCAGGTCGGTGAACATGCCCGTCAGGTGCGACGTACGTAGCACCGCACCGGTGACGAACGATGTGGTGCCGTTTTGCAGGCCGATGGCCAGCGCGCACAGCCACGCCGCGCGCGCGGGATACACCTCGATGGACCAGGCCGCGGCGCCCAGGAGCGCGGCCTCGAAGAGGAGCATGAGTGCCGCCGCCTGGCTCGCCCGCCATCGCTCCGCCCGAATACACCATGCGCTGATCGCGCACCCGGCGGTGAAGAGGCCGATGACCAGCCCGGCGTGGCCCAGCAGGTTGGCGTCCGCACTGGCCATGCCCAGGGCTGCCTCGGTGCTGACACCGGTGAGGTGCGTGACACCGCCGTGCTGGAGGGCGAGAAGCGCCGAGGCGTTGACCGCGCCCGCCACGAAGGGGAGGGTGATGGCCCATAACCAGATCCATCGGGGAAATGCGGGGATCATTTGGTGGGATGCCGTGTCTGTTGGCGCAGTGTGGGAAGGGAGTGATGCCGTGTATGCACGCGACCTGGAAACGATCTGATCGCTACAGTCCGAGAATCTCGAATGCATCGTCACGTGGGGCATAGCCGATCGCGCGTTTCGTCTTCTCGATGGAAAGACGCTTGTAACGGTTGTCGGAAACCCCGTTCACAACGGTGAAGCCCTGTAATTCCGCCTCGATGCAACGGGCAAGAAGTGCAACCACGTCTCTGTAACTGACGAACGCAGCCACGTCTCTTGCGCTATGTGTCTCACCTGCCTTGAAGTCGGCCACGTTTGCTATACGCACGGCGACCGTGGTCATTGATCCATCGTTCGAGTGCAGCGAAGCCATGGCTTCCCCAAAAGCTTTGCTCGCGCCATAAAGGTTGCCCGGTCGTGCCGGTGCATCTTCATCGATCTGGACATCCGTCGGGTAGCCCTCGATCGCTTGGGCACTGCTGGCGAAGATGAAGCGCTTGCAGCCTTGTGCCTGGGCCGCGGCCAACATGTTGTAGGTACCGACGATATTTATCGGCAGCAGCGACTCCATGAACGGTGCATCGGGGTTGGGATCGGCCGCCAGGTGGAGCACGGTATCCATGTCCTCGCAAGCCTTGAGGCACGCAGCGTAGTCGGTTACGTCGAGCACCACTTTTCCCGACGAATCAGGCAGGCTGCCTGGATTGATATCCGCGAGCCGCAGATCGAAGCGGGTGCCTTGCGACATGTAAAAAGCAGAGCCAATCCTGCCACCGGCCCCTGTGACCAATACCCGCCGCAATGCCATGGATAACTCCTGTAGTTGTCGGAGCATTTTAGCGTGCATAAGGGACGGTTTAGCTTGTCCGCTCATTGGCGGCGTTTGCTCGGACACCGTGTTCGTCGCCCCGGTTTGGCAAAGGCTGTCGGTGTGAGGCGCCCGCCTCAAAGCGAAGCTGAATGGAAGTCGACGAGGCCAAGCACAACGGTCATTTGACGAAGGGCGAGCAGAAGCGCCTCAATCAGTCGGAAATCGCGATAGCAATCACATTTACCGTCAGAAGCACTGATGCCTGCTTGAAGAAATGCATGCATGAAAAAGGCCACCGCAAGGGAGGCCTTTTCAATGAATAAATGGTGGCTCGGGACGGAATCGAACCGCCGACACGGGGATTTTCAATCCCCTGCTCTACCAACTGAGCTACCGAGCCACGAGTGCCTGCGACGATCGTCGCGGCGTGTGGAGCCGCGTATTAAATCGGGTGAGGGCCCCCGCGTCAAGCCTCTTGTTCGGGCGGCACGTAACCGGCGGGCTGGATCACGTCGCCGCCGAAGAAATACTTCTCCATCTCCCCGCTGAGGAACCCGCGCGTCTTCGGGTCCAGCGGGGACAGGCGCATCTCGTTGATCAGCATGGTCTGGTGCGACAGCCACTGGGCCCAGGCTTCCTTGGACACGCTCTCGTAGATGCGCTTGCCCAGATCGCCGGGCCAGGGGGCGAAGTCGAGGCCTTCGGCATCGCGGCCGAGCTTGACGCAGTGGACCATGCGGGTCATGGGGATATCTCCGGAAGATTGTCGAGCAGCGTGCGAACGGGGGCGGGAAGGCCCAGCGCGGCCAACTCGCCGGGCGAGCACCAGCGGCGGTCGTCGCGGTCGGCCACGGCGGCCAGCGGGGCCGCATGGTCGAACAGGATGGGCGATACGTCCAGCCGGTAGTGGCTGAACACGTGGGTGAAGGCGGGCAAGGCGTCGGGCTGGCCCACACGTGCGAGACGCAACGCGGCGGCGGGCGCGGCCTCGGCATCGGTCGCCTCGGGCAGGCTCCACAGGCCGGACCACACGCCTTGCGGGCCGCGCTTCTCCAGCAGGATGCGGCCTTGCGCATCGCGCAGCAGCAGCATCGCCAGGGCGCGGGTGGGAATCTTCTTGCCGGGCTTGGCCGTCGGCAGCATGGCGGTCAGCCCGTCGCGATGGGCGACGCACGTGGTGGCGTGCGGACACAGCAGGCAGGCCGGCTTGCTGCGTATGCACAGCGTGGCGCCCAGATCCATGATCGCCTGCGTGTAGTCGGCGGTGCGCTCGGCGGGCGTGTGCCCGTCCGCGTGTATCCACAGGCGCTTTTCCACGGCGCTTTCGCCGGGATGCCCGGCAATGCCGTGGTAGCGGGTCAGCACGCGCTTGACGTTGCCGTCCAGGATCGGGTGCCGCAGTCCATAGGCCTGCGCCAGGATCGCGCCGGCCGTCGAGCGACCGATGCCGGGCAGGGCCATCAGTGCGTCGAGGTCGCGCGGCAGCTCGCCGCCGTGGCGCTCGACGCATAGCTGCGCGGCACGATGCAGGAAGCGCGCGCGACGGTAATAGCCCAGGCCGGACCACAGCGCGAGCACGGTGTCTTCGTCGGCGGCCGCCAGTGATGCGAGGGTGGGCAGGCGCTGCACGAAGCGCTGGAAGTAACCGATCACAGTGACCACCTGCGTCTGCTGCAGCATGATCTCCGACAGCCACACGCGGTAGGCGTCGCGCGGGTGCTGCCAGGGCAGGTCCTTGCGGCCGTGATGGTCGTACCAGCGCAGCAGTTCGCGGGCGAAGGGATTCATCGCGGGGTGCCGGCCTTCGCTGCGGTGGCGGTGTGCGCGGGCGTAGGTGTCGGCGCGGTGACGGTCCCGGCGGGCGCGGATGTCGAAGCCGATGCCGGGAGGGTCGCCGCGTCGTCCGCCGTGGCGCGAATGCGCAGGCCCGTCACGTGCACCGATCCCGCATCCACCGCCTGCGCGTCCACCGTGCCGAGCAGGGGCGGCAGCGTCGGCGTGCCGCCTGCGTTGATACCGGTCCACCATTGAGCCACGGCCAGCGGCGGCACGCGCACATCGACGTGCTCCGTGGGGCTGTCGACCTTCAGCGCCACGGAGAGCGGGTCCTTCTCGTTCGCCGGCGTCATGCCCAGCGCGATGTCCAGCGGCGGTGCATCGTGACGTGTCGCGCGGCCGGCGAGCGACGCGCCCACGTCGGCACCGCCGCGCCAGGTGGCGGTGCCTTGCAGTGAAGCGGCGAAGCGATCGTCACTGGACAACTCCAGTTGCAGTTCCTCCAGGGTGAGTACACCCCGGGCCAGGAGCGGTCGCGTGCCCAGCGTCATCGCGTAGTGGCGGTCGCCGATCAGGGCGGACAGCATGAGATCGAACACGCGGCCGTTGGCGAGGCGCCCCGCGTCGATGTCCACATTGGACATCAGCAGGCGATTGCCGCGGGTCAGCGTGCCGCGCGAAATACTGAAGCCCGCATCGATGCCTGGCAGGAAGGCACCGGACGTCGAGGGCTGCGGCGGCCGTGTGTCGAGGTAGGCGGACACGGCATCCATGTCGATACGCGCGCCTTCCAGCTCCAGTCGCGACACCGTGGTCTCGCCGCCCAGCAGCGTGCGCCAGGGCAGCACCAGCTTGCCACGCGATGCCACGATCAATGGCGTGCCGGAGCCGCGCGCACGAAGGGTAAGGCCTTCCAGCTCCAGCGCGGGTTTCGGCCACAGCGTGGGGCTGGCCGGGTTGGCCAGGCCGAGGTCGAGCCCGGCGGCCTCCGCGCGCGACTGCAGCATGGCGGTGAAGCGTTCGGGCTGCAGCACCACGTACATGGCGATCAGCGCGGCAAGCAGGAAAACGACAAGCAGGCCGGCGACGGCGAGCACGCCGATCCGCAGTCGACGGGTCACGAAGTCGACCTGTGTGCCATGCCTGTCATCAGCCGCCGAGGTTGGCCGGGAGCAGCCCGTCGACGAAGGCGGCCGCATCGAACACGCGCAGGTCGGTGGCGGTTTCGCCCAGGCCGACGTAGCGGATCGGCAGGCCGAACTCGCGGGCCAGCGCGAACATGACGCCGCCCTTGGCGGTGCCGTCCAGCTTGGTCACCACCAGGCCGGTGACGCCCGCCGTGTCGCGGAACTGGCGCAGCTGGCTGATCGCGTTCTGGCCTGTGGTGCCGTCGATCACCATCAGCACCTCGTGCGGCGCGGCGCCATCCAGTTTCTTCATCACGCGGACGATCTTGCCCAGCTCGTCCATCAGGCCGCCCTGCGTGTGCAGGCGCCCGGCGGTGTCGGCGATCAGCACCTGGGTGCCACGCGAGCGCGCCGCCTGCAGGGCGTCGAAGATGACACTGGCGGAGTCTGCATCCTGCCCCTGCGAAACCACGGGCACCTTGTTGCGGTCACCCCAGGTTTTCAGCTGCTCGACGGCAGCGGCGCGGAAGGTGTCGCCGGCGGCCAGCATCACGCCGCGGCCCTCGTCCACGTAGCGCCGCGCCAGCTTGCCGATGGTGGTGGTCTTGCCCACGCCGTTGATGCCGACGGTGAGGATCACGAAAGGCGTGTGGGTGGAGACGTCCAGCGGGCGCTCCACCGGCTTGAGCAGGGCGACCAGTTCATCGCGCAGGGCTTTCAGCATGACGCCCGCGTCGGCGAACTCGCGCTTGTGCATGCGCTTGCGCAGCCCTTCGACGAGTTGGGTGCTGGCGTCGACGCCCACGTCGGCGGTGATCAGGGCGGTTTCCAGCTCGTCGAGCAGGTCGTCGTCGAGCTTGGGGTGGCGCACGAACAGCGCGCCCAGGCTCTTGGCGAAGCCGCTGCCGGACAGGCGATCGCGCCAGCTACGCCTGGCGGCGGCTTCCGGCACGGGATCGGCCTCGCGCGCGGCTTCGACCACCACGGCCGGCTCGGCCTCGGGTTCTACCTCGGGGGCTTCCGGCTCGGGCGCGACGGTCTCGGCCAGCGCCTCGGCGACCAGGCTGCCCAGGTCGGTGGCGGCCGGATCGGCAGTGCGATCGACACGGTCGTCAGTGACCGGGGCGTCCGTCGGGGCGGGGTCGGCGGGCTTCTTTTTCCAGAACTTGAGCATTGCGCGAGGGATTCAAAGACAATGGGCGAATGCTAGCACTCCCGCCCACACTGGCCGCTGAGCGATGACCGCCACCGGCCGCATCCGCATCATCGGCGGAACCCTGCGCAACTCCCGCCTGGCCGTCCCCGAACTGCCGGGGCTGCGGCCTACCGCCGAGCGTGTGCGCGAAACCCTGTTCAACTGGCTGCAGCCGGTGCTTGCCGGGTCGCGCTGCCTGGATGCCTTCGCCGGTACGGGCGCGCTGGGCATCGAGGCCCTGTCGCGCGGCGCGGCGGCGGTGACCTTCGTCGAGCGCGACACGCGCCTGGCCGCGGCGCTGCGGGACAACCTGTCGCGTCTGAAGACGGCGGGGGCGGTGGTCGGCGACGACATCGCCCGCTGGCTGACGGGCCCGGCCACGCCGTTCGACGTGGTGTTCCTGGACCCCCCGTTCGCGCTGGCCGCCTGGGCGGATACGGCGGCCCTGCTGGAGGCCGGCGGCTGGCTGACCCCCACGGCGTGGATCTACGTCGAGACCCCGCGTGGGGCCTCCTTCACGTTGCCCGACACATGGCGTCCGCACCGCCAGGGCCATGCCGGTGAAGTCGCCTACGCCCTCTATCGCCGCGCCCCGGCCGATCCGTTAAGCTAGCCCGCGATTTCCCTGACCTTAGTGTCCATGACTCCTGCGCCGGCCAATCCGCGACTTGCCGTCTATCCCGGCACGTTCGACCCCATCACGAATGGTCACGCCGACCTGGTGTCGCGTGCTGCCCCGCTGTTCGACCGCATCGTGGTCGCGGTGGCGGAAAGCCGCAACAAGGGCCCGGGCTTCAGCCTGGGCGAGCGCATCGCCCTGGCGCGGCTGGCCCTGGCCGACCTGCCGAACGTGGAGGTGCGCGGTTTCGACTGCCTGCTGGCCCACTTCGTCACGGAAATCGGCGCGGGCGTGATCCTGCGCGGCCTGCGTGCCGTGTCCGACTTCGAATACGAATTCCAGCTGGCCAGCATGAACCGTCACCTGATTCCCCAGGCCGAGACGCTGTTCCTGACCCCGGCCGAGCAGTACAGCTTCATTTCCTCCTCGCTCGTGCGTGAAATCGGTCGCCTGGGTGGCGATATTTCCGGCTTCGTGCATCCGGCGGTGCAGCAGGCCATGCGCCAGCGCTGGCGCAACTCTTGAAACCAAAGGTGATCATCATGCGTAAGTTCGTCCTCGCCGCGTCCGTGGCCCTGACCGCCGCCCTGGCTCTTTCCGCCTGCAACAAGTCGGAAGACACCGACCAGGCAGCCACGCAGCAGGAAGCCGCCGTCGCCAAGCCGTCCAACCCGACCGATACCAAGGCCTGGAGCCAGTACTTCGGCCAGATCGTGCGCAAGAACATGGAAGGCATGACCGCCGACCGTCCGTTCCCGTACTTCGTGCCGGCCGGTGACGACCAGAACGGCCAGGACGGCCGCGCCCGCCAGCTCGAGAACGTGCAGGGCACCGTGGCCCGTGGTGTCACCCCGGGCAACATGCTCGTGTTCGGCGGCCCGGAGTCGACCAAGACCGCCGACCTGATCGTCGAGGCGTTCAAGGGCGCCAATGCGGGCTCGTTCAAGAACGTCATCGTGCTGTTCATCGGCGACCAGGCCGACCAGCAGCGCGTGACCGACGCCCTGACCCCGACCGGCGCCACCGTCCGCTTCGTGCAGATGTAAACGGCCCGGTCTAGCGGTACGTGATGAAGAAGGCGCCGCACCCGCGGCGCCTTCTTCCGTTATGGGAGTAAAATGCCGCCATGTCCCTGATCATCCTCGACACCTGCGTCAACTGCGACGTCTGCGAGCCTGTGTGCCCCAACAAGGCCATCTCCCTGGGCGAGCAGTACTACGTGATCGACCCGGACCTCTGCACCGAGTGCGTCGGCCACTTCGATAACCCGCAGTGCGTGGAGGTGTGCCCGGTGGAGTGCATTCCCCACGACCCGGATCGTGTGGAAACCGAAGACCAGCTGCGGCTGAAATACGAACACCTGATGGCCCGGGCTGCTTCCTGAGACCCGCCAGGGTGCCATGCGGTACCCTCGTGGGCAGAGAATTTTCCTGTCCGGAGACAACATCCATGGTCCATGCTCCGTCATGGCGCGTGCTCGTCGCGAGCCTCGTCCTGGTCCTTGGTGCCGGTGCGTCCGCCGCCAAGGACACCGCCAAGGCCTCGCGCGGCCCCGGCCACGCGGCTATCGCCAGCGCCAATTTCCTCGCCACCAACGCCGGCTTCGAAGTGTTGGGCAAGGGCGGCAACGCCTTCGACGCCGCCGTGGCGGTCTCGGCCACGCTGGCCGTGGTGGAGCAGCAGAGCTCCGGCATCGGCGGCGGCTTCATGGCGCTGCTGCATCGCGCATCGGACAACCGCGACGTGTTCATCGATGCGCGCGAGGCCGCGCCCCAAGCCGTGGACATGAAGGCCTACGTCGGCAGCGACGGCAAGCCCAACCGCGACACCTCCACCAATGGCCCGCTGTCGTCCGGCATTCCCGGCGAGCCGGCCGGCCTGGTCTGGATGGCCGAACACTACGGCAAGCTGCCGTTGTCCACGTCGCTGGCGCCAGCCATCCGCATCGCGCGGGAAGGCTTCCAGCCGGATGCGCGCTTCCTCGGTGCCATCGAGGGTCGCCAGGCGGTGCTGTCGCGTTACCCATCGTCCGCCGCCATCTACCTGCCGGGTGGCGCGGTGCCGTCGCCGGGTTGGACATTGCGCCAGCCCGACCTCGCCAACACGCTCGAGCGCCTTGCCGCCAAGGGGCATGACGGCTTCTACAAGGGCGAGACAGCGAAGCTGCTGGTCTCGTCATCGCGTGCCGCGGGCGGCAACTGGACAGCGGCCGACCTGGATGCCTACAAGGTCAAGGAGCGCCAGCCGCTCACGGTGAACTACAAGGGGTTTCGCATCGTCACGGCGCCGCCGCCGTCCTCCGGTGGCGTGGCCATCGCCGAGGTGCTGAACATCCTTTCCGGCTTCGACCTGACCAGGCTCGACATGGCGCACGCCACGCACCTCACCATCGAGGCCATGCGCCGGGCGTTCCGCGATCACAACGAGTACCTGGGCGATCCGGACTTCGTGAAGATGCCGCTCGACATGCTGCTGTCGCCGTACTACGCCGACGGCCTGCGCGCGACGATCTCTCCCGACAAGGCCACGCCCTCCGACCTGCTGCCCACCTCCATGGCGCCGGAGCCGGGCATGCACACCACGCATTTCTCGGTGATCGATGCCGACGGCAACATGGTGGCCTCCACGCTCACGGTCAATCTCGAGTTCGGCTCGGCCTTCGTCGCCGCGGGCACCGGTGTGGTGCTCAACGACGAGATGGACGATTTCGCGCTGGTGCCGGGACAGCCAAACGCGTTCGGCCTGCGCGGCGCACTGGCCAATGCACCCGCCCCCGGCAAGCGCATGCTCTCGTCGATGTCGCCCAGCTTCGTGTTCGGCGCGGACCGCACGGCGGTCATCGGCTCGCCCGGCGGCTCCACCATCATCACCCAGGTGCTGGAAGGCATCCTGGCTTTCGTCGACGGCAAGAGCGCGTCCGAGATTGCCGCGCAAAAGCGCTATCACCACCAGTACCTGCCCGATCGCGTGGACGTGGAAGCCGGCGTGTTCGACGATGCCACCACGAAGACACTGACCGACATGGGCCACGTGCTGAAGAACCGCTCGCCGTGGGGATTCATGAACGTGGTGACCTGGGACCACCGCACCGGCAAGCTCGAGGCCGCCAGCGATCCGCGGCGTCCGTCCGGCCTGGGCAAGGTGCAATAGGAGCACGCATGAAGCTGTGGTCGCTGATGGGTAATTCGCAGAAGCTGGACGGCGGTGCCATGTTCGGCAACGCCCCTCGCGCGCTGTGGTCGCGCTGGGCCGAGCCCGACGAGCACAACCGCATTCGCCTGGCCTGCCGCTGCCTGCTCGCGGCCGGGCTGGATGGCCGCAACGTGTTGTTCGAGACGGGTATCGGCGCGTTTTTCGAGCCCGCCATGCGTGAGCGTTACGGCGTGATGGAAGACCGGCACGTGCTGCTGGAGTCGTTAGCCGAGGCCGGCTTCCGCCACGAGGACATCGACGTGGTGGTGCTGTCGCATCTGCACTTCGATCATGCCGGCGGGCTGCTGGCGCCCTGGGCGGATGGCGAGCCGGCACGGCTGCTGTTTCCCAACGCGCGCTTCCTTGTCGGTGCCGCGCACTGGGCCCGCGCGACCGATCCGCATCCGCGCGATCGTGCCTCGTTCATTCCGGACATCGTGCGGTTACTCGACGAGAGCGGCCGGCTCGAGCTGGTCGAGCCGGGTGTCGCGACCTCGCTGGGCGAGGCCGTGCGCTTCGAGTTTTCCGAAGGACACACGCCGGGACTGATGCTGGCTGAAGTGGGCGGCATGGTCTTCTGCGCCGACCTGATTCCGGGCACGGCGTGGGTGCATGTGCCGGTGACCATGGGCTACGACCGCTGGCCCGAAAAACTGATCGATGAGAAGAAGGCTTTTCTCGACGACAAGATCGCGCGGGGGGTGAAACTGTTTTTCACTCACGACGAACACTGCGCCGCAGCCACGCCTGTAAAAGACGATAAAGGCCGCTACCTCGCGGCCGATATGCTGGAGAGACTTGCCGGCGTCGATAGCAAGGCGGGTGCCATACGGGAATCGGGATGCGGTCCAGACACACGATGAAACACACCGGCCTGGCCTGGGCGTCACGGCTGGCCGGTGCGGCGTTGCTCCTGGTAGGGCTGGGTCTGATCGCCTGGAACGAACGGCGCGTCATGGATTACGGCACCGCGGTCGCCCGCCACGGCGGCGCGGCTGTGCTCGACCTGGGCGCGAACGGGCGACCCTCCGCGGGGCAATACGGCTCGCTGACGCGGGTCAGCGGTGTCCCGAAGATCATCGATGCGCCGCGCGATGCGGACTTCAACGTACGTGTCGAGTCCACCGTGCTCGTGCGCCATGTGGAGATGTACCAGTGGCGTGAGATCACCGTCGGTGGGGTCACGCACTACGAGGTGGACTGGGTCGATCGCCCGATCGATGCATCGGCGTTCGCCAAGCCGGCGGGGCACGTCAACCCGGGCGCCTTCCCGATCCAGGGGCGTCAGTTCGAGGCGGGCGAGGTCAGGCTCGGTCATTTCCGGCTGTCCACGCCCATCCTCCGGGCGTTCCCCGGTCGCGTCGATGTCGCGCCGGACGAGAAGAAGCTGCCGGCCAACTTCGCCGCCACCTTCCAGCGCGCCGGCGATGCGCTGGTCACCAGCGCCAGACCGGATAACCCGCGCCTGGGCGACCTGCGCATCTCTTGGGAAGCCGTGCCCGTGCAATCGATGACCGTGCTGGCCCGCATCGATGGCGACACCCTGGTACCCGGCACGCCGGTGAGGGAAGGGGATGCCGGGTTCGACGTGCAGGTGGGCGTCCGCAGCCTGCTCGACGTCATGCCCGTGCTCCCGCAGGCGCCAGGCGGCGTGACCTGGGTGCGCCTGGCCGCTTTCCTCGCCGCCTCGCTGGGCGCGCTGCTGCTTGCCTGCACCAGTCGCCTGCGCCGCGACGTGCTTTTCGCCGCCGGTACCGGGGCCGTTATCGTCGCGTCCGTGGCCGGTGTGATGTGGATGGCTGGCGACGCGATGGCTGCCAGCGTATGGTTGCTCGTCGCCGTACTGGGGGCGGGGCTGGCCATCTGGCGTGTGCAGCAACGAACCTCACCGGTATCGAACTGACCTGGGAAGACAAGGCATGCGTATCACGGGATTGTATGCGGCGCTGGTTGCGCTGCTGATGATGGGACTCGCCATTCGGGTGATACGGCTGCGCCGGCGCACCAGCATCGGGCTGGGCGATGGTGGCAACCGCGCCGTGGCGTGTGCGGCGCGTGCCCATGGCAACGCCGCCGAGTACGTGCCCCTGGCACTGATCCTGCTGCTGGTGCTGGAGCTCAACCAGACCCTGCCGATGCTGTTGCACGTGTTCGGCATCGTGCTGGTGGTTGCCCGCGTGCTGCATGCGATCGGGCTCTCGCAGACCCCGGGCGTCTCGGCGGGGCGTGCTATCGGTGCGGGGCTGACCCTGCTGGTGATTTTCGCCATGGCGGCGATGCTGATCTGGCAGTACGTGGTGATCCACCTGATCGCGCCGGCGACACTCTGAGCCGGCGATCAGGCCTCGGCGGTGGCGGAGCCGTCCGCGAACGCGTAGACGTGATCCGCCCAGCTGGTCGCCTCGACATACATGGTGGCCATGGCGGCCACGTGCTGCTCGCGTAGCGCGTCTTCGCTCTCCACCTCGCCCTGTTCCCAGTGGCGGACCTGGTCGAGGATGGTGGCGAAGGGCCCGGTGCCGTCAAGCAGCGCCTCGCGGATCTCGATGGCCAGGGGCAGGTGCTCCAGCACATAGGCCATCGACGCGTTCATCAGCGTATCCAGCAACGAGAACAGGCCGGCGGTGAAGGCCATCTCCTGCAGCTCGGGCTTGATGCTGCGGGCCAGTTTCTCGCACATGTGCGCGCGCACCAGGGCCAGCCGCAGCAGCTCGGGCGGACGCTCGTCCATGCCCGAGACGGCCATGGTGAAGATCCAGTTGCGCATACGGTTGACGCCGAAGAACACGGCGGCCTGTTCCACGGATTTCAGCTGGCGGGGCAGGGCGAAGTAGGCGGAGTTGACGCAGCCCAGCAGCTTGTAGCTGAGGATGGCATCGTCGCGGACGATCTTGCCCAGTTCGACGGGGCCGTTTTCCGGGTCTTGCAGGGCGCCCATCAGGCGCAGCACGCCCAGCTTGCTGGGCGTCAGCCGCGGCATGTCCACCCGCTCGGGGCGAAGCAGGTACTTGCCCTGGAAACCATCGACGTCCTGTTCGGCGTAGTCGACGAAGTTCTCGTGGGTGTCGATGCCGGTGAGGATGACCTTGACGCCGAACGCATGGACGTAATCCATGTGCGCCCGTGCGGCCACGGGATGCCGGTGGTCCACCGCGATCTTGGCGAACTGGACGATACGCAGCAGGGCATCCACGCCGGCACGGTGTTCCGGATCGGCGGGGAGGTTGAAATCTTCGAGCATGAACAGGCAGCCGTGGCTTTTCAGCTCACGCAGCTTGGTCAGCAGGGCTTCGTCGCTGCCGACATCGGCGCCGATACTGGCACCCAGGCGCGCGTTGTGACGCAGGATGTCGGCGTGCTCGAGAAGCAGCGAGCGCGACATGTGCAGGAAGGCGCGGTTGTCGCGCACCAGGCGCTTGAGGCTGCCGTCGGCGATGGCGCTCAGCGTCGCCTGCGTATGCGCGATGGCGGCCGTCTCGATGTCGGTGCCGGCCGGCCGCGGGAAGATCAGCTCGTACGCGAACAGCGACTGCTTCTTGTCCAGAACGGGGACGCGGACGATGGGCAGGATGCCGTCGTCGTTCACCGCTATCGGCTGGGGGGATGCTGCCATGACTGTCTCTTACGCCGTGTGGTGAACCTGCGGTATCGCGTGTGCCGTGGTGTCAGGCCTGCGCCAGCATCCCGGAACGGAGCCTTACTTTCGTCGCGCCGGTGGGGCCGTAGGTGGAGCCGCCCGGCGCATCGCCCGCCAGCAGGGCAAGAGCCTGCCGTACATGGGCCATGCGTTGCGCCACGATGCGGCCGTTGACGTCGTTGAGCCGACGGCATTCGAGCAGGCGCTCGATGGTCGGCGACCAGCGGGCGTCGTGCAGGCTGTCGACGCCGGCGGCGTCGCTGATCTGACGGCGCTCGACGTCGAGTTTTTCGATGTGGTCCAGCAGGCGGCTCTTGGTCCGTCCGGCGACTTCCAGCGCGGGCATGTTTGCCTGATCGAGCGCCATGCGCTCGTCGATCAGGCTGGCGTGCAGCGCATCGACGTCACGGGCGAGGTCGCCCATGACGGCGCCTAGCGCCACGTCGAAGTCGGAGGCGGACGTCGGGCTCATGCGCTGCCGGCGCCTCCGATCTGGCCTTCCATCGCAAGAAACTTGCTGGCGATGGCCTGGGCGTCGGGCTTGTAGCTGCCCTCGGCGAGGCGCGAGCGGATCTCGTCGACGCGCTTGGCGTCGATGCCGTCGCCGCGGCTGGCGGCATCCAGCGCCTTGGCCGAGTCCGTGATCCTGACGCTGTCGCCGCTCGGACGAGCCGGGCTGGCGTTCTGCGTCGGGGCGGCCGAACCCGTGGCGGCGTTCTGGGTGCGGAGCTGCACCGGCGGCTGCTGGTTAGGAATACCTGGCTTGATGGTCGTGGTCATGGTTTTTCCTCGGATCTGTTGTCCCTCAAGATCCTTATCGGCGGTCCCTCGGAGAACTTTAACTGGCGCGGGTCGGAAATGTGACGCGGTCGGGCTTTTGCTCAGGGTAGCACCGCGACCAGGCCCGGGCCCCGCACCACGGCATCCAGCACCTTGCCCGACGAGGCGTTGCGCACCTTAAGCCGCGAGCCGGTATCCCCGGCTCCCATGGCCACGCCTTCGGCACGGATGACCACACCTTCGACGCTGGCCTCCATGCTGACGGCGTCGCCGATGCGTACGGCCTGGCGGCCGGCCAGCATGCCCGGCGTCAGTACGGTGCCGGCATTGATCGGGCGGGCCAGCGACCGTCCGCCGGCCTGCTCCAGGTCGGCGACGTAGCCGTAGGCCAGTGTGGCGACGTCGCGTTCTTCCGTATGGACATCGGTGGCGCCCAGGCCGTCGCCGCGGGCCAGCGGGTGGCTGCTGACGAGTACGGGGGCGAAGAGCTTGACCATCACGGGCACGCGCACCGTCCAGCCACCCGGCACCGGGCAGCGTACGGTAACGCTGACGCGCGCGTTCAGCGGGCGATTGCCGGGCAGGGAGGCATCCAGGGGCGACGGACAGTCGGCCAGGCGCAGCCGGCTGTCCAGCGGCGCCGCCTCCAGCACCATACGGGTGCCGGGCAGCGCGCGATGGGTTTGCAGCCAGGTCACCGCAGCCTGGCTCACCGCGTCGATCGGCTGCGCCGCCGCCGCGGCGAGCGGCCAGCCGCACAGTGTCGCCAGGGCGATCCCGCAAGGCAGGGCGCGACGGATCACGCAGCGCGCTCCGCGAGGGCGGCGGACAGGCCCTGGATCACGGTGTCCAGTTCCTTGTTGAGGCCGGCGACCATGTGGCTGGCGTCGGCATGGCGTCCTTCGCCCAGCGTGATGGCGAACTGCGAGGCCATCGAGGTGAAGCGCTCGCCAGCGCCGCGGATCCCGTCGATCGATACATCCGGGCGGCGCACACGGAGCTGGTCGATGCAGCGCATCAGCGGCGTGGTATCCAGCCAGCGGCGATCGAGGCCGGCCGGGTCGCGCGACGCCAGTTCCACCGCATAGCGGAGGCCCTGGCAGGCTTCGCGGATCATCTGGCTGAGACCGGCGGCGTCGAGGGCCCCGTCGGTCTCGAGGCGGGCAAGGCTGAGGCGATGCGCCAGCACGGCGGCACGCGCACCGGCATCGGCCTGGCGACGGGCCTCGTTGCCGATGCGGCCCAGCGACGTCTGCGACGTCTGGATGGCAGCGACACGAGTGTTCAGTGCGCCCATGCCCTCGCGAGCGGCATCGAGGCTGCCCTGCGCACCGCGCACGGCGGCGTCCACGCGCCCCAGCGAGGCCTGCATCCCGGCGATACCGGATTGGGTCTGGTCCAGCCGGCGCAGGCTGTTCTGCACGGCGTCGTCCAACTGGCCGGAGAACTCGCCGACGGTCTGCGTGACCTGGTCGATCTCGGCGGTGGCCTGCGTGGTCTTCTCGGCCAGCTGCTTCACCTCGTCGGCCACGACGGCAAAGCCGCGGCCGGCTTCACCGGCACGCGCCGCTTCGATGGCGGCGTTGAGGGCCACGAGGTTGGTCTGGTGGGCGATGTCCTGCACCGCGGCGGTCAGCTTGCGGATCGCCGTGAAGTATTCGGAGAACTGGGCGTGATTGCGGCTCATGCCCGACAGGGCGCTGCGCAGCAGGCGCAGCTGGCCGTCGAGGTCGCCCGCGGTGGCCTGGCCCTGGTTGCCCGACTCGGCCATGCCCGCGACGCTGCCGTGCGCGTGGTCGATCGCCGTCGAAATCCTGGCGCTGGCCTCCGTCAATCGACCGGCGGTGTCGCGTGCGCCCTCGAGGTTGCCCACCAGGTCCTGCAAACTGACGCCTAGCGCCTGCGCGTTGGTCAGCACCATGCCCTGCTGCTCGATCGCCTGGATGGTGGTGGCCGGCGGCGTTCGCGGCACCTCGGCAGGCCTGAGCAAGGCGCCGAGCGCGCTGGCGGCCGCCGGGTACTGGGCGGAGAGGGCGCTGACTCGTGCGGCGTCGCCCGTGGCGGCGGCGTTGGCGAGGAGGCGTACGTGCTGGCTCCAGAGGAGGGTCATGATTTCGCTTTCGCTTGGTCGGATGGTCGCCCCTAGTAATCGTCCAGGAGCCGTCGTTCTTGAGCCAAGCAATCCGCGTGCCATGTTGGGTCGGGGCAAGAGCCGGCGGGTGCCACCCTCGTGGCCACGCCTGCGGCGACCCGTCAATGAAGGGCCGCGTACGCGGCCGTTTATCGATTGCCCTTCGGGCCGGGTCGGGCTTCGAACGGGGGTTTTCGACTCGACATCCTGTCTCGCGAAAACGGCCGGCCGTCCTGGCCGACCCCGCTTCGCGGCCTTTTCCGTTCGAATCCCTCGCCTGCGGCTACCGGCCACGAGGGTGGCACCCGCCGGCTCTTTCGACGACTGAGGTTGCGTGTGGGAAAAGCTAAGAGCTGGGTTTCGCTTCGTGGGTGGGAACGCTCGCTTGCCTGCTTTGCATGGCACCGGTCGCCTTAGGTACGTCGAGGGTTCGCGCACGTGCGTGCGCTCCTACCCCCCCAGACGGCGGATAACGCGTTGGATATGCCACAACCTGTCCTATCCCTGGGGTAGGAACCCACGATGTGGGCGAAAAGCCAACAAAGCGACGACGCCATACCCCGCACCTCTGCGACCGCTCGCGTCACAACCCACCTCAGTCTTGGAAAGAGCCGGCGGGTAGCCCCCTCGGTGCCGGTAGCCGCAGGCGAGGGATTCGCACAGATCAGGCCCGAAGGGGGCCGGCCAGGACGGCCGGCCGTTTTCGCGAGACGGGATGTCGAGTCGAGAACCCCTGTGCGAAGCCCGACCCGGGCCCGAAGGGCCATAAGGATACGGCCGCGCCAGCGGCCCTTCCTTAGCGGGTCGCCGTAGGCGTGGCACCGAGGGGGCTACCCGCCGGCTCTTGCTCCGAAGCCAGCATGCTCTTGCTCCAAGACACCAAGACTCTCGCTCCGAGCCCCCCTCAGGCTCAAGCAAACCGCCCCGCCGCCGATACGCTCCGCGACACCCCCTTTCGCAAGCCCAGGCACGACATGGCCCGCCCGCTGCTCGACACCGTCGAAACCTTCACCCGCCTGGCCGGACACAATCGCGTGGCCATGCTGCTGTTCCGCCTGGGCGACCGCCAGGCGTTCGGCATCAACGTGTTCAAGGTGCGCGAGGTACTGCGCCGCCCGCGGCTGGAGCGCATGCCCAGCATGCACGAGTTGGTCTCGGGCAGCTTCGATTATCGCGGCCAGACCATTCCGGTGGTCGACCTGGCCGCGGCCATGGGCTACCCGCCGCTGGCCGACGTCGCCAGCGCGCACCTCATCGTCACGGAGTTCAACCGGTCCGTGCAGGGTTTCCTCGTTTCCGACGTGGATCGCATCGTCCATATCGACGGCTCGAACATGGCCGCCCCGCCGCCGGCCCTGGGCTACGGAGCGCGGGTGAACGCCGTGACCCGCCTCGACGGCGACCTGCTTGCCGTGGTCGATGTGGAACAGGTGCTGGCCAGCGTGGACCCCCGCGCCGTGGAGCTCTCGGAGCGCGTCCAGCAGGCCGCCCACGTACAGAAGGTCGGCAGCCGCCGCGTGCTGGTGGTGGACGATTCCCTGGTCGCCCGCACCCAGATCGTCGACCTGTTCCGCAAGATGGACCTGGAGTGCGTGGTGGCGAAGGACGGCAAGGAGGGCCTGGAGAAACTGCGCGAGCTGGCGGCGGGCCCGGCGGCCGATCGTGTCGCGCTGGTCGTGTCGGACATCGAGATGCCGCTCATGGACGGCTACGCGCTCACCCGCGCCATCCGCGAGGAACCGGGACTGCGCCATTACAAGGTCCTGCTGCACAGCTCGCTCAGCGGCGTATTCAACGAGGCGATGGTCGAGCGCGTGGGTGCCGACCGCTTCATCGCCAAGTTCCAGCCGGACGTGCTGGCCACGGCGGTGCTGGAACTGCTCCCGGCCTGACGTTGGCCTGACACGGAGGCTGCCGCGCCGCGTCGGAATTCCGGCGCAGCGCCGGGTCGCTCCCCTGCATCACCCCGAAAACGGCGCTACGGCGCCGTTTTTCGTGAAGCCTGCCGCGTGGCACGCGTCTTGCTCAACCCCTCGGGCCAGGATCACCGAGGGGAAAGCCCATGATCGACTCATCCGACAAGCTGTTCGGCGTACACGCCCAGGCCCTTGGCCTGTGGCAGCGCCGTGCCGAGGTCATTTCCTCCAACCTCGCCAACGCCGACACGCCGGGCTTCCTCGCTCGCGACCTCGACTTCAAGAAGGCCATGACCGCCGCCACGGGTGCCACCGACGGCACCACGCTGCCGATGACGGCGACCGAGTCCGGCCACATCGGCGGCAACCCCGCCGTGGCGCTGGGCGAAGCCAACAAGATGGCCTATCGCGCCGAGACGCAGCCGTCCATGGACGGCAACACCGTCGACACCCAGGTCGAGCAGGCGCAGTTCGCCGCCAACGCCATCCATTACCAGGCGTCGCTCAGCTTCATCAACGCGCAGATCCACACCATGCGCCTCGCCATCACCGGGACCGCCTCATGAGCCTGCTGAAGATCTTCGATGTGGCCGGCTCGGGCATGGCCGCCCAGTCCGCCCGGCTCAATACCACCGCCAGCAACATGGCCAACGCCGACAGCCTGTCGGGCAGCGAGGCCACCGCGTACCGCGCGAAGCAGCCCACGTTTGCCGCCGTGCAGCAGCAGGTGGACGGGCAGACGGAAAACGGCGGCGTGCGCACGCTCGGCGTCACCGAAAGCCAGGCCCCCGTGCAGTCGCGCTACGAGCCGGCCAATCCGCTCGCGGATGCCAACGGCTATGTCTATTCGAGCAACGTCAACCCGGTCGACGAGCTGGTCAACATGATCTCCGCGTCGCGCTCCTACCAGAACAACGTCGAAGTCATGAACAGCGCCAAGCAGCTCATGCAGAAGACGCTGGACCTCGGCAAATAAGGCTCCTACCCATGGTCGACTCCGTTACCGGTTCCACCTCCACGTCGTCGTCCGCGACCACGCCTACCTCCGCCGCGTCCTCGTCCAGCCAGCTGAAGGAACAGACCCTCAACCAGTCCGACTTCCTGAAGCTGATGGTCACCCAGATGACCAACCAGGACCCGACCAAGCCGATGGACTCCACGCAGATGGTCGCGCAGATGGCGCAGTTCTCGCAGGTGGCGGCCACGCAGCAGCTGCAGGGCTCGTTCGATTCGCTGTCCACCAACCTCACCGGCGACCAGTTCGTGCGTGCGGCGTCGCTGGTCGGCAAGGATGCGCTGGTGCCCTCCACGGCGGCCAAGCTCGAGGGCAGCGCCATGAGCGGCGCGGTCAACGTGGGCAGCTCCGGCACCTACGTCAATGTCCAGATCAAGGACGCCTCCGGCAACGTGGTGCGCAACATCCCGATGGGCCAGCCGGATGCCGGCCTGCAGACCTTCGCCTGGGACGGCAAATCCGACGACGGCACGCAGCTGGCCGACGGCGTGTACCAGATGTCCGCCACTTCCGGCGGCACCGCGATCAATACCTTCGTTCGCGGAAAGGTGGAAGGCGTCGGCGCTTCGGGCACCGACGGTACCTACGTGCAGGTGGCCGGCTACGGCGGTGCCCTGCTCAGCCAGATCGCACAAATCCTGTAACTCCAGCAAGGAATACCCACCATGCCTTTCGATATCGCCCTCAGCGGCATCAACGCGGCGTCTTCCGACCTGGAAGTCACCGCGAACAACATCGCCAACGTCAACACCGTCGGCTACAAGGGCTCGCGCGCCGAGTTCTCGCAGGTCTACTCGGTGGCCGGTGAAAACCTCTCCGCCACCGCCGCCGGCAGCGGCGTGCGCCTGACCAACATCGCCCAGCAGTTCGGCGACGGCAACGTCACCCAGACCGGCAACTCGTACGATTTCGCCCTGAGCGGCGCGGGTTTCTTCACGCTGCGCGACGCCTCGGGTTACTCGTACTCGCGCGCGGGCAACTTCCATCCGGACGACAACGGCAACATCGTCAACGCCACCGGCCAGAACCTGCAGGTGTACCCGCCCACCGCCACCGGCGGCTTCGACATCAGCGCCCTGAAGGACCTGAAGATCACCACGGGCACCAGCGCGGCCAAGGCCAGCGGCACCGTGGGCCTGACCGCCAACCTGTCCTCGTCGGACACGGTCAAGACCGCCGCCTTCGATCCCACGAACGACCAGAGCTACAACTACGTGTCGACCTTCCAGTCGTACGACTCGCTGGGCGCGACGCATACCACCAACGTCTACTACGTCAAGGATGCGGCCACGCCCAACTCGTGGAACGCCTATATGACCCTGGACGGCACCCAGGTCGGTACCGCGCAGCCGCTGACCTTCAGCTCGGGCGGTTCGCTGACCACCCCGGCAAACGGCAAGCTGAACTTCGGTGCGGCCACGCCCAACGCCGGCGCGGCGCCGATCAACCTGTCGGTCGACATGACCAAGGTCACCCAGTTCGGCAGCTCGTATTCCACCTCGGCGATCACGAATGACGGCTTTGCCGCCGGCAAGTTCTCCAAGATCGACGTTTCCAAGGACGGTACGGTCTCGGCGGTCTACACCAACGGTGTGTCCACGCCGATGGGCCAGCTGGCCATCGCCACGTTCGCCAACAACCAGGGCCTGCGCCAGCAGAACGACACCAACTGGGTGGCCTCGGTCGATTCCGGCCAGCCGATCCGCGGCGTAGCGGGTTCCGGTGACGTGGGCTCGGTGCAGGCCGGCTCGCTCGAGGCGTCCAACACGGCCGACCTCACCGCCCAGCTGGTCAACATGATCAAGGCGCAGCGCAACTACCAGGCCAACGCCCAGGTCATCTCGACCGACAACACGTTGACCCAGACCATCATCAACATCCGCAACTAAGCGGGGGCCTAAGCCATGGATCGTTCCGTCTATGTCGCCATGACCGGGGCCTCGCAGATCATGCGGGCCCAGGCCGAAGTGGCGCACAACCTGGCCAATGCCAACACGGCCGGCTTCAAGGCCGAGCTGTCGGCGTTCCAGAGCATGCCCGTGAAGGGCGACGGCCTGCAGACGCGGATCAACGGCGTCGCCCAGGGCACGGGCTGGGACACCACGGCCGGTCAGCAGATGCACACCGGCAACGACCTCGACATCTCGGTGCAGGGCGACGGCTGGATCGCCGTGCAGACCCCGGACGGCACCGAAGGCTACACGCGGGCGGGCAACCTCCGCGTGGACGCCGACGGATTGTTGACGGACATGCGCGGCAATGCCGTCCTCGGCGGCGGCGGCCCGATCACCATCCCGCAGTCCACCAGCGTGAAGATCGGCTCGGATGGCACGATTTCCGTCGTGCCGCTGGGTGAAAGCCCGGCCACGGTGGCTACCACGGACCGGATCAAGCTGGTCAATCCGGGCAACGACCAGCTGACCTATGCCAGCGACGGCCTGATGCACATGAAAGACGGCTCCCAGGCGCCGGCCGACGCCAACGTCAAGGTGGTCAACGGCACCCTGGAATCCAGCAACGTCAACCCCTCCGACGTGCTGGTGAAGATGATTTCCCTGTCCCGCGAATTCGAAATGCAGGTCCGATCGATCAAGACGGCGGACGAAAACGCCCAGTCGGCATCGAAATTGCTACAGGTGGGTTAACCCCCACCAGGCGACGCAAAACCGTCGCCGGTATGTAGAGCGCCAACGCGCAGGAGTCAACGATGTTCACGTCCCTCTGGATCGCCAAGACCGGCCTCGACGCTCAGCAGACGAAGATGGACGTCGTCTCCAACAACCTGGCCAACACCAACACCACGGGCTTCAAGCGCGCCCGCGCCGAGTTCGAAGATCTGTCCTACCAGAACCGTGGCCAGGCCGGCGCCCAGACCACCGAGCAGACGCAGTCGCCCACGGGCTTCATGATCGGCACCGGTGTGCGCGTGGTGGGCACCCAGAAGATGTTCGAGCAGGGCGGCGTGCAGCAGACCGACAACCCGCTGGACGTGCGCATCGATGGCCGCGGCTTCCTCCAGGTGACCTTGCCCGACGGCACGGTCGGGTATACCCGTGACGGCTCGCTCAAGCGCGACCAGGACGGCCAGATGGTCACCAACGACGGTTACCCGCTGGAGCCGTCCATCACCATTCCGGCCAACGCCTCCACCGTGACCATCGGCACCGACGGCACCGTGAGCGTCACCGTGCAGGGCTCCGCCGCCGCGCAGAACATCGGCACGATCCAGCTGGCCGACTTCGTCAACCCCGCCGGCCTCCAGCCCAAGGGCGACAACCTCTACGTGGAAACCGCGTCCAGCGGTGCGCCGCAGACCGGCACCGCCGGCCTCAATGGGCTGGGCACGCTCAACCAGAACAGTCTCGAAACCTCGAACGTCAACGTCGTCGAGGAGATGGTGAACATGATCGAGACACAGCGCGCCTACGAGATGAATTCGAAGGCGATCACCGCATCCGATCAGATGCTCCAGACCATCACGAACAAGACCTGAGACACGTCATGAATCGCACCTTCGCCCGTGTTTTCTCCGCCGCGCTGCCGCTGGCCCTCCTGGGTGGCTGCGCCATCGTGCCGCCCACGCCGCGGCCGATGTACGCCGCCACGCTGCCGGAAGACCCGACCGCGCAGCCGCGCGCCACGGGCTCGATCTATGCCGACCAGCAGTCGATGGAACTGTTCGCCGACCCGCGTGCGCATCGCATCGGCGACATCCTGACCATCACGCTGGTGGAATCCACCCAGGCCAGCAAGAAGGCCAAGACCAACACCAGCAAGAAGAACGGCAACACCATCACCTCGCCCACCCTGCTGGGCCAGGGCCTGCGCATCGGCGGCAACAGCGCCGACAGCTCGCTCGCCAGCAACAACGCCTTCACCGGCGACGGTTCCAGCGAGCAGAGCAACCAGCTCACCGGCGAGATCACCGTCACCGTGGCGCAGCGCTTGTCCAACGGCGCGCTGGTGGTGCGTGGTGAGAAATGGCTGACGATCAACCAGGGTGAGGAACTGGTCCGCATCTCCGGCATCGTGCGCCCGCAGGACATCGGCAACGACAACATCGTCGCCTCCAGCCGCGTGGCCGACGCCCGCATCGAATACGTGGGCAAGGGCACGCTGGCGGATTCGAACACGCGCGGCTGGCTGTCGCGGTTCTTCGATTCCAAGTGGATGCCGTTCTGATGAAAGCCGTGCCGCGCTTTCTCACCTTCGTGCGCAGCGCCGCCATCGTGCTGGCGCTCGGCGCCGTGCTGCCCGCCCACGCCGATCGCATCCGCGACCTGGTGCAGGTGGGCGGCGTGCGCAGCAACCAGCTGATCGGCTACGGCCTGGTGGTGGGCCTGGACGGCAGCGGCGACCAGACCAGCCAGGCGCCCTTTACCACGCAAAGCCTGGAAAACATGCTCCAGCAGTTCGGCGTCAACGTGCCGGCCAACGTACGCCCGCAGCTGAAGAACGCCGCGGCGGTCACCATCACGGCCGACCTGCCGCCGTTCGCCAAGCCGGGCCAGCGTATCGACGTCACCGTGGCCTCCATCGCCAACGCCAAGAGCATCCGTGGCGGCCAGCTGCTGATGTCGCCGCTCAAGGGCGCCGACGGTCAGGTCTATGCCATCGCGCAGGGCAGTGTCATCGTCGGTGGTGTCAGTGCCCAGGGCAAAAGCGGCTCCAGCGTCCAGGTCAACATCTCCTCCAGCGGTCGCATTCCGGGTGGCGCCAGCATCGAGCGCAGCGTGGCCTCGTCCTTCGACAAGGGCGGCGACCTCATGCTCAACCTCAACACGGCCGACTTCACCACCGCGGCGCGCATCGCCCAGGCGGTCAACCAGAACTTCGGCGCCGGCACGGCCAACGCCATGGATTCCGGCTCCGTCGCGGTGCGCGCGCCGATCGATCCCTCGCAGCGCGTGGCCTGGTTGTCCACCATCCAGTCCCTGGAAGTGACCCCGGGCGACGCGCCGGCACGGATCATCATCAACTCGCGCACCGGCACGGTGGTAATCGGTTCCGACGTGAAGGTGGGTGCCGCAGCCGTGGCCCACGGCTCCATCCAGGTGACCATCAGCGAACAGCCTCAGGTCAGCCAGCCGGGCGCGTTCAGCCGCGGCCAGACGGCCGTGGTGCCGAGCAGCCAGGTGGCCGTCAGCGAAGACGGCGGGCACATGTTCAAGTTCGGCCCGGGCACCAGCCTCGACGCCATCGTGCGGGCCGTCAACCAGGTCGGCGCATCGCCGAGCGACCTCATTTCCATCCTGCAGGCGCTGAAAGAATCCGGCGCCCTGCACGCTGAATTGGTGGTGATCTGACATGGTAAACGCGGCCGACAACCTGAAGCTTGGCACCTACACGGATATGTCCGGGTTCGCGGGCCTGCGTTCGGCCGCGCAGAAGGACCAGGCGTCGGCGTTGCCGGTCGTCGCCAAGCAGTTCGAATCGATCTTCACCCAGATGATGCTGAAGTCCATGCGCGACGCCAGTTCGGCGATGGGCGACGACATCATGGGCTCGCAGGCGGGCAGCGCCTACCGCGACATGTTCGACAAGCAGCTGTCGGTCACCCTGTCCCAGGGCAAGGGCATCGGCATCGCCGACATGCTGATCCGTCAGCTCGGCGGCGCGCAGTCGGCCCAGGGTGGCTCCAGCGACAACACGCTGTTCGCGGGTGTCACGGGCGTGGCCAGCACGGCTGACGCCGTGTCGTCCAAGTCCGATCAGGACAGCGGGTTGATGAACTCCCTGGAGCGCATCCTGGGCAGCGCCGGCAAGGCGGTGGGTGACGGCGCCAGCGCCGTGGCCAGCGCGGTCGGCAAGCTGACCATCGGCTCGCCGGAGGAATTCGTGCAGAAGCTGGCGCCGCATGCCATCGAGGCGGCGAAGAAGCTCGGGGTGTCGGTACGCGCGCTGCTGGCCCAGGCGGCGCTGGAAACCGGCTGGGGCAAGCACATGCCCGCGCAGGGCAGCACCACCAGCTTCAACATGTTCGGTATCAAGGCCGGCAGCAGCTGGGACGGCAAGCGCGTCAACGTGCCCACCCTCGAATACGAAAACGGTGTGGCCGTGCGCAAGAAGGACAGCTTCCGCGCCTATGACTCACCGTCGGATTCGTTCAAGGACTACGCCGATATGGTCGCGAACAGCCCACGCTATGCGGACGCGGTGGGCCGGGGTGACGACGTCAAAGGGTTCGCCAAGGCGCTGGTCGACGGCGGTTACGCCACCGATCCCAGCTACGCCCAGAAGCTTGCCGCCATCGCCAACGGGCCGGTGATGAAGCAGGCACTGGCCGCCCTCGAACATATCGCCGCCGAACTGTAAGGAAGGAACGCAACGATGGCCGATCTGCTCTCCACAGGTGTTTCAGGACTGCTTGCCTCGCAAGTGGGCCTTTCCACCGTCGGACACAACATCAGCAACGTCAACACCGCGGGGTACACGCGGCAGACGACGTCGTTCAATGCGCGCACGCCGGAATACAACGGCGGCTTCTACGTCGGCCAGGGCGCCGATGCGGTCAGCGTGCAGCGCGCCTATAGCCAGTTCCTCACCCAGTCCATGTGGTCGGCCAACTCGGGCCAGTCGCGCGCGTCGCAGTACGCCACGCTCACGGCGTCGGTCAATAACGTGGTCAGCGGCTCGGCCAACCTGCAGACGGCGCTGGACGGCTTCTTCGGCGCGGTCAGTGACGTCGCCAACGCGCCGGTGGATACCGCCAGCCGGCAGGCGCTGCTGGGCAAGGCCAGCACGCTGGTGTCGACCTTCCGTTCGCTGTCCTCGCAGTTCCAGCAGCTCGATCAGCAAAGCAACGCGCAGATAAGCAATGCGGTGGATTCGATCAACGCGCTGACCAAGAGCATCGCCGGCCTCAACGGGCAGATCCAGCAGGGCTATGCGGGCGGCGCGGTGCCGAACGACCTGCTTGACGCGCGTGACCAGGCGGTTTCCCAACTGTCGCAGCTGGTCGGCGTCAGCGTCACCCAGAACGACAACCACATGGTCACCGTAACGGTGGGTAACGGGCTGTCGCTGGTCAACGGCACCGATTCCGCCCAGCTGTCCACGGCGGCCAACGTCTACGATTCTTCCCGGCTGGAAGTGACCGGCCCCGGCGGCTCGGTGATCAGCAGCCAGCTCGGCTCGGGCTCCCTGGGTGCCACGTTCGACTTCCGCACCAATGTTCTCGACCCGGCGCGCAACCAGCTCGGTCGCTCCGCCATCGCCATGACCGCTGCCTTCAACCAGCAGCACGCGCAAGGCATCGACCTCAACGGCGCAGCCGGCGGCAACTTCTTCACGATCGCCAATCCGGCTGTCTACAACAGCACGGCGAACAAGGGCACCGGTTCGATCACCGCTACCGTCGCCGATCCGTCCAAACTCGATGCCTCCGACTACGTGCTGCGCTTCGATGGCGCCCAGTGGACGGCATCGACGACGGCCGGCGCCACGGTGCCGATGACCGGCACAGGATCGGCCACCGATCCGTTCAAGATCGGTGGCCTGTCGATGGTGGTCGGCGCGGGCGCGGTGGCCGGCGATTCCTTCCAGATCCAGCCGACCCGCAATGCCGCGTCGTCCATGAGCGTGGCGATCAGCGATACCAGCAAGATCGCCGCCTCCGGCCCGCTCGCCGCCCTCAAGGGCGCGTCCAACACGGGCAAGGCGACGCTGGGCAACCTCACCGTTACCGATGTCGCCAATCCGGCGTTCAACACGCCGGCCAGCATCGTGTTCACGTCGCCCACCACCTATACCGTCAACGGCGGCGCCGCGCAGACCTACGCCTCCGGTGACACCATCACCGGCAATGGCTGGACGCTAAAGCTTTCCGGCGTGCCGGCCGCTAACGATACGTTTAGCGTGAAGCCCGCCGGCACGGCCAGCGGCGACAACGGCAACGCGCTGGCGTTGGCGAACGTCGCCAACAAGGGCATCCTCGACAACGGCGTGACCACGGTGGGCAAGTCGTATAGCCAGTTGATCGCGCAGGTGGGTACGGCCGGTTCGCAGGCCAACACGGCGCTGTCCGCGCAGCAGAGCATCCTCGACCAGGCCACGGCGTCGCAACAGAGCCTGTCCGGCGTCAACATGGACGAGGAAGCCGCCAATCTCCTGCGTTTCCAGCAGGCCTACTCCGCGTCCGCCCAGGTGATCACCACGGCGAACACCATTTTCCAGTCCCTCCTGAGCGCGGTGAGAAACTGATGCGTATTTCGACGTCATGGGGTGCCCAGCAGTCCGTCAACAGCATGCTGGACCGGCAGTACCAGCTGTCGCAGACGCAGCTCGCGCTGGGCAACGGCAAGGCCATCCAGTCGCCGGCCGACAACCCGGCCGCCGCCGCGCGCTCCGTGGACATCAGTGCGGCCAGCGCGCAGAACGACCAGTACACGCGCAACATCAACTCGGCCACGACGCGACTGTCGACGGAAGAAACCGCGCTGTCGTCCGCCGGCAACATCCTCGATCGCGTGCGCACCCTCACCTTGCAGGGCGTCAACGGCACACAGACCGACCAGTCCCGGCAGTCGATCGCTACTGAACTGCGGCAGACGCTCAACCAGCTCGTGGCACTGGGCAATACCAAGGACGGGCAGGGCGAATACGTCTTCGCCGGCAGCCGCACCACCACACAGCCTTTTACGATCGACGGCTTGTCGGTCAGCTACGGCGGCGACCAGACCCAGCGCATGGTGGCCGCGGCCGCCGGCCTGCAGGTCGCCACCGGCGACAGCGGCGACGACGTCTTCATGGCGATCCGCGGCGGTAACGGCACCTTCGTGACCTCGGCCGCGGCCGCCAACACGGGCACGGCGGTGGTCGGCTCCACCTCGGTCACCGACGCCACGCAGTGGGATGGCGGCCAGTACTCGGTCAACTTCACGTCGGCCACCACGTATGAAGTGCATGACGCCACCAATCCGACCGGGCCGGCGCTGTCCACGGGCACGTATACGGGCGATGTCGGCACGATCAACTTCAAGGGCGCGCAGCTCAATGTCACGGGTACGCCCGCGACGGGCGACTCCTTCAGCGTAGGGCCGTCCTCCTCGCAGGACGTCTTTTCAACCATCGCGGGCATCATCCAGGCGTTCGAAGCGCCAGGCGGCAGCGCGGCGATGAACAACCAGGTCAACGGGCAGCTGCAGAACCTCGACCAGGCCTCCACGAATTTCATGAACACGCGTACCCGCATCGGCGCACGCATGAACACGCTGGATCAGCAGTCGGACATCGGCTCGGACGTGAAGTTGTCCTACGACAGCACGCTTTCGGACCTGAACGACCTGGACTATGCCAGCGCCGCCAGTAAGTACACGCAGCAGCAGACGGCATTGGATGCCGCCCAGCAGTCCTACGTGAAGATGCAGAACCTCTCGCTGTTCAATTACCTGAAGTAGTCGATCGCTCCATCCGTAAAACCGTGCGTATGCGTCGAGGCAGGGTGGCCTGCCGATGCCACTTACAAGGTTTCAGTCGATCAGTCCTAAACCCTTTCGGGGTGCTGCCGATAAATTGACTGAAGGGGCCTGGGCGTCACCATCCGAGCCCCTCGAAGCAAGAAAGTAGTTGACAGTTAGAAAAAGCTCTCAAGTTTCCTCCCGGCGTGCCGTAAACCTCTCTGAGGCGGAAGGCTTCCTTCACGGAACCCCGCCGGACTACGCCGCACAACCTCCGGCATTTCGGTTCCGCTTAAAAAGGATCAATCCCATGGCACTGACCATCAACACCAATATCATGTCGATGAACGCTCAGCGTAACCTGAGCATGACGCAGACCAAGCTGTCTTCGGCCATCGAGCGTCTCTCGTCGGGTAGCAAGATCAACAGCGCGAAGGACGACGCCGCCGGCCTCGCCATCTCCACCCGCATGACCACTCAGATCAACGGTCTGAACCGCGCGGTGCAGAATGCCAACGACGGTATCTCGCTGTCGCAGACGACTGAGTCGGCTCTGGACGAAGTCACGAACAACCTGCAGCGCATCCGCGAGCTGGCCGTGCAGTCCACCAACGCGTCCAACTCCTCGTCGGATCGCGCCGCGCTCGACGCCGAAGTGCAGCAGCGCCTCTCGGAAGTCACGCGTATCGCCACGCAGACCAACTTCAACGGCATGAAGGTCCTGGACGGTTCCGCCCAGAACCTCAGCTTCCAGGTCGGCGCGAACGTCGGTGAAGTCATCAACGTCAGCCTCAACCAGGGCATGAAGTCCAACCAGGTCGGCCAGCTGGCCGCCGGTTCCGCCACCCCGCCGCTCGTCGCCACGGCCGCCGTCGCCGGTACCAAGGGCACGACCGTCGCTGGCTCGGCCACGACCAACTTCGACTTCTCGACCACCGCGTCGTCGTTCTCGGTCAATGGGCAGACGGTCACGCTGAACCAGAACTACACCAACGCCGCTGGCCTCGCCACCGCGATCAACACCCAGCTTTCGGCCAACGGTTCCGGCGCGTCGGCTACCCAGACGGGTGGTACGTTCACCTTCACCAACACGGCCAACGGTGCGACGTCGCCGACCGTCGCTGGTGCAGGCGCCGCCGCGCTGTTCGGTACCACGACCTCGACGGCCGGTACGGCCGACGTCGCCGTCGG
Organism: Luteibacter sp. 9135; assembly: GCF_000745005.1. NCBI lineage: Bacteria > Pseudomonadati > Pseudomonadota > Gammaproteobacteria > Lysobacterales > Rhodanobacteraceae > Luteibacter > Luteibacter sp. 9135. The sequence goes on along the minus strand of NZ_JQNB01000001.1, from coordinate 75,671 downwards.
CGATGCCACGCCGATCACGCTGGCTGCGGGCGACCTGACCCTGAAGGTCGGCAGCAACGCTGCATTCAGTGTCACCGGTACCTTCAAGTCCACGCAGGACATGGCCGACGCGATCAACTCGAAGTCCGGCGAAGGTATCAATGCCTATGTCGCCACCGATGGCTCGCTGAAGTTCGCGTCCTCCTCGGCCATCACCGTCGGCGGCACCAAGGCAGCGGCCTCGGGCTTCACCGCTGGTACTGTCGCCGTCTCGACCACCTCCACCCTGGCCGATTCCAGTGTGAAGACGGTCGATGGCGCCAACGACACGATCAACCGCATCGATGCCGCGCTGCAGTCGGTCTCCGACCTGCGCTCCACCCTCGGCGCGGTGCAGAACCGCTTCGAGTCGACCATCTCCAACCTGCAGAACATCTCGCAGAACCTGAGCTCGTCGAAGTCGGCCATCACCGACACCGACTTCGCCCAGGAAACCGCGAACATGTCCTCGGCTCAGATCCTGCAGCAGGCCGGTGTCTCCGTCCTCGCCCAGGCCAACCAGAGCCAGCAGATCGTCACCAAGCTGCTCCAGTAACAGCGGTGACACCGCCACCCCGGGTCATCCCGGGGTTGGCAGGGTAATTGCTTAGTTGTCCATGGCTGGCTCCAAAAAGGGGCCAGCCGTCGGCAAATTGGCGCCCAGGCAGTGAGGCGTCTTCACGGAGAGTCTCATGGCCACCGGTTCAACCAGCGTCTCGATCGGCTCCAGCTCTATCGACGTCACCTCGATCGTCAACAACCTCGTTGCCAACAAGCGCGCGGCCAAAGACAAACAGATCGCCGCGGCGCAGAGCAGCACCACCACCCAGATTTCGGCGATCGGCAATTTCAACTCGTCCCTGACGAGCTTGCAGTCCGCCATCAAGGCGCTGAGCGACGGCACTGCGTTCAAGGCGCAGAAGACCACGGTCGGCGACTCCACCATCCTTACGGCTACAGCCGACGCCTCGGCTAAGCCCAGCGTCTATAACGTCAACGTTACCCAGCTCGCCGCATCGCAGAAGACCACCTCGGTGGCCTTTACCGATGCGAAGACGGCGGTGGGTACGGGCACCCTCACCCTCGCGGTGGGCTCGAAGTCCATGAGCGTCGACATCACTGCGCCGGCGAACACGCTGCAGGACGTCCGCGACGCGATCAACAACTCCAAGAGCAACCCTGGCGTCAGCGCCTCCATCGTCACCGGCACCGATGGCGCCCACCTCGTGCTCACCTCGCTGACTACCGGCGCGGCGAACGCCTTCACCGTCACGTCCAGCGGTGGCGACGGCGGGCTGGCCAAGCTCAATTTCGACCCCAGCACGTCCACGCCGACGATCAAGGCTCAGGATGCCCTGTTCACCATCGACGGGACCGCGGCCAGCAGCGCCACCAATACCACGGGCGTGGCGATTGACGGGGTCACGCTTTCGCTGGCCAAGGTCGGCACCAGTAGTGTCACGATCGCGACGGACACCAGCGCCGTCAGCACGGCGATGCAGTCGCTGGTCACGTCCTATAACTCGTTCGTGTCCACGTACAGCACGCTGACCAAATACGATGCGACCAACCAGCAGGTCGGCGCCCTGATCGGCGACGCTACGATCAACTCGATCAAGAACCAGGTCTCCACGCTTCTCGGCTCACAGCTCACCGGTGCCACCGCCAGCCCGCGGTCGCTGAGCGACCTGGGCGTCCAGTTCCAGGTGGACGGCACACTGAAGTACGACGCCACCAAGCTGACCGGCGCCCTGGCGACCAATCCGGGTGGCGTCCAGGCACTGCTCAGCGGCAGCAGCGGCATCGCGCCTAAGCTCGACGCGCTGATCACCGGCTGGACGTCCTCCAGCGGCATCCTGACCCAGCGTACGACCAACCTGAACCAGAAGATCAAGGATCTGACCGCTCAGCAGACCGCCTATGACCGGACCATCAGCGACTACACGACTCGGCTGACCACGCAGTACGGCGCGCTGGACGCGATGATGACCAAGCTCAGCAACACCAGCAGCTTTCTGACGCAGCAGTTCGATTCGCTGTCCAAATCGTCCTGATAAGGACAGGAAACCGACATGGCACTTGGATACTCCCGCGGCGCTGGCGCTTACCAGCAGATCCGCACCGGTGGTGGGCTCGAGCAGGCCGATTCGCATGGCCTCATCACCTTGCTTATGGATGGCGGCCTCGAGCGCATCCGGCTCGCGCAGGCCTGCATGGCCACAGGCAACGTCGCGGGCAAAGGCGAGGCCATATCGAAAACGATCGAGATCGTCGGCGGCCTGCAGTCGGGGCTGAACCACGATGTCGACTCGCCGCTGGTGGGCCAGCTCGACGCCCTTTACGACTATATGAGCCGTCGTCTCCTGCACGCCAATCTGCATAGCGATCCGGACGCCCTCGATGAGGTGGCCCGGCTGCTCGGCCAGATCCGTGCGAGCTGGGTCGCCATCCCGGCCGAGGCGCGGCAGGTGGCCGGGGCCGGCGCATGACCGACGCCACGTGGTGCGACCTGCCTCGCGTGCTCGACCTCACCGAGTCCATGCATGCGGCCGCCAGCGAAGGCCGCTGGGATGTGCTGACCGCCCTGGAAGCCGAGCGTGAGCCCGTGCTGATGCAGGGCAGCATGCGTCCGGCGCCGGAAACCCTCGAGTCGCTGAAATCGATCATGCTCCTCGACGGCCTCATCAAGGACTTGGTGACCGCCGCGCGCGACGAGACCGCCGCGCAGTGGGACGAGTCGCGCCGCGTGCGCCGCGCCGTTGCCGCGTATAGTTCGTTCTGACCTACTCAATGGCATGGCGGGCGGTCGGATGACTGACGAATCGTGGAAGGCCTTTGCCGACCGGGTAGCCTGGGACTCGCGCTTCCATGCCGTCTGCCTGGCCGCCGAACGGCCGGACATCACCGAACTGGCCCTCATCAACGACCGTAACGCCAGTGTGCTGGTGGCGGTGTCGGCCCTGATGGACCGGCGTAGCGACACCGGCGAGGACGATAGCCCGCTGACCCAGGAAGTGGCTCGCCTGGACGCCAAGCTCAATGTCCTCATGGAAATCGTCAACCGCCTTCTGCTGCCGCAGGCCGGGCTTCCACCGCGCATTCCCGTCCGCGTGAATGCCGCCGGTGCCGCACTGCCCTGGGACGGACTGCCGCCGGTTGGCGCGCCCGTCATGCTCAAGCTCCACTTCGATGCCTGCCGGGCGCTGCCCCTGGAATTGCCTGGCCTGCGGATGGCCGGTCCCACAGACGGCAAGGGCTTCGTCGCCTTCGACGGCCTCACCGAGGCCGTGCGGGATGGCATCGAGCGCCTGGTTTTCCGCCAGCACCGGCGGCAGGTGGCCGAGGCCAGGGCCCACGCACGGCCCCAGGACAGCTCAGGGGAGTGAAGTGACCTTTTACGTCACGTGACGTTGGAACGTCGCGTGGCGTCCTGCGTCACATTCGTGACGCGTGTTGTCACGGCTGACGTTGGTGCGTCGCTTCACGGGCTACTCACGCGACATGAAGGGTTTCCTCACGTCGTCTGGCGCCCCTTCCGGACATGGATTGAGGCCCGATAGCGCCGGAATTCCGACGTTGGCACGCTCCTTGATTGATACCTTGCAACGAAGGCGACGGGATTCCATCGCGAACCCGGTCAGGGGCCTTCGATCACATGCAACGTGAGGTATCCCAGGTGAAGTCTTCCAACTTTCTCGTCGTCGAATCCGACGCTTCCCGCGCGGAAGCCGCTGCCTCCGCGCTGGCGTTCCTGGGCTACCGTCCGGTGCTTGCCAGCCGCATGCAGGCGGCCGATGCCGCCGACGGCTGGCGCGGCGCCTATGTCGGCACGGTGGATGACGAAGCCCAACTGGAAGGCTACCTCGCTGCCTTGGGCCGTCACGGCCGCAACCTGCCGCTGCTGGTGTCCGCCGACTCCCCGGTGGCCAGCGCGCTGACCGCCGGCGACGAAGCACAGACCCAGCATATCGAGTTGATCGAGCTGCCGCTGCGCTACGAGCGCCTGTCCGAAGCCCTGCGTACCCTGCAGGCGCGCATGCAGCCGGTAAATAACAACCTTCGTTTCGTCGGTCAGTCGGGCCCGATGCAGCGTGTCAACGCGCTGATCCGCCAGGTGGCGCCGTTCGATTCGAGCGTGCTGGTGCTGGGCGAGTCGGGCAGCGGCAAGGAACTGGTCGCCCGCACCATCCACGAATGCTCGCCGCGCCGCGACAAGCCGTTTGTCGCCATCAACTGCGGCGCGATTCCCGCCGAGCTGCTGGAAAGCGAGCTGTTCGGCCACGAGAAGGGCGCCTTCACCGGCGCGATCAGCACCCGCAAGGGCCGCTTCGAGATGGCCGAGGGTGGCACGCTGTTCCTCGACGAGATTGGCGACATGAGCCTGCCGATGCAGGTGAAGCTGCTGCGCGTCCTGCAGGAGCGCGTGTTCGAGCGCGTCGGCGGCAACCGTCCGCAGCGCTGCGACGTGCGCATCATCGCCGCGACCCATCGCGACCTCGAAGGCGCGATCGAGCGTGGCGGCTTCCGTGAAGACCTTTTCTACCGTCTCAGCGTGTTCCCGCTGGAAATGCCGCCGCTGCGCCAGCGCCTGGAAGACCTGCCGGCCCTCATCACCGAGTTCAACCAGCGGCTGGTGCAGCGCGGCCTCACCTCGGTGCGCTTCGCGCCCAGCGCCATGGCGGCACTCTGCCGCCATCCGTGGCCCGGCAACGTCCGCGAGCTGTCCAATCTGGTGGAGCGCATGGCCATCCTGATGCCCCAGGGCGAGGTGCGCGGCGCCGACCTGCCGGAGAAATACCGCGGCGCGCTGCCCATCGAGGAAGTGTCCGGTGCCGCGCTGATCGCCATGATGGAAGCCGAGCCCGAGGTGGTGGCCGAAGCCTTCGGCTTCGCAGGTGAGATGGATCCGGCGGTGCTGCCGCAGGGCGGCCTCGACCTCAAGGACCACCTCGCCGGTATCGAGATCGGCCTGATCCGCCAGGCGCTCAACTCGGCCAACGGCGTCGTGGCGCATGCGGCCAAGCTGCTCCGCGTCCAGCGCACCACCCTGGTCGAGAAACTGCGCAAGTACGGCCTTTCCGAGACCGTGCAGGTCGGCTGAGTTCCATCGTCTTGGCACACCTCGTGCATCGGGTGTCGGTAAGCCGATAACGCGTTGGAAAACCGTCATGACCACGATCGATGTGAACAGCCTGCTGCTCCAGATGCGCCGCATCAGCGCGCAGACCGAGATGCCCGCGATCCGCGGCGTCGGCGAGACGGGGCAGGCGGCAAAGGGTTCGTTCGGCGATGTCCTCAAGCAGTCCATCGAGGGCGTGTCGCAGTCGCAGGCCAAGGCGGCGCAGATGTCCTCCGCGTTCGAACGTGGCGATCCGGGTATCGATCTGGCGCAGGTGATGATCCAGGGCCAGAAGGCCGATCTCTCGTTCCGCGCCATGACCGAAGTGCGCAACAAGATGGTCGATGCGTACAAAGAAATCATGAACATGTCGGTCTGATCGTCCTGATCACACACCGCACGCGTCACCTCACAGGATTCCGGTTCCCCCATGGCAGATAACGGCGTAGCCAACACGGATAGCAACGCGTCACGGCGCATGGACTCATTGAAGTCCCTGTCGCAGACGCCCGCGGCACGGCAGCTCTTCATGCTCGCGGGTATCGCCGGCGCGGTGGCCATCGGCATCGCCGCCGTCATGTGGTCGCGCGCACCGAACTACGGGCTGCTTTACGGCGGCCTGGAACAGAAGGATGCCGCTGCGGTCACGCAGGCGCTGCAGGCGGGCAACACGCCCTATACGCTGAGCACCGACGGCAGCTCGATCTTCGTACCCGCCGCCGATGTCGCCGGCGTGCGTCTCAAGCTGGCCGGCCAGGGCCTGCCGCAGGGCAGCGCCGCCGCGGCCCTGCCACAGGCCGATTCGCCGTTCGGCATGAGCGACATGGCCGAGAGGTCGCGTTACCAGTCCATGCTGGAGACCGACCTCTCCAACACCATCGCCGGTTTGCAGTCGGTGCGTGGTGCCCGCGTCCATCTCGCGCTGCCCAAGCCGTCCGCCTTCGTGCGCGACAACAAGCCGGCGTCGGCGTCGGTGGTGGTGTCGCTGTATCCGGGGCGCCAGCTCGATCAGGGCCAGGTGGCCGCGATCGTCCACCTGATCGCCGCCAGCGTGCCGGAGCTGGACACCCGCCAAGTCTCGGTCATCGACCAGACCGGCAACCTGCTCACCGTCAGCGATCCGGACAGCGCCTCCGCCATCGGCGACAGCCGCCTGCGCTTGTCCAACCGCATCGAATCCACGTACACGCAGCGCGTCGAAGACCTGCTCACGCCGCTGGTGGGTGCGGGCAAGGTGCGCGCGCAGGTGTTCGCCGACCTGGATTTCTCCCAGACGGAGAAGGCCAGCGAAACGTTCAACCACGACAACCCGGCCCTGCGCAGCGAGCAGACCAGCAGCGACACGCGCACCGAGCCCAATGCCAATGCCAACGCCGGCGTGCCGGGCGCGCTCAGCAACCAGCCACCCAACACTGGCGGCAATCCCACGGCGGCCAATCCGGCGGCGGGCAACGGCAAGCCGGGCGGTCAGAACGCCAGCACGCAGGCGGCCGCCACGCCGACGCAGCAGACGCAGAACGCCACGCGCAACTACGAACTCGACCGCACGGTCAGCCATGTCACCGATCCCGCCGGCAAGGTCGCGCGTCTCTCCGTGGCTGTGGTCGTCGACAACAAGCAGGTGGTGGGTAAGGATGGCAAGTCCACCAGCGTGCCATTCACCCCGGAAGAACTGACCCGGCTGACCGAACTCACCAAGAACGCCGTGGGCTTCAATGCGACGCGCGGCGACAGCGTCAGCGTCATCAACGAGGCCTTCCGCGGCGCCGTGGCGGAAGAAGAGCCGCAGGGCACGCCGTTCTACGAGCGCCCCGGCATGCTCGACCTGATCAAGCAGGGCCTGGGCGTGATGATTGCGCTGATCGTCGGCTTCTTCGTCCTCCGGCCCATCCTCAAGGGCCTGCTGAAGCCCGCGCCGATTATGATGAACAACGTCGCGCTCGCCGGTCCGATGCCCACGGTGTCGGTCATGGTGGACGACGACGACATGACGCCCGACCGTGTCAGCACGTCGCCGCAGCTGGGCTCGCCCGCGCTGCTGGCCTACGAACAGAAGGTCGGCCTGGCCAAGCGCATGGCCGCCGAGAACCCCAAACAAGTGGCGCAAGTCGTGAAGAGCTGGGTATCCGACGATGGCAGCTGATCCGAAAGAGCCCCTGACCGGCGCCCAGAAGGCCGCGATCCTCCTGCTCACGCTCGGTGAGGAAGACGCCGCCGCCATCCTCAAGCACCTGGGTGCCCGTGAAGTGCAGGCCGTGGGCTCGGCCATGGCCGCCCTGAAAAACGTCAGCAAGGAGCAGGTCGAACTGGTGCTGACCAAGCTGCAGGACGATGTCGGCCAGCACACCTCCATCGGTGTGGGCACCGAGGAATACATCCGTCGCATCCTGGTCAACGTGCTGGGCGAGAACAAAGCCGGTGGCCTCATCGACCGCATCCTGCTGGGTCGCAGCAGCAAGGGACTGGAATCCCTCAAGTGGATGGAAAGCCGGGCCATCGCCGAAATGATCGGCCAGGAGCATCCGCAGATCATCGCGCTGGTCATGGCACACCTCGAATCCGACCAGGCCGCCGAGGTGATCGGCTACCTGCCCGCGCGCACGCGCAGCGACGTGGTGATGCGTATCGCCACGCTGGATGGCGTGCAGCCGCATGCGCTGAACGAGCTCGACGAAATCATGGAGCGCCAGTTCTCCGGCAACTCCAACAAGCTGAAGTCGTCCACGGTCGGTGGACTCAAGGCCGCGGCCGACATCCTCAATGCGATGGAGACCGCGCGCGAGGCCGAACTGATGGCCTCCATCCGCGGCATCGACTCCGGCCTGGGCGAGCGTATCGAGGAGCTGATGTTCGTCTTCGACGACCTGGCCGACCTGGACGACCGCAGCATGCAGACGCTGTTGCGGGAAGTGCCCTCGGCCCGTCTCATCACGGCGCTCAAGGGTGCCGAGGTTGCCATCCGCGAGAAGATCTTCGCCAACATGTCCAAGCGTGCCGCCGACATGCTGCGCGACGACCTGGAGGTCAAGGGTCCGGTCCGTCTTTCCGAGGTGGATGCGGCGCAGAAGGAAGTGCTGGCCACCGCGCGCCGTCTGGCTGACGCGGGCCAGATCAATCTCGCCGGTGGCGGGGAAGAGTTCGTCTGATGAGCCTCACCTCGATCCTCGCCCGCGAACGCGTCGACCAGTTCGAGCGCTGGGAGCTGCCCCTGGTGGGTGGCGCCGTGCCGCACGAGGTGGCAGAACCCGAAGACGAAGGCCCGCACCGTCCCACCGTCGCCGAAATCGAATCGATCGAGCGCCAGGCGCGCGAGGAAGGCTTCAATGCCGGCCTCAACGAAGGGCGTGCGATGGCCCGGCGCGAACTGGAAGCCCAGGTTGCCCGCCTCGATGCCTTGTTCGCCGCGGTGGAGCGCCCCTTTGCCGACCTGGACGCCGATGTGGCCGGCGACCTCGCCATGCTGGCCACGATCATCGCCGAGCGCGTGCTCGGCCACGACATCGCCACGCGTCCGGAAACCATCCTGGAGGTAGTCCGCCAGGCGGTGGACGTGCTGCCGGCCGGCAGCCGCCAGTTGAAGATCCATCTGAACCCCGCGGACGCCGCCATCGTGCGCGAGCACCGCGCGTCGGCCGACCATGAGGGCACGGTGGTGGACGACGCCACGCTCCAGCGCGGCGACGTACGCCTGGAAAGCGAACATTCGCGTCTGGATGCACGGGTGCGTACGCGCCTGGCCGCCGTGATCGACAGCGTGCTCGACGGTCGGGCTCCGTCCGACGAGTCGCAGGACGAACCGCAGGACGAGCCGGCATGAGTGCCGAGTCGCATAACGCCTCCCGTATCGCGCACTGGCGTGAATCGCTGGCTGCCCAGCGTGCCAGCGCCGAGGGCGTCCGCCCGATGCAGGCCGAAGGCAAGCTGCGCCGGGTGGTCGGCCTGACACTCGAGGCCGTGGGTTGCGAGGCGCCCGTCGGCGCGCGCTGCATGGTCTCGTCGGCCGACGGCAAGCAACTGGAAACCGAAGTCGTCGGTTTCTCCGACGGCCGCCTGCTGCTGATGCCCACGGGCGAAATGCACGGCGTGCTGCCGAATGCGCGCGTGACCCCGGTGGCCGCCATCTCCGGCATTCCGGTGGGCGACTCCCTGCTGGGTCGCGTCATCGGCCCGGATGGCGTGCCGCTGGACGGGCAGGGGCCGTTGCTGGCCCGTGAACGTGCGCCGCTGCGTCGTGCGCCCATCAACCCGATGCTTCGCCGGCCGATCGACACACCGCTCGACGTCGGCGTGCGCGCCATCAATGCCCTGCTCACCGTGGGCCGCGGGCAGCGCATCGGCCTGTTCGCCGGCTCCGGCGTGGGCAAGTCCACCCTCATGGGCATGATGACGCGCTTCACCGATGCCGACGTCGTCGTGGTTGGTCTGATCGGCGAGCGCGGTCGCGAGGTCAAGGAATTCGTCGACCACACGCTGGGCGAGGAAGGTCGTCGTCGCGCCGTGGTGGTCGCCGCCCCGGCGGATGCGCCGCCGCTGAGCCGGCTGCGCGGCGCCCAGGTGGCCACCGCCGTGGCCGAGCATTTCCGCGACCAGGGCAAGCGCGTGCTGTTGTTGATGGATTCGCTGACGCGTTACGCCCAGGCGCAGCGCGAGATCGCCCTGGCCATCGGCGAACCGCCAGCGACCAAGGGCTACCCGCCGTCGGTGTTCGCCATGCTTCCCGCGTTGGTAGAGCGCGCGGGCAACGATGCCGAGGGCATCGGCTCGATCACCGCGTTCTACACCGTGCTAACCGAAGGCGACGACTATCGTCACGACCCCATCGCCGACTCCGCCCGCGCCATCCTCGATGGTCATATCGTGCTGTCGCGCGACATGGCCGAGGCCGGCCACTATCCGGCCATCGATATCGAGGCCTCCATCAGCCGCGTCATGCCGGCGGTGGTCAGCAAGGAGCACATGCGCTCGGCGCAGCGGTTCCGCCAGGTGTACTCCGCGTATCGCCAGCAGCGCGACCTGATCGCCGTGGGCGCGTACCAGAAGGGCAGCGATCCCCGCACGGACGAGGCCATCGCCCTGTATCCGCGTCTTTCCGCGTTCCTCCAGCAGGAAACCGACATGCCGGTGAACCTCGCCGAAGCCGAGGCGGAACTGGTCGACGCCGCGAGTGCCGGCTGATGGCGTCGCGCGCCGACCGCCTGCAGCCCGTCGTCGACCTGGCGGCCGAGAAGGCGGAGGAAGCGACGCGGGTACTCGCCTCGCACCAGCGCGCGCTGGCCGAGAGCGAGCATCAACTGGTCGAGTTGCGTCGTTATCGCAACGAATACGCCTCCATGCCCGACGGCATCGGCGTCAGCGCGTTGCTCAACCGCCAGCAGTTCCTGCAGAAGATCGACATGGCCATCGTGCAGCAGCTGGGCGAGGTGCAGCGACGCGAGCAGGCGCTGGAGCATGCGCGGCAGGGCTGGTCCGATGCGCGCGGACGCGCCAAGGCGCTGGATTCGGTCACCGTCAAATACCGCGAGCAGGAGCGCAAGTCGCAGGACCGGCGCGAGCAGGAACAAGCCGACGAGCGCTCGCAATACCGCAAGAACCCTACCGGAAGAACCGCATGAACAACGCCAACGTCGCCCTCAATATCGCCCGCCCGGTCAGCCAGGCACCCTCGTCCGCTTCGGCGAAGGCGACGGACGATACGACGCCGTCGAAGCGCTTCGATGCGGTGCTCGGCAATGCCCATGCGCAGGTACATGCGCAGGCCCATGCGAGTACGCACGCCACGCCGCACGCGGATGCCGGCCGCGCGGCAGCGCGTACGGACAACAGGAACGATGCGCGCACGGCGAAGCAGGACGCCGGTGACGACAAGGACGCCGACGCCGGCGCCACGTCCCATACCGCCGCGGCGGACGACAAGTCGGCCGCCGCGAAGCAGGACGCCACGGCCGCGAAGGACGAACCGAACAAAGACGACGCCTCCGACGACGACCATTCCATCGCCACGACGATGCTTGCGCTGATCGGTGTACCGCCCAAGGTCACGGAACTGGCGACGAAAACACTCGGCGCGCTCAAGGACGCCGGCGGCAAGACCGGCGACCTGACCGCCGGTGCGCTGGCCATGGGCCTGCCGCTGGCTGATGGCGTGCCGGCCCCGGCCGGCGGCGATGCCGCCAAGGCGCTGCTCACCTCGACCGATACCTCGGCCTCGTCCGGCGTGCTTGCGGCCACGGCATCGCCTGTCGCGGTATCGCCGCTGGCCACGCTGCTCGCCGCCCGCGCGGCGGTGACCACGGGTGCCAAGGACGACGTGGCATCCGATCCGACCGCGAGTCCCATGCCCCTGGTGCATACGCCGGGACTGGCCCCCGTGGATGGCGCCATGGTCCAGGTGCAGGCCACGCAGGCCGCCACCGCGCCGCAGTTCGCGCAGGAACTGGGCGAACAGATCGCGTGGATGGGCAGCGGCCAGATCAAGGAAGCCCGGATCAAGCTGCACCCGGAAGAACTCGGCAGCATGGACGTGCGCGTGAGCATGGAGGGCGGCAAGGTCAATGTGGCCATCCTCGCCCAGCATCCGGCCGCCGTGCACGCCGTGCAGCAGACGCTGTCGCAACTGGACAGCATGCTCGCCCACCATGGCCTGTCCCTGGGCCAGGCCGATGTCGGCCAGCAGCAGGCCGGGCAGGGCCGTCAGGGCACGAGCGACGGCGGTAACGGGCAGGGCGGAACGGACGAGCCTGCCGTCGCCACGGTGCTGGCCACCTCCCGCGTGTCGCGGGGCCTGGTCGACGAGCGCGCCTGAGGGCGCTTCGGCGGCATTGCATTGGCGCGCGTCAAGCTTTCGACGCGCCACGGCGAACCGCCCGGACGCCCGTGCCGCGTCGCAGGGCGGTTTCCGCTAGCCGCATCGCCTGACCCCGGCTGGCACGTCGCTTGCAATAAGCCCCTCGGGCCCATCGGGCAACGATTCCACCGCATTCGCACCACAGAGGTTTTTCAGGCATGGCCGACGTAGAACAGGACGCCCCCGAGGGCACCCCGAAGAAAAAGAAGGGCAAGGGCAAGTTGCTGGTCATCGCCGCGATCGTCGTGCTGGCGGCCGGTGGCGCCGGTGGCTGGTTCATGATGAAGGGCGGCCACGGCAAGCCGGGCGCCGCGGCGGCCGCGGAAGCGGCCAAGGCCAAGCCGGCCGTCTACCTGCAGATGGACCCGGCCTTCGTGGTCAATTTCCAGGACGAGAACGCGCTGCGCTTCCTGCAGATCGGCGTCAACGTCATGTCCCACGACCCGGAAGCGATCGCCGCCGCGAAGGAAGCCGATCCGGAGATCCGCAACGCGCTGCTGATGCTGTTCTCGGCGCAGGACGTCAAGAGCCTTTCCGACGTGAAGGGCAAGCAGAAGCTGCAGGCGGCCGCGCTGGCCGAAATCCAGCGCGTGCTGAAGGAAAAGATCGGCCGTCCGGGTGTGGATGCCGTCTACTTCACCAGCTTCATCATGCAGTGACGGGAAGCCAACGGCGATGAGCGACATTCTCACCCAGGAAGAAATCGACGCGCTGCTGGCCGGTGTGGAAGGCGGGGCCGTCGATACCGAGGTCGAGCTTCCGCCGCCCGGTGGTATCCACGATTACGATTTCACCCAGCAGGACCGCATCGTCCGCGGTCGCCTGCCCACGCTGGAAATGGTCAACGACCGTTTCGCCCGTTATTTCCGCGCCAACCTCTTCAACGTGCTGCGCAAGTCGTGCGAAGTCTCGGTGCTGGGCGTGAAGATGACCAAGTTCAACGAGTACGTGCATTCGCTCGCGGTGCCCAGCAACCTCAACCTCATCCGTATCAAACCCCTGCGCGGCACTGCCCTGATGGTGTTCGAGCCGCGCATGGTGTTCACCGTGATCGACAACTTCTTCGGCGGAGACGGCCGCTACCACGCGCGCATCGAGGGCCGCGACTTCACGCCCACCGAGAACCGCGTGATCCAGATCGTGCTGGCCGAGGCCTTCACGGCCATGGCGGAAGCCTGGGCGCCCGTGCTGAAGATGCAGTTCGAGTTCCTCAACTCGGAGATCAATCCGCAGTTCGCCAATATCGTCAGCCCCACCGAGACGGTGGTGGTGTCGCGCTTCCACATCGAGCTGGATGGCGGTGGCGGCGAAGTGCACCTGACCTTGCCCTATTCGATGGTCGAGCCGATCCGCGAACTGCTGGACGCGGGCGTGCAGAGCGACCGGGCGGAGCGCGACGAGCGCTGGATCCAGAACCTGCACGAGGAAATCCTCGACGCCGAGGTGGAGATCACCTCCATGCTGGCCGAGGCACGCCTCACCATCGGCGACTTCCTGCACCTGCGCAAGGGCGACATCATTCCGATCTCGTTGGCCGAAACGGCCACCGTGTTTGCCGAGGACGTGCCGATCTTCCGCGGCCGCATGGCCAACTCCGGGGGCAACAAGGCGGTGCAGTTCGAGTCGCTGATGCGCAAGCGCGGCGAGGGCAGGGCCATGCCCGTGACCACCACCGAGCCGATGCCCGTACTGGCGTGATACGCCGTCAATGGACCGGCATGGTGTCTTAGTGCCGTCGAGCGTCAGGTTTCCGGCGAGTGTCACTTTCCGGTCGTAGCCCGCGACCGGAGAGGGATGGGCAAGGCACTGAGTGCACACGGAAAATTGACGATTCCTTTCGCTTTTCAGGCATGGCACGCCGTTTGCTTTCTACGTTCCGTATCCCGGTAAATCACTTCTGGAACGGACATGAACGAACCCTCCCCGCTCGACTCCATCGAAGGCGCATCCGACGCCTCCCTCGCCCGCACCATGGGACTGGGCAACGAGGTGAACCTCGATGTCATTCTCGATGTGCCGGTGACGATGGCCATGGAAGTGGGTCGTACCAAGATCAGCATCCGCAACCTGCTCCAGCTCAACCAGGGCTCGGTAGTGGAACTGGACCGCGCCGCCGGCGAGCCGCTGGACGTGTTCGTCAACGGCACCCTGGTCGCCCACGGCGAAGTGGTCGTCATCAACGAAAAATTCGGCATCCGGCTGACCGACGTGATCAGCCCGGCCGAGCGCGTCCGCAAACTGCGGTGACCGGCATGCGCCGCATCTTCGCCGTCCTTGCGGGCGGCTTCCTTCCCTGCGCCCTGATGGCGGCCCCGGTCGCCCCCGCGCCGGTCGATACGGGCGCCGACGTGGTCCGCGTCCTCGTCAGCCTGCTCGGCGTCGTGGCGCTCATTTTCTTCGTCGGCTGGATGGCCCGTCGTGCCCAGGCGCGCGTCAGCCCGGGCGGCCGGAAGATTCGCGTCATCGAATCGATGCCAGTCGGCATCAAGGAGAAGGTCATGCTGATCGAAGTGGGCGGGACACAGCTTTTGGTCGGGGCCTCGCCCACCGGCGGCCTGCGCACGCTGCATGTGCTGGCCACCGCGGTGCAGGACGATCCCGGCGCCGCCACGCCGCCGGCGCTGCGCGGCTTCCGCGACGTGCTTGCCCAGTGGAAACGGCCATGACCGCCCGCCGCCGTCACCCGCTGCTACGCTGGAGCGCTTTCGTGCTGCTCCTGCTGCTGCCCCTGGCCGCGTTCGCCGCGGACCCGCCGCCGGGCATCCAGCTGCTGAACGTACAGCCGGGCGCCAACGGTGGCCAGACCTGGTCGCTGTCGATCCAGATGCTGGCCCTGATGACCGCGCTGACCGCGCTGCCGGCGCTGCTGCTGATGATGACCTCGTTCACCCGGATCATCATCGTGCTGGGCTTCCTGCGCCAGGCGCTGGGCACCAACAGTACGCCCCCTAACCAGGTGATCCTGGGGCTGTCGCTGTTCCTGACGCTGTTCGTGATGTCGCCGGTGATCAACAAGGCCTATGACAGCGGCATCAAGCCCTACATGGACGGCCAGATGAGCGTGCAGGATGCCCTGCCGCTGGCCGGTGCGCCGTTCCGCCACTTCATGCTGGAGCAGACCCGCGAGCCCGACCTGCAGCTGTTCACCCGCCTGGCGGGCGAGCAGCCCTATGCCGACAAGGACGCCGTGCCCTACCGCGTCGCGCTGCCCGCGTTCGTCACCAGCGAGCTGAAGACCGCTTTCCAGATGGGCTTCCTGCTGTTCATCCCGTTCCTCATCATCGATCTGGTGGTGGCTTCGGTGCTGATGTCCATGGGCATGATGATGGTGTCGCCGATGATCATCTCGCTACCGTTCAAGATCATGCTGTTCGTGCTGGTCGACGGGTGGACCCTGTTGCTGGGGACCCTGGCGGGGAGCTTTTACCAGTGACACCGGAATCCGTCATCGCCTTCGGCCAGCAGGCGCTGCACATCGCCATGCTGATCGGCGCGCCGCTGTTGCTCACCGCGCTGGCGGTGGGCCTGCTGGTGGGCATGATCCAGGCCGCGACGCAGATCAACGAACAGACGCTCAGCTTCATCCCGAAGCTGATCTGCATGGCGCTGGTGATGATCGTCACCGGCCCGTGGATGCTGCGCACGCTGGTGCAGTTCACCCGTACCCTGATTGAAAGCCTGCCCCAGGCGGTGCGTTGATGCCGATCGACCTCAGCCAGCTGGAAGGATGGGTGGGGGGTGCCCTCTGGGCGCTGGCGCGTATCTCCGGCCTCATGCTCATGGCGCCCGTGCTGGGCTCCAACATGATCCCGATGCGCATCCGGATCGGCCTGACCATCCTGCTGACCGTGACGCTGGCGCCCCTGGCGCCGCTGGATATCCGCCCGCTGTCGGCCGCCGGCGTCGCCGTGCTGGCCCAGCAGGTGCTCATCGGCGCCGCCCTGGGCTTCATCCTCAAGCTGGTGTTCGAGGCGGTGGCTTTCGGCGGCCAATTCGTCTCGCAGGCCATGAGCCTGGGCTTCGCCGAAACCGTGAATCCGGGCGTGGGCGGCACCACGCCGGTGATCAGCCAGTTCTACACCATGCTGGTGACCCTGCTGTTCCTGGTGATGAACGGCCACCTGCAGCTGATCTCGCTGCTGGCCGACAGCTTCCGCACGCTGCCTGTGGGCACGCAGGGGATCGGTGCGGAAGGCCTGTGGGGTGTGCTGACGTTCGCCACGCACCTGTTTGCGGGTGCGGTGCGGGTGGCCCTGCCGGCGCTCACCGCGGTGCTGGTGGTCAACCTCGGCTTCGGTGCGATCAGCCGCTCGGCCCCGTCGATGAACCTGTTCGCCGTCGGCTTCCCCATCACCATCTGCCTGGGCGTGCTGGCCGTGTGGCTGTCGCTGCGGGCGCTGCCCGGCGCGTTCGAGTCCCTGCAGGTCACCGCCTGGACCGCCATGCGCCAGTTGATCGGGAGGTAGCCGGCCATGAGCGAGGGCGCCGACAACGAGGACAAAACCGAATCACCCAGTGACAAACGACTGCGCGAAGCGCGCGAAAAGGGCGACCTGCCGCGCTCGCGCGACCTGTCCACCGCCATCGTGGTGCTGGCGGGCGTGTCCACGCTGATCGCCTCGCGCGAGCAGATGGCCGTGCACGCGGCCAACATCATGCATGTCGGCCTGCGCTACGGGCGCGACGACCTGTTCGCCGCCAACGGCCTGTACCACGCGCTGATGACCGCGGTGATGGAAGGCTTCTGGATGCTGGTGCCCGTGTTCATCGCCACGATGATCGCCGCGATCGCCGCGCCCACGGTGATGGGCGGGCTCAATTTCTCTTTCGAGGCGCTGGTACCCAAGTTCGACCGCATGGACCCGATCAAGGGCTTCGGCCGGCTGGTGTCCATGAACGGCCTGGTGGAGCTGGGCAAGTCGCTGCTGAAGCTGGCCCTGATCGGCGGCACGCTGGTCTGGTTCCTCAATCGCAGCACCCGCGAGATGTACGCGGGCGGTACGGGGCCCGTCGCCGAGGGCATCGCGCATGCCTTCGGCCTGTTCGGCCATGCGTCGCTGGTGTTCGCCGTGGCGCTGGGCGCGGTGGCCCTGGTCGACGCTCCCTGGCAGAAATACAGCTTCACCAAGAAGATGAAGATGACCAAGCAGGAAGTGAAGGACGAGCACAAGGAAAGCGAGGGCAGTCCCGAACTGAAGTCAAAAGTCCGGCAGATGCAGCAGCAGATGTCCCGCCGCCGGATGATGGAAGACGTGCCCACGGCCGACGTCATCGTGACCAACCCGACCCACTTCGCCGTGGCCCTCAAATACGACGAGAACCGCATGGGAGCGCCCCGCGTGGTCGCCAAGGGCGTCGACCTGATCGCCCAGCAGATCCGCGACGTGGCGGGCGGGGCGAAGGTTCCTGTCGTCGAGGCACCGCCGTTGGCACGAGCCTTGTATGCCACCACGGACATCGGGCGCGAAATCCCCTCGGCGCTGTATGTCGCCGTGGCCCAGATCCTGGCCTACGTGTTCCGGCTCAAGCAGGCGATCGCCATGGGCGACCTCCCGCCCGAGCTGCCCACGCAGGACATCGATCCGGACCTGCTCGGCCCCTACCGCATGGATAACTGACGAATGGCTGCTTCCTCCAACCTGATGGGCACCTTCCGGCAGATCGGCCGCCGCGGCGTCGCGGCGCCGGTCGCCATGCTGATCATGCTCGGCATGATGATGCTGCCGCTGCCGCCCTTCATGCTGGACCTGCTGTTCACCTTCAACATTGCGTTGTCGCTGGTGATCCTGCTGGCCACGATGTACGTCATGCGTCCGCTGGAGCTGGCCTCGTTCCCCACGGTGGTGCTGTTCGCCACCTTGCTGCGCCTGGCGCTGAACATCGCCTCCACCCGCGTGGTGCTGCTGCACGGCCATAACGGCCCCGGTGCGGCGGGCAAGGTGATCGAGGCCTTCGCCGAATTCGTCATCGGCGGCAACTTCGCCGTGGGTTTCGTCGTCTTCGCCATCCTCACCATCATCAACTTCGTGGTGGTGACCAAGGGTGCCACGCGCGTGTCCGAAGTCACCGCGCGCTTCACCCTCGACGCCATGCCCGGCAAGCAGATGGCGATCGACGCCGACCTCAACGCCGGCCTGCTGACGCAGGAACAGGCCCGCGAGCGCCGCCAGGAAGTGCGCGAGGAAGCGGATTTCTACGGCTCCATGGACGGCGCGTCCAAGTTCGTGCGCGGCGACGCGACGGCGGGCATGCTGATCCTGGCCATCAACATGCTGGGCGGTTTCTTCATCGGCATGTTCCAGCACGGCCTGTCGGCCGCCGAGGCGGCGCGCACCTACACGCTGCTGACCATCGGTGACGGCCTGGTCGCCCAGGTGCCGGGCCTGATGCTGTCGATCGCGACGGCGGTGATCGTCACCCGCGTGTCCAAGTCCCAGGAAATGGGCAAGCACGTGATGGGCCAGCTGTTCGGCCAGCCCAAGGCGCTGGGCGTGGCGGCCGCGGTGCTGGGCACCATGGGCCTGATCCCCGGCATGCCGAACATTCCCTTCCTGCTGCTGGCCGCCGGCGCGGGGTTCGGCGCCTGGAAGCTGCAGCAGCGCAAGGACCTGGTCGGTGCCGCCGGCACGGCCGGCGTCGCGGGTGCTCCGGGCACCGACCTGGCGCTGGAGTCGACGCCGCCGGCCGAGCGCCTGGAGCTGTCCTGGGAAGACGTCGCCCAGGTCGACACGATCGGCCTGGAAGTGGGCTATCGCCTCATTCCGCTGGTGGACAAGGCCCAGGGCGGCGAACTGATGGCGCGGATCAAGTCGGTGCGCCGCAAGCTGTCGCAGGAACTCGGCTTCCTGGTTCCGTCCGTGCACATTCGCGACAACCTCGATCTGGCCCCGCACGGCTACCGCATCTCGCTGATGGGTGTGCCGATGGGCGAGGCCGAGATCCACACCGAGCGCATGCTGGCGATCGATCCGGGCCGCGTGCACGGCACCATCAACGGCATCGCCACCCGCGACCCGGCGTTCGGCCTGGACGCGGTATGGATCGAGCCGGGCATGCGCGAACACGCGCAGACGCTGGGCTACACCGTGGTCGATCCGGCCACCGTTATCGCCACGCATCTGTCGCACATCTTGCAGAACCACGCCCACGAACTGATCGGCCACCAGGACGTGCAGCAGCTGCTCGACCGCCTGGCCCAGCAGACGCCCAAGCTGGTGGAAGACCTGGTGCCCAAGCGCCTGTCGCTGGGCGCGGTGGTCAAGGTGCTGCAGAACCTGCTGGCCGAGCGCGTGCCCATCCGCAACTTCCGCGGCATCGTGGAATCGCTGGCCGAGCATGCCGGCCAGAGCCAGGATCCCGGCGTACTTGCCGCAGCCGTGCGCGTCACCCTGGGCCGTCAGATCGTGCAGGAAATCGCCGGCCTGGGTTCCGAGGTTCCCGTCATTACTTTGGCGCCGGAACTGGAGCAGATCCTGCTGCAGTCCCTGCAGGGTGGTGGCCCCACCGGCGCCGCCGTGGAGCCGGGCCTGGCCGATCGCCTGCAGCAGAGCGTGGCCGATGCCGCGCGTCGGCAGGAAGCGGCGGGCGAACCGGCGGTATTGCTCGTTTCCCCGGCCTTGCGTCCATGGCTTTCACGCTTTACCCGTCATGTGGCCCAAAACCTGCATGTACTTGCCTACAACGAGGTCCCGGACAACCGGCGCGTCAAGCTGGTGACGGCCCTCGGCAGGTAAGACTTGGACGGACACAGGATCGAACGCATGAAAATCAAACGCTTCGTAGCTCCCGACATGCGCCAGGCCATGCGCCAGGTGCGCGACGAGCAGGGTCCGGACGCCGTGATCCTGTCGACGCGTCGCCTCGACGACGGCATCGAGATCATCGCCGCGCTGGACTACGACGAAGCGCTGGTGCGTGAAGCGGGCTTCGGTGGCGAAACGCCGGCGGCGCGCGAGACGGCACGCGAGGAAACCCCGGTGCGGGCGCGTCGCGAACACGACTTCGCCGCCCGCATCGACCAGGCCAAGGCGGCCACCGCCGCTGCCGTCGAGCGCGTCGTGCGCGGCGGTCCGGCACCGGTTTCCACGATGGCGCCGCAGGGCCTGCATCCGAATGCGCCGCAGCGCCAGTCCAGCGCTGCGCTGGCCGCCAGCGTCGCCGACGTGGTGCGCGCCGCCACCACCGGTCCGCACGCCGCGAACAACGACGCCGCCGTCAACGGCGTACGCGCCGAGATCAACAACCTGCGCGAGATGCTGGAAGTGCAGCTGTCGACGCTGGCCTGGAACCAGATGGACCGCGAGCAGCCGCTACGTGCCCGCGTGCTGCGCGAGATGACCCGCCTGGGCATCGACGGCGACGTGGCCCGTGCGCTGTGCGCCGAACTGCCGCCTGGCATGACGCCGGAACAGGCCCGTTACCTGCCGCTGGGCATCCTCTCGCGCAATATCCGCACCAGCGGGCGCAACGCCGACACAGCCGGTAGCGCGGTCACCGCGCTGGTCGGCACCACCGGCGTGGGCAAGACCACCACCATCGCCAAGCTGGCCGCCCGTGCGGTGCTGCGTCACGGCGCATCCAACGTCGCCCTGATCAGCGCCGACCAGTACCGCATCGGTGCCGGCGCGCAGCTGGAACATTACGGCCGCCTGCTGGGCGTGCGCGTCTACAACGCGCACGATGCGCAGAGCCTGCGCAACGTACTGCTGCAGCTGCGCGGCAAGCACACGGTGCTGATCGACACCGCCGGCCTGGCCGGCAACGACCCCAAGCTGCAGCAGCAGTTCGAAACGCTGCGGGCGATGACCGAGGTGCGCGTGTGCCTGGTGCTCGCGGCGAACGCGCAGGCGCAGGCGATCGACAACGCCGTGCGCGCCTACGCGCCGCTGTCCCCGCAGGCCGCGATCCTGACCAAGCTCGACGAGGCGCCGCTGATCGGTGGCGCCCTCTCGGCCGTCATCCGGCACGGCATGCCGCTGGACTACACCACCGACGGCCAGCGCGTGCCGGAAGACATCGCCTCGGCGGACGCGCGCAAGCTCGTCTGCCTCGCGGCCCAACTGGTCAGGCAGCGCAACGACGAACCGGACGACGCGATTCTCGCCGACCGTTTCGGCTTCGCCGCCACGCCCGCCCTCGCCTGACCCCGGAACTGAAGTAACGTGACTACGGCATCCGCATCCGCACACCCTTTCACGGCAGTGAATTCCTTCATGAGCACACACGTCGATTCCACCCAGGCCGCCGGACTCAACTGGCTTGCCGACCGTCGCCCCACCCGCAGCATCGCGATCGCGGGCGGCAAGGGCGGCGTGGGCAAGACCACGGTGGCGGTCAACCTGGGCATGGCGCTGTCCATGGGCGGGCGCGACGTGGTCCTGCTGGACGCGGACCTGGCCATGGCCAACATCGACGTGCTCCTCGGCCTGCAGCCCACGCGCCATCTGGGCCACATGCTCGAGGGCGAGTGCCGCATCGAGGACCTGATCCTCCATGCCAACCACGGGTTGAAGGTGATTCCCGCCACCTCGGGCGCGCGCCGCATGGCGCAGCTGCCGAACATCGAGCACGCCGCGGTGATCCGCGCATTCGACGAATACCCCGTGGCCCCGGAATACCTGATCGTCGACACCGCGGCCGGCATCTCCGACAGCGTGTCGATGTTCGCCGCCGCGTCGGATGAGGTGGTGGTGGTGGTTTGCGACGAGCCGGCCTCACTGACCGACGCCTACGCGCTGATCAAGGTGATGAGCCGCGAATTCGACGTCAACCGCTTCCGCATCGTGGCCAACATGGTCCGCCACGCCCAGGAAGGCCGCCAGCTGTTCGAGAAGCTGGCCCGCGTGACCAATCGTTTCCTGGACGTGTCCCTGGATTTCATGGGCATGGTGCCGCACGACGAGTACCTGCGACAGGCCATCCGCCGCCAGTCGGCCGTGGTCGACGCTTGGCCGAGCAGCCGTTCGGCCGTGGGATTCAAGAATCTTGCCCGGTCGGTCGATACATGGGGTGAACCCGAACCCCGGGTGCAGGGCCGCATCGGCTTTTTCGCCGAACGGAACCACATGGGGGGAGGGCTGCCACTGTGAGTGTTGCAAGCGAATACCTTGAAGTAACAAAGGTTTCGGCCGACCAGCTGGTCAGGACGCATGCACCGCTGGTGCGCCGGATCGCCTATCACCTGATGGGTCGCCTGCCGCCGAGCGTGGATGCGAACGACCTGATGCAGGCCGGGATGATCGGACTGCTGGAGGCCGCAAGGAATTACTCGCCGACTCGCGCGGCCAGCTTCGAGACCTATGCGGGAATCCGCATTCGTGGCGCCATGCTGGACGAACTGCGCAAGACGGACTGGACCCCGCGCTCCGTCCATCGGAAGCTGCGCGAGGTGGCGGAGGTGACGAGGCAGATCGAGAACGAGACGGGTGGCGACGCCGAAGACGCGGAAGTGATGAAGCGGCTGGGCATCGACGCCATGGAGTACAACCAGATCCTGGCCGACGCGGCGAGCGCGCGGTTGCTCAGCCTCACGGCGCCGGAAGGCGACGAAGGCGCGGCGATCGACGTGGCGGACCCGGACGCCGCGGGTCCGGAAGGCAACTTCGAGAAGAACGGACTGCGCGATGCGCTGGCCCATTCGATCGACGGCTTGCCGGAACGCGAAAAGCTGGTCATGTCCCTGTACTACGATGAAGAGCTCAACCTGAAGGAAATCGGTGCGGTGCTGGGTGTGAGCGAGTCGCGGGTGTGCCAGATCCATGGCCAGGCCCTGATTCGCCTCCGCGCACGCATGTCAGGTTGGAAAGACAAGCAGTGACGGCATCGCGTTGCCGTCGCCGGTAAAGAAAAAAGCGTACGAGGCGGAGAGCAGTTTTGGACAAGAACATGAAGATCCTCGTGGTGGACGACTTTTCCACCATGCGGCGCATCGTCAGGAACCTCCTGGTCGAGTTGGGTTTCACCAACACGCTCATCCAGGAGGCTGAAGACGGCAACGCGGCGCTCGCGCTGCTGCGCGCGCAGCCCATCGACCTGGTCGTCACCGACTGGAACATGCCCAACATGACGGGCATCGACCTGCTTCGCGCCATTCGCGCGGATGCAGCGTTGAAGTCCATGCCGGTGCTGATGGTCACCGCGGAAAACAACCGCGACCAGATCATCGCCGCCGCGCAGAGCGGTGTGAACGGTTACGTGGTCAAGCCCTTCACGGCGGTGACGCTGAAGGAAAAGCTCGACAAGATATTCGAACGACTTGCCGCGGCAGCGGGCTGAGGGAATGACGATGAACACGATGCTTTCCCCCGGCCAGGACGTGGCCCCCCAGTTGCGTGAACTGCTCGGCGCCGATGACTCGGCAGCGTTCGAGAAAGCCCTGGACGACCTGATCCGCAGCCGCGAGCAGCACCTGTTCCTGGCGCTGGGCCACCTGGCGCGCGACCTGCACGAATCCGCGCGTCGCCTGGCTTCCGACATCTCCACCGATGGCGTGCCGGGCAACATGAGCGACGCGCGCAAGCATCTGCGCGACGTTCTCGAAATGAGTTCCACGGCCGCCCATCGCACGCTGGACTTCAGCGAGAAGCTGCGTCCCCAGGCGCAGGCCCTGGCCAAGCAGGCCGATGAGATCCTGGTGCTGGATCACGCCGATCCGGCGTTCGGTGCCAACGCCACGGCACTGGCCGTGCGTGTCGGCGACTTCGCGCAAAGCTGCGACATCGGGCTGGGCGAGATGGTCGAGGCACAGTCATGGCAGGATCTTTCCGGTCAGCGCGTGGCCCAGGTCGAGGCCTTCATGGCCAAGGTCGAATCCTCGCTCGTCGAGCTGGTCCGTCTCACCGGTTCGCTCGCGGGCGGCAATGCGCCGGCTGCCGAGAAGGTCAGCCAGGACGAAGTGGACCGGCTCCTCAGC
Organism: Luteibacter sp. 9135; assembly: GCF_000745005.1. NCBI lineage: Bacteria > Pseudomonadati > Pseudomonadota > Gammaproteobacteria > Lysobacterales > Rhodanobacteraceae > Luteibacter > Luteibacter sp. 9135. The sequence goes on along the minus strand of NZ_JQNB01000001.1, from coordinate 51,779 downwards.
GAATTCGGTTTCTGAGTACCCTATGAGCGTGGAGCTGGACAACGAGCTGCTCAATGTCTTCCTGATCGAAGCGCGCGAACTGCTCGAGAGCCTGGGCGAACAGCTCGTGGATCTCGAAGCCTCCCCGCACGACGTGGAGCTGCTTAACGCGGTGTTCCGTGCCTTCCATACGGTGAAAGGCGGGGCGGGCTTCCTTGGCCTCAATGCGATGGTCGAGCTGTGTCATCGCGGCGAGGATCTGCTCAACGAGGCCCGCAACGGGGTGATCGTGCTGCACGCCGCCTATATGGACGCGCTGCTCGAATCGCTCGACCTGCTCAACGACATGATGCGTGCCGCCGACGGCGGCGTGCCGATCGAGCCCGCGCCGCGTTCGCTGCTCGATCGCCTGCTGATCCCCGGTCGCGCCGTGTCCGCGCCGCCGGTGGCGCTTGCCGTGCCGATCTCGGCGGCCGCGTCGACGCCGACGGCCCCCGCCGCACAAAAGACCTACGACCCGATCGAGGACGAATTCGAGGCAATGCTCGATGCCGCCCGTACCGATCGCGCACCGGCGGCACCGTCGGGCACGATCAACGACGACGAATTCGAAGCCCTGCTCGACTCGCTCTACGGCACCGGTGCGCCCGGCGCCGAGGGTGCGTCCGCTCCGCCGCCGCCCGCCCCGGTCGTCGCCGTGGCACCGGCGCCCGTGGCGAACAACGACGCCATCAGCGACGACGAATTCGAGGCGCTGCTGGATTCCCTGCACGGTGCGGCCGCCCCGGGGGCGATCGTGCCGCCGGCGGCTCCCGTCGCCGTTGCGGTACCGGTCGCTGCGGCGCCCGCTGCACCGTCGCCCGTCGCGTCGGCCCCGGCCCCGGCCGCCAGCGCGGAGAAGCGCGCTTCTTCCACCGCCGACACCACCGTGCGTGTGGACACCCACCGGCTGGACAGCCTGGTCGACGCGGCCGGCGAACTGGTGCTGGTGCGCAACCGCCTCACCAGCCTGGCGCCGCGCGGTGGCAACGATCCGATGGAACGCGCCATCGGCGAGCTGGAGCGCGTCGCCGAAGACCTGCAGAACGCCGTGCTGCGCATGCGCATGCAGCCGGTCGGCAAGCTGTTTTCCCGTTTCCCGCGCATCGTTCGCGACCTTGCCCGCCAGCTCGGCAAGGAAATCGAGCTGGTCACGGAGGGCGAGGACACCGACATCGACCGCACCGTGGTCGAGGCCCTGGCCGATCCCCTGGTCCATTTGCTGCGCAACGCGGTGGACCACGGCGTGGAGATGCCCGACGCACGCGCGGCGGAAGGCAAGCCGCGCCTGGGCACCGTGCGCCTGGCGGCCGGCCAGTATGGCGACCGCATCGTCATCACCGTCACCGACGACGGCAAGGGCATGGATCCCGAAGTGCTCCGGCGCAAGGCGGTCGAGAAGGGCCTGATGGATGCCGAGCAGGCCGCGCGCCTGGACGAGCGCGAGTGCTACGAGATCGTCTTCCGGCCCGGCTTCTCCACGGCCAGCCAGGTGTCCGACATCTCTGGCCGCGGCGTCGGCATGGACGTGGTCAAGACCAAGATCGTCGAACTGGGCGGCACGCTGTCCATCGACTCGCGCGTGGGCCACGGCAGCACCGTGCGCCTCTCCGTGCCGCTCACGCTGGCGATCATGCGCGTGCTGATGGTGCGCGTGGGGCATCGGCTGCTTTCGCTGCCGCTGTCCAACGTCAGCGAGGTGTTCGAACTGGTGCCCGGGCAGATCCAGGAACTGGACGGCCGTATCGTCGCGGCACATCGCCAGCGCGCGCTGCCGCTGGCCGACCTGGGCCACTGGGCCGGCACCGGCGGCAAGGGCGGCCATGTGGTCGTCGTGCAGATCGGCCACCAGACCCTGGGTTGCCTGGTCGACGAAGTGCTCGGCCGCGAGGACGTCATGGCCAAGCCGCTCGGTCCGTTCCTCAAGGACGTGCCCGGCGTGGCGGGTGCCACCATCACGGGCGACGGGCGGATTTCGCTGGTACTCGACCTGTCTGGCCTGGCCGACGACAGCGGGCAGGTCTTGCCGTCGCTGCGTATGGCGGTCTGATGGATATCGTCAGCGTCGTCGGCACGATCCTGGCCTTCGTGGTCATCATCGTGGGGACCATCCTCAAGGGCTCCAGCCTCGACGCCCTGTGGAACCCGGCGGCCTTCGTCATCGTCTTCCTCGGCACGCTGGCCGCGCTGCTGGTGCAGACACCGGGGCCCGTGCTCAAGCGCGCCTGGAGCATGCTGCCCTGGGTCTACCGTCCGCCCGATATCGAGTCGGAGAACCTCGTCGGCCGCATCGTCGGCTGGAGCGAGATATCCCGGCGCACCGGCCTGCTCGGGCTGGAACCCTCGATCGAGCGCGAGTCCGACCCCTTCATCCGCAAGGGGCTTCAGCTTTTGGTGGACGGCACCGAGCCCGACGCCATGCGCTCGGTGCTGGAAGTGGAAGTGCTCGCGCGCGAGCACAACGACATCGAGGCGGCCAAGGTCTACGAGAACGCCGGTGCCTACTCCCCCACGATGGGCATCATCGGCGCCGTCATGGGCCTGATGTCGGTCATGCAGAACCTGGCCGACCCGAGCAAGCTCGGGCACGGCATCGCCGCGGCCTTCGTCGCCACCATCTACGGCATCGGGCTGGCCAATCTGCTGGCCCTGCCGATGGCCTCGCGACTGAAGGGCCTGGCGCGTCGCCGTTCGCAGATGCGAGAGATCCTCGTCGAAGGCCTGGTCTCGATCGCCCAGGGTGACAACCCGCGGCACATCGAGAGCAAGTTGCAGGGGTTCCTGACGTGAAGCGTCGCCACCACGAAGAGCACATCAATCACGAGCGCTGGGCCATTCCCTACGGCGACCTGATTACCTTGCTGCTCGCGCTGTTCGTAGTGATGTACGCCGTGTCGGCGGTCAACGAGACCAAGTTCAAGGTGATGGCCCAGTCCATCAACGAGGCTTTCAACGGTACCGGCAAGGTGATCGAGCCGATCCGTGAGGCCACGCCGGCGCAGGTGCCGTTGCCCAACCAGTCACGCGCGCCGGCCGCCGCGCCCATCGCGCGCATCGACGTGCCCGTACCGCCGCGCAACCTGCCGTTGCCGGGCCACGAAGGTGCCGCCGCGCAGCGCCAGGACGGCGCGAAGGCCAACATCGCTCCGGCGGCCTCCGTTGCCTCGGCCGCCTCCGTCGCGGTGCCGGCCACGGCGGCCACCGCCAGCGTCGGCAAGACGAACGACGCCAGCCTCAGCCAGATATCCGACGAGGTGAAGCGGGCCATGAAGCCGCTGATCGACAAGAGCCTGGTCAATGTGCGGCAGACGCCGGACTGGCTCGAGATCGAGGTCAAGACGGACATGCTCTTTCCCGTGGGCGTGGCGAAGCTGCAACCGCCCGCCGACGAAGTGCTGCGCAAGCTGGCCGGCATCCTCGCGCCGTTTCCCAATGCCATGCGCATCGAGGGCTACACCGACAACACCCCCATCGCCACGCCCACGTTTCCGTCCAACTGGGAACTGTCGGCGGCGCGCGCCGCCACCGTGGCACGGCTGTTGACCACCATGGGTGTCGATCCGCATCGCGTGGGCATCATCGGCTGGGGCGAGTTCCGCCCCATCGTGGCCAACGACACCGACGACGGCCGCAACCGCAACCGTCGCGTGCTGATCGTGGTGATGAGCGACAAGGCCGCGCCCGCCCGTTTCTACAGCGATACCGCGCATCTGGCCCCGAGCGAGGCCAATCGCTGATGCAGACCTGGGCGATCGCCAACCAGAAGGGCGGGGTGGGCAAGACCACCACCACCGTGGCGCTGGGCAGCCTGCTGGCGGCGGCTGGCGAGCGCACCTTGCTGATCGACATGGACCCGCACGCCTCGCTCTCCGGCTACATCGGGGTCGAAGGTGGCACGCATGGCAGCGTCTACGACCTGTTCGGCACCAGCGGCAACGCCATCCCCCTGCCGGTGCGCACGCTGGTGCATGCCACCCGGTGGGATCGACTGAGCGTCTTGCCGGCCTCGGCCGCCATGATCACGCTGGACCGCCAACTGGGTACGCGTGCCGGGCAGGGTCTGGTGTTGTCACAGGCGCTCGCGGAACTTGCACCCGATTTTGACCACGTACTGCTCGACTGCCCGCCGACCCTGGGCGTGCTGATGGTCAACGCGCTGGCGGCCAGCGACCGCCTGGTGGTGCCCACGCAGACCGAGGCCCTGGCGCTCGCCGGTCTCGAGCGCATGCTGCGCAGCCTGTCGATGATCGAACGCTCGCGCGGCCGCCCGCTGCCGCGCACCATCGTGCCCACCCTGTACGACGCGCGCACCCACGCCTCGCGTGCCTGTCTCGCGCAGTTGCGCGAGCAGTACGGCGACAGCGTGAGCGAAGCCGTGATCCCCACGGACACGCAGATTCGCGAAGCCAGCGCGGCGGGTATTCCGCTGGCCTCGTGGCCGGCCGCGAAGCGCGGCGGAATGGCATATCGGCAGTTACTCGACGAGTTGCGGCTACCCGCGCGCGAGGCGTCCGTCGCCAGCAGCGCCAGGGATGCGGCGGCGTGATGCGTGCCAAGCAGGATGCCGAACAGGTGGTGGCCGATTACTTGGCCGAACTGCTTACACCGGTCGTGGCGCCGCCGGTCGTTCCTGAAACCCGCGGCGCGGTGGTGGCCATCGAAACCTGGCGCAATGCGCCGTCGCAGCCCACCGGGCCGCGCGTGGACGACCGCTACCTGCTGTGCATCGCGGCCGGCGTGAAGCTGGCCGTGCCGATGGCGGAGGTCAGCCACGTGCTGCCTATTCCGCCGCTGTCGCCGCCGAACGTGCCCAACCCGATCTGCCTGGGCCGCTGGCGTCATCCCGGCGGCGAAGCACGGGTGGCCGATCTTGCGGCCATCCTCTCCCCGGACATGGCCGGCGCGCTGGCATCCACCCTGGTGCTGCTCGGCGAGCGCGGCTGGGCGCTGGCCTGCATCGTCGTCGACGAGCCGGTCGAACTACATACGGACGCCATCCAATGGCGCCATGGTGCGACCACCCGGCCGTGGCTGGCCGGCATGTCGCAAGATCCCAAATGCGGCGTGGTGGATACCATCGCGCTGATCGAATGGCTGGAAAAGGAGCTGGATCCGTGACCGACTCGCAAGGCAACGGCCAGGGCACCTGGCTGGGTTTCTCGCTCAAGGGCCAGCGTTATGCGGTGCCCCTGGCCAGCGTGCGCGAAGTGATCCGCCCCGGCGACATCACGCCGGTGCCCGGTGGGCCGGCGGACGTCCTGGGCATCGTCAACCTGCGTGGCCAGATCGTCCCCGTGCTCGACGGCCGGCGCCGTTTCGGCCTGGACGGCCACGTGGAGCCTGGCGCGGAGGACACGCACCGCGTCATCGTGTTCGACGATAGCGGCAGCATCGTCGGCATGCTCATCGACGTGATCGGCGACATGCTGCAGTTCGATGCCGTCGACGTGGACCTGCCGCCGCCCGGCCGTGCCGATCGTCGCGACGATCCGGTCACCGGCGTCATCACCCGCGACGACGGTTTCATCGCGCTGATCGACGTGGCGCGGCTGTGCCGTAGCTGACGCGAGCGGCGTCAGCTACGGCGTCGGTAGGCAGCGCCGCCGCGTTGCGCTAACGTGTCCGCGCTCATATCGGGAGCCTTACCGCATGAACCCCATCGTCGGATATGTCCTCGTCGGACTGGCCCTCGTCAACCTGCTGGGCCTGCTGCTGGTGTTTCGCCGGCTGGGCAGGGCGGCCATGACCCCGGCAGCGACGCCCATGGCCGAGCCGGTGCCGCCGCCCGCGGCACCCGCGGAGCCCGTGATCGCCCCCGATACGCTCAATACGATGCTGCGGCGGCTGGAAAACCGCCTGGGGGATATCGAGGAGCAGGTGCGCCATGCACCCACGGTCACGCTGGCCTCCGAACCGGGCAGCACCAGCGATCGTTCGCTAGCCTTGGCCCAGCGCCTCGCGCGGCAGGGTGCCACGCCGAAGGACATTGCCGAAACCTGCGGCATCTCCCTTACCGAGGCCGAGCTGCTGCATCGCCTGCACGCGGCGCGCTGACACCCGGCAACGCGGGACGCGGCCCGATCGGCGCGCGTCCCGACGACCGGGCCGACTATCAGGCGGCAACGTGCCCGGCCGGCGTGGTGGCGAGAATACGCACCGGTACGCCTTTCGCCGCGGGCGTCTTCGACGCCACGTCGTGGTACCACAGCGGCATCAGCGGATTCATCTCGGGGTAGTAACCGCCGACGCAACCGGACGGCAGGTTGAACGGTGTCACCGTCAGCCCACCCACGGCGCGCGATGCCGCGTCGCCGGCATCCCCGACGAGCGATACGACCTGTCCCGCGTGCAATCCATCGCGGTCGATATCTGCGGGATTCATGAGCAATACCGCGCGTGATCCTTCCAGCCCACGCAAGCGGTCGCTGTGCCCGTAGATGGTCGTATTGAACTGGTCGTTGGAGCGCATCGTGATCAGGTGATAGCGACCCGGCGCATCGCCGACGCCCACGGCCGACAGCACCGACGGTGTGGTGAAGCGGGCCTTGCCCGTTTCCGTTTTCCAGTCGCGCTCGCGCGCGGGGTTGCCGCGATAGAAGCCGCCAGCATCGAACATGCGCGCGTTGTAGTCCTTGAACTGATCCGGATAGGTCTGTTCGATCAGGTCGCGGATGAGACCGTAATCTGCCGTCCATTCATCCCAGCGCCAGGCGGGGTTCGGTGGCAGGGTGGCCTTGGCGATACCGGCCACGATGGCCACCTCGGACAGCAGGTGCTCGCTGGCCGGCGCGCGCTTGCCGATGGAACCGTGGATGTGACTGAAGCTGTCTTCCATCGAGACCGACTGGCTTCCGCCGGCCTGCACGTCCTCCTCGGAACGCGCCAGGCACGGTAGTAGGTAAGACGCCTTGCCGTGGACCAAGTGGCTGCGATTGAGCTTGGTCGCGATGTAGACCGTCAGTGCCTGCGTGGTCCACGCCGCCTCGACCACCTCGCGATCCGGCACGGCTCGAACGAAGTTGCCACCGAGGCTGATGAAACCGCTCACCGTGCCCGCGATGATGCCCTCGCACGCCTCGACGGTGCCCATGCCCTTGTCGCGTGGCGGTTCGAAGTCGAACTGTTTCGCCAGCACGTCCAGTGGCACCAGTTCCGGTTTCTCCGATATGCCGACGGTGCGCTGTCCCTGTACGTTGGAGTGACCACGCACGGGGCACACGCCCGTACCCTCGCGACCGATATGCCCACCGAGCAACATCAGGTTGACCATCATCCCCAGCGACTGCGAACCATGCACGTGCTGGGTCAGCCCCATGCCGTACACGGCGATGATGCGCTCCGAGGTTGCGTAGACGTCGGCGGCCGCTTCCAGGTCGGCCCGCGTGAGGCCTGACTCGCGCTCGATATCGACCCAGTCCGTCGCCTGCACCTTCGCGGCGAAGTCGGCAAACTCGCTGGTGTGCAGTCCGATGAACGTCCGATCGATGATCGGTCGTGAACGCTCCGGGCCGGCTGCGGCGTCAAGGGCAAACAGGTGCTTGCAGATACCCATGATAGCCGCGATATCGCCACCGGGGCGCACCTGGAAATACAGGTGGGACAGTTCGGTCGCGTGACCGGTCAACATCTGCAGCGGGTTCTGCGGATTGACGAAGCGCACCAGGCCCTGCTCGCGCACCGGGTTGAATGTGACGATGCGGCAACCGCGCTTTACCGCTTCCTGCAGCGGGTGCAGAAAGCGCGGGCTGTTGCTGCCGGGGTTTTGCCCGAAATAGAAGATGGCATCGCAGCTTTCGAAATCCTCCAGTACGCATGTGCCCACGGGCGAGCCGATCACCTTCTTCAACGCGACGGACGTGGTCTCGTGGCACATGTTGGAGCTGTCCGGGAGATTGTTGTTGCCATAGAAACGCGCGGTCAGTCCGTAAAGATAGGACTGCTCCAGCGCCGACTTGCCCGAGGCGTAGAAGACGACGGACTTCGGGTCGAGCGTTTTCAGCGTGGCGCCGATGCCTTCGAATGCCTCGTTCCACGAGCATGCGACATAGCGGTCGGTCGCGGCGTCGTACCGCATCGGCTCGGTCAGGCGTCCCTGCATTTCCAGGTCGAAGTCGGCCCAGTCGAGCAGTTCGGTGACGGTGTGTTCGGCGAAGAAGGCCGGCGTGCAGCGATCGGACGTCAGCTCCCACAGTGTGGACTTGGCGCCGTTCTCGCAGAACTCGAATCGATGGGGTTTCTTCGGCTTGCCCCACGCGCACGAGCTGCACATGAAGCCATGCGGCTTGTTCTGGTGGAGCAGGGTGTCCATCGAGGCTGGCGTGGGTTTTTCCCGCAACAGCACCTGGCTCATGCCCGATACCGATCCCCAGCCGCCGGCAGCGCCTTCGTGCTGGATGCCCTGTTCTTTACCGGATGCCATCGTGGGTCTCCCATGCGGTTACCTGGTCGAGGGAATCACGTGGGCTGTGAGGGGGGTGGGAAGCTATTGGTAAGAATGTTTTGCCTCGGCGTAGGGCTCGCCTTCGGCATCGCGTTTAGCCTTGGAGCCTTGGGCTCTGGGGCAAGAGCCGGCGGGTAGCCCCCTCGGGGCCACGCCTACGGCGACCCGCTAGGGAAGGGCCGCTCCGCGGCCGTCTGTCTATTGCCCTACGGGCCGGGTCGGGCTTCGCACAGGGGTTCTCGACTCGACATCCTGTCTCGCGAGAACGGCCGGCCGTCCTGGCCGGCCCCCTTCGGGCCTTGTCCGTTCGAATCCCTCGCCTGCGGCTACCGGCCCCGAGGGGGCTACCCGCCGGCTCTTTCCAAGACTGAGGTAGGTTGTGAGGCGAGCGGTCGCAGATGTGCAGGGTATGGCGTCAGCGCTTCGTTGGCTTTTCGCCCACATCGTGGGCTCCTACCCCACGGGTAGGGCAGGTTGTGGCATATCCAACGCGTGATCTGCCGTCTGGGGGGGGGTAGGAGCGCACGCACGTGCGCGAACCCTCGACGTATCCAAGGCGACCGATGCCATGCAAATCAGGCAAGCGAGCGTTCCCACCCACGAAGCGAAACCCAGCTCTTAGCTTTTCCCACACGCAACCTCAGTCGTCGAAAGAGCCGGCGGGTGCCACCCTCGTGGCCGGTAGCCGCAGGCGAGGGATTCGAACGGAAAAGGCCGCGAAGCGGGGTCGGCCAGGACGGCCGGCCGTTTTCGCGAGACAGGATGTCGAGTCGAAAACCCCCGTTCGAAGCCCGACCCGGCCCGAAGGGCAATCGATAAACGGCCGCGTACGCGGCCCTTCATTGACGGGTCGCCGCAGGCGTGGCCCCGGGGGTGGCACCCGCCGGCTCTTGCTCCAAGACGCCAATGCTCTTGCTCCAAGACGCCAAGGCTCTTGCCCGAAACCTCACCGCTCGAGTCGGTAATTCAAGCTAGCTCGGCTGAAATCGGTCGCGTTCTGTGCCTCGAAATTCCACTTGTGGCTGAACAGGTAGCGCAGCGTGATGACCTGGCCGGGGTCGAACAGGCCGACGCCGTAGCTGAGGTAAAGGCGCGGCGACAGGTACTTGCCCACCGTGAAGGCCGAGGCGCCGCCGAGGGCATCGCTGTTGGTCACGCCGATATCGTCCACGCCAATGCGGGAGCCCACGCGCTTGGCCAGCAGGTCGCCCGCGGCGGAGCCCAGCGCCTGCGCGGCGGCGCCCACCATGCTGCCTTCGCCACCCTTTACCTGCGACAGCGGCTTGCCGGTAACGAGGTAGGAAAGCGCGTCGGACTGCTCCATCACCGGGTTGGAGAATACGGTGAGGATGGGGCGCTGCGCCGTACCCGAGACGTAGAGGCCGACCTTCTGGCCTTCGTCGATGGTGGCGTTCGGGTTGAGGGTGCGCGCGGCACGGATGTTCAGGCCGGGGTTGTCGATGGGTGTACTGGCGAACAACAGCTGGCCTTGTTCGATCCTCAGGTCCTGACCGTAGGCCTTGTAGGTGCCGTCCACGCCGATCTGGCCCTGGCCCGTCGTCGCGCGGCCAGGGCGTTCGCGTACGTCAAGCTGGCCGGTGATGCGACCGTCGATGCCGAAGCCGACCAGGTGCACCTTCTGGCCCAGATCGACGCGGATGTCGGCGCGGATGGGCGCCGTTTCCGCGGCGGCCTCGCGCTTCTTGTCGTCCACCACGACGACGTCGGAGGATGCCTTGGTGGCACCGGCGCCGGGCAGACGTTCGACGTTGACGTCGGCTAGGTCGACATTGAGCTTGCCGCTGACGTTCATGCCCTTGGCGTCCTGCACGATGGTCAGGTCCGGCGAGAGGATCGCCTTGGCCGCCGGGATGTCCACCGCGGTGAACTTCGACCCCGTCACGCCAAGGCGCATGGTAGCGCCCGTGCCCAGCAGCGCCGCACCCTTGATCCCCAGCGTGCCCTCGCCCGAGCCGACGGTGCCGTCGACGACGTAGTTCTTCGCATCGGCGGTGGTGACACTGATGCGGCCGTTCTTCAGTTTCAGGCCGGCGCTGGGCACCTCGGCCGCGAAGCCCGAGACCAAGGCCTGGCCGGTGATCGACGGTTCGGCCATCGTGCCGCCCAGGCTGAAGTCGGCGTCGAGGCCGCCCTTCACTTCGGCGATTTCCGTGGTGAACAGCTCGATGATGCCGAGGTCTTTCAGGTGCAGCGCGATCGTGCCGCCGAGGGCCTGCTGCGCGCCACTGAGCGAGACGTTGCCCGCGAGCGTGCCACCGTGGTCGAGGTTGGCGTTGAGGGTAAGCCGCTGGCTGCCGGGCGACAGCTGCGCGTTGGCGGACAGGTTGTCGTAGACCACCAGCGGCTGGTCCGCGCGATCCGCATAGGCCACCGTGCCGTGGGCCGAGCGCACATCGGCACGCCCCGACAGGGCGCCGGCGGCGGTGCGGCGGATGGTGCCGTCGCCTTCGATGATGCCGTCCGCGCGCATGGGGCTGTCGGAGGCCTGTGCGGCCGTCATCAGCAGGGCCAGTGGCACCTGGCGCAGGCGATAGCTGGCGTCGAGGTTGCCGGCCTTATCCTGGCGGGCGTTGACGCAGAGCAGGGGCTCGCCCGCGGTCAGGCACAGGTCGCCGAGGCTGGCTGCGCCGTCCTTGTACGCCAGTTGGCTGGGATTCTGCAGGCGCCAGCGCGGTAGGCCCTGGTAATCGAGGTCCAGCGCCGACAGGGTGCCGCTCCAGGCGCCGTTACGCAGGGCGCCTGAGAGACGCAGGCCGGCCGTGAGCGGGCGGCCGCGGACATCGATGCTGAGCTGGTGTTTTTCCTGCGTGCCGTCGGCGTCCACGGCAAGGCGGTCGAAGGCCAGCCCACCCGCGTTGACGCCGGTACCGACGAGGTCGAGGTTGCCGCCCGGTGCGCTTATATCGGGGATGTCGGCATCGACGGTAAGCGCGTCGATCTTCTGGCCGGCGTAGACGATGGCTCCGCCGCGCAGCTTCGCCGTTACCGCCAGCTTCGGCAGGTTGCCCCGGGCGGTGATGTCGCCCTGCACGCGGCCGCCGGCATCGGGTAGCCAGTCGCCCAGCGACGCGATGGCGAGTTTGAGCGTGGCATCGTTGGCGGTGTCGCCCTTGGCGTCCAGGCGGATGGTGCTGCCGCCGGAGGCGAGGTCGAGCGTGCCGTTTACCACCTCGTGCGGTTTCAGTGTCAGTTCGCCGTTGCCGCGCAGCGGACGCTGGCGCAGCGTGCCGTCCAGCTTGCGCAGGGCCAGCGTGCCGAGCGGCTGGTCGTCGACAAGGTGCCCCTCCGTGGAGAGGTCGAGGTTGAGGGCGCCAGGCCAGTCGGCCAGCAACTGGCCGGGGTCGAAACGGTTGCCCTTGACGTCGAGTTTCCACGCCAGTGCGGGTTTCAGGGTGAGCGTGCCGCTGGCGCCCAGGTTGCCGTTGGCCTGTTTCAGATCCACCGTGTGCAGCGTGACGACATCCGGAGTGCCGTCCACGTCCAGCGTGAACTTGCCGAGTCGTCCCGGCGGCCCGATATCGACATCGCCGGCAGCGTGGTAGGCGTCGGCGCTGCCCTTGAAGCCGAGCTGTCCCGTGCTGGCCAGGTCCTGCCCGGCGACGTTGGCCGGCAGCAGCACGTCCTTCCAGTTCAGTGCCAGATCGGCCGAGACGGGCGCGGCCGCGATGTCCACCGTGCCCTTCGCTGTGATCGAGCCCTTGACCTGCGGCGAGCCGATGGTCAGTTCGTCCAGTGTCAGGCGCTTGTACTCGTGATCGAAGGTGGCCTTCAAGGGCGCCAGGCGCACGACGTAATCATTGAGCGACAGATCGCCCGTGAGGTTGGCGCCGTAGCGGTCGCCGCTACCCTTCACGGCCAGGGCCAGCGACGTCAGGCTGGTCTCACCCAGCAGCGGCTTCGGATCGAAGGACGGCGCATCGATGGATGCCGTCCAGGGGAAGTCGCCGCTCTGTTGCAGGTTGGCGTCCACCTGCGCGAGCAGCGGCAGGGTCAGCTTGACCACGGTATGCGCCCGGGCGCCATCACTGTGCGCCTCGACGGTGCCCGCGTAGTCGATGTCGCCGACCTTCCAGCGGAAACTCGCCGTGCCGTCGCCGTGATACTGCTTGCCCACCGCCAACGTGCCGCCGAGGTCCGCCTGGCCGTCGGGAGCGCGCAGTGCCAGTGTCTTGAGCGCGATGCCGTCCGCCGTCCATGAACCGGCCAGGTCCAGCGAGTTCGACTCGAACAGCGGCTTGCCTTCCTGGGTGACCCTCACATGGCCGACCTTGACCCGGTCCAGCACGATGTCGAGCGGCGGCTTGAGCGAGAGGGGCTCGGAGGGCTGGGTGTCCGGCTGGCTGGGTCCGAGGGCGACATCGATGCCGTCCGCGGTCAGGGTGTAGATGTGGGCACGCTTGCGCAGCAGCGCACCGAACGCGAAGTCCAGGTGCGCCGTGGCGACGCGTACATCCATGCCCTTGCCGTCGCGGTAGCGCAGGCCGGTGATGTCCAGCGGCCCGGCCAGGCGACCCTCCGCCTGTTGCACCGTGAGGGCGCCATCGGTGAAGCCTTGCGCGCGGGCCAGCGCGAAGCGCAGGCCGGATGCGCTGCCGACCAGCCACCAGACGCCGAGGACGATCACGAGCAGCAACGCGCCCAGCGCCACGGCGATACGGACGAACCATGTCATGCGGACGCTCCTCACAGGTCGGGCCCGATGACGACATGCAGATGGATGCCATGCTCGTTCTTGTCGCCGACGGGCACGCCGACGTCGGCACGGATCATGCCCACCGGTGACAGCCAGCGCACGCCCAGGCCAGCGCCCACGCGCGGGCTGTAATCGGTGCCGGTGAAGGCGTTGCCGGCGTCGACGAACGCGGCCATGCCCCAGTTTCGGGTGAAGTAGTGCTCCACCTCGGTGCTGCCCACCAGCAGGCCTTCGCCGCCGATGACGCGTCCGAAGGCGTTGCGCGGGCCGATGCTCTCGAAATCGTAACCGCGCACGGAGCGATCGCCACCGGCGAAGAAACGCAGCTGCGGAGGCAGGGCACTGAAATCGTCCGTCCAGATCTTGCCGGCGGTGCCGCGCAGGATCAGGCGGTTGCGCCCCCAGAACGACTGGATCCACTTCGCGTCGCCGATAACCTGGGAGAACCGCGCATCCGACAGCAGGCCGCCGGCGGTGCTGCGCGCGGTCAGCGTGAGCGACCAGCCGCTGCGCACGAAGGTGGGGTTGTCGCCCTTCTTCCGGCTCAACGTGACTTCCGGATACAGCAGGGTGCTACGGCCGTGCTCCAGGCCCTCGGCGGAGTCGCTCTCGTCGCCGCGCTTGCCGACCGTGAAGGTGCCGGACAACGCGCTGACGCCGATGGTGCGCGTCCAGCCGTGCCAGAGCCGGGTTTCGTTGGCCACCAGCTGCAGCGTGCGCGACTGCGAGGTAACCGTGTCCGCGTCGCGGAAATTGGCGCCGAAATTGAAGCTGCGCTGGTTGGGGCCGGGCAGGGGAATCTGGTACAGCGTGGAGATCGTTTTCAGCCGCTGGGCCACGACCAGTTCGTTCTTCCACTTGTGGCCGCGGTCGTTGATCCAGCGTTTTTCGATGCCGCCGCGTAGGCCGGGGCCGGTGTCTGTGCCGTAGAAGGGGCCGCCCGTGTAGATGGTGCGCTTGGCCGGCGCCAGTTCCACGGCGATGTCGATGGTGCCGTCCTTCGCGTTGTCGGTATCGGGGATGACGTTGACCACGGCGAAGTAATCGGCGCCGTTCAACGCCTGCTGCAAGTCCAGCAACTGCCCCTGCGAGAAATAGTCGCCGCTCTTGAACGGCACGTAGCGATCGAGGAAACCGTCACGGAACTGCGAGTTCTTGAACACGACATGGCCGTAGCGGTAACGCTTGCCGGTGTCCCAGGCCAGGTTCACCGTGGCGCTGTGCTCGGCCCGGTTCACCTCCACGGTGTGCGTGACCAGGCGCGCGTCGAGATACCCCGTGGCGGTGAGTGCGCCGCTGACGGCGTCGCGCGCGCCTTCGTAAGCGCCGTCGTTCATCGGCTGGTCCTTCAACGCGGTGACGCCGCGGACTGCGCGGCGCACGGCGGGCACCTTGCCGGCATCGTCGTCCACCGTAACGTTCACCGCAGTGATCTTGACCGGCAGGCCCGGCACCACATGCAGGGTCACCTGCCAGTCCTTGCCGACCTGTTTCAGGTCGCCCGTGGCCGAGGCTTCATAGTAACCGTAGGGCCGCAGTGTGGCCTGTACCTGCTCGGGCGCTTTTTCGTAGAGTCGGCGCACCTGCGCGGCGGTGACATCACGCTGCGTGTACTGCGAAAGGTCGACACCCGCCACGACCGCGTTCTTGAGGGTGTCGTCGACACCGTCCACCGTGAGCACGATGCCCGCGTGGACCAGGCCGGGGAGGAGGAACCACGGCAGGAGCAGCAGTCCATGGCGTCTTTTAAGGCGCATGAGCGTCCTGTTCCATTCGTGGCTTGTCTCCGACCTAACTTACCGCGCCGGACGTGTAAGGTCGATACACAAACGTGAACGAGGCTGAATCAACCCGCCTCGTCGCCCGCGCGGTGTGCGATCCACGCACCCACCAGGGCAGACACGTACGGAATGGACTGCGCCGCAAGGATGAACATCCAGAGCACGCTTTCCGTGTACGCCGTGCCGTAGTGCAACGCCATGCCGATCACGGCGCACAGCAGCGCGATGGCCATCAGGCCTTCCTCGCGCACCGGTGCGAAGGCGGCGAAGCTGCTGCCACCCATGCGGCGGCTCTTCGCGGTCACCACGAACGCGGTTTTCTCGCGGGTCAGCCCGTGCAGGATGCCGCGCGCGATGGCATGCGACAAGCCCATGCTGGCCACGGAGGCCATGATCGTGTCGTACCAGCTGCACGGAACACGCGCACGATAAAGCACGAAGCCGAAGATGGCTTTGGCGAAGAAGAACCCGATGACCGGAATGAGGAACAACTGCATCGGCAGGTTGAAGTACTGCGGCGCGTAGATCATGCCGGCGGTCCACAACAGGCCCATCATCGTGAAGATGAAATGCAGCGCGTCCGCGAACCAGCTGAACCAGCCGGTGAGGAAGTGGAAGCGCTGGCCGGCCGACAACGGTCCCTTGCGGGTCATCCAGGTCCAGCGGCCTTTGAGGATCTGCATGGCACCGAAGGCCCAGCGGTAGCGCTGGCTCTTGTAGGCCTTGAAGTCGGCAGGGGTGAGGCCCTTGCCCATCAGTTCGTCGACATAGACCAGCTCGTAGCCTGCGTGCATCAGGCGCAGGCCCAGCTCGGCGTCTTCGCAGATGGTCCACTCGGACCAGCCGCCGGTGCCCTCGAGCGCGGAGCGGCGCACCATGGTCATGGTGCCGTGCTGGATGATGGCATTGCGCTCGTTGCGGTGGTGCATGCCGATGCGGAAGAAGCCGTCGTATTCCCAGGCCGTCATGCGGCGGAAACGGTTGTTCTCGAAATCGCGGTGGGCCTGCGGGCACTGCACCACGGCCACCTTGGCATCATGGAAATAGCCCGTGAGCGAGGCGAGCCAGTCTTCGCGGACCACGTAGTCCGCATCGATCACCGCGACCACGTCGGCGCGCTCGTCGGTGGCGGTGAGGCCGAAGTTCAGCGCGCCGGCCTTGTAGCCGGGCCAGGGTTCCAGGTGGAAGAAGCGGAACCGCGCGCCCAGTTGTTCGCAGTAGGCCTTGACCGGTTCCCAGACCGCCGGGTCCTTGGTGTTGTTGTCCAGCACCAGCACTTCGTAGTTCTCGTAATCCAGCGCGGCCAGGGAATCCAGGGTGACCTGGACCATCTCCGGTGGCTCGTTGTGGCAGGCCAGGTGGATGGAGACGAAGGGCTGCCGCTCCACCGGGTCCTTCGGCAGCATGCCGGCGTGGCGAATCCACTCGCGCCGCCACAGCACCTCGGTGAACTCGAAGCCGTTGATCAGCAGGATGCTGAGGATGGCGATCTGCGCGGGGAACAGAAGGATCAACATCGCCCAGTCGAACGGGCTGAGGTAGAAGTTGAAGGGCAGGGTGGCCGACCAAACGATCAGGCCGCAGGCCAGCTGCACCAACGCCATGAAGAACAGGCGTCCCATCAGCTTGAAGCGGCTGAAGCGGTAGCCGAACCACAGCATGGGGAAGAACGCCAGCAGCGAGGCGGCAAAGGCCTTCCACGGCCAGCCCACGTCCTCGGTGACCGGGCCGGTGAACGGGAATTTCAGCTGGCGATCGGCGTTGAACATGCCCCAGTACGCGCCGGTGCGGCCCTCGCCCAGGTTTTCCTTCCACGGCTGGTCGATGGCTTCCAGCACGTAGTAGTCGTCGATGCCCTTGCGCTTGGCGACGTTGAAGAACTCGCGAAGGAAGATGGCCTCGTTGGACACGCTGGGGTAGGCGTACTTGTAGCGGTCGCCGTTGGACGGCCAGCCGATCTCGCCGATGGCGATGTGCTTGCCCGGGAAGACCTTCTGCAGGGCCTGGTAGCTGCCCTCGGTGTCGTTGCTGCCGTCGGCGTTGCGCGTGCCGATGGAATCGGCCACGCCGGCACGGGCCTCGATGCCGTTCCAGTAGGGAAACAGGTGGACGGTGATGAAGTCGACGTGGTCGGCCAACTCGGGATTCTGGATCCACACGTGGAACGGCTCGGCCACCGACACCGGCTGGCGCACCGCGGCGCGCACCCGGTCGAGGTAGGCCATGATCTGCGCGGGTTTCATGTCGCCACGGAACAACGACTCGTTGCCCACGATCACGCGGGAGATCGTTTTCGGGTAGCGGTTGGCCTGGGCGATCAGCGCTTCGATCTCGCGCTCGTTGTTTTCCAGGCGCGTGTCGATGTTGGCGCCCGCCATGACATCCAAGCCCTCTTTCGCGGCCAGGCGGATGGTCTGGGGGTTTTCCAGCATCGAGTAGGTGCGGATGCGTGGGGAATAACGCCGCACCAGCTTCAGGTCGCTGTCGATCTCCGGATCCGTGGAGAAATCGCCCTTCATGGGATTCTGGTAGCGCTGGTACGCGGTAAACGCGAAACCGGGAATGGGCCCGTGCCAGTCGCTCGGCCCGTTGGGCAGGTTGGCGACTAGCCAGAGGCCGAAGTTCAGGCCAGCGACGAGGACCGCGAGGATCAGCGCGGCAAGGATGGGGTGGCTTCGGTCGGTCTTGGTGGCAGCGCTCAAAACAATCCCCGGACCGGTCGGCCCCCGAGTGGAGTCAGATGGTAACCGGGGGAGCTTAACCAACGAAGGGGACCGGCTCAACGCATTGCAGCATAGCCGGTCAGGCTGGCCTCAGAGAAACCGCGGCCCGCCACGGGTGAAAAGGCGGGCCGCTAGGGTGTCAGGCGAGCAGCGAACGCAGCATCCAGGCCGTTTTCTCGTGTTCCTTGAGGCGGCCGGTCACCATGTCGGCGGTGCCTTCGTCGCCCACGGTCTCGGCGGCACGGATGGTGTCGCGCGAGGTGGCGGCGGCGATTTCATGGCCTTCGACCAACTGGGCCACCATGGTTTTCCAGTCCGGCACGCCGGCTTCTTCCTTGATCGAGGTGAGCTTGCCAAACTGGCTGTACGAGCCGGGCGCGAACACGTCGAGGATACGAATGCGCTCGGCGACCTCGTCGGCGGCCAGCCAAAGAGCGTTGTACTGCACCTCGAACATGGCATGCAGGCTGTTGAACTGCGGTCCGGTCACGTTCCAATGGAAATTATGGGTCTTCAGGTAGAGCGAGTACGTATCGGCGAGCAGCTTCGAGAGGTGCTCGGCAACCGTTTCACGATCGTTCTTGGCAATGCCGATATCGATGGCCATGTTGCGACTCTCCTTGGTTTTTTCGTTTGCGATGAGGCATTTTACCGCCGGTCGGGAACCGCTGTGAAATGAAACGTTCCGATCCGGACCATAGGCGCACGCTATCATGGGTGTCGATGAGTACACCCACACGTCCCGCACGCCCCCCATCGCCCGATCATCCGCGCCTGCGCGAGCTTCGCCATGCGCTCGATGCGGTGAGCAGCCGCGATGTCGGGCGGCTGCTGGGGCGCTGGCGTGCCTTGTCCCGCAAGCCGGACGCCGCCCGCATCGAGGCCCTGGCGGGCGATATCGCCGTGTCCCGGGAGCGCCGCGCCGCGCGGGCCGCCTCCAAGCCGCCGATCACGGTGGATGCCTCGCTGCCGATCGCCGCGCGGGCGGAAGACATCATCAAGCTCATCCGTGAGAACCAGGTGGTGGTGCTTGCGGGCGAAACCGGCTCGGGCAAGACCACGCAGCTGCCCAAGCTGTGCCTGGCCGCCGGTCGCGGCGAGGCAGGAATGATCGGCTGCACCCAGCCGCGGCGCCTGGCCGCCCGGTCCGTGGCCACCCGCGTGGCCGAGGAGCTGGCGACGCCGCTGGGCGACAAGGTCGGCTTCCAGGTGCGCTTCACCGAGCGCGTGTCCGACCAGGCCCTGGTCAAGTTCATGACCGACGGCATCCTGCTGGCCGAGACCCAGTCCGATCCCTGGCTGTCGGCGTACGACACGATCATCATCGACGAGGCCCACGAGCGTAGCCTCAACATCGATTTTCTCCTGGGTTACCTGCGCCGGCTGGCCCAGCGCCGCCCCGATCTCAAGATCATCGTCACCTCCGCCACCATCGATACGGAGCGTTTCGCTGCGCACTTCGGCAACGCCCCGGTAGTGGAGGTGGAAGGCCGCACGTTCCCCGTGGAAGTGCGCTATCGGCCGCCGGGCGAGCGCGGCGAGGGCAACGTCGCCCAGCAGGTGGCCGACGCGATGGACGACATTACCCGCGAAGACCCCCGCGGCGACGTCCTGGTGTTCCTGCCTGGCGAACGCGAGATCCGCGATACCCACCTGCTGCTGTCGCGCAAGCAGTACCGCGAGACGGAAGTCCTGGCGCTGTACGCGCGGTTGTCCGCCCAGGAGCAGGACCGGGTGTTCCGTCCGGGACCCAAGCGGCGCATCGTGCTGGCGACCAACGTCGCCGAAACCTCACTCACGGTGCCGCGCATCCGTTACGTGGTGGACCCGGGCACGGCGCGCGTCAAACGCTATAGCCAGCGCGGCCAGCTGGAACGCCTGCACATCGAACCCATTTCCCAGGCGGCCGCCAACCAGCGCAAGGGCCGCTGCGGGCGCGTGGGTCCCGGCATCTGCTACCGCCTGTACGAGGAAGCCGAGTTCAACCTGCGGCCGGAGTTCACCGACCCGGAACTGCTGCGCTCGTCGCTGGCCAACGTGATCCTGCGCATGCTGGCGCTGGACCTGGGGGAGGTGGAGGATTTTCCCTTCCTCGAGGCGCCGGACCCGCGCGTCGTGGCCGACGGCTACCGTCGTCTCGCCGAGATCGGTGCCATCGACGACGATCGCCGGCTGACCGCGACGGGGCGCACCGTGGCGCGGCTGCCGATCGACGTGCAGCTGGCGCGCATGATGGTGGAAGCGCGGCGCCTGGGCGCGCTGGCCGAACTGACCACCATCGTCGCCTTCCTCAGCATCCAGGACCCACGCGAGCGTCCGCCCGAGGCGCGCGGGCAGGCCGATGCCGCCCATGCGCAGTTCGCCGACCCCAAGTCGGACTTCGTCGGCGTGCTCAACCTCTGGCGCGGCTACCTCGCCGCCGCCGAGGAACTGACCTCGTCGAAACTGCGCGACTGGTGTTCGCGGCATTTCCTCAGCTTCATGCGCATGCGCGAATGGCGCGAGCTGCACCGCCAGCTGGTGCTGGTGGTGCGCGACATCGACTGGGGTACGCAGGGCAAGGAGCCCGCCGGGCCCGTGCCCGGCGACACGAAGCGAACCAGGGACGCCAAGGACGACACCAGGGCCAAGGACGCCAAGGACGCCCCAAAGGGTGCCCCCGCAGGCGATGCACTTGGCGATGGACTGTTCGAGGCGGTGCACCGCAGCCTGCTGGCCGGCCTGCCCACCCAGGTCGGGCACAAGGACGAGAAGGGCGTGTTCCGCGGCACGCGCGAGCGCCGTTTCCAGGTGTTTCCGGGCTCTGCGCTGGCCAAGGCGCCGCCGGCCTGGATCTTCGCCGCGCAGATCCTGGATATCGGCGGGCGCATCTGGGCGATGATGAACGCGCGCGTCGATCCGGCCTGGATCGAATCCCAGGCCGGCCATCTGGTGCGCGCCACGGCACGCGACGCGCACTGGTCGCGCAAGCGCGGCACCGTGGTGGCCTACGAGCAGGTCACGCTGTTCGGCCTGGTGCTGGTGGAGCGGCGCCCGGTGACCTTCCACCGGCAGGACCCGAAACTGGCCCACGATATCTTCGTGCGCGAAGCCCTGGTGCGCGCGGATATCGACAGTCGTGCCGACTTCGTGCGCGCCAACGCACGCGTGCTGGAACAGGCCCACGACATCGAGGCCAAGCAACGGCGCGCGGGCCTGCTGCGATCCGACGATGCGCTTGCCGCCTTCTTCGAGGGCAAGCTTCCCGCCGAGATTGCCGATGTGCGCGCACTCGACGCGTGGTACCGCAAGGCGCCCCCCGGGGAACAGGCCGCCCTGCGCTGGACCCTGGCGGATGTCATGGACACCGGCAGCGGCCTCGACCCCAAGGCGTTCCCCGCAACCATCGACGTCGGCCAGCACCGCTACCGTCTCGAATACCGCTTCGTCCCCGGCGACCCCGCCGACGGCGTCACGATCAACGTGCCGCTCGCCTTCCTCAACGCGCTGCCGCTGGCCCGCGGCGAGTGGTTGGTCGGCGGCCTGCTGGCCGACAAGGTGGCCGAGTTGATCCGCGCGTTGCCCAAGGCGCTGCGCCGCAACTTCGTGCCGGCACCGGATTTCGCCCGTGCGTTCGTGGAAGCCGAGGCCCCACGCGATGCGTCGCTGCTGGCGGCGCTGGCCCATTTCCTGAAGAAGACCACTGGCGTGGATGTCGACGCGGCGGCCTTCGCCGACGCCGAACTGCCCCCACACCTGCTGATGCGGTACCGCGTGCACGACGAGAATGGCCGCACGCTGGCCGAGGGCCGCGACCTCACGGCCATCCGTGCGCAATGGGAAAGCCAGGCGCGCGAGGCCTTCTCGCGCAAGACGGATATCGAACTCACGCGCGAGGACATCGTGACGTGGGACTTCGAATCGATTCCGGCGGAGGTGCGCTCCGACGCCGGCCTGGTGGCCTACCCGGCGCTGGTGGACCTGGGCGAGGCCGTGGCGCTGCGCGTGTTCGAGCGTGCTGACGAAGCCGTCGAGGCGCATGCGGGCGGCGTGGAACGGCTGCTGCGCGAGGCCCTGGGTCCCGAGTTCAAGCGTGCGCGCCGGCAGTTGCCCATCGCCAACCCGCTGTCGCTGAAGTACGCCCCCATGGGCAGCATCGATGGCCTGCGCGACGACCTGGTCGAAGGCGGCTTCGCCGACCTGCTCGAGGGGCGCCGCCTGGATGTGCGCACGCATGCCGCGTTCGAGGCGTTGCGCGCGGAGTTCGCGCAGAAGCTGTTCGGCGCGGCGATGGCACGGCAGAAACTTGCCGAGCCGATCATCGAGGCGCAGGCGGAACTCAGGCCCTGGATGGAGCCGCCGCTGATGGGCTTTGCCAAGGCCAGCTACGACGACCTGCGCGAACAACTGGCGGCCCTGTTCCAGCCGGGTTTCCTGCGCGAACTGCCCACCGCGCGGCTGGCGCACATCCCGCGTTACCTCAAGGCCATGCGCCTGCGCGGCGAACGACTGCGCCAGGACCCGGCCCGCGATCAGTCGCGTATGCTTCAGGTGCTGCCCTACTGGCGCGCCCTGTTGCAGGGCGGCGGCACGGCGCTGGATGCGGATGCCTGGGGGGAACTGCGCTGGCTGCTGGAGGAATGGCGCGTGTCGCTGTTCGCCCAGGAACTGAAAACCGCGGAGCCGGTGTCGGCCAAACGGCTGGCCAAGGCTTTGGACAACGCGCAGGCGGCATCACGATGAGCGACGCACGGCCCATGGCGGCGAAGGACCCGGGCATGCCCCTGACGGAGCAGGCAAGGCAGGCCTGCTCCGTGCTGCCCGTAGCCGCGCGGGCCGAGGGCGAGACCGTCATCGAGCTGCTGCGGCTGCTGGGATGCGACGATGAAACCTGCGCGTCGGCGCTCTGGTTTTCGCTGGTCAACGGCTTGCCGGGGGCGGCGGACGAGGCGGCGACGACCTGGGCACCCACCCTGCGCCGGCTGGTCGAAGGGCAGGGCGAGGCGGAGAAGGTCTGGGCGCTGCATGCGCAGCGCGGGCCCGCCAGCGGTGCCGAGGGCCTACGTCGGCTGCTGCTGGCGATCATCCGCGACCTGCGCGTGGTGTTCGTGCTGCTCGCGCGGCAACTCGCCGCCATGCGTACCGCCATGGCGCTGCCGGACCACGAGCGGCGCGAGCTGGCCCAGCTCACGGCCGATATCCATGCGCCGCTGGCCAACCGGCTGGGTATCTGGCAGCTGAAATGGGAACTGGAAGACCTCGCCTTCCGTTACCTCGAGCCCGACACCTACCGTCGCATCGCGCGGCTGCTGGACGAACGCCGCACCGACCGCGAAACCTTCATCGCCTCCAGCCTGGCCACCCTGCGCGAGACGCTGGATGCCGCCGGCGTACGCGCCGACCTGGCCGGCCGGCCGAAGCACATCTTCTCCATCTGGAAGAAGATGAAGAAGAAAGGGCTGGAATTCTCAGACCTCTACGACATCCGCGCCGTGCGCATCCTGGTCGACAGCGTGGCCGACTGCTATGCGGCGCTGGGGCTGGTTCACAGCCTGTGGCCGCATGTGCCGGGCGAGTTCGACGACTACGTGGCGCGGCCCAAGGGCAACGGCTATCGCTCGCTGCACACGGCCGTGCTGGGTCCGCAGGGCAAGACCCTGGAAGTACAGATTCGCACCCACGAGATGCACCGCGCCAACGAACTGGGTGTCGCCGCGCACTGGCGCTACAAGGAAGGCGGCGGGGCGGATGCGGAGTTCGAGGCCAAGATCGCCTGGATGCGCAAGCTGCTGGAGCCCCGTGGGGAAGACGAGGCCGAACTGGCCGCCGGCTTCGAAACGGAGCTGATGGAAGACCGCGTCTACGTGCTGTCGCCCAAGGGCGAGGTGATCGACATGCCGCGCGGCGCGACGGTGCTGGATTTCGCGTACCACATCCATACCGAAGTGGGTCATCGCTGCCGTGGCGCCAAGCTCAACGGCCGGATCGTGCCGCTGACGACGCAGCCGCGCAGCGGCGATCGCATCGAGATCCTGACCACGAAAGTATCCGAGCCCAGCCGCGACTGGCTCTCGGCGCACCACGGTTACCTGCACACATCGCGGGCGAAGGAAAAGGTGCGCGCCTGGTTCCGTCGTGAAGCACACGAGGCCAACATCGTGGCCGGCAAGCTCAGCCTCGAGAAGGAGCTGCGCCGCCTGGCCCTGGACGACGTGGACCTGGCGAAGCTGGCCACGCATTTCCGCCTGAAATCGGTGGATGAGTTGTACGTCACCATCGCCCTGGGCGAGGTGACACTGGGCCAGGTGGCCCGCTCGCAGCAGGAGCCCGCCGAGCCGGGCATCACGCAGTCGTCCAATCCGGTGGCGTCGCGTGCCGCGCAACACGATCGCGGGGCGCTGTCCATCGAGGGCCTGGGCAACCTGTTGACCACCCTGGCACGCTGCTGCCAGCCGCTGCCGGGTGACCCGGTGCGTGGCTTCATCACGCGCGGTCGTGGCGTCTCCGTGCATCGCGCCGACTGTGCCAGCCTGTCACGGCTGGCCCGTCGCAGCCCCGAGCGCGTGATCGACGTCAGCTGGGGCAGGGTGGACGTGCAGAGCTACGAGATCGACATCGAGCTGCGCGGTTACGACCGCAAGGGTCTGCAAAAAGACGTCGCCACCACCATTAGCAACACCGGTCCGCACATCGTCGCCTCGTCCAGCCGTGTGCACGTGCGCACCGGCGAAGTTGAAATGCGCTTCACGCTAAGGGTGAAGGATTACGAGCAGCTGTCCACCCTGCTGGGCCGCCTCAGCGCGCTTCCCAACGTGACGGACGCCCGCCGCCTAGGCGCCCGCTAACCCGCTCCCATCATCAACGCCACGCCCCAATCCTTGATCGGCGCGGCGATCAGCATCCGCGCCAGGATCAGCCCGAGGATCACCACGGTCGGCGAGAAATCCAGCCCACCGATGGTCATCCGCCCGCGCAGCGGACGAACCAGCGGCTCGGCCAGGCTGGTCACCAGCCGCGCGACGGGATGGTACCGATCGGTCGACAGCATGCTCATGATCGACCAGGCGAACACCAGCACCACCCAGGTCAGCAGGAAGATATCCAGCGTTTCGCCCAGGCCCGCGATCGCCAGGCCGAGTACGTTCGGGGCGATGCCGGCCAGGGCGGCGATCAGCAGCCACTTCAGGCATTCCAGCAGGTACACGATCAGCAGGGCACCGGTATTGACCCGGCGCACCGGCGGCAGCACCTTGCGCAGCGGCCGCAGTACGGGATTGGTGAACCGGTAGAGGAACTGGCAGATCGGGTTGTTGAAATCCGCGCGGAAGGCCTCGGCCAGGATGCGCAGGATGAAGAGCGTGACAAGTGCGCCGAAGGCGACTTCGAGCAGCAGGCCGCCGGCATTGGTCAGGTAGTTCACGTATTCGAGTCCATGTCTTCGGAAAGTTGGAAGCTGCGCCGACGCGCCGCGTCGACCGCCCGCGCCACGATGGCAGGGAAATGGTCGTCACGGAAGCTTTCCAGCGCGGCCTGGGTGGTGCCGTGGGGCGAGGTGACGCGCTGGCGCAGCGTGGCGGCGCTTTCGCCGGACTCCACCAGCATGCGGCCGGCGCCGAAGGCGGTCTGCGCCGCCAGGGCACGGGCCGCCTCGCGCGACAGCCCCTGAGAAAATGCCGCGTTTTCCAGCGCCTCGACCATCAGGAAAAAATAGGCTGGACCGGAGCCGGACAGCGCCGTGACGATGTCCAGCTGGTCCTCGTCGGGTACCCAGACCGTGAGGCCGCCGGCGTCCAGCACGTGCTGGGCCTCGGCCCGCTGGGGGGCGCTGACGCGACCGTTGGCGAACAACCCGGTGGCCCCGGCCCCGAACATGGCCGGGGTATTGGGCATGCAACGGACCACGGGCAGGGCGGCATCGAGCCAACGTTCCAGTTGGGCGATGCGGATGCCGGCGGCGATGGAAATGACCACCGGCCGGTACTTCTGCACCGCCGGACGCAGGCCGCGGCACACCTCGGCCATCATCTGCGGCTTGACCGCCAGTACGAGGATGGAGGCACCCTCCGCGGCGTCTAGGTTATTTGTATAGGTGGCCACGCCGTACTGGCGGGACAGCTCCTGCAGGGCCTCCGCGCGCGGCTCGGCCACCGCGATGCCGCCCGGCTGGGCGCCGTGGCGCAGCATGCCGGCGATCAGGGCGGTGGCCATGTTGCCGCCACCGATGAAGGCGATCCGATTCATGGGGTGTTCGCTCCGCTCGCGGTCGTTTTCACAGTCCGGGAAGCATATACGGTGCCGCGCCTTGCCGCCGACCCCTCGGCGTGTTTACCTATGCCCCACAAAGAAAGGGGACCCTGATGGACATCGCCGAACTCCTTGCCTTCTCCGTGAAGAACAAGGCCTCCGACCTGCACCTCTCCGCGGGCCTGCCGCCCATGATCCGCGTCGACGGTGACGTTCGGCGTATCAACATTCCCGCGCTGGAACACAAGCAGGTGCACTCGCTGATCTACGACATCATGTCGGACAAGCAGCGGCGCGACTACGAGGAGTTCCTGGAGACGGACTTCTCCTTCGAAATTCCCGGCCTGGCGCGTTTCCGCGTCAACGCCTTCAACCACAACCGGGGCGCCGGCGCGGTGTTCCGTACCATTCCGTCCGAGGTGCTCACGCTGGAGGACCTCGGTGCGCCGAAGATCTTCCGCGAGCTGATCGAGCAGCCGCAGGGCCTGATCCTGGTCACCGGCCCGACCGGCTCGGGCAAGTCCACCACGCTGGCGGCGATGGTCGACCACATCAACAAGAACGAGTACGGCCACCTCCTCACCGTGGAGGATCCGATCGAATTCGTGCATACCTCGCAGAAGTGCCTGGTCAACCAGCGCGAGGTGCACCGGGACACCCACGGGTTCAACGAGGCGCTGCGCTCGGCGTTGCGCGAAGATCCGGACTACATCCTGGTCGGCGAGCTTCGCGACCTGGAAACCATCCGTCTGGCGCTCACCGCCGCGGAAACGGGCCACCTGGTGTTCGGCACCCTGCACACCTCGTCGGCGGCCAAGACCATCGACCGCATCATCGACGTCTTCCCCGCCGGTGAGAAACCGATGGTCCGCTCGATGCTCTCGGAGTCGCTGCGCGCGGTGATCTCGCAGTCGCTGCTGAAGAAGGTGGGTGGTGGACGCGTGGCGGTCCACGAGATCATGGTCGGCATCCCGGCCATCCGTAACCTGATCCGCGAGGATAAGGTCGCGCAGATGTATTCGGCGATCCAGACCGGCCAGCAGTACGGCATGCAGACACTGGACCAGAACCTGCTCGACCTGGTCAAGCGTGGCCTGATCACCCGCCAGGAAGGCATGATGTACGCCAAGAACAAGGAAAGCTTCCGCTAACGGCGCGCCGCGCCCCGGGTATATGATCGCCCGTGGGGCGCCGGCCCGGTCCGGCACACGGGGACCAGACCGTCATGAGCGATTTCGATTTCACCTCCTTCCTGAAGCTGATGGTGCACAAGCAGGCCTCCGACCTGTTCATCACCGCCGGCGTCGCGCCCTCCATGAAGGTGCAGGGCCGCATCGTACCGATCACGCAGAGCCCACTTTCCGCGCAGCAGGCGCGCGACATGGTGCTCAATGTAATGACGCCGGCGCAGCGCCAGGAATTCGAAAAGACCCACGAGTGCCAGTTCGCCATCAGCGCGTCGGGCGTGGGCCGGTTCCGCGTATCGTGTTTCTACCAGCGCAACTGCGTCGGCATGGTGCTGCGCCGGATCGAGTCGAAGATTCCCACGCCGGAAGAGTTGAACCTGCCGCCGATCGTCAAGCAGCTGGCGATGACCAAGCGCGGCATCATCATCTTCGTCGGCGGCACCGGTACGGGCAAGTCGACCTCGATGGCCTCGATGATCGGCTACCGCAACCAGAACTCCACGGGCCACATCATCACGATCGAGGACCCGATCGAATACGTGCACAGGCACGAAGGCTGCATCATCACCCAGCGCGAACTCGGTATCGATACCGACAGCTGGGAGAACGCGCTGAAGAACACGCTGCGCCAGGCACCCGACGTGATCATGATCGGCGAGGTGCGTACCCGCGAGACGATGGAGCATGCCATCAACTTCTCGGAAACCGGGCATCTGTGCCTGTGCACCCTGCACGCCAACAACGCCAACCAGGCGCTGGATCGTATCCTCCATTTCTTCCCGGAGGACCGCCGCAGCGCGCTGTTCATGGACCTGTCGTTGAACCTGAAGGGCATCGTGGCGCAGCAGCTCATTCCTACGCCCGACGGCAAGGCGCGTCGCGTCGCGGTGGAAGTGCTGCTGGGCACGCCGCTTGCGCAGGACTATATCCGCCAGGGCGAGGTGCACAAGCTCAAGGAACTGATGCGCGACTCCAATCAGCTGGGCATGCGCACGTTCGACCAGAGCCTGGTGGAGCTGTACCACGCCGGCGAGATTTCCTACGAGGACGCGCTGCGCCACGCGGACAGCTCGAACGAGGTGCGCCTGCGGATCAAGCTCGCCCAGGGCGGTGATGCGCACACCCTTTCGCAGGGCTTGGAAGGCGTCGAGATCGACACCTCCCACGACAAACAGACCTTTGGCGGCATGCTCAGCCGCTGACCCCCGTGGCTTGGCAACACGCATGCATGCGTGTGTAGGAGCCCACGATGTGGGCGAAAAAAAGGGAGCCCAACCAGCCTGTGTCAAAACTCACCTGACACGTAGACGCTGAAGCGGCTGCAAGTAAAAATGCCCTCGGAGACCCCGAGGGCATTTTCTTTATGGGCCACATCACCGGCGAAGGTCGCGGTCAGAGCGCGCTGTTTCCGTTGAGCCTGGATGATCTGTTGCCGGCGGACCACGCCTGCCGGGTCATCGATGCCTTCGTAAGCGGCCTGGATCTTCAGGCGCTGGGCTTTGCCCGTAGCCGCCCGGCCGCCACGGGGCGGCCGGGATACGATCCCGGCGACCTGCTTCGTCTTTATCTGTACGGCTATCTGCAGCAGATCCGTTCGTCGCGGCGACTGGAGACCGAGTGCGGCCGCAACATCGAGTTGATGTGGTTGCTGGGCCGGTTGGTGCCCGACCACAAGGTCATTGCCGAGTTTCGGCGCCTGCATGGGGAGGCGGTGGCGGGGGCGGGGGCGACCCTGATCCAGTGGGCGAAGGCCCAGGCCTTGTTGCAAGGCGACTGGGTCGCGATCGATGGCTCGAAGTTCCGTGCCGTGAGCAGCAAGCGTAGCGTGGCGGCCCGCGATGCACTGGCCCGATACCTCGGCGAGCTGGATGCAGCGGACGCGGCGGAGTCATCGGCAGTCGCGGCGCATCCGGAGCCAGAAGCGCACTTCATGCGTAGCCCCAACGAGGGCAAGATCCCCGCGTATAACGTGCAAACGGCCGTCGAAGCGACGACGGGCCTGATCGTGGCGCACGAGGTGACCACGGCCGCGGGCGACAACCGCCAACTGCTACCGATGGCGACCAAGGCGCGCGAGGTGCTGGGCACGCAGACGTTGAACATCGTGGCCGACGCCGGCTACTCCAACGGTGAGCAGGCCAGAGCGTGCGAAGAGCAAAACCTGGTGGTGCACGTACCGGCCAATCGCTCGGTCAATAACCAGGGCGATGGCACCTTAATGGACCGTCGCGCCTTCATCTACGACGTCGATCAGGACGTCATGCAATGCCCAGGTGGCGCGACACTGGTCCGCAAACAAGTCCACCGTGCCACTCGCTCAGTCCACTATGCCGCGCCTGTGGCGGCGTGCGGAGCCTGCGCCCTCAAGGGCCAGTGCACGACGGCCGATGGCGCATCGTGACCCGGCACATGGACGACGACGTCCTGGACCGCATGCATGCCAGAGCGACGCCGGAAGCGATGTGTCGTGGTCAAGTATTTCTGGACACCCGATAGGCGTTATTTCCGGGCCGCCATCATCTCGTAAATGGCTGGCGGCACCTGCCCGTTGGCCGCATGTAGGCGCCGGTAGTTGTAGTACGACGTCAAGAAAACAGTGATGTCGCTTTGGGCTTCATCGCGGTTGCTGTAAGTCGATGTCGCCCATTCGGTTTTCAACGTGGCGAAGACGCGCTCGGCAACCGCGTTATCCCAACAGTTGCCGCGCCTGCTCATACTTTGGGTAATCCCCAGGGCCTTGAGGCGTCCGAGAAAGTCAAAACTGTTGTACTGCGCACCTTGATCGGAGTGGAACATGAGATTCCCCGACGGTTTCCTCTCTCTGATTGCCATGTCCAGGGCGGCAACGGCCAGCTGTGCATTCGGCCGGGTTGAAAAGGCCCAGCCCACGATCCGGCGTGCATAAAGATCCACGACAACGGCCAGATAGAGCCAACCCTGTCGGGTAGGCACAAAGGTAATGTCACCGACCCAAACCTGGTCGGGCCGGGCGACGTTGAATTGCCGTTCGAGGCGGTTGGGGGCCGGCACAGCCGCCTTGCTCGCCGTCCGGTACACGTGCCGACGCACCCGCTCGGCCCATAGACCGGCCTGCCTCATCAACGTGCGCGCCCGATATCGCCCTGTCGGCATGCCTTGGCGACCCAACTCAGCCGCCATGCGACGGGTGCCGTAACTGCCTCGGCTCTGGCGATGAATCTGCTTGACCCTCGCTACTAGCGCCGGATCGGCAACCGCCGGCTGTACCTCTTCTGCCCGCTTGGCGTAATAGCTGCTACGGGGGTATTCCATCGCCTCGCACAGCCGCGATACCGGGTAGGCCTCCTTCAGCTCGTCGATCACCGCCGTGGGCGATCGCTCTCCCGAACGAAGAAGGCGATGGATTTTTTTAAAAGTTCGCGCTCCTCCTTTAGCTGAAGTACCTGCGACTCAAGCTCGACGATACGCCGCCGATCATCCGCCGCCGTGGGGGCATGAACCCCGGTCGACTTAGCCTCTTCATGTATCGCCAGCCAGCGCCTCAACGCTGTCGGGCCTACATCCATCAGCTGGCATACCTGTCGTACCGTATGCCCCTCGGCCACCACCAGATGCACGGCGTCGTCTCGCTGCGATTGCGATATCTCTTTACGTCCCATAGCTCACCTCCTTCTGCCTGTGAATCCTATCGGACTGTCCAGAAAGATTAGACCACCTCAATGCGCCTGCGGCGTTGCACCGTGGAGCGACCGTTTGCGGAACTGAAATACCGGATCTTTGGTTTGCCTCGCTTCCTGCTGCGAGGAACCCGGGGCGCCGCCTCGGAGATGGCCATCGCGGTGATGGCCTTTAATCTGAAGCGCTTAAGCAGCCTGCTGGGGCGCGGCCAGCTCATCCGGCAACTGCAGCCGGGCTAATCGCTCACTCTTTACTCGCCCAAAGAAAAAGGCGCCCCTCTTGCGAGGGGCGCCTCCTTGAGCTGCAGCAACCAGTTTTGACACAGGCTGCAACGGCTCCCTTTCTCATACCACCATCACCAACGCTTAGTTGGAAGCGGCAGCCGCGGCCGACACCGTCACGCCGCTGGCGTCCACGCTCTTCACGCCCTTGATCTTCTTGGCAATCGCGACAGCGTGGCTCTTTTCCTTGGCAGTAGCGACCGAGCCGGTCAGGGTAACGACGCCTTCGGTGGTGCTGACCGAGATATCGGTCGCCTTGACCATCTTGTTGGCAGCGAACTCGGACTTCACCTTGGTGGTGATCCAGGTGTCGTCAGCCTTGCCGGCAACCGTCTGGTTGTCGCCCTTGCTCATGGCGGCCGCGGAGTCCTGTGCATTCACCTGGGCGAACGGGACCGTGCCGAGACCGGCAACGAGGGCGGCGGCGAACAGGGCCTTGCGGAGGTTGGAATGGTTCATGGTGAACTCCTTATCTGAAATCTGTTGTGGGTCTGGCGACGGCGCCGCGCACTGTGGCTGCCGTGTCGCGGGGCCTATGGAAACAGCGCATCCGTGAACGATTCGTGCGTGCAAATCCCAGCCGTTCAGTTTCTTGCACGGGTAGACGCCGGGTTCGTGCAGCGCGCAAAAAGAAAGGCGACCCGAGGGCCGCCTTTCCTGTTTCAACCACATGACACGTATGGATCGGCTTATTTGTATTCCACCGATCCCGAGATCACGAGGCCCTTCTCGTCGACGTGCGACTCGCCGGACACCTGCACGACGCGGGCGGCCTGGGCCTTCATCGCGTCGAACTGCGCATTGGAACGCTGCGCCGTAGCGGCCGTGGTGGCCTGGTCGTCCGGCGCGCCGTCGGCACCCGCGGCTTCGGTCATCGCGCTGGCGTAGGACTTAGCCTTGTCCGCCATCACGTCGACCCAGGAGCGATACATGTCGCCATTGAGGTGCAGGCGAGACACGCGACCGGCGTCGCCGGTGCTGCCCATGAGCACGTCGTCCAGCTGGGCGTCTTCACCGGCGCCCACGCCGACGGCGATCGCCTGGCCGTTCATCGCTGCCCAGCCGGGCATGCCCAGCATGCCGCTGATGTTCGGCGGCAGGGCGACCGGCTTGCCGTCGCCGGCCAGCTTGAAGTCGCCGCCCAGCATCGCCTGACCCATGGCGAGCAGGCCCGCCGGGTTGCGCGTGGCGATAACCACGCGACCGGTGATCTGCGGCATCTGCTGCGCGCTGGCCGCGGGCTTGAACGAATCGATGACCAGACGCAGGCCGCGGAGGTCGCCGATGGGCGGAATGGCCGCCTGCTGCATGGTCGAGCCCATCTTGGCGAAGCTGTCGTTCATGCTGGCGAAGGCCGGGCACTCGAACGGCTTGGCTGCCACGGCTTCCGCCTGGGCGGTGAAGAACGTGCGCAGCTGTTCGACCGGCAGTGCGAGGCTGATGTCGAACGGACCCTTCGCGTCGCTGCCCAGGCCCGGGACTTCGACCTTGAGGCCGGAGAACGCCTTGGTGATGTCGTCGGCCAGAGCGATGTCGACACGCTGGTCCTGGTGGTGCAGGTCGAGCTTGGTGTAGCCGAAGCTGACGGATGGCACCCGCGCGGCGATACGCGTGGCTTCCGTCTGGCAGCTGGGCGGCAGGGCCGGCACCGGCTCGCCGGACTTGGCCGACTGGTGCTTGAGGAAGGTCGCGAAGAGCGGATCCTTACCGGTGGCGATCAGCGGCAGCAGGCGGGTCAGGTCGACCTGGCCGACGGCGTAATCCTTGTAACCCTTGGCCTTGGCCAGATCGGCCAGGCGTCCGTCTTCCTGGATGCTCTTTTCCGGGCGGTCGGCGCCGAGCGCCTGGCGGACCAGCGGCTGGGCGGCGTCGACCGGCAGCAGCGAGACCACGGCCTGCTTGCCCACGGTGGCGATGACCAGCTGCACGCCCGAATCGGACAGGGCGACATGGCGATACGACTGGCCGCCCGCGTCGGCGGTCTCCAGCTTCTTGCCGTAGGCCGTTTCGAGGCGGCCCACGAAGGCATCCCACGCGGCGTTGTCGGCCAGCGTCACGCGCACGACCGGGGCCAGGCCCAGGCCGTAGAACGCGGTGCCGTTCTTGGCGTCCAGGCCCATGTTTTTCAGGGCGGCCTCGGCGGTCTTGCCGTCGAATTCCGCGGCGAGGGCACGGACCAGGCGGGCGCCATCGGCGTTGCCCTTGGTGTCGAGGTCCTGCGCAAAGGCCTTCATCTGTGCGACCTGGCCGGGCAGTTCGCTGTTGGCCTGGGCCAGCATGGCCTCGTAGGCGTCGTCGTCGAGCTTGTCGAGGCTGGCCACCACGTACGGCGTATCGGCCGGCACGAAGGCCAGCGGGGCATCCTTATCCTTGTGGCCGCAGGCCGCCAGCAGCACGCTGGCGACGCCGAGCGCGAGAAGTCGCTTCGTCGGTCGCATCTTGTATCCCGTTGTTTGATCCCTAGGTGGGACCATTATGCCGGAATGCGTCCGCGCGAAGGGGGCGTATTCAGCGCCCCATGACCTCGGCGAGCACGGCCATGCGCACGAACACCCCGTTGCCCACCTGCTCGAGGATACGCGACTGGGCGCCGTCGGCGACGTCCGGGGCGATCTCGATACCTCGGTTGATCGGGCCGGGATGCATGACCAGGCAGCCCTTGGCGGCGCGCGCGAGGCGCCGGGTGTCGAGGCCGAACCGCTCGAAATAGGCGGCCTCGTCAGGAAGGTCGGTGGCGGCCATGCGCTCCTTCTGCAGGCGCAGCATGATCACGGCGTGGGCGCCTTCGATCGCCTCGTCGAAATCCTCGACATAGCTGACGCCCGACAATTCGCCTTCGGGCGGCATGAGCGAGGACGGCCCGACGATGCGGATGTCCTTCGCGCCCAGCGCGGCAAAGGCGTGGATGTCCGAGCGCGCGACGCGGGAATGGCGCACGTCGCCGCAGATGACCAGGCGCAGCTTGCGGAAATCCGGATGGTGGTTACGGATGGTGAGCGCATCCAGCAGGCCCTGGGTGGGATGCGCGCGGTTGCCGTCGCCGGCGTTGACCACCGCCACGCCGCTCATGGCGTGGCGCACCAGCTCATCGGGGGTGCCGGACACCTTGTGCCGAACGATGATGGTGTCCAGGTGCATCGCTTCCAGCGTGTGCAGCGTGTCGAACAGTTCCTCGCCCTTGGTGGTCGAGGAAAGGCCGATGTCGAAGTTGACGACGTCGGCACCCAGCCGGCGGGCCGCCAGTTCGAACGAGGTGCGCGTGCGCGTGGAGGGCTCGAAGAACAGGTTCAGCACCGTTCGGCCATCGAGCAGCCCCAGGTGGCGCGTACCGTGCGCCGTGGCTTCGCGCATGCTGTTGGCGCGGTCGAGCAGGCGCTCGATCGTCTCGCGTGGCAGGTTCTCGAGGGTGGTCAGGTGGCGCAGACGTTGTGACATGACGGCCTCAAGGCGAAGGAAGAAGGCGGGGGTGTGCGGCGTGACTCATGGCAGCAGCAGGTAGGACTCGAGGATGACAGCGGCGGCCTCGGCGTCGATCGAGCGGACATCCGAACGCTTGCGCGTGCCCGCGGCTCGCCCGGCGGCGAAGCGGCGCGCGGCCTCCTGCGAACTCATGCGTTCGTCGGCGAAGATGACCGGCAGGTCGTAGCGCTGGCCGATGCGCTCCGCGAAGCGGCGCGCCTTGCGCGTCATCGGTTGCTCTTTGCCATCGTTGTCCAGTGGCAGGCCGACGATGAGGGCCTCCGGCAGCCATTCGCGGCGAAGGTTGTCCAGCGCCTGCCAGTCGGGTTCGCCGTCGCGCACCGGCAGCGCCGCGATGCCGCGGGCCGTGCCGGTGAGGCGGTTGCCGACGGCGACGCCGACGATCTTCGTACCGACATCGAAACCGAACAGGCAGCTCATGAAAGGAGGGGGCTCACGCGTGGCCGGCGTAGCCGGTCAACTGGGAGGGATCCTGCATGCCCAACTGGCGGGCGGCGGCGACCCAGCGTTCGTCCAGGGGCGTGTCGAAGACGATGCGTTCGTCCGCCCGCGTGGTCAGCCATGCGTTGTCCATCACTTCCTGCTCGAGCTGGCCGGCTTCCCAGCCGGCATAACCCAGCGTGACGAGGGCGCGGCGGGGGCCTTCCCCCTTGGCCATGGCCACGAGGATGTCGCGCGAGGTGGTGACCGACCAGTCGTCGTTCACGCGGTAGCTGGAATCCCAGTGCCCCGGCTCGCGATGCAGGACGAAGCCGCGCTCCTGCTGGACGGGGCCACCGATGAGTACCGGGTAGTCGGCGATCTCCGGGTCGTCGCATTCCAGCTTCATCTGGGCGAGGACATCGCCCAGGCGGTACTCGGACATCTGGTTGATCAGCAGGCCGACCGCGCCGTCTTCCCCGTGCTGGCACAGAAAGGCGACGCCGCGCGCGAACGGCGGCTCGGCGAGGGAGGGCATCGCGATGAGGAATTGACCCGCGAATGTAGTGGCGATCGTCATGGCCGCATTGTAGCCGCTACGGCCGGGCGAGTGCGCCTGCGTTAAGCGCAAAAAAGCTACGTTGCAGGCCTGCCCCATGTAGGTCGTTTCCTGAGGAACATCATGTTTGCCAAAGGTTTTACGTTCGTGTCCGGTATGCTCCTGGTCGCCGTGGCGCAGGCATCGACGCCGTCTGCGTGGAAGGATCATGACCGGCAGCTGACGCAGGCGTGCATCGCGGCCAGCGGCCTGAAGGATGCGAAACCGGTCGGTGGGCCGATCGCCTACGACGACCGCGTGCCCGTGACGGCGCTGGTGCTGGCCGGTCGCTACCCGCAGAAACACATGAACAACCGCCCCGGTCGCGAGCTGTGCATATGGGACCGAAAAGCCGGCAAGGCCTACGTCAGCGAAGCCGACCAGCTGCTGCCGTAGGAGCGCGCGATGCGCGCGAAAGGTAGTCGGGACGTTCGGGCCAGGATGTAGGAGCGCGCGATGCGCGCGACATGTTTTGAGGCCGTGCGTCGGGCTTGGCGCGCCATGTCGGGGGAGGTGTCGCGAAAAGATGTCGCGCGCGAGCGCGCGCTCCTACATGTGTGGTCGTGCTGCTGCCCGCCTAGTAATTTCTCAGCACGTTGCCCGGAAGGAACTGCCAGGTGCGGGTGATGTAGAGCTCGTCCACCTTCGTCTTGTCCGCGGGCAGGGCGGGGAAGGGAGCCGCGAGGCGGACGATGCGCATGGCGGCATCGTCCAGCAGCAGGTGTCCTGAACTCTTGATCACGTCCATGCTCTTGATCGAGCCGTCGCGGTTGAGGCCCACGGTGAGCACCAGCTCGCCGTACAGCCCCTGGCGGCGGGCTTCGTCGGGGTAGTTGAGGTTGCCCACGCGCTCCACGCGGCCGACCCAGCCCTTCATGTAGGCAGCGTAGACGTACTCGCGCGTGTTGGAGGAAATGAATTTCTTCTTGGGCCGCTTGGCGTAGGCCTGCGACTGCTCGCGGACCTCGGCGGACAGCCGCGCCATTTCCAGCTTGCGCTGCACGTCCTCGTCGGACACCGGCAGGGGGCTGGGCGCGTGTTCGCTCTGCTGCCGGCTGGTGTCGACGGCGAAGGCCGTTTCGCCGGAGGTCGTCAACAATGGTGCGGGCGTACGATCCTGCGGCGCCGGTGCCTGGGCATCCTTCGGCTCGGGGGTGACGCCGCGGTTCGGCGTCGGCAACGGGCCGGAAACGGGTTCGGAGGGCCGGGCCGCCTTGTCCTTGTCGCCGCCACCCGCGTTGTTGGCCTGGGCCAGGAAGTCGGCCTTGTCCGGCGGTTCCTGGTTGGCCACGTCCACGAGGGTGACATCCAGCGTGGCTACGCTGGGCTTCGGCTTCTCCGCGTCGAAGGTGACGCCGAGGATGATCACCCCATGCAGCAGCAGGGAAAACAGCAGGGTGGCCCCGATCAGGTCGGTGCCGGTAGTGCGGGTCGTCATCGGTCCTCGATGGCGTCGAACATCAGCCCGGCGATGTTGAGCCCGAACTGGGCGTCCAGTTCGCGGATACAGGTAGGCGAGGTGACGTTGATCTCAGTCAGGTACGAGCCGATGACATCCAGGCCGACGAAGCGCAGGCCACGGCGACGCAGTTCGGGGGCTACCTGGGCGGCGATCCATCGGTCGCGCTCGGAGAGCGGCACGCCCTCGCCCCGGCCGCCGGCGGCCAGGTTGCCGCGAAATTCGTCGCCTTGGGGGATGCGGGCCAGTGCATAGGGCACGGGCTCGCCGTCGATCAGCAGGATGCGCTTGTCGCCGGCGGTGATCTCGGGAATGTATTTCTGGGCGATCACGAAGTCGTGCCCGCCCTCGCCGAGCAGCGTCTCCAGCATGGAATTGAGGTTGCTGTCGCCCGCGCGCACGCGGAAGATGCCGCGACCGCCCATGCCGTCCAGCGGCTTGAGTACCGCCTCGCCATGCGTGGCCACGAAGGCCTTCAGGTCGCCTCGGTCGCGCGAGACCAGCGTGGGCGCGATGCACTGGGGGAAGTCCAGGGCGAACAGTTTCTCGTTGCAATCGCGCAGGCTGCGCGGGTCGTTGACCACTCGGGTGCCCGCACGCTGGGCGCGCTCCAGCACCATGGTGTCGTAGACGAACTGGGCATCGACAGGAGGGTCCTTGCGGGCCAGCACGATATCGATCTCGCCGAGCGGCCGCCAGGCGGCGTCACCGAGGGTGAACCAGTCTGCCGGGTCGTCCTTCACGGACAGCGGGCGCAGGCGGGCCCAGGCCTCGCCGTCGCGCAGCGCCAGGTCGCCCTGCTCCATGTAGAAAAGGGCATGGCCACGGCGCGACGCCTCCAGCAGCATGGCGAACGTGGAATCCTTGGCGATCTTGATGGCGCGGATCGGGTCCATGAGGACGGCGACGGTGAGCGACATGGGGTGTCCGGCGAGCAGGAAAGGTGCCAAGTCTAGTGGAGCGCAGGGCAGGATTTCACCGGCCGCCGGTCTTTTAAGAACAATTCATCTTGACGGAATCCGTGCCAACCATTAAACAGCGATCGGGAGGAACGCCAGAAGAGCGTACCGCCGGGGCTCCAGGTCCCGTACGACGACCCAGTGCACGGAATACGCCCGGAAGAGGGGCTATCCTGCGCCGGGATTTGCGGTTTTTTGCGTGGCACGGGGGCGCAGTGAACGAAAACGGACGTGGTACCGACCTGACCGGTTTGCGGGTCATGGTCATCGACGATTCCAAAACCATCCGGCGCACGGCGGAAACGCTGTTGAAGAAGGAAGGCTGCGACGTACTCACCGCCGTCGACGGCTTCGAGGCGCTGGCGAAGATATCCGACCAGAAGCCGAACATTATTTTCGTCGACATCATGATGCCGCGCCTGGACGGCTACCAGACCTGCGCCCTGATCAAGAACAACGCCCAGTTCCGGGGTACACCGGTGGTCATGCTTTCCTCCAAGGACGGTCTGTTCGACAAGGCGCGCGGCCGCATCGTGGGCGCTGACCAGTACCTCACCAAGCCTTTCACCCGCGACGAGCTGCTCGGCGCGATTCACCGTTATGCGACGGCGAGCTGACCCAACCGGCTCGCTCGACGACGTCCAGGGGGACGCGTGGCAAATATCCTGATCATCGACGACTCGCCCACCGATGTCCGCGTGTTCACCACGCTGCTCGAGAAGGCGGGTTTTTCCGTTTCCAGCGTTGAAAACGCCGAGGCCGGCATAGAGCGCATTCGCGCGAACAAGCCCGACCTGGTCATCATGGATGTCATCATGCCCGGCATGAACGGCTTCCAGGCGACGCGAACGCTGAGCCGCGACCCGACCACGGCGGACGTTCCCGTGGTGATGATCACCACCAAGTCGATGGAAACCGACCGGGTATGGGGTCTGCGCCAGGGTGCGAAGGCCTTCATCACCAAGCCGGTGAACGAGAAGGAGCTGCTCTCGACCATCGCCGGCCTGCTCCCCGGCACGACACACTGAGGTCGCCATGAGCGAGAACGCCGCCACCTCACCCTTCGAGCTGCTCGCCCTCTATGAACGTGCCTGTCTGGCGCACACGGCCGACGCGCCCGAGCGGGTCGAATCGCTCGGCCAGTGGCGTGGCATCGCTTTCCGGGTGGGGCGTCGCGCGTTCGTCAGCGGCATCGAGGAAATCAACGAACTGCTGGCCGTGCCGGCACTGACTCACGTGCCGGGGACGCAACCCTGGCTGATGGGCGTGGCCAACGTGCGCGGCAACCTGGTACCCGCGATCGACCTGGGCCGGTTCCTGTTCGACGAGCGCACGCCCTCGTCGGAGCGTACGCGCCTGCTGCTGGTCCGCCAGCACGGGGGCACGGTGGGGCTGCTGGTGGACGAGGTGTTCGGCCAGCGCACGATGGACGAGGCCCAGCGGGGTACGGGCGAGGACGAGCGCGATCCGCGCGTGGCACGCTTCGTGGCGGAGAACGTCACGCTGGGCGAGCAGTCGTTCGGGCTGTTCAGCATGAGCCGGCTGGTGCGGGCGCCTGATTTTCGGCAGGCGGCGCTGTAAGGCGTCTTTCGGGGGACGGGACGGCGGCATCGCCGGCCCGCTGACAGGATAGGTGCGACGTGGTTCGACCGCGCGCGCGTGGGGAACGGAGGGGCGGTCGTATCGACCGCTTCGTCTTGCCGGCAGCCTCGAGGCGCCGGCGGCTAGCTTTGCCAGGTTTGGGTGAGGTAGATATGAGCACGACAGCAGGCGGCGCAGGCCGGGAACGTGGCTACACGATCGTCATCGTGTTTCTTCTCCTGGCGATCGGATTGGCGTCGGTCGACTTCTGGTGGCTGAACACCAAGAACGGGGAGGACCGGGAAGCCATCGCCCTGACCACGCAGGTACAGGTGCTTTCGCAGCAGACCGCGAAATACGCCCTGGAGGCGTCCGACGGCAACCGCGACTCGTTCCGTGAGTTGTCGGCTACCCGCAACACCATCGACTCGGCGGTGCAGCGCCTGGTGAAGGGTGACGACAAGAGCGGCATGCCGGCCTATGCGGACAACGGCGGATCGCAGGCGGGCCGCTCGGTGGCCGCCCTGGCCAACGCCTGGCACCAGCTGGACGCGGATATCGGGAAGATCCTCTCCAACAAGGACCTCGTGCTGTCCTCGGGCGAGCGGGCCGATCTCTTCGCCAAGCAGATGCCGCTTCTCAATGCGCGCACCGACGAGGTGCTGAACATCGTCCAGCAGAAGAACGCCTCGGTCGAGCAGACCTTCACCATCGCGCGTTGGATGCTGATGGCCGACCGTATGATCCGCCGCGTGCAGGAGATCCTGCAGGGTGGCGACGGCGCCCAGTCCGCCGCCGACGGCCTGTCGCGTGACGCGCAGCTTTACGGTGCGGTGCTGAAGGGGCTGATCGACGGCAACGCCGAAGGCGGCGTCCGCGCGATGACCGACGCCAACGCGCGGAAGATCCTCGAAGGCATGCAGACCTCCTGGAGCGATCTGGTCGACCCGGTGAACCAGCTGGTGGCCGCGTCGCCCAACCTGCAGGACGTCAAGCGCGCAGGCAACCAGGCCTCGCTGGATTCGCAGACGGTGCTGCTGCGCGCCAACGAGTCCGCCGACCATATCGCCAGGCTGCCGCTGAACCGGTTGTTCCCGAACGTCTGGTGGGGCCTGCTAGGCGCGATCGGCGCGGTGCTGTTCGCCCTGCTGCTGGTGTACAACCTGGTGCGCGACCAGCGTCGTCGCCTGGAGAGCACGTCCGAACTGAACCAGCGTAACCAGACCGCCATCATGCGGTTGCTGGACGAGATGGGCACGCTCGCCGAGGGCGATCTGACCATCAAGGCCACGGTCACCGAAGACATCACGGGCGCCATCGCGGACGCCATGAACTCCGCGGTCGACGAGATGCGCAACCTCGTCACCACCATCAACGAGACCGCTGTACGGGTGTCGGCGGCGGCGCAGGAAACCCAGGCCACCGCCATGCACCTGGCCGACGCGGCGGAGCAGCAGGCGCAGCAGATCACCTCGGCCACCTCGGCGATCAACCAGATCGCCACCTCGATGGATACCGTGTCGAAGGATTCGGCGGAGTCGGCCGACGTGGCCCAGCGCTCGGTGCAGATCGCCTCGCGCGGCGCGGAAGTGGTGCGCGAAACCATTCAGGGCATGGATTCGATCCGTGACCAGATCCAGGAAACGTCCAAGCGCATCAAGCGGCTGGGTGAATCCTCGCAGGAAATCGGCTCCATCGTCGAACTGATCAACGATATCGCCGAACAGACCAATATCCTCGCCTTGAACGCCGCTATCCAGGCGGCCTCGGCCGGTGAGGCAGGCCGAGGCTTCGCAGTGGTCGCGGACGAAGTGCAGCGTCTCGCCGAACGCTCGGCGAGCGCGACCAAGCGCATCGAGACCCTGGTCCAGACCATTCAGTCCGATACCAACGAGGCGGTCAGCTCCATGGAGCAGACCACCGCCGAGGTGGTGGCCGGTGCGCGACTGGCCGAGGACGCGGGTACCGCCCTGGGCGACATCGAGCGCGTGTCGAACGATCTTTCGGCGCTGATCCAGAACATCTCCGCCGCGGCACGCCAGCAGTCGGCGGCGGCGACGGATACCTCGGCCACCATGAACGTCATCCAGGAGATCACTTCGCAAACGTCGCTGGGCGCCAGCCAGACAGCCGAATCCATCGGCAACCTGGCCCAGCTCGCGAACGACCTGCGACTGTCCGTCGCGAACTTCAAGCTGCCGGGCTGATGCAGTGAGACTCCAAGACCATACCGATTTCACGACGCTGCACTGGGTCAAGGCGGAGCTGGACGACGCCCTGTCCAAGGCACGCCATGCCCTCGAGGCCTATGTCGACGATTCACGCGACGCCTATGTCATGCATACCTGCGCCGCGGACCTGCACCAGGTGCACGGTACGCTGCGCATGGTGGAGCTTTACGGCGCGGCGATGGTCGTCGGCGAGATGGAGCAACTGGTCGCCGCGCTGATCGACGATCGCGTGGCCGATCGCAACGAGGCCTATGCCGTGCTGATGCGCGGCATGATGCAGATGCCCGATTACCTCGAGCGCCTGCAGAGCGGCCATCGCGATGTGCCCATCGTCTTGCTGCCTCTGCTGAACGACCTGCGTGCCAGCCGTGGCGAGCAGTCGCTGCACGAGTCCGCCCTGTTCACGCCCAACCTCGACACCGTGCTGCCCGCCGCTGCGCCTGGGGCGGCCGATCCCGCGACCGCCGAAGCTGCGCGTGGCGAACTGGCGGACCTGCGTGCGCGTTTCCAGCAGCAACTGCTGGCCTGGTTCCGCGGGCAGGGCAACGAGCGCCAGCTGCTGGGTATGCGCGCCACGCTGGACGGCATCGCCGCGCGTTGTTACACCCTCGCCGGCCGGCGGCTGTGGTGGATCGCCGCCGGCGTGCTTGAGGGCCTGGAGCGCGGCGTGCTGCGCGCCCACGAGAAGGACGTGCGCCAGCTGATCGGCCGTGTCGATCGTTCCATCCGCGAGCTGGTCGATGGCGGCGAAGAGGCCCTGCTCAAGGGCGATGCCGACGACCTTGCACGCAAGCTGCTGTATTACGTGGCCCAGGCACGACCGGGCAGCGAACGCCTGGACGAACTGCGCCAGACCTACCGGCTGGATGGCCTGCTGCCGCGCGAGGCCGAGGTCGAGCACGCGCGTGGTTCCATGTCGGGACACAACCGTGCGCTACTGGACACGGTATCCGCCGCCATCAAGGACGACCTGCTGCGGGTGAAGGAATCGCTCGACCTGTTCCTGCGTCGTCCGGACGGCGATCCCGCCCAGCTCGGGCAGCAGGCCGACGTGCTCGACCGCGTGGGCGACACGCTGGGCATGCTGGCGCTGGGCGTGCCGCGCCGCGTGGTCGGGGAGCAACGGCGCATCCTGGGCGAGATCGCCACGGGCGCGCGCGAACCCGATGAGGAATCCCTGCTCGATGTGGCTGGCGCGCTGCTCTATGTCGAGGCGTCGCTGGACGACCACATCGAACGCCTCGGCGCCGAGGGCGACGAGTCGGCGGTGGCCGAGGTCGGGCCGTCGCCGCTGCCGCGCAGTGAGGCGCGCCACATCCTTGCCACGCTGATGCGCGAGGCCACCACCAATACGTCGAAGGTGAAGGACGCGATCGTCGCCTTCGTCGAATCGTCGTGGGACCACGAACAACTGGCCGGCGCGCCGGAATTCATGGCGGAGATCGGCGGGGCCATGCGCATGCTGGGCGCGTCGCGCCCCGCGGAACTGGCCGACGGCGTCGGCCTGTTCATCCACCGCGAGCTGCTGGTCGATCGCCGCGTGCCCGACGGTGCGCAGATGGACCGGTTGGCCGACGCGCTGGCGGCGCTGGAGTATTACCTCGAAGCGGCGCGCGAGCATCGCGGTGGGCTGGAACATATCCTTGACGTGACCCAGCAGAGCCTTGCCGAGCTCGGCTACTGGCCGTTGCCCGTGCACGCCTCGCACGAGCCGGAAGCCATGGGCGAGGACGCCCTGGAGGCCATCGACACCGCCGCGATCGAGCACATCGCCGTGCCGGCTACGAGCGCGGACGAGGGCGAAACGGTATCGACCTTCGCGGAATCGTTCGACCTGGTCGACGAGCCGCCCACCGAGGCGGAGATCGCCGCGCCCGAACCCGAACCCGAACGCGTCCCCGTGCCTGTGGTTGCCGACGACGACTGGGTGGAGATCGAGGAAGAGATCGAGCAGGAAGTGGGTGGCACGGGTCATGCGGAGTTCGCCGGCTTCCAGATCACCGTCGATGGCATCGACGACGAGATCCGCGAGATCTTCCTGGAGGAAACCCAGGAAGAGATCGACAACCTGCGCGCGGCGCAGGTCACCTGGCTGCTGGACGCCACACGCAGCGAATCCCTGGTGCCGATCCGCCGGTCGTTCCATACCCTGAAGGGCTCCGGCCG
Organism: Luteibacter sp. 9135; assembly: GCF_000745005.1. Lineage (NCBI taxonomy): Bacteria > Pseudomonadati > Pseudomonadota > Gammaproteobacteria > Lysobacterales > Rhodanobacteraceae > Luteibacter > Luteibacter sp. 9135. Next base: position 7,861 of record NZ_JQNB01000001.1, on the reverse strand, counting down.
ACTGGTGGGCGCGCGCCTGTTGGGCGAGTTCGCCTGGAAGGTCGAGAACCTGCTCAACCGCGTGCTCGACAAGACGATCGAGCCGCATGAAGGCGTGCAGGCGCTGATCCGCCACGCGGTGGATGCGCTGCCGCAGCTGAAGGCCGCCCTGGAAGGCGAAAGCACGCCGGGCGCGCCGATCGCGGCGATCATGGAGACGGCCGATCGCCTCGCCATGGGTGACATGGCCTTCGTCGAGGATGTGGCCAGGAACGCCGTGCAGACGGTGCGCACCAAGGTGAAACGCCGGGTGCCGCGCGACACCATCGCCGACGTGCCCACCGCTGCGTTCGCCAGCTACGGCCAGGCGCCGACCGATGCGATCGAGCCGGCCGCCGTCGAGCCCGCCTACGTGTCGCCGCCGCTGCCGCCGGTGGATGCGGTGCTGCTGGATATCCTGCGCACGGAAGTGGCGCAGTACCTCACCGTCATCCGCAGCAACCTCGCGCGTGCCGGCGACGGCGAGCTGCCGGTGGACGATGCGCTGTTGCGCGCGGTGCACACGCTGCATGGCGCCATCGGCATGGTCGACATCCCGGTGCTGATCCAGGTGCTGGCACCGCTGGAGGGCCTCATCAAACGCGTGCGTGCCAGCGGCCACCCGCTCAGCGTGGAAGGCGTGGATGCCCTGACCGACACGGCCGACCTGGTCGATCACGTCATGCACCAGTTCGACGCGCCCGATCCGCACGTGCCGGATGTCACCGCGCTCGCGGCGCACATCGTCGCACTGCGTGACGAGCAGCCCGAAGCCACCGTCGCCCATATCCTGTACGAGCCGGACTATGGGCAGCCGCTCGACGAGATCGACGAGGTCGCCGACCACGCGAGCGAACCGGCGGATCGGGAAGCCGAACTGGAAGCCATGCTTGCGGGTGAACTGGCGGACCTCGAGGCCGCGGCGGCTTCGCACCGGGCTGGCGAAGCAGAGCCGGCCGACGCCCCGTCCGACGAGCTGCCGCCCGTCGAGCTGGAACCCCTGCAACCGGTAGACACCACCGACTCCCTCACGGCCGAACTGCTTGCGTCGATCGAGCGTTTCGAGATCGACAAGCCGGAAGGCGTGGTCGAACCGATCGCAAAGTACGACGAGCAGGAGGCCGCCGCCTGGCGCTCGCTGACCGAAGGTTTCGATGCTACGGCCGATGCACCGGGTCGTGGCGAGCCTGCGGAAGTCCACGACCTGCCACAGCCGATGTCGCACGACGGCGATGTCGTGCACGTCGACGACGGTCTTGTCGAGGCGCGCTCCGACGAGCCCCACGCCATAGCTGACGACGAGACCATCGACGAGACACCCTCGGACGAGGATGCTTACGATGCCGCTCTTTCGGCGAGTGAGGAAGAGGACATCGACGCTCCGGTCGTCGAAGCCACCGGTCCTGTCACCGAGCCCGAGATGCCGGCCGTCATCGAGGATCAGTCGCACGAGCCGCTCGCGGAGCCGGTGCATGTGCCGGTGGACGATCCGGCCCCGGCGCTGGTGCCCGAACTGTCGCCATACGCGGACATCGATCCCGACCTGCTCGAGGTGTTCATCGAGGAGGGCAGAGAGATCCTCGACCATGCCGATGGCGCCCTGGCCGCTTGGCGCAACGAGCCGCACGTCGCCGAGCACGTGACGGCGTTGCAGCGCGACCTGCATACCCTCAAGGGCAGTGCGCGCATGGCGGGCCTGCCGCCCGTAGGCGACATGGCCCACGCCATGGAAGCGCTGCTCGATGCGGTGGCTTCCGGGCAGCGCGACAGCGACCGGGCCTCCATCGAAGCGATGGAAGCCGGTTTCGATCGCCTGCACGGCATGATCCAGGGCATCGCGCAGCATCGCCCGATCTGGCTGGGCGATGCCGATATCGAGCCGTTCGCGCGCCTGGCCGGCGCGCCCATCGCTCCCGATACGCTCACCGCCGAGGCCTATCGCGAAGAGCGCGAAGCCGCCGAGTACATCCCGGCACCGGAATCCGTGCCCGAGCCCGACATCATCCCGGTGCTCGAACGCGACCTTCCGGAGTTGCTGCCCGAGTTCGAGGAAGAAGAGCTGCAACGCGCCTCGCAGGAGCAGATCCGCGTTCGCGCCGACATGCTCGATACGCTGGTGAACCATGCGGGTGAGGTGTCGATCTACCGTTCGCGCCTGGAACAGCAGACAGCCAGCTTCCGTTCGACGCTGACCGAGCACGAGCAGACGGTCAGTCGCCTCCGCAGCCAGTTGCGCATGCTGGAAATCGAAACCGAGGCGCAGATCATCGCGCGCTACCACCAGGAGCATCCGGACACCGGTTCGGCCACCTTCGATCCGCTGGAACTCGATCGTTTCTCGCAGTTGCAGCAGTACTCGCGTGCGCTGGCGGAGTCGGTATCCGATCTGGTGTCGTTGCAGACGATCCTGGACGAACTGACCCGGCAGTCCGAAACCCTGCTGCTCCAGCAGCAGCGCGTGAATGCGGAACTGCAGGAGGGCCTCATGCAGACACGCATGCTGCCGTTCGACGCCATGGTGCCCAACCTGCGCCGCACGCTGCGCCAGGCCGCCAACGATGTCGGCAAGCGCGCCCAGCTGGTGGTGGAAGGTGCCAACGGCGAAATGGACCGCAACATGCTCGACCGGATCAAGGCGCCGTTCGAGCACATGCTGCGTAACGCCGTGGCCCACGGCATCGAGGCGCCCGAGCATCGCGAGTCCATCGGCAAGAACCCTGAAGGCACGGTGCGCATCCAGGTGGCCCGCGAGGCCACCGAGGTGGTGGTGCGCCTGTCCGACGACGGTGCCGGCATGGACCGCGAGGCCATCCGGGCCAAGGCGATCGAGCGCGGGCTGTTGCGCCCGGATGCGCGCGTGTCCGATGACCAGATCCTGCAGCTGACGCAGGTGCCCGGGTTCTCCACCGCGGAGACGGTCACCCAGGTGGCCGGTCGTGGCGTCGGCATGGATGTGGTGGCCAACGAGATCAAGCAGCTCGGCGGCACGCTGGCGATCGAATCGGACATGGGCAGCGGCACCACCTTCGTGATGCGCCTGCCGTTCACGCTGGCCGTCACCCAGGCGCTCATCGTGCGCATCGGCGAAACCAGCTTCGCCATCCCGATGACCTCGGTCAATGGCGTGGCGCATGTCGAGCCCAACGAGCTCGCCCACCGCATGGCGGACGAGCAGCCGTCGTTCGATTACCTCGGCGAGGAGTTCGCCATCCACGACCTGCCGCAGCTGCTGGGCACGCACATCGTGGCCACGCCGGACGAAGGCGACATTCCGCTGCTGCTGGCACGCTCGGGCGACCTGCGCGCGGCCATTCGCGTAGATGCCGTGCTGGGCTCGCGCGAGATCGTGGTCAAGCCGGTTGGCCCGCAGGTCAGTTCGGTGCCGGGCATCCTGGGTGCCACGATCATGGGCGATGGCTCGGTGCTGATGATTCTCGACCTGGCGCCGCTGGTTCGCCACGGTGTGGCGCGTCGCGCCTTCGAGGCCGAAGCCGCCATGCCGCAGGCGCCGCGCGCGCAGGACGAGGTGCGCGTGAAGCCGCTGGTGATGGTGGTGGACGATTCCATCACCATGCGCAAGGTCACCGGGCGCGTGCTCGAGCGCCACGGGTTCGAGATGATGACGGCCAAGGACGGGATGGACGCACTGGAAAAACTCAACGAGCGCGTGCCCGACCTGATGCTGCTGGATATCGAGATGCCGCGCATGGACGGCTACGAGCTGGCGACGCAGATGAAGGCCGACGGACGGCTGGCCGCGGTGCCGATCATCATGATTACCTCGCGCACCGGCGACAAGCACCGCCAGCGCGCGTTCGACATCGGTGTGGAGCGCTACATCGGCAAGCCGTACCAGGAAAACGATCTCATCGTGCAGATCAACGACGTCCTCGGGGGCCACCATGGCTGATCACGCGCCGAGGGTGGCGCTGCTGTTCGACGACGCCGCCTTGTCGGGACACCTGCGCGAGGCGTTGGTCGAGCACGGCGCGACCATCGTCTACGAATCCGACCTGCGCGCCTTCGCGCCCGCCGAACTGGTGGGCTCGTCGGCGGACGTGGTGGTGATCGATCTGGACGATCCGGGTGACGACGATCTGGACCGCCTGTACGACACCGTGGAAAGCGGTCACCCGCGCCTCGTATTCAACGATTCCGATGTCAGCCGCCATCTCGAAGGCTGGGCGCGTGCCCGTTGGGCACGCCACCTGGCGGCGAAACTGGTCGGCGTGCCGCCGCCGGACCCGGTGCGTCCGGGTGATGCGCGTGCACTCGAGCCACGACTGGCGGCCATCGCCAGTGTCGCGGCGCCGGCCGAGGAAATCATCGACCTTCCGCTGACCGACGACCTGGCGATCACCGGGGCGCACGGCTACGCCGCCTCGCCGTTCGTGTCGACGACCGACGAGACGGCGGTGTCGATGGATGCGGTGCCCGATATCGCCAGCGATGTCGCGGACCCGCTGGTGTTTTCCACGGCGCTGTCGACGACCGACGATGACGAGGGTGTCGATCCTGCCGATCTCGCGGCCGAGCTGGAAGCCCTGCTGGCCGACACCGATGCGTCGGCGATCAGCACCGACGGCCTCGAAGACGTGCCTTCGGCACCCCTGGAACTGACCGAACTGGCCTCGCTCGACCTGTCCGGCTTCGAGGTGGTCGACGAGACTCCGACGTCTGCGTCGGTGCCGGAACGGGCGTTCGACCTCAGCCAGTTCAGCCTGGCCTCCGACGACACGGCCCCGCCGGTCGCGGTGGAGGTCGCCATGCCCGCGCTGGATATTGAACACCGTGCCACCGAATACGCACCCCCGCCTGCGCCTTCGTGGGACCTGGTCGACCACGATACGATCACGGCCGATACCCCGGCGCGTCCGGATGCATCCGAGTTCGGGATCGAGACGTTGACGGCTGCCGAATACCTGGCCCAGGACGTCGTCGATGACGGCAGCCATGGCGTCAGCCCGGGTATGTCGCTGGAGCTGGTGTCGCTGGAAGAAGCGATTGCCCCGCGCACCGACGGTGCGTTCTCGCACGAAATGTTCCTCGAAGGCAGCGCGCGTGCGGTGCGCCGCGTGGTCGTGCTGGCGGGCGGTGGCGACAGCGAGGCGTCGGTCGCGGCATTCCTTGCGGCGGTGCCCACGAGCCTGCCCGCCGTGCTGCTCGTGGCCGTGCACCACGACGACACGCAGCACCTGTCGAGCCAGCTGGGCGACCTGGCCGTGGCGGGCCAGCAGTCGCATACCGCGCACGGTGAGCGGCTGGTGGTGCCGCGCGGCACGCGTGTACAGGTCCGTCGCGACGGTCGCGTCGTGGTAGGCGAAGACGACAGCGCGAGCCGCAGCGCGGGGCCGTCCCTGGATGATGTCCTCGCCACCGTGGCGGAGGGTTTCGGCGCCGATGCTCTTGCCATCGTGTTCGACGGTCGCGGCAGCGACGCCGTGGCTGGCGCCCAGGCGGTGTACGACGCCGGCGGTCGCGTGTGGATCGAAAGCGTGCCCATCGGCGACGAACGTGGCCATGCGGTGGCCGGCATCCGCGAGGAGCGTGTTGCCGCCTACGCAGGCGACGCGGCCGCGCTGGCGCAGAAACTGATCGAGGAATTCCCATGAGCGAGCCGTTACCGCGCGAAATCCGCTGCGTACTGATCCCCAGCGCGGGTGTGCGCCTGCTGCTGCCCAACGCCGCGGTGGCGGAAGTAATCACGCTGGCTGGCGTGGAACCGGTGCCCGATTCGCCGGCGTGGTTGATCGGTCGTATCGCCTGGCGTGGCTGGCGCATTCCGCTGGTGCGCTTCGACCATGTGGCGGCGCTGCCCGACGACGCCCCGCCGCAGGCGGCCCGTGTGGCGGTGCTCAAAGCGTTGGGCAACACGCCCGAGCTGCCTTACATCGCCGTGCTGACCCACGGTTTTCCGCGCCTGACGACGCTCAACGCCGAGCTTCTCCTGCCGACCCACGACGGCCACGACCTACCTTTCGGTGTCCGTGCACGCGTACTGGTGCGCGACGACACCGCCATCATTCCCGATCTGGAAGCCCTGGAACGGACGCTCGCGGCGATGCCGGACGAGGCACCGGACGACGCCGTCGAGGACTGACGACACGTCAGGGAGGTTGACACGTAACTGAGAATCATTATCATCAACTCCGCACCCTCAACTGCGGAGTGGACCATGTTGCTGAGAACGCTTCCCCTGACCGACAACGGCGGCCGAGACAAGGTCGTTCCCCTGCGCATGACGACACAGGTCGCCACGCGCCGTATCGAAAGCAAGAACCTGCTCGACGGATCCCGCGAGCTCGTCATCGAGCACCAGGGCAGCGAATACCACCTGCGCCTGACCCGCAACGACAAACTCATCCTGACAAAGTAGGAGCGCACGATGTGCGCGACATGTGTTGAGGCCAAGGCTGCATGTCCTCGCACTATCGCTTAGACGCACGCCCTTCTCCCCGACGCCAAGCCACGCGGCACCTCCCCGGACCGCGCCAGCCAGGCCTCCGTTACTCGTCCCACCTCCCGGAGGCGACATGTTCGGCTGGCTCTCGTCCTTTGGCGTGCCCACGCGCGCCCGCAGTTCCTCGACCACACGCTGGCTGGCGCTGGCGCCACGGACCCTGTTCGAGGGATTCGGGCAACTTGGCGGCGTGCTCTATCTCGCGCCGCCGCTGACGAAATGTGTGCTTGGTACCCCGGCTGCCGACACCTGCCTCGTGGAATCGGCCGACCTCGCGCCGCTGCTGGTGACGCGTTGCGTGGGGCTGACCTGCGCCGTCACGGCGGAAGGTCCGCGTGAGTGGATCGACTGTGTGAGCGGGGAAGGCGATACCGTCGCCCGCATCTACCTGCTGCCGGACACCGACTATCTCGCCTGGGATGGTCTGTTTACGGACGCCGTACCGGTCGACGCACCGCCACGCCGCGCACCGGATCGCGAATGGCTGTGTGCCTCCCGCGCTCGCGTAATTACCTTCACCTGTCGCCGCATGACCGGCTTTACCGTGCTCGGCGCGCGGGATGCGCGCATCTCCACCCTGGGCCACGGCGTGGCGCGCGATATCGCCTTGTCCGAGTCGGTGGGTATCGCTGGCTGACGCCGTTGCGCCGCCGCTGCATCGGCGGCGAGGAACATCGCGAGTTGAGCCACTTACGTTGCACGCGGCCGAAAAACGCTCGTATACGCCTACCACCAAGGTTGGGTCGTAGCGCTGCGATACCGCGGTGACAATGACGGACGCGACCCACACCGGCCAGGAGGCCCTATCGCCATGGACAGGCTCATTTGCGGCTTACGCCTTGTCGTACTCACGACGTCGATATACGGCTGCACGACTGCCCCTCTCGTACACCAAAAATCGTCGACCGATACGACGTCACCTGCGACGCAGGCCGAAGCGGTCGTGGAGGCGGCAGGCGATGTGGCGCATCGCTTGCAGGGCCGTTATGACGATCACCGCAAGGATTGCGGAAACATGCAGTCGCCTGCGTACTTCTGCTCGGGACTGCTGATCCGGTCGACCAAATACTCCGACAGCTATTTTTCCTGGCGCCCGAATCCCACGACTGCCCCTTGGGGAGTCAACCTGTCCTGGCTGCGCAACGATTCCAACTTCGCCGACAGCTTCCCCACCGCAAACGGCTTCATCGTGTATCCGACCACGGATGCGCAGCGGCGTGGATTCACGGCGTTGAACATCCGTTGCGTCTATCCCCGCGATGCGTGGTCTACCGGTCCGGACCGTTGCCTGTGGCATCAGAAACTGATGGGCCAGCGCTTGCAGACGCCGCTGTGTCAACAGCATGTCCCGCCTGTCCTTACCGCGAAGGAATGGATCGCCGC